>CAWAKB010000003.1:0-770111 GCA_963782555.1 uncultured Alphaproteobacteria bacterium | reverse complement strand
ATTCGAACCCTCGATACCCTTGCGAGTATGCCGCATTTCGAGTGCGGTGCTTTCAACCACTCAGCCACCTCTCCGGGAGCGGATTGCGGGGTCCGCAGAGGCAGGCTTCTTATCGCGCGCCTCCTAAGCACGCAAGCCGTCAAACCGGCGTGCGAGGCGGGCTCATGGGCGCGGCCGACGCCGGGCCCAGTAGATGGCGAAGATGCCCATCCACAACAGCAGCGCCAGGACGTCGATCAGCGTCGACATCTCGCGCAGCGCTTGGCTCCAAGGTCTGTCCGGCGCGCCGAGCAGGATGACCACACTGGCGATCACGCCGGCGATGAGGCACACGCCCGTCAAAACCCAGATGATGCGCACTGCCCGCCGGGTCATGGGTCCCCCACCACCGCCGCAGAGCTTCTAGACACTTGGATATCGCATGTCCGGGCTCGTCGTTACAAGCGGCGCGACTTTGGCTCAGGGATCCTCAAAGTAGGCTAGCTGGTGCACGACGCGGCCCAGAAGCGGGTGGACCAGCTCCAGGCGGAAGGAAAACGTTCCATTGCCTTCATCGCGATGCGTGATCTCCATGGCACCCGGCTCCAGCACCCGCGGCCAGCGCCAGCGCCGGGCGCCGACACATAAGACGTAGTGATCGGAGCGGAAGACGAGCGCACCGTCCTCGACCGAGACCCGGAGCGCCATGCCGATGCCATAGCCGACGTACTCCTCCAGGCCGGTCGGCCCGCGAAATCGCTTGGCGGAATGGATGGCCTGGGGAAAACGCCCCGGCCGCGCATAGATGCGGGTCCAGCACTGGCCGCCAAGGCCCTCGTTCTCGACGACGGCGACCAGCGCCGGACCAGTTGCGCCATCAGTCAGAGGCAGCGGCGATCCGATCGCGCGCGCGAGAAACGCCATGATGCGTCCCACGCGCGACAGCTCGGTCGTCACCACCGTGCCGCAGTAGAGCAGCGGCTCGTCGGGAGCCAGACGCTTGGAGAAGCGGCGGCGCACCGGCTCGGGCAGGCGGGCCCAGGCCGCCTCGCCGACGAGCGCACGGAAGCGCGCATCCGTGAGGGTCCCCGGCGCTGCAGCCGGCTGCGGCGCTATGGGAGAGCATACGCCCGCGCCGGTCCTCGCGAGGCTTTCAACAGCTGCCATGACACTCTCCCTGCCGTGCTCAGACGGATCTTGCCCGGCCTTGGCGTTTGCCGCGGCTTGCGAGCCTGGCGACGGCGCCCCCCATCTTTAGGAGCGTCATCAGGGTCGCCGCCGGCAGGGCCATGATCTCGTTGAAGCTCTTGTCCACGGTCTCGGTGAAGCTGAGCATGGCGCTGAGCCGCCGGCGCGCGGCCGCGGAGACGCGCGGATCGCTCTTCGCCTCGGCAAGGCACGCGCGCAAGACGCTAAGCGCCGGGTCGATCTCACGCGCCTTGCGCCCCATGGCGATGCGCCGGACCATCTCGAACATGTCGGCTTCGGCCTCGAAGTAGTCGCGCCGGTCGCCCATTGCGTGCCCGCGACGGACAAGGTTCCAGCCGACGAGCTCGCGCAGGCTCGTCGACACGTTGGAGCGCGCCATCCCCAGCCGCTCGGCGATGTCCTCCGCCGTCATCGGCTCGTCGGAGACGTAGAGCAGAGCGTGGATCTGGGCCACCGAGCGGTTGACGCCCCAGGCCGTCCCCATCTCACCCCAATGCACCACGAAACGCTCGATCGCGGGCGGCAGCTGGCCATTGCTTACGCTAATTTCTGTCATAACAGAAATATCAGATAGAACGGACGCTTTGTCAACGCCGCTGGCGTCTAAAAAGACGCAAGAGTGGTTGCCGCCTTTTTGGGCACGACAAGCTGAAGCTTCGTGCGGGGCAATCCGTTGCAGCGCGTGCTTCCTCAGGCGCGCGGGTCTAGAATGATGCGCAAAGCGCTTGGCAAGGTGCCAGCTCTAGACGTGCATGGCCGCCCTTGGAACTTTTGCGCACGCACGCGTGTTGTTGCTCGTCGTTCGTCATGAGGACGCCGCTCGATGCTCATCAACTACGGATACGAGATTACGGTCGCCGTCGGCAAACCGACGCCGCTGATCTGCCTGCTCGACGTTCACCCTGAGCGACGCAAGGACATCGTCGGTGAGGCGCCGTTCCAGTGCACGCCGTTGCTGCCGTCCACGGCCTACTTGGACAGCTACGGGAACCGCTGCCGGCGCCTCATCGCTCCGGCCGGAGACATCACGCTGCATCTCGACGGCACCATCGTCGATAGCGGCGCGCACGATCCCGTCGACCTGAAGGCACGCGAGGTTCCGGTGGAGCGCCTGCCCAACGACATGCTTCTTTACCTGCTCGGTAGCCGCTACTGCGAGACCGACCGCATGAGCCAGACCGCGTGGGACCTGTTCGGCACCATGGCGCCCGGCTGGAATCGCGTGCAGGCAATCAGCGCGTTCGTGCACCGCCACCTCACGTTCGGCTACGAGCACGCCCGCGCCACCCGCACCGCACTGGAGGCGTTCCAGGAGCGCAAGGGCGTCTGCCGCGACTTCGCACACCTGATGATCGCCTTCTGCCGCTGCCTCAACATCCCCGCGCGCTACGTCAACGGCTATCTGGGCGACATCGGCGTTCCGCCCGATCCCGCGCCCATGGATTTCAGCGCCTGGGTGGAGGTCTATCTGGACCAGCGCTGGTTCACCTTCGATCCGCGCCACAACGCGCAGCGCATCGGCCGCATCGTCGTCGCGCGCGGGCGCGATGCCGCCGACGTGTCGCTGATCAATTCCTTCGGGCCTCACGTCTTGAAACGCTTCCACATTTGGACGGACGAGACGCAAGCGCCGCAGCGGCAGGCGGCGCAAGGCTGAACGCCGGGCTTGCCGCAACTTGCGGGGAATTCCCGCCCTATTGCCGTCTTGTTCGTGCCACCACCCTCGTGTTCGATCCCGCGAAATCGAGCGTGAGGAGACCGTTTTGTGGAAAGCATTGCCGCTGCCTTCCGGCGCATGCTCGGCAGCCCCGGCTTCAAGTTCTTTCTCATCTGCGGCCTCGTCCTCATTCTCGCGATCCCGCTGCTGCTCGTGTGGGCGTTGATCGAGGAGCGCGAGAACCGCGCCGCCAGCGTGCATGCCGACGTGGCGCGCGAGTGGGGCGCGGCCCAGTCCATCAGCGGCCCGGTGCTGATCGTCCCTTACACGGTCCGCCACGTGACGACACAAGGCGACAAGCGCGTGGAGGAGCTGGTGGAGAAGCGCGCGGTGTTTCTGCCGCAGACGCTCGACATCAACGGCAAGGCCGCCACCAAAGTCCTGCACCGCTCCATCTATGACGTGGCCGCCTACACCGCCACCCTCGGCTTCGAGGGCCGCTTCGATAGGCCCGACATGGCCGAGGTCGCAGCCGACGTGCAGAACGTGCGTTGGGACGACGCCGTGCTGGCGCTCGCCATCAACGACGTGTCTGGGCTCAAGACCACGGCGTCCGTGCTTATCGATGGCGCAACCAAGCTCGCGTTCGAGCCGAGCATCGGTGTTCCCGGCAGCTATCTGAACGGAATCCACGTGCGGCTCGCAAGCGCGACGCCTCTTTTCGGGGCGGCGAACGCCACGCCAGCCGCGACTCCGCCCTCCTTGCAGGGCTTCAGCTTCAAGTTCGCCCTGACGCTCAACGGCTCCTCGGAGCTGACCTTTGCGCCGGTGGCGCGCGAGACCACCGTCGAGCTGTCGTCGGACTGGCGGGACCCGAGCTTCACCGGCGCGTTTCTCCCTACCGAGCGTACGATCGATGCCTCTGCCTTCTCGGCGCGCTGGCAGGTGCCGCACCTGGCGCGCAGCGTGCCGCAGGCATGGACCTTGTCCGACCAGGGGGGCTTGCGCATGAACCCCTACGCCTTCGGCGTTCGCTTCATTGTGCCGGTCGACTTCTACCAGCTCGTGTCGCGCGCCGCGAAGTACGCAATGATGTTCTTGGCGATCGCCTTCATGACCGTGTTCGTGCTCGAGCTCAGATCGGCGCACGCGGTGCACCCCGTGCAGTATGTTTTCGTCGGGCTCGCCATGGCTTTCTTCTATGTGCTGCTCTTGTCCTTTGCCGAGCAGACCGGGTTTTTGTGGGCGTATCTGATCGCGGCGATCGCCACGAGCGGTCTCATCGCGCTCTACGTGGGCCGCGTGCAGCGTAGCGTTGCCAAGGGCCTCGTCATGCTCGTTGTGCTCGCGCTGCTCTACAGCCTGCTCTATCTCATCCTGCAACTCGAGGACTACGCGCTTCTTGCAGGCGCCGTGGTCGGCTTCCTGCTGCTGGCGGCGGTGATGTTCGGCACGCTGCGGGTCAACTGGTCGGGCGCGGACTCGCCTGAGGATTGAGCCTTTCAGGCGACAAGCTCGAGCGGCTCGGTCGCGGCCTGCATGTCCTCGTATCCTTGCGCGACGAGCCGGCCTTGGCTCGCATCCGCGATCATGACGAGCCGCGTGCATGCGTTGAGGATCGGCGGACTGAGCCAGGGAAAGCCGGGATCGAGCTTGGGCTCGACCAGATGCATTCGCCGGGCGCGGCCCGCGCTGTCGCGCCCGCGCGCATGCCCGCGCCAGCCTGGCGCCTGCCAGTGGTTGGCGGTCACGTTGCTGCCCTCATGCACGCGCGCCTCCGTCTCGGAGCGTTCGATGATGACGGTCTCATTGGGCTTCACGCCGGCGAGCGAGAAAATTGCCGGCGTGGAGATCGGCCGCTGGGTCAGCATGCGCCTGGCCTCGGCAAAGTCCCGCGCCGTCTCGAACACCTCGCGCAACAGATGCGCCGGCGTCAGATGCTTCATGCGCCAGACGCGCGCCCGGTTCACCGCCCAGTCGAGGTAGAAGCGCCCGAGCGGCTTGCGCATGGGCGCCTGGTTGAGTGCGGCGGCAAAGCGCCCAGGCGCCATCGCCTGGAGAATGCCCGTGTAGCCGGGCCACGTCAGCGCCACGAAGAGACCGGCGGTGCCTGCGACACGCGCTGCCACCACATGACGGCCAAGCCCGGGCGTGCGCCAGTCGAGCACGCGCACGAGACGCGCGCTTTTGTGGTCGGGCGCGGGCGCCACCCGGCAGGTGCAGCCCCACTCGTAGTTGACGGATAGGAAGTAGGCGCCGGGCCGGTGCAAGCGGGCCGCGATTGCGTCGATCTCGGCGAGATGCACGCTGTCCTGCTTCTCAAGCCAGCGCCGGGAGATGGCATCGAGCGACGTCAATGCGGCGCGCGGCACCTGTCGCGTCGCCCCTTCGATGAGGGCGTGCGCGCGTGCCTCCTCCAACCGCAGAGTCTCCAAGGGAAAGGCAGGGCCCACCGCATGGACCGGAATCGGCTCGAGGGGGCGCCTGTGGTCTGTCTCCGTCATTGCCAAGCCATCGCCAGCCGACCTCCGCACCCAGGCTTGATGTGTGCACGGTTGCAGGCAATGTCAGCCGGCAGCGCGGCCCGCTCAAAAGAAAAGGGCCACCAATGGGTACCCCGGCAGCCCAGTGCTCAAGCGGTAGGCGAGGTGCCCGGCCATTTTCGGCGATCCAACCGGCTCGGCGACCGGTAGGTAGCGCCGTCATCGGCCAGGCAAGTGCTACCCTGGCGCGGAACGGCGATTTGCCGTTTGACCAGGGTCAAATCCGCGCGGCCCCGCCAACCGATTGACAATTTGACGCGCCTCGCCGATAAAGCGCCCCGTTCGCGTTGGGCCCCGAGCCTGACGCGCAAGATGCGCTGCCCGAGGCTTGCATCGCCATCATGGCGAGCCTTTAGAAGTCCGCGATCAGTCGCGGCGCCGCAGGGCGCGGATAACGCGAAGGAAAAGCCATGTACGCTGTCATCAAGACGGGCGGCAAACAGTATCGTGTCGCCCCGGACGATGTTCTGACCGTCGAAAAAGTCGAAGGCGAGGCCGGCGCCAAGGTGGAGTTCGCCGAGGTGCTGATGATCGGCGGCTCGGACGCACCCAAGTTCGGCACCCCGCTGGTATCGGGTGCCAAGGTCGTCGCCGAGCTCGTCGAGCAGACGCGCGGACCGAAGGTCATCTCCTTCAAGAAGCGCCGCCGCAAGAATTCGCGCCGCAAGCGCGGCCACCGCCAGGACCTGACGACGGTCTGCATCAAAAGCATCGTTGGTGCCTGAGACGGCAGCCTCAAGGAAAGGGAATTCTGAGCCATGGCACAAAAGAAGGCAGGCGGCTCCTCGAAGAACGGCCGCGATTCGCATTCCAAACGTCTCGGCGTGAAGCGCTACGGCGGCGAGCGCGTCATCCCCGGCAACATCCTGGTACGCCAGCGCGGCACCCAGTGGCACCCGGGCTTCGGCGTCGGCATGGGCTCCGACCACACGATCTTCGCCGTCGTCGAGGGCGCGGTCGAGTTCAAGACCAAGCGCAATGGCCGGGTTTACGTTTCGGTGCGAAACGAGGAAACTGGGGCCGCGAAGTAACGCTCGGGTGCCCACCGATTTATCGTGAAGGGGGATGCCACAACGTCCCCCTTTTTTCGTGTCCGCCTCGGCGATGAACCGTGAGGCCAGGATGGAGCGCGATTGCCAGATGCGCTCGCCGCGATTGAGCTACCGGCCGCTTGAAGCCGCCGATGCGAGCCGCATCACCGCGCTTGCCGGCGACTGGGATATCGCTCGCATGACGTCGCGCATTCCCCACCCTTATTCGCTGGTCGACGCCGATCTGTGGATTGCCTCGATCGGCGGCGACGAGTTCGTGCGCGGCGTGGAGCACGACGGGGCTCTCATCGGTGCCGTCGGCTACATCGAAAGCGAAGGAGAGCAGGCCGAGATCGGCTACTGGATCGGCAAGCCGTGGTGGGGGCGCGGCTTCGCCACGGAGGCGGCCCGCACGCTGATGGAGCACTGTTTCCGCGTCATCGGCTTTCGCCGCCTCACCTGCGGCCACTTCGTCGACAATCCGGCCTCGGCACGCGTCATCGCCAAGCTCGGCTTTCGCCGCATCGGCCAGAGCTCGCAATGGTGCGAGGCGCGCCAGTGCGAGGTAGGTACGATAAGATATGCGCGCCGGCGGCCGCTCATCGCCTGGCGGAGACGTGCAGCATGAAGTTTCTCGACCAAGCCAAGATCCACATTGCCTCGGGGGCCGGCGGCGGCGGTTGCATCAGCTTCCGGCGCGAGAAGTTCATCGAGTTCGGCGGCCCCGACGGCGGCGACGGCGGCAAGGGCGGCGACGTGTGGGCCGAATGCGTTTCAAACCTCAACACGCTCATCGACTACCGCTACCAGCAGCACTTCAAGGCGAAGACGGGCGGTCACGGCATGGGCAAAAATCGCGCCGGCGCCAATGCCGCCGACTGCATCATCAAGGTTCCCCCCGGCACGCAGATCTTTGCCGAGGACCAGGAGACGCTGCTCGCCGACCTGGAGAAGCCGGGCGATCGCGCGCTGCTCGCCAAGGGCGGCAACGGCGGCTTCGGCAATGCCCATTTCAAGTCCTCGACCAACCAGGCCCCGCGCCGCGCCAACCCCGGTCAGCCGAGTGAGGAGCTGACCATATGGCTGAGGCTCAAGCTCATAGCGGACGCCGGCATTGTGGGCCTGCCGAACGCCGGCAAGTCGACATTCCTTGCGACCGTCAGCGCCGCCAAGCCGAAGATCGCCGCCTATCCCTTCACCACGCTGCATCCCAATCTCGGCGTGGTGCGCGCTGGCGAGGCTGATTTCGTTCTTGCCGACATTCCCGGCCTCATCGAGGGCGCGAGCGAGGGAGCCGGTGTCGGTGTCCGCTTCCTCGGTCACATCGAGCGCACGAAAGTGCTCTTGCACCTTGTCGATGCCACCGAGGAGGACGTGGCCGGCACCTACCGCACGGTGCGTCGCGAGCTCAAGGCCTATGGCGCCGAGCTCGAGAAGAAGAAGGAGATCGTGGCGCTGTCCAAGTGCGATGCCGTCGACGAGGCGACGCTGCATGAGCGCGTGGAGGCGCTCAAGAAGGCGGCGCGCAAGACGCCGCTGGTGCTTTCGGCGGTGTCGGGATCAGGCGTCAAGGAGGCGCTCTTTGCGCTTGCGCGTGAGATCCAGCGCGCCAGGAAACAAGAGCAGTCCGAGACAGCCGACGCCCCGCAACCCTGGCGGCCCTGAGCCCATGAAAAGTGCCTACCGGCCGCCCTGTGCCGTTCAGGACCAACTTCGCCGTTGCGTTAATGAATTACTCACCGCTCTCGCAGGCATGCGCGGGCCTATTACGGCTTGTTCAGCTGCCCTCCCCACAACCGAGAGCGAGAGCATTGCCCGTACTTTCAAGGTGTCACGATGCCGGCGGTATGGCCGCGGTGAAGCGTCCGCAAGAGCAAACGACAGCGTTCGTCACGGCGCCGATCGCGGTTCTCGCGGTCGCGGCCTGTGCCGTCGTGCTCATATCGCTGATCATCGGTGCACGTGAGACGGATGAGATCGCACTCACGCGCCAGCGCGAGACTATCGGACACGCGCTCGAGCAGCACGGACAGGCGCTCGCGCGCGAACTCAGAGTGCAAACGGTGTGGGACGAGGCTTACGAAAAAGCGCTCGCTCGCGACCGGAGCTGGCTGCGCACGTTCTTCGGCTCCTATCTCAATCGGATTTTCGGCTATGACGGCATCTACGTCCTCTCCAGCAAGAACACCCCCGTCTACGGCTTCGCTGATGGGCATGACGTAGATCCGGCATCCTATGCGCGGATTGGAGCGGGCCTCGACGATCTTGTCTCGGCCGTCCGCACGCCTGAGGCGGCGACCGAGACGTCCAAGGTCGTCACCACGCCGATCGACCTCGGAAACGGAGAGGTCGTCGAGCACCGTGCGGTCGCCGACGTCCGCAAGATTCGGGGAAGGCCCGCAGCCGTCATCGTCTCAACCATCGTCCCCGATCGTCCTCCCCGCACATCGCTCGGTAAGGCGCCCGGTCTTCTGGTTGCAATCGACAATCTCGATGCAGGCTTCACCAAGCAGCTCGGAGCAAATTTCGGGTTCCGTGATCTTAAGTGGATCCAAGGGACACCTCCCTCCGGCAGCTCGACCGAGCTGGTGAAGGCGCGCAACGGCGCGGAGGTCGGCACGCTCGCCTGGCGCAAGGATCAGCCCGGCTGGCAGTTCGTACGTGAGGTCGCGCTTGGCCTCACGCTCGCATTGCTGTTGCTCGGCGCCCTGGCGGCGCTTCTCATGCGTTGGGGAAGAAGCCAAGCCCGCAAGCTTATGGAGAGCGAGGAGGAGGCGCGGCAAGCCGCCCAAACGGACACGTTGACGGGACTGCCAAATCGGGTCGCCTTGCGCGAGCAATTTCCCCTATTGATCCACAAGGCCAATTGGCGCGCATCGACACTGGGCGTTCTTGCCATCGATCTCGATCAGTTCAACGAGATCAACGACGATTTCGGCCATGCGGTCGGCGACGAGGTTTTGCTCGCCGTCGCCAAACGCCTGCAGGACTTGCTCGAACCGGAGTCCGTGCTGGCGCGTCCTGACGGCGACGAGTTCAACATTCTCGCCCTCGGCGTCGGCGAACCGGGCGTCTGCGAGCTTGCCGCGCGCGCCATCGCGGCGGTGGCTGAGCCGATCACCGTGAGCACCGGAACGAAGGTGTTCATCACCGCCTCTGTCGGCTACGCGCTGTCGCCGCGTGATGGTGACAACAGCGACGACCTCGTGCGCCGCGCCGAGTTGGCACTCGCCAAGGCCAAGGAGCGCGGCAACGGATTGGCGGTCTCATTCGCCCCGGCCATGGACCTGGAGCTTTCGCACCGGAGGGTGCTCGAGAGTGCGTTGCGCACCGCCATCGCCAAGGATGCCATAGATGTCGCCTACCAGCCGATCATGGACCCCACCGGAAGCCGCATGGTGGCCATAGAGGCTCTGGCGCGCTGGACCGATCCGTTGTTGGGACCCATCTCGCCCGACGTCTTCGTGCCGCTGGCGGAGGAGACGGGGCTTATCCCGAGGATCGGCGAGAGCGTGCTGCGCCGCGCCGTCGCCGACAGCTTCGCCTGGCCGGAGATCGACGTGGCGGTCAACGTATCGGGCGCGCAAATCCATCACGGCGACGTCGTGACCGTCGTCCGCGATGTGCTGGCCACCACAAAGTTCCCACCCCGGCGTCTGGTCATCGAGATCACCGAAACCGTGCTGCTGGCGGACGAGAAACGCGCCGACGAGCAGATCAAAGGCCTGCAGTCCTTGGGCGTCAAAGTCGCGCTCGATGATTTCGGCTCGGGCTATTCGAGCTTGCTCTATTTGCGCAAGTTCGGCTTCGACAAGCTCAAGATCGACCGCAGCTTCATCGAGGAGATCGGCCGATCGCATGACAGCACCGTCATTCTCGCCTCGATCATCAGGCTGGGGCTCGATTTGAAACTGGTGATCACCGCCGAAGGGGTGGAGACATCCGAGCAGCACCGCTGGCTCAGGTCCTCGGGATGTCACCAATTACAGGGGTATCTGTTCTCGCGCCCGCTGTCGGGGGAGCAGATGACCGCGTTCCTCACCGCGCACCGCAAGGCTGCCGCCGGCTGAGCATGGGCCGATGCTTGCGCGTCGGCCGGACTATCCCTGCGTCCACGAGTGGGCTATCAGGCGTGGTCTCGAAGCGAAGACATGCCTGATTGAAGGTGCCGACTTGATGGATCGCTACGACGTCATCGTCATTGGCGCGGGCCTCGGCGGCCTGACGGCGGCCGCGCTGTTGGCGCAAGCCGGCCGCAAAACGCTGCTGATCGAGCGCAACTACGGCGTCGGCGGCGCCGCCTCGACCTACAAATCGGGCGATCTTGTCGTGGAGGCATCGCTGCACGAGACCAGCGACCCGCAAGACCCCATCGATCCCAAGCACCGCGTGCTGGCCGACCTGGGCGTACTCGACAAGGTCGCCTGGGTGCCGACCGGTTCCGTCTACGAGGTGCGCGGCGGCCCGATCGGGGACGTGCCGTTCGTGCTGCCGGAGGGCTTCGCAGAAGCGCGCGCAGCGCTCGGCGACAGATTCCCCTCGGCGCGCGCCGGCATCGGACCACTGCTCACCGACATGGAGAAAATCGCGTCGGGCGTCGGGTTCTTGAGCCGCGGACGTCAGGCGTTCGACAAGCCTTTGGAGGGCCTGTCGGCGCTCATGAAGCTCGGCCCCGTGGTACGCGGCTGGCGGCTGTCGCTGGCTGAGCGCTTTCAACGTGCCTTCGGCGAGGATGAGGCCGTGAAGTGCGCGCTCGGCGCCAACATTCTCTACTGGCACGATGATCCCGACACGCTGTGGTGGATCCTGTTTGCCGTTGCGCAAGGCGGATACATCGCCTCCGGCGGGCGTTATATTCAGGGCGGCTCGCAACGCTTAAGCAACGCGCTCGCCAAAGCCCTGAGGTCCGCGGGCGGCGAGCTGCTCTTGCGGCGCACCGTGACCGAGATCCTGCTCGACGGCGAAGGCCGGCCGACGGGCGTGGCGCACGAAGGCAAGGATGGCAGCGGGCGGGTAGAGGCACGTGCCGCGATCGTCGTCAGCAATGCAGCGCCCGCACACGTCAAGAGCATGCTGCCGGAAGCGACGCGCGCGCGCTTCTTTGCGCCCTATAGCGCCTCTCCGCTCTCGATCTCGCTGTTCTCGGCAACCTTCGGGCTCTCGGCGCGCCCGGCCGAAATTGGGTTCAGCGCCTACTCGACCTTACTGTTGCCGGAGTGGATGACGGCGCTATCAGACTATCGCCGCTGCGCCGCCATCCTGGCGGAGCCTCCGGGCGAGGCCGTTCCTCCCATTGCGGTCGTCGACTATTCGGCGATCGACAGTGGGCTTGGCGGGCCGCCCTATCCGGTCTCGGTTGTCGGCGTCGATCGCACCGCCAACTGGTCCGGCCTCGACACCGCCGCCTATGACGAGAAGCGCACGCTATGGCGTGCGGCCCTCGTTGCCGCGATCGATCGTATGTTCCCCGGGTTCGCCGAGAAGGTCGTCACGTCGGTGTTCAGCACCGCGAGCACGATGAACACATACCTCAACGCGCCCGATGGCGCGGTTTACGGCTTCGCCCCGCTGCCGCCCTCGGGGCCGTTCTGGAGGGGACCCGGGCGCTCGCCCAGCACGCCCATCGAAGGGATCTATCTCGCCTCCTCCTATGCCGGCAGCGGCGGGTATACGGGCGCGATCCTGGCCGGAGCCACCGCGGCCCGGCAGATTCTCGCCGTTGGAACACCCGTTAGCAAAAAATAGGCAGGTCCCGTGCTACATCCGGCCCCAGCGCACGAGCGGAAAAAACGGATGAAGTGCCATGGACGCAATGACGGACCTGCGCGGCAAGCTGCATCATAGCTGGGGCTGGTTGTTGGCGCTCGGCATCGTGCTGATGCTGTTCGGCGGCTTGATCCTC
Organism: uncultured Alphaproteobacteria bacterium; assembly: GCA_963782555.1. Classification (GTDB taxonomy): domain Bacteria; phylum Pseudomonadota; class Alphaproteobacteria; order Rhizobiales; family Hyphomicrobiaceae; genus Hyphomicrobium_A. The sequence continues at coordinate 757,790 of CAWAKB010000003.1, read as the reverse complement.
ACCACCCCGCTCGGCGTCATCACCGCCACGCTGACGACCGAGATCTGGATCGCAGCCGCGCTCGTCGTCGCCGGCGTGCTGCAACTCGCACACGGTCTGAAAACGACGGGCTGGAGCGGGCGCGTTTGGCAGATGCTGGGAGGCACCGTCTTCATTATCGGCGGCCTGCTCATGTTCGTCTATCCGACGTCAGGCCTCATATCCTTGACCATGATCGTTGCGATCACGCTGGTGGCCCAGGGCGTCACCTCGCTCCTGGTGAGCGGCGGCTTTCCCGAATGGAGCGGGCGCAAGTGGCTCATCCTGTCGGCCGTGCTGTCGATCGTCGCCGGCTTGCTTGTGCTGTTCGACCTGCCAACGTCGGCCGGATGGACGCTCGGCACCATCGTCGGCGCCGTGCTGATGCTGCAGGGCATCAGCCTGACGCTTCTGGGCCTCGAGGTGCGGCGCACGGCGGCCAGCTGACGGCCGCAATTCACGGCGATGGCGCCGCAGGGTCGCTGCCAAAGAGTGCACGAGCCTTTGCCCCCGGCTTCCGCTTTTTGGCAGGCTGAGCTATCAGGCAGGCCGGGCTGGCGCCCGCCGCGCCGGAACCTACGCTTATGAGCCTCGACGTGAAGACAGCCGCGACAACAGTGAATGCGCCTTCGGCCGCACGGCCCGAGTGGGCCAAGGCCAAACGCATCGTCATCAAGATCGGCTCGGCGCTGCTGACCGACCGGGCGACGGGTGCGCTCAAAGCGGAGTGGCTCGCATCGCTTCTCGATGACGTCGCGAGCCTGGCCGCGGCCGGCAAGCAGGTCGTGCTCGTATCATCGGGCGCCATCGCGCTTGGCCGCCACGCGCTGAAATTGCCCAAAGGCCCGCTCGAGCTGGAACAGAGCCAGGCGGCTGCCGCCGTCGGCCAGATCAGCCTCGCGCACGCCTATCAGGAGCTCGCTCACGCGCGCGGTCTCGTCGCCGCGCAGGTCCTCTTGACGCTCGGCGATACCGAGCAGCGCCGCCGCTATCTCAACGCCCGCCACACCATCGAGACGCTGCTGTCCTTGAAGGCGATCCCCGTCGTCAATGAGAACGATACCGTGGCGACCACAGAGATCCGCTACGGCGACAACGACCGGCTCTCGGCGCGCGTCGCCTCCATGGTCTCGGCCGATTGCCTGGTGCTGCTCTCCGACGTCGACGGCCTCTACACCGCGCCGCCCGGCACCAAGCGCACCGCCGAGCGTCTCGACGTGGTCACCGCCATCACGCCGGAGATCGAGGCGATGGCAGGCGACGCCGGCACCGAATTGTCGAAGGGCGGCATGCGCACCAAAATCGAGGCCGCCCGCATCGCGCTCGGCGCCGGCACGCACATGGTCATCACCAGCGGCAAGGTACAAAATCCGCTGAAGGCGATCGCCGACGGCTGCGCCTGCACCTGGTTCCTCGCTCCATCCGACCCGCTGACCGCCAAGAAGCGCTGGATTGCCGGCCAGCTCGAGCCCAAGGGCCACATCTACGTCGACGCCGGCGCGGAGAAGGCGCTGGCCGCGGGAAAAAGCCTGCTGCCTGCGGGCGTTACGCGCGTCGAGGGCACCTTCGACCGGGGCGACGCCGTTGTCATTTGCACTGCGGGCGGGGTCGATTTGGGGCGCGGGCTCATCGCCTATGCGAAGGTGGACGCGGAGCGTATCATCGGCAAGAAAAGCAAGGAGATCGCCGCAATCTTAGGGCTGTCGCGCTGCGACGAGCTCATCCACCGGGACGACATGGCGCTCAACAGAAAGTAGCCGACAATGAACAAGCCGGAGCGCATCGAAAAGACGGCAACGACCGACGCGATCATGCACGCGATCGGGCAGCGTGCCCGCGCGGCCGCCCACGAGCTTGCGCTTGCCTCATCGCAGGCGAAGAACACGGCGCTGCGGGCGGCGGCAGAGGCGCTGCGCAAGGCGGCGCCGACCGTGATCGCCGCCAATGCCGAGGACGTCGCCGCGGCAAAAATGGCGGGCCGCATCGATGCCTTCGTCGATCGATTGCTGCTGGAGGAAACACGCATCGCGGCGATCGCCAAGGGCCTGGAGGAGGTCGCCGAGCTGCCCGACCCGGTCGGCGGCATCCTCGCGGAGTGGAAGCGCCCCAACGGACTTAAGTTTCAGCGCGTGCGCGTGCCGCTCGGGGTTATCGGCATCATCTATGAAAGTCGTCCCAATGTGACGGCGGATGCCGGCGCGCTGGCGGTCAAGTCCGGCAATGCCGCCATCCTGCGCGGCGGCTCTGAGAGCCACCACTCCTCACAAGCGATCCACGCCTGCCTGGTCGAAGGGCTCAAGGCCGCCGGGCTGCCCGAGGCCGCAATCCAGCTCGTGCCCACCACGGACCGCGAAGCCGTCGGCCACATGCTGGCCGGTCTCAACGGCGCCATCGACGTGATCGTGCCGCGCGGAGGCAAGAGCCTGGTCGACCGTGTGCAGAAAGAGGCGCGCGTACCCGTGTTCGCGCATCTGGAGGGCATCTGCCACACCTACGTCGACCGCGGCGCCGACCTCGATATGGCCGTGCGCGTCGTGCTCAACGCCAAGCTGCGCCGCCCCGGCATTTGCGGGGCAACGGAAACGCTGCTCGTCGACAGCGGCGCGCCGCCGTCATATCTGCCCACGCTGGTGAAAGCCTTGCTCGACGCGGGCTGCGAGGTGCGCGGGGATGCGGCTGCGTCAAAGGTCGACAAGCGTGTGAAACCGGCGGCCGAGCGCGACTGGTCGACAGAGTACCTCGACGCGATCATCGCGGTGAAGGTCGTGGACGGTGTCGAGGCGGCGATCGAGCACATCGCCAAGTATGGCACGCAGCATACCGAGGCCATCATCACGGCCAATAGCAAGACCGCCGAGCATTTCCTGAAGGCGGTCGATTCCGCGATCGTCCTGCACAATGCCTCGACCCAGTTCGCCGACGGGGCCGAGTTCGGCTTCGGTGCAGAGATCGGCATCGCGACCGGCAAGATGCACGCGCGCGGCCCCGTGGGCGTCGAGCAGCTGACGACCTTCAAGTATCTGGTACGCGGCACGGGCCAGACCCGGCCGATGTGAACGGCGCTCAATCCGCTCGCAACCAAGGCTGCCGCACCGACCAAAGTCTAAGCCGCGCCGAAGGGTCGCCCCGGCTTCGCGTAACCATATGTAACTGCGCATAAAAATAAGGACGCCCCGGGCTGCATACGCCGGCCCGGTCACCATTTGGCAGCGGCATCCCTACAATTGTCCGCGTTCGCTTCAACTTTTCATTCATCCGTGAACCACAAATAGAACAGCATCCCCCAATGTGAGGCTTCGCATCGGGAACACGGCTGCAACGAGCGTGTTTCAGGTGCCCCAGCGACACCGCCGAGCGCGCGCGTCGACGATACCCATTCAACGCGAGGGCGTCGTCGCGCTCCACGGAGCCTGCACGCAAACCGAAGCATGAGATACATGCCAACCAGGCTCTCATCTGTCGTGAAGGCCAGCGCCAACTGGTGGGCGCAGCGAACCCTTGCTCAGAGGTTCGCCACGCTCACGGCGGTCATGATCGCCGGCGCCGCAATTATCCAAGGCGCGGTCCTCATCGGCTTTGCCTCGCAAGTCGTCCGCGATCTTGAGCGGGAGCGCGTCGAGCAGCGGCTCGACAAGGCCGCCACTCAGTTGACGTCTCGCGTGAAGGACTTTCGTAAGGTCCCGCAGATCCTAGGGGGAACACCGCCGATCGCCCGCATCGTCGCACTTTCGTTGGGGGAAAAACCGCAAACCGGGGAATCACTCGACGAATGGCTCCGGCGCTTGGGGATCATCTTCCGCTCTATCCTTCAGGCCAACCCCGATCTCACGCAAGCGCGCTTAATCGGCGTCGCCGACGGTGGCCGCGAGCTGGTGCGCGTCAATCGTCTCGGAGACCTCTTCGAGATCGTCAATAAGGCCCATCTGCAGCGCAAGGGCAATCGCCCGTATTTCAAGAACACGGCCAAGCTTCGCCCCGGCGACGTCTACCTTTCGCCCATCGACGCCAATGTCGAGAATGGAGCCGTGGTGAGGCCATATGAGACGACAATACGCGCCGGCACCCCAGTCTTCACCGAAGGCGGAGAGTTTTTCGGCATCATTATCGCCAATGCCAATGCCAATTCCTGGTTGCGCGAGTTGTCGGAGCTAGGCGGTCTTTCGGGCGTCTCCGGACGCGTCTTCGCCGCCAACCAGAATGGAGACTATGTCTATCGCAGCGACGGCGGCCCTCTCTTCGGATCCTTTAGCGGATCCAAAGATAGCTTCGCCCGTGACTGGCCCGGGCTACGGCTGCTCTTAGAGGCGGGCGCCCCCGAAACCATGGGCCTGCGCGAGGGAAACCAGTTCGTTGCGGCCGATCGCATCGATTATAATCCCGACAAACCGAACGAGTTTCTAGTTCTGGCAACGGACATCGATGCCAGCACCGTGTTCGCCGACACTTGGAGCCTTGTCTTGCTGGGCTCCGGGGTCGCGCTCGCAATGGCGCTCATCGGACTGGTCGCGGCCTACTTCGTCACCCGCCCGTTGAAGGAGCTGATGAGCGCCGCAAGACAGATCGCGGCAGGCAAGCTCGACATCGCCTCTCTCACGCAGGAGGGGCGAGGCGCCGACATCGGCGAGCTCGGCGAGGCACTCCGCATCATGCAGCAAGCGGTCGAGACGCGCGAAACGTCGCTGCGCAAGAGCGAGGCGCATCTGCAGGCAATCGTCGACAACACGATTGACGGCCTTATCACGATCGACCGCCATGGGATCATCCTGCGTTACAACCGAGGCTGCGAGGACATATTTGGCTACACCATGGACGAGGCGATCGGACAAAACGTCAGCATCCTGATGCCCAGTAAGATAAGCGCGGAACATGACAGTTACCTCGAGCGGTATGCGCGCACGGGAGAAAAACGATTCATCGGCGTACGGCGGGAAGCAACGGGACGTCACAAAGATGGTCGACCGATCGACCTCGAGGTCGCCATCGCCGAGCTCAAAGTGGACACGGACGTGGTTTTCAGCGGCATCGTGCGTGACATTACCGAGCGCAAGAAGGTCGAGCGCATCAAGGCGGAGTTTGTCTCCACCGTCACCCACGAGCTGCGCACGCCGCTGACCTCCATCATGGGATCGATTGGTCTCTTGCGATCCGGGTCGCTCGGCCGGCTGTCGGAGAAAGCGGCGCGCATGACCAACCTCGCCCACGACAACGGCCTGCGCCTCGTCAACCTCATCAACGACATCCTCGATATCGATAAGATCGAGGCCGGACAGCTCGTATTCAAGCGCCAGCGCGAAAACCTCACCACCCTCATCGAGAAAGCCGCCGAGCAGAACGCTGCCTATGCGCACCAGCACGGCACCAGCATTCTCGTGCAACCCATGCCGAGCGACGTCGTTATCGAGACCGATCCCGACCGCTTCCAGCAAGTCATGGGGAACCTTCTTTCAAATGCCGCCAAATTCTCGCCCGCGGGCGCCAAGATCCGGATCGGCGCAAAGATGGGCGACGGCGTGGTGCGCGTCAGCGTCGCCGATGAGGGCCCCGGCATACCCGTCGCTTTTCGCGACCGCATCTTTTCCAAGTTCGCCCAGGCCGATTCCTCCGATACCCGCGAAAAAGGAGGAACGGGGCTCGGCTTGAGCATCTGCAAGGCAATCATCGAGCGGATGGATGGACGAATTGGCTTTGAAACACAGGAAGGACTGGGCACGACATTCTATTTCGACCTGCCCGCCCGTGACACTGAGGTTCCGGTCTCCGCTGAGCCGACGCCGTCCCCGGTCGACAAAGAGGGCCGCGTCATTCACGTTAGTCCAAAACAGCAGGTGCAGGGCGCGCTGCCGCGGGTGCTCCACGTCGAGGATGACGCCGACACGTGCGCCGTCGTGGCCGAATGCATTGCCGATGTCGCGCAGGTCACGGCCGTCTCAAACGCCGAGGAAGCGCGCGATATCCTGAGCGAGAATTCGTTCGATCTCGTAATTCTCGACATGCTGCTCCCGGGCGAGAACGGCGATAGCGTGCTGCGGTTTCTGTTGGAACGCTCCAAGCCGCCGCCCCCCGTGCTGGTCTTCTCCGGCTTGGAGATGGCGGTTGAAAGGTGGCCCCCGGTCACCCGCGCTCTTGTCAAAGCACGCACCGATATCGTGACATTGCGCAATACCATCCTCGAGCTCTTGAACCGCCAGCCGCCGCCCGCGGCTTTGAAACGCAGCGCATAGGCCCGCTTCCTTCCCGGAATTTTCGCGATTTGACCGCAAGGATCGAGGTGCGATCCGGCACGCGTCTCTTTATGCTGGCGCTATGACTCGCACGCTAAAGGAACCGCGACGCTGGGCCGCCGTCATGGCGCGCGACCAACGATTCGACGGCACCTTCTATTATTCGGTCGCGACAACGGGCGTCTATTGCCGGCCGTCCTGCGCCGCACGCCGGCCGAAGCGCGAGAACGTGCGCTTCCACGCCACCTGCGCCGACGCCGAGGCCGCGGGCTTTCGCCCCTGCAGGCGCTGCAAGCCGAATGCGCCGTCGTTGAGCCAGGAGCACGCGGAGAAGGTGGCCCGGGCGTGCCGGCGGATCGAGACGGCGCTTGAGGCGCCAAAGCTCGATGTGCTCGCCAAGGCGGCCGGCCTCAGCCCCTATCACTTTCATCGGATCTTCAAGGCCATAACCGGCGTTACGCCCAAAGCCTACGCGGTTGCCTGCCGCCAAACCCGCATCCGCGATCATCTGCAAAGGAGCAGTTCCGTGACGGACGCCATCTACGAGGCCGGCTTCAACTCCAGCGCCCGCTTCTATGCCGGCGCGTCCAAAGCGCTCGGCATGACGCCCTCCAGCTACCGTGCCGGCGGCGCTGACGCCAAGATCCGCTTTGCCATCGAGAGCTGCTCGTTGGGAGAGATCCTGGTGGCGGCGACCGACAGGGGCGTTGCAGCGATCCTGATGGGCGACGACCGCGCGGCACTGCTGCGCGACCTGCAGCAGCGATTTCCGCGCGCTCGGCTCATCGCCGGGGACAAAGATTTCGAGGCGCTCGCCGCCCAGGTGATCGATCATGTCGAGGCGCCCGGGACGTCGCTCGACCTCCCCCTCGACGTGCGCGGCACCGCTTTCCAGCACCGGGTGTGGGCGGCGCTGCGCGACATCCCCGTGGGCGCAACCGCGACCTACGCCGAAATCGCAAAGCGCATCGGCAAGCCCGAGGCCGCGCGCGCCGTGGCAGGCGCCTGCGCCGCCAACCCGGTCGCCGTGGCGATCCCCTGTCACCGAGTGGTGCGCAGCGACGGCAGCCTGTCGGGCTACCGGTGGGGTGTTGCGCGCAAGCGTGCCCTGCTCGAAAAAGAAGCTAAATCGCCGGTCAAGTCGTGACGCCGACCGCCCTGGCTGCTTGACGCCACGTCACGCCATGGGTGCATTGGCCGTCGAGCAACAGTAAGGGATGAGAAATCGCATGCGCATTCTGGTCTTGCAGCACGCCAGCGTTGAGCACCCCGGCATCCTGCGCGAGTTTTTCAAAGCGGACGGCTTCACCTGCCATGCGGTCGAGCTCGACGAGGGGGAGACGGTCCCCGATCTGGAGCCATTCGACATGATGCTGGTCATGGGGGGGCCTCAGGACGTTTGGCAAGAAGACGAGCACCCCTGGCTGCGGGCGGAGAAGGCCGCAATCCGCAAGTTCGTGGTCGACATGCGGCGCCCCTACCTCGGTATCTGTCTTGGCCACCAATTGCTCGCCGCCTCGCTCGGCGGCACGGTGGCGCCCGCCGCCAGCCCCGAGGTCGGCGTCCTCACTATCTCCAAGACCGACGACGGTCTGGCCGATCCCCTCATGCGCGGCGCTCCCGATCCCATGCAGGTACTGCAATGGCACGGGGCCGAGATCACGGCCTTGCCGCCGCAGACCGCCGTCCTCGCAAGCTCGCCGGCCTGTCGCGTCCAGGCATTCCGCTATCAAGACCATGCCTACGGCCTGCAGTTCCACGTCGAGATCACCAGGGACACGGTGGGCGAGTGGGCGGATATCCCCGCCTACGCCTGCTCCCTCGATACCGCCATGGGCAGCGGCGCGGTCGCGCGGCTTGCAGGCGAGGTCGAGGCGCTGCTGCCGGCGTTCAACCGGGACGCGCGCACGCTTTACGACAACCTCAAGGCACTGGCCGCGCAGGCCGGCCCCGCATGGGTGCGTTGAGCGGAAAGCCTAAGGTGGCGCATGCAATTAACCTGCCTCAAGGAGTTTGTGGTTAGAAGTTGCAGACCGCGCGCGTGCCAGACCGCAGGCTTCTTAGATCACCAGCGCCGGGAGGATGCGCCACGCCAGCCGATATCAAAGACTACGCCCTGATCGGCGACTGCGAGACGACAGCGCTCGTCTCCAGGAACGGCTCCATCGATTGGCTGTGCTGGCCGCGGTTCGACGGAGAGGCGTGCTTTGCCGCGCTTCTGGGCACGCCCGATAACGGCCGCTGGCTGCTCGGCCCCGTCGACCGGGATGCCGAGACCACGCGCACCTACCGCAAGAATACGCTCGTTCTCGAAACGACGCACAAGACGCCGGACGGCGTCGTGTCCGTGATCGACTTCATGCCGCTGCGCGGCAAGTCGTCGGATATCGTGCGCTTGGTGGTCGGCAAGCGTGGCCAGGTGGCGATGCGCACCGAGCTCGTCCTGCGCTTCGATTACGGCTCGATCGTTCCCTGGGTGAAGCGCCTCGACAAACGCACGCTGAGTGCGATCGCCGGCCCGCACCGGGCGATCTTGCGCACACCTGTCGATTTGCGCGGCGAGGACATGAAGACGGTCGGGGAGTTCGTCGTCTCCGCCGGGCAAACCATCCCATTCGTGCTCAGCTACTCGCCCTCCTGGGTCCGCCCGCCTCCGCCCGTCGATCCGCAAAAAGCGCTCGCGAGCACGCAGACGTTCTGGCGCAACTGGTGCAAGAAGGCTCCGCCCGTCAAACAGTACGGCGAGGCCGTCACGCGCTCGCTGATCACGCTCAAGGCTTTGACCTATCACCCGACCGGCGGCATCGTCGCCGCCCCCACCACCTCGCTGCCCGAGCAGCTCGGCGGCTCGCGCAACTGGGACTACCGCTACTGCTGGCTGCGCGACACCACCTTCACGCTGCAGGCCTTGATGAACTCCGGCTACTACGAGGAGGCCAAAGCCTGGCGCGACTGGCTGCTTCGCGCGCTGGCGGGTGCACCCGAGCAGGTGCAGATCATGTACGGCATCGCCGGCGAGCGGCGCCTGACCGAGTGGCAGGTGCCATGGCTACCCGGCTATGAAGGCGCGCGTCCCGTCCGCATCGGCAATGCAGCCGCTAACCAGCTTCAGATCGACATCTACGGCGAGCTGATGGACGCCGTGCACCAGGCGCGCTCGACGAAAGCGCTCGCCAACAAGGCCGGCTGGGAGTTGCAGGTCGCGCTCATGAGCCACTTGGAGGAGATCTGGCAAGAGCCGGACGAAGGCATCTGGGAGACGCGCGGCGGCCGACAAATGTTCACCTACTCCAAGGTGATGGCCTGGGTCGCCTTCGATCGCTCGATCAAGAGCGCGGAGCGATTCGGCTTCGAGGGCCCCCTCGACCGCTGGCGCAAGGTGCGCCAGCAGATTCATGACGAGGTATGCGAGAACGCCTTCAATGCCAAGCGCGGCGCCTTTGTCGACCGCTACGGCGGCACCGCGCTCGATGCCAGCACGTTGCTGATTGCGCTGGTTGGCTTCCTGCCCGTGAGCGATCCGCGCGTGCGCGGCACGGTCGAGGCGATCGAGCGCGATCTGACGGCCGACGGCTTCGTCATGCGCTACGACACGCGCCAGGGCGGTGATGGCCTGCCGGAAGGCGAGGGCGCGTTTCTCGCCTGCTCGTTCTGGCTCGCCGACAATCTCGTACTGCTCGGCCGCCATCGCGACGCCAAGCGGCTCTATGAGCGGCTCTTGTCGCTTTGCAACGACGTCGGCCTGCTCGCGGAGGAGTACGACCCACACGCCAAGCGCCTCGTCGGTAATTTCCCGCAGGCATTCTCGCACATCGCCATCGTCAACACCGCGCACAACCTGATGCGCAAGGCCAAGCCCGCCGAGCAACGCTGCGAGAATAAGGCGCTCGAGGAGGACGACCAGGACCCGGCCCTGCGCAAGACGGACGCCGAGGCGGGGTAGGGCCTAAGTCGTCCGAAGTGGCGACGCGAGCCACAATCCTACCCGACGCGCCATTGGCCTCGCGGCGTCTCCGCCCGAGGGTTTGCGCCAAACAAGGGAGCGCGGGCGCCGAAGCGCTGCGATCCTGTTGCAACTTTTCGGGCAGCTCTTCAGCGCCCGCGCCGGTTGCTGCCGTGCCGAGGGTGCGGTCACATCGTCAGCGGGCTCATCGGTCCGGCCCGGGGGAATGACGCCGGGCCTCTCGCGTCCAGGACCTAGAGCTGCTGCGCTCCGAATAAATGGAGCGCCGCTGCGCGACGGGCGTCCGTGCAAGGTGTTGCCACCAATGCACTCCGTTGAACGCAGTTCGCGAATGGCGCCTGGATGTAGGTCATCCAACACAGACTCGGTGCCGGGACCTCGATAAGCTCAGGGGTGGTGCAGTAAGAGTTCCACCAAGGTCTCCGCGATGTACAATGTTCAGCGTTTCGGTTGGTTTGCCAGTCTCCTTGTCCTGATCGCGGGCTCCGTGCATGCGGACGATTACACGGGCCCGAGGGCGAACTGGACGGGCTTCTACGCCGGGGTCAACGCCGGTTACGGCTGGAGTGACGATTCCGTCCTCTATGGGGGCGACACCGGCGACGGCAACGGTAACGTCCCACTCAATGCGGTCTTCACCGGCATGACTTTGTTCGATACGCGCTCGTACTCGCGACACCTTTCCAACAGCGGCTTCGTCGGCGGCGGTCAGCTCGGCTACAACTGGCAATTTGCAAGATGGGTCGCAGGCCTTGAAGCGGATTTTCAATCCGGGGTGCAGGGCGATGATTCCGCAGAAGGGGTCAGTGGCAGCAGCTTGATCAACTTTCGCCTCACTTCGGAGCAAGACTTGAAGTGGTTCGGAACGGTGCGCGGACGGCTCGGCTACCTCGCCACTCCAGACCTGTTACTGTTTGGCACCGGCGGTTTCGCTTACGGTCGGACCGAGGTAAGTGCCAACATCGCCAACACTAGTGATTATAGCCTCAACATCGATGCTGCGGGGCCTGCCCTTATCCGCCTTTTCTGCGTCCACAACCAAGTCTGCATCGGAGACTCCGATTCACGGACCTCCACTGGCTGGACGGCTGGCGGCGGCTTCGAGTGGGCCCTGGGGAGCCACATCACGTTCAAGGGCGAATTTTTGCATGTGGACCTTGGTAGTCAGTCGATCAAGCTCGTCGCGCAGAGCCCGTCTTACGGTGTCGGGTTTGTGACGGCCAAATTCGACGCCTCCTTCGATGTCGTTCGCGGAGGCCTGAATACCGGTTCTAAAAGCCACCGTCACTCTCCAAGTCTCGTTGCCACGGGCACTTTGTTCCGCATCGCGCAGTTTGAACGTGCCGTGCAAGAGGGGTCGACGCTCATTCATCCTTCCCGAAGCGAACGCCCAGGTTAATGAGTTCACGTCCCAGCACTCTACATCCACGTCTTCGATGAACCTGCCCCGACCACCTTTCGAGGGCGGGAGTAGCTGTCCGCTCCGGGTCAGCTGCGGACGCGGGCACCCTGACGCCGAGTGTCTGTTGATAATGCGAGAGCGGACGCTTACACCCCCGCGCGCACGTACGGGCTCAAGCTGAGCCCGGCGTAACGCGCCCACTCTTTCACGATGTCGAGCTCTGCCGGCGTCGGCAGACGGTTCTGCTTGCCGCGGCATTGCACGACGACGCCCGCGCGCGTCACCTCGATCGTCTGGCGCTTCTCGGTGCCCGCCTCCGTGTGGAGTTCCATGGCCCAGATTGAGCAGTGGCCAGCGACGCACGAGCGCGCGTAGCTCGCCACGCAGTGCTTCATGACGCTGCCCTCGGCGATGAGGTCGGCGCCCGACAACAGCTCGCGGATGCGCCAAACCTTCTCGCCTTCCTTGCCTGCCTTAAGGCTCAGCTCCTTGACGCCGGAGCGACGGAAGTAGAGCCGCTCCGCGCCCGACGCACGTCCCAGCTCCCGGTGCCACCGCTCGACCTGCGCCAGCAGCGTGTTGGCCGTGCGCCCGCGCATGGTGAGGCCCGGCTGCGGCGGCAAATGTACCTCAACCTGCCCCGGCCCCACGACCATCTCGCGTGTCTCGAACTTCTGCGCATAGAGATAGTCGACGATGGGACCCACGTGGCGCCGGTCGAGCAGCGGGTTGGCGACAAAGAAGCGGATGACCGAGGCCCAGAACTCGTTGTTGGAAAAATCCTGGCCGATGCGCGTGCCGAGCAGCGCCGACGTCAGACGGGCGCCGCCGCCGAGCCCGTGCACCTGGCCCCAGCGCATCGCGCCCTCGATCGAGGTGTCGTCGGGGGCTTGCAGGAAGTGGTGCGCCATCAGCTTGGAGAACGGGATCGGTGTGGCAAGCGTGCGGATGTTCTTGCCGGCGCCCACGTGCACGAACCATTCGCGGTAGCGCTCCGAACCGGCGTCGCGCCGGAACCAGGCCTGATCCATGAAGGCCGGCACCGGATAGCGCGTCATCAGGTGGCGGGTCAGCGCGGAGAACTGCTTGCGGGCGTTGTGCGAGGCGGGGCGCCAATCTTCGAGCGCAGCAATCCATTGCCAGCGCCTCTCGTTCAGATTGATGAGGGCATCGACATAGCGGTAGCTGATCCCGCCCAGCGAGGCGCCTTCCAGCAGAAAGTCGGCCTCGTCGTTGACCTTGAGCAAGAGCTTGCACAAGGCCTTACGCGAGGCGGCATCGGGCGCGCTGGCTTGAATGGCGCGGCAAAAGGTTTGCAGCTGCGGCCGCGTGATCTCGTCGGCGTCGATGTCGCCGGCGCAGGCCGCTTCGATCAGCTTGCGCGGATTGGCATGAAGACGCAGTTGCGCGGCGGCCCGTGCCCTGTCCTGAGCCAGCGCCTGCAGCTCCTCCTCGAGGTCGTAGGGGCTCTTGCTGCCCGTCGCCGCAAAGCCGTGCGCGCGGCACCACTTGGCGTAGTCGGCTGCCGAGCGCACGCCGAGCCGGCCCAGATGCCGGCGCATCCGGGGGCTCAAAGGATCGGTCTCGCTGGCCTGCTTCTGACCACGTTTGGGCATGACGACACTGTTTACTAGAGCTTACCGCGCGAGCCGATGCTCGCCCGTGCGGGCCTGCTAGCGTCATGCCGATGAACGTGGGCCGAACGATGGAAAAACGTGGGCACGCCGCCAGATGGCGGCGATGCAGGTGCCGAAAATGATCAAATGAGCTCGGCCAAGCGAGGTGCGGGGCTCATCGCCGCCGCACCTCGTCCGCTTACTTCTTCAGCCACGCGGGTAGCTTGGAGAGCTGGTCCTCGTTGATATCGGTGACGAGGGCGCCGTCCTTGAGCTTCACCTGATCGAGCGTCACGATGGCTCCCTTCTCGCCGAATCCGAGGAAGCCGCCGTAGCCAACTGCGACGCCTTTGACGTCGCCGTTCTTGTCCTGGAGGACGGCGTCGACCTGGCCGATCTTCTTGCCGTTGCCGTCGAACACGTCCATCTGCTGAACCGAGTCGACGGGAACGTTCCACGGCTTGACGAGCTTCTTGCCGTCTTGAGCCTCGGTGAGGTCGGTGATGACGACCTCCTCAGGCATCCCGGCCTGCTGCTGGCCCGGCTTGCTGGACTCGCTCGGCTCCGTGCCGATCTGCTCGAGCGGCTCCTTGGCCGGTGCCGTATCGCTTGCCGCAGGAGCTGCTCCCTGAGTGCTCGGCTCCGCGCCGACCTTATCCATCGGCTCCGGGGTCATGGCACCGCCGGGGGACGGGGCCGATTGAGCGCTCGGCTCCGTTCCAGTCTTCTCGAGCGGCTCCTGCGCAAAGGCGGGAGCAGCCAGGAGCAATAGTGAGGTAACAAGGCACAATCTAGCTTTCATTGGACACCTCCTGTTTTTTGAAAGCGGCAAAGGGCCAAACCAACGACTTGAAAAATGGTTGCGTGAACACGTGGAACTTAGGCACCAGTCTGAAACCTCATTTCTCCGGGGTGGCGAGACGCTCGGGCGCCTCGTAGGCGAGATAGCGGATGATTTTCCAGGAGCCGTCGGGCTCCCGGCGAAAGACGTCCATGCCGGGCTCGACCGAGGTCACCGCCTGCCCGTTGCCGAGCGTGACCGTGAGCGTCCACACGAGGCGCACGACGGCGATGTCGCCGGAGACCAGGATCTCCCGGAGGTCGAGCGCGTAGGCGTAGTGCTTGCCGCTATCGGCGAGCGAGCTCTTGAGGCGCGAGCAGATGTCCTGATATCCGCGCTCGGGATAGCCGCGAAAATCGTAGCGCAGCTGCGGCGAGAACAGCGAGCACACGGCATCGGCCTTGCCCGCGTTGAAGTCTTGCGTCCACCGGACGAGCGCTGTGCGGATCTCGTCCTCGGCACGCTGGGCCGCCGCCGCGCCCACCGGCGGGGCGAAAAGCGTCAGGGCGATGAGCACGGGCGCGAGCAGATGGTCGTTCAGCATGGAAGGGGTTCCGCTCGCACCAGAGCCTCGCGCGCACCTTCGCTGCGCTCGCGGCTACGCCTTTGCGCCGCCGCGGCGCTCGCCGCGCGCACGGGCGCGAGCGCCGAGCGAGCGTGGTGCTCTTCGGTCATGTGAAAGCGGCGCTGGCACATGTGGCGCCTCCGCAGATACGCGCGTCCTACACTGCCAACAGCATTGACCGAGCAATGATGACTGCCCCGTTACCGGGGTTGCATGTCGCATCAATTCAGGAAGGATTTGGTTTGCATTCGAAGTTCGTAAGCGAGAGTTAGGCCACCACGATTGCCGCAGACGCCCCAATACGTGACAGAAAATGAAAGAGCGGCCGCCCGCCGGCGGCCGCTCCAGGGATCGTAGAGAAGAGTGGCGACTACCAGTGATTCTTGCCACCGTGGTGGTCGCTGCCATTATTGGTGCACTGCATCGTCTTGCTCATCTTGGCGATGTGCGCGTTACTCCAATTCAGAATGACCTGCATGATGTCGCTGCTGTCGTAGCCGCGGCCTTCATCGCTGCCGTCCATCATCATGTGGGTGATGCCCTGCATGATCGGCCGACGGAGCGGGTAGGGCCAGGCGTTGGCACTGCTCGGAGCCTCGTCGAGCTTGATGTACTCAACTGCGGCATGTCCCATGTGATCGTGGCGCCTTGCAATGATGGCGTCGACGATACCCTGCGATGCCGAGCTCGTGCCCGAATAGTCGCCCTTTACGACCAGCTGCGGAACGTCGTCGAAGTCCGCTGCCGTCAAACCGGCCCCGGCCAGGGTCACTGACGTGCCCTCGATGGTGATCAGGCCCTTGAGGTATTTCAAAGTGCCGTGCTGCTTCAGGTAGCGCATTGCATGGTACCCGGTCGGACCTCCCTGGGAGTGCGTCGCAACGATGGCACCGCCATAGATTTTGCCGAGCTGCTCAACCAGCTCCGCGATGTTCCTCGACGTCCAGGTATGTCCGGAAGCGAAAAACCCACCGCCGGCGATCGCCTGCGGATCGCAGGTGGGGCATAGACCGTAAGGCAGCGTCTGCTCCGAGTTCGGAACCAGCTCCCGCCAGTAGTTGAGCAGATAGTATTCCATCGGGCCGGCAATGGTACCGGGGACCTGCTCGCCCTTGGGAACCAGATTGTCAGGAATGATCTCGGGGCTTGTCGCGTGAATCGGGAACTGAGGCATCACGCCCGGCCCGTGATTGGTGTCCGTATCCAGCGAGCTCCAGCCGTGCGGGACCAGTTGATCGACAAGGACGTTGGCCGGGCCAGGTCCGGTCGGCTGACCCGTGGCCGGATTGACGAGATGTCCGAACGTGCCGTTCCACCAGTCCGCCGTTCCCAAGACGAGGAAGTTGGGAATGAGAGCTTTTCCTTCGGCATCGTTGGAGGGATCGCCGTCTGTCAGCAGTGCGACACCTTCATGAATGACGCTGGCGTCGAAGCCCGAGCGTCCGCGTCCCGACTGATCGACGATAAAGGTCGGAATGTTGTGGCGCAGAGCGTAGGGCCCCCAGCCTTCCCGACCGTCGGGCGTGGACTCGAGGCTCGCTCCGGTATGCGCGCCGCCGCTCACGAAGATCACCGGATAGTCGTTGTACTTCATCGGGAACTGGAACTCGACGTACATCTGCCCGATCATGACGACCTGAGGCGTTGCGCTGCGGGTCGACGAGCGCTCGTAGTACGTCTTCTTCAGCATGCCGCCGACGAAGAAGCTGCCCTGGTCGCATATGTCCACGCTGTGCTTCAAGTAGTGGTGCGTGGGCGTGGGATAGAAGCTTGGAATGGTGGGATCGCCGCCGGGCGAGTGGTGGCTACTGCCGTGCGCGAACGCACTTATAGGCGCTAAGGCCAGCCCCGCCGCAGCAGCGACGGCGATGCCGCAGCTGTACATGCGGATATTCGATTGGATGAAAGTCACTCGAAATCCTCCCCGGTTGTTGTTGACACCGGCGTCGTCGCTCACTTTCATGCTCGCGCACCGGCAACTTGGTTTTCATTCAAACGCTGTCGTCTTCCCCCAGAATTGCCAGCTCGCCCCTTATCCCGAGACGCGCCTGCAAATCCGTCGGGCAATTCAATTATTTTGACCTTTTGCCTTCCGTGCTCGGCACCTAAGGAACCAACTCTGGGCGATCGGCGCACGGCACGTTCGAGCTCCCGGCGAAATCTGGCTCCGGGCACCACGCAGTCCGCATCAATTCTGAAAGGATTCGGCGCGCATTGAAGATTTGCAGGCGGCCGCGCCTGCGCCTACAATCCGCCTCCCACCGGCCTTAACGACAATTCCATGCTCCGATCCGCACTCCAAAGCTCCGGCACCCTGCATGTGCGAACGCCGCTTGCTGCCCCTGGCCAGCGGATCGGACTCATGGGCGGCAGTTTCAATCCGCCGCACGAGGGCCACGCCGTTTGTGCCCTCACGGCCCTCAACCGGCTGAAGCTCGACCAGCTCTGGTGGATGGTGACGCCCGGGAACCCGCTGAAATCGGGTGCCCGTCTCCCCGGCCTCGAGGAGCGCATGTCGGCGAGCCGCGCCTTCGCGCGAAGCCCAGCCATCAAGATCACCGGCTTCGAAGCCGAGCTCGGCAGCCCCTACACCTACGCAACCATCCGCTACGTGACCGAGCACCTGCCGCGCGTCCGTTTCGTGTGGGTGATGGGTGCCGACAACCTTGCAACCTTTCACCACTGGCAGCACTGGCGCGACATTGCGCAACTTGTACCAATCGCCGTGGTCGACCGACCCGGCTGGCACCTGAAGGCGCTCGCCTCCCCTGCCGCCCGCTTTCTCGCGCGCTCGAGGCTGCCGGAAGCCCGCGCCGCCCGGCTACCGGGGCACAAGCCGCCCGCCTGGGTCTTTCTCAGCACCCGGCTCTCGGAGGCCTCCTCGACCGCGCTGAGGGCCGAGAATGGCCGATAACCTGTCGTAATATAATAGTTTTTTGTCACAACGGCGGGACGCGGCCGTTGTCCCCGCGTTGGAAAGGTATTGATGCCCCCCGGGGGCAGCGGGTATGTTTTGCGTCGGCGGCCAGCACTCTATACCGCCACAACAAGCGCCGGAGCATACCGGGCAAACAGGGACTTCGGCGTCAGCCCTTTCGGGGTGAATGAGGAAAGGAAATCCAGCACACGATGCGGACCGCACTTGAGGGTGCCCGACGGGGCACGCCTCCCGCCGAGCTTTTGTCGCAACGACACAAGCCGGCTGCCATGCTCAAGGACATCGTCCACTGGCTCGACGAGGCCAAGGCCGAGGAGGTCGTGACGATTGACCTGGCAGGAAAGTCTTCCATCGGTGATTTCATGGTGATCGCATCGGGCCGGTCGGACCGGCACGTGGGCGCGATCGCCGAGCAGCTCCAGAAGAAGCTCAAGGACAAAGGCTTCGGTCGCGTACGCATCGAAGGCCTCGAGGCGTGCGACTGGGTCCTGCTCGACACCGGCGATATCATCGTCCACGTGTTCCGGCCCGAGGTGCGCGAGTTCTACAACCTCGAAAAGATGTGGTCGGCGGAGCGCCCGGGCGAGCAGGTCGCTCACTGAGCTAGCGCCGAGACACGCACGGGCGCCGGCGTTTGAGGTCCCGCTGACATTGCGGGGAGAGCGCCCATGCGCCTCATCGTTGCAGCCGTCGGCCGCTTGAAGGACGCGGAGCGTGATCTCTATGACCGCTACGCTATGCGTTGCGACGCGGCCGGACGCGCCCTGAGCCTCGGCCCCCTGAAGCTCTCCGAAATCACCGAAAGCCGCGCCGCGACCGCCGACTTGCGCAAGGCGGACGAGGGACAACGGCTGTCGAAGGCCGCCGGCGCAGCCGAGGTCAAGGTCGTGCTCCACGGGCAGGGGCGGGCGCTGTCGAGCGAAGCGTTCGCGCGCTGGCTCGCCGAGCGGCGTGACGGCGGAGCCAAGGCGGCGGCGTTCCTCATCGGCGGTCCGGACGGGCACGGCGCTGCGGCGCTCGACGCCGCCACCCTCAAATTATCGCTGGGGCCCATGACCTTGCCGCACGGGCTTGCCCGCATCGTGCTCGCCGAGCAGCTCTACCGCGCCGCAACGATCCTGGCGCGCCACCCCTATCATCGTGCGTGATCTATCGGAATCGCTGCGGATTTCCAGTAGTCTCAAGCCGTCCGATAGAATGCTCCGGCATGATTCGACGTTGGGGCACCAGCAATCGGACGCTGGACTGGGGGACAGACATGACCGCGATCGGCAATTTGCTTACTCTCATCCTCATCGGTGTCGCCGTCGGCATCGCGATGACGCGCTATGGGCAAAGCTGGCTCGGCCGGAACTTCACCGGCGCCAGCGACGCTACCTTTGCGCTGATCGGGATCGCCGGCGCCTTCATGGGCTTCCACCTGGGGGTGGTCCTCGGGCTCGTATGGCCGATTTTGCTCTACGTCTTCGCGATCGCCGGCGCCGCGCTCACGCTTTGGCTCTGGCGCGGGCGCTGAGCCGGTTTCGCGACTACGCGGGCGCAGCGCTGCCTTCGGCCTCGGCCGGATTGGGCGTGCCGTCCTCGTTGAGCACCATCAGCAGCGGCGTCAGGCCCTCGACATCCTCGAGGCGGAAGATCTCGATGTCGCGGCGCGCCTTCTCGCTCCAGCCGGCGATCGTGAGCGCGCGCTCGGCCTTGGAGAACAGGCCGTGGTTGCGGATTGGCATGGCCTTGTCCAGGACCTCGTCCTTCAGCTTGTCCTCCGGAATGCCCTGCTTCCTAAGTCTATCTCTCCATTCATTCCGCATTATCGTGAGGTCGGTGTCGCTGCCGAGGCTCTCCTCCTTCTTGAGCTTGTCGAGTTCGCCTTCCTTGCGCAACTTCCACCAAGGACCCTTTTTGGGCCAGCGCACTAGCCCCATGTCGTCGAGCACGCCGGCGAGCTGGTTCATGGCCAGCCCCTTGCGGCACTCGTCCTCATTGTCGGGATCGCAGCCGGCAAGGTTAGGGATCACAAGATACGAGATGCCGCGATGAGAGATGAAGTGGCGGCGCACCCACTCGATGGTGGCACCGGGCGCGCGCGCAATCGCGGTATCAATGGCGGCGCGGATCTGACGGACAACCTGCGACGAGGGCCGCTTGCTTTCCGGTGGTGGCGGATTGAGGATCGCCAGCACCAAGAGTCCAAGATCTATGCCTATGGTGGCGAGCAGCGCAATCATGTCGCGCCCGGTGATGGGTTGGCCGCCGCCCGTTGTCCCTTCCGCCGTCTTGCCGGAAACGAAGCCAATGAGGCTCGAAAGGTAGACGCCGATGTTCTGCCACAGACGCTTAATGGCGTTGGCGACACCGGCGGGGCCCTCGTTGAAAGCCGCCTCTCGCAACTGGAGCACGGCCGGCTGGTCGGCCTGCAACGCGGCTTGCGTCAGGCGCTGCGCCAGCGTCGGGTCGTAGCACGAGAACCCCGTCTGCCCCGGCGGCACCGAGACGGCGGCGGCAATCGCGCGCATCTCTGTCGCAGTGGATTTCCCGAGCTCGTTGGAGCGGGCCGCAATGTCGCGGGCGCGCGAGCGGATGTTGGTCGCCATGGCATTGAAGCTCGCCTGCCGCTCTGCGACCGTGGTGCCCTCGAGCGAGGCGACGCTCTGCTGCAGTGAGGCGATGTCGGCCTGCACCGGTTTGACCCAGGAATTCTCCACCCCGTCGCGCAGCGAGGCGATCTGGTCGCGCACACCGACACGGGCATTGTAGAGTGGCCCGCGGCCGGCGCCAGATGACGTGCCGCAAGAGCTGCCGCTCGATTCCTCGCGCGCCATCTGCGTTTCCGACCAGGTGACGACGCCGTCGAGCCCAACCTTCACTGCGGCCAGCCGAGCGGCAACAGCGGTTGCAGCATCGCCCGCATCCTGCTGCAGTCCGGCAAGACCGGTGCGTGTCGCCTCCTCGCCGGCAATGAGGCTCCACCAGAACCCGTATCCGAAGCCGATCGACCAGATGGCCAGGAACACATAGAGCGGGAAGGTGATCAGCCGGTCGGTGAAGCGGCGACCCTGCGCGAACGTCTCGCGCAACATCAGCCACATGAGGAAGGTGAGCGCGACCACAACGATGATGACGAGGAAGTCGCTGGAGAAGGAGAGACCGCCCGGCAGGTCCTGCGAGGCCGCCGCTGGCGATGTAGATACGCCCACGATGAAGTCGCGCATCCCGTGCCAGGTGGCGAAACCGGAGATCAGCAGCAGCATGATCGAGGCGACACCGATCAGCGTGTTGCGCCCCAGCAGATAGTCGGTCGCGCGGCCCCACATCGAGGGCTTTGGCGCAGTGGTGTCTGCCATCCCCTGGCCCCCCTTCTGCTTGTATAGGCCCGATACAGGAAAAACGTGGCCCTGTCGCCTCGATTGGCGCGCTTTCGGCGCCTCTGCTGCGTGAGCGTATCACCGCTGCCACGCTTGAGGGACGTGGTTGTCCCAATGAAACCTCGGGCTTAGTGTCGGGGTTCCACTTCTCGCGAGATGCGGCGCATGGCGGAGACGGCCTTCGATTTCGATCTCTTGGCGCAGGGCGGATTTCCGCTCAAGCGCTTTGCCGCGGACGAGAAAATCTTTGTCCAGGATGACGATGGCGCCTGCATGTACGTGGTGCGCTCGGGCATGGTCGGCATCACCGCCGCCGGCGCGGTGCTGGAGACGGTGGGGCCCAACGGGACGTTCGGCGAGATGGCGTTGATCGACGGGTCTGCGCGCAGCGCCACGGCCATTGCCCGCGAGCCGACCGAGGTCGCCGTAATCGACGAGAAGGCCTTTCTCTATCTGGTGCAGAAGAACCCCGCCTTCGCGCTCGACCTGATGCGGCGGCTGGCTAAGCGCCTGCGCCGCATGAACGAGAGCCTGTGAAGCTCTTCACATCCCCAAGAGGAAGCGGTCGAGCAGCGTGGTCGGAAGCACGCGTTTGAGAAACGCTGCGAGATAGGTGGGCGTCGTCACATAGTAGCGCGTCTTGGGCCGGGGGCTTTCAAGAGCATGCACGAGCTTGGCGGCGACGGCCTCCGGCGGCAGCTTGAACGTCGTCTTGCCGCCCGCCTCCATCGCAGCAAGGCGCGCCAGATACGTCTCGCGATGGGGCGAGGCCTCGATGTCGATGGTCGCCTTGAAGTTGGCGAGCGCGCTTGCGAGGAAGCGGCTTTGGATCGGTCCCGGCTCGATGATCGACACGCGGATGGGCGTGTTGTGCAGCTCGAGCCGCAGCGCGTCCGACAGAGCCTCGAGCGCGAACTTGGAAGCGCAGTAGGCGCCGCGGTAGAGCCCGGACACGATCCCTAATACGGAGGAGCACTGCACGATGCGGCCTCCCCCGTTGGCGCGCATCGCCTTCAAGATGTGCCGCGTCAGCTCATGCGTGCCGACGACGTTGGTCTCGAGCTGGCGGCGCAAGTGATCGGCGCTCAGATCCTCCACCGCGCCGACCTGGCCGAAGGCGGCATTGTTGAAGAGCGCATCGAGCTTGCCGTCGGTGCGACGCAAAGCATCTTCGGCGCAAGCAGCGACGGAGGCCGGGTCGGACAACTCGAGGCTGAGCGCCTCGACACCCTCGTCCTTTTCGAGGCGGTCGAGGTCGTCCGGCGTGCGCGCGGTCGCCAGCACCCGCCAGCCGCGTGCCTTCAGGATGCGCGCCGAGGCCAGCCCGATGCCGGACGAGCAACCGGTGATGAGGATTGCGCGCTCGCCGGCCATAAATTAGCGCATCCTCGACTTGAGCTTGATCGTCTCGCCGTCGACGACGAAGGTTCCATAGCCTTGGTGATGGATGGTCTTGGGAGCCTTCTGCTTGGGATCGATCCAGGCCTTCACCACCTCCAGAACAAGGAGGTTGTATTTGCTGAGGAGGCGCGTCTCGGCGAACTTGCATTCGAGATTTGCGAAGCACTCCGCGATGAGCGGCGCCGCGACGCGCTCGGCCGGAAGCGGCGTGAGGCGGAAGGCTGCAAACTTGTCGGTGTCGCGGCCAGAGCAATTGCCCACCCCCACCACCTTCTCGGCGATGCCCCTCGGCGGAATGGCAATGACGCACTCGCGCGTCGCCTGCAAGGCCGCGAAGCTGTAATTGGCATCGCTGACCACACAGGCGATGAGCGGCGGCTCGAACTCGACCATCATATGCCACGACATGGTCATGACATTGGCGCGCCCCTTATGAGCCGTGGAGAGCAGGACGACGGGCCCGGGCTCGATGAGCGCGTAAACCTTGGACAGCGGCAGCTCTTTCACGCTTGCACTCACGGTGCGGCCGACGTGCGCGCCGCCACCGCGTCGAGGGAATAGGGCACAAACGCTTTGCCCCGGTGGCCGAAATCGCAGATCTCCGGGTGCAGGATCTCGGCGAGGATCTCCGCGCTTTCGACCAGCCGCGGGCCCGGCCGGTTGAAGTAGGCGTTGCCGTCGGCGACGAACACGTGGCCTTCGCGCACGGCGCGCAAGCCGTTCCAGGTGGCGTTGCCGGCGAGCACGCCCATCTCGCGCGCCGTGACGGCAATGTCATAGCCGCATGGGGCAACGAGGATCACGTCCGGATCGGCGGCTGCGACGGCGTCCCAGATGATCCAGGGCGAGGTGGCGCCGGTCTCGCCGAAGAGGTTGGTGCCGCCCGCCGCCGCGATCAGCTCCGGCATCCAGTACCCGCCCGACATCGGCGGGTCGATCCACTCGATGAAGGCGAGGCGCGGCTTGCCTCTATCGGCGACGGCGGCCGCGATGCCGGCGATGCGCGCTTGCATGCTCTCAATGAGCGCGGCGCCCGCGGCAGGACGGCCGAGCGCGGCTGCGACCCGGCCGACATCGGCATAAACGTCCGCCATCGCATGCGGCCTCAGCGAGACGATCTGCGGCGCGCTGCCGATCCATGTACATACGGCGCGCTCCACGTCGGCGAGCGAGACGGCGCACACCTCGCACTGGTCCTGGGTCAGGATTACGTCGGGCGCCAGCGCGCGCATCGCCTCGGCGTCGACCTCGTAGACCGCAAGGCCTTGCTCGACGAGCGCCTTTACCGCCTGGTCGATGGCGCGGCTTGAGCCTTCGACCTTGAACTTGGGCCGCGTCAGTGCGCGAAGATCGACGACGGCCGGCGGCCAGTCGCACTCGTGCGAGCGCGCGACCTGCGACGCGCCTGCACCCAGCGCATGCACGATCTCGGTGGCGCTGGCGATGAGCGAGACGACGCGGGGCTCAGGCGATGTGCTTTCCATGCCGAGCGTGATGGCACCCTGGCGCCGCAGAGGCAAGGGGAGGACGCACATGGCAGCCGCGACGTGAGGCGCGAACGGGGCGCGCAACTGCTTATATTCCGGCCTGAGACCGCCCCGAGCCGCTCCGAGCCTTCGCGATAGCGGAGGGCGAGAACCTCAATGCCTCTTGCAGGAGGCGAGGATTGGATCGTTGTCGTCGAGCGGACTTGGGAATTCGACCCCGCAGTAGGCGGCAACCGACCAGGCGACGGTGCCTTGCAGCACGCGTCCCGACATCAATTCGATCTCGATCTGGTCGCCGGGCGTCAGGCCGTACGCAAATTCGATCTTCATTCCGCCGAGCGAAACGTCGCGAATGATGACGCTCTGCGCCCGGCCTTCGAAGTGCGCGATGGCATGAGCCCAGGTGCTGCGCCGCGCGAACGTGCGCCGCGTTGGAAGTGTCCGCCAAATCGAGGAAGTCGCTCGCATGTCGCCCCCTGTGCCATCACTTGGCCGAGGGGACGACCTTAACAAGCCTGATTTGCAGCAGCCTTTCTCGAGTTCGATCGGCTTTTTCACAATGTGGAAACCTGGCGTTAACGCCGAAGCCGCGGTCTGACTAGTTCGCGCCTTCGAGCAGTCGCCGGGCAATGACCTGCGCCTGGATCTCGGCCGCGCCCTCGAAGATGTTCAAGATGCGCGAGTCGCAGAGCACGCGGCTGATCGGATATTCCAGCGCGAAGCCGTTGCCGCCGTGGATCTGCAGCGCGTTGTCGGCATTGGCCCAGGCGACGCGCGCGCCCAAGAGCTTGGCCATGCCGGCTTCGAGATCGCAGCGGCGCCCTTCGTCCTTCTCGCGCGCGGCAAAGTAGGTGAGCTGGCGCGCGATCATCGTCTCCACCGCCATCATCACGACCTTGTTGGCGACGCGCGGGAAGGCGTAGATCGGCTTGCCGAACTGGTTGCGATCGAGCGCATACTTGAGGCCCAGATCCATGGCGCATTGGGCAACGCCGACGGCGCGCGCCGCGGTCTGGATGCGCGCAGCCTCAAACGTGTTCATGAGCTGCTTGAAGCCAAGGCCCTCCTCGCCGCCCAGGAGTCCCGAGGCCGGCACCTCGAAGCCGTCGAAGGAGATGTCGTACTCCTTCATACCGCGATAGCCCAAGACCTCGATCTCGCCGCCGGTCATGCCATCGGCAGGGAACGGGTTCTCGTCGGTGCCGCGCGGCTTTTCCGCCAGCAGCATGGAGAGGCCCTTGTAGCCCTTCTCGCCCGCGTTGGTGCGTACCAGCAGCGTCATCAGGTCGGCGCGCACGGGATGCGTGATCCACGTCTTCTGGCCCGTGACCTTGTAGGTGTCGCCATCTTTCACCGCGCGCGTCTTCAAGGAGGCGAGGTCGGAGCCGGTATTTGGCTCGGTGAAGACGGCCGTGGGCAGGATCTCGCCCGAGGCGATTTTGGGCAGATACGTCTGCTTCTGCTCGTCGGTGCCGTTGTTGAGGATGAGCTCGCCGGCGATCTCCGAGCGTGTGCCGAGCGAGCCGACGCCGATGTAGCCGCGCGACAGCTCCTCCGAGACGATACACATGCTCTCCTTGCCGAGCCCGAGGCCGCCGAACTCCTCCGGCAGCGTCAGGCCGAAGACGCCGAGCTCGGCGACCTTGGCGATGACGTCGAGCGGGATGTATTCGTTCTTCAGGTGCCACTCGTGCGCGTGCGGCACGACCTCGGCCTCGGAGAACTTGCGCATCTGCTCATGGATCGCCGCGTGCGTCTCGTCGAGGCCGGTGTCGCCGAAGGTGGTGGCCTCGGGCTGCGCAGCGATGAGCTCGGCCAGGCGCGATTTCAACGCCTGCGTGCTGCCGGCGGCGATCGTGTCGGCGACCTCGTCCTCGAAGCGGCGCACATCGGCCTTGGGAACGCCCAGCGCCTCGGGGCGGATCATCTCGACCTGACTCATGGGGATGCCGCCCGCGATCTGCGCCAGGTACTCCGCGAAGCCGACAGCGAGGATCAATTGCTCGAACTCGCCGAAGCGGCCCTCCGCCGAAAGCCGGCTGCCCCAGACCTGCATCTGGCGCAAACCCTCGACCGTGGTGGCAAGCCACGCGAGCCCGTGGGCCGCGTGCTGGGCGGCATCGATACCGCCCGCCTCGGCGACCTTGGCGCGCACGCCGGCCTTGGCTGCCTGCAAGACGCGATCCGCGGACGCGACCGCATCGGACGCCCGCTGAAGCAGGGCGTCGGGGCCGGCCGAAAGAATATCCTGCTCAGCCTTCAGCGCCGCAGTCGACATCATGCTCTCCTTGATCGATGGATTGGCCGTTCGGCGGACCAGCGGTCCGCCCTTCCCGTATTGCGATGCAGAATAATAGGCCCCGGCGTCAAGGCAATCTGCGCGAACGAAGGTGCTAGCCGCTGTCGTCGCCCGTCAACGCTTTGAAGAACCGGTGGCCCGCCGGCCGGCCCTTCTTCCGGCGCGACCCGGACTGCGCGGGTTCAGGGGGAGGCCCCTCGAAGATCTCGACGACGGCCTCGTCCACGGGGCCATGATAGGCGGCATACTCCTCGGCGACGACATGGGGCGGCTCGCCGGCATCCGCCGGCCGTGCGGCCGTCGATGGGGTTCGTGCGTTCTCTGGCGCGAGCGGGGGCGGCTCCAGATCGAAGGGCATCGCGCGCTCGATGATGGTGACGGAGGCCTCGGCCGCAAGGTCGTCGCAGAAATCGGGCTCGAGGCTCGGGATCGTCTCCAGCGCCGCCAGCATGCGCAAGCCGTCCTCCGCCGCCTCGCCGAACAGGGCCGGATCGTTCACGCCGGGCTTAGGCGACGCGGGCGCGGGCTCGGCACGGCCCTTGAGCCGCGGGCCCCTGATCGGATCATAGGTGCTGGCCCGGCGCTTGCGCGCCTTAGTGGACTTTCTACGCTTCTGGTTGCTTGCCACCGGTACACCGTCGCGCTTGGATTGGCGGGTCGCCCATTCTAGTAAGGGGCTAGTTTATGAAAGGTCTTGGCGGCCGTCCATGGCGCCGGGACCGGCCTCGACCGAGCCCCTGCCTTGCGGCGTTTGGCCCGGCAAGTCTGAGATAGACGTGCCGCAGGTGCCCGGCTAGCTTCCGCCCCGCGAGCTTAAGGAGACTTGGTATGCAGCGCTACCGCGCCGTGCTCGAAGCCATCTACCGCCTCTATGAGCACAGCGGATTCACCATGGCGGGCGCGGTGGCGTTCTCCTTCGTCGTCTCGCTGTTCCCGTTCTGCATCTTCCTCGGCGCGCTGTCCGGCATCTTGTTCGGCGGACGCCAGCTCGCCGACCAGGCTGTCGCTCAGCTCTTTCAGATCTTGCCGCAGGGAGTCGGCAGCGGGGATTGCACCCCAGGTCGAAGCCATCATGGGATCGACCCGCATCGATCTCTTGACCGTGAGCGCGGGGCTCGCCCTGTTCTTTGCCACCAACGCGATCGAGACCTTGCGCGCCGCCCTCAACGGTGCCTATCGCGTCCGCGAAACGCGGCCGTACGTGTTCTGCCTCTTGCGCAGCATGCTCTTCGTCCTGATCAGCGCCCTCTCGCTGCTGGCCCTGACCTGGGCCGTCGTCGTCGGTCCGGTCGTCGCGGCCCGTTATGATCCCTCGCTGATACAGTGGATGTTGCGCAGCACCTGGCTGGCGGCGAGCCTGCGCTATCTCTTCGCCGCCGCCGTCATCGGCGTGCAGCTCATCGCCTTCCACCTGTGGCTACCGGGCGGAACGCGCAAGCTCAAGGACGTCTGGCCCGGCGTCGTCTTGTCCACGGTGCTCTGGCTCACGGTCGCGAGCCTCTACTCCTACTACTTGAATTTCAGCGACTACACGCGCTTCTACGCCGGCCTGTCGCAGCTGATGGTCGCGCTGATCTTCTTCCAGATGAGCGCGGTCATCGTCATCCTCGGCGCCGAACTCAACCGCGGCATCTTCGAGCTGAAGCGCATGGGCGCCGCCGCCGTGATCGAGAGCCACGCCAACGGCGCGCACGCGCTGAGACGCTAACAGCGCCGCGCTTCAGCGCTTCTTGTGCATCTGCTGGCTCGCCTCGAGCACGTCCTCGACGGTCCTGAGGCCCGTCGTCGGCGCCGAGACCAGCACGGCCATGTTCCCGGGCTTATGCTCGTTGCGGTACATGCGCATGTGCGCCTTGGGGATCTGCTCCCAGGG
Source organism: uncultured Alphaproteobacteria bacterium (assembly GCA_963782555.1). Lineage (GTDB taxonomy): Bacteria > Pseudomonadota > Alphaproteobacteria > Rhizobiales > Hyphomicrobiaceae > Hyphomicrobium_A. The sequence goes on along the minus strand of CAWAKB010000003.1, from coordinate 729,803 downwards.
GAAGACCTCCGACATGCACGGGTCGATGCGCCGCTCGACCACCAGCTTGTTGGCCTGGCTCGCCTGCAGCAGGTTGGCGAAATGCGAGCCTTGCACGCGCTTCTGGTGCATCCACAGATAGCGGGCGTCCATGGTGAGATTGTAGCCCGTCGTGCCGGCGCAGATGACGACCATGCCGCCGCGCTTTACCACGAACACCGAGACGGGGAAGGTCGACTGGCCGGGATGCTCGAACACGCAGTCGACGTTGTTGCCCTTGCCCGTCGTCTCCCAGATCGCCGCGCCGAACTTGCGCGCGCTCTTGAACCAGGCGTCGTACTCGGGCGTGCCGACCTTGGGCAGCTCGCCCCAGCAGTCGAAGTCCTTGCGGTTGATGACGCCGCGCGCGCCCAGCTGCATCACGAACTCGCGCTTGTCCTCCTCCGACACGATGCCGATGGCGTTGGCACCCGAGGTGGCGCAGAGCTGCACGGCCATGGAGCCGAGCCCACCAGAGGCGCCCCAGACGAGCACGTTGTGGCCGGGACGCAGGACGTGGGGACGGTGCCCGAACAGCATGCGGTAGGCGGTGGCCAGCACCAGCGTGTAGCAGGCGCTCTCCTCCCAGGTGAGATGCTTGGGGCGCTCCAGAAGCTGGCGATCCTGCACGCGGCAGAACTGCGCGAAGGAGCCGTCGGGGGTCTCGTAGCCCCAGATGCGCTGCGACGGCGAGAACATGGGGTCGCCGCCGTTGCACTCCTCGTCGTCGCCGTCGTCCTGATTGCAGTGGATGACGACCTCGTCGCCCACCTTCCAGCGCTTCACCTTGGAGCCGACGGCCCAGACGACGCCCGAGGCATCGGAGCCGGCGATGTGATAGGGATTCTTGTGGGCGTCGATGGTGGAGATGGGCTTGCCGAGCGAGGCCCACACGCCGTTGTAGTTGACGCCCGCGGCCATCACCAGCACGAGCACGTCGTGGCTGTCGAGCTCCCAGGTGGGGAGCACCTCGATCTGCATCGCCTTGTCAGGCTCGCCGTGGCGGTCCTTGCGGATGGCCCAGGCATACATGTTCTTGGGCACATGCCCGAGCGGCGGGATCTCTCCGATCTCGTAGAGATCCTTTTTCTCGGCGGCGAGCGCCAGCGCACCCCCAGTGGCGTCAGTTTTCGTTGCGGCGCTTTGGCTCGACATCTAAGGCTCCCGTGCTCGGCCCGCCCCCCGGCGGGGCTTGTTTTGTGCAGTGCGGCAACATGGCCGCATGGTTTTCCTACCGTTTCAAGCACGTTTTCGCGCTGCAATGAAGAGGTAGCGGTGACGCTCCGGGGGCGTCTCAACGTAACTTTAATGGTGTTTGGGCCAAAATTCCCCCTGTCGGGCCGTATCTTGGCAACTTGGCGCTGGTTCGCACCGTTCCCCGGGGAAGGGGTAGGATGCTCGAGTTTCTTAATCAGACCTTCGAGGTCGACACCTACACCATCGTGGTGGTGGCGCTCCTGTCCGCCTGGGCAGGCGTGCTGACGTTGCACGTCCTGTCGAAAACGGTGCTGGCACTGGTCTTCGTCCCCGGATTCACCTTCGGGGCGCTGATCGCCAACTACATTTTCGAAGAGTTCGGATTCTATCCGACGCCCGACCAGGAAACCAACGTGGTCGTCGCCTGCACGCTCGGCATTATCGCCGCCCTGCTCGTTCTGCTCGTCGTCACGCGGTTTGCTTCGGCGCTCACCGGACTGCGCGTGCAGCGCCACCAGTTCAAGCGCTACTGACGCCGCGCGCCTCCTTCCGCCGCAGCAAAGATCATTTTGCATTGCAACCACGGCCGGGTACGCTAGGGACAGGCACGCCTGACCTAAGCCGAGGACGACCCATGCGCGAGGATAAGAGCGGACACGTGGCACCACAGCGGGCGCCCGATCACCCCTGGATCTTCCGCACCTACGCCGGCCACTCGACGGCGGCCAAGTCCAACGAGCTTTATCGTCGCAACCTGGCGAAGGGGCAGACCGGGCTGTCGATCGCCTTCGACCTGCCGACCCAGACAGGCTACGATTCAGACCATGAACTCGCCAAGGGCGAGGTCGGAAAGGTGGGCGTTCCGGTCTCCCACATCGGCGACATGCGCGCGCTGCTCGCGGGCATCCCGCTCGACCAGATGAACACCTCGATGACGATCAACGCCACGGCGGCGTGGCTGTTATCGCTCTACGTCGCCGTCGCCGACGAGCAGGGCGCACCGCGCTCCAAGCTGACGGGCACCATCCAGAACGACATCATCAAGGAGTACCTGTCGCGCGGAACCTACGTGTTCCCGCCCGAGCCCTCGCTGCGGCTGATCAAGGACACGATCGTTTTCTCCACGCGTGAGCTCGTCAAGTGGAACCCCACGAACGTGTGCTCCTATCACCTGCAGGAGGCGGGCGCGACGCCGGTGCAGGAGCTAGCCTACGCGCTCGCCACGGCCGAGGCCGTGCTCGATCGGGTCAAAGCCTCCGGCGAGGTAAAGCCGGAGGACTTCGGCATGGTGGTCGGGCGCGTCTCCTTCTTTGTCAATGCGGGGATGCGGTTCATCACCGAGATCTGCAAGATGCGCGCGTTCGTCGATCTGTGGGACGAGATCACCGCTAAGCGCTATGGCGTCACCGATGAAAAGCACCGCCGCTTCCGCTACGGCGTGCAGGTGAACTCGCTCGGCCTCACCGAGCAGCAGGCCGAGAACAACGTCTATCGCATCCTCTTGGAGATGCTGGCGGTGACGCTGTCGAAGAAGGCGCGCGCACGCGCCGTGCAGCTGCCGGCCTGGAACGAGGCGCTCGGGCTGCCACGGCCCTGGGACCAGCAGTGGTCGCTGAGGATGCAGCAGATCCTCGCCTACGAGTCCGACCTCTTGGAATACGGCGACATTTTCGACGGCTCCAAAGAGATCGACCGCAAGGTCGCGCAATTGAAGGAGGAGGCGAAGGCCGAGCTAGCCACCATCGAGGCCATGGGCGGCGCCGTGGAGGCCATCGACTACATGAAGCGCCGCCTGGTAGAGAGCAACACCGAGCGCCTGCGCCACATCGAGACCGGCACCCAGATCGTGGTCGGCGTCAACAAGTGGACCGAGACCGAGCCCTCGCCGCTGTCGACCGGCGAAGGCGCGATCATGGTCGTCGACCCCGCCATGGAGCAGCACCAGGTCGAGCAGCTCAAGGCCTGGCGCGAGGCGCGCGACGACAAGGCCGTCAAGGCCGCGCTGGCAGCGCTGGAACGCACCGCGAAAGAGGGCGGCAACATCATGGAGCCCTCCATCGCCTGCGCCAAGGCGGGCGTCACCACGGGCGAGTGGGGCGCCACCTTGCGCAAGGTGTTCGGCGAGTACCGGGCGCCGACGGGCGTGGCTCAGGCCGCCGCCCACGCCGACGACGCCGGCCTCGAGGAGGTACGCGAGCAAGTGGAGGCAGCCTCTGCCAAGCTCGGCCGGCGCTTGAAGTTCCTCGTCGGCAAGCCGGGCCTCGACGGCCACTCCAACGGCGCCGAGCAGATCGCCGTGCGCGCCCGCGATTGCGGCATGGAGGTGGTCTACGAAGGCATCCGTCTGACGCCGGCGCAAATTGCGCGCGCCGCCCTGGATGAGGCCGTGCACGTGGTCGGGCTCTCCATCCTGTCGGGCAGCCACGTACCGCTGGTGCGCGAGGTGGTGGAGCGTATGCGCAAGGAGGGCCTGGAGGACGTGCCGGTGGTGGTCGGCGGCATCATCCCGCCCGAGGACGCCAAGACCTTGAAGGCGATGGGGGTAGCGGCAGTCTACACGCCCAAGGACTTTCAGCTCAACGACATCATGGCCGATATCGTGAAGCTCGTGTCCGAGCCGGCCATGGCCGCCTGATTCAAGATTGTCTGAAGATGGCCCCGAGCTAGGCCCCGATGCGGCAGCCTGCCCCGGCCGCGCGGCTTGACGCGGCGGCCCGATTGGCGCACCTCCAAGCCTGAGCGAAGCACAACAAGACGTGCCCGGGGGACGGGATCATGCGCGAGGAAACGCGACGCAAGCTTGAGCGCACCTTGTGGCTCGATCGGGCCAAGAAGGCCGGCATCGGCTTAGCCATTCTCGCCGCGATCGGCCTGTTCTTCCTCTACGAGGACTACGACGCCCACGTCGACAAGATCCGCGTGCCGGGCACCGTCGTCTCGGTGGGGCCACTCAATACCACGAACACGCAGGCCATCGAGAACGGTCTATCCGTCGTCATCGCGCTCGAGAACGGGCGGCAGGTCACCGTCTGGGTCTTGAAGAAGACCAATCCGCATGTCGGCGACCATGTAGAGATCACCGAGCACCGGCACCGCACCGGACGCGTAAACTACTCTTGGAAATAGTCGGCAGCCTCAGTCCGGCTCCGGCTGCTCGCCTGCGATGGTGACGTCCTCGCCCAGCGCCTGGCGCACGTAGAGGCGGCGGACCGTCACGTCGGTGACGATGGCGAGCGGGTAGCCGAGCAGCAGGCCGAGCGGCCCGAACAGCACGCCGATCGCCACCACAGCAAAAAGCCCGACAGCGGCCGGCACCGCGACGGTCCGGCCCGCCACCAGCGGCATGATGATATTGCTCTCGATCTGCTGCACGACCACGAACACGGCGAGCGTCCACAACACCAGGTCCCAGTTTTCGGTCGAGGCGAGGAGAAGTGCCGGAATGGCGCCAATGACCGGACCGATGATCGGCACAAACTCGGTGACGCCGGCGATGAGCCCGAGCGCCAGCGCGGACGGCACGCCGACCAGCGCCAAACCGATCGCGATCAGGATGCCGACCATGATCATGGCCAGGAGCTGGCCGCCGAGCCACAGCCGCAAGGCCTCGCCCGCGTCGTCGAGCGTAGTGGCAATCTGCTCCTGGGTCGGCCGCGGAAACAGCTTCACCAGGCCGTTGCGGTAGGTGGCGGGATCGATGGCGATGTAGATGCCGGCGACGATGACGACAACGAGGGTCGCCACCGCGCCGAATAGTGTGGTCCCCCACGAGAACGCGCTCATGACCAGCTCGCCGATGGAGGAGCCCTTGACGAGCTCCGACATGGAGGCGAACGGCGCGCTCTTCGACAGGCTCTGCAGCGCGGCCGGGAGGCTCTCCATCACGATGGTGAGCTGGGTGCTGATGCGCGAGCCGAAGAGATACCCGGTCGCGCCCAGCACCGCGATGACGCCGAGCCCCGCGGCAAGCAGCGCGAGGCGCTCGCTCATCGAGGTTCCCCGCCGGATGGGGCGGGCGATGGCGCGCAGCACCACCGCCACCAGGACCGAGCCGAAGATCAACAAAAGGATGTCGGAGAGAACGTAGAGAGCGGCTGCGAACGCGACGATACCGACAAAAATCAGCACCCGGCGGACGAAGACGGCCTCCGGCATGACGGCGAGGGACCCTGAGGGCGGCTCCTTGTCCATGGCAGCGAAGATTGAGGGGATGTTGGGCGATTCGGCAACCCGGTCGCGGGCAAAGCGCACGGCTCAAGCCGCGATTGCGGGCCAAAAGGGGTCCCTCAGCACGCGGCTCCGGCAGGGTGAAGCAGGCGCGTTGACGGGCCAAAGGCGGTCGTTATGATGCGCCCCTTTCGCGCTTAGCCCCAGTGGCGGAACCGGTAGACGCGCCAGACTCAAAATCTGGTACTCGCAAGGGTGTGCCCGTTCGAGTCGGGCCTGGGGCACCACCATCTCAATAAGAATGGCCGCTTAGCAGCGTCCAGCCAAGCGCTGCCCGTCCCCCCGAGCGTTTCGAGCGGGCATCATATTCAGGTCTCGGGGGGGCGCCTCAGCTAGCCGACAGCGCTAATTGTACTCGCCGGCCGCAATGGCTTCCGGATCGAGCACCGGCATGAGCTCCTTGGCGTCACCCCGGCGAACGCGTCCATCGAAGCGGGCACCTTCCGAAATGGCCAGAGATTGGTGCATGATGTCGCCATCAACCTCCGAGGTGCCAGACAGCGTGACACTCACGGCCCGAATGGCTCCGCGAACGGCCCCATTCACCTCGATCCTCTCGGCGCAAACCATGCCCTCGACCGAGCCACCTTCGGTGATGGTCACCTGCTTGCCGTGGACGTTGCCGCGAACGTCGCCATCCACCCGAAGCTTGTTCTGAGAGACGATCGTGATCTTCTCGCCGAGGAGTGTCAGGTCCCTGCCGATCACGGATGTTCCGGACGCCGGCTCGAAGGACGTTGCCGACAGCGGCCCCGAGGTTGTTTCCCCGCTGCGCGCTGCGCCGGCTTTGGGCTGATCGGGAGTAGGCTTTACGCTGGCACTGAACATAATACGCCCCTGGAGTTACTGATACTGAAGCTGCCAAACGTGCGCGCTTTCCAAGGCAGGATTTTGGCTAACGCCCAAAATGCTTGGCCATTTTTGTGTGCACCAACAGCGCTGACCATTTGCTTGGTCCCCTTGCAAGGTTGAGTATCGCGTCACGACTTAGCGTGGGCAGGCGATTCGATGACTATGACGTTGCGCCACGTCCGACCTGATGCAGCAGCCAAGCTGAGGCAGCTGGAGGTCGGTGCGGCCGCAGTGGATCGCGCAGCACGCGACTTGATCCCAGCAGAGCTTCGCCGGCAACCGAAGACCAGGCTTCTGCTCAAACGGGCTGTAAGGGGGGCGGCTTACCTGCGCCCCGCGCTCGCCCTCATCCGCAGCTCACGGGATTCGTTGAACCGCAGCGTGCCTTACGTGGCGACCGCGCTTCGCACCCTGCGCGGGCTCTTGGTCGACGCCGCGTTTTGCGTCTCGCTGGCTTTTGCGCTGCTTTTTGTCTCGGCGCTGGTCGTTCTCATTCTGGCGCCGCCCGCCTGAGCGCGAGACGCCTCACGCACGCGGGGCGTTCGGTGCAAAGACCCGCTGCAAGACCGACCAGAGAAGCGCAATCAGCACCCCCACGCCAAAGCCGATCCCTGCGGCAAAGACAATGACGGGCAGCTCGTCGGCGATCAGCTCGCGATATCCGTGAGCCGCACCATCGGTCGGTATCCAGAGCAGAAAGGCGACGGACAGGGCCGCACCGAGGATGCCGCAGGTCAATATGAAAAAGGTCGATCCGAGTTGGTTCACGTCAACCTCCAGAACAATCGCTCTCGGAATCGCGGCTGCGGCTCCAAGTCGTCAGGCTATCGGCGGTGTAGCTCGCGAAACGGGATCAGCCGCCGGCGCTTCTCGTCCCACAGCGCGAAGCGAACGCAGCGCAGGCTTTCGAGGAGCGTCACGCGTCCGATGTTGGCAAGCTCCGGGTGATCGCGCAGCACTTGCGGCAACCGATAGAACGGAATGCGGCTGCATAGATGATGCACGTGATGGATGCCGATGTTGGCCGTGAACCACCGCAGCACGCCCGGCAAGTCGTAATGAGAGCTGCCGTGCAGCGCCGCCTCGTGCACATTCCAGGCCGGGGCCTCGGCCCACGTGGTCTCTTCAAACTGGTGCTGCACGTAGAACAGCCACACGCCGATCGAGGCGGCGAGCAGGGTGATCGGCAGGTGCACCAGCAGGAACGGTCCCGGGCCAACCAGCCAAATCATGGCGCCGGCGAGCATCGCAATGGCCGCGTTGGTGGCCATTGCGCTGGCCCACGGCTGCCAACCCTTGCGCATCAGCCCAACTGGCAGCCGATGTTGCACTAAGAACAGATAGGCAGGGCCCAGCCCAAACATCACAAGGGGGTGGCGGTAGAGCCGGTAGCGGAGCCGCTGCCACTTGGGCAGCGCCAGATACTCGCGCACGGTCAGGGTCTCGATGTCGCCGATCCCGCGCAGCTGCAGATTGCCGGAGCTCGCATGGTGGATGTTGTGGCTGCGCCGCCAGAAGTCGTAGGGCGTGAGCGTCAGTGTGCCGATCACGCGCCCGATCCAGTCGTTGGTGGCCCGGTTGCGGAAGAGGGTGCCGTGCCCGCAATCGTGCTGGATCATGAAGAGGCGCACGAGGAAGCCTGCGGCCGGCACCGCCACCAGCAGCGTGAGCCAATAGCCAAAACCCAGCGTCGCCCACATCGCGATCCAAGTTAGGGCGAAGGCGCCGGCGGTGACGGCCAGCTCGAACGCGCTGCGTCGTGGGCTTGGCTCGCGATAGCGGCCCAACAGGGACGCCCAATCGCGGGCTGTGACGTCACGGGCAGCGGTCTGAGCATGTTGCACGATGAACCTTTCGTTGCAGGGCGGCCGGGTCTGCCGCCCTTGTGTTCTAGGATAGCTCCTTAGCGGGCAATTGCCGCGCTGCGATGGCGGCGCTGCTTGGAGTTGCCGTTAGGCCGCCCGGTGCTATTGCGCGGGTGCCGCGACGGCGCCGAGCGCCCGTTGCGCCGTTCGGCAGGCCGATGGCCGTTGCTCGGGGATTCCGGACCCGCTCCGCTCTCGCAACGATCGATACTCGCGATCGATTGGCGCGTCAGGCGCTCGATGTCGCGCAGGAGCGTACGCTCCTCGCGGCCGCAGAGCGAGATCGCTATGCCTTCTGCGCCAGCGCGCGCTGTGCGGCCGATGCGGTGCACGTAGCTCTCGGGCACGTGCGGCAGGTCGTAGTTGATGACGTGCGTCACCTCGTCGATGTCGATGCCGCGCGCGGCAATGTCCGTTGCCACCAGCCCGCGGATGCGACCGTTGCGAAAGGCGCCGAGCGCCGCCTCACGCTGTCCCTGGCTCTTGTTGCCGTGGATGGTGGCCACCTTGATGCCGGCGGCCTCCAGATGGCGCGCAACCTTGTCGGCGCCGCGCTTGGTGCGTGTGAAGACCAGCGTGCGCTGCATAGCAGGATTCGCGAACAGCTCGACCAGCAGCGACGGCTTGCTCGGCGCGTCGACGTGGATGACGCTCTGCTTGACGCGATCCACCGTCGTGGCTGCTGGCGTGACGGCAACGCGCAGCGGATCGCGCAGCATCTCGGATGCGAGCGCGCCGATCTCTTTGGGCATCGTGGCCGAGAAGAACAGGCTCTGGCGCTTGGCCGAAAGCTTAGAGAGGATCTGCCGGATGGGCTGGATGAAGCCCATGTCGAGCATCTGGTCGGCCTCGTCGAGAACGAGGATCTCGGTGCCCGACAGGACAACACTGCGCTCCTCGATGTGCTGGATAAGGCGCCCAGGCGTAGCAACGAGGACATCGACGCCACGGCTCACTGCGTTGACTTGTGGCCGATGCGGAACGCCGCCGTACATCAGCGCGACGGTCACGTTCATGTGGCGGCCGTAGGTCTTGAAACTCTGGGCGATCTGGGTCGCGAGCTCGCGCGTCGGCGACAGGACGAGCACACGCGTGCCCAGACGCAGCGCCGGGCGCCGGTTGGCCACGAGACGATGCAGGATCGGCAGCGCGAAGGCCGCCGTCTTGCCGGTGCCAGTCTGGGCGATGCCGAGCAGGTCCTTACCCGCCAACACGCCAGGAATGGCTTGCGCTTGGATCGGTGTCGGCGTCGCGTAGCCTTCCGCCGCAAGCGACTTCAGGAGGGCCGGGTTCAAACCGAGTTCAGAGAAAGTGGTCAATTGGTGTTCTTTCATATGGCCGCGCACGGAGGCCGGCCGAACACGTTCGGCCGAGCGCGTTTGAGCGCGGCTGGTCCAGGGGACGCCCCGCGTGTCCTGGGCTGTCATGTGAGAAAGTGTCAGAGGCGCTCAACAGGGAGGACGAACGAGGGGCCGATCTGTTTGGAAGGGCCCGAACCCAAGTCCTTTTCACGCGGCTGGAGCGCCGATGTTCGCGCAAGAGTCTCTCGAGCGATGCGCGCTTATTTCATAGTGCAGTGCAAATAGCAAGGCACATAGTATTGAAACCGCCCATGCAATCTGGTGTGCCAGTTCCCATATACTAACCATGGGCGATTTCGATTATGCAGCTCCGGCCGAGGTCTTTGCCTGCAGAAGCCGAGGATCCAGTCCACGGCCTGTGACCTATCGGCGGTTCGATTCAGGCGCCGAAGCGATCCGTTTCGCCATCGAGGAGCTTCCCTCCGACGTGCTGTTCGGAACCGTGCTCGAGGTTAACGAGCAAAGATTCGATGCTGCCCAGATCCGCAAGCTTTACGAGAGCAAAGCCTATCCATTGCAGCGCCGCGATGCCAACTAGAGCAATCGCTCGCAAACAGCAGCCTCGATAGTCCTTGCCTTTACTCTGTATGGGGCCCATACAGTCTTGAGGCGGTGCGCCCCCAACTGGAGCGCGCCCTCGGTGATTGAGGTTTCGCCGACTGACCCTCAGTGGTCGTTCGCCTTTCCCCATGACTGAGTTGTCGGGCCGAGCGCGCGGCCTTCTCACGGCCAGCTTAGCGCGCGCTTCAAGGGAAAGGCTCGAATCTATGCGTCAATCAGGCACTCTGAAGTTCTTCAATGCTGCGAAAGGCTTTGGCTTTATCGCGCCGGAGGACGGCGGCAAGGACGTCTTCGTTCATGCAAGCGCGCTCGAGGCCGCTGGCATCGCTACCCTCAATGAGGGCGACAAAGTCAGCTTCGTGCTCGAGGACGATCCGCGCGGCCGCGGCAAGAAGGCAGCCCAGATCGAGCTCGCGTAGCAAGAGATGCCAAGGCATAGATACAAGGTCGGGCAGGCCGTCGATTTCACGCCCGGCCGGTGGGCGCCGCCGGCCTCGGCCAGAGAGTACAAGGTTCTGCGGCTGCTGCCGTTCGAAGGCGGCGATCTGCTCTACCGCATCAAGTCATCGGCTGAGACGTTCGAGCGGGTCGCCAAGGAAAGCGAGCTCGCGCCGCTGTCGAAGCTGTTCTAGGTCTGCAATAAAGACTTAGTCGCTGCGCTTGTCGCCCCGGGCGGCGAGCCGCTTGAGGGTAGCAACCTCTCGCGCCCACTCGTTGAAGGGGACCGCAGGCGTGCCGCCCATGCGCGCTCCAGGAGCGACGTCCTGCTTCACGTGCGCCATCCCCGCAATCTGAGCACCGCTGCCGATCTTCACGTGGCCGACGACGCCCGAGTGCCCGCCCATGACGACAAAGTCGCCGAGCTGAGCCGAGCCGGCAATTCCCGTCTGCGCGACGATGATGCAGTGGCGCCCGATGATGGCATTGTGGCCGATTTGAACGAGATTATCGATCTTGGTGCCTTCGCCGATCATCGTATCGTTGAGTGCGCCGCGATCGACCGCCGAGTTGGCGCCGATCTCGACATCATTGCTGATGATGACCCGACCCACCTGCGGCACTTTCAGGTGCCCGCTGGCGCTCATGGCGAACCCGAAGCCGTCCTGGCCAATGCGTACGCCCGCATGCAGGATGACACGATCCCCGACGATGGCGTGCGTGACGGTCGTAGCAGGCCCGACATAGCAATCCTGGCCGATCGACACGCGATAGCCGACGACGGCACCGGCAGCGATGGTCGTACCACGTCCGATCTGCGCTTCGCGTCCAATGACGGCGCCAGCCTCAATGGTTACGCCCTCGTCGATGATTGCAGAGGGATGGATGAGGCCTCCATTGCTGCGCTCGTCGCCAGATTTGGCGGCGACCGGACGAAGCGCGTCGGCATAAAAGAGCCGCAGGGCGAAAGCGAAGGCGCTGTATGGCGTCTTGGTCTTGAGCACCGCGGTGCTCGCCGGCACGCGTTCGGCGAAGGCCGGCGCCACGAGACAGCCGCCCGCCCGCGTCTTGACGAGCTGATCGAGGTATTTGGGATTGTCGAAGAAGGCGAGATGTTGCGGGCCGGCGTTTCCGAGCGGCTTCACGTCCTCGATATCCGCCATCATGTCCGGAAGCTGCCCGAGTTCGGCTCCGAGCTTGGCCGCAATGACGTGCAGCGGAAAGGGACCCGCCCTTTCAAAGAAGCCCGGATGTTGCATTCCTTCTCCTCATTGACGAGCTGCCGCGGCAGTCGCTGGACATTGTGTTCGGCTGCCACTGCACGACGCAGCCGGGCTTACAGGCGATGCCGCCCTGGTTTCTAAAGCGTGCAACTGGAAACAACCGATCTGCCCGGTCTCAGTCAGGCAGATGCACGATGGTCCGCGTGCGTGGTCTTGCCTGCTCGGCAGCGTGAAGCGCGTGACGCTTTAAACGCTCCGGCTCGCGCACACCCGTCGCCGCCAAGTTGATAATGGCGTTGGTGATCGCAGTTTGGGTCGTTGCCTCGTTTGCAGGCGAGGTAGCCGAGCTCTTCCTCAACTGCAAATCCTCCCATGCCGCCGAGAAGGCGCGGTCGAGAAGCTCGAGCGTTTCAGGCGACAAGCCTTCTGGAGCCTCGGGAAACGGGCACATGGCTCCCTCCTACTTGGCAGGCGGGAGCGCGAAGCTGTCTCTCAGCCACCGGCGCCTGGGACTCACAAACCGATGATACGCGGCACTCTGCGCTTACTTTGATAGCCTGTCGAGGAATTAACGTCCCCCGGCTGTGATTGATGCTAAGGGAGCACGCAGGCTTTGTGACGATCCGTCACCGGGCCAAAATCGCTATGCACCAACCGCCGGTTGCGCCCCGCAAACATTGGGCATCCTCACGCTTTCGAAGCCCTTGACTAAGAGACAGACATGGCGCGTAGGAAACCGAAGACCCAGGCCGAATTCATTCTCTTCGACGTCCATTACGCGGACGGCACACGAACGTCCAACCGTAAGGTGCCGAGCGCAGCCCTCGGCGGGCTGGAGGGCGATGCACCCGCCTTGGCCATCATCGAGTTGCAGGATCAGGAGATCGAAAAAAGGTCGGGCCGGGTACGCGGTCCCATCAAGTTGATCGCGAGGGTCACCGCAAAGCCTATTGCAAAATAGTATGCGCCTCGCTGCCGGGCTATGATGTAACAGTCAGCCATCGTCCCCATCTATTGCTTGCAGGCGCGCTTTGGCAGTTAAGGTCGAGCGGCTGTCAATATTGGACGCACAAGCTATGCTGAATTTCCCGAACGCCAGCCGCAGCTACGACGCCACGCGCCATTGTGTGCGCTTCTGGGGCTACGACGGCGCGCTGGAGGTGTCATTCTTCGTCGAGGAGGCGGCCGTGTTTCGCATTGCGCCGGAGACTCGGCACAATCAGGCGGCAGTCCTGGAGAGTTTCGACAATAACCGTGAACGCATTCTCAAGGTTGCCCGCAAAGTCTACTCGGGTCGCCGCCAGGGCTCATACGCGCTGATCCCGTCGGATTTCTAGCGCGGCGGCGCCTCAGCTCGGCACCCGCGGCTGAACGGTTGCCGAGAGCTGAGATGCCTAGTGTCTATCGGCGCCCAACCGCGGGTTTCTTCGTGCCGGGTCTTGCGATCAAGCCCTCGCGTTGAGCCTGCTTGCGCGCAACCTTCCTGGCCCTGCGAACCGCTTCGCTCTTCTCGCGCGCCCTCTTCTCGGAGGGCTTCTCATAAGACCGGCGGCGCTTCATCTCGCGAAACACGCCTTCGCGTTGGAGCTTTTTTTTCAAGGCCCTGAGGGCCTGGTCAACGTTGTTTTCGCGAACGAGGACTATCAGTGGGACCTCCTTTCGAGGCTTATGTGCGGAGTCTGCCGGGCGATCTTGAGCCCAAGCTGCGAACGCCGCGGTCCGGGACCTTTGAGTCCCCCCGCGGCAGGCTCCAACCACAATGGGATTGATCGGAGAAATGCGGCTCGTGTTGAATTGCGAGCCCCGGGCTCTGGACAACCAGTTGCTCAGTACTGCCGCATCGTGGCGCTCGTTGCCGGAGTGCCTAGCACATCTCACCCAGTGCGACAAATCCGCGTCGCCAGGGCCACGGCCGGCCAAGGGAGCCGTCACCACCGTGCGCCTCCCTAAGTCCACCAACGCACAATGTGTGCTCAAGGTCACAGGCCCCCGGAAAGCCCGCGGCCCGCGTTGCCGCGCAGCCGATCAATGTGTTATCCGGCTAGTTCCGATCCTGATGGGGGAATTGCATGCGCTGCGGGACCGCATACCTCGCCCTCCTGCTCATCATCGCCTTTAGCCCGCCAGCTGCCGCATCTGGTCCCGCACTCGTATTCGAAGCGACGAGCGGCAAGGTGCTCTACGCAGAGGACGCGGACGATCAGTGGTATCCCGCCTCCCTCACCAAGATGATGACCGCCTACCTGGCCTTCGAGGCCATCAAGAGCGGGCGTATATCCTTGAAGGCGAAGATCTCGTGCTCGGCTGTCGCCCACGGCGAGCCGCCGAGCAAGATCGGCTTGCCGGTCGGCGGTGAGCTGACCGTCGACAAGGCGTTGCAGGCTCTCATCGTCAAGTCCGCCAACGACGTCGCCGTGATGCTGGCGGAGGCCATCGGCGGCAACGAACAGCAGTTCGTCGATCTGATGAACGTCACCGCCAAGCGGCTCGGCATGGACCGCACGCATTTCGTCAATGCCAACGGCCTCCCTGCGGAAGGGCAGGTCACGACGGCGCGCGATCTCGCCAAGCTCGCCCGCACCATCATCACAGAGTACCCCGAGTACGACCACTACTGGTCGATGCTGCAAATGCGGCTCGGAAAGATCCGCCTGCGCTCCCACAACGGCCTGTTGCGGTCTCTGGACGGAGCAGACGGGCTCAAGACCGGCTTTACCTGCGATTCCGGCTTCAACATCATTGCGAGCGCCACGCGCGATGGGAACCGGCTGGTCGCCGTCGTCCTTGGCGACCCCAGCAGCGCGGAGCGCAACGTGCGCGCCGCGAGCCTGTTGGAGGATGGATTTCAGAAATACGGATGGTCGCAGATCTTCAACTACCGGACGATCGACAACATGCCGCTCGACCCGGATGCGAACGGCGTCACCAGCGTGCGCCAGAGCGTCGACTCCTGGGGCTGCAATAAAAAGAAGAAGAAGGCGCGGCTCGCTAGCGGCCACAAGCACCGCAAGCACACAGCGAAAAAGAAGTCGGACGAGGCTAAGCCTGCGGTGGCAAGCACGACCCAGGACGTCGAGGCCAGCGCCGCCGTCGGGCTCGACCTATCAGCGCCCGGGCTCAAAGGCCCCTTAGGACTGGCGCAACCTTGAGGCGCCGTCTCGCGGGCCGCGCGCACAAGAGGCGCGCAGGCTGTTCACACCATCAGCTCGAGCTTCCCGTCGCGAAACGGGCAGCCGTTCGGGGCCGGTGGCGGGGGTTGCTGCTCGCCGGGCACGGACTCGCTTTGCGTGCGCAGGCTGTGGCTCTTGGCGGACGTCGCCACAGAGCCGGATGTCCCGTCCGCCAGGGCCGGCATCGCCAGACTCAGAGTTGCGGCCACTGTCCCGGCAAGAAGCATTAACCTCAGTCGTGGGGCCATATCACACTCTCCTCGGCACTCGCCGCCATAGCTCAGCATAGCACATACGGGGGCCCAGCCATCGCCGCCACCGGCTGTCTGGGTCCCATTTTGAAGCAGATCGACTGGCGCAGTTTTTGCTTTGTACACGGACACCATGTTCCCCAAGACGGAATGCAGGCTATGGAAAACATTGGGCAACCAACTAGCGCCATGAACGAGCGTGAGTTCGAGGCAATGGCGACCGTCCTCGAGGCAAGGCATGGACTTCTTGCGGCCGCGGTGGCGGACTTCTTTGCAATTCTCCACGTTGAAAGTGGAGACGAAAGCCGTTCTTGCGCCTGGGCCAACGTCGCCGAGCGCGTGCGCCAACGTGAACAGGACCGGCTGCTGCAGGACTAAGCCAAACATCGGCCATTCGGTGGAACCGGAGCCCGCGGCACCTCGGGCAGCGCGGAAGCGACGGCGGACGGCCCCATGACAGAGAACTCCTCGGCAAGCGCCTCACCCGCCGGCCTTCTGCTGGCAAGCCTCAACGGTCTCGTCGCGCAAACGCTCGCAATCCTCAAGGGCCAGGGAGATCGCGAGCGTACCCAGCGCGATGCCGTGACGGTCTTCGGCGTGCGCTGCACCAGTGCGGCGCTGCTCTACCTCACGCAGATTGTGCTGGCTCGCTGGATGGGCAGCTACGAGTACGGCATCTATGTCTTCGTATGGACGTGGGTGCTCGTGCTCGGCGGTTTGTCTGACCTCGGGCTCGGTATGACCTCCATCCGCTTCATCTCGCACTATCGCGAGAGGGGCGAGCCGGCACTCTTGCGCGGGCTGATCCGCGGCTCGCGCGCGGTTGCGCTCAGCGTCGGCGCGCTCATCGCCGTCACGGGTATCGCTGGTCTGTGGCTGTTCAAGCCCTTGGAGAGCCAGTACCTGCTGCCGGCCTATCTCGCCCTCGTCTGCATTCCGCTCTATGCGCTGACGGCCGTGCAGGACGGGATCGGCAAGGGCTTCGCCTGGATGGGTGCAGCTCTGCTGCCGCCTTACATCCTGCGCCCCGCCTTGCTGCTTGTCGCCATGGTCGCAGCGCATTTCGCCGGTTGGCCGATGGAGGCCCAGACGGCGGCCGGCGCGGCGATCGTCGCGACGTGGGTGACGGGCCTGTTGCAAGCCGTGCTGATCGACCGACGCATCAGCGAGGTCGAGAGCCCAGGCCCTCGGCGCTATGCGTTCGCGACCTGGCTTGCGACGGCCATGCCGCTGCTCGTCATCGCCGCAAGCGAGCTCACGCTGCAAAGCGCCGACGTGCTCGTCGTCTCCCGCTACCTGACACCCACCGATGTCGCCATCTACTTCGCCGCCGCCAAGACCATGAGCCTCATCATGTTCGTGCATTATGCGGTCGGCAGCGCGGTCGCAAACCGTTTCGCGGCACTTGGCGCCCGCGGCGACAAGGAGAGCCTGCGCGCCTTCGTAAGAGATGCCGTGCACTGGACCTTCTGGCCGTCGCTTGCCGCCGCGATCTTGCTTTTGGCGCTCGGCATGCCGCTGCTTTGGCTGTTCGGCCCGAAGTTCGTGCAGGGCTACCCGGTGATGATGATCCTCGTCATCGGGTTCCTGTTCCGCTCCTCCATGGGTCCGGCAGAGTTTCTCTTGAACATGCTGGGACAACAGAGGATTTGCGCCACCGTGCTGGCGACGACGGCTGTTCTCAACATCGCGCTCAATTTCACGCTCGTCCCCGCCTTTGGCCTGCTCGGGGCGGCGACGGCAACGTCTCTGTCGCTGGTCGCGGCCGCCCTGATGAACTACCTGGCAGTCAGCCGTAAGCTCGAGATCGACGTCGCGGTGTGGCGCAATCTGCGCAAGCGCTGAGAACTCAATTCCCGTGCGCGCACCGACGGTGTCAGACTCGGAGGGTCAGACACCATACGGCGATGCTCTTTTGAAGGGAGTCCGATGAAGGGAGTCCGACGCGTGCGCCGTCACATCGGCGCGGCGATCACCAGAGTCCAGAACGATTTGAACTCGGTCTTGGGGTCCTGCACCAGCGCGATGCCCATGTCGGTTGCGTCCGACAACAAGAGGTTCTTGTTGTGGCCCGGGCTCTGCTCCCAGCCGCGCAACACTTCCTTAAAGTCGATCTGGCCGGTGCCGACGTTCTCAGCCGCGAGACGGGCATGGAAGCCGGTGCGCTTCACGCGGTCCCAAGGATTAGAACCGTCCGAGCCGTAGTGGGAGATGCGGTCCCATTTGGCGAGATCGCGCGAGTGGGCTTTGGCGGCGGCCGTGAGCTCGGCGTTGAGCTTCAGGGGCTTGAGCCCTTTCGCTTTGCGGTACTTGTTAATCAGCTGGCGCGCAATATCGGGATTGAGCGAGGTGTGCGAGTAGTCGCGGTCGGCGAGTGCGCCCACGGGCGCATGCTCAAAGGAGCCCTCCGGCGCCTTGTCTTCGAGCTTGGCGAGTTGGACGTTCGAGGACGGCTTGGCGGAGGCCGCCGCGCGCTGCGTGTCGGGCTCACCGCCAAGCGCCACGCTGTGAAGCGAGGGCGAGGATTGCAGCGACGACGTGCTGTAGTCAGATTCGGCATAGCCGGAGGAGAGACTGCCGGAGCCCAGGCTACAGGCCCCCAGCAGCACAATTGCTCCTGCGGATAGCAAGACGCGGTACATACGAGCTACTCCCGCTTGGAAACGTGCGGTACACCGATCGATCATTGCGTAAACCTGTTAACTCGACGTTAATGCTAAGGAGTTGTCACCGCCCGTCCACAACCGGGAGCTTGACGCTCTGTCCGGTCGCCCCGCAACACTACCTTCCGGCCGAGTCACCCCCGATGGAACCGTCTGATCTCATTGGCTGTTGAGCTTCACCTACTGTGCGCTCCCGCTGTCTGGAAGCGCCATTGGTGATTTCCCCCCAACATGGTGTCGCCAATTTGACGGGCATGCGGCAAAAGCCGGGCGGCGGCCTTAAGCCCTGCAAGTGAGGCGTAGGCGCAACTCAATTCGCGCCCCATGACGCTTCTGGCCTCGCGCCCCTTGGAAGAGATCGACAACTCACACACACTCCGCAGCAGGCGGCCGGTGATTCGCGCGTACGGCTCACGCAAAATCGCATGAGGAGACGCGTTGCATGTCGGCCCCGAGCAGACGAGCGTCGGCGCATCTCGGCACAGAGGCCGCGTCCGCAGCCCTCGACGACCTCATTCTTTCGCGCATCGCCTGCTCCGGCGGCGCCACGCGTGCCCAGCTCGTGCGCGATCTCGGACCTCTCGTCTCCAACCGCCTTTCGCCGGGCGAATGGCGCAGCGCCGTCGATGGCGCGGTCGCTCGGCTTGACGCTTGCGAGCTCGTCCGCGAGCACCGTGGGCGCCTGCGGGCGAGCGAGACCGGCGCCGGCGCCGTCGCCCACTTCCTCGGTGAGAAGGAGGCGCATGCCCGCGCCTGGAGCGAGCAGCGCGACGTCTGGCTGGTCGCCAAGGCGCTCGAGCTCGATGCCGGCAAGCCCACAATACGAAAAGCACTCGCCAGGCCCGAGGGCCTGAGCGCGCTCATCGTGCAAAAGGCCTTCGGACTGGCGATGCGCCAAGCCTTGTCTCCGTCGAAGCTCAGAGCCGCGCTCGCACTCGTGGCGTTGGAGCGGGCCTTCGGCGACAACGTCAAGAGCGGACTCAAGACGCCGAAGGGCTCGGCGCTGTCGGCCAAAGCCGGCCGCGTGCTGGCCGGGCAATTGTTGCAGAGCCCACGCGAGCTCTCGACCGACGGGCGCCTGGTCGCCGCCTTGAGCGCGGACCTGACGGGGACGGCGCGGCCCGAGATCGAGATGATGCGCTTGGCGCTGCTGCGTCGGCTTGCAAATGCAGCTCCGTCCGCGGGCAATGACGCCGTCAAAACCAATGGCGCGCCTGCGGCATTGCGGGCCGCCCAGCCGGCGGCGGCGCAAGCCGTCTCAACCGACGAGCCGCAGCGCCCTGGCCTGACGCAATTTTCCGCCGGTGTGCTCAACGCGGCACGCAACCATGCCGAGGGCTGGCCAGGCAGTCGCAAGGCGTTTATTTCTCAAGTGTGGAAAGCGATTCGCACGTCGCATCCGGAGTGGGGTCTCTCAGAGATCGAGTTCAAGGATATGCTGGCCGGCGCTCACCGGGCGGGTCAGCTGGTGCTTACGGGCGCCGACCTCAAAAACAAACAGAACATCAAAGATCTCGAGGACTCGGCGATTCTTTACAAGAACACCGTCTGGCACTTCGTTCGGGTTGAGGATTAAGACGTCGAGGGCCGTCGATTGATGCAACACCAAGAAGCTTCCACCCTTCCCGCTCCTGACAGGCTGAGTACGGCCTTCGAGCATTCCATTACGTGGGAGGACGACATCTGGCGGGCCGACCCCGTCGATGTGGCGGAGGTGCACGCCAAGGCGCGGCGCAAGTTCACCGATCTCTTGACCAACATCACGCTGGGGCACGACACCGGCACGCAAGACCGCATCCTGCTGTTCCACGGTCAGTCGGGCGCGGGCAAGACGCACCTCATCCGGGCGCTGAGAACCACGGGCCATCGCCGCGGCATCGCCTATTTCGGCTATGCGCAGCTGACGCCGGATGTCGCCAACTACTCTGACTATTACCTGCGCCGGCTCGTCCACTCGCTGGAGAAGCCCTACGATCCCGATCGTCCGGGCGAGAGCGGACTTGCCCGTCTCACCAACCGGCTGGTCGCGGATGCCGACGCCGTTTCCCACAAGGACATCGAGGCGCTGCGCGACGCCAACCTGGACGACGCCAAGCTCGCCAGCCTCGTCCTCAAGCTCGCCGACGCCATTGTCGCAAGCCCCAAGTACGCCGCCCAGGAGCTCGACATCAACGTGGTGCGGGCGCTGCTCTACCTGGAGCGCCACGATCCGCGCCTCGATCAGCGCGTGCGCCAATACCTGCACGGCCGCCCTCTGACCGAGCTGGCGCGCCAAGCGGTGGCCGCGCTCGACCCCAACACCGGCGAGGATCGCGCCTTCGAGATCATCACCGCGCTCGGCGCGCTGATGTGGACGGTCGATCGGGCCGCGCTCGTCTTCTGCGTCGATCAGGTGGAGGACTTGCGCTTCTTCAACGACGCGGAGGAGCGCTTTCAGCGCGCCGTGCGCGACCTCATTCAGATCGCCAACCGACTGACCAACGCCATTCTCATCATCTCGTGCCTGGAAGATTTCTACGGGCAGGTGCGCGGCGTGCTGGCCCAGTCCTACATCGATCGCATCGAGAAGGCGGGCCCGGTGGCGCTGCTGGAAAGCCGCACGCCCGAGGAGGCACGCCTCATTATCTCCAAGCGCCTCGAGCACCTCGCCAAGTCGGGCGAGGCGGGCGCGAGCTTCTCCGATCCGGCCGCCTTCTTCGGGCCGCAGTTCTTCGAGGAGTTCGCTGGGCTCTCGACGCGCCGACTTCTAGAGCACGCCTACACGCGCCTGCGCTCCAAGACGGCTCCGGAAACGGAGGCCGAGGACGCCGAGGAGAGCGAGGAGGCAGCGGGCGGTTTCGTGTCGCGGCTCGCCGCGGCCCTTGGGCTCGGGTTTGCGGCCGAGCCCGGGCCGGGCCCGGGCGAGGTCGACTACCGGGACCTGTGGGCGCGCTTCGAGAACGCGTCGGAAGCCGAGATCCCTTCAGACGAGCGCGAGCTGCTCGACATCCTCGCCGGCGCGCTCGCCGTCGCCAAGGAGGAGTGGGCCGGCGCCATCGAGCTTGAGGTGGAGCGGCACGACGTCAACAACGACCTGCCCGTCATCGACCTCAACCTTCGCCACAAGAACGGGCTGTCGGCGGAGGCGCGCGTCTTCCTTTGCAACCGGCCAACGCAGGGCGGCGGCTTGAAGCGCCAGCTCGACAAGGTGCTCGCCGCCATGGACGGCAGGCCCTGCTTCATGCTGCGCGCGTCCGACTTCCCGCCCAACCGCAAGAACCAGACGGCGCAGGCCTTCCGCAAGTTCCGCGACGGCGGCGGCCGCCCGATCCTCGTCCCCATTCCCGAGTGGGAGCGCATGATCATGGTGCGCGAGTTCCACACCCACCATCGCAACGACCCGGGCTTCAGCGGCTGGTTCGCCGGCACCAAGCTTTTGTCGAAGCTTGCCCCCATGATCCCGCTACTGCGCCTCGATCTCATGGGCTACGGCTTGCCCAAGCTCGTTGCCAACGGCAGCAACGGGCATGCGCGCGACGCACAAGAGACGACGAATGGCACGCAGGCGCTTGCCAGCTATCAACCGCCGGCTGCGGAAGCGAACGGCCAGGCCAACGCCCTGTCCGGCGCGCAGCAGGCCGTCTCCGACGAGGACGAGCTGCCGCTTTCCGTCATACTCGACGAGAACGGCGCCGACGGCTCCAGCATCGTGGCCGGACGCGAGACCTCGGGCTCGTCGAATCCGGTGCGGCTCAACAAGAACGTGCTGAAGCGGCACGCCGCCGTGCTCGGCGGCTCGGGCTCGGGCAAGACCACACTCGCCTTATGCCTCATCGAGCAGCTGCTGCTGCGCGGCATCCCCGCCGTGCTCCTCGACCGCAAGGGCGATTTGTGCTCTTACGCCAACCCCGACGTCTGGCGCGACAATGACGAGGAGTTCTCCGAGCGTCGCGGGGAGCGTGAGAAGCTCGCTGACGCCATCGACGTCGCCGTGTTCACCCCGGGGCGCGCCTCCGGGCGGCCGATCTCCATCACGCTTCTGCCCAACGGCATCAACGAGCTGCCCGAGCACGAGCAGCAATTGCTCGCCAACCTTTCGGGCGCGGCGCTCGGCGAGATGCTGCATTTGAAGAATTCGGCGACGCATCAGAAGCAGTCGGGCACGCTGTCGGTGGCGCTGCGCATCCTCGGCTCCCGTCACAGTCGCGAGGTGACGCTGTCGGACCTTATTCACCTCTTGGAGGACGAGGATCCGGAGCTCTCAGACCTCACCCAGCGCATGGATCCCTCTGGCAAGATCCGCCGCGATCTCGTCGCGCAGCTCGACAGTCTCAGGCACCGCAACTCGGCCCTGTTCGAGGTTGGCGGTGAATTGCTGCGGATGGAATCGCTACTGGGCCTCGGGCCCTATGCCCGCGAGGGGCGCACGCGCCTGTCGATCATCTACACGGGCTTCCTCGGCGACAACGAGAACATCCTGTTCTGGGTCTCGCAGTTCCTGTCGGAAGCCCTGCGCTTCTGCCAGCGCAACCCCAACGACGAGCTGCAGGCGGTTGTCATGTTCGACGAGGCCGATCTCTACATCCCCGCCAACGCCAAGCCGGCGACCGCGGAACCCCTGCAGAGCCTGTTGAAGCGAGCGCGCTCGGCGGGGCTTGGCATGATGCTCGCCACCCAGTCGCCGGGCGACCTCGACTACAAGAGCCGCGACCAGATCACGAGCTGGTTCATCGGGCGCGTGCGCGAGGATACCGCACTGCGCAAGCTCAAGGCCGCGTTCCAGAGCGAGTTGGGACTCGAGCCTGCAGCCGTGCTTCCCGGCCAGACGGTGGGCGAGTTCCACCTCGTGCAGGAAGGCCTCGTGCGCCCGATGAAAGCGCAGCGCTCGCTCATCTTGGCGGAGCAGGTGCCCTTCGATCGCATCGAGCAGCTTGCGCGCGAAACGAAGGGTCAGGAAGAGCCGCAACTCAAGCTCTTCGACCTGCGATAATCCACTTTCGTGACGGCGAAGTGGTGCGTGTCTGCCACGCATTAACAGGTTGCGTCAGCAATGCGCGGGGCGCGCGCGACAGCCAATGACCATCAACCAATTAGTCTGGAATTAGTCATAACACTTTCGACGGTTTCGGTTTTTCTCCGTCATCGTTTCGCCCTACGACAATTTTATGTGCGAACGACTTCGCAGACGCGAACCTAAATTGCTGTTCAGACATCAAGAGTGAGTGTCAATTGCTTTTTTCTGATGTAAAATTTTTTGGTCGCTGGAATTTTGTTTGGGGGTTTCCGGCGTCGGTTGAGCTTCCAGGCTCTAGGGGGTGCCAGGAGGTTTGGCGAGCGGCGTTTGGTGCGGGGTGACTGTGGTATGGTTGCGAAGTCCTTCATGATGCTGGTGCTGGCAAGTCTCTTGGGGCCAGCGGTCGGGGTCGGGTTGTTCGTCCTGTTGCATACGTTCTAGACGAACTCCGACGTACGCATCGGCAAGTATCAGGCGCTTCGGGAAAGCGCCGTCGACGGGGCCAAATCCGCCATAAAGGCCGGCTACGGCTTTGGGTCTGCGGGCGCGCGTGCGCCGTCATACCCTAAGCCCTGCGGCCGATATGCTTGCCGTTTTCCGTGTGCTGACGCGCGCGCTCGAGCTATTGGTGCTCTTGCCGTTCCGTCTCTTGCGCGTGCTGCTCGACTGGGTTGCGCTCAATCCCAGGCTCGGGCCTTTACGCTATGTTGCTAGCGCCGCGCTCATCTACGTCCTCTTTGCCGTGGCACTCGTTTACGTCGTCGCGCCTATCCGCGGCCTCGTCGGCGAGGTGACGCTCGGCGAGAGGCTGCGCTACGACGCCGAGCGCTGGCTTGCCACCGCCATCTACGACCGCAACGGCAACTTCGTCGGCACCTTCGACCCGCGCCTCGATAGCCTGCGCGACATCAATTACACGGGCGCGGCGATCGATCTTGGCGACTACGTCGCCAACCCGGACCACAAGTCGATCCCCGTGCGCGAGGTGCCAGAACACTACTGGCAGTGCCTCGTTCTTCTGGAGGACAAGAACCTCGGCGGTCTGCTCAATCCGTTCGGCATCGATCTCGCCGGCGTGCTCAAGATCCCGCTGTCGACGCTACGCCGCTCCATTGCCGCCCGCCATCTGAGCCTCGGCATCGGCGGCTCGACGCTGGCGATGCAGCTCGTGCGCGTCATCTACAAGACGCCCCCGCGCAGCGACGAGGGAGCGGTTGCCAAGCTCAAGCGCAAGTTCGGCGAATGGTGGCTCGCCCCCGTCATTTATCGGGAGCTGACGCGGGGCGGCAACAACGACGCCTTGAAGCAGTGGTCGGCCAACCACCTTTGGCTCGCCCAGCGCACGGGCGGCGCGCCGCTGCACGGCATCGAGGTGACCGGCCGCATCGTCTTCGGCAAGGAGGTCAAGGACCTCTCCATCGCCGAGCAGTTCGTGCTCGCTTCAGCCGTCAACCGACCCATCATCCTGCTGGAGGGCGGCGAGCGCTTGAATGCGGTGCGGCTCGACCGCTGGCGCTACCTTACGGAAGTGCGCGCCCGCACCTGCGCGGAGCGCCTCATCCCCGACGAAGCCACGCAGAAGCAGGTGCTGTTCGACCTTGTCGCCATGGCCGGCGGCCCGCCCGATCCCAAGATCAAGCCACGGCTGCAGCAGGCGCTCGACCGCTATGCGCCGACGCTCGCCGAGCGCGCTCAGGCCAATCCCGTCATCCGCGCCAATGCACTGATGCTGTCGGCCCGCTACGGCGTGCGTGAGGAGATGAAGCAGGCTTATGGCTTCGGCTGGCGCGACCACGTGCGCGGCGTCACTACCACCTTCGATGCAAGCGACAACCTCGGCTTCGCGCACAAGGAGGAGGCCCGCCTTGCCGAGCTCGACACCAAATACGCAAGCCGCATCGACCCCGGCTACACGCTCGATCCCGCCAAGGTAACGACCGAGCGCAAGAGCCCCGAGGTCATCGTGGCGGCGGCCAACGCCGAAGGCCAGATCGTGCGCTACTTCGAGCAGGGCGACACGGCGTCCTATTTCGGCTCGCCGTTCGCGCGCGATGCCGCCACCGGATTCTACAATGAGGCGCACGAAAGCCGCATGGTCGCCTCCACCGGAAAGATCATCGCGGCCATAGCCATCGCCAACACCCTGCGCGACACCCCGCAAACGCTCTACCTCGACACCAAGGCGCCCGCGCGCGGGCTCGAGGCCTGCGGACATGGAACCGAGCGGCACGGACGCACCGCGCTCGTCTCCTTTGCCTGCTCGCTCAACGATCCGCTGCTCAACCGCACGGCGCGCGTCGGCCAGGCGCGGATCGCCAAGCTCATCGACCAGCTCGGCTACACGATGCCGCCCACGAACACCGCCGGCGAGGGAACGCCACCGTCGACCGCGGTCGTCCTGGGCCAAGTCGCAGCCTCCCCGCGCCGCGTGCATCGCTTGGCAGGCATCGTGCTCGCAAGCCTGATGGGACGCGGCGGTACGCCGGTGAGGTCGCCGTCGCTGGTAAAGGCCTACGACTACACGAACCCCAACGGCGCGGATGAGGCCATCCACGAGGATACCGGCAAGATCCTACCCGACGCGATCATCCGGCGCGGCGGCCGCGCGCTGTTGCGCACGCTGCTCTCAGCCCCGCTCTGCTATGCGCCCGGGGGCCGGCCGACCGGCACGCTGAAGAGCCTGCACGCCTGGTGCGCCGCGCGGCGCTCGGACTTGCGGCTGCACTTTGCCAAGACTGGCACGCAAGTCACCCTGGACCCCGACGCCACCGTCGACGTGTGGGTCGCCGGCGGACTGCAATTCAAGAACGGCGCCGCCTACTCCTACGTGGTCGTGGTCGGCACCGGCTCCGCAAGCGCGCCATGGGCCCGCAAGCTGCATTCCTCGCAAGTGGGGGCCCCGCTGGTGGAGACGTTGCTGCAAGATCTCGAAGCCGATGCCAAGGCGCACCCGCGCCCCGATCTCTTGCGCCGGCCCGCGCGCGCGCGCGCCACCGTCTCAATGCCGCTGAAGGCACCGGCTGCGCGCACCGCGTCCGAGGAGTTGCACCACAATCTCATTTCCAACTGAGAGGCGGACCGGAATTGCTGTGCGCGACGCGTGTCGTCACGCGAGCGCCGCACTGGCGACAAAAACCACGGCTAGCAAAGGCATGGATCAGGGGACCGGGGCTGACTGAAGACACTGAAAGCGAGAGGCGTTTCGCGCAATCGGTGATGAGCGGTCCCGCACGCTAGACGTGCCGGCTCGACAATCTCGTTTGCTGCGAAGAGTTGAGCGGGTCACCCATGGCGTTCTGGTCTGCGCGAGATCGCGCAACGACACTCCACGACACTTTGCATGCTCCCCTGGATCGGGCCGGCGAATGGGCCGAGCCTGAGCCGCCGCAGCGCGACTGGAAGAAGCTCGTGCTCATCGTCGGGCTCGCGGCCCTGTCGTGGGTCGCGACCTACGTCGGCATGCTCGAGCTCATCCAGTCGAACATGGGCTCGCTGCCGCTTCTGCACAAAGTGATCGTCGGCTTCTCGGTCGCCATGCTGATGACCATGATCGTGTGGCTGCTCGACCAGATCTTCTCGCCCATCGATACCTTCACCAAGCTCACCTACATCGCCGGCTATATCTTCCTGACCATCATCTCCGTGGGCTTCGGCTTCGGGTTCTACTGGAAGGTCCTGGAGAGCCGCAGCGAGGCCGCGCGCTCGGCGACGAGCGCCGTCGGCCAGGTGCAGTCCTCGCTCAACGGCGCCTCGACGCGGCTCGAGCAGCTGCAGTCGACGCTGCTGCAGCTTTCCACCATCTCGGCGCAGAAGGCCGAGATCGAGCGCACCCAAGGCACCTCGTGCCCCAACAGCTCGCCCGGCGACGGCCCCCGCCGCAAGATGCGCGACGCAGATGCTGCCCGCTTCTCGTTCGCCTCCAATTTCGTCAAGGGCCGCGTCGGCGCCATCAAGGGCGACATGGCGGCGCTCGACACCGAGCTCGCCAAGATCGTCGCCGACGATCCCTCGATCATCGATCCCAAGACGGGCACGCGTAACGCCTTCATGCGCGCGCTCGGCCGCCGGCTCGACATGACGGTTACCGGCTTCAACGCCTTCCGCACCGATCCCCAGCTGCGCCAGATCCGCACCGACCTCGCCGATCGCGCCGATCGCTCCACCATTGCCGACGGCAAGGGCGGCTCCATCTCGTGCCCGGACCCGCAGCTGCAGATGGCGCTGCACGGCGTGGTGCGCGCCATCGACCAGCTTCCGACCCTGGAGAAGCCCGAGATCGCCGCGGTGGAAGGCTCGGAGGCGACGATCGAGGCGTTCCGGCGCCTGACCACGACATTCTTCGGCCTCCTCACCTTCAAGCTGCCGCCGTCGGCGGACGAGCTGCGCGCGCTGCAGCAGCGCGCGGTGCAGTCGATCGAGAACCCGGCGGCCGTGCGCGCGCTCAACGACGAGGCGGCCGGCCTGTCGAAGCGCGACTATATTCCGCTCGGCACCGCCTTGTTCGTCGATCTGTGCCTGCTGCTCGTCTCCATCGGGCGGCCGATGAACCGCTTCGTCGCCACACGCCAGCGCATGATCGAGGCCGAGCGCGGCCCTGTGTTCCCGATCCTGTCGCGCTTCAACGAGATCCACAATCACGAGGAGCTGCGGCGCACGTTCGATGTATTCCGCGAGGTGATTTTCGAATCGGGCGGCACTTACTACGTGGCAGTGCCGCTCAACGCGCCGCGCAGCCACCCCGAGCGCGAGGACTTGCGGCGTGACGCGCAGACGCTCGCCAACCTCTGCTACGCGCTCGAAGGCCAAGGCGTGCTGACGCGGCCCTGGAAGATCGCGCCCGGGCTCGTCGCCCAGCGCAAGTTGCGCCGGCAAGGCTCAAAGTTCATCGAATGCTACCGCGACCAGCGCCCGGCGCCCGTGCCGCGCGCATGGCGCCGGCTCAAAGCGCTGTTCATCGCCGACCGCGGCCAGGAGGAGAGCCCGGCGTTCCGCATCTACGCGTTCAAGAGCGGTGCCTGGCCGGAGCTCATCCTCGGCGCCGTCATGGGCGCGGCAGGCCGCATCGAGGCCGACCGCCGCCTGCAACGGCAAACGGCGCCGGAGCAGGAGCTGGAAGAGACGGTGTCCGAGCAAACGGACGCGCCGGTGTCGCGCGGGCCGGCCCCAAAACGTCCCAACGTGGAGCGTCCTGGCCTCGAGCTTCCCGGCCTCGATACGGAGCCTGCCCCGTCGCGCGAAGCGGGACTGCGCGAAATCTTCAAGCATCGCCCGGGCGGGCAGCCCGCGCACCACGGGCCGAACGGTGCATCGCCGCGCTCGAGTGCAGGGTCCGACTTCCGCCAGCGCTTCGGCACCTACGCCAACCATGCGCAGGCCGAGCTTGCAACCTACCGCGACCTCGACGAGGACCTGCCTCAATCCGACACGCCGCCCGCGCAAAAAAATGGCGCAAAGACAGGCGCCATGACGGAGCCGGCGAACAGCAACACCGCCCCCGGCGCGGCCTCGAAAAGCGCCGAAGAGCCGGCCGATATCGTGGTGCCGTTTCCGACCGCACGCTCCGTCCCGGGTGTGCGCACCGCGCAAGGGCTCGCCGAGCGGTTGTCCGCTGCGCTGGCGGCGGTCGAGGAGCAGTCCTGCACCGAGCCTTCGATCGGCGTGGAGCTGACGCGGGAGACCGCCACGTTTCACTTGCCGGTCAGCCAGGCGTCGCTGCCCGAAGGCTTGGTCGCGCTCACGCAGACGGAGCCCAAAAGGGACGAAGCCAACACAGGGTGCGCACCGCCCGAGCCGACCTTGCCGGCTACTGAAACCGCCGAAACGGCGGCGCCTGCGGCCGAGGAAAAGCCCGCCGCGGTGGAGGTCGCCGAATTCAAGCCGCCCCTGGTCCTGCGCAGGATGGCGGAGTGATGACACGACGAGATGCAACCCGAACGGTGCACCAGAGTGCGGAGCGCAAGATTTGCTTAACCCAATTGTCACCTTAATGGCGCACAAGATGAACAACTCGGCGGGGCACGAATTGCCGTTACCCGACCCGAGCAACAAGGGGAAATGCGGTCATGACACTCGATGCTTCCTTCCGACCGAATTGCGCAACCGTCGTGGAGAAAGTAGCCAAGATCAGCGAGTTCATAATCGGCGATCTGGATGCCCGTACGCGGCACGGAGTGCCCGCGGCTGGATGCTACACGGTCATCGCCCGCTCCCCCAAAAGCCCCGTTGCCCAGGCGCTGCGCGCCAATGCAGCAAGGCTCGCCGCCGCCAACGTCTCGGTCCGCGCCATCTTCTGCGAGTCCGAGCCGATCCGAGCCGACTCCACCACCTTCGGCCTGCCCGGCGAGTGCCGCGTGGCGCGTGATCCGCGCCTGCTCGCGGCCCACGAGCAACTCGTGCTCGCGCCCGACCGCGCCTGGATCGGCGATTGCATGCGCCGCGAGGCCTCCAAGCGGGACACCTACGAGCGCTTTTCCACAGATTCTCCCGACGTCGCCGCGATGGCGACCCGCTCGTTCGAGCGCCTCTGGCGCGGGGCGGTGCCGATGCGATCGATGCCGCAGCTGCCGCCCGCACTTGCCTCGCAGCTGCCCGGCATCGCCGGCATGCCGATGGCGCGCTCCGAGAGCCCGCGCCGCCAGTAGTCGGCAACACTCCGATTTTGATAAGCGAATTTAGTGGAGGCCGGTCGATGACCGGCCTCTTTTTTCATTCAAGCGAATAAGGCCGCAAGTCGCGGGAACTCCCGATAATAGTTCCGTTATCGCCGCCGTACGGACATTGGACTCTGATGGGCTTCACCGTGATCGACCCGGCTTCCATGGTGAGCCTGGATCGCTTCGTCACAGACCCCCCAAGGTGGCCCCCCATGCGGTATCTCGCGCACGTCTTCCTCGCCCTCGTCCTCTATTTTCCGATTGCCCAGGCAACAGCCGAAGAGCGAACCTTCGCTCACCACGACGTCGAGAGCGACGCGGAGCGCTACGAGACCTATCTGAAGGCGAACTGGCATCTTGTCGGACGCGACGGCGCCGCCATGCGTGTAGAGGGCGACCGCACGCTTGCGCAAGACCCGCGGGCGGCCTCGCGCAGCTATGCCGGCGCGGTCGTTGCCGACGACCAGGATGCCGCGGCCTGGCTCGGGCTCGCCCGTGCTCTGCTCGCGATCGCGCCCGACCCCAACAAGGGCAGCGAGCGCTACGACCTTCCCGTCAATGCCTCGGGCGCGGCCTATCTCGCCTACCAGCGCGGGCAGGAAACGCAATTGAAGGCCAACGCGCTCGTCGTTCTCGCCGCCGCGTTGCAGCGGCGCTCCTACTGGCGCCCCGCCATCGACGCTCTCAAGACGAGCCTTGCCCTCTCCGACGACCCGAGCGTGCACCAGCTCTACGACAAGCTGCGCGCCGAGCACGGCTTCCGCATGGTCGACTACAAGACGGAATCGGAGACGGCGACCCCGCGCCTGTGCCTGCAGTTCTCCGAGAGCCTGTCGCGGGCAAGCGTGGACTTCGCCAAATTCATCTCAGTCGACGGCAAGGACCCGCAAAACGTCGTCGCCGAAGGCGAGCAGCTCTGCGTCGAAGGCCTGACGCACGGCGAGCGCTACGAGGTGCAGGTACGCGCCGGTCTGCCGTCCGACGTCGATGAGAATTTGCAAAAGTCGATCGAGATCGCTGTCTACGTACCCGACCGCAAGCCGTACGTGCGCTTCTCGGGCAAGAACTACGTGCTGCCGAGCCGCGGACAGCAGGGCATCCCGCTCGTCAGCGTCAACACCTCCAAGGTGGCGGTCGAGGTCTACCGCATCGGCGACCGCAGCCTCGTCGGCACCCTCGACAGCGGCGACTTCCAGCGCCAGCTCTCGCACTACGAGGTTGAGACCATCAAATCGCGGACCGGCGAGCTCGTGTACTCGGGCACGATGGACGTGCCCCAGAAGCTCAACGAGGCGGTGACCACGGCGCTGCCCGTCACCGATGCGGTCGGCACCTTGAAGCCCGGCGTCTACGTGGCGATCGCCAAGCCAACGCAGAAGTCGCGCGACAACTCCTACACCGAGGCGACGCAGTGGTTCATCGTCTCGGACCTGGGTCTCACAGCTTTCTCCGGCGATGACGGCGTGCACGCGTTCGTGCGCTCGCTTGCCGCGGCCACGCCCTCCGCGGACGTCAAGGTCAAGCTGGTTGCCCGCAACAACGAGGTCTTGGGCAGCGCCAAGACCGACACCAACGGCTATGCCAGATTCGATGCCGGCTTGACGCGCGGCGAGGGCGGCTTGCAGCCGGCACTGCTCGTCGCCGAGAGCGATGACGGCGAGTACGCGTTCCTCGATCTCACCTCTGGCGCCTTCGACCTGACCGACCGCGGGGTCAAGGGGCGCGAGGCGCCGGGGCCGCTCGACGCCTACCTCTACACCGAGCGCGGCATCTACCGCCCCGGCGAGGATGTGCACATCACGGGTCTCGTGCGCGACAAGACCGGCAAGGCGGCAAGCCTGCCGGTGACGCTGATCGTCACGCGCCCCGACGGCGTGGAATATCGTCGCTACACGCTTCCCGATAAGGGTCTCGGCGGCCGCGAGCTCACCTTGGGGCTGCTGCCCTCCGCCATGACGGGCACGTGGCGCGCCAAGCTGCACGCCGACCCGCAGAGCGATGCCATCACGCAGGTCTCCTTCCTGGTCGAGGACTTCGTGCCTGAACGCCTCGACCTCAAGATCGAGCCGCCGGCGGCGGCGCTGTCGCCGGGCGAGACCGAGACCATCAAGGCCTCTGGCCGCTATCTCTATGGGCCGCCGGCCGAGGGCCTGGCGATCGAGGGCGACATCGTCGTCAAACCGTCGAACAAGGACGCCGAAGGCTTCCCGGGCTTCCAGTTCGGCGAGGCGGACGAGAGCGTCGATCCCGTGCGCCAGCCGCTCGACGCAACGGCGACGACGGATGCACAAGGCAACGCCGACATTGCCGTGGCGCTGCCGCAGATTCCCCACACGGCCAAGCCGCTGGAGGCCAACGTCATCCTGCGCCTGCGCGAGACCGGCGGCCGCACGATCGAGCGCAGCCTCACCATTCCCGTCGACCTGAAGGAGCCACGCATCGGCATCAAGTCGCTGTTCAAGGGTCAGGACCTCGACGACAACCAGACGGCTCAATTCGAGGTCGTGGAGCTCGACGGGAAAGGCGAGCGTACCGCCGCCCCCGTTCTCAGCTGGCAGCTTGTACGGCTCGACACCAACTGGCAGTGGTACCGCCGCGACGGCCAGTGGAACTACGAGCCGGTGACCCTCACCCGCAAGGTCGCCGACGGCACCATTTCTGCAACCGCGGAGGGCGACCTCGCCAAGATCACGGCAAATGTCCGCTACGGCCGCTACAAGCTCGAGGTGACGAGCGCCGGCCCGAGCGGGCCGGCAGCGAGCATCACCTTCAACGCCGGCTGGTACACGTCCGGCAACGAGGCGGACAGCCCCGAGATCCTCGACGTGGCGCTCGACCGCGCGAGCTACCAGCCGGGCGACACCGCGAAACTGCGCATCGCCACCAAGCAGGGCGGCAAAGCGCTCGTTGCGGTGGTGTCGGGCGGCCTGCTCTCGATGCAGGAAGCCGAGATCGCCAACGGCGGCGGCGAGGTGGACGTGCCGGTCGGCTCCGATTGGGGTCCCGGCGCCTACGTGACCGCCATGCTCTACCGGCCAATGGACGAATCCCTGAAGCGCATGCCGAGCCGCGCCATCGGCGTCGCCTGGCTGGGCCTCGATCAGTCGGCCAAGACGCTCAACGTAGCGCTCAACCCGCCTGATAAGATCAAGTCGGGCACGACCTTGACGGTCCCCGTCAAGTTGGCGGGCCTCAAGGCCGGTGAGGAAGCACACATTACGGTTGCGGCCGTCGATCTCGGCATCCTCAACCTGACGCGCTTCCAGACTCCGGCGCCGGAGGATTGGTTCTATGCGCAGCGGCGCATGGGGCTTGAGATCCGCGACTTCTACGGGCGCCTCATCGACGGCATGCGCGCCGAGCGCGGCAGCTTGCGCTCCGGCGGCGACGCCGGCGCCGAATTGGGCTCGCGAGGCAGCCCGCCAGTGGAGGAGACGGTCGCGCTCTACTCGGGCATCGTCACGGTCGATGCCGACGGCAATGCGAGCGTCGATTTCGACTTGCCCGACTTCAACGGCACCGTGCGCGTCATGGCCGTCGCCTGGAGCGCCGACAAGCTGGGGCATGCCTCGCGCGACGTGATCGTGCGCGACAAGGTGGCGCTGACGGCTTCGGGTCCGCGCTTCCTCACGCTCGGCGATGAGGCCCAGCTCGACATCGCCGTGCACAACGTGGAAGGCCCGGCCACGGGCTACAAGCTCGAGGTCGATCAGGGAACGACGACGGTGCACGACGCAACCCTCGACTTGAAGGTCGGCGAGCGCCGCTCCGAGCACGTCGCCATCAAGCCTACTAGCGTCGGCGAGCTCACCTACGACATCCATGTCAGGGGACCCGACAGCATCGACGTTGCCCGCCACCTCACCTTTGACGTGAAACCACCGGCGGGCGACATCAAGCGCACGACGGTCGTGGCGCTGAAACCAGGCGGCGGCAGCATCACGCTGTCTCCCGATCTGGTCCACGACCTGATCCCCGACCGCACGCGGGTCAACTTGAGCGTCGGCCCGACTGCGGCCCTCGACGTGCCCGGCCTGCTCACCGCGCTCGACCGCTATCCCTACGGCTGCGCCGAGCAGACGGTGAGCCGCGCGCTGCCGCTCCTCTATGCCAACGCGCTCGCGGGCGAGCTCGGCATCGCGCCGGACAAAGAGCTCAAAGAGCGTGTGCAGAAGGCTGTCGACCGCGTGTTCGAGATGCAGGACGGCTCCGGCGCCTTCGGCGTCTGGGGTCCCAGCAGCACTGACCTCTGGCTCACTGGCTACATCACCGACTTCCTGACGCGCGCCAAGGAGCAGGGCTTCAACGTGAACCCCATCGGCTTCGGTCAAGCCCTCGATAGGCTGCAGAACTTCATCGCCTATGCGCAGGACTTCGAGAAGGGCGGCGAGGACCGCGCCTATGCGCTCTACGTGCTCGCACGCAACGGCCGGGCGCCGATCGGCGAGTTGCGCTACTACGCCGACACGCGTCTCGACCGCTTCGAGACGCCGCTGGCGCAGGCCCAGCTCGGCGCTGCGCTCGCCATGATGGGCGACAAGACCCGCGCGGAGCGTGCCTTTGCCACCGCGCTCACTAACCTCCATGCGGCAGACCCGGCCGGCGCCTACGCCTACCGCGCCGACTACGGCTCGGACTTGCGTGACAGCGCCGCGCTGGTGACGCTCGCCACCGAGACCAAGGTCTCGACGATCGAGGCGCCCAAGCTCGTCAACGTGATCGCCAAGGCCTACTTGAACCGCGACTACACCTCCACCCAGGAGCAGGCGTGGATGCTGCTTGCTGCCAACGCGCTCTCCGAGCAGGCCAAGTCGGCAAAGCTCGTCGTCAACGGGGCGCCCGTCGCCGGCTCGGTGCTACGCTCGCTGACGGCCGAGGCGCTCGCGAAGTCGCCGCTGACGGTGGCGAACGAGGGCGACACGGAGGTCGATGCGGTCGTGAGCGTCATCGGCGCCGCGTTGAGACCCGAGCCGCCGGCCTCCAAGGGCTTCACCATCGAGCGCAGCTACTACACGCTCGACGGCAAGCAGGTCGACCTGGCGAGCGCCACCGGCGGGACCAGTACCGTCAAGCAGAACGAGCGTTTCGTCGCTGTAGTGAAGGTGGAAGCCCAGGAGGCGGGTGGACGCGTGTTGCTCGTTGATCACCTGCCGGCGGGATTCGAGATCGAGAACCCCCACATCGTGGATGGCGGCGACATCAAGTCGCTTCCCTGGCTCAAGACGACGGCGCAGCCCGAGCATGCGGAGTTCCGCGACGACCGCTTCGTCGCCGCCTTCAACTTCTCGGGTGCGAATGTGCAGAACGCCAACATCGAGCCGCAAGGCACGCCCGACGGAACGACGCAGGTAAAAGGGCCGGCCGCATCGGCCACGGTCGCCTACGTCGTGCGCGCGGTGACGCCCGGCACATTCGTTCACCCGGCAGCGACCGTCGAGGACATGTACCGGCCGCAACGCTACGCGCGCACGGCGGCCGGCACGCTCACCGTGACGGCAGCCGAGTAAGGGAGGGTTTGCTGACCTACTCCCAATGCCCCTTCCCCTATTGGGGGAGGGGCTTAAGGGTGGGTAAGGGCTATAAAGGCGGGGTAACGGATTCGCCGGACGTTAATGTCTTGCAGCAACACTGAATGAACCACACGATGCTTGAGCGGTTGTCCCAGAGCAGTCCTTCTACCTCCGACCCCACCCAGCGCACTGCAACGGGAGCATGGCCGCGGTGGCTCCGGCCT
Source organism: uncultured Alphaproteobacteria bacterium (assembly GCA_963782555.1). GTDB lineage: Bacteria > Pseudomonadota > Alphaproteobacteria > Rhizobiales > Hyphomicrobiaceae > Hyphomicrobium_A. Next base: position 694,597 of record CAWAKB010000003.1, on the reverse strand, counting down.
GTTGCCATTTCGCTGGCTTCGATTGTCCTCGCCGTTGCCATTGGCGCGGGCGCGCTCTACGCGACCGTTGCCTATCTCGGGCCGCCCGATCTCAAGGAAGCGCACCGGGTCTCCACTACCGTGCTCGACCGCAATGGAAAGTTACTACGGGCCTTCACGACGCCGGAGGGCCGCTGGCGCCTTCCCGTCGCGCCCGACCAGGTCGACCAGCGCTACCTCGCCCTGCTGATGGCGTTCGAGGACAACCGCTTCTACGAGCATTCGGGCGTCGATGTGGGCGCGCTGATGCGCGCGGCCTGGCAGATCGTACGCTACGGCCACATCGTATCGGGCGGCTCGACGCTGACCATGCAGGTCGCGCGTCTCATCGAGGGGAACTACGAGCGCTCCCCACGCGCCAAGCTGCGCCAGATCATCGGCGCGCTGCAGCTCGAGCGGCACCTGTCGAAGCAAGAGATACTCAAGCTCTATCTGCGGCTCGCGCCGTTCGGCGGCAACATCGAGGGCGTGCGGGCCGCCTCGCTCGCCTACTTCGGCAAGGAGCCGCGGCATTTGTCGATCGGCGAGGCCGCGCTTCTGGTGGCGCTCCCGCAATCGCCCGAGCAGCGCCGCCCCGACCGCTACCCCGAAGCGGCGCGCGCCGCCCGCGACCGCGTGCTCGAGCGTGCGGTGGGCGCCGGCGTGATCTCTGAAGCCGAAGCCAAGCGCGCGAGCCACGAGCCCGTGCCGCACTCACGGCGCGCGTTCCCGAAATTCGCTCCGCACCTCTCCGAATCTGAGGTGTTGGCGCAGCCGACCAAGACCGTGCACCTGCTCACCATCGACCGCGGCATACAGCGCGCGCTCGAAAGCCTCGCCGAGGAGCAGACGAAGCTCTTGGGCCAGAAGCTGTCGGCGGCCATCCTCGCGGTCGATCACACGACAGGTGAGGTCATCGCCTACGTCGGCTCGGCCGGCTACCTCGACGACGCGCGCTTCGGCGCGATCGACATGGCGGCCGCCGTGCGCTCGCCGGGCTCCACCTTGAAGCCGTTCATCTACGGACTTGCCTTCGAGGCCGGCATCGCCCACCCGGAGACGCTGATCGAGGATCGCCCGGTGCGCTTCGGCTCCTACGCACCCAAAAACTTCGACGAGGGCTATCATGGCACGGTGACAATGCGCGATGCGCTGGCGCAATCGCTCAACATCCCGGCCGTGAAAGTCATGGCCGCCGTCGGCCCCGGCAAGCTCGCCGGCCGCTTCCGGCAGATCGGCGTCGAGCCGCAATTCCCCGACAAGACCGCCCCGACGCTGGCGATGGCGCTCGGCGGCGTCGGCCTGACCCTGCACGGTCTCGCGACGCTCTACGCAAGCTTAGCGGAGGGCGGCAAGGCGGTTACGCTCGTGCACCGGCGGGACGAAACTGCTGCCAACGCGGCCGCGCGCGCATTGCTTCACGGGAAACATATCGCTCCCGCCAAGTACGTCCTGTCGCCGCTCGCCGCCTGGTACGTGACGGACATCCTGAAGGATGCCCCCCCGCCCTTGAACGCCAAGGGCGGGCGCCTGGCCTACAAGACGGGAACCTCCTACGGCTACCGCGACGCCTGGGCCGTCGGCTACGACGGCAAGTACACGGTCGCTGTGTGGGTCGGCCGTCCCGACAACGCCTCGACCCCCGGTCTGATCGGCCGCCGCGCCGCGGCTCCCATCCTGTTTGACGCTTTCGCCCGACTGAGTGAGAAGCGCTACCCCCTGCCCCCGCCGCCACCGGGCGTCATCCGGGGAACCGGCTCAGACCTGCCGCCGCCCTTGAAACGCTTCCGCGAAGGCGGCACCGAGACGGCGCAAGGGCCGTTCCTCGAGCCGCGCGTCCTCATCGCCTTTCCGCCCGACCGCGCCGAGGTCGAGGCCGAAGAGGATGCGCCCGTGCAGTTGAAGGCGAGTGGCGGCGTGCTCCCCCTCACGTGGCTGGTCAACGGCGCACCGATCACGTCGGACCCGCGCGCACGCCAGGTGATGTGGCAGCCCGACGGCCCTGGTTTCGTCAAGCTTTCGGTGATCGATGCCAAGGGCCGGGCCGATCGCGTGACGGTGCGGCTGAGGTAGCGCGGCGGCAATGGCGAGGGGCTGGCAGACGAGCTAGTCTCCTGATTCCCTTTACGCCCCGGAGCGAGCCTTTGGCCCGATGAAAAAGCGCCTTCGCAACTCGGCCGTCGTATTGGCGCTGCTTGCCCTCATCTCGGGCTGCAGCGGCGAAAAGGCGCCGGAGTTGCCGGCGCTCGGCGCCAATCTCCAGCAGACGTCCGTCTCCGGCATCTCGTCCGGCGCCTACATGGCGGGACAGTTTGAGATCGCGCATTCGACCGAGGTCGTCGGCGCGGGCATTGTCGCGGGCGGACCCTATGGCTGCGCCGAGAGCCTTTATGCCGACGTCATTCCAGGGCCCGGCACCGCGCTCCTCAACCTGACCAAAGCCATCAACGGCTGCATGCTCGATGCGCTGCGGGCCTTCGGCGTGCCCAACCCCGAGCAGCTCGCCGAGCGCGCAGGCCGCCTGTCCGAGCGCGGCCGCATCGATCCCGTCGACAACGTCAAGGCCGATCGCCTGTACCTCTTCTCGGGCAAGGAAGACCATACGGTGCTGCCGGCGATCGTCGACGCCGCGCGCCGCTTCTACGAAAAGCTCGGGGTGCCGGACACGCAGATCGCCTACGTGTCCGATCTGCCGGCGGGGCACGCGTTCGTCACCGAGGACAAGGGTCCCGACTGCGACTACACGGGCAAGCCCTACATCGTCGATTGCAATTACGATCAGGCAGGCGCGCTCTTGAAGCAGATCTACGGCAAGCTTGCCCCGCGCGCCAAAGAGGCGACCGGCGATTTCCTGCTCTTCGACCAGACCCCCTTCACCAGCGATCTCACCAATCACGGATTGAGCGATCTCGGCATCGCCTATGTCCCGAAGGCCTGCAGCGCGGGGGCCAACTGCCGGGTGCACATCGCTTTTCACGGCTGCGGCCAGAACCGCACCTTCGTGGGCGAGGCGTTCGCGCACGATTCAGGGTTCGCCCGTTGGGCCGACACCAACAATCTCATCGTTCTTTTCCCGCAGACGGCCACGACGCCGCTCAACCCGCAGGGCTGCTGGGATTGGTGGGGCTATACGGGCCGGGACTACCTCACGCGCAACGGGCCCCAGATCATTGCGGTGCAACGCATGCTGGAGCGGCTGGGGGCGCCGCATCCGCCGGCCTGACAGGCTCTGAGCCGGCGGGAACGTCATTTGTGCCGCGTCAACGCGGCACACCGGTGCGACGTTCATCGTGATTTGTTGCCCGCCCTTTGCTCGCCTATCTTGCCGGCAAAGCTCGGCTCGTTCGGCAGGCCGTCTTTTTTGATATAGATCAATAAGCTAAATGGGGGGACACGTGCCGATGACGGGCATCCTCACGATCGGTTGGGGTGCGGCGCGGGAGACGAGCGGCCCGGCCGGCGTCGTCGACAAGCTCTCGGTTCTCGCGGCCGCGATCCTGCTCTCGGTCTCGACGGTGACCACGGTGCTGGAACAGAGCGCGCTCACCCCCGATGAGAGCGGCGTCGCGCGCGACGGCGCGGGCGCCGGTCCGACCACGCTTCCCACCAAGGAGACCATGGTCGGCGCCTACACCGGCGTGCCCTACACCTATCCGAGCCCGGTGCACATTCATAAGACTGGGGGCACGGACTTCACCATCGACCCGGTGCACTGGTACACCGATCCCTTCCACAACCCGATCTACTACGGCGCGCGTGTCGTCCACTGGTTCGCCGGCGGCAAGGCCGGGATGATGGTCGACTTCATGCATTCCAAGGCGATGGCGCGTCTCGACGAGGAAGCTTCCTTCTCGGGCCAGATCGACGGCAAGCCGCTGCCACCCCGTGCGCGCATCCGCAACATCGTGAAGAAGCTCGAGTTCTCGCACGGACACAACATGCTGCTGTTGACCCCGCTTTTGCGGCTGCCTGGGATCGGAGCGCATCTGAGCCCGTACATCGGCGCCGGCGCCGGTGTGCTGCTGCCGCATGCAGAGGTGGGGCTGACGGCCCCCGGGCATCACCGCACCTACGAGTACAACTATGCAGGCCCCGCGGGCCAAGCGCTCGTCGGCCTGGAAGTGCGCTTGTCGAAGATGTCGTTCTTCATCGAGTACAAGTTCACCTACGGCAAGTACGACGCGCCGCTGTCGCAGATGGATGGAAGCTGGCTCTTTTCCGACCTGTGGCGGGAATTTCAGCGCTGGAGAAAGGGCGAGCAGCCCCCGGGCGGCCACATCGATACGGACATCGTCAGCCATCAGGTGGTGAGCGGTCTTGCCGTGCGCTTCGCAGCGCGCCCTGCCGCGCCGTGAGTGCAACTGACCTCTCCCGGAGGCAGAGGCCGGGCGCAAGCGAAACGAGCGTCCGGGTGAAGGGTAAAGCCCTGGAAACTCTTGCAGGTCGGTGAGGACAATCAGAAGCGGCGCAGCAGGCGCTCGAAATAGTCGAGCTCCATCGTCGGCCGTGCCGGCTGCGCCAGCCTGCGCCGCAGCTCCTCCAGGATCATGCGGGCGCGCTGCATGTCGATCTCGTCAGGGACCTTGACCGAGTTTCCGGCATCGGGGCCCTGGAAGCGCTGCGGGCGCCCCAGCGGATCGCGCGGCTGCTCGCCGTTCTCGCCGTAACGCGAGGCGCCGCCCTGCTGCATGCCCTCGGCCATCTTCTTGGCGCCCTCGCGCATCTGCTCGAGCGCGCTCGACTGATCGCCGAGCGCGGAGTTGGTATCGCCCTTTTCCAGCGACTGCTGCGCGTTCCCCATGGCCTCGCGTGCGCCGTCGAGCTCAGGTGAGTTGGCGCCGAGCTCGTCCAGACTCTTGCGGAGCTTCTCCAGCTCCTCCTTGAGCTGGCGCTGCTGCTCGCTCAGGCCTTTGCCGCCCTGCTGCTGCCCGTTGCCGCGCTGACCCAGCTGCTGGCCGCTTTGCCCGCGCTGTCCTTGTCCGGTTTGACCTTGCTGCTGCTGGCCCTGCATGTCCGGCATGGTGCCGCCTTGCCCGCGTTGCGCCTGCTGACGGCGGTTCTCGCGGTAGGTGTCGTCCATCAGGCGCTGCTGCTGGCCGACGATGTTGCCGAGCTCGTCGAGCTTCTTCATCATCATCTGGCCGCGCTCGGCTTCCTTCTTCGACATCTGGCCCGACTGCAGCCGCTCCAGGAGATCGCGCAACTGGCTCAGCATCTGCTGGGCCTGCTCGCGCGAGCCCGTGCGGGCCATGTCCTCGAGGTTCTTCATCATGCGCTCGAGGTCCTGCTGCGACAGCTGCTGGTTGTTGGGATCGAGGCCCTCCGGCGGCATCTGATCCTTGTTGTTCTTGGCAAGCTGCTCGACGTACTTGTTCAGCGCGTCGCGTAGGTTCTGCATCAGGGCCTGGATCTCGGAATCGGGCGCGCCTTTCTCCAGCGCCTCGGCGAGCTTGTCCTGCGCATCCTTCAGCGCCCGCTCCGCGTCCGACAGATCGCCGTCCTCGATCCTGAGCGCCAGCTCCCAAAGCCCATCGACGGAACTCTTGATGCCGGCGCGCGAGCCATCGTGCTCCAGGCCGTGGTAGGCCGTGCGCAGACCCAGGTAGATCGACGCGCTGTCGATGAAGCCTTCCGGCTCGATGGTGAGCGCATCGAGCGCCCGCAGCACCTGGGGCCGATAGCGGGGATCGTCCATCAGCTTGGCCCGCTGCTCGATGACGGCGCGCGCCAAGGGCTTCGTGAATTGCCGCTGCGGCAGCACCAAGCGAATGGGCTTGCTGTGTCCGACGTTGCCGGCGACGTCGCGGGCCTCGAGCGTCAGGATGACCTCGCGACCGGCGTAGGGGTGCGGACCGAAATCGATATAGGTCTGCGCCTCCTTGCTGTCGGAGCGCGGCAGATGCAGCGTGATCTTGGGCGGCCGCTCGAGCGGCGGGCGCGGTCCCTTGAGAACGTTGGTGCGCGCCCAGGCCTTCGAGGGATCGAGCGGCTTCTCATTAACCTTCGCCTTCTTGACCTTCGCCTCGGCGGAGAGGACGCCATAGTCGTCCTCTACCTTGTAGGTGAGCTTCAGCGCGCCGCGGCGCGTGCGCGTCGGCTCCTTGATGAGCGCAATCGTCGGCGGCTTGTCGGGCGTGACGTAGAAGGACCAGCGCGCGAGCTCCGTGCCCGCGGCCAGCACGCGGACCTCCGCCGATTTCCTGAGGTCGTAGCGCAGCTCGGACACCTCGTTCCCGCTGCCCGACATCTTGCCCGCTTTCGGCTCCTTCGGAGCCACGTGCGCTCTTTCCGTGGCGCCTTCCGCCAGCACGTCGAGGCTGATCGGACCAAGGCCGGTGCCGCTGGTGCGCACGATCAAGACGCTGCGCTCAGGCACGGCGATGAGCTTCGGCGGGGTCGCCGAAGGCGCACTGGCGCGCGCGCCGTCGGCGAGCATCACCGGCGCGCGGCCGGTATAGGAAGGCGGCGTGACCCACGCGTCGAGACGCGCCGAGGCGAGCGCGGCGGAGGACTTGACGCGGAAGGCGGACAGCAGGCGATCGGAGGCGCCGTCGCCGACCAGGGCGGCCAAGGCGACGACGCCCAGCAGCAGCAGCGCGCGCATCGCGATCGGGTCGGCACGGTCGGTGCGCGGGTGCGGATTGCCCACGCGCAGACGCGTCAAGGCGGCAGCCAAGCGCGCACGGTGCGCCTGCCAGATGGCATTGGTGCGCGGATCGTCGGCGTTGGCGGTGATGGTGTCCTCGTAGGAGGACGCAGGCCGATGCGGGATGCCGGACGCCCGCTCGATGCGGCGCACCCCTTCCTCGTGGGTGGGGAAATGTACGCGCGCGGCAAAGATCAAGGCGGCGATGCCGGCGAGCGCAAAGGCGACGAGCAGGGCCAAATGCGCAGGCTGCGGCAGAAGTGGCCACACGCCCAGAAGCGAGACCAGGACGAACAGACCCGCGATGCCCAAGATCAGCCACAGCCGCGGCCACAGGCGCTCGAACAGCAGCGCCCAGCGGCTCAGCGTCACCTTGCGCGCGAACGTGGCGTCGAGGGCGGCGGGAGAATCCTTAAATTCGACCATGCGTCACGATAGCGGGATCACCCCTCGGGGCATAGCGGGCGCAGATCGGGGGACCCATTAAACTTTAGACAGACGTTCACCATAAGTTGCGGTGGCAAAGCCCGCTGTTCAAGGGGCATCCCACCCGCTGCGGATGCCTGGAGAGCGACCCTGACAAGCAATGAGCCCCGGCTTGTGACCGGGGCTCTGCAGGCTAAAGGGCGCCCTTTGGGCCCTCGCTATGTCGCGCTCATTGCGCGCTCATCACCACCACCAGCGGCAATGGCGGTGACCGTGACGCCACCAGCAGTGATGATGGCGATGCCGATGCCGGTGTCTGACCTGCTGAACGATAGTCGAATCGCCCTTCAGCAGGCTGACGGAGCCTGCGCCTGGGGTAGCCTGTGCAGGCACGCCGAAAGCCACGATAAACGCGGCAATCGCGAGCGCGCAGAAGGTCTTTGGCATGCGATTGTCCTCCCGAACTGAACTGGCAGGATGCCAGCCGCGATAGTTATACCGGAACCATCATGAATGTTGAACCGCACAAGACCTATTCGGCGGGGTCCATGGACTTAGGACACTGAATCCGCCTAAGGACCGCACCATAACGGCCCATTCGAAGCCCTTCAGGCGAGCCAATCGGGCAAGCGGTCGAGGCCGATGAGCTGATCGTAGGTTGGGCGCGGGCGCACGACGCAATAGTCCTCCCCCTTGACCAGCACCTCAGGCACCAAGGGCCGCGTGTTGTAGGTCGAGGACATCACGGCCCCGTAGGCCCCCGCCGTCATCACCGCGAGAAGATCGCCGGCCTCGAACGGCGGCAGGTTGCGGTCGAGCGCCAGGTAGTCGCCGGTCTCGCACACCGGGCCGACGACGTCCTGCACCACCGGCGGCATGCCGCCCTTCGCCTGCTCGACCGGCCAGATCTCGTGGTGGGCCTCATAGAGCGTCGGGCGGATCAAATCGTTCATGGCGGCGTCGACGACGGTGAAGGTCTTGTCGGCGCCTTCCTTGGAGTAGAGCACGCGCGCGACCAGGATGCCGGCGTTGCCGACGATCATGCGGCCGGGCTCCAGGATCAGCTTCAGGCCGAAGCCGCCGAGCGTCTCCTTGATGACGGCGGCGTAGGCCGTGGGAGGCGGAGCGACGTCACCTTCGGAGGTGTAAGGCACGCCGAGGCCGCCGCCGAGGTCGAGGTGCTCGAGCTTGTGGCCGTCGCGCAGCAGCGCCTCGGCCAGCTCGCGCAGCAGCCGGAAGGCGTTGCGGAAGGGCTCCAGATCCGTGATCTGGCTGCCGATGTGCATGTGGATGCCGGTGACGGCGATGCCGGGCAGCGCCCGCGCCTCGGCATAGAGCCGGGGGAGGAAGCATAGGGGATACCGAACTTGTTCTCGGCTTTGCCGGTGGCGATCTTGGCGTGCGTCTTGGCGTCGACGTCGGGGTTGACGCGCAGCGCAATGCGCGCCGTGCGGCCCAGGCGCACGGCTTCCTCGCTCAGGACTTTGAGCTCGGGCTCGCTCTCGACATTGAAGCCGAGGATGTCCTGCTGAAGCGCAAAGGCGATCTCATCGCGCGTCTTGCCGACCCCGGCAAAGATGATCTTGGAGGCCGGCACACCGGCAGCCCGCGCGCGCCTGAGCTCGCCCTCGGAGACGACGTCCATGCCGGCTCCGAGGCGCGCAAGCGTCGCCAGCACCGCCTGGTTGGAGTTGGCCTTCATGGCGTAGCAGATGAGCGCGTTTTGGCCCTCGAACGCCTCGGCCAGCACCCGGTAGTGCCGTTCGAGCGTCGCCGTCGCGTAGCAATAGAAGGGCGTGCCCACGTGCGCGGCAAGCTGCGCAAGGCTCACATCCTCGGCGTGGAGGACCCCGCCTTTGTAATGAAAGTGATGCATAAGGGCTTGTAGCAGGCTCGCCCGAGATTCGCGCTAGCGCAGCAGCCGATCGAGAAAGAAGTCCTCGTGCGGCTTTGGTGGCGCGGCGGAAGCGGGCTGCGTACCCGAGGCTTCGGCCGACTTGGCGGTCCCGGTGGCCTTGGCGTGAGGTGGAGGATCGAGCGAGCCGCGCACGCCGCAGGCGGCCAGCCCCAAGCACAGGGCGGCCGTTGCGATGGCCATGCCGATGCCCTTTGCTGTCACTCTTACGAGCATGTCCTGAACCGACTGCTGTCCGACGCCGGCCAAAAGAGCCCGCGCGCGCCACTCCCCCGCCCCTGCCAGCAGGCAGAGCGGACTTGGCGCCAACCTAGCCCTTGGGCGGGGCCTTTTCCAACCGCTTCCGCCACGCGCGGGCCATTTTGAGTACGTTCTGTGGCGCGGTTCCCCCATAGCTGGTACGGCTCAAAACCGACCTTTCTGGGCTCAAAACCGAGAAAACGTCGGCGGTTATGCGCGGCTCCACACCCCGCATGGCCTCGAGAGGCAGTTTATCCAAGGCCAAATCTTGCGCTTCCGCCGCCGCCACGATGCGGCCGGTGACGTGATGGGCGTCGCGGAACGGCATTTTCAGCACGCGCACCAGCCAGTCGGCGAGGTCGGTTGCCGTCGCGTAGCCGCCGCCGGCCGCCGCCCGCATCGCCTCTGGGCAGGGCTCTATGTCCTCGACCATGCCGGTCATGGCGGCGATCGCCAGCCCCAGGCTGTCGAGGGCGTCGAAGGCCACCTCCTTGTCCTCCTGCATGTCCTTGGAGTAGGCGAGCGGCAGTCCTTTCATGACGACGATCAGGCTCTGGAAGGCACCGGCAATGCGTCCGACCTTGGCGCGCGTCAGCTCGGCAGCGTCCGGGTTGCGCTTCTGCGGCATGATGGAGGAGCCGGTCGTGAACTTGTCCGAGAGCTTGATGAAGCCGAACTGCGGCGTCGACCACAGCACCACCTCCTCGGCAAAGCGCGACAGGTGCACAGCTGTGATCGCCGCGGCGGCGAGCGTCTCCAGCGCGAAGTCGCGGTCGGAGACGGCGTCGAGCGAGTTGGCCGCGGGCTTGTCGAAACCCAAGGCCTCAGCCGTCATGACGCGGTCGATGGGAAACGAGGTGCCGGCGAGCGCGGCGGCGCCCAACGGGCACTCGTTGAGCCGGCGGCGGGCGTCGGCGAAGCGGCCGCGGTCGCGCCCGAGCATCTCCACGTAGGCCAGGAGATGATGCCCGAAGGTCACCGGCTGTGCCGGCTGCAGGTGCGTGAAGCCGGGCATGACGGTTGCGGCGTGCGCCTCGGCTTTACGCGTAAGCGCCAGCTGCAGGCGCGCAAGGGCGGCATCGAGCCCGTCGAGCTGATCGCGGATGTAAAGCTTGAAGTCGGTCGCCACCTGGTCGTTGCGCGAGCGCGCGGTGTGCAGGCGGCCGGCCGGCGTGCCGATGGCCTCCTTGAGGCGGCTCTCGACGTTCATGTGCACGTCCTCGAGCGCGCGCTGAAATGTCAGCTTCCCGCTCCCGATCTCGCCCAGCACCTGATCGAGCCCCTTCAGAATCTCGCGGGCGTCGGCCTTGGTGATGATCCCCTGGGCGGCAAGCATGGCCGCGTGGGCCTTGGAGGCCCGGATATCCTGGGGGGCCAGCCGCTTGTCGAAGCCGATGGAGGCGTTTATCTCCTCCATGACTTCCGCCGGCGAGGCCGCGAAACGGCCGCCCCACATGCGGTTCACTGGCTTGTCGGTCACGGGATCGTGCTCCGTCAGCGGGCCGGTCTCAAAGAGAGTAGGACCATGAGCGAAAAGACATCGAAGGCGCAGGGCGCCAAGCCGCTGTCGGCATATTTGTGGCTGGCAGCGTTGGCGGCGCTCGCGGCCTTCGCCGCGGTATACGTCATGGTGGGGCGCCCTGACAACGAAACTCGCTCTGCCGCGGCGCCGGAAGCGGCGCACCAAAGCGGGATTAATCCTCTGCTGCGCGGGGCCATGACCACCTTCGTGCTCAAGAAGGAGCCGGCCGCCTTGCCCGACATCCACTTCCTTAACGACAAGGGCGAGGAGGTCAGCCTCAAGAGCTTCGCCGGCAAAGTGGTGCTGTTGAACCTGTGGGCGACGTGGTGTGCGCCCTGCCGCGAGGAGATGCCATCGCTCGCCCGGTTGCAGCAGCAGCTGGGCTCCGACAAGTTCCAGGTCGCGGCGGTGGCGATCGACAAGTCCGGCCTCGATGGCGCGCGCAAGTTCTTCAAGGACAACAAGATCGAAGGTCTGGGTCTCTACGCCGACCCGACCGCGCGGGAAGGCACCGCGCTCAAGGTGATCGGCATGCCGACCAGCATCCTCATCAACGCCAAAGGCGACGAGATCGGGCGCCTCATCGGTCCGGCCGCCTGGGACAGCCCCGACGCCAAGCAGCTGATCGAGTTCCTACCTCTAATCTCTAGAAGAGGTGCGAGGCGACGGCGATGACCGCCAGCACGGCAGCCGCACCAACCAGCATGGCGTTGCGGCGCACGTTGCGCTCCGACCGTTCGAACTGGTCCTGCAAGGCCGACAGCTCGGCGAGCTTCTTGTCGATTGCCTCGAACGACTTGTAGGTCAGCCCGACGAACCTGCTCTTCTCGCCCTCGATGGAATCGAGCCGGGACTTGAGATCCCGGAAGCCTCGCTGCATGTCGGTGATCTTATAATCGCGCGAGTTCTTTAGGGTCTCCTCGAAGGCCTGGAACCGGCGCGCCCGGTTCGCCTCCTCGGTCATCTCGGCAATGGTCTGGCGTGCCTTCTCGGCCTCGCGCTCCAGCCGCGCAATTGCGGCGTTGACCCTGTCGAATTGCACCGCCGTCTCGGCAACAAAACCGTCGCGGCCCAGCCATGGTCCCTGCGCGACCACGGCAACTCTCTCGCCTTGCAACACAACGCAACCTTTCCTACCAACGCAGCCTGTCCCCTAGGAATTGCAAGTATGGCTATCGGAGTTTAACGCCGCGTATCCAATTGAAGCGACACATGTAATTTTCGGAGTGCTGATTGACACTCCTGACCCTGCGGGCCACAAGGCCGCAAGCAGCGACAACTTAAGAACAGAAGGTCCGCCCGGATGGCCAATTCCAACATCGCCGAACTGCAGACAGCGATCGACACCGTGTGGGAGGAGCGCCAGGGCATCGATCCGGGGACGACCGGAGTAATCCGCGACACGGTCGAGGCGACGCTCGACCTCCTGGGCCAGGGCGCGATCCGCGTGGCCGAGAAGACGCCAGAGGGCTGGAGCGTCAACCAGTGGATCAAGAAGGCGGTGCTCTTGTCGTTCCGCTTGAACGACATGACCGCCATCTCCGGCGCGCCGGGCGGCGCCACCTGGTGGGACAAGGTGCCCTCCAAGTTCGCGGGCATGACGCCGGACGACTTCCGCCGCGCCGGCTTTCGTGCAGTGCCGGGCTCGATCGTGCGCCGCTCCGCCTACATCGCGCCCAATGTCGTTCTGATGCCGTCGTTCGTGAACTTGGGCGCCTATGTCGACGAGGGCACCATGGTCGACACCTGGGCCACCGTCGGCTCTTGCGCCCAGATCGGCAAGAACTGCCACCTCTCGGGCGGCGCCGGCATCGGCGGCGTGCTCGAGCCCTTGCAGGCCGGCCCCGTCATCATCGAGGACAACTGTTTCATCGGGGCGCGCGCCGAGGTGGCGGAGGGAGTCATAGTGGGCGAGGGCTCGGTCTTGTCGATGGGCGTCTATCTCGGCGCCTCGACCACAATCATCGACCGCGCGACCGGCGAGAAGCACTTTGGCAAGGTGCCGCCCTACTCGGTGGTCGTCGCCGGCTCGATGCCGGGCAAGCCGCTGCCCGACGGCTCGCCGGGTCCCAACCTTTATTGCGCCGTGATCGTCAAGCGCGTCGACGAGAAGACGCGCTCCAAGACCTCGATCAACGAGCTATTGCGCACCTGAAGCGCCTTCAGGCTTGGCTTTGAGCTCAATCTTGAACCGCGCGTTTGCGGAAAGGTTGAGCTGGTCGTCGTCGTGACGGTTCTGATGCATGACGTTGGCCTGAATGTTGAGGCCCTCGAGCCGGCAGCTTGAGGCGATGGTGGCGAGGATGAGATCGCACTCTTTGGCGGTCATTTCGCAGAGCATGCGGCGACCCTGTTCCATCGTCGCATTCTGAGAATTCTCGTCGTCACCCTTGATCGGCACGCGGATCAAATAGTTCACGCGGACCTCTGCGGCGCCCTTATTGAAATTGTCTGTTGCGTATTGCTGCGCCGACGCGGGCGCAATCAGCGCTGCGAGCGCGATTGTCACTGCACGGAATTGAATCGCTGGAGAACGCATTTACTACTCCCATAAACTCTTGCCGATCCCAGCTTTCGCACCCTGCAGTTAAACACATCGGAAAGCCGCTGCTCCCTAGCCTGCAGACCAGCCGTATTCTGCAGATTCACATTCGACGTTGGGATGCAGGAATTGCGCTCCCGTCAGACCTTTGAAATTTCGATGACGCTTCTCAGGACGCTGGCCCTGTCCGACACTTCGACCCCCTCCCTCCTGAGCGGGAGCGCATGGCAGGTTTCGCCAGCAAGTCCGTCGTCGTCTCGGGAACTACACGGTTTTACGGCCACCCGCAGACAATCCGGTGCCGCACGTCTGAGATCCCGTCTGGACCCAGCTTCCTCGCTCACCTAGCCGACAATTTACGCATTACCTTGTGACGCTGCCAATACAAAGCCAGCACGGATTTCAAACGTTTCGCTTCCTTGCCGATTCCCGCTAGTCGGACCGTCGTTCGAACCCGACCCGATGCCGGCCTCGCAAGGGCACGGCCAGCTTCCTCGAATTTCACAAGTTCCGGCAATCGCTTATCCAACGGAAGCTGCATATCTTCGCGATGCGCTTATCGACGTCGCGAAAAGTCGTCACCCACCGCCGGATCGTATCGGTGAGGGCCAAACCTCTACGGGGCCGCGATCGTCAAGCGCGCCGACGAGATGACGCGCTCCAAGACCTCGATCAACGCACTGTAGCGGCCCTTTTGCGACGTGCCCGTCAATTGGCCGCGGCAGCGGTTTGTTGCTGAGCGCGGGCCATTTGTCTTAACTGAGGAGGGATGCGTAACTGACTTCGGCCGAATACGCCCCGGACATCACCAGCCGTGCTAGGGCTGAAGACGCGGTATCTGGCTACGCGATGGTTGGTCTCCTTGAATAAGCATGAACATCAGTCGTTGCGCGTCGCTCGCCGCGTGCAGGAGTGGGATGCGGGTCTGACCTCGCCGCTCAGCCGTGCACATGCCTGGCTGGACCTCTTGCTCGTCGATCATGGACTCTTGCGCCTCTTCTATCGGAATCGCCACGCGGTCACGCCGCGCCTATGGCGTTCGGCGCAACCGACACCGGGTGACCTCAAGCACATAAAGGCAAGGGGCGTTAAGACCGTCATCTGCGTGCGTAGCGGGCGCGCCATCGGGGCGTGGCCTCTTGAAAAGGAGGCATGCGAGAAGCTCGGGCTCGAGCTGCACAAGGTGAAGATTCGCGGTCGAGTGGCGCCTCGCCGGAGCGATCTGCTCGACCTCGTCGATCTCCTCGCCTCGCTGAGCTATCCGGCACTCGTTCACTGCAAGTCGGGAGCCGATCGAAGCGGTTTCGTTTCGGCCATCTACCTTATAGCTGTCGAGGGGCGCTCCATCGATGAAGGTTTGGCGCAATTATCGCTGCGGTTCGGGCATCTGCGTTATTCGCGCGCGGGCATACTCTGCGAAGTGATCGAGGCCTTCCGACGTGATGCGGCCGCGAGCGGAATTGGCTTCCGCCAGTGGGTCGAGACAAGTTATGACGCGGCGGCAGTAAGCAGCAGATTTCGGCCGCGACGCCTATCATCGGCAATTGCCGACTTTCTTCTTAGGCGGGAGGGTTGATCGCCAAATCCGCCGCACGATCGTCGGCGACCTTCGGGATATCCGGCCGCACGAACATGTTCGTCAGCTTTTTTAGGCGGGTCGAAAAACGGTGGCGAGCCTCTTCCCGGTCGACGACGTCCTGGCTCGTTACCCAATTGAATTGAATGGCACGACGCGGCCCCACGTAAGGCTTGTGTCCGTGCCAGGAGCTGTCGGACCGCCGGAACGCGAGAAGCGTGCCACCCGCCGGAACCACCTCCGCAACATAGTCGTCGAAGTCGGTGCCGTTCCTGAGCAAGCGAAGGCGCCCGCCATCGTGATCCCAGCCTTCATTGAGATAAAGAAGGATAGTGATGAGCTTGGTCTTGCTGTCGGTATGGATCGCTCCGTCCTTCATTTGCAGATAGCCACGAACGGTGATCATGGTCGGGCGTCCATTGAGGTCGATAGCGAATTTCGACTCGACGGCTTTTCGAAACGCCTCGCTCTGCAGCTCGTCGATGAGGCCGGCGAATTGCCTGGTGATGTTGAGCTCGCTCGGGGGATGCGACCCCGGACCGGGAACCTCGGGAAAATCGGCCCCTATCTTGGCCAGAGCGTCCGCTTTCACGAAGTTCGGAACGACCACATGTTCAAATGGATCTGTCTCGAGGGGTGTCTGCTCGAACGCGTCACACGCGAGATACTGCATGGTACCCTGCCTATTGATTTGCGACGTTTCCTTGCCGCTCGCCCGACTTCGGTCGGTGGGCGCTCAACATCGCCAAGGGTCCCCGCAGGCGAGTTGTATGGGCGCGCGACCTTACAAGAGGCTGACAAAAACTTGTCCGAAGAGCGCCAGGGCTCTCGAAAAAACCGCCAGTCAGGATTGCTCTGAAGGGGCTGGGCCCGGACCGATCTAGCAAAACCGGCCTGAATTAGCCGTATTCCGGCCGGTCGCCAGCGCCCGATGCGACATGGGAGCGCAATCTGGTCACGCGTGACCGAAGCTCGGCAACAAGATCTCTTGCTGGTCTCGGTTGGCCTTCACCGGGGGTGAACGAGGCGGGGCGCCTCATAAAATACGTCGTTGGCCTGAGATGCATCCTTGGCCGGCTGTACACCGTTGGGAACAGCGGGCGGGCGCTCGTCGATGTCCGCCCCGACACGTAGCTCCATGGCGGCCTCGCAGGACCCCAGGAGCTGGCGGCGGATCTCTCTTAGGATGTCGTCGTCGATCCGGTTCGCAGCTTCCTTGATGCTCTCCAGGAACGTTGCCGGGTCCCCGTCTCGCAGGCGAGCAATTTCCGACAGAAGTTTGGACAGGGCTCCCGTAGCTTGAGCGATCGCTTGGTAATGCTTGAATGCGGTCTCGCAGGCCGTGCGGATCCCATGGCGCTGTGTATTGGCCCTACCCTCGCGTTGCGCGGCTACAAAACGTTCAATCTCCTCCGCGTGAGAGGGCTTGCGAACCGGCAATGCGCGTGCATCCGTGCCGTCATAAGTAACAGTGGCTCCGGCGGCCAGCGGGGCGCCATTGGTAAAGACGCGAGCAACGCGACCCTGGTCTACCTCGATCAAAATTCCTTCATGGTCCATCCTGCAACTCTCCCCTAAACCAATGGGCGTTCGGCGCGAACCCCATTCAGCCGTCGAGCCGTGAGTGAATGGTGAATTCGCAGTCAGGAACGATCGGCGTGCGAATTGTCGGGCACCATCATGGACTTGAGCCGGTGGCTCGCCTGGCATCATCATAGACGTTGCCGTGAAGACGGCTGCTATTCTTACTGGAATTGGTTAGTCGAGGCCGGAACGGCACATATACATCCCAGAACGTCACTGGGCTGAAATTGCAAATGCTTTGTTAAACATTGTGCGGAAATCTGACATCGCCGTCGCGCCGTTTACCATCCTGGGACCCGATGTCCGATCGCGGATACCGCCATCTGCTGCGCAGCCAAGGTCTGCCTGTCGCTCTTGCCTGCACACTCGCAGTAGGCTTGGGAGGGTGCTCGACGTGGGCTGACCTCGGCCGATTGGCATCGTTCAGGGGTTCCTCGCCACCGGCTTGCCAGAGTGATTGGTCGCAGACCAAAGTGATGGGATCCGTCCAGCGTGCGGAGCGGTCGGAAGTTCCCGCCAACTACTCCGAGCCCGAGGTGGAGCCTGTGGTGGAGCACATTCCCGTCGTCACTCAGCAACCCGAGACGCCGCCCCTTCCGGTGGCCAAAGCCCCGCCGATAGAGCAACAACGCGAGGTCGCCGTTCAACTGCCAGAACCCGCTGCTCCTCCTCCCCGGCCGCCCCCATCACCTGAGGTCGAAGCCGTATGCGGCCCGTCGGACATAACCTGTCAGGATCAGCTCACGGCCATGTTGGCCGATCCGTTGCACAAGTGGATCACGGAGAAACCGACGCCTGACGAGGATCGTACGGGCGTGCGCATTCTTGCGTACCGCGTTCTCGCCCCTGTCCTTGCGTGCGAGGACCTGAGACGAGGCGTTAAAGAGACCGAAGCCGTTGCTGCAGGCATTGATTCTGGCGCGACACAGCCGCTGACCACTAAGACTGGCAAGAGTTTGGAGTGGGTGCAGCTTCTAGCCAGGGCGGTCAAGCTTGAGCTGAAGGTGGAAATCTTGAAGCGCTGCTGACGCGCTACGCCGCCATTGTTTCTTAGCGGGCCCCGTTTAAAGTCGGCGCCATGTACCGCACGCTCAATCCCGACAAGATCATCACAACACTCGAGAAGCTCGAACGACGCATCTACGAGCGCTTTCCCGGCTCGGGCCTGTCAAAGGTGTGCGGCGAGCTGGTCGGGGTCGCGCGCGACAGCAAGGCCAAGACCGCTGCCGCCGCCAGACCCAATCTCGTCTTGCGCGCCAGCATCGCAGTGGTGCTCATCCTCGGCATCGCGCTGCTCGGCTACGTCGCGTCAATCATCGAGATCAAGCGCGGCGCCGAAAACGTCTATGGCGTGCTGCAGGGCATCGAGGCAGCCGTCAACACGCTGGTGCTGACCGGTGCCGGCGTCTTCTTCCTCGCCTCGCTCGAGTTGCGCTGGAAGCGGCAGCGCGCGTTCATGGAGTTGCATCAGCTGCAATCGATCATCCACGTGGTCGACATGCATCAGCTGACCAAGGACCCGGGCAAGGTCTCGACGGTGGGCACGCAGACCCCCTCCTCGCCCGAGCGCCCCCTCACAGCATTCGAGCTGACGCGCTATCTCGACTACTGCTCGGAGATACTCTCGCTCGCGGCGAAGATCGCGGCGCTTTATGCGCAGGCGACCAAGGACCCCGTCATCATCGATTCTGCGCACGGATTGGAGCAGCTCACGGCCAACCTTTCGAGTAAGATCTGGCAAAAGATCAGATTGACGCAAGACGTGGCGGACGCCGGCGCCGCAAGACTTTCCGAGACGACACCATGACGACGATAACTGCCGCCGATCCCGTCGCGCTCGCTCAGGCGCTGATCCGCTGCGAAAGCGTGACCCCACGGGAAGGCGGCGCGCTGACGCTGCTGCAGAGCGTGCTCGAAGGCGCCGGCTTTACCTGCCACCGCATCACCTTCTCCGAGCCCGGCACGGCCGACGTCGAGAACCTCTATGCGCGCATCGGAACGCGCGGGCCCAACCTCTGCTTTGCCGGGCACACCGACGTGGTGCCGCCGGGCGACGAGGCGGCCTGGACCGTGCCGCCGTTCGCGGCCGAAATCCGTGGTGGCGTGCTCTACGGGCGCGGCGCCGTCGACATGAAGGGCGCGGTGGCCTGCTTCGTCGCGGCAGCCCTCAAGTATCTCGCGCGCCATGGTGGGAGCCCCAAGGGCTCGCTGTCGCTCCTCATCACCGGCGATGAGGAGGGCGCCTCGATCAACGGCACCGTCAAGGTGCTCGACTGGCTGAAGGAACGCGGCGAGACCCTCGATGCCTGCCTCGTCGGTGAGCCCTCCTGCCGACACGCACTCGGCGACGAGATCAAGATCGGGCGCCGTGGGTCCGTCAACGGCGAGCTGATCGTCAAGGGCAAGCAGGGGCATGCCGCCTACCCGCACATCGCCGACAACCCGGTTCCGAAGCTTGCGCACATGATCGATCGGTTGGCGGGCCTGGAGCTCGATCGCGGCACCGAGCGCTTCGAGCCTTCGCACATCGCGGTGACGGTCATCTCGGTGCCCAACACGGCGGCGAACGTCATCCCAGGTCAGGCGCGCGCTGTTTTCAACGTTCGCTACAACGACACCCACACGCGCGCGTCGATCGAGAAGAAGATCGCCGCGTGCTGCAAGGCAGCCGCCGCGGAGGTCGACGCAAAGTTCACGCTCGCCTTCTCCGGGACGGGCGACGTCTTTCTCACCAAGCCGGGGCCGCTGGTCGATGCCTTGGGCGAGGCCGTGCGCGAGGTGACGGGGCATACAGCCAAGCTCACGACGTCGGGGGGCACCTCGGATGCCCGCTTCATCAAGGATCATTGCCCCGTCGTCGAGTTCGGGCTCGTCAACGCCACCATCCACCAGGTGGACGAGCACGTGCCCGTCGCCGACCTTGAGACGCTGACGCGCATCTACGAGCGCTTTATCGAGGACTTCTTCGCGGCGAAGTAGCCGGGAGCGTCACGGGTTGACGAGCAGCCAGGTCCCGCCGGCAACGAGCAACGCGATGGCAAGCTGCCAGAGCCACCAGTAGCGTTTGATCTCCTGCGGCGGCAGCCAGAGGAGCCAAGCCAAGGATGCGGCCAGTAGAAAGCAAGCCGCGGTGGTAAGCCCGGATTGCGGCTCAAGGCCCAGCTTGATGCAGAACACCACGACGATCGTGGCGATGAAGAGCCCGAGCGCCACGAGCCGCCTAATCCATAGCCAAACCGAAGCCGGCTGCCCAGGACCCGAAGACATCTCACGCCAAGCCAGTGACTGCTCTTTGAATTACAATTACGCGATTTAGCAGAGTATCCGCTGATGGACACGCCCTTGTTGGGGGAAGAGGCGGCAACTAGAGTGGGCACTGACAAACGCTCGCGCGCGGGGACCCATGTCTCAGCTCCCCTTCGACCTCGATGTTCTGTCGCGCCGCGGCGCACAATTGCGACACGTCGATCCGGGCGAGAGGATCTTCCTCGAGCATGAGGTCGGCGACTGCATGTACGTGGTGCGCACCGGCAAGGTCGACGTCATCACCTTCGGCACCGTGCTCGACAGCGTGGGGCCGGGCGGAATCTTCGGCGAGATGGCCTTGATAGACGGCGGCCCGCGCAGCGCCGCGGCGCTGGCGGCCGAGCCGACCGAGCTGGCTGTCATCGACAAGGAGACGTTTCACGCACTCGTACGCGAGGAGCCCCTCTTCGCACTCGCGATCATGAGGCTCTTGGTAGAGCGCATCCGCCGCATGGGGCGTCACGCTGAGTGAGGAAGGGCGTTCCGGCCGTGCTTTAGGCGCTGGCCTGCCGGGCGGCGACGCGCACCCGATACCTGGTGCTCTTCGAGTTGTAGACGGCGGCGCCGTGCGCGGCCACGCCGATGCCCCAGCCGATCAGCGGCCAGTAGAACCACAGCAGGTGTGGAGTTGTCAGAAGATTGACGGCGATAAGCAGCAGGTTCACCGCCGCATAGACGGCGAAATAAATCTTGAATCCGAGATTGCCGAAAAGCCGGTCCATTACTCTTTACCTCTGCTACGAGCGCCAAGGGGAATGGGCCCCTCTTCTAGCAAGTGGTGATGGATTGCAATGTGCCGTTGAGGCTTGCCGGCAGCGGGCTCAGGGTAAACGGCTGGAAACGCCTAGACTTTCCTCTGGAGCCTGGCGCCGATAGCGGCACCATGACACAGGTCAGCCGCCTTCCGCCGGCGTCCCGAAGATGACGATCGCCGCGCACAGGAGCATCAGCAGCCCGAACCCAGACGCGCGCCAGCGTGCTCCGCGGTGCACGGCGCTGAGAGCCGCCACCAGACACTGCAGCGCGTAGTAGAGCGCAAAGCAGCGCGAGGCGAGCGTGATCAGACTGAAGACATCCGTCTCCCAGGTGACGATGGCTGAGATGGCGGCGATCCACGGATACGTGTAGCGGACCGGGATGCGGCCCTTGGTGATGTCATTGAGGAGGCCGCCCGCGCCGATCGCATCTGCCATGGCCGCGCTCGACTGGCTTGCGAGCGCGCCAAGGGTGATGATGAGCGGAAGCACCAGGGCAACCGGGCGCACGATGTCGACGATGGCCGCGACACCGGTCTCCTGGCTGTCGGAGCCCATCAATGGAATCATCAGCAAGAAGAAGGCGACGTAGATGGCCGAGGACAGGAGCTGCGCCGCCTTCATGGTCCTGATGCGCAAGTCGGCCGGGTAGGCAGCGCCTAAGAAGCGCGAGGTCTCGAAGCCCTGCACCAGGATCAAGAGCCCCATCAGGACCGGCAGCTGCCCCAGGTCGAAATGCCCTGAGATGCTACCTTCGCCAGGACCGGCGCTGAGGACTTTCATCACATCGAACAGCGCCAGCGCCGCAAGCAGCCCCGCGATTACCGCGAGCTTGGTGGAGACGGCGTAGATCTCCATGCCCTCGACGGCATGAAAGCCGCGCCAGGCGCCGACGGCGGCAATGACGAGCAGAATGGCGGTCACAATCAGCTTGGCGATCTGGGGATCGGCCACACCGAACGATTTCAGGAGAAAGGTCGCGAACAGCACCAGGTAGTAGGCCACCGACACGAAATAGGAAAAAGAGAGGGTGAGGTGCGAGAGTTGCTCGGCCGCGGTCAGCGGCGCGGCGCCACCGCCGTCCTGCATCAGAGGCTCGACGTGGGCGATGTTGTCGCGAACGGCTGCGCCGATGAGATAGGCAACGATAAGCAGCCCGATCATCGGGATCACGGCCCACTGACCCACGATGTCGCGCAGGATCGGCACCGACACCAGAAAGCCTGAGCCGATGATGGAGGCGAGCGGCGTGGCGGTAGCACGCCAGTAGTCGGACGCGATGATGCGGGGATGTACCAGCACGAACAGAGTGCCGAGGCAGACGATGAGGGTGAGGGCCGACAGCATGACCAAGGGAGCGCACGAGGGGTTGTAAGGTGCGCGCGATACTTCGCACCTTACTGCCCAACGAGCAACGCGGCCGATCGATCCCGATCAATCCCAAAGTCGCTCCCGCGCTACTCCTTGCGCGGCTCGACGGTCTCGGCGTCGATCGAGTAGCCCGCATCGGCGAGCCCCGTGAACGCCGGTTCGGTCTTGATGGTGCCGGTGACCCAGACCGGATCGAACGTGCTTCCGATCTCGAAGCCCTTATCGGCCTTGACGTAGACGATCTGGTTGGCGGGCGGCGGGGGCACGTGGATGCACGCGCCCACGAACGGCACCAGCAGGAACTCCTTCACCGTGGTCGACTCGAAATCCAAGGGCACCACATAGCCACCAATCCTGACGCGCTTGCCATTGAGCTCGGTGACGACGCGTGGGGGCAGATCGGCGCCCGGCTGCCGACGCTTGATCGACATCCACTGGCCCTCGGCAAGCGGGGGCGGCGGCGGCCCATCGGGCGTGCTCGGGGTGGAGCCCGAGAAGAACATCCTGGGCTTCAACGGTGAGACCTCCTGCGCCGGCGGCATGAGCTGGGCCCACTTGAGCTCGAGCGGTTTATCGGCCGCCTGGACCCCACCTAGAAGCGACATCGTGGCGACCGTCGCGGTCATCAAGCGCACGAAAGCTTTGGTCATCTCTTCCTCCTCTCACGTGCGCACGGTCATACCGTCCGCCAAGGACAAACGATAAGCGCGCATGGCCGGCAACAGTCCCACCACGAATCCCGCGGCGACGATGCATCCAAGCGTCAGCCACTCGCGCTGCGTCGGCGGATCGATCGAGAGCTGCAATCCATAGGTGCGATCGACGTACGGCTGCAGCAGGCCGAGCGCGACATAGAGCAGGCCCACGCCCACAAGAACGCCCGCCAGCGTCAGCAGCCCAGCCTCGGTCGCGAGCAGCCCGAGGATGGTGACCGGGCGCGCTCCGACCGAGCGCAAAATCGCCATCTCGCGGCGGCGCTCGTTGAGCGTCGTCAGGATCATGGTCACCATGCCGAGCAGCGCGGTCGCCACCACCATGGCCGACACCACCGACAGTGCCGTCTCCGCCGTACCGACCAGGCCCCACAGCTCTTGCAGGGCGGCGCCGGGAATGATCGCCGACAGCGGCTCCTCTTGGTAGTTGTTGATGATCCTCTGCAGCTTGAAGGTGGCGAGCTTCGACTTGAGCCCGACGAGCGCGGCCGTGATGGCCTTGGGCTGGAGGTTCATCTTGCGCACCTCCTCAGCCGAGATGCTCTGGCCCGGCATGGGGATGCCGTTCTGCCAGTCGACGTGAATGGCCTCGATCGCTTCGAGGCTCACGTGCGCGGTGCGGTCAATGGGCGTGCCGGTCTTGGCGAGGATGCCGGAGACGCGGAACGGCTTGTCGGCGTGCTCGATGAACGAGACCGAGCCGACCCCGTGCGCGACGATGATCTTGTCGCCGACTTTGTATCCCAATGTCTTGGCGACGTCGGCGCCGATCACCGCGTCGAACAGGTCGCTAAACGGCTTGCCCTCCGCGAACGCGATCTGCTGGCCGTGCCGGTACTTATAGTGCTTGAAGTAATCGAGCGTGGTGCCGAGCACGCGGAAGCCGTGGTGGCTGTCGCCGAGCGACAAGGGCACGGCCCAGGCGACCTCTGGCCGCTTGGCGATGTCCTCGTAGCTCTTCCAGGTGACGTTGTTGGTCGCATTGCCGATGCGGAACACCGAGTAGAGCAACAGCTGAATGGCGCCACTGCGCGCGCCGACGATCAGGTCGGTGCCAGAGATCGTATTGGCGAAGCTCTGACGCGCGCCCGTGCGCACTTTCTCAACACCCAGGAGCAGCATCACCGAGACGGCGATCGCCAGCACCGTAAGCGAGGCGGTCAGCGCCCGGTTGCGCAAGGATTGCAAGGCGAGGCGTGGAACGATCATGCCGCAGCCCTCCGCTCTGAGACCGCGATGTCCTCCAGCCGCAGCACGCGGTCGAAGTGCTTGCCCAGCTCCTCCTCGTGGCTGACCATGATCAGGGAGGCATTGGCCGCCGCAAGCTCGGTAAAGAGCAGGTCGAGAAAGGCAAGCTGCCGGTCGCGGTCGAGCGCGGACGTCGGCTCGTCGGCGACAACCAGCTCGGGCCGTCCGATGAGCGCGCGCGCAGCCGCCACCCTTTGCTGCTGGCCGACACTCAGATTGGCCGCCGAGAGCCCGTGCAGCTCGGCCGGATCGAGCCCGAGGCTCGAAAGCAGGCGCTCTGCCTCGGCCTCGACGGTGCCGCCCTGACCGGCGCGTGCGCGCCGCTTCTTGGCGAAGCTCAAGGGCAGCAGCACGTTGTCGAGGATCGAGCCGTAGGGGAGCAGATTGAACATCTGGAAGATGATGCCGAAGTGCTCGGCGCGGAAGTGGTCGCGCGCGGCACCCGACAGCTTCGTCATGTCGGTCCCCAAGACCTCCAAGCGCCCCGCCGACGGCGTGACGATGCCGCACAACAGGCTCAAAAAAGTCGACTTGCCGGCGCCGGACGGCCCGACCAGGAGCACGCGTTCCCTGGCCGGCAGGACGAAGTCGTCGATCGCCAGCGAGAACGCACGCGCGCCCCGCCAGCGGAAGCGGACGCCCGACATCCTCACGATGTCGGACGCCGCCACCTCTGTTGCAGCCCGCTGCATTACATTATGCCGGCGAGGTCGAGGGAGGGCTCATCGCGGCTCACCGAGTAGGAGCTCTGAGCCTTCGCCGTCACGACGTTGACGGTCAGATCGTGGGCGCCGGCAAACGTGTTGAAGTAGATGAAATCAATCGACGTCAGCTTGGCGGGCTTGGTGCAGTCGAGCGCGTAGGTCACGTGGAACTGGTTGTGGCCGGCGTGCTCGTCATGTGCAGGCTCCCCGCCGGCGGCGTCGGCATGATCGTGATCTGCCGCGGCGTGCTCGTCGTGATCGTCATCCTCGTCGTCATGATGCTGCTCGGCCTCGATTGCGATCTTGGCCTTTGCGAGGCTGCAGCCGGCCGATGCGGGAAGCTTGAACAGGGTGAGCGGCTTTTCCAGCTCGGCCCGCGCTTTCTTGAGCACGGCCTTTTGCGCATCCGTGCTGGCAGTATGCTCGAAGCCGACGATGTCCATGCCGGGCACGATGAGCTCCATCTCGACCCGTTTGTCCTCGACCGCGATATTGAGGGTGCCGTGCCCGTGCACGTGGGGTCCGAGCTCGCGATGCTTCTCCTCGGCGCGCGCCGAGGCGGACGCCAGTGAGGCGGCCACCAAAGCGGCCAAGACAAAAGTCATGTTCGTGCGCATTTCGCTCTCCAAATAGGTGTCCGCAAGCCGGCTGCGATGCCCGGTGCTTGCGCATTGAGACGATTGGATGGGATGTGAGAGTTGGCGCGCCCTGCGGGCTGCCGAAAGCGGCGGCGCTTTCGCGCGCTAGAAGCCGCTCACGCGCGCGGTGGTGCGCGCGCCTGGAAATGAACGGTGGAGACACCCTGCACGAGCGCCACGGCGCGGACCGGAGGCGGCGCTCCCATCGGCGCATGGACCAGTGGAAGGGCCAGCGGCGCATAAAGCAGGGCGGAGCCCGCCAGGCTCAGCGCACCGCAGATCGAGCACTGTTCATGGTCGTCGTGCGGGGCGGGAGGACACGGGTGCGCGGCGTCCGCACGGCACATGCCGAAGGTGATGGCCCGTTGTGCTAGGACCCGGGAACCGGCAAAACCATAGCTGTGCGTGTGCGTCTGCGCGAATGCCAACACCACCTGCATCGCAAGGGCGAGCAGCGCAGCTATTCTGAGAGTTTGGCGACGTCTGAAGACCCGCATCTGCTCTCCGGTTGCGAGCCACCACGATAGCGCCCCAATTGGGGCGAGCGGAAGACGTCGCTTTGCCCCATGCACCGCCGATATTTCGGGTCTATTTCAAAGCTTTTGTGAAATCGGCCACCTTCTGGCGGTAGGCGCCGGATTTGATGTCGCGCTCCGTCACGATCAATGTCGCCGCCGGCTCCTTGCCGCAGAGCGTCGCCATCTGCGCGAGCGCCTTGTCGCCGTTGGCGCCGCCCTCGGTGCAAAAGAGCGCGACGCGAGCAAACTTAGCCCGCTGCTGCACGATATAGGAGCGCATTGGCGACGACATGCGGCCGGCCCAAACCGGCGTGCCGAGCACGACCAAGTCGTACGCAAACGGGTCCTTGTCGGTAACCTTGATGGGCGTCGGTCGGTTCTGCAGGACCTCCCAGGCGGACCGAAAATACGCGATCCAGCCCGAGCGCGGACGGACCTCACAAATTTGCTCGACATCGGCGTCAAGCTCGGCCCCGATCGCCTCGGCGATCGCCCGTGTATGGCCTGTCCACGAGTAGTATGCGACGAGAGCCTTGCTCATGGCCGCAGAGTTGCAGATTGCGGCGATGCGCGTCTTGATCCGCGTCAAGGCAAGCACACGGATATAAAAGCGCCGCCGAGGGGGTGCCCGGCGGCGCCAGCCGTCTCGCCTCTTTCGAGGCGCTCCTTGCGCGTTATGCCGTCTCGCGCAGCAGGTGTTGGGTCAACAGTGCGTCGACAACGCAGGCTTTCACGCCCGTGCCCAAGCGCTGCAGGCTGATCTCGGCGCCGTTTGCGAAGCGGACGCCGTCTTGGAACAGGCTGGTCTCCAGCCGCGAGAACGTGACAGGCTCGCTCGCCTGCACGCCGAACGCGTCTTGCACCGCCTGCGGGATGTCATCGAGGTTGAGCTTCGTGTCGTAGGCCAAGCAGATGGCCGTCACCGTATCGCCGGGGGCAATGAAGCCGACCGTGCCGCTCGGAAACCGGTGCGTCGTGTAGTGCTCGCCCTGCCGCGCGGGGCGGGTGCGATAGGCTTCCAACGAATAGTCACACATGGTTCCGTCCTCGCTAACTAGCGCTAACTAGCGGACTCCCCAGGCTAATTCGGAAGCTTGGGGCTGATGCAACTGTGCTCCTCCCCTCGATCCCGATCAACCGCTTTGAGCGCGTAGCTGTTCCCCGCGCCATGCAATGAGCGCTGACCTGTCTGGCGATGAAAACCTTTCGCCAAAGCACGAATGCTAGGCTGCCGGCATGATCCGATTCCGCCGTCTGTTCGAGCTCACGTCCGACGTCGACCGGCGCCGGTTCGGGGAAGCCGCCGATCTCTTCCGGATCGCGTTTCCCTACGAGGCCGATGCCATCGACCGCATCGCCCATATGCTGCTCAACCGGCAGACCATCGGATTCGATCCGATCTTTCTGCTCTCCACCGACGCGCGCGACCGCATCACCGGCCTCGCCTTCGTCTATTATTTTTCCGATTTGCACTACGCATATCTGCAGTACATCGCGAGCGACCCGAGAAAGCCCGCGCGTGGCATCGGCGTGGCGCTCTATGAGGCGCTGCGCGAGCTTCTGTCCGCGCGCGGGGCGCGCGGGCTTTTCCTCGACGTGCCCCCCGCAGAGGCAGCCAAGCTCAAGGATCCCTCGCGCCTTGCCACCAACCGCAAACGCATGCGTTTCTACGCCCGCTACGACGTGCGCAAGGTTGTGGGCACGCAGTGGGACGTCGAGGCCAATCCGCGCAACGAAGGATACCTGACGACGCTGCTTTACGATCCGCTGGGACACCGCCCTCACTTACCCCAGCGTGATGCACGCCGGGTGGTGCGCCGCATCCTCGTGGAGCAGTATGCCTTCGAATCCGACGACCCCTTCGTCGTGCGCATTGTGGGCTCGTTCGCCGACCACCCGGTGAAGTTGGAAGCGCTCGCGCCGCAAGCGGAGCGGGCCGTGCCCACGCGCGCCAAGTACCTGCTGCCCATCAAGATGGTCGTGGTCGAGCGCCACACCATTCATCACCTGCGCGAGAAGGGCTACGTCGAGCGGCCCGTGCGCGTGACGGCGATCCTCAAGGGGCTCGAGGGGCTGCCGCTTGAGCGCGTTCGAACGCGACATTTCGGCGAGGAGCACCTGACGGCGGTGCACACGCCAGCACTCGTCAACTACCTCAAGGCCATGAGCCAGAAGCTCGATCCCAAGGCCATCATCTATCCTGAGGTGTTCCCGATCCGGCGCCCCGACCGCGTCCCGCGCGCACTGGAGGACCGCGCCGGCTACTTCTGCGCCGATACCTTCACGCCGCTGACCCAGAACACGTTCATCGCCGCCCGCGATGCGGCCAACGTGGCGCTAACCGCGGCGGCCCAGCTGCTCAAGGGCGAGCGCTTTGCCTACGCGCTGTGCCGGCCGCCGGGCCACCACGCCGAGCGGCGCATCTACGGCGGCTTCTGCTTCTTCAACAACTCGGCGAGTGCCGCGCAACTGCTGTCGCGCCACGGCAAGGTGGCGCTGCTCGACATCGACTATCACCACGGCAACGGCGGCCAGGACATCTTCTATGCCCGCGCCGACGTGCTGACCGCATCGATCCACGGTCATCCGAGCCACGCCTACCCGAACTTCTCCGGCTACAGCGACGAGCGCGGCGAAGGGCAGGGGCTCGGCTTCAACCAGAACTATCCGCTCGAGCCGCCGGTCGACGACGAGCGCTACCTCGGCGTCTTGGAGAAGGCGCTCGGCGTCGTGCGCGCCTTCGGTCCGCGCTTCCTCGTGCTCTCTTTAGGCTTCGACATCATGCGCGGCGACCCAACCGGCTCCTTCGCGCTGACGGTGCACGGCATGCAGCGCATCGGGCGGCGCATCGGCCGCATCGGTCTGCCGACGCTCATCGTGCAGGAGGGCGGCTATTCGATCGGCAATCTGCGCGCCGGCTCGCACGCATTCTTCGTCGGGCTGGAGAGCGCCTGGTACAGTGGATGAGCGCTCAGCCGGGCGTGAACGGCCAGACGAGCGCAATGAGCGGCACCGCGATAAGCGTCACGATGATCGACAGCGGCACGCCGAGGCGCGCGTAGTCGCCGAAGCGATAGCCGCCGGGCCCCAGCACCAGAACGTTCGACTGATGCCCGAAAGGCGTGAGGAACTCGCACGAGGCCGCGATGGCGACGGCCATCAAAAAGGGATCGACGCTGAGCCCGGCCTTCACCGCGAAACCGCCGGCGATGGGCCCCATGAGCAGCACCGTCGCCGCATTGTTGACGACGGGCGTGATGAGCAAGGTCGCAACGAAGATGAAGCCGAGAAGCGCAAGGGGTGCCATCCCGGCGCCGATCATAGCGATCCCGGAGGCGATCTCTCCGGTCAGCCCCGTTGTCTTCATCGCCTCGGTCACCGGGATGAGCGCCCCCATCAGCACGATGATCGAGCCGTCGATAGCCTCGTACATGTCTCTCAGCCGCATAACCTGGAAAAGCGCAAGCGTCACCACAGCGATCAGAAACGCAACGGCCACGGGAAAGACCCCGGTCGCGGTCAACAAGACCGCGGCGGCCATTACCACCACGGGCAGCACCACCTTGGCCGGGCGCCCGAGGTCGATCTTGCGCTCGGCCAGCGGAAGTGCGCCCAGCTCGCGCAAGCGCACGGGCATCTGCTCCAGATCGCCCTGCAGCACCACGACGTCGCCTTCACGGAAGCGCTGGCGGGCGAGCCGCGTGGTGGTGCGCCGCCCCTGACGGCTCAAAGCCAGCAGATTGATGCCGTAGTCGCGCAGCCGCATTCCCGTGGGAGATCGGCCGATCATGGGAGACCCGCGCATCAGCACCGCCTCGACGATGCCGACGTGATCGGAGCGGATGTGCGTGGGATCGAGCTCCTCGGTTGCGACGAGCTCGAGCTTCGCCTCGTCGACGACGCGCTTCAGGATGCTCGAGTCGGCCTCCAACAGCAGCACGTCGTCCTCGCGCAGACGGGTCCAACCCGATGGCGCCATGCGGCGGTCGTTGCCGCGGATGATCGCCAGCACGGTGATCTCCTCGTCGCCCATCTTCTCCAGATCGCGAACCATCTTGTCGACGAGGCTCGAGTCTGCCGTAACGCGCGCTTCCGTCAGGTAGTCTTCGATGCGGAACCGGGTCTCTGGCGGCGGCGTGCCGCGCCGGTCCTCGGGCAGCAGCCGCCAGGCGAAGGTCAGATAGACGAGCCCGACGAGGGCGACGCAGACCCCGACCGGAGCGAAGTCGAACATGGAGAAGGAATGTCCGGTGAGGTCCTGGCGCACCGAGGAGATGAGCAGGTTCGGCGGCGTTCCGATCAGCGTCATCAGGCCGCCCAGGAGCGAGCCGAACGAGAGCGGCATCAGAAGCGTTGCCGGCGAGCGCCCGGTCTTCTCGGCCGAATAGATCGCAACCGGCAAAAGCAGCGCCAGCGCGCCGACGTTGTTCATGAAGCCGGAGAGCACGATCACGAGGCCGACGAACACGAACACCTGCAGGTTGGGCCACTGCAGCAGCGGCTCCATATGCCGCACCAGCCGCTGGAGGAGGCCCGAGCCGCGGATGGCAGCGCTCAAGATGAGCACCAGTGCGATGGTGATGACGGCGGGATTGCTGAAGCCGGTGAAGGCCTCCTTGGGCTCAACGAGCCCGAGCAGCAGAGTCGCAACCAACGCCAGCACGGCAACGACGTCGTGGCGCCAGCGGCCCCAGATGAACAGCGCCAGCGTGGCCGCAAGCACGGCGATCAGCGACATTTGAGCGAAGGTCATCGTGAGCCCGGAGGAGAGCAGCCGCGGGAGGCGGAATGCCCCCAACCTGCGAATCCCGCCCAGAGTTCCACAACGAGATCAAATTTGAAACGGCGCGTCCCCGCGCATCCTCACTCGCGGCCGTCGGGCGAGGGCTTGAGCGGCGCCGGCGGGTGGCTCGGGGGCCCATGCAGATAGGTCATGGAGGCATAGGCGCCGATCCACGACCCGATCGCCGCGAACAGGACGTAGACCCAGTTGTTGGTGTAGCTGATCACCGCGAACGAGGAGAGCAGATACCACACGCTGCTCCAGGTCGCTGCCGCAGCACGGCGCCGGGCAATGACCGATGAGGTGAACATCACGTAGACGGCGTCCGTTGCCGCGGTGGCGGCAACGACGCCAGCTGCGATCCACAGATCAATGCCCATCATGCAAAGCCTCGTGAGGAAGTGCTGCGCGCACGTCCCCAGAGTAGGCGCGCGATCCTTAAGGAAGGTCGCAACTCACTTGAAGTGCTTCATGGCATGAGCCTATGTTGGCGCAGTCGGGTGTTGGCGTTCAAAATGCGTTACGTGATCTAGTGAGTTTATTTATGCTTTCGCGGTTTATGCCACGGGCGACGGTGGCGCGCGCACTTGGAACGGCTCTAGCCTTCGTGGCGACAGCTGCCGCTCACGCAGACGCACCCCGAGCAACGGCTGACTGGATTGCGCCAGACGGAAGCGCTTTTCATATCGGACTAATGTACGAAGGCGTATCGGGTTTGGCGCCCGATCCGATGCGGCCCGTGATTTTGGTTGGCAAGAAGATCGTGGCTGTGGGTCCGTACACGGTCACTGCGATTGTCCGTTGTGAGAATTCTCGACAATGTAGCGTCCTGCTCTCCACGTGGCTCCCCGTAAGAGCAGAGCCAAACCCGCACACGTTCCGTCCTGCGCGGGATTACTTCGTCGATCCACCAGAAGACGGCGAGGATTACGGGTTCACTTACAAATGGATGTCGGTAACGGACTGGATCGCCGTATTTCGGAACTTCGCCGGTCAGTTCCCAATAGTTTTTTGGAGTGCCGCTGGCTTGGGCATTCTCTCGGGATTCTTCGCACTAGTGATTGTGCTCGGAGGGCGCGGCCGCCTCGCCACCGCACTGCAGTCGACCACCGGATTGCTCGTGGTCGCGGCCTGGATCTTGGCACTAAAGGGCGGCCTGCTCATTTTCTTGTTCTTTTTCGCGCTCATGCCCACGTGGTTCACCTTCATACCGCCGTTCGCTGCCTTCGCGCTGCCATGCTTCCTGACTTGGCTGCTCGTCGCCGGAACGGCACGCGGCATTGTCCAGGCTACTTGAAATGCTTCGACAGCTTCAGACCTTGCGCCTGGTAGTGCGAGGATAGATCGCGGCCGTAGACGAGCTTCGGCGTCTCCGTCAGCCGCTCGTAGATGAGGCGGCCGATGGTCTGCCCGTCCTCCAGAATGAACGGAACCTTGTGCGAGCGCACCTCGAGCACGGCGCGCGATCCCTCGCCGCCGGCCGCCGCATGACCGAAGCCGGGGTCGAAGAATCCCGCATAGTGCACGCGGAACTCGCCAACCAAGGGATTGAACGGCACCATCTCGGCAGCCTGCGTCGGCGGCACGTGCACGGCCTCCTTCGACGCCAGGATGTAGAACTGGTCGGGATCGAGGATCAGGCGCTTCTTCTCGCGCACATGGATCGGCTCCCAGTAATCGAAGACGGGGCAGCCGCCGACCACATCCACGTCGACGAGCCCCGTGTGGCGCTTGGCGCGGTAGCCGACGAGCCCGCTGGCATCGCCTGTGAGGTCGACCGACAGCGGCACCTCGTCCACGACGTCCGCCTCGCCGCCGCCCGCGCGAAAGCGGATCTGCGACAATCGCGAGCCCTTGCGCACCACCACGGGAAACGTTTGCGGACAGATCTCGGCAAAGAGCGGGCCCGAATAGCCGGCGGGGATCTGATCGAAGGCGGAGACGCTGTCGGCGATCACCCGCGTGAACACATCGAGGCGCCCCGTGGAGCTTTTGGGATTGGTGGCGGCGGAGAGATCGGCGGGGAGCGCGAGGCTCTCCAACAGCGGCGCCACGTAGACGCAGCCGGTCTCCAGCACCGCGCCTTGCGACAGGCTGATCGCGTGCAGTTGCAGGTCGTCGAGCTTGGCCGAGACCGTTTCGCCGCGTCCCGGCAGGAAGCTTGCGCGCACGCGATAGGCAATGGTGCCGAGCCGCAAATCGAGGCTCGCGGGCTGCAGCTGCGTCTCCAACAGCGGCTCGGTGAGTTTCACCTGGCCGGCCTCGATCAGCGCCTCGATCGCCTGCGACGGCAGGATGCCCGCCTGCGCGCGCTTGGCGGCGCCCTTTGCGATCTTCACCTGAGGCTTTGTCATCGGTCCGCATCCTTGGAAACGGTCGGCTCGCGGCCACTTTTGCCGCTCTAGAGCAACGGGGCCTTGACGCCAAGCGCCCTCGGGGAGTAATCCCCGCCCATACCTCGTGGTCATTTGGCCGGCCGGCTTGCAGCCACGTTAAATAACTCGCTAAAAGGGCCGTGCGCACCCCGGTTTCAACCGGCGCCGGCTTCTTGATAGCAGCGCCGTCGCAGGCTGGGTTTTTTGCTGGGCTCAAGCCCTTCGAAGGAGTGCGCATGTCGAAGACCGACGATTCTGCGGCAAAGCCCAACTGGGCGCCCGAAACCCAGCTCGTCCACGGCGGCGCGATGCGCTCGCAGTTCGGCGAGACCTCCGAAGCGCTCTTCCTGACGCAAGGCTTCGTCTACGACTGCGCCGAGCAGGCCGAGGCCCGCTTCAAGAACGAGGACCCGGGCTACCAGTACAGCCGCTTCGGCAACCCCACCGTCGCCATGTTCGAGGAGCGCATCCGCCTGCTCGAAGGCGCCGACGAGGCGCGCGCCACCGCGACCGGTATGGCCGCCGTCAATGCAGCGCTGCTCTCCTACCTCAGGGCCGGCGACCATGTCGTCTCAGCGCGGGCCCTGTTCGGCGCCTGCCGCTTTATCGTCGAGACTCTGTGCCCGCGCTACGGCATCGCCTCGACCCTCGTCGATGGCCGCGACCTCGAGGCCTGGCGCAAGGCGATACGCCCCAACACCAAGATGCTCTTCTTCGAGACGCCGTCCAACCCCACGCTCGAATTGATCGACATCGCAGCCGTTTCCAAGCTGGCGAAGGAGGCCGGCGCACTCGTCGTCGTCGACAACGTGTTCGCAACGCCCATATTTCAGCGTCCGCTCCAGCACGGCGCCGACGTGGTCGTCTACTCCGCGACCAAACATATCGACGGCCAGGGGCGCTGCCTCGGCGGCGCCGTGCTCGGCTCGACCGACTACGTGACGAACCACCTGCAGGAGTACCTGCGCCAGACCGGGCCCACGATGAGCCCGTTCAACGCCTGGGTCATGCTCAAGGGGCTGGAGACGCTGCCGGTCCGCGTTCGTGCACAGGCGGCGACGGCGGCGCTGGTTGCCGATCATTTGGCGGGCAAGGAGGGCGTCGGCCGCGTGATCTATTGCGGACGGGCCGACCATCCCCAGGCGGAGATCGCGCGCCGCCAGATGACGGGCGGCGGCCAGATGATTGCCTTCGAGGTCGAGGGCGGCAAAGCCGGCGCCTTCCGCTTCCAGAATGCCCTGCGGCTCATCAAGATCTCCAACAACCTCGGCGACGCCAAGAGCCTCATCACCCATCCCGCCACCACCACCCATTCCAAGATCGGGCCCGAGGCCCGCGCGGAGCTCGGCATTACCGACGGCATGCTGCGCCTTTCGGTGGGGCTGGAAGCGTTCGAGGACCTCGCCGCCGACCTCGACGCCGGCTTGGCGGCCGTCCGCCGCGGGTCTTGAGTTGCCATTGCGATTGACCGCGGGCTGAAGCCGCCTAGAATCGCCGCCCGCACGATGTCGATCCGCAGGGGAGCTAGCCGGCATGTATGAAACAGTGACCCGTGGCATTCGCATCCGCGTCACTCCACAATATCTCGAGGAGCAGTCGACGCCGGAGGAGAGCGAGTTCTTCTGGGCCTATACGGTCGACATCGCCAACGAGAGCGACGAGACGGTGCAGCTGCGCTCGCGCGTCTGGCGCATCACCGATGGCCAGGGGCGCACCGAGGAGGTGCGCGGCCCGGGCGTCGTCGGCGAGACCCCGGTCATCCAGCCCGGCAACTCGTTCAGCTATACCTCGGGCTGCCCCCTGCGCACGCCCTCCGGGATCATGGTCGGCAGCTACCAGATGGCCGATGCCAAGGGGCAGCTGTTCGACGTGGAGATTCCCGCCTTCTCGCTCGACAGTCCGTTCGCAATGCGGAGCGTGAACTAGTGGTTCATACGGTCCGTGCTAGACCCGTCTGCTGATGAAAGGTCCCTCCTACTCAGCGACGGAGCTGCTGTCCCGTCTCGTCAACTTCGACACGACGAGCTATCGCTCGAACCTGCCGCTCGTCCGCTTCGTCGAGGACTATCTTGCCCAGCACGGCGTCGCCAGCCAGCTGGTGGAGAGCGACGACGGCGCCAAGGCGAGCCTCTATGCCACCATCGGACCCGCAGCGGTGCCGGGCGTCGCGCTCTCCGGCCATACCGACGTCGTGCCCGTCGAAGGCCAGAGCTGGAGCAGCGACCCCTTCGTGCTCGCCGAGCGCGACGGACGGCTCTACGGGCGCGGCACCGCGGATATGAAAGGGTTCCTCGCCTGCGTGCTCGCCGCCGTGCCCGACTTGTTGCGGCGCCAGCTGGCGGTCCCCATTCACTTGGCCTTTTCCTATGACGAGGAGGTCGGCTGCATCGGCGTGCGCCCGCTCATCGCCGAGCTCGGGCGCCGCTTCGTGCGCCCGCGCCTCGTCATTGTCGGGGAGCCGACCTCGATGAGCGTCGTCGACTCCCACAAGGGCCCGGTGCGCTGGCACATCGACGTCAAAGGCCGCGCCGCCCACTCGAGCATGGCCCCGTTGGGCGTCAACGCCATCAGCGTAGCGGGCAAGCTCATTGCCGAGCTCGCCCGCATCGAGGACGAGCTGAAGGCGGCGCCGCGCGACGACCGCTTCGATCCTCCCTACGCCACCCTGCAGATCACGCGTATCGACGGCGGCACCGCCACCAACATCGTGCCGGTCTCCTGCCACCTCGACTTCGACGTGCGTGCGCTTCCCGGCGTCGACATCGCCGCCATCGATCGGCGCATTCATGCCTTCGCCTACGAAGCGTGCCTGCCGGAGATGCGCCGCGTTGCCCCCGAGGCGGGGATCGACATCGCCATCACCAACGAGGTGCCCCCCTTCGCCGCCGGCGAAGCCTCCGAGGCGGTGGCGCTCGCCTTGCATCTAGCCGGGCAGAACGAGACGCACGCCGTCTCCTACGCGACCGAGGCGGGCCTCTTTCAGGCGGCCGGCTCGCCCGCCGTGGTCATGGGGCCCGGCGACATCGCGCAGGCGCATGCCGCCGACGAATGGATCGCCAAGGCTCAGCTCGAGAAGTGCATGGGCTTTCTTGCGCGCCTCGGCGACTGGGCCGAGCGCGGCAAGCCGATCCGCTAGGGCGAGCCGCCCGACAAGGATTTGGGAACCTTTCGGCTCTATGGGCGCTTTTCAGGATGTCTGAAATTCATAATGGAGGTCAGCGATGACCTACGTATTCATGCGATTGCTCTCTGCGCCACTCGCGCTTATCGCCCTTGCCACGGCCGCGCGCGCCGACACGGGTTCAGGCGACGCGCAAGTTGCCTTCAACAATGCGTGCCGCACCTGCCATTCCATGCGCGCAGGCGACCACCGGCTCGGCCCCAGCCTGCACGGCGTGGTGGGCAGGAAGGCCGGCACAGTTGAGGGCTACCAGTTCTCCTCGGCGATGCGTCAGTCGGGCATCGTTTGGGACGCGGCAACGCTCGATGCCTTCATCGCCGATCCCGAGAAGGTCGTGCACGGGAACGCCATGAAGCCCTTCGGTGGCATTGCTGACGCCAAGCAGCGCGGCGAGATCATCGCCTTTCTCAAGTCGATCAGCGGCAAGTGATGCGCGCTAGGCGAGCTCGCCCGGAGCAAAGCGGTAGGTCTGCGAGCAGAACTCGCAGGTGACGCTGATGCCGCCGTCGGGCTCGCGCATGTCGGCAAGATCGGCGGCGGCGAAGCTCTTCAGAAAGGCTTCGACGCGCTCGCGCGAGCAGCGGCAGTAGGCCTCGATGGGCGTCGTCGGCAGCGCCCTCACCCCCTCCTCGTGGAAAAGACGATAGAGCAGGCGATCGGGCGCGAGCATCGGATCGAGCAGCTCGTGATCCTCCACGCTCGCAGCGAGAATCCGCGTGCGCTCCCAACCGTCATCGTCCTCGCCCACCAGCAGCTCGTCATCGCCCGGGGTCTGCGCGCTCGGCTTGCCGCCGGCGACGGCTAGGTTCTGAATCATGAGACCGCCCGCGCGCCACTGCCAGGCGCCCGGCGCACCGCCGGTGCCGGCCTGATAATGGCGCGCCAGCACAAGACGGATGAAGGTCGGGAGCTGCTCCGACTGGCGGAAATACGTGAGCGCGGCCTCGACCAGGCTGCCCCCATCGAGCGCCACGATGCCCTGATAACGGTCCATCTCCTCGCCCGGATCGATAGTGATGGCGAGATGCCCGCTGCCGAGCAAGCTGCCCTCGTCGATGCCGCCGTTGGCGGCGCGTGCCGCAAAGCGGGCCTTGTCGCAGCGCACGTAGCCGCGCACCCGCCCCGGGGCCTCGAAGTTGACGACGAGGAAGTCGAGGATCCCATCGGTCTTGGTCTGAACGATGAGCTTGCCGTCGAACTTGAGCGCGGTCCCGAACATGGCCGTGAGCGCCACCGCTTGGCCTAGCGTCTGCGCGACGGGATCGGGCACGTCGTGATGGGATAGGATCGTGTCGACGGTCGACCCCAGCCGCACGATCCGGCCGGTCACTCCCGAGCGCACGGTGCGGAACGGGAGCACCATGTCGTCGCTCGTCGTCTGTCGGGGACGCGGCGCAGGCGAAGCGTCTTCAATCATGGCCCCGCTCCTCTACCCGGCCCCAAGGCACCAGGCGAGAATGGCCTTCTGTGCGTGCAGACGGTTCTCGGCCTCGTCGAAAACGACTGACTGAGGTCCGTCGATGACGTCCTCGGCGACCTCGTGCCCGCGATAGGCCGGCAGGCAGTGCATGAAAATGGCGCCCTGGGCCGCCTCGCTCATGAGTGCGGCGTCGACGCCGAACGGCGCCAAGATCTTCTTGCGGTGGGCCCCGTCGGTATCTCCCATCGACACCCAGGTATCCGTCACCACGCAATCGGCGCCGCGCACCGCCTTCTTGGCATCGGTGCCGAGCATGACCGCGCCTTTCTCGCGCTTGACCCAATCGAGCACGCCGTCGTCAGGGTAGAGCTCGTCGGGGCAGGCGATCCTCAGCTCGAAGCCGAAGCGCGCCGCCGCGTGCATCCACGAGACGGCGACGTTGTTGCAGTCGCCCACCCAAGCGACCGTGCGCCCCTTGATCGGGCCCTTGTGCTCCTCGAAGGTCATGATGTCGGCCATGACCTGGCAGGGGTGGCTCTTGTCGGTCAGCCCGTTGATCACGGGGATCGTTGCGTGCCGCGCCAGCTCGAGGAGGGTCGCGTGCGCGTTGGCGCGGATCATGAGGACGTCGACGTAGCGCGACAGCACGCGCGCGGTGTCGGCGATCGACTCGCCGCGACCGAGCTGCAAATCGGTGTGATTGAGCGACAGCGACTGACCGCCGAGCTGGCGCATGGCGACATCGAAGGAGATGCGCGTGCGCGTCGACGGCTTCTCGAAGATCATGACGAGCACGTCGTCCTCGACATCGCGCGGCCTCATCTTGGCGGGAACCCGCTTGCCGGCCTTCTTCATCGCGTGTGCCATGTCGAGGATGCGGCGCAGGGTCTTGCCGTCGAGCCCATCGAGATCGAGAAAGTGCCGCGGCGGCAAAATAGACTTCGTTTTCGGGGCCATGGCGCTCCGGCCGGCTGGAGAAGAGACGGAATTCAGGTGGATCGGGTCGCGACGCGATCGAGAGCGCGCGACAGCCGGTCGGCAGCCTCCGCGATCTCCTCGTCGGCGATGTTGAGGGGCGGCAGCATGCGCACGACGTTGCCGCTGGCGCCGGCAACGAGCAGCTGCTCGGCCGTCGCCGCCTTGATCACGTCGGCGATCGGCACTTTGAGCTTCAAGCCCGTCAGCAGACCCTCGCCGCGCACCTCCTCGACAAGATCGGGATGCCGGTCGTGGACGGCAGCGAGCGCCTGCTTCAAGCGCAGCGTCCTCTGGCGCACGGACTCGAGGAAGCCCGGCTCGAGCACGGCATCGAGCACGGCATTGCCGACCGCGGTCGCGAGCGGATTGCCGCCGTAGGTCGAGCCGTGCGTCCCCACCGTCATGCCCTTGGCGGCCTCTTCCGTTGCCAGCAGCGCGCCGAGCGGAAAGCCGCCGCCGATGCCTTTGGCGACCGCCATGAGATCAGGCGTGATCTCCGCCCACTCATGGGCAAAGAGCTTGCCCGTGCGGCCCATGCCGCACTGCACCTCGTCGAGCACGAGTAGCAAGCCCCGCTTGTCGCACAGCTCGCGCAAGGCCCGCAGGAACTCGGGCGGCGCTACGTTCACCCCACCTTCGCCCTGCACCGGCTCGATCAGAATCCCCGCTGTCTCCGGTCCGACCGCCTGCTCGACGGCGGCCAGATCCGCGAACGGCACATGATCGAAGCCCTCGACCGGCGGCCCGAAACCCTCGAGATATCTGGCATTTCCCGCCGCCGAGATGGTCGCAAGGGTGCGGCCATGAAAGGCGCCCTCAAAGGCGATGAGGCGCCAGCGCTCTGGGTGGTCGGAAACGTAGTGGTAGCGCCGCGCAGCCTTGATCGCGGCCTCGCACGCTTCTGCGCCCGAGTTGCAGAAGAAGACCCGGTCGGCGAACGTCGCCGCGACGAGGCGCTCGGCCAGGCTCTCCTGATTGGCAACGCGATAGAGATTGGAGGTGTGCCAGAGCTTTTGCGCCTGCTCGGTCAACGCCGCCACGAGGCGCGGATGCGCATGCCCCAGAATGTTGACGGCCACGCCCGAGGCAAAGTCGAGGTAGCGCTCGCCCGATCCCGTCACCAGCCAAGCGCCTTCGCCCCGCTCAAAGACGAGGTCCTGGCGGGCATAGGTCGCCATTACGGCGGGTGAGGGCCCAGTTGTATGGGCCGCGGCCTTGGTCTTGGGGTCCGAGGCCGCCAAGGATGCGGACATTGGCGCCCGTCCCTCTGCAGCGTTCACTGGCCAGAAAATCAAAAAAGCCGCCTTCCGCGGCGGCCTTGGAACTCTTGTTGATACGCGTGTGCCCGGTCCCTGTCAACGCGAGGCGCAATCCAAAAGCAGCCGCGGGCGAGCGGCTTGCGCCACCAGCCTCGCACGCTGGAGCGCACGCGCCGAGGCCCTGTGGATGAGATTGCCTGTTGCGAATATACCACCTCTCCCGCGCAATGGCCGCCTCGCCAGACGCCTGTTCTTGTGGGTGCAAATCTGGCTGTTGTAGGTTTGCCCTCGTCGGAGCACGAGGTCTCGCCCTTGTAGCGAGAACTGTCATGAGTAGCCCGACGCGCCCTGGGTAGAGCTGTCCGCTCGCCCGCGTGAAAGGGCGCACCTAGTCCAGCGTCATCGCAGTTCAGCGTTCACACACCGGTCAGGCCCCTTGGCTTTCCGCGTTGGTCGCCGCGTCTCCGCGTCAGCCCGCACGCCATCGTCGCCTGCACCGAACCTCAATTGGTGTGCGCTCGCAACTTGCGCGCGCCCCTGACGTTCAGGGAGCGAATTTATGGCTTGGACGGACGAGCGCGTAGAGCTTCTCAAAAAGCTCTGGGGGGAAGGGTTGAGCGCTAGTCAGATTGCGGGGCGGCTCGGCAACGTCACCCGCAACGCCGTGATCGGCAAGGTCCACAGACTTGGGCTTTCGGGCCGCGCCACGACCTCACGCATGAAGAGCCACCGGCCGCGTCCGCGCATGGCGGCCAAGCGCATGGCCAAAAGCCGCTTCTCGCCGCTGGGCAACCCGGCTTTCCGGGCGCTTTACGCCGAGGCGGAAGCCTATCAGCCCCCCGTGGAGGAGCTGGTCATCCCGCCCAATGAGCGCAAATACATTCAAACGCTGACCGAGTGCAGCTGCCGCTGGCCGATCGGCGACCCGCAAACCGCCGAGTTCCACTTCTGCGGAAAGAAGAAGGTCCCCGGCTTGCCCTACTGCGAGTTCCACGCCCGCCGCGCCTTCCAGCCGCCGCAGACGCGTCGCCGCGAGCGCGAGATCGCCGAGCCCGTGGTGTCGGCTCTGACGAGCCCCAACAAGCAGACGGCCTGAGGGCCAGCCAAAACGCAAATCGACCGGCGCTCCAATCGAGCGCCGGTTTCTTTTTTGCGCGATGCCAATCAGGCGTCGGTGCGATCGCCGAAGACGTAGCCGGCTGAGCGCACGGTGCGGATAGGATCGCGCTCGTTGCCGCGGATGAGCGCCTTGCGCAGACGGCCGATGTGCACGTCGACCGTGCGCTCGTCGACGAAGGCGTCGCGGCCCCAGACGCCGTCGAGCAGTTGCGCGCGCGATAAGACCCGCCCCGAGCTTTCCATCAGGAACTCCAGAAGCCGGAACTCGGTCGGCCCTAGCCGCACCTGGCGCAGGCCGCGCGTCACCTTGTGGGCCGCACGGTCGAGCTCGATGTCGCCGATCTTCAAGACTTCCGCCAAGCGGTCCGGTGCGGTGCGCCGCAGGATCGCTTTGACCCGCGCCATGAGCTCGGGCAGCGAGAAGGGCTTCACGACATAGTCGTCGGCGCCCGTCGACAGTCCGCGGATGCGGTCGCTTTCCTCCCCGCGCGCCGTCAACATAATGATCGGCACATTGCGCGAATCCGTCTTGGAGCGCAGGCGCCGGCACAGCTCGATTCCCGAGACGCCCGGCAGCATCCAATCGAGCACGACCAGGTCAGGACGCTCCTCCTCGAGCAGGATGAGCGCCTCCTCGCCCGTCTCGGCATGCGCCACTCGAAAGCCTTCCGATTCGAGGTTGTAGCGGAGCATTTCCGCCAGCGGCGCCTCGTCCTCGACGATCAGGACCTTAGCGGTCATTCCGATTGCACAGCTCCTTCAGCGCCCGCGCTCATCAGCTGCCCGAGATGAGAGTTGAGCTCGTCTGATCGTCCTTGGGACGGTCATCGGCGATGTTGAAGCCACGAACGAGGAAGTGCACCGTCTCGGCGATATTGGTCGTGTGATCTCCGACGCGCTCCACGTTCTTGGCACCGAACAAAAGATGGGTCGAGATGCCGATGTTGCGCGGATCTTCCATCATGTAGGTGAGGAGCTCGCGGAACAGCGAATTGTACATGGCGTCGATCTGCGCATCGTTACGCCACACGGCGAGCGCCTTGTCGGCATCGCGCTCCGCGTAGGCGTCGAGCACCTCCTTCAGCTGATGCAGTGCCAGCTCCACCATGTGGCGGATGCCGGACATCAGCGGCTTGGGATGCGACTCATCCGCGATGGCAAGCGAGCGCTTGGCGATGTTCTTGGCGAGATCGCCGATGCGCTCCAGGTCGGTGGTGATGCGCAGCGCGCCCATGATGTGGCGCAAATCGTCGGCCATGGGCTGCCGGCGCGCAACCATCGAGATCACCTGCTCCTCGATCTCGCGCTCCAGGTTGTCGATCAAGCGGTCGGCCATGACCACTTCCTCGGCGAGGCTCGGGTCGCGCCGTTCCAGCGCATCGAGCGACTTGCCCAAAAGCTGCTCGGCCAGACCACCCATCTGGGCGATCTTCTTGTCGAGCAGCGCCAGCTCTTCCTCGTAGGACTTTACCGTGTGCTCGTTCATGGGTTCTCCTTGCGCGCGCGTGCGGCCAAACGATGGGAAGCGTACCATCAGCCAAACCGTCCCGTAATGTAGTCTTGCGTGCGCTTCTCCTGGGGGCTGGTGAAGATCTTCGTTGTTTCGTCGAACTCCACGAGCTCACCGAGATACATAAATGCCGTCATTTGCGACACGCGGGCCGCCTGCTGCATGTTGTGCGTGACGATTGCGATGGTGTAGTCCTGCTTCAATTCGTCGATGAGCTCCTCGATCCGCGCCGTAGAAATCGGATCGAGCGCCGAGCAGGGCTCGTCGAACAGAATGACATCGGGCCGGATTGCGACCGTACGGGCGATGCAGAGGCGCTGTTGCTGGCCGCCTGAAAGGCTGAGGCCGCTGGCCCCGAGCTTGTCCTTCACTTCGGACCAAAGCGCCGCCTTGCGCAGACACTGCTCCACGCGTTCGTCGAGATCCGATTTCGAGATCTTCTCGTAGAGCTTAACGCCGAACGCGATGTTGTCGTAGATCGTCATCGGAAACGGCGTTGGCTTCTGGAACACCATGCCGACGCGTGCGCGCAGCAAATTGACGTCCTGCTTGGGCGAGAGAATGTTGCTGCCGTCGAGGAGGACCTCGCCGTCGGCGCGCTGGCGCGGATAGAGGTCATACATGCGGTTGAGGATGCGCAGCAAAGTGGACTTGCCGCAGCCCGATGGACCGATAAACGCCGTCACCTGCCGCTCGTAGAGCGGCAAATTGATATTCTTGAGCGCGATGTTGTCGCCGTAATAGAAGTTGAGCCTACGGATTGAGATCTTTTCCTTGAGCTTCGTTGGGCTGGTCTCCATGAGATTCATTGCGATGTCCTCGATGAGCTGAGCCAACGCGCCGCAATGCTGAGCGCAAGTACTGCGAATGTAATTATGAGTGCACCGGCCCATGCCAGGCGCTGCCAGTCCGCGTAGGGGCTCAGTGCAAATTGGAAAATCACAACCGGCAAACTGGAAAACGGAGCGTTGAGATTTGTGCTCCAAAACTGATTGTTCAACGCCGTGAACAGCAGCGGCGCGGTCTCGCCGCTGACGCGCGCCACGGCCAACAATACTCCGGTGATCATGCCGGCCCGCGCCGCCTTGTAGGAGACCCTCTGGATCACCAGAGACCGCGGCATTCCCAGCGCCGTGGCGGCCTCGCGCAACGAGCCCGGCACAAGCAGCAGCATGTCCTCCGTCGTGCGGACCACGATGGGAATGACAAGCAGCGCCAGAGCCACGGCGCCGGCATAACCGGAGAAGTGGCCCATGGGGGCGACCATGATCGTGTAGACGAACAGACCCATGACGATCGACGGGGCGCTCAGCAAGATGTCGTTTATGAAGCGCACGACCGACGTAATCTTGTTGTGGCGTCCATACTCGGCCATGTAGGTCC
Organism: uncultured Alphaproteobacteria bacterium; assembly: GCA_963782555.1. GTDB lineage: Bacteria > Pseudomonadota > Alphaproteobacteria > Rhizobiales > Hyphomicrobiaceae > Hyphomicrobium_A. The sequence continues at coordinate 650,867 of CAWAKB010000003.1, read as the reverse complement.
CCGCCAGGATGCCGATCGGTGTTCCGATCGCCACGCCGATTGCCGTCATGATGAGACTGCCGACGATGGCATTGAGCAAGCCGCCGGCGTTGCCGGGCGGGGGCGTCATCTCGGTGAACACTTGGAGCGACAGCCCGGCGAAGCCCTTGAACGCGAGGGTTCCCAGGATGATCGCGAGCATGCCCACGCCCAGCACGGTAGCCAACAGGCAGAGAATTCTACTCCGGGTGTTGCGGCGCTTGCGGCGGTTATAGCGCGCCTTATCGAAGGCCATGCGTCACTTCCCTGCCTTGCTCTCTAGCCGCATCAGCATCAGCCGGGCCGCGGCCAACACGATGAACGTGATGAAGAAGAGAATGAGGCCCAGCGCGATCAGAGACGACGTATAGAGATCCCCGACCGCCTCGGTGAACTCGTTGGCGATCGTTGCCGAGATCGTCGTGCCTGGCGCGAGCAGAGATCCGGAGATCCGGTGCGCATTGCCGATCACGAACGTCACGGCCATCGTCTCGCCAAGCGCGCGCCCGAGGCCCAGCATGGCGCCGCCGATCAATCCGACCCGCGTGTAGGGAATGACGACCCTGCGCACCACCTCGGCGGTTGTGCAGCCGAGCCCGTAGGCCGATTCCTTGAGGACGATCGGCACCGTGTCGAACACGTCGCGGCTGATCGCCGTGATGAACGGCAGCACCATGATGGCCAGGATCAGTGAGGCCGTGAGAATGCCGATGCCGTATGGCGGTCCCTCAAACAGCGTGGAGAGAATGGGGACATGCGCAAAGGTGTTGATCAAGGCCGGCTGCAAGGTCTTCTGCAGGAACGGCGCGAAGAAGAAGAGACCCCAAATGCCGTAGATGATGCTGGGGATGCCCGCGAGCAGCTCGATGGCAATCCCGATTGGACGTCTCAAGAGCGGCGGGCAAAGCTCGGTGAGGAAAACCGCGATCCCCAGTCCGATCGGCACGGCGATGAGCATGGCCAGCGCCGACGTGACGAGCGTTCCATAGATGGGTGCGAGCGCCCCGAACTTCTCGGTGACCGGGTTCCAGGACTCCGTAACAATGAAGGAGAAGCCAAAAGCGCGAAAGGCAGGTACCGAACCGTCGACCAGGGACACGAACACCGCCCCCAGGATGATGAGCACGCTCACCGCGGCACCGAAGGTCACCCCGCGGAAGATCGTATCGCCGCGCTTCAGCTTGCCGAGCACCGCAACTCGCTCGGCTTCGTCATCCATCGACCGGGTGGGAAGGTGTAGCGTCACGTCGACCATTGGTGGCTCTAACCGGCTCTCTGGGCCTTTTAGCGTTGCACGCAAGTTTAGGCGAGAGGTAAAGCCTGAAACTACGGGGCGCGGACGGACGTCGTCCACGCCCCGCAGTCACTGCTCGTCAGGACCGCTTAGTTGCTGGCAAAGATCGGCTTGCCATCAGCGCCCTTGATCTCCTTGGACCACATGGCCTCGACGCTCTTCACGACGTTGTCGGGCATCGGGATGTAGTCGAGCTCACCGGCCATCTTGGCGCCGTTCTTGTAGGCCCAAGCGAAGAACTTGAGAGCCTCGCGCGAGGCGGCCGGATCTTTCGGGGTCTTGTACATCAGGATCCAGGTCGCGGCGGTCATCGGCCAGGACGTGGCACCCGGCTGGTTGGCGAGAATGACGCCGTAGCCCGGCTGGCTGCTCCAGTCGGCGTTGCCGGCGGCGGCGGCGAAAGCCTCCGACGTCGGGGCGACCTTCTTACCGTCCTTGTTCATCATGTCGGTATAGGTCAGATTGTTCTGCTTCGCATACGCGTACTCGACGTATCCGATCGAGCCCGCGGTCTGAGCGACGTTGTTGGCCACGCCCTCGTTGCCCTTGGCGCCGATGCCGACCGGCCACTGCACGGCCTTCTCGGTGCCGACGCTCGACTTCCAATCCGCGCTCACGTCGGAGAGGTAGTAGGTGAAGTTAAAGGTCGTGCCAGATCCGTCCGAGCGATGCACGACGGCGATGGCGGCGGAGGGAAGCTTCACGTCGGGGTTGAGCTTCTTGATCGCCGCATCGTCCCAGGTTTTGATCTTGCCGAGGAAAATGTTGGCAACCGTGGTGCCGTCGAGAACGATCTCGCCGGGCTTGATGCCTTCGAGGTTCACGACCGGCACGATGCCGCCCATGACCATCGGGAACTGCGCAAGGCCAGTGTCCGTGAGGTCCTTGCCCGAAAGCGGTGCATCGCTGGCGCCAAAGGTAACCGTCTTGGCCTTGATCTGCTTGATGCCGCCACCAGAGCCGATCGACTGATAGTTCAGGCCGATTCCAGTCTCCTTCTTGTAGGCGTCAGCCCACTTTGCATAGATCGGATACGGAAAAGTCGCCCCTGCTCCAGAGATGTCGCCGGCGACAACTGGTTGCGACACTACGGCGCCTGCGACGGCCGCCGCCGCCAGGGCGATAAACTTTGTGCTCACGCTGATCTCCTGATGCTGGAGTAAAAGCGAGGGTGCGCTTGGTGCGTGCCTCAAAATAAACCCCCGCCCCGGCGCCTCGCGCCGAGGGCCTCTTGATAGACCACCCCAACTACGTTTTCGTGACAGGTTAATGCTTTGAAAATTCGCAGTTATCTGAGAACGCGCGAATGCCCGTGATATCGGGTCAGCTGCCCGCGCCGAGCTCGTCGAAGCTCACTGTGAAGGTCGAGCCCACCCCCAGCTTGGAGGCGATCTTCAATTCCGCACGATGGCGATTGAGGATGTGCTTGACGATGGCGAGGCCCAAACCCGTCCCGCCCTTCTCCCGGCTCGAGACGACGTTGACGCGGTAGAAGCGCTCTGTGAGACGCGGCAGGTGCACAGGCGCGATGCCCGGTCCGTCGTCGGTTACGCTCACCCAGACTTTTGCGCCTTGCGAGGCTCGCGGCGCGGTGCGCCCGACACGGACCTCCACGCGCCCGCCCTCACGCCCGTACTTGACGGCGTTGTGGATGAGGTTCTGCACCACCTGCACGATTTCCTCGCGGTCGCCGCGGATGCGCGCAGAGGTATCGTCACGCACGAGCGACAGCGTCGTCTTGGCGCCCTCCGCCACCGGCTCCAGCGACTGGCAGACGTAGGCGGCCGTCTCGTTGAGCTCCACGATCCCGCGCGGTGACAGGTGGACGCGCATCTCCACCCGGCTCAAGGACAAAAGGTCGTCGATGAGCCGCGTCATACGCTCGGCCTGGCTCGCCATGAGCCGCAAGAAGCGCTCGCGCGCGACGGCATCCTCGCGCGCCGGCCCCTGCAGCGTCTCAACGAACGCGCGAAGCGAGGCGAGCGGCGTGCGCAGCTCGTGACTAGCATTGGCGATGAAATCGGCGCGCATCTGCACCAGCCTGTCCTGCTCGGTGAGATCGCGGAAGGTCACGAGCAGGTAGGGAGAGGATGGCGCGGCCGAGCGGCCGAGCCGCGACACCGTCGCCGAGACTCGCCGCTCGACCGGCACCCGCTCGATCAGCTCGACATCGATGCGGTCCTCCGAGGCCAGGGCGAGATCGACCGCAGCGATGAGATCAGGATTGCGCGAAACCTGACTCATCGGCAGCCCGTTCCTGATCTTGGGGAAGAGCTCGGCGACGAGGCGGTTGTGGTGCACCACCGACCCCGCGGCATCGAGCGCCAGCGCGGCGGTGGGAATGGCATCGACCACCGGCCGCCAACCCTTGCGGTCGAGGTCGGGCACGCTGCCGACGCGGGCGTGCCGCCCCGTTCCCGAGAGCGCTTCGATAATCACCGAGGTATCGAGTGGCCACAGCGCCGCTGCAACGAACAGCACCGCAGCGCCGATCAGCGCCGAGGGAGCATCGATCCTGCCGAGCACAACGAGGACCGCCAGGATTGCAATCGCGGCGGCAAGCGGCATCCAGCGGATGGCCAAGCGACGGCGCGCACCCAGCCAGACGCCGACGACCCAGCCCTCGAGCTCGGCCTTGCGCGCCATCCAGCGCGCGGCGCTCAAATCCGGTCCAATGGCCATTCTGCGCGCCCGGGTTCGAAGCCGTCCCGAAAAGGGGTACTCATGCTAGATAGACGTGTTCGAACCACCTTTCAAATTTATCCCATTCTAGCGGTGAATGACGAAAGCCCCAGACGCAAAACCAGACGCGGAAAGAGCGCAATGACGGCAAAGACCGACACTCGCAGCAAGACCCACAAAAGCGCCAAGCAACCCGCCTTCGATCTTGAGAACCCGGAGCTGCCGCGCGAGATTGAGGAGAAGGCGCTGTCCTCGGGCGGCTTCCCCTACATCGAGGAGCTAAAGGGCAAGGTCTACAAGAGGCGGCTCGTCGAGCTGCAGCTCGAGCTCCTCAAGCTGCAGGCCCACATACAGGCCAAAGGCGAGAGGCTCGTGGTGGTGTTCGAGGGGCGCGACGCCTCGGGCAAGGGAAGCTGCATCAGCCGCTTCCTCGCCCGCCTCAACCCGCGCCATGCCCGCGCGATCGCGCTGTCAAAGCCGACAGAGGCCGAGCGCGGCGAGTGGTACTTCCAGCGCTACGTCTCCCACCTCCCAACGGCCGGCGACATCGTGCTGTTTGACCGCTCCTGGTACAACCGCGCCGGCGTGGAGCGCGTCATGGGCTTTTGCACCGAGGAGCAGGTCAGCGTGTTCCTGCGCGATGCGCCCGAGTTCGAGGCGCTGCTCGTGCGCGACGGGGTACGCTTCTTCAAGTTCTATTTGACCATCGGCCGCGAGACGCAGCTTCTGCGCTTCCACGAGCGGCGCCACAACCCGTTCAAGCGCTGGAAGATCACCGAGATCGATCTCGCCGCCATCAAGCAATGGGACGCCTACACCGACGCGCAACGCGAGATCTTCCGCTTCACGCACACGGCGATCGCGCCGTGGACGGTGATCCGCGCCAACGACCAGCGGCGCGCGCGGCTCGAGGCGATCCGCACGGTGCTGTCCGAGATGAGTTACGACGGCAAGGACGAGAGCCTGGTCGGCAAGCCCGACCCGCTGGTCGTCGGCGACGGGCCTGAGTTTTTCTACGACTGAGACCACGGGAAGGGTGCGACCGTCCCGGCGCCTGCGCAGAGATTCGCGGCGGCTCTATTGCTGAGCTTGTCGGCTGGCCGGTGTTCAATTGCGCCACGTATGACACTTTTTTTAAACGCGCCTCGCTAGACTTGAAGGAAGCGGCTGTCCCGCCTCGATTTGGGCCGCTCGCTTCAGGCCCTCATCATTGTGGACCGCATCTCGTCCACTCAAAGTTCGCAGAGCACCGATGCCGTTTCCCGGACTTAGCCATGATGCGATCTGCAAGGCGCTGAGCGAGCTTGATCAGGCGCTGTTTCACCACGAGGAATGGTCCGAGGGCCTCAACAGAACCCTCATCTGCCATCTCGCCCCCGACCACCGTGACGTCGAGGACGACTCCTCCCGGAAATGTCGGTTCGGCCAATAGCTCGACTCCGCGAGCGCGAAAAGCCTGGCACAACATCCGGCGTTTGCAGAGATCGAAAGCTCGCACGAGCGCATGCATCGTTGTGCGCGAGATTTGCTCATGGCATCCACAAATGGAGATGCCATCCAGCTGAACGACTACGAGCGCTTCGTCAATGCGCTCAAACAAATGCGGCTTGAGATCCTGACTACGAAGCATGAGCTCGAGGATGCAATCTATAATCTCGATCCGTTGACGGGCGCCGCAAGCCGCGTCGGCATGCTCACAAAGCTTCGCGAGCAGCAGGCGTTGGTCCAGCGCAAGGTCCAGTTCTGCTGCCTGGCGATGATGGACATCGACCACTTTAAGCGCGTGAACGACGGCTACGGGCATGCGGTGGGCGATCGGGTGCTTGCCGCACTCTCGCATCAGCTGAAGAGCGAGATGCGCCCATACGACGTCATTTTCCGATATGGCGGCGAGGAGTTCTTAGTCTGCATGCCGGCCATGGAGATCAAGACCGGTTACGCGGCCACGGACAGGCTGCGCCAGAGTGTTGCCGGCATGCAGTTTGAGAGTGACGGCGGAGAGCCGTTTCGTGTGACCGTCTCGTTCGGACTCACGTTGTTGGACGCCGATGTGTCGGGTGGAGACATCGATCGAGCGGGCCGAAAAGGCGCTTTATGCAGCAAAGGCCGCCGGACGCGATCGCGTTATCGTCTGGGAAGCCTCGATGATTTGAAGTCCCACGCGGCGCCGACCTTGCAAGAGGGCACTGCGCTTAGGTGTGACGTCCGGGCCGCTCACCTATGATCCACCCATCTCGGATCCCTCAGGGCTGTCGATCGAGATGGTTCCCTCCAGCGATCCGGACCGGGGGGTGAGCGCTCAATCAAAAAATGCGCAGGGGAATACCTGGTAAGTCGGAAGCGCGAGACCCCACCGTCACGCTATTATTTGACGCAGGAACTGAGTCGCCAGCCCTAAGGTTTTGTATCGTAATCGATATTACACGGGAGATATGGCATTGAACGTGGCAGTCCGTATCACGAGTGACGTTGGATCGCTCCGCCGCGCCGTCGATACGGCATGCGAGGAGCTCGGCATCAAGATTTCAGACGCTGGACGTGCCAACAAGAGACCGTCTCGTCGAGCGCATCTTGTCTCTGCTCAGCCATGCCGGCTGATCGGCTCGATTTTCGGGTGTGAGAGACGAAGGCTTCGCAGCGAGCAGCGGCTCGGTCGACACTGCAATATTCCGAAATCCGAGCCGCATCACCGGCCCCAATAGAGCCGATGCGTGCGGACGGCGCGCTCATGAATCCAGGCGCCATAGGGCTCATCGACAATGATCAGGCCCGCGACACCCACATGATAGGGCTTAGCCGGCAGCCTTCGATAGATGCGCCGATGGTGGGCTCGCGCATGATGGCGATAACCGGCGTAGCCGCTGTCGAAGTCCCCTGCCCCGCAAGGCATGGACATCCCAATGAAAAGTGCGGCTGCGGCGAGTGCTGCTCTACCCATCTGGTCCTCGAAATCTCATTAGCTCTGCGGCCGCCCCTTCTGCCTTTATAGGCAGGGATCGAACGCGGGGTCCATCGCCTCCGTTCCCATCTCGCGCGGAACCACCGACCCGCTAGCCTCGTTTGCGAATGGAGTTGTTGAGCTTGAGAGCCGCGGAGGTGATCATGGCGAGTGAGTTACCCTATCCAGTGATCTTTGCAGCAAGCGGTTTGGGCCGAGCCTACACCGGTGCTTGCTCCGAGCTCGGGCTTGGCATGAACGGCCAGGACATTCCACAGCGAGAGCGTCTGGCCAATATCCTGGTGCGACTGTTTCAGGGCGGCGAGCACAACCCCGAGACACTGCAGCGACGCGCCGTCATTTATTTGAGAAATTCCCAGCAGCACTTCCGCTGATCATTGAACGCCGCCCGCAATCGCTCAGCGCTGAAGGCTATTTAGCGCACCAGAAGCAGCGGGCACTCCAGCGCCGAGGCCAGCGGGCGCAGGCTCGTCTCGGCCGACACCACCTGCCCGCCGTATTGCGCCAAGAGGAACGCGCCCTTGTGGCGGCGCACGGCCTCGGCCACCGGCACCACGTCGGCGCTTGCCGCCAGCACCGTCTCGATCTCGGGCCCGTTGCTGTCGCCCTGGAGCAGCCGCACCTCCCCTTCGAGCCACGCGAGCTCGTCGGGGCGACTGCCGATCAGCATCAGCTTGACGTCGCCGCCGGTGACGCCGGCCAAGCGCTCGGCCGCCTTGAGCATGGGCCCCAGCCGCTCGAAGTGCTCTACCGCGGCGACGACCGGGCCTTGCGTGCGCTGGGCCAGGGGGCCGGCGATGACGACGCCGGTCGTATCGAGGACACTGGCAAAAACCTGCGCCAGCCGCTTCTCATCGCCGGCTCCGAACGGCTCGGCGATGGCCACCATGTTCCACGGGCCGTTCTCGGCGCAGACGCTGGCCACCGCGCTCAAGGGATCGTCGCGCACGACGCGGGCGCTGAACGGGATTGCGGCGCGGCGCGCGGCATCCGCCACCTGACGCTGCAGCGCCGCGCCCAGGAAATGCATCTCGCGCTCGAGATTCTCGCGCGGCAAGGCGCGCCAGCCCTCGCCGTCGAGAGCCCGCGCGAAGGGAAACTCGGCAAGGTCGAAGAGCTGCCGGTCCTCGACGAACAGGCTTTCGACCTCCGACTCGTAGGCACGCGCCACCAACATGGCCGCCTCGATCGCCGACGGGCTCGTCTGGGCCGAGGTGCCGAGCCAGAGCACGACCCGGCCCCGCCCTTCGCCGGCGGCGGCAACGTGCGCGATCACGCCGCACTCCCTTTGCTGGCTTCGGCGACCGGAGGCGTGCGCTCCTTGAGCGCCCGCTCCACGTCGTCACTCGAGGTGATATTGCGTCCAGCACTTTGCGCCCAGTGATCGGCCTCGCGGCAGATGTCGGCGATGTGCCCGATCTCCAGCGAAAGCTTGCCGTTGCCGCCGGCCTTGCGCGCCGCCTCGTCAATCAACTTGGCGACGCCGCCGACATCGAGCGGCTTCAATTCGTTCTTGGCGAGGATCCCCGCAATCAGGCGGGCATAGGCCGCCACCGTCTCGGGCGAGCGCTCAACCGCATCGTCGAACACCGCCTCAACCTTGAAATGGCGCTTTAAGTGCGGGGCGATGCGCGCCAGCTGGCGATGGGCATCGGCGTCACCCACCACGACAAGCTTGACGTTGAGCGGAATGGAATCGAGGTCGGGGATCTCGCCATTGACGACGCCGATCGGGTCAGTCGGAGGATCGAAGCGGATCTCTTGGGCCTCGAGCGTACGTGCCAGCGCCTCGGTGATCTCGGGTGCGGCCATCAGCTCACGTGCATCGAGCAGCAAGAATCCGCCGTTGGCCCGGTGCAGGGCGCCGGGCTTGATGCGGACGACCTGCAAGGGCTGTCCGTCGCCAGCCGGGCCGAACTCGATGCGCCCGAACAGATTGGTGTAGGTCGGGTTTGCTTCCTCGACCACGGGCGCGCGGGCCTCATCGTCGCTCGTCGCCATCACGTGCACGCGGTAGCGGGCGAGCCGGGCATCGCCGCTGGCGCGGACCGGAACCTTGAGGTTGTCGCGGGTGGCAATGGTGAGAAACACCCCGGCGTTCCGCACGAGGTCGCGCCCCGCCGCCTTGAGATAGCGCTCCATGCCCGTGACAGTGGAAAATTCGCTCGTCATGTCCTCGAGCACGGCGCGCACCTGCCGGCCCGCGATCTGCTCGTTGAGGGTGAGAAGACGCTCGCGCCGTGCCTTCTCCGCGCCCGGCCGCTCAGCGAGGATCTGCTCGATCTCGGCCTCCAGCGCCGCAATCTTGGCGTGCACCTCGCGGCGCAGCGATTCAGGCACTGAGTTGAAGACGTCGCTTTTCACGACTCTTCCGTCGAGAATGGGCGCCACTGCGATGCCGGCCGGCGTGCGCAACAGCGCAATGTTCTGCGCCTCGGCTTGCTGCCGCAGCGCTTCCAGCGCGTCCTCGCGGCTGAAGCGGAACTCCTCCTCGATGGCGCGGCGCTTGAGCTCGTAATCGTCGGCGGCAAACGCCACCGGCAGTGCATCGGCGAGGCGGTCGATGGCCTGGGCCATCTTCTCGGCGAATGTCCTTGCGGTTCCTGGCGCTAGCTTCAGCGCGCGGTAGCCGCCGCCGGGATCGAAATAGCCGACGCAGATCCAGTCGGCGGGCCTTGCCCCCTCAAGCGCCAGCTCCTCGAGCTTGCTGCGCACCGCGGCGCGACAGCCCGAACTCGTCGCCTCCGATGACACGAATATTGTAGCCTGGACCCTTCATACCGGCGCCGAAGGCGAGCTGCTCAAGCGCGCGGGCCTGGCCTACCGAGCCCTCGCTGGGCTCGATCTCGGCCGTCGTCTCAAATCCCAGGCTCTTGGGATCGACCGCCCGGCTCTGCAAAGCCGTATCCGGCAGCGCCGCCCCGTTGACACTCTTGCTCCCAGCCTCCTCGGCCTGGGAATCGCTCGACTTTTTCTTGTTTTGCTTGGCACGTTTGAAGAACATGGGGTCAGGCGCTCGTCGTGAGGGTGAGTGGCCAAGGCACCAAAAGCAGATTCGAGCCGACCAAGACCAGCTCGATCGGAAGAGCCCTTCGGGGCGCGATGTAATGCTCCCTCGGACACATTCGTGTCATGAGGTTTGGGCGGATCGATGGCGACGACTGAGAACAAAAGTGGGAAACCCGACGTCGACGCGGACGCTGTCGCAGGCCGCGACGCGATCACGCGCGAAGTCTGTCGCGGCGCCGGGCGTCTGCTGCGCGCGCACGGGTTTGCCTGCCTCAACGAGCTGCCGCTCCCCAATGGACGGCGCGCCGACGTCGTCGCGCTGTCGCAGAGCGGCGACATCTGGATCGTGGAGGTGAAGTCGGGCGTGGAGGACTTCCGCGTCGACAATAAGTGGCCGGAATATCGTGACTTTTGCGATGCTCTCTTCTTTGCCGTGGCCCCCGATTTTCCCGTGGATATTCTGCCTGCTGATACCGGTCTCATCCTCGCCGACCGCTACGGCGGGGAGATCGTGCGTGAGGCGCCAGAGCACAGGCTTGCCCCGGCGCGGCGCAAAGCCATGACCCTGCGGATTGCCCGCGCCGCGGCCCTGACGCTGCACAGCGTCATCGACCCGGCGTTCGGGAATTCCTGATTACGTTTGTGAGCCGAGGCGATATAAATGTCTCAGGCAAAGCATAATCCTCTGCCCCGGTACGGCCTCAGTCCAAGGGCGAAAATGGGCAAGAAGAAGAGCAACGGCGACAACGGCGACGGCGAGGTTGAGCAGTCCGCCAACGAGCCGGCCGATCGCGAGCCGCCGTCACCAGTTCCGCAGAGGGGCTTCCTGCCGCCGCTCAGCATCGGCGACATTCTGGCGCTGCTCACCTTGATCGTCCTGTCGGCCGCCCTGCTGCTCGAGGGCTACCACAAGGAGTTCAAGGACTACTCCAAGGAGATCATCGCGCTGTTCGCGGTCGTCGTCGGCTTCTTGCTGGGTCGCAAGACGTGAGAGCTGCGAGCGCTGCTACTTGGGTGCGCGCTTGGCGAGAATGCGCTGCAGCGTTCGTCGGTGCATGTTGAGGCGACGCGCGGTTTCCGACACGTTGCGATTGCACAGCTCGTAGACGCGCTGGATGTGCTCCCAGCGCACCCGGTCGGCCGACATCGGATTCTCCGGCGGCGGCGCCTTGTCGTTGGCAGGCGCCAGTAGCGCGTCCGTGACCTCGTCGGCGTCGGCGGGCTTGGCGAGATAGTCGACGGCGCCGAGCTTCACAGCCGTGACAGCCGTTGCGATGTTTCCATAGCCCGTCAGCACGATGGCGCGCGCGTCGGGACGCAGGCGCGAGAGCTCGGCGATCACGTCGAGGCCGTTGCCGTCCTCGAGCCGCATGTCGACCACGGCGAACGCGGGGGCCTTGGCGCGGATCAACTCGATGCCCTCGGCCACCGAGTGGCCGCCGCGAACCTCGAAACCGCGCACTTCCATGGCGCGGACGATACGCTGCAGGAAGGCACGGTCGTCGTCGACGATGACGAGCGAGCGGTCCTCTGGAAGCTCATCCTGTCGAAAGGAAAGGTCTTCTGTCGTGGTCATATTTTCTCCGGCTGCTCCGGGGTGTAGCGCCGCGTCGTTTGCCTCCACAAGGCCTCCTCATGCAAAAGCGTAGGTGCGTGCTCATCCCCGCGCTCGGCGCGCCGATCGCCCGGGTTGCAGGTTTGCAACGCACAAAGTGGCACTTTGCGAGGGTCTTGTCAGCCCGAAGATGCACTTTTTGTCAACGCCGACTTAGTCGCCGATGCCCTGAAAATACGGGGAATGCATCGGTTCATTGCGCGTACAACCGTTAATGGCTGAGAATAATGGCCCGCGGCCAGTGCACGCGGACCACCGCCCCCGTTTGCGGGCTCGGGCGGTTGGAGAGGCTCACGGTGGCGCCGGAGCGCTCAAGCAGCGTCTTGGCAATGAAAAAACCGAGCCCCAGGCCGGTCGTTTCCTCATCCTGCACATCGATGACCTCCGGCCCTTCGGTCGGGCGGGTGGTGACGTAAGGCTCGCCGATGTTGTCCATGATCTCGGCAGGAAATCCCGGGCCGTCGTCTTTGATGGTCACAACGAGCCCGGCGGCATTCAACTCCGCGTGGATCTCCACCTCCGTTGCGGCGAAGTCGGTCGCGTTCTCGATGATGTTGCCGAGCCCATAGATGACGCCCGGCCGGCGCTCGACCGCCGGCTCCGAAAGCAGAGAGCCCGATGCATCGGGTACCTGGGCGGCGGTGATCACGATCTTGATGCGTGCCGCGCGGTACGGCTGCGCCGCCTCCTCGAGCATGGCGCGCACCGAGACGCGCGCATGCAGAGGATCCTGCTCGCTGGGGCTCCGCGTCAGCTTCTGCAGGATCTCGCGACACCGCTGCGCCTGGTTCTTCAGGAGCCCGATGTCCTCGTACAACGCGCTCTCGGGTCCGACCGCGTGCTCGAGCTCCTTGCTAACCACCGCGATGGTCGAAAGCGGCGTGCCTAGCTCGTGCGCGGCAGCCGCTGCCAGCCCGTCGAGCGCGTGCAATTTCTGCTCGCGCGCAAGCACCAGGTCGGTTGCCGCCAACGCTGCCGACATCTGGCGTGACTCCTTGGTGAGCCGCCACGCGTAAAGGGCAAGAAAGGTCGTGGATGCACATGCGGCAGCAAAGACGCCGAGCTTGTAGATGAAGGGAAGCTCGAAGGCGGCGCCGTCGTACCAGGGCAACGGGTGGTGCTCGACCACGAGCAGCCCCGTGGCGGCGAGCGCCAAAATGCCGAGCGCGATGGTGTTGCGCAGAGGCAGCGTCGCCGCCGAAACGGTCACTGGTGCCACGATCAGCATGGTGAAGGGGTTGTCGATGCCGCCGGTGAGATAGAGCAACGCGGCAAGCTGCACGATGTCATAGGCAAGCAGGCTGGTGCCGAAGCTGACGCCGAGACGATGCCTGGAGGGATACCAGATCGCTAAGAAGACGTTGAGCCACGCCGACAGCGCGATGACCGTCAGGCAGGTTCCGATCGGAAGCGAGAATCCGAGCCCGAAAAACACAACGCAGATAGCGATGAGCTGTCCGAGCACGGCGATCCAGCGCAGCCGCACGATTGTGTGCAGCCGGAGCCGGCTGTCCACCGGATCGACGAGAACATGCACTTGCTTGCCGGTTCGAAAGTCCTTCTGCAATGATCGCAATCCTTAACGCTGCAACGCCCGCGCAAGCTAGCACGCCAGGGGCGCCGAGCGCGCCTCCCGATTGGCAAATGGTTTTGCAATCGGTTTATCGCTGCCGGCGCGACAATCGGCACCGGATCATTGAGTTGCGCCTGCGGCTTGCAAGGCTTAACTGCCATCATCAAAGATGGGAAGGGAAAGCGGATGAGCGCAAGAGGCATCCTGGTCATCGTGGCCGGTCTCTTAATAGGGGTCGCGGCAGCGATCGCTGTTTTCCCCGCAGCGCAGCAGGCCCTGTTGCCGTCCTCGGGCCCCGTCACCAGCGGCAAGGCGCTCATCGGCGGTCCCTTCACGCTCACCGACGAAACCGGCAAACGCGTGACCGACAAGGACTACCGCGGCCACTACATGCTCGTGTTCTTCGGCTACACCAACTGCCCGGACATCTGCCCCGCTAGCTTACAGCTCATCTCCGCAGCACTCGAGAACCTCGGCAGCAAGGCAGACCGCGTTACACCCATCTTCATCAGCGTCGACCCGGCGCGCGACACGCCCAAAAAGCTCGGCGACTATGTTAGGAACTTCAATTCGCGCTTTGTCGGTCTCACCGGAACGCCGCAGGAGATTGCAAACGTCGCCAAGGCTTACAAGGTCTACTATAAGAAAAGGCCGAACCCGTCCTCGCCGGACGACTATGCGATGGACCACACGGCGATCATCTATCTGATGGATCCCAACGGCGAGTTCGTCACGCACTTCACGCCGACGACAAGTGTGGACGACCTCACCGCGAAGCTCGACAAGATACTCTAAGGCGTGCAGCAGCGGCGTCCGCGTCTCTCGCGCTGCGTCTTGCGAGCAAGCTGCAGCATCCGCTGCTAGCGTTCGAGAATAGCGGGCGACTTCGCCTTCGGCGGCGGCAAAAACGCGATCGGAGCAGAAGCAGATGGCCACGCCCGACCATCTCCGGCGGCGTGCTCATGTCAGCGGCGAGGTTGCCACAGTGTTGCTTCCTTGTCCGAGCCGCTCAGCATTAGCTCTGGCAAGTTACCTGAATTTCATCTACTTGAGAGATCCTCTCGCTGGCTTGAGTGTGTTGCACATTGGCTCCAGCGAGCGGTGACCACTTGCTCTTCTTGGATTTGAGGGAGTCCATGCGGAAGACCGCAGCGTACGAGGAGTCACCAACGAAACGTCCCCGCATTGAGGAGCTCGATTGCCCGGTCGAGGTCCGTCGCCACCCCACCGCGCGCCGTCTGACACTGCGGGTAAGCCGCACGCGCCGCGCAGTGATCGTGACGCTTCCGGTGCAATGCGATCTCGGCGAGGCCGGTTCCTTCCTGAGCCGCAACATCGAGTGGGTGCGCGAGCGTCTCGCTAGTCTGCCGCGTCCCGCTCCGTTCTGCGACGGCGCGCTGATGCCGCTGCGCGGCGAATTCCACCGCATCGTGTTTACCGGCAAGCGCGAGCCGGGACGCGTCGTGCAACGGCAGCCGACCGAGATCGGATTGGCGGAGCTGCACGTCAGCGGGCGCGCCGAGCACGCCCCGCGCCGCCTGCGCGACTGGCTGTTCGATGAGGCGCGCCGCGATCTGGATGAGCGCGTGCTGCATCACGCACGCACGCTCGGCGTCACGCCCAAACGTATCACCGTGCGCGATCAGGCCACGCGTTGGGGATCATGCTCCACCACGGGCGTGCTGTCGTTCTCCTGGCGCCTCATCCTGGCGCCTGCGCGCATTCTCGACTACGTCGCCGCCCACGAGGTTGCGCACTTGAAGCAGATGAACCACGGGCCGCAGTTCTGGGCGCTCGTTGCCCGCACGATGCCGACCATGAAAGAGGCCAAGCGCTGGCTGCAGATCTACGGGCTCGACCTGCACCAGTACGGCCCTGCCGGACGCTGCGACTGAGCGGCCTGCCAGCGGCACATCGAGCGCCGGCTGCCTCTAGTCGTCGCCGGCTTTGCCAAGCGACATGAGCTCCGCGGCCCATTGCGCCGCACCTGCATCACCGGCCGTCTTCTGTTTGCCGTCGAGGGCGCGCGCGATCAGATCGCCGTCGATCGGCTGCGGCGGATGGGAGAGCGCGGGCGCTCCCACCGGCGTGGGCGCTCCCACCACCGCCGTTCCCGCGAGCGGCTTTGGCCTTCGGCCTGCGTGCGCCGCCAGCATCACCTCCCGCCAGATCTCGGCGGGAAGGCTGCCGCCGACGACGTGGTTCATCGGGTGCCCATCATCATTGCCGGTCCACACCCCGGTCGTCAGGTGCGCCGTGTAGCCGACAAACCAGGCGTCGCGGAAATGTTGCGACGTACCGGTCTTGCCGGCCGCAGGATAGCGCGGCAGCGCCGCGCGGTGCCCCGTGCCGGTCACGAGCGCCGTGTTGAGCATGGCGTTCATGGCCCCGACGTGGGCCAGCGTGACGATCGGCTTGGGCGCTTCCGGCTTGCGCTCGTAAAGAATGCGCCCCGTGCGCGTGAGCACGCGGCGCAGCACGTGGGGCTCGGCGGCATACCCACCGTTGGCAAGGACATTGTAAGCGCCCGTGAGCTCGAGCAGCGAGACCTCGGAGGTGCCGAGTGCCAGCGAGGCATCCTTGCCGAGCGGCGACGTGATCCCGAGCCGGCGCGCAACCTTGGCAACACGCGCCGGCCCCACCTTGAGCGCGAGGCGTACAGCGACCGTGTTCACCGACCGCGCCAGCGCCGTGCGCAAGGTCATGGCGCCGCGATATTCGCCGCTGCTGTTGCGCGGGGCCCAGCCGCTGACGCTCAGCGGCAGATCCTCCACGACGCTGTCGGGCTTCATGCCCGCTTCCACGGCCGCCAGATAGACGAAGGGCTTGAAGGCCGAGCCCGGCTGGCGGTGGGCCTTGACCGCGCGATCGAACTGGCTCGCGGTGTAGGACGTCCCACCGACGAGCGCGCGGATGCCGCCGTGCATATCGAGCACGACGACGGCGGCCTGGCTCGCGCGCAGAGCCTTGCCGCGCTCTTCGATCTCGCCCGCGACGATTGCGGAAGCGCGCGCCTGCAGCTTGGCATCGAGGGTGGTCTCGACCAGGATCTCTTGATCGCTCGCATGGAGCGCCGCGCTCGGGAGCTGATCGAGCACATAGTCGACGGCGTACTCCGCGCCCTTGCGCTCCGACGGCTTTGCCTGCGCGATTTGCCCGATGGTAACCGACGCCTGGCCCTCCTCGGCTGCCGTGATGAATCCGGCGCGCCGCATCTGCGCCAGCACCAGACGCCCGCGGGCCCGCGCAATGTCGGGGCTGGTCAGGGGCGAGTACTTGGACGGCGCCTTCAAAAGCCCGGCGATAACGGCTGCTTCCCCCAGGCTCAGGTCGCGCGCGGGCTTGCCGAAATAGCGCCGCGCCGCCGCGTCGATGCCATAGGCGCCGGCGCCGAGATAGACGCGGTTGAGATAGAGCTCGAGGATGTCCGACTTGGACAAGCGCGCCTCGAGCCAAATTGCCAGCGCCAGCTCCTCGAGCTTGCGCGTGAGCGTGCGCTCGGACGTGAGATAGAGGTTCTTGGCGAGCTGCTGCGTCAGGGTAGAGCCGCCCTGCACGAAGTGGCGGCTGCGAATATTCGCGATGGCGGCGCGCAAGAGCCCCCAAGGGTCGATCCCCGGATGCTCGTAGAAACGCTGATCCTCGGTGGCGATGACGGCATCGGCGGCGTAGCGCGGCAAGAGATCGAGCGGGACATAGTCGTCGCCGCCGCCGCGCTCGGCCAGAACCGAGCCGTCACGCGCCAGGATGCGGATCACCGGCGGATGATCCTTTTCCCTGAGCGACAGCGGGTCGGGATAGACCGCCGAGCACCACGTGAGCATGAGCCAGAGCCCGGCGCTTGCAAAGATCGCTGCGTAGATCGGGCCAAAGAGCATGAGTTTGGTCGCAAACGACAGGCCGCGCCGGCGCGGAGGAGGCGGTGGCGGAGGCGGCGGCTTGCGAAAGAGCCCCATGGCGGGCTGCTTGCTCCCGTACGGTCGGCGGCAACGTCACCGGCGGACCGGCGACACGGACCGAACCTAAGGGAGGGCGGCTAAGACCTGGTTAACCATAGAAATGCCGCTGGGCCGGGGCCCGCGGGCGCAGACGCAGGATCGGGTAGGCGAGCAGCGCAAGAATGATGCGCGCAAAGATCGTGAAGCCCATGAACAGGAGCTGGCGCTCCTCCAGCAGCAGCTCGAGCCAGATGTTGTACTTGGCGTCGAGCGAGGTGCCGGTGATCAGATCCTTGAAGCTGCGCGCCCAGCCCAGCAGCTCCGACAAGGTCGCGGGCGAATAGATGGCGACGAGCGCCATGAGCAGCGCGCCGAGAATGAGCGAGAAGGCAATGTTGCCGATGGAAAGCAGGATACGCAGCACGGGCCCGGTCCCCCCTGACGGAGCGGCGGAGGCGCCGCCGCTGCCAGCCTAGCACCCAGCTTCGTGCCTTTCCAACGGGAGTTGGACCGTGCAGCGATGGCGCGCTGCGATTAGCTTGCGAGCGACATCCTCGCTACGAATGTTGGCTCGCTGCCCCACGCGAAGATCTCTGAGACAGTTCCTGGCCAAAGCTCGAAGTCCCGACCATCGTAGTCCGAACCGTCGCAGGACCAGCGGCAGCGAAAGAAGCGCTCGTTTTCCGGAATCACGGTCATTCGACCAACGCGACCATCCGGAAAGCGAATGCTCATGGTAGCGCCCGGGCTGAGCGTAAACGAAGCCGGCAGCGCGATCCCTGCGACTTGAAGCAGATCGTCTGTAATCCATCGTGTCGAGAAATTAGCGCGCAGCGTCCCCCCGCACTTGTAGCGACTCGCCCGTGTAGGCGCTAAAATAACACAAGATGCGGAGAAAGGGTCACACGTCGAGGTCGGTCACGAGCAGCGCGTTCTCCTGGATGAACTCGCGTCTCGGCTCGACGATGTCGCCCATCAGCTTGGAGAAGATCTCGTCAGCCTCGGCAAGGTCGCCGAGCTTGACCTGCAACAGCGTGCGCACGTCGCGGTCGAGCGTCGTCTCCCAAAGCTGGTCAGGGTTCATCTCGCCCAGACCTTTGTAGCGCTGCATGGAGATGCCCTTGCGGCCGGCCTCGTAGATGGCTTCCAGCAGCGCGCGCGGTCCGGGGACGTCGACCGATCCGGTCTTGCGCCGCAGCTTGGAGGGCGTGCCGTAGACTTCCGCCAACTGCTCGTGGCGCTGGTTGAGGCGGCGCGCGTCGAGCGAGCCGAGCAGCGCCAGGTCGAGCGCGTGCGCCTCGGTGACACCGCGTACCTCGCGCTTGAAGAAGAAGCCGTCGTTGCCGTAGCGGCCTTCCCAGCCCTTCTCCGTCTCCTCGGCGACCGCATTGAGCCGGTCGGCGATCGTGTCGGCGATGGCGTTGGCCCGCTCGGCTGACCGCAGAAGGTCTGCATCGAAGGCACCCGCGATCGCAGCCTGCTCCACCACGTCGCGCGAGTAGCGCGAGTGCAAGCCATCGATCAAGTTCACGATCCCGCGCGCTTGGTCGATGATGGCGCGCAGATCGCGGCCCGCGCGCTCCTCGCCCGTGCCGGAGACGAGCACCGCCTCCTCCAGGCCCTGCTCGATCAGGTAGTCCTCGAGCGCGGGCTGGTCCTTGAGGTAGGTTTCCGACTTGCCGCGTGCCACCTTGTAGAGCGGCGGCTGCGCGATGTAGACGTGCCCCTTCTCCACCAGCTCGGCCATCTGCCGATAGAAGAAGGTCAAAAGCAGCGTGCGGATGTGAGCGCCGTCGACGTCGGCGTCCGTCATGATGATGATCTTGTGGTAGCGCAGCTTCGACAAATCGAAGTCGTCGCGAATGCCGGTGCCGAGCGCGCCGATGATGTTGGTGACCTGCTCGGACGACAGCATCTTGTCGACGCGCGCGCGCTCCACGTTGAGGATCTTGCCGCGGATCGGCAGCACGGCCTGATACTCGCGCTTGCGGCCCTGCTTGGCCGAGCCGCCTGCCGAAGTCGCCCTCGACGATGAAGAGCTCGGTGTTGGCGGGATCGCGGTCCTGGCACTCGGCGAGGCCGCCCGGCAGCCGAAGGGAGTCGAGCACGCCCTTGCGCCGCGTCAGATCGCGCGCCTTGCGCGCAGCCTCGCGCGCGAGCGCCGCCTCGACGATCTTGCCGACGATGGATTTGGCCTCTTTGGGATGCTCCTCGAACCAGGCAGTGAGCTGCTCGCCGACGATGCCCTCTATGACCGGCTTCACCTCAGAGGAGACGAGCTTCTCCTTCGTCTGGCTGGAGAACTTGGGGTCCGGCACCTTGACCGAGAGCACGCAGGTGAGCCCCTCGCGCGCATCCTCGCCGGAAAGATCCACCTTCTCCTTCTTGGCGAGCCCGCTCTCGCCCGCGTACTTGTTGACGACGCGGGTGAGCGCGGTGCGGAAGCCGGCCAAGTGCGTGCCGCCGTCGCGCTGCGGGATGTTGTTGGTGAAGAGCAGCACGTTCTCGTGGTAGCTGTCGTTCCA
The DNA here is from genome assembly GCA_963782555.1 of uncultured Alphaproteobacteria bacterium. GTDB lineage: Bacteria > Pseudomonadota > Alphaproteobacteria > Rhizobiales > Hyphomicrobiaceae > Hyphomicrobium_A. The sequence continues at coordinate 631,254 of CAWAKB010000003.1, read as the reverse complement.
CCACAGTGCCACCTCGACGATGACCTTCTCGCGCTCACCGCGGATCATGATCGGCTCGCCGATCAGCGACTGCTTGGAGCGGTCGAGATAGCGCACGAAGGCCGACGTACCGCCCTCATACATCATCTCCTCGCGCCGGATATCGGCGTGGCGCGCGTCCGTCAGCACGATCTTGGCGCCCGAGTTCAAGAAGGCGAGCTCGCGCAAGCGGTGCTCGAGCGTTGCGAAGTCGAACTCGGTCTGCGTGAAGGTCTTGGTGCTCGGCAGGAACGACACCTCGGTGCCGCGCTCGCCCTCGGCGTCGCCGACGACGCGCAGCGGCGCCACCGGCACACCGTCGCGGAACTCGATCAAGTGCTCCTTGCCTTCGCGCCAGATGCGGCACTTGAGCCAGCTCGACAGGGCATTGACCACCGACACGCCGACGCCGTGCAGGCCTCCCGACACCTTGTAGGAGTTCTGATCGAACTTGCCGCCGGCATGCAGCTCGGTGAACACGATCTCGGCAGCCGAGCGCTTGGGATCGTTGTCGTCGTCGGTCTTGATGCCGGTGGGGATGCCGCGCCCGTCGTCGCGCACGGTGCACGAGCCGTCCGGGTTCAACGTGACCGTGCATTCCTTGGCGTGGCCGGCCAGGACCTCGTCGACGGCGTTGTCGACGACCTCGTAGATCATGTGATGCAGACCCGACCCGTCATCGGTGTCGCCGATGTACATGCCGGGCCGCTTGCGCACGGCATCGAGCCCTTTCAGCATCTTGATGGATTCGGCGCCGTACTCCTCGGCGCCCGTGCTTTTTTTCGCGGGCAAAGCGCTCATTTCCGGGTTGTCCTTGGGGTCGTCTGGCCTCGCATTTCTTATACCACGAAAGCGGCCGGAGCGCGTTAAAAAAGCGTCATTTCAAGGCTGCGACACTCAACAAAAACATATTTATTTTCAATAACTTGTGGCGGCGGCCTGGCGAGTTAGTCGGATGCGTCAAAGAGGCCCGACAAAGCTGCCTCCTCAACCCGCCAGAAGCGCGCCTTTCCGCGCAGTGCGGCGAAGGCTTCGGCGTCCGTTCCCGTCATCCAAGCCTGGGCCTCAAGGCGGAGAATTTCGGCAAAAAGTGCCGCCCGGCGCGCCTCGTCGAGGTGGGCCGTCACCTCGTCGAGGAGCAGGATGGGAGCGACCCCCTCGTGCCGTTGGGTAACGAGCTCGGCGTGCGCCAGGATGAGGCCCAGCAGCAACGCCTTCTGCTCGCCCGACGAGGCGAGCCGCGCCTGCATCTGCTTGGGCGCATGGAAGACCAGCAGATCGGAGCGGTGCGGCCCGTCGAGCGTGCGCCCGGCGGCGCGGTCGCGCTCGCGATTTTCGCGCAAGACCGCCGCGTAGGATTCTTCCACGTCGACGGCCGCCATCCGCTCCAGATCGGATTCGAGCACGCCCTCGATGGCGAGGCCGGCGGCCGGAAACGGGGAGCCGGGATCGCGCTCCTGTCGCTCGACCATGATCGATGCAAGTGCTGCAACCGCCTCGGCGCGTGCCGCCGCGATCGCGGTGCCGGTCTCGGCCATCTGCAGCTCGAGGCCTTCAAAGCGCGCTGCATCGCGCACGCCGTCGGCGAGCAGGCGGTTGCGCTGCTGCATGGCGCGCTCGAAGCGATTGGCGCGCGTGCGCGAGCCCGCGTCGAAGCACACAATCAGCCGGTCGAGGAACCGGCGGCGCTCCGACGCCGGCCCGGTGAAGAGGCCGTCCATGGCCGGCGTCACCCATGCGAGATCGACGTAGTCGGCGAGCGCGCCCGAGCTGCCGGCCGGCGCCCCGTTGATGCGCACGACGCGCGCCTGGCGCTCACCCGCCCCGTTGGAGGCGGTGAGGCCGGTCCCGATATCGACCGGGCCGGGATGGGCGTGCACGTGCGCCGAGACCGCCCAGCTTCCGTCGCCGGCCTCGCGCGCCAGATCGGGATAGGCCGCGCGCCGCAAGCCCTGGCCGGGCGCCAGCATGGAGATCGCCTCCAAGAGGTTGGTCTTGCCGGCGCCATTGGCACCAATCAGCACCTGCGGCTCGGGCCCGGCTTCAACGGCCAGATAGGCGTAGTTGCGGAAGTTGGTGAGCGTCAGCCGCTCGACCCACAGCCTGGCCTTGGAGCCGTTGTCCGTGGCAGCGCCCGTGAATTCGGCCGATGCCTGCACACTAGACCCGCATCGGCATCAGGACGTAAAGCGCACTCTCGTCGCTCGGGTCATTGACCATGGTCGGCGAGCCTGGATCGGCGAGCTTGAAGCAGGCGTGCTCGCCCTGCAGCTGGCCGGCAATATCCAGGAGATAGCGCGCATTAAAGCCGATCTCGAGCGGGCTTGCCGTGTACTCGACCCCGATCTCCTCGGTGGCGCTGCCGCCCTCCGGGTTGTTGACGGAGAGCACCAGCTTGTCGGGCTTGATGTTGAGCTTTACGGCGCGTCCGCGCTCGCTGGCAATGGTCGAGACGCGGTCGACGGCGCTCATGAACTCCGCATTGGAGACCTTGAGCTCCTTGTCGTTGGCCTGCGGAATGACGCGCCCGTAGTCGGGGAACGTGCCGTCGATCAGCTTGGAGGTGAGCGTCACGGAGCCAATCTCGAAGCGCACCTTGGCCGGGCTCACGCCGATCTTGACGGTCGCCGAGCTATCCTCGATGAGCCGGTGCAGCTCGTGCACGGTCTTGCGCGGGATGATGACGCCCGGCATGCCGTCGGCGCCTTTGGGCAGCGGCAGCTCCACCTGCGCCAGACGGTGGCCGTCGGTCGCCACCGCGCGCAGCGTCGGCTTCTTGTCGGTCTGCGCGGTGTGCAGATAGATGCCGTTCAAGTAGTAGCGCGTCTCCTCGGTGGAGATGGCAAAGCGCGTCTTGTCGATGAGACGCTTCAAGTCCTGGGCGTCGAGCTCGAACTCCTGGCCCAGGTCGCCGACGCCGATGTCGGGAAAGTCCTCCGCCGGCAGCGTCTGCAGCGCGAAGCGCGCGTGGCCCGCGGCGAGCGTCAGGCGCTCCTTCTCCGCATCCTTGCGCATGTCGACCTGGGCGCCGTCGGGAAGCTTGCGCACGATGTCGTGCAGCATGTGGGCGGGGACGGTGACGGCGCCGGGCGCGCCGACCTCGGCCGCGACCGCCTCGATGACTTCGCGCTCCAGATCGGTCGCCTTGAACTCCAGGGTGGCATCGCGGGCGCGTAGCAGCACATTGGACAGGATCGGGATCGTCGTCCGCCGCTCGACGACGCTCGTCACGTGGCCGAGCGCCCGCAAGAGTTCACCACGTTCAATGACTAGCCGCATGGAAGCATCCTCGGCGCATTTTGAGGGGCCAAGCCCGCCTCAGTCGATGGATTGAGGCCGCCCGTCAGGAGACGGCGGTGCGCGGAGGCAGGGACAAGGACCGGGAACTGGATACAGATAAGGATTCGCGCCCGGCCAACTTGACCTGATGCAGCCGCCTTTTTCAAGGGGCGCTGCTTGGTTTGGGCGGATTTCGGGCCGGGACCAAATTGACTAAGGAGCGGCGCCGTTTAGACGCCGCTCCTCCCCGCTAAGGCCCGCCATGCTCGCCCAGCACAGCGGACCATCCGGATAGGGTTTTAGTGGCTGAGGAGCTTCTTGAGCTCCTCGAGCTCCTCTTTCAGGCGTGGGTTGCCGGCAAGCTCGCCCTCGATCTTACGAATGGCGTGCAGCACCGTGGTGTGATCCCGGTTCCCGAACCGGCGACCGATCTCGGGTAGCGAGCGGGCCGTCAGCTGCTTGGCCAGATACATGCCGACCTGGCGCGGCCACACCACCGAGCGGTGGCGCCGCTGCGACAGGAGATCGCCCTTGGACACCCCGAAATGGCGCGAGATGATGCGCAGGATGTCCTCGATCTTGATGCGGCGCGGTTCGAGACCGTGCACGAGATCGCGGATCACCGTCTCGCAAACGTCGGGCGTGATGGAGGTGCGCATATACTGCCACGTCGCGTAAAGACGCGTCACCGCACCTTCCAGCTCGCGCCCGCTCTCGGTCAGGCGTTCCGCCAAGAGCTCGAGGATCTCCGGGCCGAGCGCAAAGGACGGGTCCATCGCGCGCTTTTCCGATAGGCGCTTTTCGAGGACCTTCAGGCGCAGATCGTGATCCAGCGCCCCAATCTCGGTGACGAGGCCACGCTGCAAACGCGAGCGCATGCGCTCGTTGAGGCGCTCGACGTGGTTGGGCGCGCGCGCCGAGGCGACGACCACCTGGCGCCCGCCGTCGAGCAGCGAGTTGATAATGTGGTCGAACTCCTGCTCGGTGCGCTCACCCTGCATGAACTCCAGATCGTCGATCAGCAGAATGTTGATCTGGCGGAACTTCTCCTTGAAGGCGAGCGGATCCTGGCTGCGCAGCGCCTCGACGAACTGATAGCGGAAGCGCTCGGCCGTCAGGTAGAGCACCTGCGCATGCGGCGCGCGCCGCTTCACGTCCCAGGCAATCGCGTGCAGAAGGTGCGTCTTTCCGAGCCCCACCGAGGAGTGGAGGTAAAGCGGATTGAAGCCCGGGACGTCGCCCAGCACCGCCTCGGCGACCTGGGTGGCGCCTGCATGTGCCATGCGGTTCGAGGCGCCCACAACGAAGCTCTCAAACGTGTAGCGCGGATCGAGCGGCGAGCCCTCGAAGCCGCCGACGCTGGTCCTGCCCACGGTCTGCGCCGTCGCGATGATGCCGACGTTGCGCCCCGCCTGCTCGGCAATCGTCGAGCGGACTCCGTTCGATCCTTCGCCGGCGGCACCCGCGGCAGTCTGGCCGTCGGGACGTACAGCTGCGCGCCCGCCACCGGGCTGTCGCAGCACCACGTCGACCTTCTCCGCACCCTTGAACTCGGCGCGGCAGCACGCCAGCAGGTCGTCGGCGTAGTGAGACTGGATCCAAGTCCTCAGGAACTTCACCGGCACCGACACCCTGACCGTCTTGGCATCGAAGTTCTCGAACTCCAGCGCGTGAAACCAGCTGGAGAAAATGTCGTCGCCTAGTCTTGCGCGCAGCATGGCGCGCGTTTTTTGACCGCGCGTTTCGCCCGTCCCGTCAGCAGTCGCGCTCTGAACCGCACCAGAGTGACCGCTAGCCGCAACTGTACGTTCCGCCTTCTGAATCGTCTGCATTTATGAACCCCCGCACTTTGTAGACTTGCACCTCAATCATCTGAGCAAACCACGGGTGTCACCCTCCGCCGCCGCGGCTGCGCAACCAAGTCTTTGCTCAGTCTTCCGAAACGGGCGCGCTAACCCTGCACCCAAGCCAAGCCGGCGGCTTTCCAACCGGCGACCTGCCCTCGATGGCGGCTGGCGTCGAGAGGCCCCTCGAATCCGTCCGCCACATTTCTGCATCGCCGATACCCGGCATTCGCCATGGCTTCCGCTGCCATGCGACTTCGGCCACCCGATCGGCAGATGAAGAACAACTCGGTATCTTTATTGGCGCCCGCCGCATCGAGCACCTCGCCAAGGCGCTCCGGGAACGCTGCGTCAATCCGGCTCTCCGGAGACGTTTGCCACTCTACTGTCAGGACCCGCTTTCCGATCTCAGCGAGATCGGGAAGTCCGACAAACGCCCACTCCGCTCTCGTGCGCACGTCAACCAGCACAGAAGCGGAATCCTCTTTAAGGCGCGACCAGACGTCCTCCACAGACACATCATCAATGTGGACGATTTCCATCGACAGCACCTTCGTCCCTCCACACACGCGGACCGACTAGCAAACTGCCTCAAATGGCCCGCTCAACTCAATACGGACAAGCCAAAGAGACACCGCTCCGGCTTCCTGGACTACCGCCCAGAAAGATACGCAACTTCAACCAGAAATGTCGATGGGACCAGGGACGAGATACTATACAAAACCTGGCGTTGTCGCCCGCGGGAACTGGCACGCATAACGCTGGCCCAGCTCGAGCAAGGCGACCGTCAGAACCGTATCGCCTAACCGAGAGCTAAGCAACCGAGAACGGCAGGAACAAGCTGCGGACGAGGCGAGGCGGCGGCGGTGGACAACCGGTGAATAGACACGTTCAGCTGGGGATACTCGGCTGAGGAAACGTAAGTTTTCCAAGGTCGTCGCAGTTCATCCACAGGCGCCGAAATTCATCCCCTGCTATGTCAGCAATCTGTCACTTTTCTGCTTGCTGCAACGTGCAGGATTTGGCGTCAACCAATCATCAAGCAAGGTGCGGCAGCGGGCGAGCATCGTGGAATCCGCGACTTAGGCTCGTTCACGATTCCAGCAACGCGCACGCCACCGGCCAATGGTCTGTGGCGAACATACCGCGTCCACTCATTTGATGACAAAAAGGCATATCCGCTTCAGCTGCTCATCGCCTTCACGCGCGCATTGAGGCGCGACACTTTCCGGCTCGCCGTCTTCTTGTGAACCGCACCCTTCTGCGCCGTGCGCACGAGGATGGGAGCGGCAGCTTTCAACGCCGCGATCGCAGCATCCTTGTCACCGCCGGTAATCGCTTCCTCGACGCTGCGCACGGCTGTGCGCGCGCGCGTCGTACGCGACTTGTTGATCTCGGTGCGCCGCGTCGTCTGACGCGTTGCCTTTTTCGCCGACTTCGTATTGGCCATGTCGTCATCCTTCGATTGTTTGGCGTGTCAGAGTTCGTCCTCCGGCGGCCCGCGTCGTCGCGGAGCCATGCCAGAGAGCTAGAGTAGTCAAGAGGTGCCACCCGAGGCCCGGGCGCCGCAAGCGCCGTAAGACCGCGATCCTATAGAGGCCGCCCGTCGCAGGGTCAACGCCGCAGCCCCGCCTTAAGCGACTGGCGAGCTTGGCAGAACACCTTGCGCGAAATCTGCTAAGAGTTGGCCGAAGAACCGGCCGAAGAGTGGCGCAGAAAGGGGGAGCTCGATGAATTCCGCTTTGATATTGGGCGTTTCGCTGGCCATCGGCGTCGCGGCCGTCGTCTTCAGCGCCGCGGCCGGCCGGCCCGAGCTGCACATGGGACTGGCCGCTCTCGCCTGCCTGGGGTTTGCCCTCCTCGCCATCTGGGAACGCCACCGCCTGGCCGCGAGCGGCGCCGGAGAGGCCGCGCTGGCAAGCTCCACGGCCAGCTTCATGGCACTGGTCTGGACCTGGGCAGCGCTCAGCCTGCTGCTCACCTACGTCTTCGTTCTCTCCTGGATCGAGTGGTGGCAGTACGTGCTTGGCGCCGGCGCCGTCGCGGCACTTTGCCTCTTTTTCGGGGGCATGCTCTCGCGCGATGCTGCAGCCGGCCGCGAGGATCAAACCCTGCTCAAGCTCGCGCGCTACCTCACGGTCGGTCAGCTCGCCGGCATGATCATCGCTATGGTCGGCCTCGTGCTCGACGACAAGATGCCACGCAATCCCGAGAAACCCGATTGGGCCGCGAGCTCGATCTTCTTCTTCGGAGCCGCCTCTCTGGCCATCATCAGTCTCAACGCCCTCCGGGGCACGCCATCGCAACAGTCTTGAGCCGTCTCATGCGGTCATGACGACAGCAGGCGATCATCGGAGGACGCAATGCCCTTAAGACCACTTATGCCCGCGGTTCTGCTTGCTCTGGTGATGAGCGTCGTGGTGGGCGTGCTCGCCGCGGGTCGCAACTCGGGCCTCACGCTGGGCTTGGCGGTTGGGCTTTTCGCCTTGCAGTTGCTGTTCGCGCTCGTGCGCACCAATGCGCCGCTATGGCGCCCCAGTGCCCAGATGCCGCACGATGCCACCATCGCGCTCTGCGTGCGACGCAATACGCTGCTCGCCTCTGTCGTCTACGCCTGGGGCGCTGCCGCCCTTCTTGCCATCTACTCACTCTCGGGGCTCAGCTGGCGCCACTGGTGGCAGTACGGTGCCGCCATGGCGCTGGTCGCCGTCGCGGTCTTTCTCTACGCGCAGCTCTTGACCGATGAGCAGGGATCCTACCGCACGCCCAGGGCCTTGAACGTTCTGATGGGACTGACGGTGGCGCAGGGGCTCGCCGTCGTCGGCGTGATCATCTTTCTCGTGGTCTCGGAGAAGCTCTTCACGCCGCGCAGCGATTGGGCGGCAAACTACGTTTTCGTCACCGGCAGCGCCACGCTGGCAATATTGTCGGCCGTTGCCGTCCTCACTTACGGCAAGCTCAAGGCGATGCCGCCTGGCTAACCGCGCTTGACGCCTCAGCGCTGACACTTGGGACAAAAGAAGGTTGAGCGGCCGCTCTGCACGATGCGCCGCACCGTACCGTGGCAGCCCGGGCGCAGGCACGGCAATCCTTCGCGGCCATAAACGGCGAACGTATGCTGAAACATCCCCAGCGCGCCGTCCGCGTGACGATAGTCGCGCAACGACGAGCCGCCCGCGGCGATGGCGTCCTTGAGCACGGCACGTATGGCCGTCGCCAAGCGGCCAGCGCGCGCGGTGGGGCGGCCGGTCTTGGTTGCGAGGCTCGAGGCCGGACGCTTCGGAGCCAGCCCTGCACGAAACAGCGCCTCGCACACGTAGATGTTGCCGAGCCCCGCGACGATGCGCTGGTCCGATAGGAAGGCCTTGAGGTCGACGGCCTTGCCGTGCGCGCGCCGCGCCAGGTAGGCGGGCGTCAGCTCCGGGCCCAGCGGCTCGACGCCGAGACCGCGCATCAGCGGATGCTCGGCGAGCTCGGCCGCCGGGATCAGCAGCATGTAGCCGAAGCGGCGCGCGTCGTTGTAGGTGATCACTGCTCCATCATCCATGTGAAAGACGACGTGGTCGTGCTTGGCGGCGACGCCGGTCGCACGTGCGAAACGCCCCGGCTTGTGCGATCCGTCAGGCGCCTCAACGGTGAAGCGGCCGGTCATGCCGAGATGCATGAGCAGCACCTCCCCGTCGGACAGATAGGCCAGCAGATACTTCGCCCGCCGCTCCAGGCGCTCCACCGTGCGCCCCCGCAACCGCCGCGCAAAGTCCTGCGGCAACGGAAAGCGCAGGTCGGGGCGGCGCTGCTCCACGCGGACAAACCTGTGCCCGACCAGCGCCGGCGCCAGGCCGCGCCGCACGGTTTCGACCTCGGGCAGCTCGGGCATGCTTAACCGGTTGACGTCGGAGGGATCATTTGGAGCGGGCCGGACCATAGCGCGTGGCGGGCCGCTTCGCTATTGTCGGCCCATGCCCGATCCCGCCAACGACGCCCCGCAGACGAGCTTCGGATACCGCCCGGTTCCCGAGGACGAGCGCCAAGGTCTCGTCAACCAGGTCTTTGCCGCGGTCGCCGAGCGCTACGACCTCATGAACGACCTGATGTCGGGCGGCCTCCACCGGCTGTGGAAGGACGATCTTGTCGCGTTCCTGAACCCGCCGCGCGGGGAAAAGCCGTTCCGGCTCTTGGACGTGGCCGGCGGCACCGGCGACGTCGCAATCCGCTACGCCCGCGCCAGCGGCCCCAATGCGACGGCCGTGCTCTGCGACATCAGTCCGGAGATGATCGCGGTCGGACGCCGCCGCGTCGACGCCAAGCAGCTCGGCGCCCGCATCACCTTCGCGCAAGGCAACGCCGAGGCGCTGCCCTTTCCCGACAAGTCGTTCGACGCCTATACGATCGCCTTCGGCATCCGCAACGTGACCCACATCGATCGCGCGCTCGCCGAAGCCTTTCGCGTCTTGAAGACCGGCGGGCGTTTCCTGTGCCTGGAGTTCTCCCAAGTGCAGGTGCCGATCCTCGACCGGCTCTATGATTTCCACTCCTTCGAGGTGATCCCGCGGCTCGGCGCGCTCGCTGCCGGCGATGGTGAGCCTTATCGCTACCTGGTCGAGAGCATCCGCAAGTTCCCCAGTCAGCCGCGGTTCGCCGAGATGATCGGCGCGGCCGGCTTCGAGCGCGTCACGTGCCGCAACCTGACGGGCGGCATCGCCGCTATCCACTCGGGGTGGAAGATCTGACGTCAGGCCGCGGCTTTGCCACGCGCGGACTCGGCGGCCGAGCGGATCGCGGCGATGTTGGCCGCGTAGGCCTCCTTGGTGCCGCCCTTGAACACGTGCGAGCCCGCGACCAGCACATTGGCGCCGGCCGCCACCACGAGCGGCGCCGTCTCCGGATCGATGCCGCCATCGACCTCGATGTCGATCGGGCGGTTGCCGATCATCGCCTTGACGCGGCGGATCTTCTCCACCACCGCCGGAATGAAGCTCTGGCCGCCGAAGCCCGGGTTGACGGTCATCACCAGGACGAGGTCGAGATGATGCAGCACGTATTGGATGACATCCTCCGGCGTCGCAGGATTGAGCGCGACGCCCGCTTTCTTGCCCAGCGCCTTGATCGCCTGCAGCGAGCGGTCGAGATGCGGGCCGGCCTCGGCGTGCACCGTGATGTGGTCGCAGCCGGCCTGCGCGAAGTCTTCCAGATAAGGGTCGGCGGGTGAGATCATCAGGTGGGTGTCGTAAGGCTTCTTGCTCGCCTTGCGTACCCATTTGATAACCGGCGGCCCGAAGGTGATGTTGGGCACGAAGTGGCCGTCCATCACGTCGAGGTGGATCCAGTCGGCGCCCGCCGCCTCCACGGCTTAGATCTCCGCGTCGAGCCGGCCGAAATCGGCCGACAGGATCGAGGGAGCGATGATGAGCGGGCGGGCCATTCGCGGGCTCCTTTGGATTTCGCCGGTGGCGCCATTCTAGCGGCGTCAGCGCCCCTGCGTCATCTCTAGCAGGGGGCTCCTTCAAAGAAGGTAACAGAAAGCTTGGGCGTCAAGGGCTCACGAGGCGCGGCGCTTGCGCTCCACCAGCGTCAGGATCAGCGGCGTCAGGATGAGTTGCATGGCAAGATCGAGCATGCCGCCGGGAATGACGATGGAGTTGGCCCGCGACATGAAGCTCATCTGGATCATCGACAAGAGATAGGGGAAGTCGATCCCGCGCGGGTCGCGGAAGCGGATCACGACCATCGATTCATCGGGCGTCGGGATCCAGCGGGCGATGAAGGGATTGGAGGTGTCGACGGTGGGGATGCGCTGGAAATTGATATCCGTCTCGGTGAACTGCGGGCAGATGAACTTCACGTAGTCCGGCATGCGGCTGAGGATCGCATCGATCGCCGCCTCCTGACTGTAGCCGCGCTCGATCTTGTCGCGCGCGAGCTTCTGGATCCACTCCAGGTTGATAACGGGCACCACGCCGATCTTCAGGTCGGCCTGCAGCGCCACGTTCACCTTGTCGGTCACCACCGCCCCGTGCAAACCCTCGTAGAACATGAGATCGGTGCCGCGCGGAAGATCCTCCCAGGGTGTGAACGTGCCCGCGGGCGCGCCGAGCCGCTCCGCCTCGTGCTCGTCGTGCACGTAATGGCGCGTGCGCCCCGAGCCGAACTCGCCGTAGCTGCGGAACACCTCCTCGAGCTCCTCCAGCAGGTTGGCCTCGGGCCCGAAGTGAGAGAAGTGGTTGTTGCCGCGCTTCTTGGCTTCCGCCATCGCCCATTCCATCTCGGTGCGGTCATAGCGATGGAACGCATCGCCCTCGATGAAGGCGGCGTTGATGTGCTCGCGACGGAAGATGGTCTCGAACGTCTGGCGCACCGACGTCGTCCCCGCGCCGGAGGAGCCGGTGACCGAGATGATGGGATGCCTTGCTGACATGATCCTTTTATCTTTTTTACAGAAGTTATTGTTATCTCGGATCGTTTAAGAATTCAGAAGCGCAACAGCCCGCGGCGGCTGAAGAGCGGCGAGCGCTCGCCGCGGATCTGCAACCCATCGTGCAGACGCACAACGTGCTCCACCTCCAGGCGCGAGCCGGCGATCAGGGGCGTGCGCTGATGCAAGCTCTTGGGCGCCACCTCGAGCACGCGCTCGCGCCCCGTCGAGGCCGCGCCGCCCGCCTGCTCGACGATCCAGGCGATAGGGTTCGCCTCGTAGATGAGCCGCAGCCGGCCGTTGCGGAACTCGCGGCGCTTGTCGCCCGGATAGAGGTAGATGCCGCCGCGCGACAGGATGCGGTAGATGTCGACGACCGGTGAGCCGGTCCAGCGCATGTTGAAGTCGCGCCCGCGCGGGCCCTCCTTGCCGCGCTTGCAGTCCTCCACATAGGTGCGCACCGAATCGTCCCACTGGCGCGCGTTCGAGCCGTTGATGGCGTACTCGCTCGTCGTCGCCGGGATCTCCACCTTGGGATGCGTCAGCACGAACGTGTCGGTGCTGCGATCGAGCGTGAAGATCTGCGTGCCGGCGCCGACGCTGACGACCAGCACCGTCTGCGGGCCGTAGATGAGGAAGCCGCCGGCGAGCTGGTTGACCCCCGGCTGCAGAAAGGCTGCGGGCTCGCCGTTGCGCCCCAAGGCGGGCAACACCGTGAAAATGGTGCCGATCGAGGCATTGGCGTCGATGTTGGAGGAGCCGTCGAGGGGGTCGACGGCAACAAGCAGCGGTGCGTTTTCGTCCAGAAGGACCTGGTCCTCCATCTCCTCGGAGGCGACGGCGGCAACCGGTGCCGACCGCAAGGCTTCGACGATGCGGTCGTTGGTGAGAACGTCGATCTCCTTCTGCTCGTCGACGTCGACGCGCCGTCCCGTTGCCCGGCCCAAAGGACCGGCAAGCGCGCCTTGGGCCAACAGCGTGGCAAACCCTATGCCGGCGGCCGCGATCGCGCCGACCGTCGCCGCCACCGCCTCGCGGGCGGGCCTGCCATGGGCCCAGCCGGCAAAGTAGCCAGCGAGCGTTTGCTGCTGGAACATCCCTGGAGCGCTCCCTTCCCGGACCTGTTGTACTCGGCCGTTTGCCCGCCCTGTGAGCAGGGTCATGCACGTTTGTAGTCCAATTCGCCGGGCAAGCGCGAGATTAGAGCCGGATTTTCCTTGCTCCGGCGAGGTTTGCCGCGCCCTGGTCGGACGGCCATTCCCCGCTTGGCGATCCACAACCTAGCCGCAGCCTAGCCACAACCTTAAGTGGTATATGGCCGGGCATGCGTATACCGTTGCGTCGCCCTTAGGCGGGGCTTTCGGCGGCCCTTCCGGCAATATGACAGCGTTCAACATCGGCGCGTGGGCACGCGCGCCGAAGGAGGGAACGTGCGGCGAGGGAGCAAGAGGCCGCGCGCCGAGACCGGGACCATCAGGCGTGCGCTCCGCCAAAGCCGGGGCGCGCTCCTCGTCGCCGCAATCGTCTCGGGCGCCAGCAACATCCTGGCGCTCACCGGCCCGCTCTACATGCTCGAGGTCTACAACCGCGTGCTTCCCTCGCGCAGCAATCTTGCGCTCGCGGCCCTCACCCTGGTGATGCTCGCCTTGTATGCGCTCGCCGGAGCGCTCGACTTCGTGCGCTTGCGCCTGTTGGCCCGCGCCGCCCGCCGCTTCGACGCGCGCTTGAGCGCGCGCGTCTTTGCCATCCTGCAATCCTCGCCGGTTGTGTTGCGGTCTCGCGGGGACGGGCTGCAGCCTTTGCGTGACCTCGACCAGATCCGCGCCTTCCTCGCGAGCCCGGGCCCGACCGCGCTCTTCGACATGCCGTGGATGCCGCTCTACCTCGGCGTCATCTATCTGATGCATCCGCTGCTCGGAGCGCTCGCCACGGCGGGCGCCGCGCTGCTTGTCGTCGTCATGCTGCTGGCGGAGCGCAAGAGCGCTGCACCGCTGCGGGCTGCTGCTCAAGGTGCCGGACGGCGGTGGGCGCTCGCGGGCGCCGTCCGCCGCCATGTCGAGACCATCCGCGCCATGGGGTTCGCCAAGCACCTCACCTATCGCTGGATCGGCCTCAACGCGCGCCATCTTGAGGCCGAGCGGGACGCCTCGCGCTCGGTCAACGCCTTCTCGGCGACGATCAAGGTGGCGCGGCCGGCGCTGCAGTCCGGCATGCTCGGCCTGGGCGCCTACCTCGTGATCAGCGGCAAGGGCTCGGCGGGGACGATGGTCGCCGCCTCGATTGTTCTCTCCCGCGCGCTGGCGCCGGTCGAGACCGCAATCGCCCACTGGCGCAGCTTTGCGGCGGCGCGCGCGGCGCATGCGCGGCTTGTCGCGCACTTGGCGGCGCACCCGCGGCAGACCAACCGCGCGCCCAATCCGCGGCCGCATCGCAGCCTCGACGTCGCGCGCCTCTCGATTGCGCCGCCGGACGCGGCGGCGCCCGTCCTCCGCGACGTCGGGTTCACTCTGTCAGCGGGCGCCGGTCTCGGCATCGTCGGCCCCAGCGCCGCCGGCAAGTCGACGCTTGCGCGCGCGCTCGTCGGCATCTGGCCGCCGCAAAAGGGAAGCGTGCGCCTCGACGGCGTTCCGCTCGCCTGCTGGAGCCCCGATGCCCGCGGCCGCCACATCGGCTATCTGCCCCAGAGCATCGCGCTTCTTTCCGGAACGATCGCCGACAACATCGCGCGCTTCGACGCCGGCGCGAGCCCTGAGGCGATCATGACCGCGGCGCGCGCAGCCGGCGTCGACGCGATGATCGAACGGCTGCCGGCGGGCTACGCCACGCAGATCGGCGAGGATGGCGGCGTGCTTTCGGCCGGACAGCGACAGCGCATCGCGCTAGCGCGGGCGCTTTACGGCGAGCCTTTTCTGGTTGTGCTCGATGAGCCCGACGCCAGCCTCGACGCCGAGGGGGAGCGCGCCTTGACCGAGGCCGTGCTGGCGGTGCGCCGGCGCGGCGGCATCGCCATCGTGATCGCGCACCGGGTGTCGGCGCTCCAGGGCATCGATCAAGTGCTGGCGCTCGCCAACGGCCGCGTCACGGCCTACGGACCAAGGGAGACCGTCTTGAGCAAGCTCCTCACGCGCGATCCGTCACTCAGAGCGGCCGCCGAATAGGCGCGCTCACTCTGCTTTGCCGCGGCCGATGCCGGAGTAGGTGAAGCCCGCGGCCTCGGCGAGCTCGGCCGGGAAGACGTTGCGCAAGTCGACCAGCACGTCGCCTTGCATCTTCTCCTTGGCCGCCTTGAGATCGAGGGCGCGGAACTCGTTCCACTCGGTGACGACGACGAGGATGTCGGCGCTCTCCGCGGCCTCGAGCGCGCTCTCGCACCAGGTCATGCCGGGAAGCAGCGGCTCGCCCTGCTTGCGCCCTTGCGGATCGAAGGCGCGCACGGCGGCGCCGCGCTCCTGCAGCATCGGCACGATGACCAGGCTCGGGGCATCGCGCATGTCGTCGGTATTGGGCTTGAAGGTGACGCCGAGGATCGCCACCGTCTTGCCGCGCACCGATCCGCCCGCCGCCTTCTCGATGCGGTGCGCCATGGCGATCTTGCGCTCGTGGTTGACGCGCTCGACCTGCTCCACGATCGACAAGGGCGACTTGGCCTCGCGCCCGGTTCGGATCAGCGCCGACACGTCCTTGGGGAAGCACGAGCCGCCGTAGCCGGGCCCCGGGTGCAGGAACTTGTCGCCGATGCGCCGGTCCTTGCCCATGGCGGAGGCGACCTCCTGCACATCGGCGCCCAGCGTCTCGCACAGGTCCGCGACCTCGTTGATGAAGCTGATCTTCAAGGCGAGGAAGGCGTTGGCGGCGTACTTGGCGAGCTCGGCTGACTCGCGCCCCACGAACACGACGGGCGCGTTGCGCAAAGCGAGCGGCTTGTAGAGCCGCCCCATCAGCTCTTGCGCCCGCTCATCGTCGAGGCCGACGAGCACCCGGTCTGGATGCATGAAGTCCTGGATCGCCGAGCCCTCGCGCAGGAACTCGGGGTTGGAGCAGATGGCGAAATCGCCGTCGGGGCGCAGCGTGCGCAAGCGCCGCTCGATCTCGCGGCTCGTGCCCACCGGCACGGTGGACTTGGTGACGATGACGGTGAAGCCTTTGAGATGCGGCGCCATCTCCTCGACAGCGGCGTAGACGTAGGAGAGGTCGGCATAGCCGTCGCCGCGGCGCATGGGCGTGCCGACGGCAAGCAGCACGATGTCGGCCTCGCTGGCGGCTGCGCCCAGATCGTCGGTGAAGATGAGGCGCTGCGCCTTCATGTTGCGCTGAACCAGGTCGTCGAGCCCCGGCTCGTAGATCGGCGACTTGCCGGCCTTGAGATCGGCAAGGCGCTGAGGGTCCTTGTCGACGCAAGTGACCGTCCAGCCGAACTCCGAGAAGCAGGCCGCGGATACGAGGCCGACGTAGCCAGCGCCGATCATGCAGATATTCACGACAGTCCTCCCCAGGGTGCAGCCGACGTGGCACCACAGCCGCAACGTCGCGCATGGCTACCCCAGAGGATCGGCGGCTGGCAATTGCGGCTTATGCGCGCCCGCCACAACCCGCAAGCGGTCAGGGGGGCTTGGTGGCGTTCTAGACGTCGAACTCGTCGATCTTGGTGAACGCCTCGCGCAGCGCCTCGGACCAGGCGTTCGACAGGTTCCTGAAGTACTCGTCGTCCTGGCCGATGCGTTTCTCGCGCCGCAAATCGAGGCTGTCGCGCTCGTAGATGAGAATGTCGATGGGCATGCCGACTGACAGATTCGAGCGCAGCGTCGAATCGAAGGACAAGAGGATCAGCTTGGCCGCCTCGCCGAGACGCATGGTCGGCTGCGCCACGCGATCGAGGATGGGCTTGCCGTACTTGTGCTCGCCGATCTGGAAATAGGGCGTGTCGTCAGTCGCCTCGATGAAGTTGCCTTCGGGGTAGATCTGGAACAGGCGCGGCGGCTCCGCTTTGATCTGGCCGCCGAGGATGAACGAGCCGGCAAAGCCGGTCCTGTGCGATTCGAGAGCGGCACCATCGACGGCGCGCACGCTGCGGATCGCCTCCCCGACCAGGCGCGCGGCGCGATACATCGAGTGCACGCTGAGCAGGTTGGGGACCTCGGGATCGGGCTCGATGAGCTGCTCGTTCAACAGGCTCACCACCGACTGCGTGAGCGACAGGTTGCCGGCGGCGAGCAGCACCAGCACCCGGTCGCCCGGCTGGCGCCAATAGTGGATCTTGCGATACTGGGCGATGTTGTCGACACCGGCGTTCGTGCGCGTATCGGCAGCGAACACGAGGCCGCGATTAAGCCGCATCGCGACACAGTAGGTCATCGCCTCTCCTCGATTTGCAGGATCGGGCCCTCCGCTCGCGGGAGGTGCCCCGGGGGCTCATTGCTGGGCGCTTTGCTGCTGGACTTCCACGGTCACGTCAAGAACCTCGTCCATCCCGCCCCGGCGGGTGCCGCGGACGGGCGCCGCCGAGGCCGAATCGAGGCCGCAGGCGAGCCGCACGTAGTGGTCGGTCGGGCAGAGCTTGTTGGCCGGGTCGAAGCCGAGCCAACCGAGCCCCTTGATCCACACCTCGGCCCAGGCGTGATGCGCTTCGGCCGGCTCGTCGCTCTCGGTAAGAAAGTAGCCGTTCACGTAGCGGGCGGGCAGATCCATGGCGCGGGCCGCGGCAATGAAGATGTGGGCGTGGTCCTGGCACACGCCGCGGCCATCCTTCAGGGCCTCGGCGGCGGTCGTATGCGCGCGCGTCACGCCGACGACGTACTCCACCTTCTCGTGCACGGTATTCATGAGGGCGTGCATGCGCTCGATCGGGTCGTCGCCGCTCACGCCGGCGCACAGATCGCGGATCCCGTCATCGGGCATCGTGCGCAGCGTCTGCCGCTTGTAGACCCGGCTCGGTGCCACCTCGAAGAGGCCGCGCACAAATCCGTCGCGGTCGCGCGTCTCGACGGTGCCGCGCGCCACGATCGCCACCTCTTGATGCGGCTCCGGGATCACCACGAGATGCGACATGTTGCCGAAACTGTCGCGAAAGCGCACGGCCTCGTCCACGTGCGGCATCTCGATGCTCCAGCTCACCACCTGCTGGCCATCGAACGATGGCGGCGTGAGGCGCAAGCACTGGATGCTGTACTGTGCGGGAGCGGCCAACGTGTATCGCGTCACATGGGCGATCGAGACGAGCAAGAGCCGTTCACCTCCTCCTTCTTCTCATGCGTTGAAATAATACGCCTCGGCGATCTCCGAGCCCAGCCGGTTGTTGCGGGCGATGAAGTCCTCGAGGAACTCGTGCAGCCCCGATTGGAAGATGCGGTCGATGTCGCCCTCCTCGAGGATGGCCGTCGCCCCGCTGGCGGTCTCGTGGCAGGTGAAACGCTCGCCGTAGAGCTCGGCGAGCTCGTCCAGCGCCGATTCGATCTCGTCGTAGCAGGAGCGCAGCGACCGCGGCATCGCCTGGTTGAGGATGAGATACTCGGCGATGCGCCAGGGCTTGTAGCTCTCCTTGTAAACCCAGCGGTAGCTGCGGTGGGCGGAGACGGAGCGCAGAATTGCGGCCCATTGCACGTTGTCGATGCCGCTGCCCACCATGGCGATCTCGGGCAGCAGCACGTAGTACTTGACGTCGAGGATGCGCGCGGTGTTGTCGGCGCGCTCCAGAAAGGTCCCGAGCTGGCTGAAATAGAAGGTGTCGTTGCGCAGGATGGTGTTGAGCAGCGTGCCGCGATAGAGGGCCGAGCGCGAGCGGATCCAATCGAGGATGCGCGGCAGCTCGTCGGCGGTGACGTCGACCGGCTTGATGTTGCCGAACTCGAGCCAGGCGCCGTTGAGGCTCTCCCACATGTCGCGCGTCAATGCCGTGCGCTGCGCCCGGCCGTTGCGCCGCGCCGCCGACAGGCAGGATTTGACGCTCGAGGTATTGTCGCAATCAAACAGCAGATAGTTGATCACGTCGCTGGTGGTCAGCGTCTCGTACTTGGCGAAATAGCCCTGCGCGCAGCCGGCGCTCGCCAGCGTCGAGCGCCATTCCTCGTGAAAGCCCTCGCCGTCGCGCGGCAACAGCGCAATGCGGTAGCCGACCTCGATCAGGCGCGCCATGTTCTCCGCGCGCTCCACGTAGCGCGCCAGCCAAAACAGATCGTTGGCCGTTCGTCCCAACATGCGATGCGCCGGCGCCCCTTTCCCTGATCGATCAGTCCTGCAGAACCCAAGTGTCCTTGGTGCCGCCGCCCTGGCTCGAATTGACGACAAGCGACCCTGCCTTGAGGGCGACGCGCGTAAGGCCGCCCGGCGCCAGTCGCACCTGGTCACCGAACAGCACGAAGGGCCGCAGATCGAGATGCCGGGGCGCAACGCCCGCCTCGACCAGCGTCGGGCAGGTCGAGAGCGCGAGCGTCGGCTGCCCGATGTAGTTCTCGGGCTCGGTCTTGAGCTTGTTGCGGAAGGCTTCGATCTCCTCCTTGGAGGCCGTGGGACCGACGAGCATCCCATAGCCGCCCGAGCCGTGCACCTCCTTGACCACGAGCTCGGGCAGGTGCTCGAGCACGTAGGCGAGGTCGTCGGCCTTACGGCAGTTGTAGGTCGGCACGTTCTGCAGGATCGGCGCGCTGCCCGTGTAGAATTTGATGATCTCGGGGATGTAGCTGTAGATCGCCTTGTCGTCGGCGATGCCGCCACCCGGCGCATTGACGATGGTCACGCGCCCGGCCCGGTAGAGATCGAAGAGCCCCGGCACGCCCAGCACCGAATCGGGACGGAACACCAGCGGATCGAGAAAATCGTCATCGATCCGGCGATAGAGCACGTCGACGTGGCGCGGGCCCTGTGTCGTCTTCATCTGCAGCGCGCCGTCGAGCACGACGAGGTCGTGCCCCTCGACCAGCTCGATGCCCATCTGATCGGCGAGGAAGGAGTGCTCGAAGTAGGCGCTGTTGTAGAGGCCGGGCGTCAGCAGCGCGATGGTCGGCTCGCGGCCGAGCCCCTTGGGCGCGACGCTCTCCAGCGTCTTCAAGAGTTGGTCGGGATAGTTCTCGACCGGAGCCACGCGGTTCCTGGCGAAGAGATCCGGGAACATGTGCATCATCGTCTCCCGGTTCTCGATCATGTAGGAGACGCCCGACGGCGTGCGCGTGTTGTCCTCCAGGACGAAGAAATCGTTCTCGCTCGTGCGCACCAGGTCGACGCCGATGATGTGGCTGTAGATGCCGAGCGGCGGCTCCGCACCGATCATCTCCGGCACGAAGGCGCTGTTTGCGATCACCAGCTCCTCGGGGACGCGCCCGGCCTTGATGATCTCCTGGCGGTGATAGATGTCGTACATGAAGGCGTTGAGCGCGCGCACCCGCTGCTCGATACCCGAGCGCAGCCGACGCCACTCGCTGGCGGAGAGGATGCGCGGAATGATGTCGAAGGGAATGAGCCGCTCGGCCGCATCCTGGCTGCCGTAGACGGCGAAGGTGATGCCGGAGCGGCGGAAAAGCGCCTCCGCCTCGACCAGCTTTTGCCTCAGGTCGTCGAGCTTTTGCGTCCCGAGCCATTCGGCAACGGCTTGATAGGGCATACGGACCCCACCGCCGGTGCCGTTCATTTCATCGAATGCGGCGCACAATGCTGCCTCGCGTCTGACGCATGCTGTCTTCTTCCGCAAATGCCGGGCCAATGCGCAAATGCCGCGAAATTGCAGCAAATGGCCTGCACGCGCATCCCTTCAACTGCCCGAGAGAAAGGCAGTTGCCTTAACAAGTGGCAGTGCGCCATCCGGCATTGAAGGCTCAATCCCGGACGCAAACACAAGCCTCAGAACAGTCCTTCGATCTGGCCGTCCGCGTTGATGCGGATGGCCTCCGCCGCCGGCACCCGCGGCAACCCCGGCATGGTCATGATCTCGCCGGTGATAACGACGACGAACTCCGCGCCGGCCGACAGGCGCAGCTCACGCACCGGCACGATATGGCCGGTCGGCGCCCCGCGCTTGGTGGGATCGGTCGAGAACGAGTACTGCGTCTTGGCCATGCACACCGGCAGCTTGCCGAAGCCGCCGGCTTCCAGATCCCTGAACGCCGTCTCCACCGACGCATCGCACGCGATGTCGGCGGCACGGTAGATCTCGGTTGCAATCGTCTTGACCTTGTCACGCAGCGACATGTCGTCGGGATAGAGCGGGTGGAAGGCCGCCTTGCCGCTGTCGGCGACCTCGACGACGTGACGGGCGAGCGCTTCCGTGCCGGCGCTGCCGTCGGCCCAGTGGGTGCAGATGAAGGCCTTGGTGCCGACGCTCTCGGCCGCCTTCATCACCTCCTGGATCTCGGCCTCGGTATCGGTGATGAAGCGGTTGACGGCGACCATGACGGGCACGCCGAACTTGGCGATGTTCTCCAGGTGCTGCTTCAGGTTCTCGCAGCCCTTGTTGACCGCCAGCACATTCTCGTTCTTGAGGTTCTCCTTGGAGACGCCGCCGTGCATCTTGAGAGCGCGCACGGTGGCCACGACGACGACGGCATCGGGCGCCAGCCCCGCCTTGCGGCACTTGATGTCGAAGAACTTCTCAGCCCCCAGATCGGCGCCGAAGCCCGCCTCCGTCACCACGTAGTCGGCGAGCTTCAAGGCCGTCCGCGTGGCGAGCACCGAGTTGCAGCCGTGGGCAATGTTGGCGAACGGGCCGCCGTGGATGAAGACGGGGTTGTTCTCCAAGGTCTGCACCAGGTTCGGCATCAACGCGTCTTTCAGAAGCACGGTCATGGCGCCGTCGGCCTTGAGCTCGCGCGCGCGGATCGGCGTCTTGTCGCGCGTGTAGGCGACGATGATGTTGCCGAGACGGCGCTCCAGATCCTTGAGATCGAGCGCCAGGCACAAAATCGCCATCACCTCCGAGGCAACCGTGATGTCGAACCCGTCCTGGCGGGGAAAGCCGTTCGACACGCCGCCCAGCGAGTTGACGATGGCGCGCAGCGCTCGGTCGTTCATGTCGAGCACGCGCCGCCACGCCACCCGGCGGCCGTCGATCCCCAGCCCGTTCCCCCAGTAGATGTGGTTGTCGATCATGGCGGAGAGCAGGTTGTGCGCCGAGGTGATGGCATGGAAGTCGCCCGTGAAGTGGAGGTTGATGTCCTCCATGGGCACCACCTGGGCATAGCCGCCGCCCGCCGCGCCGCCCTTGACGCCGAAGCAGGGCCCGAGCGAGGGCTCGCGCAGGCACATCATCGCCTTCTTGCCGATGCGGTTGAGCGCGTCTCCCAGCCCGACGGTCGTCGTGGTCTTGCCCTCGCCCGCAGGCGTCGGGCTGATGGCGGTGACGAGGATGAGCTTGCCATCCTTCTGATCCTTCAGCGCGTTGATGTACGAGAAGGAGACCTTGGCCTTGGTCGTGCCATAGGGGACGAGAGCGTCGGCGGGGATGCCGACCTTGGCTGCCACTTCGGCAATGGGCTTCATCGTCGCCGCGCGGGCGATCTCGATGTCGGACTTGACGGTCACGGCTCTCGTTCCTCCCAGTCGTATTCTTGTTTGGCCGGCCCTCAATATGCCGACAATGGATCAGCTACCACATCTTGCGCCGATATTGGCGGTTAGAGCGGCGCCCGCCAAGCCTCGACTTTCCGGCAGACGCCATGCCGCACCGAATTGGGTGTGGGACAGTTAACCGGGCCGGTCGCTGCGAAGGCCGCCGCGCGCCCGCATGATGAGCGTGCCCGCGCCGACGACAAGGAGCGCACCCAGGGTGCCGGCGAGGTACTCAAAGGTATGAACCTTGACGCCGAGCCGCAGCGCCGTCTCCAGGACGAACGGCCGAAGCAACTCCTCCCCGACGACCAGCTCGGCCGCGATCCAGCCGAGCAGGGCCGCGCCGCCCCAGACCAGGATCGGGAACCGGCCCAACATCGCCATGATCAGCGTCGAGCCGCCGACCACGAGGGGGATGCTGATCAGGAGCCCGACCACGATCAGGGTCCAGTCCCCGCGCGACGCGCCGGCGATGGCGAGCACGTTGTCGAGGCTCATGACGGCGTCAGCGATGGCAACGGTCTTCACCGCGTCCCAGAGCGTCTCCCCCGAAGGCACGCTCCCCTCGCCGGTATCCTCGGCGATGAGAAGCTTGACCGCGATCCAGAACAGGATGAAACCGCCGGTCAAGGCCAGCAGGGGAACACCCAGGAGAGAGCCGACGGCCAGCGTGAAGACGATGCGCATCGCCACCGCAGCCGCGGTACCGAGCAGGATGCCGACGCGGCGCTGGCGCGGCGGCAGCGTGCGGCAGGCGAGGGCGATGACGACGGCGTTGTCGCCGGCAAGGACGATATCGACGCCGATGACCTTGAGAACGGAAAGCCCGTAGGTGCCGAGACCGAGAAAACCGGCGATCTCGTTGAAGCCAAAGTGGCTTACGTCTGCCATCATGCTCTCGACCATCCCGCTCGACGGGTTTTGACCGGTGGACCCAGAGGGGAGGCGTCAACTCTAAAGGCGTGCAGGGCTCGGCTTGGGCCCCATTTAGGGAAGGGGAACCGCCAAGGCAACCGGTGGCTCCCACACCAGGCGCAGGGCGGACCACGCGATCCTCATTGCTGCACGGCAATATCGTGCCGCCTCCCCGGGGAGAATTCCTTAGGGAAGAGCGGTGCCGCGGTCTCAGGGGGGCGCGGTCGCGTCGAGTTGGGCAGCGCGGCGGCGGCGCGCCAATTGCGCCTCGCGGCGCGTCACGAATGAGGCCGCGCCAAAGATGATGATCGCACCGACCCAGGTCCAGCCGTCGATGAGCTCGCCGAAGGCGAGATAGCCCACCAGCACCGAGAACGGCAGGCGGGTGAACTTGAAGGTCATGGCCAGCGAGGCGTCGGTGACGGCATAGCCGCGCACCAGCGCCATGTGCCCGAGGACGGCGAACAGTCCCATCAGTATCAACTGGGGCCACAGCTCGAGCGGCGGCCACACCCATACCAAGAGGGCAGGCACCAGCGACAGCGGTGTCATGATGAGGTTGGTGATGAAGACGATGCGGTCGGCGTCGTCGGCCATCGTCAGCTGCTTGACCAGCGGTCCGATGATCCCGATCGCCATGGCCGAGCCCAGCGCGGCCATCTGCCCGAGCCCGAACGCGGTGCCGGCGGGGCGCAGAATGATCATGGCGCCGAGGAAGCCGACGGCGAGTGCGGCCCAGCGGGGCGTGCCCACGCGCTCGCCTAAGAGCACAATCGCGAACAGCGTGCCAAACAGCGGCGACAGGAAGCTGATTGCCGTCACCTCGCCGATGGGCAGCAGGGCGAGCGCCTCGTAGAACGACATCATCGAGACGAAGCTCAGCGAAACGCGCAAGCCGTAGAGCCGAATCTGCTCGGTGCGCACCAGCGACAGGCCGCGCTGCGCAAAGAGTGGCAACATCCAGACGACGCAGAAGAAATTGCGGAAGAACAAAACCTGCAGCGGGTCGACGCCTGAGAGCGCCGCGCTGCGCCCTATTGCGGCAATACCGACGAGGAGCGCCATCGACACGGTGACCAGCACCAGCGCGGCGACGGGCTGGTCGCGCCGGCCGACGCTGCCGCTCGCCTTCAAGGCGGTCGCGAGCGCACGCAGCTCCTGGCTCCTGACGGACGATAGGCGCATCCCCCGGCCTTCTTCTTTTTTGTTTGGACGCGGGCGACCGGCTCTCAGAGGCCGCCGATGTCCGCGCCGGTCCAAAAGCATCGCGCCGTCAATGCTTGGGACCTCCCTTGGGCGCCGGGCGCAACTGCCTTAGGTGTATTGCAACCGCCGTCCTGGCAGAATGTGAGGATAGCAGCCCTGGAGCCCGAATGGGACAAGACCACGATCACGCGACCGGCAACCTTAACGAGCGCCGCCTCTTCTGGGCCGGCCTGCTGACAGCTGGGACCATGCTCGCTGAAGCCGTCGGCGGCTACGTCTCGGGATCGCTGGCGCTGCTCGCCGACGCCGGCCACATGCTCACCGACTCCGCCGCCTTGGCGCTCGCCTGGCTCGCGGTCAAGTTTGCTCAGCGGCCGGCCGACTGGAAGCGCACCTATGGGTTCGACAGGTTCGAGGTGCTGGCGGCGTTCGCCAACGGGCTTGCTCTTTTCTTCATCTCGATTGCCATCGGCTACGAGGCGGTGGTGCGGATGTTCGAGCCCATCCAGGTGCTGGGCGGCACCATGCTCGCCATCGCCACCGGCGGACTGGTAGTCAACGCGATCACGCTGTTCATCTTGCGCCAGGGCGGGAACGCCAACCTCAATGTGCGGGCCGCACTGCTGCACGTGCTGAGCGATCTGCTCGGCTCGGTCGCCGCCATCGTTGCCGCGCTCGTCATTCTGCAGACGGGATGGACGCCCATCGATCCGCTGCTATCGATGCTGATCACGCTGCTCATCTTGCGCAGCGCTTGGCTGATCACCAGGGACGCCGCCCACATCCTGCTCGAGGCGGCCCCGAGCGGGCTCGATATCCGCGAGGTGCAGAAGGAGATCGAGGCCTCTGTCCCGGACGTCGAGTCGGTTCATCACGTTCACGCGTGGTCTTTGACCGAGAACCGCTGCCTGATGACACTGCACGCGCGTGTGTCGGAGTCCGCCCCGCCCGAGAAAGTTGCAGCTGCCATCAAAGCGCGCCTCAAGCAGCGCTATGGCGTCGTGCATGCGACGGTGGAGATCGAGCATTGCGCCTGCGCCGATGCCCCGCCGCCCGAGGCGGCAGCGGAATAAGGCATTGCGGCTGCGCCTGCTCGGCCCCCTCCCATGACCGATTGTTCAGCCAAAGCTGCTACCAATACCCCCCATGGCACAGCCGCCCGATCAGTCCCCGGCCAACGAACCGCGTCCCAAGGTGGTGATCCTGGACAAGAACCCGGTCGTGCGCGCGGGGCTGCAAGACTTCATTGCGCGCGACGGCCGCTTCCAGGTCGTCGGCTCGCTGCCGACGGGAGCGGCCTTCCTCGCCTTCGAGGACCAGCACGCCGCCGACATCGCCATCATCGGCTGGGCGCTTCCCGACGTGAGCGGCGCGGAGATCCTCAGCGCCTTGAAGCGGCGCCACGCAACAACGCGCGTCATCGTCTACACCGGCGAGCCTGGAAAGGACGTTCTGCGTCAGGCGGTGCGGCTCGGCGCCTGGGGTTTCATCTCCAAAAGCGACGAGCCCGATGTGCTGTTGGACGCTGTCGCCGCCGTCGCGCGCGGCCGCATGTCTCTGCCCTACGTCGATTTGCAGACGCTGACGCGAGATCCCCTGGGTGAGCTGACGGCGCGGGAGCGCGAGCTGCTGGTGGCGCTCGCCAACGGGTGGACGAATTTGCAGATCGCCTCACGCATCGGCATTTCGCGCAATACCGTCAAATACCACCTCAAGAATCTTTACGATAAGCTTGGGGTCTCCAACCGCGCCATGGCGGTGGCGCTTTACATGTCGACCACCACCGATACCCGCTGACGCGCCGCAAGCCGGCCCAAAACACGCTCTCAAAGCATCGGCGCGGGTTGGCGCAGCGCCTAAGAACGGCTAGAATTTCCGATAGGTTAACGATGTGGGTGGCCTGCGCTCTCGCAAGGGAGCCGCCCGCCCCGTGCCGTGCGCATGCTGGGTAGGGAACCTACCCGAAAGCCCAGGCAAACCACTACCCGACAGCGCCCGGGGGCTGCCCATTGGGGTGTTGCGCAAGCTTTAACGGGAATGGATGCTCCGCCCCGAGCTAGCCTCCCCGTCAATAACGCTAACGAAAACCACGGGACCACGGGGAGTGGGCGGATATTGAGGGCAAACAAGAACAACACCGCGCTCGGCGAAAACAACGAAAAGACAAAACGCTCCGGAGGAAACAGGCCCAATGCTCGCCACGACGCATCTTTTCATTCCCGGCCCCACCAACATTCCCGAATCCGTTCGCCAAGCCATGGATCTGCGCATGGAGGACATGCGCTCGCCCGAGTTTCCCAAGTTCACGCTGCCGCTGTTTGAGGACTTGAAGAAGGCATTCAAGCTCAGCGACGGCCGCGTGTTCATCTATCCCTCCTCCGGCACCGGCGCCTGGGAAGCCGCGATCACCAACACGCTCAGCCCCGGCGACAAGGTGCTGATGAGCCGCTTCGGCCAGTTCTCGCTGCTCTGGGTCGAGATGGCGCAGCGGCTCGGCCTCAACGTCGAGGTCATCGACGAGGCGTGGGGCAAAGGCATCCCCGTCGAGCGCTACGCGGAGGCGCTCGCCGCCGACAAGGGCCGCGAGATCAAGGCCGTCTTTGCCACGCACAACGAGACGGCGACCGGTGTGGCGAGCGATATCGGGGCCGTGCGCAAGGCCCTCGACGACGCCAAGCATCCGGCCCTGCTCTTCGTCGACGGCGTCAGCTCGGTGGGCTGCATCGACTTCCGCATGGACGAGTGGGGCGTCGACGCCTGCGTCTCGGGCTCGCAGAAGGGCTTCATGCTGCCGACCGGACTCGGCATCCTCGCGGTCAGCAACAAGGCGCTGGAAGCAGCCAAGTCCTCCAAGCTGCAGCGCTGCTACTTCTCCTTCGCGGACATGATCAAGAACAACGACAACGGCTACTTCCCCTATACGCCGCCCACACAGCTGCTGCGCGGCCTGCGCGCCTCTCTCGATCTGTTGCTCGGTGAAGGGCTCGACAATGTGTTCGCCCGCCACACCCGGCTGGCCGAGGGCGTGCGCAAGGCGGTCGCTGCCTGGGGCCTCGGCCTCTGCGCCACCGACCCCAAGTGGTACTCGAATACGGTGAGCGCGGTGGTCGTGCCCGAAGGCATCGACAGCGCCCAGGTCGTGAAAACCGCCTTCTATCGCTACAACCTGTCGCTCGGCATCGGCCTCAACAAGGTCGCCGGCAAGGTGTTCCGCATCGGCCACCTGGGCGCGATCGACGAGATCATGATCGGCGGTGCGCTGTTCGGCTGCGAGATGGCGATGCGCGACTGCGGCATCGACGTTGCGCCGGGCTCCGGCAGCGGCGCCGCAGCCGAGCACTTCCGTACGACCACGAAAGCGTCGGCCACCAGTCGACCCGAGGCGAAGCTCAAACTCGCCAGCTGATTTGCGTCAAGGCGGCGCCGCTTGCGGTGCCGTCACTTCACACTGCGAGCTGGCGGGTTTTTGCTCTAGCCCCACGGTCAAGGGACAGGCCCGCTGCAACTGAAAAGACGACCAGAGGAACGCCTAAGATGAGCTACACACTCTACCCCCTCCGCAAAGCCCGCCTGCAGCGCTCGGAGCTCGCCGTGCCGGGCTCGAACCCGACCATGATCGAGAAAGCCGCCGCGAGCGCGGCCGATTATATCTTCCTCGATTGCGAGGACGCGGTTGCTCCGCCCGACAAGGAGCAGGCCCGCAAAAACATCATCCAGGCGCTGAACGACATCGACTGGCGCGGCAAAGGCAAGACCATCTCGGTGCGCATCAACGGCCTCGATACGCACTACATGTACCGCGACGTGGTCGACATCATGGAACAGGCCGGCTCCAAGCTCGACACCATCCTGATCCCCAAGGTCGGCACGGCGGCCGACGTCTACACGGTCGAGTGCATCGTCAGCCAGATCGAGGTCGCCAAAGGCTTCACCAACAAGGTCACGACCGAAGCGCTGATCGAGACCCCGCTCGGCATGGCCAACGTCGAGGCGATCGCCGCCGCCCCGAGCCGGCTCGAAGCTATGCACTTCGGCGTGGCCGACTATGCTGCCTTCAACAGAGCGCGCACCG
This sequence comes from uncultured Alphaproteobacteria bacterium, assembly GCA_963782555.1. Taxonomy (GTDB): domain Bacteria; phylum Pseudomonadota; class Alphaproteobacteria; order Rhizobiales; family Hyphomicrobiaceae; genus Hyphomicrobium_A. The sequence continues at coordinate 602,978 of CAWAKB010000003.1, read as the reverse complement.
TCGTCATCGGCGGCTTGAACCCCGACTACCCGGGCGACCAGTGGCATTTCGCGCTGTCGCGCATGACGGTCGCCTGCCGCGCCTTCGGCCTGCGGCCGATCGACGGTCCCTTCGGCGACTTCTCCGATCCCGACGGCTACACGGCGGGCGCCAAGCGCGCTGCAGCTCTCGGCATCGAGGGCAAGTGGGCGATCCATCCCTCGCAGATCGAGCTCGCCAACGCCGTGTTCTCGCCGACGGCCAAAGAGGTCGAGCGTGCCGAGCGCATCCTCGCAGCGCTCAAGGAGGCCGAGGCTCAGGGCAAGGGCGCTGCCTCGCTCGACGGCAAGATGATCGACGCGGCCTCGGAGAAGATGGCCAAGAACCTTCTTGCCACCGCCGCCGCCATCAAAGCTTCGGACGCCGCACGCCAGGCCGCCTGAGCCCACAAAAACTCAGTCTAGGGAGCCAAAAGAAATGGACATCCACGAATATCAAGCCAAGGAGCTGCTCTCCAAGTTCGGAGTGCCGATCCCGCGCGGCGGCCTCGCCTACAGCCCCGAGCAGACCACCTACCGCGCCACCGAGATCGGCGGCCACAAGTGGGTCGTCAAGGCGCAGATACACTCCGGTGCCCGCGGCAAGGCCGGCGGCATCAAGCTATGCACCAACGACAACGAGCTGGAGCAGGCTGCCGAGGACCTTCTCGGCAAAAAGCTCGTGACGCACCAGACCGGCCCCTCCGGCAAGCTCGTCTCCCGCCTCTACGTCGAGGAAGCGACCGACATCGCCAAGGAGATCTACCTGGCGCTGGTCATGGACCGCGCCACCGAGCGCATCATGGTCGTCGCCTCGGCCGCCGGCGGCATGGAGATCGAGGAGATCTCGGCCAAGCAGCCCGACACCATCATCCGCGTCGTCGTCGACCCGGCCGTCGGCATGCAGGCTTTCCAGGCGCGCGAGGTGGCCTACGGCCTCGGTGTCGACCCGGAGATCATCAATAAGCTCGTCCCGACCATCATGGGCTGCTATCGCGCGTTCCGCGATCTCGACGCCACCATGGTCGAGATCAACCCGCTGGTGATCACCAAGGACAAGCACCTCCTCGCGCTCGACGCCAAGATGTCGTTCGACGACAACGCGCTCTTCCGCCGCCCGCACATCGCGGAGTTGCGCGACAAGAGCCAGGAGGACCCGCGCGAGACCTACGCGTCTGACCGCGGCCTCGCCTACGTCGGCCTCGACGGCGACATCGGCTGCGTCGTCAACGGCGCCGGTCTCGCCATGGCAACGCTCGACATGATCAAGCTCGCCGGCGGAGATCCTGCAAACTTCCTCGACATCGGCGGCGGTGCGAGCCCAGAGCGTGTCGCCAAGTCGTTCAAGGCCGTCTTGAAGGACAAGAAGGTCAAGGCGCTGCTCTTGAACGTGTTTGCCGGCATCAACCGCTGCGACTGGGTCGCCAAGGGCGTCGTCGACGCGGTGACCGAGCTCAACATCAAGCTTCCCGTGGTCGTGCGTCTCGCCGGCACCAACGTGGAGGAGGGCCGTCGCATTCTGAATGAGAGCGGCCTCACCGTCATCACCGCGGAAACGCTGGCGGAAGCGGCCCAAAAGGCCGTTGGCGCTGCAAAAAGCGCCGCTTGATTAGGGAGAACGCTCACATGGCTATTTTCATCAACGAGAACACGCCCATCCTGATCCAGGGCTTCACCGGCCGCATCGGCACCTTCCACGCGCAGGAGATGATCGACTACGGCTCCAACGTCGTTGGCGGCGTCACGCCCGGCAAAGGCGGGACAACCCACCTCGGGCGCCCGGTGTTCAACACCGTCAAGGGCGCCGTGCAGGAGACGGGCGCGCAGGCCTCAATCGTGTTCGTGCCGCCGCCCTTTGCGGCCGACGCGATCATGGAAGCGGCCGACGGCGGCATCAAGTACTGCGTGTGCATCACCGATGGCATTCCCGCTCAGGACATGATCCGCGTGAAGCGCTACATGCGCCGCTACCGGAAAGAGAACCGCATGGTGCTGACCGGGCCCAACTGCGCCGGAACGATCAGCCCCGGCAAGGCCATGCTCGGCATCATGCCGGGGCACATCTATATCCCCGGCCGCATCGGCGTCATCGGCCGCTCCGGCACGCTTGGCTACGAGGCGGCCTCGCAGCTGAAGGCGCTCGGCATCGGCATCTCGACCTCGGTCGGCATCGGCGGCGATCCGATCAACGGCTCCTCCTTCCGCGACGTGCTCGAGTACTTCGAAGAGGATCCGGAGACGGACGCCGTGCTGATGATCGGCGAGATCGGTGGTCCGCAGGAAGCCGAGGGTGGCGAGTTCGCGCGCGACCACATGAAGAAGCCGGTGATCGCCTACATCGCCGGCCTCTCGGCGCCCAAGGGACGGCGCATGGGTCATGCCGGTGCCATCATCTCCGCCTTCGGCGAGTCAGCGCCGGAGAAAGTGGAGATCCTTAAGGGTTGCGGCGTCACGATTGCGCCGACACCGTCCGAGATGGGCTCGACCGTCGCAGAGGTCTTGTCCCAGATGAAGAAGGTCGCGTGAGCACCTCTTGAGCGGCTCATAAGTGTCTGGGCCTGCCCTCGCTTGAGGGCGGGCCCACGCCTTTGGCCTCTCCTTCGAGCTCTTCGCGATCGGCAACTTGCTCATCGGCCGGGCGCCGCGGTGCGCCGGGCCCGGGCCTGATCGGTGCGTGGAGAATTTGACGTATGCTGGAAGAGGCGACCCGGACCGCGCGCGGCAAGCTCGACGGCTCCAAGCTGCGCGACGAGCTGCGCGCGCTGCGCACCAAGATCCCCGACACGCCCGGGCTCAACCCCATCGTGAGCCTCGCCTTCGAGCTGTCGCGGCGGCTCGAAGCGGGCGACATCAGCTTCGAGGACGTGCGCGCGCTCAGCGTGCGCATGATGGACCGCGCCTGCGTCTACCGCGCCCGCCACCTGCGTGAGCACGTCGGCTTCGTCGACTCCGCCACCACCGCCAAGGAATTGTGCGACTACATCGAGAAGACCGCCGAAGGCAGCGACTTCGATGCCTTCAAGGCCCGTTGGGAACGGGCCCGCACCGGCATCGTGCTGACCGCCCACCCGACGTTCGGGCTGTCGGAGGCGCTGTCGCGGAAAATGGCCGAGATCGCCCTGGCCGGAGGCTCGGAGGCGAACCAGCCGATCGGAACCCCGCACCGGCCCGACAGCCCCATCACCCTCGAGTACGAGCACGGAAGCGCGCAATCAGCGATCGGCAACCTGCGCGACGCTTACATCGACCTGGCTCAGCGCTTCTTCGGCGTGGCGACCAAGGCTTTCGGCGACAAGGCCTTGAAGCTCAAGCCCCACCTCGCGACGGTCGCCTCGTGGGTCGGCTACGACATCGACGGGCGCAACGACATCCGCTGGACCTTCTCGTTCCTGGTGCGCCTCAAGGAGAAGCACGCGGCCCTGAACGACATCCGCGACCGCTTCTTAAGCCTCAAGGGCAAGCTCGGCGATAGCCATGACGTGCAGCGCCTGTCGCGGCAGATCACCGGCAAGCTCGACCTCGCCATCGCATCCGTCGACGAGCAGATCACCGCGATCGACCAGGTCGGACGCGACGGCTTCACGCTTGCCGAGGCGGCCAACATCATCACCAGCCCCGAAGGCCACGGCCTCCTCTCCATCGATCAGCTGACGACGCTGTTCGATGCCATGATCGAGGCCGCGCCGGGCACCGATGCCAAGTGCGCCGTTGCCGCGCTCTCGGGTCTTCTGCAGGCGACCGGTCTTGGCACCTCGCACATCCACCTGCGCGTCAACGCCGTGCAGATCAACAATGCGTTTCGCGCCTTCGTGCACGAGCCCTGGACGCACGACCTGACCGAGCGTCAGGCGCTGGCGCGCATCGTTGAGATGATCCGCACCGCCAAGCCAGAGAGCGTCAACTTCGAGACGCTCGACCTGGAGACTGCCACCGCCATTCGGCAATTTGCGCTCGCCGCCCAGATCGCCAAGCACATCGACCGCGACACGCCGATCCGCTACCTCATTGCCGAGTGTGAGAGCGCGGCCACCATCCTGATCGCGGTCTACTTCGCCAAGCTGTTCGGCATCGAAAAGGTCGTCGACATCTCGCCTCTGTTCGAGACCCCCGCCGCACTCGAGACCGGGCCGCGGCTGGTCGAGCGTCTGCTCGCCGAGGAGGCCTACCGCGAGTACGTGCGCGGCCGCGGCCGGCTGTGCGTGCAGACCGGATACTCCGACGCCGGCCGCTTCATCGGCCAGATCGCGGCAGGCCTCGCGCACGAGCGGCTGCATTTCGGCCTCGCCGAGGTGGTCAACCGCGCCAACCTGCCCGGCGTCGAGACGCTGATCTTCTCCACCCACGGCGAGAGCATGGGACGCGGCTCCTACCCCGGCCCCATGCGCCGGCGGTTGCGCTATGTGTTCTCCGGCGAGGCCCGCTGGCGCTTCTTCCGCCACGGGCTGCCGGTCAAGCACGAGACGAGCTTTCAGGGCGGCGACGGCTATCTCTTCTTTGCCAACCGGGAGTTCGCCACCCGCGCGCTCGCCACCATCATCATCAGCGGCAAGGACCCGGGCGAGGGCGAGGATCCGTTCTACACCGACGTCAATCTCGCGCTCGATTTCCAGCTGCGCCTGCGCGCCTACCAGCAGCACCTGTTCGCGCACCCCGGCTACCGGGCGCTGCTCGGCGCCTTCGGCACCAATCTCCTGTTCAAGGTCGGCTCGCGGCCGGTGAAGCGGCAGGGCGAGCACTCGAGCGAGCGCGGCGACCCGGCGCGCATGCGCGCCATCCCCAACAACGCCATCCTGCAGCAGTTCGGCTACACCGCCAACGTGGTGGCGGGGCTGGGCGCGGCGGTGGGCTCAGAGCGCGACCGCTTCGTCGAGCTCGCCAAGCGCTCGCCGCGCTTGCGGCTTTTGATCGAGATGATCGCCAGAGCCAAGCAGCTCTCCAGCCTCAACGCGGTCGGCGCCAACGCGCTGCCCTTCGATGCCGGCTTCTGGACCTTGCGCGCGGCCTGGGGGCGCGAGCCGCAGCACGAGGCGCCTTTCAAGACGCTGGCCGCCCACCTGCTGGAGGACCACCGCGCCGACACCATCAACGGTCTGGTGCATCATCTGCGGCTCGACGCCATCGAGCTGCATTCGATCCTGGAGGACATCGGGCTCGAGGGCGGCAAGATCCCCGACGACCATCGCCTCGAGCTTGATCTGCTGCAGGCAATCCGCCTCACGCTGATCATGCGCATCTTCATTCTGGCAGCTCAGCTCCCGCGCTTCACCACCGTGAACGACGTCAGCTATGCGCAGATCTTCCGCCAGGCACTGGCGCTGGAGATCCCCGAGGTGGTCGGCTTCATGCGCCAGGCCTTCCCGCATCAGGCGCGAGCCTCCGAGGACGCCGCAGCCTTCCAGGAGGAGGCGACCTACCGGCCGCACTCAATCGACGACTACGGCCGTCTCGAGACGGAGATCCTGGAGCCGATGGAAGAGGCCTACGAGACCGTGCGCGAGATCGGCACCGGCATCACCCACCACTGGGGCGCCTTCGGCTGAGCCCGTTTGCCTCTCCCCGCAAGCGGGGAGAGGGAGAAGGGCGGCTTACTCGCAGGGTACCGTCAGCGTCATGCCGACGGTGGGGAAGAACTTCTTGCAGCCGACGGCTTTGCTGACCTTGGGCTCATCGGCCGGTGCTGCATCCGCCTCGACGGCGTCGTTTCTGTCGATGGACGCCGTCGAGATGGTCGAGTTCTCGCTCTTCACGTCCAACGCGACCGGCGCGGTCTTGGCAGTCTCGACCGCCTTGGCCTCGGGCTCGCTGTCGGCAATGTCCCTGACCCGGCGCACCGCACGCTTGACCGCCGTATAGACGCGCTTCTTATGGTAGTGCGTCGCGGCGTGCGCATAGCCGTAGACAGGGGTGTTGACGACCTCGGGCGTGTACTCGCACGAGACGCAAGCCTCTGCCGCCGAGGCAAAGAGCGTCGCTGCGCCAAAGAGAGCAGCGGCAGTGGCAAGAAGTGTCCGGATCATTGTGGGCTCCGTCGATTGATCTGGGTCTCAGACTGGGTATCTCTGAGGCCGATCATGCGGGGCGACGGGCGGATGCGCTGTTCCGCCTGGAACAGGCCGCATCCTCTCTGGGCGCGCGCCCTGTCGGAGGGCAGCCACTGTTATCCAAGGAAAAACGCTTGAGGCCCTACAGAGCGGGGGCGGCTGCGCCCGTCTTGAGAACGCAGCCGCTGGTCTTTGATCTACGGGGTGCCCCAGAAGGCGCACTTATAGTTGGTCTTGAATTCCGCTGCCGTTTCAGTCCCGTTGGGGATGCCCTGCTTCAGCATGGTCGAGCTCGATGTGAACTCCGGCCACGGTGAATTCCCCGACCCGTTCGGATTGCCGTACTTGGCAAACTTGGTCCACGCTGCAGTTATCTGGTCGGACAGAGCAATCTCGGCCCCCTGCAGCTCGCGCGGTTGGCCGGTGAGCTGGTCCAGATTCACCCCCAGATTTCCGCCATGCCACTTGGGGAAGACGAACTGAATGTCGGCCGTGTGGTAGGCGAGCGCCTGGAAATAGCCCGTTGGATCATACGAGTTCGGCATCTGCGGGAAGTAGAACGGCGTATGGTCGTAGGCGAAGTCGTAGCCGTAGATCGGGTAGCCCGTGTTCGTGCTCGCCTGCTGCTCGAGGACGCGGAGCCCGGCGCATTTGAACCCATCGGAGTTGACCCGATCCTGGGCCAACGTCGGGTTGCCGCCGTAGCTGGAGAGCGGATACATGCTCAGCACGGCAGAGCTGTTGTTGGCGTTATATTGATCCGGCGTCAGAGCCGCGCCGGAGAAATACTCGCCAATGGCCAAGCCGAAGGTCAGCTCGTCCTTGGTGGTGCCGCCCAAAATCGGCATGTGGTGGTAGGCCCCGGTCGTCCAGGCCGTCTCCGGTAGCATGGGGACGATGGTTCCATCCACGATCGCGCCGGTCACGTACGGGCCGTTCGCGTTGGGCGTTCCCTGCAGCTGCAGGATCCGCTCGGCCGACAGGTTGCGCAGACACGCAGAGTCCGAGCAGCCGGCGGCAGCAGCGAAATTGTTGCCGTTGGTCAACGCCGTCGCGGCAGGTGCGAAATAGGCATTGGGTATGGGGCTGCTTTGGGTGATTGCCCGGTGGAAAAGGCCCGCGGATGCCGGCGATATCAAGTTCGCGGCGGTGTCGATAGCGCCGGCGGACTGGCCACCGAGCGTGACGTTGTTCGGGTCGCCACCAAACGCCTCGATGTTGCGCTGAACCCAGTGGAGCGCGGCCTGAGAATCCATGATGCCGTAGTTGCCCCAGGGATGGCCTTCCGCGTTCAAATGCGCTTCCGATAGAAAGCCAAACAGGCCCAGGCGATAGTTGATCGTGACCACCACCGTGGGGGTGCCGAGCGGACCACCCGTGGCGAGCTTGCTGCCGTCGTAGTCGTTGGTCTCGCCGTCGACGTTGCCGCCGCCGTGAATCCAGACGATGACCGGTTTCTTCCCGCCATGATGATGACCGCTGCCGGCCCCCGTCGTGAAGACATTGAGATAGAGGCAGTCCTCGGTAACGCTCGCGGGGCCGGCGAAAGCGCCGAGCTCAGTGACCTGCGGACAGGTGTTGGCGTATTCGGTGGCGTCGAGCACCCCGTTCCAGTGCTTGGCCGCCTGCGGCGGACGCCAGCGCAAGTTGCCTACCGGCGGCGCGGCGTAGGGAATGCCCAGAAACGTGTATACGCCGTTCTTCACGAACCCGCGGACCGACCCTTTGTCGGTGTTGACCACAGGTCCGTGGCCATTGCCGCCATGATCGTAGGAGTCCCCATGGTGCTGGGACCCCGCATGCGCCAGCGCTGAAGCGGCAACGAGCCCCACCGCAAGCAGCGAGCAAGACAGCGCTCTTCGATGCAAGTTCCTCAAACGTGCTCTTGACGTAAGGATCTTGTGGGATGGCACGTTCATGGTTGTCCTCCCTTATGTTGTTGTGTTTTTGGGTTTTGCTTGTCAGCGGAGGCAATGCGAGCGCGATCGTCAATTGGGCGTGCGCCCTCGCCGATCCGCTGATCGGGCAAGATCTCGCATTTCGAAATTTTGCGCTCGCCTTGGAGGGAACAAACAACTTCACATTTGGACAGGCGCGCGAGCATCTGCGGCGCGGCGAGCAAGCTGGCTACGCCGAATTGTGTTGAGCAATCAACGTCGCCGCGCCTAACTCTCTCGATGATGAAAACTGCGCGTTGCGCCAAGCTTACAAGTGCAACTTGCGCATTTTCTCAGGACAGGACCGCACTGCCGTGCGATACTCAGTTACAATGTGGCCGCTTCGATAAGAGCCGCAGGGGGAGGGCCATGCCCGATCAATCGGACATTTGCGCAGGCAATCGCGCCGCGACCAACATTTGGGACACGGAATACTGCAGCGCGCGTGAAGCCTTCACTATTTTTCGCGAGGGCATCTGCAGCACGTTCATGCCCTGGTCGCCAGAGCGCAAATCCGAACGACCCTTCGTAGGGCGCCTCGAAGGGTTTGCCCTCGACAATGGCTCGATCGGGCACGCTCAGATGACTCCAATCATCTGCGCGAGGAGCAAATCCAACGTCGCACAGTCTCCAATCGACGGATTCTACGCCAATTTTGTTTTGTCTGGCGAACTGATGGTCGAGCAGGCCGGGCACACGAACTTCGCAAGACCGGGCGATCTCGTCGTGTACGACACATCGCGCCCCGTCGTGCTGACCGAGAGGGCCTCCAACCAGTACGAGGATATTGCAATTCTCGTCCCTAAGAGCCGCTTCTCCACGGTCGCGAACGTCGAGGACTATTTTTTGAATATCCTGCTCACGCGCGACGAGCTGATCGCACCGTTGGCAGCCTGCCTGACGTGTCTGCAAAGGAATGCAATGACGCTCACCGAGGTCGAGTGGAGGGCCTTGTTGGATGCCATTGCCTGCTTGCTGCCACTTGCGGCGGGCTGCTTCGGCGATTCCCTGCATCAGCGAAGCGAAAAGGGACGCACCAACGAGATGCTGAGACGCGTTCGGGCATTTCTGGACAATAATATCTCCTCCAAGGACCTTTCGCCCGGCCTCGCCGCGAGTGAATTTGGTTGTTCGTCGCGATACATCCACCAGCTCTTTGCGATGACCGGCACTACCTTTAGCGCCTACGTTCGCGGAAAGCGCCTGGACAAGGTACGCGCAGACTTGCTGTCGCCGAATTGCCAAAACCAGCCCATTCAGGGCATTGCTCTGCGTTGGGGCTTTAGCGATCTTTCAGGTTTCAACCGCGCCTTCAAGAAGCGCTTTGGTTCCAGTCCGCGCAGCATACGCTTGCGTTTTGGATGACGGACGAGGGCCTGATGGCGGTCGAGGAGCGGCAATTGGAGTGGCTACCGAATGGTAGGCACGGGCGTAGGGCCCCGCTTGACGATACGACTGTCGAAGATGCGCAGGCCGACGTCTTGGACATCGATGCACACATCTCTTCACCGTAAGCATGTTTGCCGGCTCAGCTGACGATGCACCCACTGGCTATTGCAACCGCGCCGCAACCGGGAAATCGCCGCCAATCGAGCCGAAATGCGCGGACTGTCGGTCATCGCCGAAGCCGCGCGCGGCAATCGCAGCGCGCCCGGTGCCGCTCAGCTCCGCGCTGATCTTGGGCACCGTTGCCTGAACGTAGGCCGCAAGCTCCGACAGCTCGATCACACCATTCGCGTTCGCATCGCCGTGATGCAGCGCATCGATGAGAGCCCACGTGAAAACGCCATGGCCGTGATAGCCCTCGAAGGCCGGCTTGCCCGCAGCCGCCGCCGTCAGCACCGGGCGCCCCGTCGCCTCGTGCAGGCGCCCGACGGCGGCGTCGGAGGCGGGGCCGTCGGTGCGCGAGCGCTCATACCCGTTGGTCAGCGCGCCGGACTCGCACGTATCGATGAGGATGAGAGCCCTCCTCGCCTTGATGCGATTGCCGATCCAATCCTGTAGACGCGCCTGCCCGACCGCGCGGGCCGCCAGTGCAACGGGATCTGTCCCGCCCTGATAGTCCTGCGGAATGAGGTAGAAGTGGCCGCCGTTCGAATACCCGTGGGCGGCGGCAAACAGGATGAAGGTGTCGCGCGGACTGATCTTGGCTGCGATCTCGTCGACCGCCCGATCGAGACCCGCCCGCGTCGCCGCGCCGTCGAGCGCGGTCTTGACCCGCACCGCGCCGTAGAGCCCCGCTCCCGCTTTTTGCAGCTCGGCTGCGAAGCTCTTGGCATCTCCGGCCGCGAGCGAGAGCGGTGGAAAGTATTCGGCCGCGTTCGCGCCCGGCGGCGTCCAGCCGGCATCATGGTAGGTGTTGATGCCGATCGCCAGGATGTATAGGTTGGGCTTTGAGGCGCTCTTGGTGCTCGCGTAGACGATCGTCGTCTCGGCTGGCGGCGAAGCCAGGAGATTGCGGGCATTGTAGGCCACAACCTCGATCACGTTGTCCCCGGCATCGAGCGCGAGCGTCTGCTCCACCTCCACCTCGCGCTTGCCGGGCGGCGCCTTCGTCACGGCGGAGGTGATGCCGTTGACGCGCCATTCGATGCGTCCGATGCCCTTGCCGCGGTCGGTGACGCGCGCCCCGATGCTGACGACATCGACATCCGAGGTGCCGCCCGCGGGGCGCGAGGTGATCTCGACCAGCGGCGCCGGTCCGCTGTCGACGACCTTGTCGAGGTTGACGACCTCGGCGGCGCGCTTGAGGTCGCCATCGGGGTCGCCTGCGAGCGCCTCGCGCACGAGGTCGGGAGCGTAAAGGGATTGCCAGGTCTGGCCGATGCTGGTGGCCTCGAGCGCCCGGACGATGCTCAACACCGAACCGGCCTTCGATGAGGACGCGTTGAAGAAGCCCGGAGCTGTGAGCGCCACCCAGGCATCGCTTCCGCCGTTGAAGAGCGAGAGCAGCAGCGCCCCCGACTGCGTGTCCCAGATCCGCACGACGCGATCGCTGCCGATGGCGGCGAGCCTGCGATCATCCGAGCTCGTGGTCATCGCCACGCCCCCTGCCTTGTCCGCGCCCGGCAGCTTGCCGATCTCCTTGCCGGTGGCGGCGTCCGACACCATGATCGCGCCGAGCCTGCCGTCCCAGAAGATTCTTGCACCGTCGTTGGAAAGGATGACCGGGTTGAGGTAGGTCGAAATCGGCGGGCGGCTCTCAAGCTCCGCACCGCTGCGAGCGTCCCAGGCCGAGACGGCGCCATCGTGGGTGACGGCGAGGATGCGCGTGCCGTCGTTGGAGAAGCCGACCCAATCGATGGCGCGGCGCGATTGATTCATGTCGTTTTGCTTGTGGTCGTAGCGCGACCGGTTCTCGCTCTTGAAGTCGAAGCGCTTGCTGGCCTTAAGGAGGTCCCAGACGATGACCGATCCGTCCCAGCTGCCCGACACGAGCCTCAGCCCGTCCGGCGAGAAGGCGAGCGCCGTAATAAAGGCGACGTGGCCGCGCAGCGTCTGCAGCTCCTTGCCGCTCGCCACCTCCCACACCCTGATGATGCCCTCGCCGCTGCCCCCCGAGGCCGCGTAGCGCCCATCAGGCGAGAGCGCCACCGTCTCCACCCAGTTCGCGTGGCCCTTGAAAGTCTGCAGCAGGGCCCCGGAGGCGACGTCCCACAGCTTCACGAGATTGTCGCGGCCGCCCGTCAGCACGCGCGCTCCGTCACGAGAGATGGCCACGGCGGATACCTCCCGCGCGTGCTTGCCGAGGTTGCGCAGAAGCCGCCCGCCGACCGTGTCCCAAACGGCGACGCCGGTGTCGGCGGCCACGGCGAGGCGGCTGCCGTCGGGCGTGAAGGCAAGGTCCAACCCCTTGAGCAGGCCGGTGCCGAAGCCTCCGATCGAGGCGCCGGAATCGATGTCCCACAGCTCGGGGCCGGTGCCGCCGCCCGTTGCCAGCACGTTTCCCGAAGGCGCCATGGCGGCGCTGTCGAGCAGAACGCCGGCGGCGTGCGGCTCCAGCGTACGCACCACTTTTCCCGTCGCCACGTCCCACACGACGGTCTTGCCGTCTTCGCCGGCAGCAAAGGCACGCCCCCCGTCGGAGGAGAAGCCGACGCTGACCACGCTTTGCGGCTGGCCCTCGAGCACGCGCAGCAATCTGCCGTTGGCGATGTCCCAGAGCTTGACGTTGCGCACCTTGCCCCAGCTGCCCGACAGCGCCCACTTTCCGTCCGGCGAGACGGCAAGCGATATGAAGACGTCCTCCTCCCGGTCCCTGCCGAGGCCGCTCATGTCTTTGAGAGATTGCCAGATCACATTGCCGGTGAGCGCGCGGACCTGTTTGCCGGTCGCCACGTCCCAGACGCGGATCGACTTGTCGAAGCTTGCCGTGATGAGCTGCCGGCTATCGGGCGTGAAGGCGACGGCATAGACGCCATCGCTATGCCCTTTGAGATCGAACAGCAGCGCGCCGGATGCCACGTCCCAGATCTTGGCGCCGCGCTCGCGGTCGCCCGAAGCCAGTCGCCGTCCATCGGGGGAAAACGCAACGCACAGGATCTCGCTCTGGTGGCCTTTGAAGGTCTTCACCACCTTGCCGCTGGCGGCATCGAAAAGCTTGAGCGCCCAATAGTCGTGCCCGCCGGCTGCGACCTCCTTTCCGCTCGGCGAGAAGGCAACGGCATTTATTCCGTAGAGATCCTTCTCGAACGTGCGCAGCAGCTGGCGTGTGCGCGTGTCCCACACCTTGACGAACCCGTTCGCATCGCCGGAGGCAAGATGCGAGCCGTCCTTATCGAAGGCCAGCGACCTGATGATTTGCGCGTGCGGAACCGTGGGAACGATTTCCGCTTTGGGTTGGGGCTCGGCCCTGGCGGCGCTGAGGCACGACAGCCCGAGCAGGACTGCCGCGGCCATGCGACAAGCTCTGAGAGCGGCATCCCCCATTCCAGTCGACTGCGACCATCCCATCCCAAGACTCGGCCCAAGACTCGGCGATGGGCGTCATTCTAGTCGCGGCCGTCCGCGGCGTCACCGGAACTTTGCGCCGTCACTCCACGCCTGTGCGATCAGTTCCCGTGTCGCGCGTCAATGCCACGGCTGGTAGGACGCGCCGGGCACACCTCGGACTTGATCGGCCGTCTCGGAGAGCACGACACGGTCGCCCGTATGCTTGAATGCATCAGACCCGATACGCACCGAGGTCGTTCCCAACCCCACGAAGCCGTTAATCTCGGCTTGCATGGACTTGATGGTTCCGTCGGAACCCACGTCGACCGACTTGACCTTGCCCACTTTCTTGCCGTCGGAGCTGTAGATCGGCAGCGCCACAAGCGCCTTGCCCGCCGGCTCTTGTTGCGCCGTTGCAGTCGCCGCACCAGCGCTCGCCGCCGCGGCGGGCTGCTTCTCGTTGCCGGGAGCTTGCTGCGCCAAGGCCGGTGCCACGCCGGCCAGGATGCTGAGGCTGCTCGCCAGAAGAATGACCTTACGCATGCTGTCCTCCTTCATGATGCACGTTGCCTTGACGCCAACGCGCGGCGGCCCGGAAGGTTTCGCCAAACGCGTGAGCTTGGTCCAAGGCTAGCGCGGCAGCGGCCGGGCTAGCGTCTCACAATCGCGAGATCGCGCAGGATATCGGCCTCGAGCTCCATCTCGCCGAGGCGATGATTGAGCACGTCGCCGATGCTGATCAAGCCGACGAGCTGGCCGTGCTCGACCACCGGAAGATGGCGGATGCGTCGCTGTATCATGATCCGGACAACGTGCATGATGGTATCGGTCGGAGAGCAGGTGACGACACCGGTCGTCATCAGGTCGGCAACCTTCAAATTGACCAGCGCGCTCCCGTGCGCGGCGAACCCATACGCCACGTCGCGCTCCGAGATGATGCCGACGAGCGTCTTGCCATCCTCGCTCACCGGCATCGCCCCCACGCGTTCCAACTTGAGGCGCATGGCAAAGGCCTGCACGGTCTCTCCCGGGCGCACCGTCATCGTGCTGTGGCCTTTGACATTCAGTATGTTGACGACTTGCATGGCAGCCCTCCTCAACTGGTGTTGGCGCTATCATCACGCAGGCCGGCCGCAGATTCCAGGCCGACATTAGGCCAGTGACATAGGCCGGTGACATGCCTGCGGGCGCCGATTGGGGGACGGCTCTGCCCCCTTCTTTTCCGTCTTTCTAAATTGCGGCCGTCAGTAGACATATGTGGCGCCGATCGGGAACGTTCCATCCCTGATCCTCAGGATGCCAGGATGCCAAGTCCTCCACGGCGGCATAGCCGCGCGTGCGCTCCGACGCCGCCGGCGCGTCCGAGCCGACGCGCACAGCGGGCACACAGGGGGCGCCCAGGGGGCCGAGCCCCGCTCCGCGGCATTTGGGCATGCCTTAAATTTTATCAATTCGCGCAAACCGACCTGGACACCTTTCGGGTAGCCCTGAAGCCAGCCCCGAAGCCGCGAGCGCGCCCATGTCTCTCGACCTGCCGACATCCATGCAGATTGCCGCCTTCACCTTGTTCGTCGCAGGCGCCCTGTTGCTGCTGTCGTGGCTGCATCAGCGCAGCGATCAGCCGCTCGCCCAATGGGGCGCGGCTTTCTTTCTGGGCGCCGTTGCCGTCGCCTTGATCGCCGCGCGCGGCCACATCCCGGACGGCTGGTCGATCTTCCTGGCCAATGCTTTTCTGGCGGCCGCCTACGGCATCATGTGGAAGGGCGTGCGCACCTTCGAAGGCCGGCCGTCCCCGCCCGTCTTTGTCTTCGCCGGCGTCCTCGCCTGGATGCTGGCCTGCACGTTCCCCGCCTTCTACGCCGTGGCCACGGCCCGGGCCGCCCTGATGATGGCGATCGGCATGACCTATACCCTGCTTGCCGTGGTCGAGCTTTGGCGCGGGCGCAGCGACGGCCTCGTCTACCGCTGGCCCATCATGATCGTGCTGACGGTCCACGCCTTGACGCTGCCCCTGCGCGTCCCGCTGGCGCCTTCGCTGGGCGCGGTGCGGCCGGCGCACGTCGACTTGCTCGCGTTCGTCATGTTCGAGTCCATTCTGTTTTGCATGTGTGCTGCGTATTTCTTCGGCAGCATCAGCAAGGAGCGGGTGGCGCAGCGCTACAAGCAGTCCTCCTTGCTGGATCCGCTCACCGGCGTTCCCAACCGCCGCGCCTTCCTGCAGCAGGCCGCCAGGATCATCGAAAGGTCCGGCATATCGCGCCAGCCGGTCGCCCTGCTGCTGTTCGACCTCGACCGATTCAAAAGCGTCAACGACCAATACGGGCACGCGGCGGGGGACGAGGCCCTCGTTGCGTTCTGCCGGGTGGCAACCGACCAGCTCAGGCCCACGGATTTGCTCGCGCGCCTGGGCGGGGAGGAATTCGCATGCCTGCTGCCCGGCGCCTCGCGCGGCGACGCCCTGGCCATCGCCGAGCGGGTGCGCGGCGCCTTCGAGGCGACGACCCATGACGCCGGAGAGGTGCCGTTCAAGGTGACGGTCAGCGTCGGGCTTACGGTCGCCGACGGCGCGGATATGGACCTGCCGTCCCTGCTGGTGACGGCGGACCGCGCCCTCTATCGCGCCAAGCAGCAGGGGCGCAATCGCGTCGAGCCTGCCAGCGTGCGCGCGCCGCGCGTCGTCACCATGAAGCACGTCTCCTAGGGCCAGGGCGAGAAGCACTGCACGAAGTAGGTGCAGGGGCCCAGGAGGCAGGAGCCGTTGGCGACGCCGACGCCGATGTGGTTCATCTCACGCCCGACGAGATGCTTGCGGTGGCCCGGCGAGTTGAGCCACATGCGAAGCGCGCCCTCGGGCGTGGTGCCGTTGCCCCAGGCGATGTTCTCGGTCACACGGATCACGCGCTGGTGCGCGGCGTTGCGCGCCGCATAGCGGCTCGTCGGCGAGTCGCCGGCGGGGCCGAAGTGATCGAAGTAGCCGCGCTGCGCCATGTCGCGCGCGTGATCGAAGGCGGCGGCCTGGCAGACAGGGTCGACCGCGAAGGCCGGCAGGCCGTTGCGCACGCGAAAGGCGTTGGTGAGCGCGATCGTCTCGGCGGCGGCGGCTTCGACATCGAGAGGCTTGGGCGCAGCGACGGCGGCGCCTTCGATGGAGAGCGACGGTCCCAACGACCGCGTGCGCTGCTGCGGGCCCCCGCCGGAGATGTCGTCGGCGTGCGCTACGGCCGGGAGCACCGCCACGATGAGCGGCACGAGCAGCTTGGTGATGCGCCGCCGCGCCCGGCCGGGCTGTTGTGCTTAATGAGAAGGAAGCCCCACGCTCCTGTCCCCCGAATCGAATCCTTGCGCCCGCATATTGCCGGTGAATGTGGGCGCCTATGGGCAGGATCGGCGCGGTTTGGGGGCGGTGGCGGCAGCGTTGGGCGGGGCACGGGTTCCTGTTTGACGCCGCGTCTCTGCCGAGGTGGCGGACCGAACAGCTGGTCACACCTGGAGAGCGCACTAAAATGAGGTGAAGGACCGCCGCTCGTCGGTTATGAAATCGGCAAGGGATGAAGGAGGATGCGATGAGCCAAGTGACCGTCTGGGTGGCCTACAACAGCGACAACGACTGCTTCGCCAGCAATGAGAGCGCGCAGGAAGCCATGGAGGGCTTGGGCGAAGCCTTCGGCTATGGCGAGGGCTCGCGCGTCGTCGAATTAAAGTTGACATTGCCGAGCGCCAAGCCGCTTGCGATCGCCGCCGATGTCCCCAACGGCAAAGCTATCGTGAATATTTCCGCCGGGTGACACTTTTGTCTGCGTCATCACATAACGATCTGTCGCGCGGGTTGCTCGCCGTTGGCACGGCCGCAGCGCAAAGCGGCAGAGCCGCCGGAGAAGGGGCGCTGCGCGAGGTGTGGCCGCATGCGGGCACACCTCGAACGGAGCGGTCGATAACACCCCAGCAGCGCCTCATGGTGTTCAAGGCTGACGGCTTCCGCTGCCGCTACACCGGCGACCTGCTGCTCTTCCCGCCGTACTTGCGGGTCTTGTCCGCGTTGTGGCCTGACGCATTTCCCTATCATCCCAACTGGAAATCGGAGTTGACGCACGCGGCCTACTGGTCACACACGGCGAGCTTGGAGCACGTGGCGTCCGTCGCGATCGGGGGCGCGGAGGCGGAAGACAACTGGATCACCACCTCCAGCGCTCGCAACATGGTCCGCAGCCGCTACAGCCTCGACGCGCTTGGCTGGACCGTGCTCCGACGTGAGCCACTACCGGACTGGGACGGCGGACTGCAAACGTTTCGGGACCTTCTGCAAGCACATCCCGACCTGCTGGACAGTGCGATACACGGCGCGCATCTAAAGCTGTGGCAGAAAATGGCGTCGGCGGGGTCTGACTAAACTATTGCTGGCTTCTATCCGAGCGGGACGCCCTCGCTTTGACCATCGGAAAAACACGCGAGCGTTGCCCCCGCCCACGACGATCGCTTCCTCTGTGAAGCAGACGCTACTTTAGTTCCACAGACCATCACCCCCTAATGATGCCCCAGACCTCGACCGCCGCATAGGCGCGGGCGAACTTGAACGCCGGCTCAATTGGGCCCCGCCGATGCGCGATTTCTGTCGCGGCGACGTCCGCGAATATGGCGGTCAAAGCTTCTTTCGCAGCAGCAGCCCCGGGCCAAACCGGGTTCCTTGCACCCCGATGGGCTCGAAACCGCACGCCGCGTAGAATGCTTCAGCGTGCGGGTTGCCGACCACATGCAAGGCCGTCGAGCCGCTCGCAAGCGCGTAGGCGACGCAGCGATCAAGCAAGGTGCGGCCGATGCCGTGTCGCCAGATGTCCGGCGCCACGAACAAACCGTCGAGCTCCGTCTCGCCATCGGCTCTCGGCAGAACGGCCGCGAATCCAACGATCCCGTCGTCGCGCTCGGCGACGAACACTTGACCTGCAACGATCTGCTCGACTGGCAAGACGATGGCGTCAGGGTTCGCGAGCAAGGCGTCCCTGTCACCGGAGTTCTCGAGCGATGCCCGCAATTGCAGCGCCTCGAGCTCGTCTCGCTCGCTGGCGACAGCCAATCGAATGGAAAGAGGATTGGTCATGGGGCGTACCTAGGAGATGAACGTCCGCTGCGGCAGGTTTGGCCCTCCGCAAGGAAGCCCCTCGATCCTGTCCCCTCGAATCGAATCGTTGCCCCGCATGTTGCGCCCGAATGTGGGCGCGTAGGGGCAGGATTGGCGCCGATTGGGGGCGACGGTCCGTGTCGGTGCCAAGCAGTACCCAGGATGTAGGTTGGGTTAGGCTGCCGCGGCGGCCGCAACCCAACAACTTCTTGCGGAGTGCACCCGAAGCGTTGGGTTCCTCCCAGCTCGGTCGATTGATCTCAAGCCCAACTCCCTTTATCTTTTGAGCATGGACCGCATGAAAGCCATCTCCATCTTGCGAAGCAACGAGACCGAGCTGAGGCGGTTGGGGGTGCTGCGACTATCGCTGTTCGGTTCGACGGCGCGCGATACCGCTATTGAGAGTTCGTCCGATGTCGACGTGGCGGTCGAGCTTGCTCCCGGGCCGCGGGGCTTTGCCAGACTGAGGCGAATTGACGATCTCAGGCAGCGGCTTTCGAAAATGCTCGGGCTCCCCGTGGATGTCGTTGAAGAGCCCCACTCGTCTCAACGCGTGCGTCAGTCCATAGATCGAGATCGCATCATTGCTTTCTGAGCGCCAGCGATATTCGCTGCAAGACATTCTCGACAATATCGATCGAATCAACAGACACGTATTGCAGCTTGCAAGACGGGATATCGCAGCATTTGAAGGCGACGAGCTCGTGTCGGACGCCGTGGAGCGGTGCATGGGCCGTATCAGCGAGGCTGCGCTACGACTGGGGGAGGACGCAGAGCAAATTGCACCCGGGCCAACGTGGGCGCATATTCGAGGCCTCGGCAATCGGTTGCGGCATGAGTACCACAACATTCAGTTAGCAATCATATGGGAAATCATAACTGATGATCTGGAGGCTCTGAAGGACGCCTGCTCAAAGGCAATAGCCGATGACGGTGAGCGCCAAGACGCTGCCGACTAGCGGCCGCAACCCAACGCCTCTTCGCGGCTTGCTTGAGACGTTGGGTTTCGCTTCGCTCAACCCAACCTACTTGGTGTCAATCATCTATTGCATGCTCGTCATACATTCGGCGCGAGCTTTGACCAGTGCTTTCGGAAGAACGCCAATTCGCGCTCGTAGTAGTCAGCGTACTCCTTCATCGTTTTTGCTTTCGTCGTATCGGCTAGCCCTACTTCTTTGAGCTTGGCGCGCCAAGCCATAGCGCCCGCGGCCAGCTGCCGCGCAATGTCATCTGGAACCTCCCGGTGCGTCACGCGCAACCGCTGTGGATACACCCCCGTCATCACATACGGCCGGCGGATACTATTCCCATAGACCCGGCGCTGTGCCGACCACAGCGCCGTCGGAAGCGGCTTGCCGAAATGCTTGCCCAGCACCCCAACCACGACGTCATGTGCCTCGGTGGTCGAGATCGGGAACAGCGTCCCGATATAGGCGCGTGCATTTCCAAACGTAAATGTCTCTGCCAACCGATGCCACGACGCACAAGCGTTATTGATGACGATGGGCGTTCCCTCGGCGGCGAGTGAACGCGGCAGCGCGATGAAGTTGTCATCGAACATCTTCAGCGCGGCCGAACTGAGCACGCGCGGTATATCTTCCTTGGAAACAGGTTTCAGCTCGGGCTTCTGTCGAATCCGCTCGAAGAAATCCTGCATAGCCGTGCCGATGTATAAGGACTTCTTCTTTTCCGCGTCGCTCCATTCCACGCCGTCGAGCGAGCGGATGTACATGAACTCCGTGACGTGGACCATATCGTTCTGGTCTCCGTGACCCACGCCAATGGCGATGTCGATTACCACCGTGCGGTGGAGCCCCTCTTAATCTTCGAATTGATAGGTCCAGCGATAGCCCGGCGCATCGCCGCAATGCGTGGCGATCAAAAGCAGGTCGTATGGGAAGAGTTCGACCATGCGCGACACATCGGTGACATTCGCGCCGGGCCCCCGGTAGCCGCGCACAAAGACCCTTCTCTCCGGCAGGAGCTTCGTTGCGGCGGCAATCTCAGGCGCGTCCGTGGTTTCGGGGTCTACGAGCACCGCGACGTTGACCCCCTGGGTGCGAGGCTGCTCCGCAGCCAGGCCGTTGATGACGGAAAGGCCAAGATCGGGATACTTGAAGAGATGCGTCGAGGGCGTGCCGGAGAAGGCAAAGCCGTATGGAAGCCGTCCCGTGATGAAGGTGACGGAGCCTGCCTGCGGAATCTCCAGCTCGCCGCATAGCTCCAGCAATTGAGTTCGGAGCCTCTCCAGCGCTTCCGTTTGAGACACGCTGCGATCGTCATACAGGCTGTAGAAGCGCTCGAGCATCGCCTCCGACCTGGCTTTGTCCACTTCCGGTATCAGGCATAGGCCTGCGCGCAGCGCGAAAGCGTAGTTGGCGGCGATCACTTCCGAGAGGTCCTCGCCCTCTTCGCAAACCACCAGATGGTCCGATTTGGGCGACACGTTTTCAACGGGGGAAGTCGTATCGCTGAATTCGATGAACGTGCGCGCGCGAAGCGCCTTCAGGAGCCCGATGCCGATGCGCTCCCTTCCCCAGATCAGAGGCGGCATCTTGAGCGGTGGCGCGCTCCCCAACAAAGCATGCACCTCGCCTGAAGTAGAAACGCGCTTGACGCGTTTGATCGGCAGACGGCCCAACATTGCCGCAGCTGCATCATCCGGCAGTCCGGCAAAGATGATGGAATCGGCCTTCACGCGGGCCGCCGCATTGTTGCGACGGATCACCTCGGCGTCATGGTCCGGCCGCGCCATCCGCGGGCCATCGACGACAGGAACCTAGAAGCCAGGCCGCGCGAGAACACAGGAAGTCTGGGCGGCAAGCCGCGGATCATCAGCAATTACGATGGTCGATAGTAGTGCTGGACACTTCATCCAACTAAGGCACGAATCGAGAAGTCTGCTTCCTCTGCGAAGCAAACATTACGGACGAAAAAATATCAGCTTCAATTATCACCTCAATGATGCCCCCAGACCTCCACGGTGGCATAGGCGCGGTCGCGCTTCGAGGTCGCGAGCGCGCGCGAGCGCCACACCGCCTCGATCTCCTTGATCGCCGCGTCCTTGGTGAGGTCCACCGGCCCGAAGGCCTTGTCGGCGGCGACCTTGATGCGGTCGCTCTCCAGCTCGTCCTTGGCGCCGTCGGCGTAGATGACGGCGAGGTTGACCATGGTGATGTCGCGGTCCTTGACCGACACGCGCAGCTGCTTGAAGCCGCCGTCGTTCCGGCCAACCGGGATCTTCACGCGGTCGAAGCCGATCGAGCCCGCCGTGTCGGTGCCGAGCAGCACCCAGCCGTCGTTGTACTTGGCGCCCTCGCCGTTGGGGCCGAGCCAACCGTCCTTGTACTCGCCGAACACCTCCACCCGCGCCTGGCCTTTGAAGTCGGGCCGCGAGCGGTAGACCATGCGGATCTCCTTGATGAAGTCGTCGCGGTTCAAGGGGATCCAGTCGGTCTTGCGGTTCTCCTTGATCTTGTCGTCGCTGAGCAGCGTCTCCATGTCGCCGTTCTCGTAGATGGCTTTGAGGTCGGTGATGTAGATGTCGTTCTTGAGGACGCGCACGCGGATGCGGTCGAACTTGCCGATCTCGGGGCCGACGCGGATGACGTCGCGGTCGACCAGGAAGCCCACGTCCTGCACGCCGAACAGCACCTCGCCGTTGTCGGTCGCCTTGCCGGCTGGCGTTGCGGTTTTCTCCGGCGCGGTGGGGCGCGTGCGGACGTGGCGCCGGCGCCGCCTGGCGATTTTGATCAGCTGCGAATCGTGCTGGCCGGCTTTGGGCGCGGGCGCGGGGGGCGCCGTCGTCGCCTCGCGCGCTTGCGACAAAGTTAGTGCCGCGGCGACCGCAAGCGCGAGCCCCGCCAAGACCAGTCTAAATATCATGAGCCCCTCTCCCGCATAGGACGGTGCCGATGCACCGCGCAAATCGTCCCTCAGCGGCTGTTTCTTAACGCACTCCGCGATTCAAAAAAAGGCGCTCTGGCGGGGCGGGCGCTCTCATCGGCCTGTCGGCCGGGCACAGCGCATTGACGCGCGTTCATGTCTCCCTGTCGTGCATGCAGGCACGACGTGCCGAGGGGGGAAATTAACGTCCTTGCCCTAAAGCGGTGCTTCGCCCCGAGCTGCCGCGACGCCGCAAAAACCATGACAAGACAGACGATTTACCATCTCATCTTCAACGCCGTCGGCGTGCTGATCGGGCTGACGATCGTGTGGTACGTCGCCTACTCTTTCATCCATACCGACAACGCGCCCACCTGCAGCGCGCGCTACCCGGCGCCGACCCGCTTCTCGCTGCACACGGCGGGCGGCGCCCCCATGTCGCCGATCGAGCTGCAGGCCCGTGCCGGCCTGGGCGAGTGGGGCGTGATCGACAACGCCAAGATCGTCGCCGCCCCCAAGCCCCCGACCGGCGTGGCCCTCGAGGTGAAGCTCGCAAGCGTGCCCGACACCGTGTCCGCCACCGGCCGGCCGGCAAACGGCATCTCCTTCCGCTGGAGCCCGTCCGGCGTGCGTACGGCAAGTGCGGCGTGTCTCAGCTATAGTGTGTGGCTCGCCGACGATTTCGCCTTCAACGACGGCGGCGTTCTGCCCGGCATCATCGGTGGGCCGTCCGGCGCTGCGGCAAGCGAGCCGGGCAGCCAAGAAAGATTTGCCGCGCGCCCACAGTGGCGTCGCGGCGGCGAAGGCGAGCTCGACGTTGCGGTCGCGGGCTCCCACTACGTCCCCGTCAGTCTCAAACGCTTCTCGCTGCCGAAGGGGCATTGGATGCACGTCGAGCAGGAGCTGGTGCTGAATACGCCGGGCGCAGCCGACGGCGTCGCCCGCCTGTGGCTCGATGGCGAGCTCAAAGCCGAAGATACGCACGCAACCTTGCGCAAGGACATGGGCGCGGCGATCCTCGGCGTCCTCGCCGACATCGGCTATGTGCGCACGCCGGCCAAACCCAGCACGTTGCGCCTCACGCCCTTTGAGCTGTCCTGGAAGTAATAGTGCGACCGCTCCCATTTTAACCATGCGCTCCCCATATTCCTCGGTTGATGCCGGGGCCAAGCCTCTTTGTCGCTGCCTCGGCCAGGGAGAGCGACATGCGAAACGTATTGGGGTTTCTCGGCGAAGGATTGGCCGGATCGCATAGCAATAGCGGACCGACGCGCGCGGGCGATGCGCCTGCAGACGAGGCGCTGCTCAATTCCTATTCACGCGCCGTCGTCGAGACGGTCGAAACGGTGGCTCCGGCCGTGGTCCACGTCGAGGTCGCAGGCACGCGCAATGGTCGTGCGGCCCAGGGGACCGGCTCGGGCGTCGTCGTGTCGCCCGACGGGCTGATCCTCACCAACAACCATGTCATCGACACCTCGCAGGCGATAACGGTCTCGCTGTCGGACGGACGCAAGTTCGCCGCACGTGCGCTCGGCCGTGACGCCGACACCGATCTCGCCGTGCTGCGCGGGGAGACGGGGGAGACGCTGCCCGTCGCGCGGCTTGCCAACTCCAAGCGCGTGCGCCCGGGTCAGATCGCCATCGCGATCGGCAACCCGTTGGGCTTCCAGTCGACGGTGACGGCCGGCATCGTCTCAGCGGTCGGGCGCTCGCTCCGGGCTCAGAACGGGCGGCTGATCGGCGACGTGATCCAGACCGACGCCGCACTCAATCCCGGCAACTCAGGCGGCCCGCTCGCGAGCTCGGCCGGAGAGGTGATCGGCATCAACACCGCCATGATCCTCGGCGCCCAGGGCATCTGCTTCTCGGTGGCGGCCAACACCGCCTTGCATGTGCTGACCCAGATCCTGGCGCACGGGCGCGTGCGCCGCGCCCGCATCGGCATCGTTGCCGAGCAGACCGCACTTCCCGCGCGGCTTCTCTACAAGACCGGACTGACGCAGGCGGGCGGCGTGCGCATCCGCGAGGTGCAGCCCCAGAGCCCCGCCGACCACGCCGGGCTGAAGGCGGGCGATCTGCTCGTGCGCCTCGACGCCGAGCGGGTGACCGGCGTCGACGACATGTTCCGCATGCTCGATGAGCACCGCATCGGAAAGGTGGTGTCTGCTACTCTTGTGCGCGGCGGCGCACTCGTCGAAGTGGAGCTGCTGCCAGCGGAACGTGAGTCCTAAAATGACGCACACTGAGCTATGTGGTTCAAGCTAAAAACTCTTTGGAAATTTGGCTCTGCAATTGTGCAATGCAAAAGCAAGCTTTCCCTAAATCAAAGTGTAGTCCCGAATTAAGTTATTCTTTAACGATCCGAAAAGAGCGCGGCAGAATGACTTGCCAAGCCAGATGAAATGGTATTCAATTCTATTTCCAACGTGGCGCCCTCCCACCTGTCCCCCCTAAGCGGCGTCACGCATTGCAGCCCGCGGTCTTCCCCCGGACCGCGGGCTTTCAATTGCGCAGCTCAATCTCTGTCAGGACTGCTCGGACGGCTTCCAGCCGGCGGCGACGGCCTCGTCCTCGCTGCAGAACCAGCGCTCGCCTTTACGGCTTGAAATCTTCACACGCTCATAGCCGCGCGCCCAAGGCAATACGTAGATCCGTCGGCCACCGCGCACGTTGCCTTTGATAGGGCAGCCTTCGGGAAACTCGCGCTTGGCTTCCTCCCATTTCTGGGCGCGGTAATCCGATGGCCGTTCGGCCTCGCCGCTCCAAATGCCGGCTTTCGCGGTCCGAGCCTGGTTTTCAAGCGAACCGTATGCGGAAAAGAAACCGGTTTCGGCAAACACGTGGCCATTTCGCACGAGCTCGGCAGCAATATCTGTTTCGCCCTCGCGACAGGTTCCGATCCTGTGGCCGAGATTGTCGGAGCCTGAAAGATCGCACTTTACCCGACCCGAGCGCAGAAGCCGCTCCAGCGCCGTCTTTGCGGCGGCATCGCAATGCCAGGGACGCGACGTCTCGGAAACGCATGTCTGTCCGTCGACGGGAGCCTCGATGCCGGAGAGGGTAACCGTGGTCCCGGCGACGCGCAGAGTGTCGCCCGACAATGCGACAGCCCGACCTTCGAGCGTCGATGCCGCGTCGGTCATGAGCGAAGGCAGCGCCGCAGCCGCGCGCCAGACGAGCCAGCCCGCAACGACCCCGACCAACAGCGCCGCAGCGACCGCGCCGCCGCGCACGAGCGTCGCGCGTGACGGGGCGAGCCCGCCGAGGGCACCGAGGAGACGAGCGAAGCCGCGTCCCAGTATGCGCAAGGGAGCTGCAAGCCAGCGAGGCGCGCCGTCCGCAAGCCAGGCCGCAAGCAGCACGCTCGTGATCACCGTACCGATCACCAGCGCAATGAAGATGTCGCTGTTGAACCCGTTGGCCGCGATGCGCCGGAACGAGCCCACGAAGGCCACGCCGGCAACGACAGCGAGCACCGCCGTGACGCCGGGCTTGCGCAGCTTGGCAAGCGCAGGCTGCAGGCGCCACCATCCGGCGGCAATGACGGGTGCCAAGACCTCAGCCACCCGCAGAGCCGCCGCGGACAGCAAAGTCCAAAGCAGGGTGAGCGCTGAAAAAACCGTGCGGCCAAGCGCCTGCGCCATCTCCCACACTACGGGAAGGCCCGCGCGAATTCGGGCGTTGGCGGCGCGCATGCCGGCGACGCTCATGGCATAGCCCTGCTGGCCCGCGACCTTGGCACCGTGGCCCAGCACCTGCGCGCCCGCTGCGCCCATGGCGATCCCCTGGTGACCGGCAACCTTGGCCGCTTGTCCCAGGGCCTGTGCCCCGACGACGCCGGCCGCCGCCCCGCGCTCACCCGCCACCTTCAAGCCATCGACCGCGACGTTGCCGGCGCGGACAATGCGGTCACGCCGGTTCTTGCGGCGGACGAGGATGGTCGTGCGCACGTACTCGCGCCATTCGAAGCCGTCTTTGCGCCTGCGCCAGCCGAGCATGCGGCCTCCGTGAGCTCCATTCAGAATGGCAGCAGCGCCGCAAAGTTGCGGCGCGTCAGTGTATGCCCCGAAGTTGCAAGGAGATGATGGCGAGCCTTGGGCTTGCCCGGACGCCGGCAGCCGCCCGCGGCAGCCTCAATGATATCCTTCGCCCTCGCGCACCTTGCCCCGGAACGTCCAGTACACGAACACCGTGTAACCCAGGATGATCGGCAGCATGATTAGCACGCCGATCAGCGAGAAGATCTGCGATTCGGGAGCCGCCGCCGCGTCCCAGACCGTGAGGGACGGCGGGACGAGATAGGGCACATTGGAGATGACAAGCCCGAGAAAGCCCAGCAGGAACATGGCTACCGTGCAGAGGAACGGCATCGTGTCGCGTCCCGCAATCAGCCCATACCAGCATAGGACGGCTACGACCGCTGCCAGCATCGGTATCGGCGACAGGTAGAGCAGATTGGGCCACGTGAACCAGCGTTCGGCAATGCGGTCGAAGGCGAGCGGAGTCCAAATGCTGATGATCGCCATCGCGACGAGCATCACGGGCAGGAGAAGCTTGGCCCAGCCGCGCGCAATCTCTACAAGTGGGCCCTCCGCCTTCATGAGGAGCCACGTGCTGGCGAGCAGCGCATAGCCCGCCAGCAGCGCAAACCCGGTGAACAGCGGGAACGGCGCGAACCAGTCGAGCGGGCCGCCGGCAAAGGCTTTATTCTCGACGTGGATGCCCTGCAGATAGCCGCCGAGCACCACGCCCTGCATGAACGTGGCGATGATCGAGCCGAAGGCAAAGGCGTTGTCCCAAAGCTCGTGCTTGGGCTTGGCGGCCCAGCGGAACTCGAAGGCGACGCCGCGGAACACGAGCCCCAAGAGCATGATGATGATGGGCAGGTAGAGACCCGGCATGACCACGGCGTAAGCGAGCGGAAAGGCAACCAAGAGACCACCGCCCCCGAGGACGAGCCAAGTCTCGTTGCCATCCCAGAACGGTGCGACCGAGTTCATCATCATGTCGCGGCGGCTCTCGCTCGGCTCGAACGGGAAGAGGATGCCGATGCCGAGATCGAATCCGTCGAGGATGACGTAGAGGGCGACGGCCGTGCCGATCAGCCCCGCCCACACGATCGGAAGCCAGAGAGTGATCGCGTCCATGCCTCACTCCTCCATCGCTTCGTGCGCTGCGGGACCCGCGGCGGCAAGCGGCCGCGAGGGCAACGCCTCCGGCGGCTTGGCGGCGGCACCGGTGGGGCCGTGCTCGATCAGGCGATTAATGTAGTAGATGCCGATGCCGAACACGCAGGTATAGACGAGCACGAACAGCACGAGCGTCGTCAGCACTGCCGAGCCGGCGACCGGGGAGGCCGCGTCGGCGGTGCGCAAGATGCCGTAGGCGACCCAGGGCTGGCGGCCGATCTCCGTTACGTACCAGCCCGAAAGAATGGCGATGAAGCCCAACGGCCAGGCATACTGCGCGAGATCGAGATACCAGCGCGTGGTGAACAACCGCCCGCGCGCCCACAGCCAAGCGCCGACCCAACCCAAGATCAACATCAAGACGCCCATGCCGACCATGATGCGGAAGGCGAAGAACACCGGAATGACCGGCGGCCGGTCATCGGGCGGGTAGTTCTTGAGCCCAGGAAACAGGCCGTCGGCCGAGTGCGTGATGAGCCAGCTCGAGCCGTGCGGGATCGAGATGGAGAAGTCGTTGCGCTCCTGGGACGAGTTCGGGATGGCAAAGAGCACGAGGTCGCCGGGCTTGTTGCCGTCCCAGTGGGCCTCGATGGCGGCGATCTTCTCGGGCTGATGCTTCTCGGTATTGAGCCCCGAGGCGTCGCCTATGTACATCTGCAAGGGTGTGAGAATTGCCACCATGCCGAGCCCCATGCGCAGCATGGTCTTGGCGTCCTCGGGAAAGCGACCGGAGACGAGGTAGCGTGCCCCGACAGCCAGTACCACGAGCGAGGTGGTGAGATAGGCCGCCGTGAACATGTGCGCGAAGCGATAGGGGAAGCTCGGGTTGAAGATGACCGCGATCCAATCGACCGGATAGGCGATGCCGTCGCGGATCTCGTACCCGGCTGGCGTCTGCATCCAGCTGTTGGCCGCCAAAATCCAGAAGGCGGAGAGCGAGGTGCCAATCGCCACCAGGACGGCGGAGAGCACGTGCAGTCCGGGCGGCACACGCTGCCATCCGAACAGCATGATGCCAAGGAAGGTCGCCTCTAGGAAGAATGCCGTCAGCACCTCATAGCCGAGCAAGGGCCCGAGGACGTTGCCGACCACCACCGAGAAGTTGCTCCAGTTGGTGCCGAACTCGTAGGACATCACCACGCCGGAGACGACGCCCATCGCGAAGGAGACGGCAAAGATCTTGGTCCAGAAGCGCGCCAGCCGAAGCAGGTGCCCCTGCCCCGTCATGCGCCAGCGAATGAGCAGCGTGGCGATGAAGGCGGAAAGGCCGATCGTGAAGCTCGGGAATATGATGTGAAAGGAGACCGTGAACGCGAACTGCAGTCGCGCGAGCAGATCAGCATCGATTTCCATGAGAACCGCCGGCGTGTTTTTCGCTATTCAGGCGGGCGCATTGTGATCCTGTTCGCCCGCTGCGTCGAGCGATAGGGCCGCGTCATGACCACTCATTCACTGGAAATCGTGCTGCGGCGCCATGTCTCGCGCTAGTCTTTCGCAAGCTGCGCGAGTGGCATCGCCCACAAGCGCACGATGCCGTTCTCGCCCGCCGAGGCAAGTCGCTGACCGCTAGGAGAAAATGCGACCGCCGTTGCCCCACCCGTGTGACCGGTGAGTGCGCGTATGGTGCGTCCCCGCTTCAAATCCCACAGTCGCACGGTTCCGTCCTCGCTGGCCGACGCGAGCACGTCTGCATCGGGCGCGAATGCAAGGCTGGCGACCCGGTCCTTGTGCCCGTCGAGCCTGCGCAGCCGCCGCGAGGAGAGGACCGACCACACGTGGATGCGGCCACCGAGCTCACCGCCGGCGACGATGCGGCCATTGTGCGAGAAGGCCAGAGCAGAGACGGTATCGCCGGGCCCGCGATACCTGCGCTTCAGCGAAAGCGTCGCGAGGTTCCACAAGCGCACCGTCTTGTCGGCGCTGCCCGAGGCGAGCAGCGAGCGTTGCGGCGCGTAGGCGAGCGCCTGCACCGGCCCATCGTGGCCGTCGAATACGTGCAGCGGCGCAGATGGCTGCTGCACATCCCACAGCGTCACCTTCCCATCGTGACTCGCAGCCGCGACGCGATCGGCGTCGCCTGTGAAGGCGACCGCCCAGATGCTGGCCTCGTTGCGCTGGAGCGTGGCGATCTTCTGGGCACGCTCCAGGTCCCACACCACGACCTTGCCGTTGGCGTGACCGGTCAAGGCGCGCGTGCCGAAGAGGGCAAGCGCAGTTGCGCGTCCGTCGTCGAGCTCGATCGTGCGAACGAGCGAGTGGTAGGTCGCATCCCAAACCTTGAGCGTAGCGTCCTCTCCGGTCGTGACCAGCCAGCGCCCGTCAGCCGTATAGGCGAGCCCGGTGACGGCGCCTTGGTGGGCGCTGATCTCGGCGATGGGCGTGACAATGCTGCCTTGCTGAGATTGCGCGCTCTGGCTCGACGGCACGGAGGTGCCGCGGCTCTCGAAGCGCGGGAAGCGATCCTGCATGGCGACCGCGGCGCTCGCCACGCCGACGCCGATCAGAAGCTTGAAGGCAAGCGAGACCCAGCGGCGGCGGCTGCCACGCACGCGGCGGGGACGCGGCGGCTTGGGCGCGCGCACGGGCACCAGGGCACGCCCCTTTGGCACGGGGCTTACCGCTGCGCGTGCGGCGGCGGCCTCGCGCGCAGGCTTCTTCTTGAGTGCTGCGGCCTTCTTGGGCTTCGGTGCCGGAGCGGGCGCCGGCGCTGGCCTAGCCGTCTTAGCCGGGGCCGGCTGCGGCGTCGCCGGAGCTGGTGCCGCCTCGGCAGATGGCTTCTTGCGCATGCCATCGAGGAGATCGAGCATGCGCCCCTTCGGTCCGGGCACGTCGGGCGGAGGCAAGATCGGGACGGTAGCGGCGGCCAAGGGCTCGGTGCTCGCGAGAGCGGCGTCGTTCTTGACGTCCTTCTTCTTCTCGAGCGTGCGTGTGAGCCATCCCGGTCGCGGCGGGTCCGGCGCCAAGAGGTCGCCGCGCCAGGCGGCGATCTCCTGCGGGCGCCCCTCGATGCTGAGGGTGAGGGCGCGGTCGATCGCCTTGAGGAAGCCGGCACGATAGGAGCCGAGCGCCGCCTCGCGCGCCGGCACGAGCTCGTCATTGACCATGCGCGAAGGGGCGTCGGGCGGCCGCTTGCCGGTGACTGCGTGATAGAGCGTGGCGCCAAGTGCGTAGACGTCCGTCCACGGGCCCTGGCGGCGGCTCGTCTCGGCGTACTGCTCGTAGGGGCTGTAGCCGGGCTTCACCAACGCCGAGACGGTCTTGGTGTGCGAGGCGATCTCGCCGCGGGCCGAGCCGAAGTCGATGAGAACGGGGGCCCCCGACTTGCGGATGATGATGTTGTCGGGCGCGATGTCGCGATGCAGGAAATCGGACTTGTGAATGAGCTCGAGCGCGTCGAGTAGCGGGGCGATGATGACGTCGAGCTCTTTCTGGCGCGGGGCACGCCCCAGCCCTTTGAGCCACGCCTTGAGGCTTTGGCCCTCCTCGAAGTGAAGCACCATGTAGGCCGTATTGTTCGCGAGGAAGTAGCGATAGACGCGGACGATGTTCGTATGATCGAACTTGGCAAGTGTCTGCGCCTCCTCGATAAACCGGTCGAGGCCCCAGCGGTAGTCGCCGGCGCAGTCCTTGGAGCGCGGCGCCGCCCCGATGCCTTCGGTGCGCGCGGCAATGTCGCTGGGAAAATACTCCTTGATGGTCACCAGGCGCGCGAGCGCAATCTCGTCTGCCAGGTATGTGACGCCGAACCCGCCGGCCCCCAGCACACGCTCGATGCGGTAGTCGCCGACCAGCTCCGTACCGCTTGGCAGCGCGATGAGATTCGTCATGGCTCCCCGTGACGCCGACACCGCGGTTACCGCATCACGTGACCCCGCGGCCGTGCGCCAATGACGTTTCGCCTTCGGACATATTTGTGGCGCACAAATGTGGCGCTTGCGCGAGCGTTGCGCTCGTGTTGAACAAATCCCCGGCGGCGTCGCCTTGCGGCCATGTTCCTGCCGTCATGCCGCCCGAGGCTGTCAACTGATTTGCTCTTGAAGAGATGACCATGAGACCACCGTGGTCGCCGATTCTGGCTTTGGGAGCCGCAGCCGCGGTGTTGCAGGTCTATGGCGCAGTGGCCGCGGCAGGAGGCCAGTCGGATCTCATTGGCATGAGTGCAACGGCTGACGCATCGGACCTCACCTCCACTCTGCTGACGGCGGCAGCTGATGCCGGCGATCAGGTTTGGACGCATGTGCGCCAATGGGTGAGCGAAGGCTACCACCGCGCGCCGGCCTTGATGCTGGGCCTGTCCGTCCTGCTGGCGGTGCCGCCTCTGGCGCTTGCCGGTCTGCTCGTCGGGCGCAAGCGTCCTGCACCCGACGCGACGCAGCTTATCGGGCGGCGCTCATCCCGCAGCGCGGAGCCTCAGCGCCTGACCACGGCACGGACCGAGATCTCGGCCTGGCCGACGGAGGCGTGGGTGGCGGTCGAGGCCGAGCCGCACAACCACTTCGTGATCGGGCGCACGCTCGTCAGAATCGGCCGCGAAGAGGACAACGACATCTGCCTCTCGGCCAATACGGTGCACCGCTATCATGCCGTCGTCCGCCGCACCACGGACGGCGACGTGGTGATCACGGATCTTTCGGGCGAGGAGGGCAACGGCGTTCTGGTCAATGGTACGCGCGTCACCGAGGCTCGGCTTAAGCAGGGCGATGCGATCCACGTCGGCGAGGTCAGGCTGCGCTTCGATGCGCGTCCCGCCTAACGCAGTGGAGGCGAGGGGTTCTCCAGGACTGCAATGAAATTTCTTCGGTCTACGATCTTTGGGAGATTTGCGATGTCAGACGAGCACGCGAGCACGACGCAGGACAAGACCCCACCGCACGCAAAACCAGGCCGATTCCTCGGCTCGCTCAAGGACGCGCTGGCCGCCGCGAGCCGCGATGAGACCGGGCGCGGCCCGAAGGGACAGGCCCTGGAGGCCCGCCAAGCAGCCGCGCTGAAATCCAAGGAGGCGACGCAAAAGCCGGCGTCGGCTGCCGCCGAGCCCAAAGAGGCGGCGGTTGCGGCCGCAGGGCTCTCAGCGGCCGAGGCTGCCCGCGAGGTCAAGGCACAGACCTCGCTCAGCCCGGAAGGCAAGCACGTCGAGTTTTCCGCGCCGCCGACAACGCGCGTGGTGCGCGCAGGCGCTCAGCCGCAGAAGGACGACACACCCCGCACCCAGCTCGTGCGCGGTAAGGTGAAGGTAAAGCGCGGCACTTTCGAGCAGGACCCGGTTGTGGGCTGGCTAGTGGTCGTGGGCGGCCCCGGCATCGGGAGCTATCGCCCGATTTTCGAGGGCAATAACACGGTCGGGCGCAGCTCCTCCCAGCGCGTGCCCTTGGATTTTGGCGATGAAACGATTTCTTCGGAGGAGCAGGCCTATATCCGCTATGATTCCTCGGCACGCTCTTTCCTGTTCGTGCCGAACCTTTCCAAGACCAACGTAGTTTCCGTGAACGACAAGAGACCCACCGGAGCGGTCGAGCTCAACCAAATGGACGTGATCACGATGGGCCGCACCCAGCTCGTGTTCGTGCCTTTCTGCGGCGCGGAGTTCGATTGGGCCGAGCTGACCGATGCCAACGACTGATGCACGTATTCGACCATGCCGCGCGCGCAACCAAGGGCGCGCGGGACTACCAAGAGGATGCGAGCGGCTTCTGGCCGCCTGAGGGCAGCGTCGCCGGCGCGTCGGACGTTCCGACGGCCAACGCGACGCGGCTCGTCGCTGTTCTGGCCGACGGCATGGGCGGCCACACGGGCGGCGCGCTCGCGAGCCGCATGGTGTGCGACAGCTTCATTTCCGCCTATGCGGGCCTCAACGGATCGCGGCACGAGCGTCTGCGCAAGGCGCTGTTGTCCGCGAACGAGACGGTCGCCTCCAAGGTTATGGCCAACCCCATACTTTCGGGCATGGGCACCACGCTCGTCGCCGCCGTATTCGCGGACTCGGGCGTTGAGTGGGTGAGCGTTGGCGACAGCCCGCTGCTTCTCTACCGGCGCGGCGAGATCGCACTTCTGAACGAGGATCACTCGCTGGCGCCCGAGCTCGACCGGCTCGCCGCCATGGGCCGCATGACGGTGGAGGAGGCAAAGGCCGACCCGCGCCGCCACATGCTGCGCTCGGCCGTGACCGGAGAGGACCTTGACCTTGTCGACGTCTCGCGCCACCCGCTGGTGCTGGAGCCGGG
This sequence comes from uncultured Alphaproteobacteria bacterium, assembly GCA_963782555.1. GTDB lineage: Bacteria > Pseudomonadota > Alphaproteobacteria > Rhizobiales > Hyphomicrobiaceae > Hyphomicrobium_A. The sequence goes on along the minus strand of CAWAKB010000003.1, from coordinate 569,643 downwards.
CGATTACGTGATCTTGGCGAGCGACGGGGTGCACACGCTCGAGACGACCGAGATCGAGCGCCTGGTCACGGCTTATGCCAAGGACGGGGCGGACGCGGTGGCGGGTGCCCTGATCCGCGCCGTGGAGGCGGTGCGCGATCCCTACCAGGACAACACGACGGTGATCGCGGTGCGGCCGCTGCCTGAGGGAAACGGGCCATGAGCCTACCCCGCCACATACGCCGTTCACGCAGGATGGACACGATTTAATCCTGTTAATCTAGAACCAGCGGCTTGGCCGGCATATTATTCAGTGGCCACCCCTTCCGTCCCTCACGGAGGAGCCCCTACCCCCCGGGGCTGTGGCGGGGCGCTGGTCCTCTTATTCTGACCTACTCCCCCGGGATCAGCGTCCCTTTTTTCTTTTTGGCGGCGCGCGCCGCCGTGCCGGGCACCAATCCTCGGCACCCGACAAAAGCCGACTTTTCTGAGAGCCCCAATTGAGCTGATCCCGATCAGAGATCGGGACCAGCCCGAGCACGCATACCTTGGGGAGCTGGGGTTGGGTAGACCCGAGCTTTGCGCACTGTTGTAAAGCGTACTCTGGAGACTTGGCGGAATTTAGGCTTGCTGTTTCATTGCCTTAGACCGGAATTGTGACAACGCGCCCATCGCAGCCACCCGCATGTACACAGCGCTAGCCGCAGGCTTGTTCCTTTAATGTTCTTGCTGTTCGGCGGTACTGTCTCAGTTTGAAATCTGAGCGGTGCCGTGGCCAAGCAAGGACATGGCATGAGCAAGGGGTCTGGTAACGAGGATTTTGGAGTTTCCGAGCCATGCTCAGGCATGGACGGGGATGTATCGCGTTTTGCTGAGGACGACCTGGAGGCGTTCGCGCCGGCTGTTGATCTGGAGATCGACGCCGGCATCCGCCGCGCCGTCCTGATCCTGCGCCGCGCCGGTATCGAAACCTTCGAGTCCTGTCAGGGCGGTGAGGGTCACGCCTTCGCGGAGCCCACTGTAAAGTTCTCTGGAGGACCTTGGGCCGGATACAGAGCCTTCGCTGTCGCGATGGAGAACGGATTGCCCGTCGCCCGCATCCAGATGGTTTGGCACGAACTCGACAAGCAGCTGCAGGGGCCATGGTGGGAGATGGTTTTCTCCCACCAGATGGACTGACGCTCACTTCCCTTCGCGATTGAGGTCCGCGCAGTGTTTACAGAGCGGGCGACCAGCATCGCCAGGGCGTAGGTTCTCCTTTTCGATGTTGTTCCACTCTCTGCACGCCCTGTTGTTGTGATACACGTTGGGGTCGTTCTTTTTGATCGAATGCACTGGTGACATAAGGCATCTGGAACTCCTATGTTTCAAGAGGTTCCGAGGCTAAGCTGAGAGCTTGTCACTTCCCACCTACAACGCTCCGCAAAACAGCGTTGTCCCCAGCTTTCAGTCAAGCCATTGGTCGTCATAAGATACTTATGCACAAAGCGCGAGCGGCCTATTGGGCAACCCGCTTCTTGTACGTCTTTGGACGACCCGGCTTCGGCGCTACTTCATCCATCAGCCCTACGATTTCCTCGACGCTCCAAACGCGATCGGTCAGGCCTGCTGCCATAGCTGGCGTCACACGCAACGTCGAATGAATACGCGTCCAGTTGTAGAGCGTGAAGTAGAGCGAGATCGCGTGGCGGTGGTTGTTGAGCTTTTTGGAATGCGCGTTGGTCAACCGCGTGAACCGGCGCATCGACATGCGCATCTGCAAGTTCTGGCGTTCCACGTAGGACGTGGAAATGTGCGCCGGATCGGGGTTGCCCTTACGGACGTGCGTGCGGCAACCGATAACCTCTGGCGGGCTATAGCGGTGTTCCGGGGCGTCCGGCGCCGGCCCGTACATCTTCACGAGCTGGGCGAAGTCCACGTCGTCGCCGAAAGCACCGTCCACCGCCGTCACGTAGGCGTGCATTCCGTCTGACGTGAGCTGGATGCGATTGGTGAGCCGGTTGGCCAAGTCCTGAATGAAGACCTCAGCCCAGTTGGCGTCGCGCTCACCGACCATCCAAGAGCACATAAGCTTGGTGTCGGCGTCAATGGCGGTCCACGTCCACACGTCGCCGGCCATGCGCGGTGCCGCCTTGGCATACGGGAGGTTGCCCGCCTTGCAGTAGGTGAACGACCAAATCTCATCGACCTGCACACGCTTGGAGGTCAGCCCGCGCACCCGCTCATGGTGGAACAGGAAACAGAACTTGCCAGCATCCTCCAGGAGCTTGGTAACGGTGTTGATCGACACGTCCGCCACGCGGGAGATCGCGCGCATGGACATACCCTCGCAGAGCATCTGGAGGATTTGGACGCGCTTGCTGACGGGCAGCTTGTTCATGCCCCTAATATATGAATTTATATGCTTAGCGTCAAGCACCCGTGTTGGAGCTGGAGAATCTGTAAACCCTGTGATTTGATTAGGAATCTCACTGCAGGCTTGCATTTTTCTGGCTGTTGATTTATATGTCAATAAGTAATGAGATAGCCGATTGGTGCGATCGTGGCGAACTGTTTCAGATTTAGCCGCGCATGCCTGACGCGAAGACTGAGCGGTTCTTGTTCGGCACGCGAGAAATCAACCGGCTGGTGGAAGGGCCTTGGGCGGATGCCGCCGAAGAGTACCGCTGCGGCAAGCTTTGGGAGGACTTCGACAGGTTTGTTGAAGGCCGACTTATCAAGGCGATGCTTGAACCCTACAAAAAATCTAAGTCTACATTCTTGGCTCGACTGGACCCAGGAAGAGATGAGGTTTGGGAAATGCGAAGTCGATATCCACGCCGCGGAATTCGTGTATTCGGAAGGTTTAGCGAGAGAGACACCCTTGTTCTTCTTAACTGGGAATACCGAGACAAGCTCGGTGGACCCGGCTCAAGGGAATTCGAAATCGAGATGCGCAAAGCCAAGGCAGAGTGGCACCGACTTTTTGCAAGCTACGCAGCACACTCAGGAGACAGCGTAAGTGACTACATCAGCACAAACACCATTCCTGAGCGAGATTCTGAGCGATGAGAGAATTCCGCTTGGAAAACTTGCTTATTTCCGAGAGAGATTTCGTGACCATCTTTATGAGTTGGTTGTCACAGAGTTCCTTAAGCGCGAGACGGCTGGCTTTACAAAAGCTGACTTAGCTCGCCGCATTGGTCGCAAGCCAGAACAAATTACACGTTGGCTGGGGTCTCCTGGAAACTGGGAGATCGACACTGTCAGCGACATGCTTTTGGGCATTTGCAAGTCTGAACCGAAGATTGCCCTACGGAGCCTAGAAGAGCGCCCAAGCGCCAACTTCCGCGCACCGGACTGGCTGACGGAAGCGTCTGATGTTATCCGCGCACGGAAAACCCCAAGCCCTCGGACCAGTACCGGCGCAACCAGAACTCTAGAAGTGCAACTCGCGCCATGACGGGCCAGGATGGCTTGCGTCTGAAGTTCGCTATAATCTGTGATGACGCTCGCCGTGAAGACAATGGCAAGGTAATTATTATCGGCGTTTATGGCGAAAGCATCGGCGTACCGAGCTTTCCCTCTGGGCTAGCGCTTTCGTTGGTCATGTTCCTGGAGGCTGACGAAAAACAGGATACATCTATAAGCTTCCGCGCATTTTACGAGCACGAAAAGGTGATGGAAGGAACGGGACAATTTTCTGTCGATCGTCCGGCTCGCAACGTCGTAGCCATCATACCCAACATTCCAATTCCAATGCCAAATCCAGGGCAGCTAAGCTTTCAATGCAAATTGGGCGATGGAGATTGGATAGACGCGGCCAGCCTGCCGGTCGTGGGAAGGTCTGCTACTTAGTGTTCCAGCGCGCCTTCGCCGCCTTCTTGGCGATTTCCGCCCGCTTCTGCTTGCTCAATGACTCCGCCCGCGCCTTCCCGCCTCGGCGCCCCAAGGACTGCGCGGCCTTATCCTTGCCGTTCTCGTCAACGTCCTCGGTGGCCTCGCCCGTGGCGATCTTGGCGACCTTGATGGCCGCTCCGATCACGTCGGCAGGGCGCTTCTCGCCTTTAGGACCTCTTGGCATTCCTACGCCTTACCTCGTTTCCGGAATGATCTCGGCGCTGTCATAGCCGGCGCGCTTCAGATACCGCCCCAGCGTGTCCAAGAGATCGTTGACCGCCTTCTCGTCGTACTGGGGCGACCGTGGCGCCAGCACCAGATTGGTCTCGACCAGATAGATCCGTGAGACCGTCCCGTTCTCCATCCTAATGGTCGGCCACGACCGGGTAATATTCGGGTGGTTGAGCATCAGCAAGAGCCCTGCTTGTCGCTAAGCATACCACCGAGTTGGGGTGCTTCGCCCTAGCCTGTCAACCCGGGCTCGCCCGTAGGTTGCTGATGTTATTTTCAAACTGAGACAGTACCTGTTCGGCATGGTCTCGGCTAGCCTTGCATGGGCACCTGCCGGGGGCAGCATGTACGGTCAGATCTCCACGTTAGCGTTCGTCGGCATCGAGGCTCGCCCTGTCGAGGTGCAAGTGCGCCCGGGCGTGATGCAAGCACGCGAGCGCCAGCGGGCGCGCTTTGCCGCGCTCGGCGCCCGTGGCGTGCGCACCAATGCCGAATGCAGCGGTCGCATCTTGGAGGAGATCGCAACGCCGGATGCAGATGGCACCGCGCTTTTGCGCCAGGCAGCGGATGCCTTGCATCTCTCGGCACGCGGATTTCACCGCACGCTACGCGTGGCGCGTACGCTTGCCGACCTCGACGGCACCGATCAAGTGAGCCGCATGCACGTTGCCGAGGCGCTCGGCTATCGCGGCGAGGCGCTCAGGCAGGAACGCGCTGCGTAAGTGGCAATAGGCAGTGAGGGGAAGGCGGTGTCGAAAATTGCTTCCTATCGCGATTTGAAAGTCTGGCAGGAGGCAATCAGCCTAGCGGAGGCAGTCTATCGGAGCTGGACCAAGCCCTCTCGATTCGAGGCGCGCGGGCTTGCTGATCAGATGTGTCGCTCGGCGACATCGGTTCCAGCCAACATCGCCGAAGGATGTGGGCGTGAAAGCACAGGCTCCTACGTTCAGTTCCTCAAGGTTGCGAGAGGGTCACTCAAGGAGCTCGAGACCCATATTCTTCTGGCGCAGAGGATAGGCATCTTCGAGAACGGGAAGGCGGAACCGCTGCTCTCAAGATCAGAGCGCGGCGGCAAAATGCTGAACTCTCTGATACTGTCAATCCAGGCTCATAAGCCGGCCGCTTAGCCGACTTACTGCCTACTGCCTCACTTCAAGCGGCTTGGGCCGGCAGGCCCTTCTGCATCAGCGCCGCCTCGACCGTGTTCTTGAGCAAGCACGCGATCGTCATCGGACCGACGCCGCCCGGCACCGGCGTGATCGCGCCGGCCACTTGCGCCGCCTCCGCAAACGCCACGTCGCCGACGAGCTTGCCTTTGCCGTCCGGCTTCAGGATGCGGTTGATGCCCACGTCGATGACGATGGCGCCCGGCTTGATCCAGTCGCCCTTGACGAACTCCGGCTTGCCGATCGCCGCGACTACCAGGTCGGCACGACCCACGACGCCCGGCAGATCGCGCGTGCGCGAGTGGCAGATGGTCACCGTGCAGTTCTCGCGCAGCAACAGCTGCGCCATCGGCTTGCCGACGATGTTGGAGCGACCGACGACGACGGCCTCCAGACCCGACAGGTCATGCCGCACCGATTTGGCCAGAATAATCGAGCCGACGGGTGTGCACGGAGCGAGCGCTCGCTCGCCGATCGACAGCTTGCCGACGTTCATGGGATGGAAACCGTCGACGTCCTTGGCGGGGTCGACCGACTCCAGCACCTTCACGCTATCGATGTGCTTGGGCAGCGGCATCTGCACCAGGATGCCGTGTACGGCTGGGTCGGCGTTGAGCTTGGCGACAAGATCAAGCAGCGCTGCCTCGGTCGTATCCTCGGAGAGCTTGTGCTCGAACGACTGCATGCCGACCTCGACGGTCTGCTGGGCCTTGTTGCGCACGTAGACCTTGCTGGCCGGGTCCTCGCCCACGAGCACCACCGCCAGCCCCGGCCGAAAGCCATGGTCCTTCTTGATGCGGGCTACGTCGGCTGCGACGTCGGCGCGAACCTTAGCGGCAATGGCCTTCCCGTCGATGGTGTAGGCTTGGGTCATTGTCAGCGGTCCTCCCTGGTTTCTTGAATATCACCCGGCGCTCGCGAGCTTGGCCTTGAGCCGCGCCTCGAGGCAACCGGTTTCCCCGCTGATGGTGAGCGACTTGACGCGCGATTTGGCGCCGTGGGTGACCTGCACCGTGCTCTTGGGGACATCGAGCCAGCGCGCCACGAGCCGCACCAGCGCCGCGTTGGCTTCTCCCTCGGCCGGCACGGCACGCACGCGCGCCGCAAATGCGGCGCCCTCCGCCGTCGGCTCCACGCCCCCGACGCCTTCTATCGAGGATTTTGGCGTCAAGCGCACGCGCACGATGACGCACCCAACGCCCGCGCGCCAGGGCAGCTCGCGATCACCGGTCACACGAAGAGCTTGGCGATGTTGGGCAGCACTACGCTCTGCACGAAGAAGCAGCCCAAGAGCAGGATGATGGGCGAGATATCGATGGCACCCAGGTTGGGCATCACGTTGCGTATGGGGCGCAGAAGTGGCTCGACCAGGGCGTTCAAGACCTGCCAGATGGCGCGCACCGTCGAGTTGTAGGGATTGACGACGCCGAAGGCCATCAACCAGCTCAGGATCACGTTCGCGATGACGATGTAGGTATAGAGTGTGATGAGGTAGCTGATGAAGCCGAGGAGTTCGATCATAACCCTTGCTCTTTAATCTGGCGCCCGGCTGACGTGTAGCCTCGAAAGGCTGCGCGGGGCAAGGCCGCGGGGGCGCTCAAACGCCCTTTCCTCGCCGGTTCCTTGACAAGATTTGGGGCACACCCCTAAATGCCGCCCTCCGAACGGGGCCGTAGCTCAGATGGGAGAGCGCTGCAATCGCACTGCAGAGGTCAGGGGTTCGATTCCCCTCGGCTCCACCACTATTATGGAAAGTACACTTTCCCATTAGACCGTAGCACCGCTCGGCAGTCACCTTGGGCGGAAGTTGTGAGAGCTTCTAGCGGAGCACTTGGGGTGTTACCCGCAGACGTTTAGCTTCGTGCTCGACTTGACGCCTAAGGGCCAGAAGCTTCCATCAACTCAAACCGCCCCCCTAGATGGCGCGGGATCATTGTCGAGATCGCGAATTTTTATGCCGCTCCGTTTGCTCAGCGCTTCTGCCGCAGCCCACAATTGGTTTGGGCCCGTCATGCCCCAAGTGAAAGGCACATAGGGGTCAAAGGCGAGACTTCGTCCGAGCTGGATCAGGTGACCGGACTTCAACCTAAGCGCATAGCTGAGATCTGAGCGTCTGAACCAACCGCCAGGCTCGAAGCGTGTCTCGATGGCCTCGATATCCGCGAACGGAATGCATTGGTGAGTTCCAGCCGCCTTACCTTTGGCGCCGCGGCTCGCCGGGACATTGAGATCGACAGCGTCCGAGCCGACTGCCACGCGCCATCCTGACTTTGCGGCAAAGACCTGCTCGACGGAGATTGGAAGCGCTACATTTCGCAGTTCAAGTCCACTACGCTTCTGGATCGCATCGGTCGCTGCCCACAGTACCGCCATACGCCCGGTCGCTTCCGACGCTTCCTCCTCTCCAAGGATGATGAAATCACCGTTTTTGGGCTTCAGCGCGAAGCCTTGGGTCGTGATTGCCATGTACGGCGTCTGGTGCGAATGGGCGCGCGTCTCGATGAAATCGATCGACGCATATGGAAGGCGCGCATGGAATTCAGTTAATTGCTGCCAGACCGATCGCTCCGCAGGCAACACGACTTCGACCGCGTCGTTGCCGACCGTAATACGCCAGCCTTGCAGCCTGCGAAGGCGGACCCAAGTCCAGAAAAGGAGAACCGTGAGCAGTGCGGCAAACGACAGCATCATAACGGCTCCGACTGTGTCCTTCCCTAGAATTGAATTGAAGCCGAGCGCCGAGCATGTGGTCACGACAAGCAAGAGGAACCAGACCGGCCGACTGTTGGGCGGCAAGCGGAATAGAGCAACCTTCGCGTCAACCGTTTCAGTTCGCACGTCCAGCCTCTAGACAGGTCGTAAAGCCGCGACTGCTCCGATCAGCGAGGTTCTTCATGTCCGGCCCACGCCATGAGTTCGCATCACGGTAGCGGCGTGCAGGCATAGCCGTACCCGCCGATCTGCTTCATGATCTGGGTGGATGCAGTGACAATCCCCTCGATCTTCTCGCGCCCGAGAGCAGCGGCCACGCTTTCCGTATCGTAATCCCTCAGCGGATCACCTTTCTGCGCATCCACATAGCTGCATGCGCGGTCCGAGTAGCAGGCAATGGCCAAGCCTTCCAGCGAAGCCGATGGCGTCTTCAGGCAGAGGTACTCGACCGACTGTGCATTCTCCGCGGAGATGGCGGGCAGCGCCCCAAGGAGAAGGACAAGAAGGCAGCCTATTATTTTAACACAACGCTTCCCCATCACGTTTGCCCCTTTGGCTTTTGCAGGAGCACCGAGAGTAGTTGAACGGATCGATCGGCCAAACAGGAAACAAGTAGGCCGAGCTGCCTTCCTTGCCCGTCGGGCGGCGTCTGGGCAGGGGAGAGAAGGGCAACCCGAAGGAAGGGCCGCATGGGAATAGTCCCACCGCCGAACGCGCCCGGATCGTACGTTTCGCAGTCGCAGGATTCCCTTAAGAATGGTCGTCGCTTTCCTTGGCAACGACCTCCGGCGCGTGCTTTCTAGCGCCTTAGCATTCGGGCTTGCTACGGTGCGGCATAGGCTCAATCGGCAGTGTGATACATGCGAAGCTGGATCCTTCTACTGACGTTCGCGTTCTGGATTCCGACTGCGCATGCCGGCCCAGGTGGTGACCCGGTCAGCGCGATTTGTGCAATCTATAAGGCGTACGAGACGACAGCGGACGCCGCGCCGGACGTAGGCGCAGTCTACAGCCATCGCCTCCAGAAACTTATCGATGCCGACCGGGGGAGCACGCCCGAAGGAGAGGTCGGCAAAATCGACTGGGACGTTTTCGTCGATGGCCAGGACTGGGAAATCAGACAGCTGAAGGTCGCGCCGGTTTCCGAGGCTGGAGATCACGCGCAGGTCATTGCGCAATTCAACAACTTCGCCGAGCCCAAGGAAATTCTCTTCGACCTTGTGCACGAGGACGGTCGCTGGCTGGTTGATGATGTCCAGTCGACGACGCGAGGAAGGCGCTGGACCATGTCTAAAATATTGACCGGCGCTCCGGACGCCTTTCCCGACGAAAATGGCGCATCAGACCCGAAATCAGCGGAGTGACGCGCGGGATCCGCAGACCCCACAGAGTCCCTTACTCGATTTCCTCCGTGACGATATTCGCCTGGAGCAACTCGTCGATGGTCGGGAACCAGACGGTATCCGCCGGTGTCTCGAATACGCGGCCAATGAAATCCTCCGGGACATTCGCCGCGCGCAAAACGCCGGCCGCGTGCTCTGCAACCGTCGCAATGACACCTGGCGTATTCCCCGAAGGGGCGTGATAGCCTAGCCTTGCTCCTTGTTGCAGAATTCTGCGGTTGCCCCCCAAGTATGCATAGGTGCACGCACTTGCGCACAGGTCCGTCGTGAGCGTGTCGAGCCTGCGTTCCTTGATGAGCTCCCCCATGCGACGGCCCACCCCATAGTGGCCGCCGGGACTGTCAAGGACGACGACTTGCAATTGGTCGTTGTCGCGTAGCTCCTGGGAAAAACTGTCATACAGGCCCCAGGACAATTGCCCCGTCACGACGATACGGTCGCCGTCGACAGTGACGTCATGATCCTGCTGTCCGATCACGTCGGCGTCGGTTGCCTCGGCATAGTAGCGCGCCATGCCGGCCGGCGCCGTCGAGACTGCGAACGCCGCCAGCGCGAAGCCCGTGACCGCCACGAGACGCGCCAGCCAGCGTGTGATCCACCATCGGCCCGGCGCCTTCAGTTTCGAGCTCGCGCGCCAAGTACCGATAAGCTGCCAGATGCCGACGGCTCCAATCATGGCAAAGACGATGGCGCCGGCCGTCATGTTGCGGTAGGGCGTGCTGTCAATCGTATAGGCGCTGAGCCATTGAATGCCGAAGATCGTCAGCGCCCATGGCAGCATCAACGAAATGACCAGCGTGCTGATCCAGAACGGCGCCTCGCCGCGCCACTGCGTACCGACAAACTTCAGCATGTTGCGCCAATTGGGATCGCTTGAGCACCCTCGAACTCCTACACTAATGGGCGCGACTTGCTCCGTCGAACCCTTCCTCAGTCGGATGCTTAAGGCAGGGTGGGGGCTTGGCCTTGTGACGATAGCCGTGCCGAATTTGCGGCGCGAAGAATGACCGCTACGGTCAGAAGCAGGCATCTGGCCCGCCCAGGACAGTGGGAAGGTATCCCGCCGAAAGCGGACATCATGCTGGCCTCGCCCGCGTTAATGGTCGGGGCCCGGCAGAGCCGCTTCAAGCGCCTTTTGCCGCTGAAAGAGCGCCCTCTGGCGGCGGCCTGTCCCTTGCGATCGCAAGAACCGGACAGGCCGCTATGCATCCAATCTCGGTCTTTATGGGTTCACGAGCTAGTCGGTGGGATAGGTCAGAACTTCGAATCCCAGAAGTCGCATTTGTAATTGCTTCTGTATTGGGCCACGGATTTAACCGAGGTGGGAATATCCTGCTGGAGGAATGGTCCGGAGTTTGCCTCGAACGGTGCCCAATTGAGAGCCCTGTGTCCGTTCGGGTTGCCGGTCGCGGCAAAGTTGGTCCAAGCCGCCACGAGCAGGTCGGACAGCTTGACCTCGGCCCCTTGCAGCTCGCGCGGCTGACCGGTCTGCTGATCGAGGTTTACGCCAAGTATGCCGCCCGAGAAATGCGGGAACAGGAACTGGATGTCCGCCGTGTGGTAGGCGAGAGCCTGGTAATGGCCGGTCGGAGAGTACGCGTTCGGCATCTGCGGGAAGTTGAACGGCGCATTCGTGTAAGTGAAATCGTAGGCGTAGGTCGGAATTTGCGACGCCCACAGATTCAGAACGTGAAGCGTCTGGCACTTGGTTGGATCGGTGCCGGCCCGGTCCGACGCGATTTGCGGATTGTTGCCATAGTCCGAGAGCGGATACTCAGCCAACACAGCGGCGCTGGTGCCGGCCGTGTACTGCTCCGGGGTCTTCGCCACCTGGGGCGGACCGGAGAAGTATTCGGAGATCGCCGCACCGAAATTCGATTCGTCGGCAACCGTCCCTGACATCGTCGGCATGCGGTTGAATTGCCCCGTCGTAAAGGCCGTCTCCGGCTGGTGGGGAATGACGGTTCCATCCACAAACGGACCAACCGTGTAGGTCTGACGGAGGGTCGGATCGATGGCATTGCCTCTGGCCGTTCCCTGGATCTGCAGGATGCGCGCGGCCGATAATTGGCGCAGGCAGGCGGAACTCGAACAGTCCACCGCAGCAGCGAAGGCGTTGCCCCTTGCCAACGCCGTCGTGGCGGTCGGCAAGCCGGAGAACGCCGGCAAAGAGCTTTGGTAGATCGCTCGGTTGAAAAGTCCCGCAGCCCCTGGCGAAAGGACGTTCGCACCAGTGTCCACTCCGCCAGCGGATTGGCCGCCGAGTGCAACCCTGGTCGGATCACCGCCGAAGGCGCGAATGTTGCGCTGAACCCAGCGGAGCGCGGCCTGCTGATCCAGGATGCCGTAGTTGCCCCAAGGGTGACCTTCCGCGTTCAAATGCTGCTCTGATAAATAGCCAAACAAGCCCAAGCGATAGTTGAAGGTGACGACCACGGTGGGGGTACCCAGAGGACCGCCGGTCGCAAGCTTGCTCCCGTCGTAGTCATTGGATTCACCCTCGACGTTGCCGCCACCGTAGATCCAGACGATGACCGGCAGGCCCCTGCCGTGACCGCCAGCGTGCGCGTTTTTCGTGAAGACGTTGAGATAAAGGCAGTCCTCACTCATGCTCTTGGGACCGCCAAACGACTGGAGTTCGGTCACCTCGCACGAATCGGCATACTGCGTGGCATCGAGCAGACCATGATGGGCAGGCGGTGACGGAGGCCGCCAGCGTAGCTTTCCGACCGGCGGTGCCGCATACGGGATGCCTAAGAAGACATTCACGCCATTCTTCGTGAAACCCCGGACCGGTCCATCAGCCGTATTGACGGTTGGTCCGTGGTCATGGTCGGAATCATGTGCCAGTGCGGGCGCAGAAATTCCCAATCCCGCAACTAATGCCGAGCAAAGCGCGAGCTTGCGATTCCATCGTATTCCCAAGAGGCCTTTCGAAGGCATAACGTTATCTCTCCCACTAACGGCACCAAAGCCGCCTTTTTTAATCTTGTCGGGCTCAGCCCCTATTTGGCCGTCATGCCGGCGGCCAGACATTTGTGCGCGCGTCAATTCGAGTGCGGGGCATGATCGGAACGCAGTCACGCCCAAGAATTTTTTCAGAGAACGAAAATGACAGCTACGGTCAGGGTGAACGGATACGTGCTTGCAGTGCACATCTGCCGCTCTGGCACTGCCGCTCTCAGTGCGATCGCCGGATGTGGCGGTTGCAATGACGACCCAATACAGGCAGGGATGCCGATGACCGTTAAAGGTATGGCCTCGCCGCTGTGTGCGGCGGCGTCTCATCTATCTGTTTTTGTATCGCTGGCAGAGTGAACGTTTTCAAAACTTGCCGATAGGGCGAACGTCCGGAAATTCCTCATGAATGTCAGCGAGGCTAGCCTTTAGGGGCGGCTTAGGCGCGATGGCGCTCGCTGGAGTTCCGGGTGAGCCCAGCTCGAGCAGGGCACTAGGCGAAGCGTCAGCCCGTCCTCAAATGCCGATCCGCAGGTCGGGCCGTCACGTTTTGCACGGCGGTGCCTATGCGCGCGGACGTCAGGAGGTGCTGGCGCGCTGGTCGCAACTGGCCGATCGCCCAGCGAACGGCAAAACGGAGCCACCGCTCGCTCTGCCAGCGCACGCTCGTATCGATCGAAAGGGAGCGTAGGGCGTGGGCCTTCTTTCGCGAAAAGGCGTCGTAAGCGCGCTTCTCGGGGTCGGCATAGAAGGCGGCGATCTTCTCGAACGACATCCCCGGCGTCGCAAGCCAGCGCGGAACATAGACGTTGCAAAGCCGCTCGACGTCGGTGAGCACCTTGCCGGTGCCCGTTCCGGCGCCCGGGCACGACGTAGCGAAGGCATCGCCCACGAGCACGATGCCGGAGCGCTCGTAGCCCTTGGTGACATAGAGGTCAGCCGGACGAATCCTGATGTGTCCGAACACCTCGTAGTCGCCCGTAAGCTTTTCCAGCCCCGGCATCGCCGCCTTCATGACCGCCCTGGGAGAATTACGGAATTCCTCAAACCACGGATCGTGGATGTCGCGGTAGACAATGAAGTTCGCGCGCACGATCTGACCGATGGGAAAGAGCGTCAGATAGGCGAAACGATCGCGGGGGCGCTCGGAGAAATAAGACAGCGATGAAAACGGAAAGCACGACCGGCCGGACGGCCGGACGTTGAAACCGATCGTCACCGAGTGGCAAGGGCTGGTCACGACCCGCTCCATCGAGAGCGATTTGCGCAAGCTGGTGTTGAGCCCATTTGCCAGCACAACGAGGCGCGCCCTTATCTGCTTTCCGCCCGCCAATCTGACCAACTGGGCATCCGGCCCTGGCGAGATGGCCTCAACCTTGGAATGGATGATCCGCGCCGTGTCCGGGATCTGTGCCCGGACCGTGTTGACGAGCGTGTCATAGAGGATGCCGTGCTGGTCGCCCCGCCGCTTGTCGACAAGGCGGCCCATCCTCGCAACCCACGCCTCCTGATCGAGCGTTGCTCCGGCAAGGACCGCCTCACTGATGCCGGTCTTGCGCAAGATCGCAGCCTGGGGCCCGTCGAGCTTCTCGCAGCGAAAGTCCGGAGGGTAGACCGGATGCGGGTCGATCAGGACGACATCGAAGCCGGATCTTGCCAGCATGGCAGCCGCGGTGGAGCCGGCAAGGCCGCCTCCGGCAATGGCGATATCCGCATCTCGCATTCCGCTCACTCCACGCTGACCAGCCGTTGCACACAGGCTGACAGGCGAGATTGCAACACTTGGACCAACCTGGCCCCGGCACGGCTTTTGCTTTGATCGGCTCCACGGGCTCGTCCGCCGCCTGGGAGCTGCACCATTAACTGACACAAGTTCGGCCGGCCCCGTCGTCGGACGAACCAAAACGGGACGCCAAGTGTCAAAAATCCTCTCCTTGCTCCGCTCGGTCCTGCCTGATGTCGCTGGCGATTGGCATGCGCTCGCGCACCGTGCCGCGCCCAACGTGTTCATGAACCCGGTGGCGTTGCTGGCGGCGAAAGCAACCGGCGTCTCGCGTATCAAGGTGCTCGAGGCCTGGGAAGGAGAGGGAGACAGGCGGACACTGGTGGGCCTGTGGGCGCTGCAAAAGAAGCGGATTTGGCGGATTGGCCCGGCAACGCTCTTGGCTCCGCCCTACGACTATTCGTTCGTCTCAAATCCGGTCGTCGACTCCGATCATATGGAGGCGGCCATCGGCGCGTTTTTCGATTCCATCGCGGGCGAGCCTTCGCTCCCCAAGGTAGTCCGCCTCAAGTACCTCGATGCCGACGCAGAAACGTATCGCGCCATCGAGAAGGTGCTTGCAGAACGCCGCATCCCCATGCTGCAGCTGGCCGAGCACCAGCGCCCCTTTGCAACCCGATCAGCGGGAATAAAGAGCTCCGGGTCGACGCGAAAGAAGCTACGCCAGGATTGGAACCGGCTGGCAGCGCTCGGCGGGGTCGACATCGTGAACGAGCGGGAGCCGACGGCGGCGCAAGAAGCCTTCGAGGTGTTCCTTGCGATAGAGGCCGCAAGCTGGAAAGGAAGCAACTGCACCGCCCTGCTGTCGAGCGAGGTCGACGCGGCATTCGTGAGACGCCTCATTCGAGACTTGTCCGGCATTCGAGGTGCATCCGTGGCGCTGTTGCGCGTTGACGGCAAGCCGATCGCCGCCCAGGTACTCCTCTACAGCGGCAGCATGGCCTACACCTGGAAGACGGCGTTCGACGGAGCCTTTGCGAAGTATTCCCCCGGCGCGCTGCTCATCGACAAAGTGACGGAGCAACTGTTCGCGTCGGGCTCGATCGACGCCATCGAATTCGTGCTCCCCGGAAGGAAGCTTCATGTCGCAGCTCTGGGCGGGAAGGAGAAGGACGGTCGACCTCCTGATCGATGTAGGCCGACGGCGGTCGATGGGCTTTCTCGTCGTGATGCTGTGGGAGCAGGGGTACCGTCGCCTTCGCGCCATCAGGAACGATCTGCGCAGCGCGGCCTGGCTTCCCGACCCGCGCAGGCGGACCACAGGCTAGCTCCCTTTATAAAGATTTGCGGATGTAGCTCAGTGGCAGAGCACCGGCCTTCCCGGCCAAAGACACCGGTTCGATTCCCGTCGTCCGCTCCACCCGTTTTGTCGATCGCGTAACCGCTGAGTCCAGCAGCCCGCGGGCAGGGCCTTGCAAGCCAGAGGACATCCTTAAACAGCGAGCGGTTTTGTCCACCAAGCGGCAACCCTGGCGATGCTCGATTGTGCCACCCTGTTCCCTCGGGAACAGCGCGCCATGCCTCCATGGAGCAGAACGTCCGATCGATCAGAAGCGGCACATGTTTGCAATGAAGCAGGAAGCTCTCATGCGACGAAAAGGCGGCTGGGAGCATCCTGCTCCCGCAGCGGAGAAACCCTCCGCGGTGCGCCGTGACGTCGAATTCGAAAGCGGCGGGGTGACCTGCCGCGCGTGGGTCTATGCGCCTGATGCAGGCACTGCGCGCCCCGCGCCCTGCATCGTCATGGCGCACGGTCTGGGCGGGACGCGCGCGTGCGCGCTTGACCCCTATGCGCGCGCTTTCGCGGCTGCCGGATTCTACGTCTTGCTGTTCGACTACCGCTGCCTCGGCGACAGCGACGGCGAACCGCGCCAGGTCGTCTCCATTCCGCGCCAGCTCGAGGACTGGGCGGCGGCCGTCGCGTTTGCCCGTTCGCTCCCCGGAGTCGATGCGGCGCGCATAGGACTGTGGGGAACCTCAATGTCGGGCGGGCACGTGCTCGTCGTTGCGGCGCGCGATCCCGATATTGCCGCCGTCTCGGCGCAGTGTCCGATGGTGGACGGCCGCGCCAGCGTCTACATGATCGTGCACGAGCTCGGTTGGGGCCCCGTCGTGCGGCTGGGCCTCTCCGGGCTCATCGACAAGGCGCGTGCATTCCTCGGGCTGAGCCCCTACTACGTGCCGATCGTGGCGCCGCCTGGCGCCTTCGCCGCCATGGCAAGCCACGATGCTTACGACGGCCTGCGCGCGATCACCCCTCCGAGCTGGCGCAACGAGATCGCCGCGCGCGTGTTCCTCGTCATGCGGTGCTACCGGCCGAAGCGCGCCGCCAAGTCGGTTAAATGCCCGGCGCTCGTCATCGCCTGCATGAAGGACAGCGTGACCTCGCCGCTGGCCACAGTCGCAGTTGCCGAACAGATGGGCGACCAAGCGCGGCTCGTTAAGCTGCCGATCGGGCACTTCGACATCTATCTGGGCGAATGGTTCAAGCGCTCGAGCTCAGAGCAGATCGCCTTCTTCAAGCAGGCGCTGCGCGCCTGACGCCGTTCACGCTTTCGTGTTTGCCGAGCGGCATGCCGCGAGGCCTGGCATTTCGGGCCTTATCGACACAAACGATGATCTTGTGCGCGCAGGCGATTGGACTACCTATTGAGGTATGCAGATGTTTACGGCCGCCGCAGCCCGACGCCCGTCGTTCCCGCGGCCGGCCCGAGAGGAAGCGCCGAGAATGCCGCTTCTTCGCTCCATGACGCCGTGCGTTGGAGCCTTAACTATTCGCTAGCACTGAACGGACGGCGTCCCCCGGGCGTTTCCTCTCGATCACTTGAGCATGGAGGAAACCGACCATGGCCAAAGTCCTATGCGTCCTCTACGACGACCCCGTCGACGGCTATCCAAAATCGTATGCGCGCGACGGCGTCCCCAAGCTTGACCGCTACCCCGGCGGTCAGACGCTCCCCACCCCAAAGGCGATCGACTTCAAGCCCGGCGAGCTGCTCGGCAGCGTCTCGGGCGAATTGGGCCTGCGCAAGTTTCTCGAGGATGCCGGCCACACCTTCGTCATCACTTCCGACAAGGATGGCCCCAACTCGGTATTCGAGCGCGAGCTGCCCGACGCCGACGTTGTGATCTCGCAGCCGTTCTGGCCGGCTTATCTGACGGAAGACCGAATTGCCAAAGCCAAGAAGCTGAAACTGGCGATCACCGCCGGCATCGGCTCCGACCACGTCGATCTGGAAGCCGCGGCCGACAAGGGCATCACGGTGGCGGAAATCACCTACTCCAACTCGATCAGCGTCGCCGAGCATGTGGTCATGATGATCCTGTCGCTGGTGCGCAACTACATTCCTTCCTACCAGTGGGTGGTGAAGGGCGGCTGGAACATCGCCGACTGCGTCGAGCGCTCCTATGATCTGGAAGGCATGACCGTCGGCACCGTCGGCGCCGGCCGCATCGGGCTCGCCGTCTTGAAACGCCTGAAGCCGTTCGACGTGAAGCTCCACTACACCGATCGCCACCGCTTGCCTGAAAAGGTGGAGAAGGAGCTGGGCCTCACCTACCACAAGAACGTCGAGTCGCTGGTCAAGGTGTGCGACGTCGTCACCATCAACGCCCCGCTGCATCCGGAGACCGAGCACCTCTTCAACGACAAGCTCATCTCCAAGATGAAGCGCGGCGCCTACCTGGTGAACACCGCACGCGGCAAGATCTGTGACCGCGACGCGGTGGTGCGGGCACTCGAAAGCGGGCAGCTCGCGGGCTACGCCGGCGACGTCTGGTTCCCGCAACCGGCGCCGCAGGACCACCCGTGGCGGACCATGCCGCATCACGGCATGACGCCACACGTCTCGGGCACCTCGCTGTCGGCGCAAGCGCGCTATGCGGCAGGAACGCGCGAGATCCTGGAGTTGTTCTTCGCGGGCAAGCCGATCCGCGAGGAGTACCTGATCGTCGACAAGGGCAAGCTCGCGGGAGCCGGCGCGCATTCCTACAGCGCGGGCGACGCGACCAAGGGCTCCGAGGAGGCCGCGCGCTTCAAGAAGAGCGCGTAAGATTAGGCCGCAATGATCGAGCCGAGATCGGCGGGCGTCACCGGCGTACCGCCGATCGCGGCATCATCGAATGTCAGCCCGTAATCCTGGGCGATGTGCAGCATCGCGCGCTCGGCGAGCGCCGTGATGGACAACAGCGGATTGACACCGAGCGAGCGCGGCATCATTGCGCCGTCGACGACGTAGAGCCCCTCGTGCACGGCGGTCGAGCCGCGCCCCGATCCCGCATCGAACACCTGACCCTTGTGATTGACGACGCCATCGGCGCGCTCGGCCGCCATGCCGGCGCCGCCCAAGGGATGCGCGGTCGCCGGCTGATGCCCCATGACGGTGCCAGCAAGCGGGTTCTTGACGTAAGAGCCGCCAACCTGGTTGACGATCGAGGACAGCACGGCGTCGAGGCGCTTGTACACCGGCTCATCCTTGGCAGCTGGCCACACGAGCCGCAGATCATCGTCCTCGAGCACGAAGCGACCCGAAGCGCTGTCGTGCGAGACGGCGAAGAAGGTCTGCAGCTTGGAAAACGGACCTTTGTAGACGCCGTTGATCAGGCTCTGCAGCGCACCGAGCAGGCGGCCATTGGGAATAAAAAGCACGGGCAGCACGGGCGCGAGCGCGGACGGCAGCACGCCCTCCTGCACGCGCAGCTCCTGGGCGAGGTCGTGCACGTCATCAATCTCGATCTGGCCGGAGACGGCCGCGCCGATCTCCATGCCTGCGATCTTGGACGGATGGCCGACGCCGATGGCGTCAACCGGGATCTTGGCGCCGTAGCCGAAGGCGATGATGTCGCCGTTGGCCGAGAAGCGGAGCCCGAGCCGGTCGGACAGCGCCAAACCGTTTGCGCGCGAGCGCAGCAGGATCTCAGTCGAGCCGAGCGTGCCGGCGCCGAGCACCACGACCGGCGCGCTCAAGACCATGTCCTGCGGGCTTGAGCCGTTCGTGTCGAGGCGGCGCACGTGCACCATCCACGTGCCGTCTTTTCCCTTGGCCACATGGCGAACGGCAGCGTGCGTAAACAGCGCTGCGCCGTGGCGCGCCGCGTCTGCCAGATAGGTGAGCGCAACGGAGGTCTTGGCGCCAACGTTGCAACCCCCACAACAGTCGCCGCAACGGGTGCAGGCGGGCTGGTCGACGCCGGCGGCGTTGACGCCCCCACCAAAGCTCACAGTGACGGTTGGGGCAATCGGGGTGTAGCCGAGGCCTTTGCCGGCCGTTGCAAGCGACTGGAATTTCGTGAGTGTGTCCGCGCGCGGGTCGCTCTGCGGCTTGAGCCAGCGCTCGGCGCGGCGGAAGCCCTCATCGAGCAGCCCATCCTGTGCAATCTGCCCCGGCCATACGGCGTCGGCAAAGACGCGGGCATCGGGCCTGAGCGCCACGCCGGCATTGACCAGCGAGCCCCCGCCGAGCCCACAGCCGACGAGCACGTGCATGTCCTCGCCGAGGCGCACGTCGTAGAGCGCCGAGGAGGGACCGGTGCGCACCCGCTTGCCCGTCACCTGCAGCTCGTTCTTCAAGTCGGGGAAGCGGCTTGGGAATTCCCCCGTCAGCACCTCGCGGCCACGCTCCAGCACGGCGACGCGCTTGCCGGCGCGGGCAAGGCGCGAGGCCGCGACGCCGCCGCCATAACCGGAGCCGACGACGATGACGTCGTAGCGGTCCTTGCTGTGGTCAAGCGAGCGGGAGAGGCCGGCCATGCTCCATATCCTCGTCGGGAATCGCGCAGACGGTGAGAGGGTGCGTCGAAGGAGGCCGGCCGTCAAACGAGGCCGGCTAAGCTTTCGGGAAGCTAGCAGGCGTCGTTCACAAGCGTACCCGACGGGCGCATCGAGGACTGGGCCCGAGCTAGTGGACCGGCACAGGTATAACTGAGCCGGCCTGCCGGGCAGGCTCGGCCGGATACTTCACCGGATCGATGCGGCGCGCCACCTCGCCCTGCAGCGCCTCCGCCATTAAGCGGCCGAGACAGCCATAGGTGACATCGTTGGGATGAAAGAGGTCCTTGGCCAAGAGCTGGCGGGCGGTGAACTGCGCGCTCGTCACCAGATGCTTCATGATGGCGTAGCGCTGCACGATGGGAACCTTGCGGACCTCCGCGATCTGGCGCATGGCGATGAGGTAGCGGGCGAAGTCATGCACCTTCTCGGCCCGGGGGAAATACTGCATGTCGAGCAGAACCACGTCGATGCCATTCTTCTGGAGCCGGTCGATGCCGCGCAGCACGGTACGCCGGAACGTCTCCAGATTGACGTGGCGCATCGCGTCGTTGACGCCCGTCTGCCAGATCACCAGCGTCGGGTGGCGCGGCAGCACGGCCTTGGAAATGCGCGGCAGCATGTCGGTGGCGAGCTGGCCGCCGACGCCGAGATTGTCGACCGTGATCTTGCTATCGGGAAACCGGCGTCGCAGCTCGGCTTGCAGACGCACAGGATAGCGGAACTTGGGGCTGCTGGCACCAATCCCCTGCGTGCTCGAGGAGCCGAGCGCCACGATATGCACCGGCTTGCTGCCGGCAAGCGCCGCCGCGAACTTGGGCAGCGGCGCATTGAAGCGCACGAGACTGGCCGGGGCCTCGCACTGCTGGCGCGCACCGGCCGGGGAGGAGAATAGCGTCAGACCCGCTGCAGCTGTGAGCGCCAGTCCGCAAGATACTTGCGCAAGGCTTGCGTGAAAGCCACGCCGTCCGCGCCGCGATTTCGCCCCGCCAGAGCCCATGCTGTGCCCCACAGAATTCCGATGCCGATCATATTGACCAGAATTTGCAGGACAAATCCATCACCGGCTTCAGCAAGAACTACCCACCCGGTAAACGACAGTACCGTTCCGAGGCAGAAGATCTCTAAGGAGTGCCGGCCGCAGCGCCCAATGCCCCTGGCCCAGGCGCGAGTTAGCCAGCCGCTTTGGGGCGACAATAAGATCATCGCGAGATATCCCAGCGCGACGACATGCAGCAGCCTCCAAGGGGAAAGATAGCTTTTGTTCATCGGCCCCAAGAGATCAGCCGGAAAGATTCGCGCGTGCTCGAGTCCGGCGATCTGCGTCCACGGAGCCGCAACCAGAAACGCAAACGCGACATAACCGATCGCGGCCCACAAGAGCGGGCGGTAGATCAGAACGGCGCCGCGCCGGCTGAAGTACGCCGCCATCGCGCCAATCGTAACAAGCAGCTGCCAGGCAAAGGGATTGAACACCCAGCCATTGGTATGCAGCTGGCTTGGCAGGTTCAGGTGAAGGACGTTGGCGAGCGCCCACATGGCCAACGACAGGCAAAGCGTCAGCCATGGCCGGCGCGGCAGGAGCCACAATACGAAGGGGAGCCAGCACAGCAGCAGCACGATATACAGCGGCAGAATGTTCAGCATGTTGGGCTGATTGACGAGCGTTGCGGTGAACACCGCCGAACGCGCGGGTGCCTCGCCGAATACGTGCACGCCGATGTTCTTCACGTACATCGGATTGCCGAACACCTTCGCAGCGAGCGTCAGCCCGATGGCAGACACGAAAACGAGCCCCAGATGCCAGATGTAGAGGTCGCGCACGCGATCGAGAACGCGGGCAGAGCCTGCCTTGAAGCCTTGCGTATCGAAGGTGCGACCGTAGGCCAAGACGGCGGAGAAGCCCGCGAGCAGCACGAACACCTCGGCGGCATCGGCAAAGCCGAAGTTGCGCAAGGTGAACCTGGCGAGGACGTTGCCAGGCACGTGGTCGACAAAAATGAACAGTAGGGCTAGGCCGCGAAAGAAGTCGATTCGCAGGTCTCGCTGCAACCCCGGGCCGGTGGCACTCATGGGCATCGGTCGATCATCCAGCAGTGGGTAAGAATTGGTAGGAACGCCTAAGGATGCACGTTCCCAGTTCCCGAACAACGCGACATGGATGCTGACAGTTCCGACATGAATGGCGCATGAAATTGCGGCGCCAGGGCGACCGAAACGGCACCACCGTCTTTGGTGCTTCCGCCGGGGGGGCTGACGGGAATGTTATCGCCCGCGTTCCAATTCCCGCCTGAATCGTGCCGTTAGTGCCCCGCCGAGCGCCATGTGCCCGGGCTCGCCGAGACCCGGCTGGCACGCCCCGCCCTGCGGGTGCCGTGTTCCGCGTCCTCAACCGAGGTTGTAGCTCAGTGGTAGAGCGCCCGGGAAACCGGGAGGCCGGGGGTTCGATTCCCTTCGACTTCACCAAACGACTAGCTCAATGGGTAGAGCACAAGACTTTTAATCTTGAGGTCGTGGGTTCGACTCCCACGTCGTACGTCCTTGCCAGGACGCTCGTCTGAAAAACGAGTTCAAACATAGGGGAAGCCGGCAGCTCCCTGGCCAAACCGCACACCGCCTGAGGCCTCGGCCAACGGCAGGAGCGGGACGGCGAGCACTGCGGCGCTCTGAGCCGGGGCGGATACCGCCCGGTCGCTAAGCCTGAGCCCGGGCACCGGCGCGCCCCCTCCTCGGAGGGGACGTGGACGCAACCCGACGTGTATGGTGGCGCGGCCGGGCTCAAGCCCCGGCCCGCGACCAACGTGTGGGGGGCGGCCGGCGACCTTTGCCTACGTGTACGTCGGAGATTTTTGCGATGCGTAAGTTCGGTTTTTGGTTCGAGGTCGTCGTCAAGGACGACGAGCGCGCCTTTCTCGCCCGCGACGGCCGCTTTGTGCGGCTTTTGCAGCCGGGCCGCTTCCTGGCGTTCGATCCGGGGCGGCACCTGAAGGTGGAGATCGTCAAGGTGGTGCGCGCCGAGATTGCGCCCGAAAAGGCGCTGCTTTTGCAGAAAACGCACCGGCCGGTGGCCGACCAGAACCTGGAAATCGTGCATGCCGGGCCCAACGAGGTCGCCATCGTGTCCTTCGATGGCGAGCCCAAGCACCTGGTGCTGCCCAACACCACGCGTGCCTTCTGGAAGACGCTGACAGAGATCGAGGTGGAGCGGATCGACACCGCGTCGGAATTGCGCATCGCCAAGCGTCATCTCGACAAGCTCGATATGGCGCGCGCCGGGCCGGTGGTCGTGCAGGCGCTGGTGGAGGCGCACGAGGCCGGCCTGTTGATGATCGACGGCGAGCTCAAGGAGCGGCTAGCGCCGGGCCGCCACGCCTTCTGGCAGGTGGGCCGCACCGTCCGGGTCGTGAAGGTCGACCTGCGCCCGCAGCCGCTGGAGATCACGGCGCAGGAGATCCTGACCAAGGACCGCGTCGGCATCCGGGTCACGCTTACAGCGTTCACTAAAGTGACGGACCCCGAGCAGGCGGCGCTGGCCACCGCCGACGTGGCGGGCACGCTCTACCGGCTCATCCAGTTCGCCATCCGCGAGGCGGTGGCGACGCGGACGCTGGACGAGATCCTGGCGGCACGCGACACCATCGACAACGAGGTGCGGGCGTTCGTCACCGAGCGTGCGCGCGCGCTCGGCGCGGAGGTCGGCGAGATCGGCGTCAAGGACGTGATCCTGCCGGGTGACGTGCGCGAGCTCTTGAACAAGGTCGTGGAGGCCGAGCGGGTGGCCAAGGCCAACCTCATCCGTCGCCAGGAGGAGACGGCGGCGACGCGCTCGCTGCTCAACACCTCCAAGCTGATGGAGGACAACCCGCTGCTTCTGCGCCTGAAGGAGCTGGAGGCGCTCGAGAAGCTCGTGGAGAAGGTCGGCCGCATCGACCTGCACGCGGGCGCCGGCTCGGGGGGCTTCGACGCGCTGCTGCAAAACCTCTATAAGCTCGGCCGCGACACCGACGAGCCGAAAACATAGCCCCACTGTCATCCTCGGGCTTGTCCCGAGGACCCACAGTTCAACGGACTCAGGTACCTAACGCTTAGGCGAGCGATAGCTGCCATTTTGCTCCGTTGGAGCTGGTCTGGAGCTAGGTCCTCGGGACAAGCCCGAGGATGGCAAAATAGGAGAGGGTTTGCCCATGACGGACAAGGCTGGCGAGGACATCCCCGAGCCAAAGGTCGGCCTGTCGCGGGCGGAAAAAAGCCAGGTGAAGGGCGGCATGCGCCTGCGCGCCGTCGTCGTCTACGAGATCATCCGCACCGAGGGTGAAGGCGAGCTGGGGCGGACTTTCTCGGCCCTGTGGTGGTCGGGGCTGGCCGCCGGAATCTCCATCGGCTTCTCCTTCCTGACCGAGTCCGTGCTCGCCGCGCACCTGCCGGATTTCGAATGGAAGTCGATCATCGCCAAGTTCGGCTATGCCGTCGGCTTCCTCATCGTCATTCTGGGCCGGCAGCAGCTCTTCACCGAGAACACACTGACGGCCGTGCTGCCCGTTATCATGCGCAGAAAACTCGACTGGCTTCTCGGCATGCTGCGGTTGTGGAGCATCGTGCTCGCCGCCAACGTGGTGGGCTGCTTTATCTTTGCGTTCGCCATCGCCAATACGAACATGGTGTCGGGCGAGGTCACGCAAGAAATGCACGCGATGGTGCAGCTCATGATGCAGAACACGCCCTGGCAGATGTTCGTCAAGGGGCTGGGCTCCGGCTGGATCATCGCCGCCCTCGTATGGATGCTGCCGTCCTCGGAAGGGGCGGAGTTCGCCGTCATCACCTTGATGACGACCCTCATCGCGCTGTGCGGCTTCACGCACGTGGTCGCCGGCACGGCGGAGGCACTCTACGGCGTGTTGACGGGTGGTATCACGCTGTCGGCGGCGACTTTCGGCTTCTTCCTGCCGACGCTTGCCGGAAACGTGTTCGGCGGCACTGTGCTCTTTGCCGTGCTGAGCTATGCCCAGGTGCGCACCGAGATCATGGAGTAGGGCGCGTGACGCAAGGTGCCGGCTCGGTCCCGCTCAGTTGAGGGCCCACACGAAAATCGCTGTGGCCGCAGCGCCCAGAAACGTGCGCACGGCGTGAAGCGACCCCCATTTGCGAATGAGCGCCGTCGACTTTTCGTCGGCCCTCTCGATCGTGATGCTCATCAGCTCATCGTTGACGGGCAGAATGAAAAGCAGCGTGTAAGGCCAGTTGGCGACGAGGACGACCGCACCCGCAAGCCAGCG
This sequence comes from uncultured Alphaproteobacteria bacterium, assembly GCA_963782555.1. GTDB lineage: Bacteria > Pseudomonadota > Alphaproteobacteria > Rhizobiales > Hyphomicrobiaceae > Hyphomicrobium_A. Next base: position 544,492 of record CAWAKB010000003.1, on the reverse strand, counting down.
CCAGTCTCGTGTCACATAGAATGCCCAGCCGCCGAGTATGAAACCAAGGACGGCGAGGGTTGCCTGCATGGCAAACCCGCGCTTGTAAGCCGGCTTCCATTCCTGCAAGAGCGCGCGGTCGTCGAGGCCGAGCCGGGCCGGCTGCTCGGCAACGTTGATATAGAACGCCGCGCCCGTGAACAGCGTCGCATCGACGAGAGCAAGGTGAGCCACCAGCATCATTTCCTCCCATCTCAAGCCAGGCCGAACGCGCTCATGCCGCGAGCACGACGGCACCGCCCGTCAGCCCCGCGCCGGCAGCGCACATGAGGACTTTGGCGGCAGGCTGTAAAGCCCCGCGCGCAGCCGACGACAAAGTAAAGGGGATCGTCGCCGCCGAGCTGTTGCCATACTCGGCCACCGTCGAGACGAGCCTGCCGTCCGGGACGCCGAGCTGGCGCGCGACGGCGGCCATGATGCGGGCGTTGGCCTGGTGCGGGACGAACAGATCGATGTCCGCCATGGTGAGTCCGGCCTGCTGGAGCGCGTCGCGGGAGGCGGCGACCATCATGTCCACCGCCTTGGTGAACACGGCCTGGCCGTCCGAGATCGTCATCAAGGTCTCCTCGATGGGCGCATCGGAAACGAAGGGGTGCCGGCTCCCACCGGCCGCGATCTTGATGAGATCGTAGCCGCTGCCGTCGGAGGTGAGCTTGGCGCCGAGCACGCCCGATCCGGGGTCTTCTGACGGAGCAAGGAGAACCGCACCGGCGGCATCAGAGAAGAGCACGCAGCTTGCCCGCTCGGCCGGGTTGATCCGCCGCGAAAGGATATTGGCTGCTACCACCAGGACGGGCGCGTTGTGTACGCGCACGAACAAATCTCCCAGCACCAGCGCATAGAGAAACCCGGCGCAGGCGCCCGCCATGTCGATGGCACCTGAGCCCGCAAGCCCCAGGCGCTGCGCCAGCAACGGCGCCGAGGGCGGCAACAGGTGATCTGGCGTGCTGGTGGCGAGCAAGGTGAGAGCGATGCGCGAGCCGTCGATACCGGATTGTTGCAACGCCATTTCGCCGGCCTTGACGGCGATGTCGGTCAACGCCTCGCCCTCGGCCGCGTAGCGGCGCTCAACGATGCCGGTACGGCGTTCGATCCAGCCGGGCTCGAGGCCGAGCCGCTTCTCGATCTCGACGCTGGCAACGCGCCGCCCCGGCGCGTAGTGGCCGAGTCCGACGATCTCAGAGCCCTTCGCGGCCTTGGGCACGGTGACTATCCCCCCACCGCGTCGGCGGCCGCATCGATCGCGGCATAGACCAGGTCGAGCTCGCCGCTCGTGATGCAGTAGGGCGGCATGACGTAGATCGTGTTTCCGAGCGGGCGCAGCAGCACGCCGCGCTCCAGAAAGTGAGAATAGAGCTTGGGCCAGATCCCGGCCAGATAGCCGCCGTCGGCCACGTCGAGGTCGAGCGCCGTGATGGTGCCGAGCTGGCGCACATGTTTGAAGCGCGCATCGGCCTGGAATGGCGCGAGGTGCTCGGCCTGGCGCTCGGAAAGGGCTGCGATCCGATCGGCTACGGGCTCGTGTTCCCAGACCTCGAGGTTGGCCACGGCCGCCGCGCAGGCAATCGGGTTGGCGGTATACGAGCTTGAGTGAAAGAACGTGCGGGTGCGGTCGGGGGAAAGATGCGCCTCGAAGATCGGGGCCGAGCACAGTGTGACGGCGAGCGGCAGCGAGCCCCCCGTGAGGCCCTTGGCGAGGCACAGAATGTCGGGCGCAATGCCCGCCTGCTCGCACGCAAAGAGCGTGCCGGTACGGCCCCAACCCGTCATGACCTCGTCGGCAATGACGAGCACACCATGGCGCTCGCACACGCGCTTCATCGCTGAGAGCGTGTCGGCCGAATAGATGAGCATGCCGCCGGCGCCGAGAATCAACGGCTCGAGAATGAGTGCAGCAACGTCGCCCTCCGCACACACGGCCTCGAGCACTTCGATGGCATCCTGCGCATGACCTTCGGCGGGAAACGGGATGCGCCCCACCTCGAACAGCAGCGGCTCATAGGGAGCGTTGAAAAGCCCGCGCGCACCGACCGACATGCCGCCGATGGTGTCGCCATGATAGGCGTGCTCCAGCGCCAGGATGCGGTGGCGAGGCTCGCCGATGTTGTTCCAGTAGCCGAGCGCCATCTTGAGCGCGACCTCCACCGAGGTGGAGCCGCTGTCGGAGAAGAACACATGCGAAAGGCCAGGCGGCGCGATGGCAAGGAGGCCGCGCGCGAGCCGCTCTGCGGGAGCTTGGGTGAACCCGGCGAAGATCACCTGATCGAGGCTGTCGGTCTGGTCCTTGATGGCGGCGATGATGTGCGGGTGGCGATGGCCGTGCGTCACCACCCACCATGACGAGATGGCATCGAGGATGCGGCGGCCGTTTGGCGTCTCGAGCCATGCGCCCTCGCTGCGCGCGATCGCGACCATGTCGGGCTGCAGCGCATGCTGTGTGAAGGGGTGCCAGACCGGTGACGCAGGGCGCGCGCTCATGAGGTCACGTCCGCAAGAAAATCCGCGCGATCGAAGTGCTGGTCGAAAGCTTCGCGCAGCGCTGCTGGCGTGAGGGGATCGATGTGCGGCAGTCGCCCGAGTAGCCGGACGCGGCCCATCTCGGCGATCGTGCGCTCGGAATCGGCCTGCTCCTCGCCGATGAAGGCGATGCCAAGGAGCGGGATCGCGCGGTGCTTGATGGCCTCGATCGAGAGCAGACTGTGATTGATGGTGCCGAGCCGGGTCGACGCACACAAGACGACGGGACGTTTCCAGCGGGCGATCCGATCGACCTGCAGGACGCGTCGGGTGAGCGGAACCATGAGGCCGCCGGCAGGCTCAATGACGAGCGGCCGCTCCGATGCGGGCGGAACCAGCCGCTCGACGTCGATCTCGAGGCCGTCAAGTTCTGCCGCCAGGTGCGGTGAAGCGGGTGTTTTGAGACGATAGACCTCTGGAAGAATACGGCTCTTCGGCAAGCCGGACAGCCGCCCGACGATCTCGGCATCGGTCTCGGCCGCAAGCCCGCACTGCACCGGCTTCCAGTAGCAGCCATCGAGCGCGGCAACGAGCGCCGCCGCAAAGACTGTCTTGCCCACATCGGTATCGGTGCCGGCGACGACGAGACCCGGGCTCATGGCTGAACCCTTTCCAGTTCCTCGGCGAGCGCTGCCACCATCGCCTCGACGCAAGGGGCAATCACGTTCAGCGTCCAGGAAAGCCGCAAGCGCGCCGTGCCTTCCGGCACCGTGGGCGGGCGCACGGCGCGAACATCAAAGCCGCGCGCCTGCATGGCTGCAGCGAGGCGCACCGCACGCTCGTCGGCGCCGACGATAACGGGTTGGATCTGCGAGCCCGAAGGCGTAATGCCGCAAAGGCTCTCGAGCTGCTGGCCGCCAAAGGCGGCAAGCTTGTGCAGCCGCTCGCGCCGGTCGGAATCGAAGCGGCAGATCAGCAGCGCCGCCCGCACCAGAGCCGCCACCAAGGGCGAAGGGGCGGTGGCATAGATGAACGGGCGGCAGCGGTTGACGAGATAATCGCGCAGCACTTGCGGACCCAGGACGAGCGCGCCCATCACACCCAGCGCCTTTCCGCAGGTGTGGAGCGTCACCACGTTGCTGCGGCCTTCGAGATCGGCGCCGAGCCCGCGCCCCTCCGAACCGAAGATGCCGGTGGCGTGCGCCTCGTCGATGACGAGGATGCCGTCGTGACGATCGGCGATGTCCATGAGATCAGCGAGCGGCGCCCGGTCGCCGTCCATGCTGTAGAGACTTTCAACCGCGATCCAGGGCGTTCCCGTGCCGCCGGCCGCGCGCCAGTCCTCGATGGCGTCCTCGAAGGCCTGGGCGTCGTTGTGGTGCGCCTCGGCGCGCTCAGCCTTGCTGGTCCGCATCCCCTCATGGACGCTCGCATGGATCAGCGCGTCGTGCACGATCAGGTCGGCCCGCTGCGGCAGTGTCGAGAACAGGGCCACGTTGGCAACGAAGCCGCCGCCGAGGAAAAGGGCAGTTTGGGCACCGAAGAAGGCGGCGGCCTCGGATTCGAGCGCCTCGTGCTCGCGATGATTGCCGCGCAGCAGGCGCGAGCCGCCGGCCCCGACGGGCACGCCGCGCTCCAGGGCGGCGCGCGCGGCGTCTCTCAGCTCGCGCGAGGTGGCAAGCCCCAGATAATCGTTGGAGGTGAAGTCGGCGCCGGCCGGCGCCATAAGCACGCGATGCCGGCCTCGTCGGGCCAGCGCATCGAGTGCGCGCTCATGCGTCTTGTGCATTGTCCCGCTCGCCCGAGCGCGGGTCCGCTTCAAGCGGCGTCAAACCAAGCTTGGCGAACAGCGCGGCATCGGAATCCTCGCCCGGGTTCTCAGCCGTGAGCAGCACGTCGCCGACGAAGATCGAGTTGGCGCCGGCAAAGAAGCAGAGCGCTTGCGTCTCGTCGCTCATGTCTTTGCGTCCGGCCGATAGCCTCACGTACGACGTCGGCATCAGAATGCGGGCAAGCGCAATTGCGCGCACGAAGGCGATCGCGTCGATCCGTTCCGCCTTAGCGAGCGGCGTGCCGGGCACCGCAATCAGCATGTTGATCGGCACGCTCTCGGGATGCTGCGGCAGGTTGGCGAGCGTGACCAGCATGTCGACGCGGTCCTCGGGCTCCTCGCCCATGCCGACGATGCCCCCGGCACAGACCTTGATGCCGGCTTCGCGCACGCGGGCGAGGGTCTCGAGCCGATCGGCGAACGTGCGTGTCGTGATGATCTCACTGTAGAAGCGCTCGGACGTATCGATGTTGTGGTTGTAGTAGTCGAGACCCGCCGTCTTGAGCCTGGCGACGTCGTCGTCGGAGAGCATGCCGAGCGTCATGCAGGTCTCGAGTCCCAGCGCTCTGACGCCTTCGACCATGGCGCACAAGAGATCCATGTCGCGCGCCTTGGGCGACCGCCACGCTGCACCCATGCAGTAGCGTGTGGCGCCGGCGTCGCGCGCACGTCTGGCCTCGTCGAGAACATTCCCGAGCGCCATGAGCTTTGTTGCCGCTATGCCAAACTCATGGTGGGCGGACTGGCTGCAGTAGCCGCAATCCTCGGCGCAGCCGCCGGTCTTGATGCTCAAGAGCCGGCTCTTCTGGACGGCATTGGGATCAAAGAAACGCCGATGAAGCGTATGCGCGCGATAGAGAAGGTCGTTGAAGGGCGCCTCATAAAGGGCCAGTGCCTCGGCGCGCGTCCAATCGTGGCGCAGGACCCGATCGGCATCGGGGCTGGAGCGGCGGGCCTCAGGCGTCCGCAGGTCCATCATGTGGCGGCTCTCCCCTCGCGGGCTAGAAGATGGTGCTCGGCAACGCCCCGATGTTTGCACCGGCAGCGGGCCGTCTCGCAAGCGCTAACGAAGCCGCCTTCGGTGGGGTCAAATCTGAGAAGGGGCCTCGCCGAGCAAAGGGAGGGGGTCTCGGCGAGGCTGACTGACCGTTGCGTGCGGAGGGGGCTACGCGTGCCGCGGCCAGCTTGAAGGGGCTCCAGCAGCACCCGCGCATGTGCCGTCCCACCGGGCGCAAAATCCGGGAAAGGACGGCGGATAACCGTTCTCGCGCAAACGCTGTCGTTCTACGCATCCTCCAATTTCCAGGGCCGAGGGCCGTATGAAATAATCTGTAGGTTTCTCCCTGACCGGCGTTCATTTCGTTGCGCGCTATGGTGTATTGTGTCGCACGCGCAAACCGCTGCTGCTCCTCGAGGCGCAGTTGGTTTGCGCAAGGATAGAATTGCAATTGCCATTATTCGAGACACCGCAACGCTGGACGATCTCGCGCCCGTATGTCGCACTCTCCAGTCAAGGGGCTGAAATAATGGTGGACAAAGGAACGCCGCACCGACGAATTCGTGCTATAGTTACAGTCTAATTATTGTGCTCTACTTCAATCAATCGAAGTGGTTGCGCTGAATTCTTCTGGGCGGAGCGCAGTGGTGGGGTGAAACTTGCGTCCTGGATCCTCTGTAGGATACGCTATTTCCGATAGCGGATTTGATCCAACTCGAGGGATGTATGGGCAGGCCAACCTTCGAGGGCTCAAGCAATGACAGCGGTCGGTCGCTTTTCTACTCGCCCCCTCTACCTGCAAGTGAAGGACATGCTCGTGCAGCGCATCGTTGCGGGAGCTTGGAAGCCGGGCGCGGCGATCCCCAATGAGATCGAGCTGTCGCGCGAGCTGGGCATCAGCGTAGGGACCGTGCGCAAGGCGCTCGACGAGATGGAGAGCGAGCGCTTGATCTCGCGCCGGCAGGGCCGGGGCACTTTCGTCATTGATCAAACCTCGGACGAATGCGCGATCCGCTTCAGCAACATCCGCGACCCCGATGGAATTCGCATCGTGGGCGAGGTCGAGAGCTGCGAGGTCTCACCGGCCACGGCCAACGCAACGGAGACGCGACTGCTGCAACTGCGCAGCGGGGAGCCGGTGCTGCGGCTGCGCCGCGTGCGCATGCATGACGGCCACCCGCTTATGGTTGAGGAATCGACCGTGCCTCAATCACGTTTTCCCGGCCTCGCGCAGGATACGGACATCTCGCCCAGTATCGTCGTTCTCGCACACCGCTACGGCGTCCTGCTGGCACGTGCCCAAGAAAAGGTCAGCGTGACGGCCGCGGAGGGAGAGGTTGCCGAAGAGCTCAAGGTTGCCGAAGGGACGCCGCTGATGAAGCTCGAACTCGGTGGTGTTTGCCATCGACGGACGGCCGATAGAGTGGCGCGTGGCGCAGTGCCACCTGCGTGATAATTATTACATGACCGAAATTCACTGATCACTCCGCGGCGCGCGCGCTGGTACCCATCCCGCGCAAGACAACTCGCCACTCATGGCGCGTAAAATTTGCGCCCTCGCTGTCGATCGGCCCGCCTTCGCCGGAAACACCGTTTCGCAATCCAGGCCACTCGGTATGAATTCGCTAACGCATGCAAGCGGTCGCGATTGTAATTGCATTTGATTCAGATCATCTCTGTTGCAGTCGCAAGGCGGGGGTTGTGCGCCTGGGCGGGGGCGGTTGTTGGCGATAGTTCCCCGGTCGGACAGCCCAAGGAAGCGTAGCCGCTCAGGGAGGGGGCCGGGATGACGAAGACGCAGACGTGGCGGCTTTTCGGTCTCCTAAGACAGAACGAAACCTTGAAGATGAGGGGCTTTTCGCTGTCCCGCGGCCAGGACGGCGGCATCGTCATCGACCGTTGGGGTCACGTGCGCGGGATTTGGGACTTTGACGGCGACTGCTACACGTGGGTCACGCCCGGCAGCAGCGAGCCAATCTTTCGGACCGACGATCCCAAGTCGGCGGTGGACTACACCGTCGTGACTTTGGCCCAGGGGGCCGACAGGGCTTCTCGCTAATTGGCGTCCTCAGGCAGGGGAGGCAGGGCGAGAACGGTGATGCCCTCGTCGAGCAGGGTGCGCACCTCGTCGCTCGACGCCATGCCACGAATCCCGCGGGCCTCCGTCTCCCCATAATGAATCTTGCGGGCCTCCTCGGGAAAGCGCGCGCCCACGTCCTCGGACGCGGAGAGCAGCGAGCGCCGCACCTCGCGCAACACCTCGCCGACCTGCGGCACGTCCATCACCTCAGACGTGTCGTCGGATGCATCACCATCGTCCCAACAGCGGCCACGAGCGGCCACGTTCGGTGCCATAATCGCCTTGGCGACATCGCGGCTGCCGCACGTTGGGCAGCAGACCTTCCGGGCAACCTCCTGCGACTCATAGAACTGGCTTGAGGCAAACCAAGCCTCGAACTCGTGGGCGCGCGCGCATCTCAAGCGATATTTGATCACGACGGTGCCTTGCTCACTTCCTGCTCGGCATGGACGACGTCGAAGGTGCGGTCGTGCTTGAGCGAGGGCACCCTGTGGCGGACATCCTCCAGGAGCTGCAATTCGACATCAGCGAATATGACTGTGGGATGAACGTCGGCCTCGGCCAGGATCTCGCCCCAGGGCGAAATTACGAGGCTGTGCCCGAACGTCTCGCGCCCGTTCTCGTGCTTGCCGCCTTGCGCCGCAGCAAAGACGAATGCCTGGGACTCGATGGCCCGAGCGCGCAACAGCGTGTGCCAATGGGCCATCCCGGTCGGCCGCGTAAACGCGGCGGGGACGGCGAGGAACTTGGCGCCGGCCAGCGCCAGGGCGCGATAGAGCAGCGGAAAGCGCAAATCGTAGCAAATGGTGAGCCCTATTGGGCCCCACGGCAGATCGACCAGGACAGCATGCCGGCCGGGCTCGTAGTTGGCACTTTCCTTGTAGCTTTCACCCCCGCCGAGATCGACGTCGAACATATGGATCTTGTCGTAGCGGGCGGTGATGTGCCCTTGGGGCGAGATCAGGAGCGAGCGATTGGCGAGCTTGCTGTCGGCGAGCGATACCGGCATCGACCCGATGTGCAGCCAGATGGCGAGCTCGCGAGCGAGATCTTGGAAGGCCTGGACCGCAGGGTTGCCGTCCTCGGGGCGCACCGCAGCGAGGAGCCGCGGACGATCGAGCTCAAGCAGCGTGGTCATCTCGGGCGTTTGAACGTAGTCGGCCCCGCCTTTGGCCGCCTCGCGCACGAGATCCGTTGCGCTCGCGACGTTTGCGTCAACGTCGCGGCCCGAGCACATCTGTACGAGGCCGACGCGAAACGAGCGCGTCGCGGGCAGATCTGCCATCCGAAAATCTACCTCTTCCCCCCAAGGACCTGCCGCTCAAGCAGCGAGCAGCACGTCGAGCTTACCTTCTCGTTCGAGCGCATAAAGGTCATCGCAGCCCCCGATATGCATCTCGCCGATCCAGATCTGAGGGACCGTGCTGCGGCCCCCGGCTTTTTGCGACATTTCGGCCCTGAGCTCCCTGCAGCAGCTGACATCGACCTCGTCGAAAATCGCGCCTTTCTTGCGCAAGAGCTCTTTTGCCATGTGACAATAAGGGCAGAGCTTGGTGGTGTAGACAGTGATGCGCGCCATGGCTCCCGATACATTCCCTTTGAGAACTGGCATTTTGCGATAATTCTAATGGTTTCGGCGAGTTGAGCAAAGCCAGCTGGCGTCGCACCCGAGGTCTCCGGCTCCGCCCTTACACCGGCATCAGGACCGCATCGGTAACCATGGCGAGCGCCAGCACGTCCACGCGTGCCGCTCCTGCGCGCTTCAAGGCGCGGGCGCAGGCGCGGGCCGTGGCGCCCGTCGTAATGACGTCGTCGATCAGCACCACCCGCGCGCCCGCGATTTTCGCCTTTTGATCGGCCGCGACCGCGAAGGCCCCGGCGACGTTCTTGCGGCGCTGCTGGCGCGTCAGTCCGACTTGAGGCGCCGTGCGGCGCGTGCGCTGGAGCGCCAAAGGCTCGGCACTGATACCGGCCAGTCGGGAGGCCTCCTGGGCCAGGATTGCGGCCTGGTTGAACCGACGGCTCAAAAGGCGCCAGCGCGTGAGCGGAACCGGCACGATCACGTCCGCATCCGCCAGAAGCTCGGCGCCCGCTTGGACGAGCCAGCGGCCGAACAGGCGCCGCGCATCGTGCCTGTCACGGAACTTGAGGTCATGCACAAGGTTGCGCATGACGCCGTCGAAGCGGGCAACCGCACGCGCGCGGTCATATTCGGGTGGGTCGGCGATTGCCGCAGCCGAGATCATGGAGCCGCCCGTGTCGAAGGGCATCGGCAGACCGAGCCGGTCGCACAGCGGCGCGCGGATGAAGTCGATCTTGCTCCAGCAGCCCGGGCACAACGCGTCATGGGAGTTGAGGGACGCATGGCACGAGACACAGAGAGGAGGCATGAGGAGATCGGCGATCGTGCCGACCACCCGCCGCAGGCCCCCCTCGGCCGTCCACCGGCTGCCCCCTTCGAACACGAGCGGCCCCAGATGCTGGCTAAGATTAGAATATCACCCCATGTTAGCCTCTAAGCGGCCCCGCCGCGAGGCCGCCGTCGATTTTAGCCGGACCCGATCCTTTGCCGACCGATAGTCGCGATCCCATCCGCATCTTCGATCGTGCGCTGCTGGCGCGCCGGCGTGACCGCATTGCCGATGGCGCCGAAGCCTACGACTTTCTTCTCGAGCGCGTGGCCGACGACATCGCCGAGCGGCTTGCGCTGGTCCAACGTCGTTTCCCGCTCGCTGCGAACATCGGGGCCCATCACGGCCGTCTCTCCCAGCGCATAGCAGGCGTGGCAGGCGTCGAGCGCGTCATCAATGTGGACCACGCGCCGCGACTTCTCGTCCGCTGCGGGGGCTTGCGCATCGTAGCCGACGAGGAGGCTCTTCCCTTCGCCGAAGCCTCTCTCGACCTGGTCGTCTCGGGCCTTTCGCTGCACCTCGTGAACGATCTTCCGGGCGCGCTCGTGCAGATCCGCCGCGCACTAAAGCCCGACGGGCTGCTGCTGGCAGCGCTACTCGGGGGCCAGACATTGACCGAGCTGCGCCAGGCGTGGCTCGCGGCGGAAGCCGAAATGACGGGCGGGGCCTCCCCGCGGGTTGCGCCGTTCGCCGATGTGCGCGACCTCGGCGCACTTTTGCAGCGGGCAGGCTTCGCGCTGCCCGTCGTCGATTCAGAGACCGTAACGGTGACCTATGCCTCGCCGCTTGCCGTCATGCTCGAGATCAAGGCCATGGGTGCGAGCAACATGCTCACAGCGCGTCACCGACGCCCCGTGACGCGGGGGCTCTTGGCGTGCGCGGCCGAGATCTATGCGGAGCGCTTCGCCGAGGCCGGCAGCCGTGTGCCGGCGACCTTCGAGATACTGACGCTGACCGCCTGGGCGCCGGATGAAAGCCAGCCCAAGCCGCTGAAGCCGGGCTCGGCGCAAGCCCGCTTGGCCGATGCGCTCGGCACGGCTGAGCGCAAACTGCCTGATGAGGCGGGCTAGCCGAGAAGATCGCTGAGCGGTGCGATCAGCGGCTCGTCGGCGGGCGGCATCGGGTAGTGGGACAGGCGGGCGGCGCGCACCCAGGCGATCTCCTGGCCCTCGCGCGGCCTGATCACGCCGTCCCACTGGCGGCAGAGATAAAGCAGCATCAGCAGGTGAAACGCCTCATAGGCGTGGCTGGCGAAGGTGAAGGGCGAAAGGCACGTCGGGCACACATCGATATTGAGCTCCTCGCGAAGCTCGCGGCGCAGCGCCGCCTCCGGCGTCTCGTCCGCCTCGACCTTGCCGCCGGGAAATTCCCACAAGCCGCCCATCGGCCGGCCGGCAGGGCGGCGCGTGATCAGAACGCGGTTGTCGGGATCGACGAGCGCGGCGGCGGCAACGAGGAGAATGGGTGGGCTCATGCGAGCCCCATAGCCGAGGAACGCGCGCATGGACAGAGGCAACTCAGCCCGGGACGCCTGAGCGCTGCGCCCGCAGCCATCGCTCTAGCACGGCAACGATATGCGCTTTTTCCGGCTCTTCGAGCCGACGACCGCTGGGGATCCCGTGCCATTTAGCCAGGCAGCCACGGCAGCATGTGGCAGTGGCGTGCTGGGCGACGAAGACGGGATGCCCGCGAAAAGGCGTCTGCTTGCCGTCGTTCGTCGGCTCTGCCGCGGCGAGGCGCTTGTCGATAAAGTCGCGTGCGTGATCGAGAATGACGGCCAAGCCTTTGCGCTCGAGATAGAGCCGATCCTTCGCCCCGAGCCGGAACCGCCGCCGGAATGGTGACGTCGACAGCCTTGCAAAGATCTCGTCGATATCGCGCACGCCGGGTACGGGGCCTACGGCCGGACGCCGAGCTTCCTCAGACCATTGATGGCATAGGCATAGGTCGGGTCGATCGCTAGCGACTGTTGAAAGTCAGCGATCGCCTGCTTGCGGCCACGTCGCGTGCTGGAGAACAACGCCCCTCGATTGGCCCACGCGTACTGGTTCTTTGGATTGGTCCGGATCGCGTCGTTGTAGTCCGCAAGCGCCAGATCGCGCTGCCCCATGTCGCCGTAGATGACGCCGCGGTTGTTGTAGGCCATGGAATAGTTGGGAGCGGACTTCAGGGCATAGGTGTAGGAATCGATGGCCTTCCTCTTGTTGCCCATCGTGTCGGCGATCCAGCCGATCTGGAAGTGCGCCTCCGAATAGTCGGGCTTGGCCAGAAGCGCCTGCTCCAGGTCGAGCAGGGCCGGCAAATACTTCGCCCTGTCGTTACAGGATGGATCGGGAGGGATCATCTTCTTGCAGTCGTCGCCTTCCTGGATCGCCAGCTGCACCTTTGCTTTTCCGCGCGACAGATAGGCATAGGACTTGTCTTCCGCGGAGGCACTTTTGTCCTTGGTGAGCTGATCGATATACTTGTCGTAATCGGCGATTGCGGAGCGGTAGTCCGCCTTTCTGAAATACAGGTCGCCACGCGCAAGATAGTAGCCAGGCCAGTTGCCATTTTCGCGGATGGCGATCTTGAGCTCGGCCAGCGCCTTATCGACCTGCCCCTGATCGGCGTAGACGAGCGCGCGGTTGTAGTACACGGGACCGGCATGCGGATCTCGCTGTGTGGCGCGGTCGTAGTCCTCGAGCGCGAGCTCCAGCTGCTTCTTGGAGTGGTGCGCCATCCCTCGTTGGTTGTAGTCCTGCCAACTCGCGTTGCCCTGGCGAATGATGTCGGTCAAATCCGCAATGGCGCTGTCGTAGTCCTTTTCGTCCATGTGGCCCTGCGCACGCTTGCGCAGAGCCTCGATCTCGGGGCTGGACTTGACGACGGGTGCGGGTGCGGCTCCGTTGCCGGACGCCTGACCGGAGTTGCTTTGCGGCTGCAGGGAAACGCCCACGAGACTCGCCGTCACGGCCTCGGGCGGCGGGCTCGATATGCCTGCAGACTGCAGCGGGATCTGCGAGGGTACTGGCTTCAGGCCGGCGCGTATGCGCTCCTCCTCCGCCTTGGCATCCGCCAACTGCGCCTGGGTCAGCGAGGCGTCGAGCTTTTTCACCCGATCCTCCGCCAGCTCGTATCCAAGCGTCCGCGCGATCTCGAAGTGGGCGCGGGCGCGCACAGGATCGGGATCTCCGAAATAGCCAACGTCCCAGCCAACGCCTGTGTTGAACTGGCAAAGGCCGTCGGTGAATCCGGAGCACAGGCGCACGTAGCTCATCGCCTGCGGGACGTCCTGCCACGGCGGGGCCTTGGCAACTGACTCCTGCAGATAAGCAAGGCTGTTGAGGGCCTCGATCGCATGCCCCTTTTCATAGGCCTTCTTGAGCCAGGCAATGGCCTCGTGCGGATCCGGGAGCAGCCCCTTGCCAAATTCATTGGTCTGCCACTCGCCGAGCGTCAACTGCGCCATTGTCAGCCCGGCATTGGCAGCGTCTTGCAGATATTTCTCCGCTCCCTTGCCGTCGGCGCCGCCGACGCCAATGCCGTCCGCCAAGAGCCGCGAATAGACCGCCATCGCCATGGCGTCGCCGGCATCCGCCCCTTGCTTCAAGAGCTCCGCGGCTTTGGCAGCATCGAGAACGCCCAGATCGCCGCTCAGGTACCCGATGCCGGCAAAGCGCATCGCCTGGGGATCACCGGCGGCGACGCCGTCCCCGATCAGCTGCTTTCCCTCCGTTGGATTCGACGTCACGCCAGCCGCGCCGCCCACGAGAAGTCGCCCGAGCAGAGCTTTGGCCTGAGTGCTGCCGCCGTTAACCGCTTGCCGCCACAGCGCCTCCGCCGTGCGGTTGCCATCCTCCGTGTTGCGCATGGCGAACGCTGCACCGCGCAACAGCGCGACGTTGGGATCATTGCCGTCGGCTTGGCGCAGCTTCTCCATGACGTCGTCGGGCTGTCTCTGCAGGATAGCCAATCGGGCGGCCTCCAGCCTCGGACGATCGGCGGCGCTGGAGGACTGAAGCGGCTTGGGGTCGATGTCGAACAGAAAGCCCACACCGAGCCGCGGGTTCTTGAGGGCCTCGGGATAGGGAATGGGAATGACCGGGCCAGAGGAAACGGGGACCTGCGTGCCCGTGCCCGAGGAGGACGAGCCTCCCCCCAGCAAGCCTCCGCCGTCCGAGGTCATATGGCTCGAAGCGCCACCGCTCCAGGGCCACTCGACCTTATTGGGCGGATCGAGGAACATCATCGCCAGCGCGCCGATGATGGCGAAGTCCATCATGCCGCGGAACGCGAGGTCGCTCTTGTAGAGATCGACCATATTGGCGAAGACGGACTTGTGCGCCGCCTCCTTGGACAACATGCCCTTGGCGCCATTGTTCGCTGTCGTCATATGGCGGCTCCCAGAATTGCGGCTGCCCGGAGCGGCGTTTGCAGATTAGTGCGTTGCGCCGCGCTCGCTCTCTTCGGTTGCCGAGGCCTCGGCGTCGTCGGGCGGCACGGGGATCACCCGCACGTCGGTGCCTTCCGCCTCGAACATCACATGCGTCGCGCCGTTGCCTCGCGCCTCGATCAAGCCATCGGCGATCTTGTCCTCGATGTGGCGCGCGATCTCGCGCACGCCTCCGCTCGGCTTGTTCTGCGTGAACTCCTCGATGGCGCTCATGAGGATCTGGGGGTCGATGCCCTGGCCGGCGATCTCGAGATTGTAGGTCTTGGTCGCCTTCTCGATCTCGAGCGCGACCACGCGGGCGATGTCGAGCCCGGCCAGGTCACGGAAGGCGAACACCTCGTCGACGCGCGAGAGCACCTCGGGCGCGAACTGAGCGTCTTGTAGGGCCGACTTCGCGAGCTTATTGAGCTCCTCCTGCGTGATCTTGGGGTCGCGCGCGTACTCCTCTATGCGGCTCTTGGCGGCGTTGGTGGTCATGATGAAGATCACCTCGCGGGTCGAATGCTTGGAGCCGTCGCTGAGCTCGGTGATGAAGCCGTCGTTCCAGGCCGACAGGAACTGCGTCAGGATTGAGCGATGCGCCTTCTCGATCTCGTCGAGCAGCACGATCGCGTTCGGCACGTCGCGGAGGTTGCGCGTCAGAAGCCCCGGCTTGCCGGAGCCGATATGGCCTGCCGCCGCTCCGAACAGCGTCCATGACGACGCCTCGCTGCCGAACTTTGTCATGTCGATGTAGTGCAGGTGCTTGGGGCTGCCGAACACCTTCTCGGCAAGGATCTGGGCGAGATAGGTCTTGCCGATGCCCGGCGCGCCCGCAAAGCAGAATACGGCAATCGGCTTGTTCGGCCGCTTTGCGGCCATGCGCCGGTGCAGCCGGGTAACGACGGAATCGATGACTGCGTTCTGGCCGATCACCTTCGATTTGAGAAAGCTCGCCAGCTCGACGGGATCGATGAGCGTCAGCTCGCGGCTCTTGGCCTCCCATTTGTCGGCGAGCACCCCGAGGTTGGACAATCTGTCCAGCGGATCCTTGCTTGTCGTGGGCGGCTTTTTGTCCCCGGACATGGCGTTTCTCCTGGTTGCCGGCCGTCTCAGCCGGCCATTGCCCGTTCCTCGGCAGCTGCAGCACGTTCCGCGGTCTCGGCGGTTGCGACGGGAACGACGCGCACTTTGCTGCCGTCAGCCTCGAAGCGCACTTGATGCGCATCGCCGGCCTTGGCCTCGATCAAGCCGTCCGCGATGCGATCCTCGATTTGCCGCGCTATGTCGCGCACGCCGCCCTTGGGCTTGGTCTCGGTGAAGGTCTCGATCGCCTCCATCAGGATTGCCGGATCGATGCCCTGATGCGCGATCTCGAGCCGGTACTCTTGCGCTTTGCGCTCGATCTCGAGCGCCACGACCCGGGCGATGTCGAGGCCGGCGAGGTCACGGAAGGCGAAGACGTCGTCGATGCGCGACAGGACCTCGGGAGCGAATTCTGCGTCTAGCAGCGCGCTCTTGATCAGCCGGTTGAGCTCGTCCTGCGTAATGCCGGGATCGCGCGTCAGCTCGGCGATGCGGGCGGAACCCGCATTGGTGGTCAGAACGAAGATCGTCTCGGTCGTGGGATATTTGGTCGAGGTGCCGAGATCGGTGACGAAGCCGTCGTTCCAGGCCGACAGGAACTGCAGGTGGATGTCGCGGCTCGCCTTCTCGAATTCGTCGAGCAGCACGATGGCATTGGGCGTGTCGCGCAGGGCCCGCGAAATGAGGCCCGGCCCTCCGGAGCCTTGCAGGCCCGCCGGCACGCCGAAGAGGCTCGTGGAGGAGAAGCCCTGCTGGAACTTGGCCATCTCGAATACGTGCAGGTGCGAATCGCTGCCGTAGAGTTTTTCAGCCAGCACCTTGGCAAGGTACGTCTTGCCGACGCCAGGCGCGCCGGCAAAGCACATGACGGCAACCGGCTTGCCCTCTCTGCGCGCGGCGAGACGCTGGCGCAGGCGCCGCGACAACGCGTCGATCACCTCGTCCTGCCCGATCACGCGCGCCTTCAGGTAGTCGGAGAGCTCGGCCTCGTCGATCACCGTCGGCGTCTTCGGCTCTGTCTTGCGCCCATGCTTGCCCATGGCGCGATCGATGAGGTGCAAAGCAAGCTGGGGAAGATAGCGTCCGGTGTAGGTGAACTCGACGATCGCCCCCCCGGCCGCGATCACCACCAGGAACCAGGCCAGCGCCGGCGAAGCGCGCTCGATGATGATGATGGCGATGATGATGCCGAGCCGGCCAGCCCACGCCATGCCCGTCATGGGATCGCCTCCCCTGTGAGGTCGATGGCCCGGGCCGCGTAGCGCGCGTCTGTGAGTGCGGCGATCGGACGAGGACGCATGTTCACCGTACGTCGAGCCGAGAATCTCTGAACATTGTCACCCTCGCAGCGGCGGGTAAAGCCGAGAATTACCGCTTTCGAAGCTCTTTTCGTAGGCAGCGCCGGCCAGGTCCTTGCTCGCAACCCGTCACGGCGAGGAGATTTGCACCACCTGGCCCGTCTTCAGGGGTTTGAGCGACACCACCGCGCTGCCGACAGAGACGGATACCGTTATATCGCCGCCGCCGCCATCGACGAGACCGGTAACGGTAACCGGCATGCCTGGCAGATAGGGCACCGCCATCGTGTAGGGCTTGTGCAACAGGCGTACATCCTGCTGAAATCCGGCCCCGCCGACCCGCACCCAATCGCCGTCCTCTTCGTAATTGTCCGACACCGTAATCCAGCCGAGCCGCAGCTTGCCGTCGGCGAGCTCCGTCCGGACCTTCTCCTTTTCCGGGCCGCCCATCATGAGCCGCCCGATTGCCTCATCGGTCTCCGCAGCGGCAACAGGCCGGATCAGCGATGAGCTTGCAGTCGCGGCCGCCTGGTGTTGCTGGCCCCCACCCCCGGCGCCGAAAAGGCCGACGCTCACGAGTGCCGCCGCCAGCAGGGCGCCGCCGGCGAGCCAGATAAGCGCTGAATTTCCGCTGAGATTGAAGCCGGCACCCGCACCAAAATTCCCGCTTTGTTGCCGCGGTGAGGCGCCGTTTCCTCCCGAGCGCGATGCACCGAGCGGCTTTGGCTTGGGCCCGGATTGGCTCGCGAGATTGGCGTGCGTCGGTCTTTGCTCGTCTCCAGCCACGCTCAGCCCCTGGTATGCCGCGGTCGATTGCCATCGCCGCGCCGCGGCGCGGCGGGCCACATTTCAATTTTGCCCATTGCCAAGCAGCTTGCCAAGAGCGCGTTTTGGCAAGGCGCGTGCACTCAGCACGCTTAGCCTCGACGGGGCAGCAAGATTGGACCTGCGAGCCCTAGCCCAAGGCAAGGCCAAGACCTATTGATTCAAAAAGACTTTTTGGTATCACCGACAAGCTGACGTTCGGCGACGTATTGGGCCGATGCGCGGGCGCTGGCTGCATGCGCTGCCGCCCTTTGCTGCTGATGCCGCGACAGAAGCAGAATTCCCGCGATCGTCGCAGCATAGGCTGTGATCTCGGGTACCGTCGGCCGATCTCTGTAACCCAACAGCACGTGGAGCAGCCGCCCGAGCAAACTGTCGTCCGACAGAACCCAGGATGTATCCCACAGCGTTGTATCGATCGAGGTCGGGACGAGGCCGGCGTTGGAGAGCTGGTGCACGGCTTCCGCCGCCAGGCCGGCGGCGAGCATGGTGACGAGCGCGCCCGTCGCGGCGAAGAACCAGCGCAGCGGTATGGTCGAGAGTCCGACGTAGATCGCAATCGACACCGCGACACCCAAGGCAAGGCCTCCGGCGGAGCCGAGCGCCAGATCAGTTGCCGAATCGGCGTTCTGCAAGGCGATGCTGCTCATGAACAATACCGCCTCGCTGCCCTCGCGCATGACAGCGGCGCCGGTTGCAATACCGAGAACGACGACAGACTGGGTCCCACCCGCAACGGACCGACTCAACTGGCGCAAGTGGGCGGTGAGCTCACGCGCGTGATCGGACATCCACACGACGTGCCAGGTCAGCATAACGACGGCCAGCAGCAGCACTGCGGCTGTGAACAGCTCTTGCCCTCTCCCATCGAACGCCGAGGAGATCTTCGCTGCAAAGCCAGCCACAACGATCGATCCGGCGATACCGGCCAAGACGCCGAGGCCAACGGCGCGGATACTCCCCGGCACGCCCCGCGCAGCCGCGAGGATGACGCCGACGATCAGCCCGGCCTCGAGAACCTCGCGAAAAAGAATGACAAGTGCGGCCAGCATCCGGCTACTCCGCGATCAAGACGCCCTTGGCGGTCTCTTCATGATACTCCCCGACGAACGGGTAGGAACCTTTGGGGAGCGGTTTCAAGCGGATGATCGCCGACGCGTTCCCGGCAATGACCTTCTCCACCTGCAGCGACTTGCTTTCGAACTCCTCTGCTGTCGCATCGAGATTTTTGACCGTCAGCTTGATCGGAGTCCCGGCCGTGACCTTGAGCTGCGGGGGATCGAACGTATGACCCTTGATCGAGATGCCGAGCTCGACGCTGTCTGCGGCCCGGGCGGAAGGCGCGGCTCCACACAGAGCGGCGGCGCACATCGCAACGGCTAGGGTTGCGCCACCAATGAGACGTCGGACAGGCATCA
The DNA here is from genome assembly GCA_963782555.1 of uncultured Alphaproteobacteria bacterium. GTDB lineage: Bacteria > Pseudomonadota > Alphaproteobacteria > Rhizobiales > Hyphomicrobiaceae > Hyphomicrobium_A. The sequence continues at coordinate 525,636 of CAWAKB010000003.1, read as the reverse complement.
ACATGCTTCGGTACCTCTTTTGCTGCGTCTTGCCAGGATCGGGCAGGCGCGCCGATACATGGAGGAAGGGGAGGAACACGCCGGTGATCCGCCCCCCTACGCGAGATCCAGGATCTCACCCTCGGCCGCACTGCACGTCAGGTTCAAGACAGAGCGGCGCCAGAGACCCTTTCTGCTAAACCTGAGAAATTTCGTCAATAATGTAAGGCCGAATTCGATCACGTATCTAGGACTTGCAGTCGCACCCCAGACACGCGCGAACTGCATGAACCGCGCTGCCGCGGACCTCGATAGGGAGGCGGCGGACGCCGAGGATCGCGGCCCTTGCACGAACAATTGCGCGAAGATGTCGATTTTGCAGGTCAGTAGTTATAGGCCCGCTCGCCGTGCTCCGTCAGATCGAGGCCGGTGCGCTCAGCGTCAGGCGGCGGACGCAGCCCGATCGCAAGGTCGACCACCTTGTAGAGAATTGCCGAGATGCCACCCGACCAGACGAGCGTCAGGCCGACCGCCTTGGCTTGCGCCAGCATCTGCGTGGACATGTCGTAGACCACCATGCCCTGGCCAGCGTTCGCGGCATAGTCGAAGACTCCGGTGCCGCCGAGCTCGGGGTTGACCAGCACGCCGGTGCCGAGCGCGCCGATGATGCCGCCGATGCAATGCACACCGAACACGTCGAGGCTGTCGTCATAGCCCAGCGCACTTTTGACGGCAGTGGAGAAGACGAAGCACATCACGCCCGCGACCACGCCGAGCGCGAGCGCTCCCATCGGGCCGGAGAAACCCGATGCCGGGGTCACCGCCACCAGGCCTGCCACAGCCCCGGTGGTGATGCCCAGCAGCGTCGGCTTTCCCTTGATTGCCCACTCGGTGAACATCCAGGCGAGCGCCGCCGTCGACGTCGCGCCGAATGTGTTGCCCATGGCAAGCGCGGCCGTGCCGTTGGCCTCCAGGTTCGAGCCTGCGTTGAACCCGAACCAGCCCACCCACAACATCGAGGCGCCGGCCATCGCCAACGTCAACGAGTGCGGCGGCATCGGCTCTCGCCCGTATCCGCGCCGGGGGCCGAGGATCAGCACACCCACGAGGGCAGCAATCCCAGAGTTGGTGTGAACGACAGTTCCGCCCGCGAAGTCGATCGCGCCCCATTGATAGGCCAAGCCGGCGTCACGAAGCACCGAATCGAGATGGGCCTGCGCCACGACCTTGGTTTCGCCGGTGGCCTCCGCAACGGCGCGTGCTGCCGCCGAGATCGCATCGGGCCCCGCCCAGTACCAAAGCATATGGGCGATGGGAAAATAGACGAACGTCACCCAAAGGATCATGAACACGATCAGCGCTGAAAACTTCATGCGCTCCGCGAACGCCCCGACGATCAACGCGGGCGTGATCGCGGCGAAGGTCATTTGAAACCACACGTAGGCGAATTCCGGCACATAGACGCCGTTGGAGAATGTCGCCGCCTCGGATTTCGTCGTGATGCCGCGTAGGAACGCCTTGGAAAGGCCGCCGAACCAGTCGTTATGCCCACCGCCGTTCGTGAACGTCATGCTGTAGCCGTAGAGCATCCAGAGCGTGCACACGAGGCAGACGATGGTGAACACCTGCATCAGCATCGAGACGGCGTTCTTGGTGCGGACGAGCCCGCAATAGAAGAGCGCAAGCCCCGGGATCGTCATCAGCAGAACCAGAACCGTCGACAGCATCAGGAATGCGCTATCGCCCTTGTCGGGAGCGGCAAGCGCCGGACCTGACGTGAGCATGAGTGCGGCGACCGCGGCCAACAGTGCCCGCGGGTATCTGGCGATTGGCGTCGTCATCTTCGTGCTTCCCCCGGTTTCGGCACGAGGTCCCCGCCTCCCCCCTGCCTCAAGCTGACCTTGCACCATGCATGCCGCTTCACCGAGCGCAAAAGTTTGACGCGTTGACGAAAACTCGCCGCGAGCACATCCAAAATTTTCAAGCGAGTATTGCTCAGGAATTGAGCAGGTTGCTTCAACGCGGATCACGCTCGTCATCTTGAGGCGGCCACAAACTGGGAATACCAATATTGCAGCTGCGAACGCGTTGATTGTCGCGTGGGGACGGACGCAGCCAGATCCAATGATCTCGCGCGAAGCGTCGCGACATGCGCGCGACATGGCGGATGGAACGAACGGTATGGGGCGCCGTGACGAGCCTAAGTTAGACGAGCTGCAGAGGCTATTGCGACGCCTCGAGTACATGGAGGTCGACAAAGCCGCGGATCCTTCCAAGGCTGCGTCGGATGCCGCGCCGCCGGGCTCAGGCTATGTGGGTGCACTGCGTGGAGCCCCGACCATCGACTCCAAGGACAGCCGGCACTACCCGGAGCCGGAACCGGAAGATACGCGAAACCTTCCTGTTCGCGTTGACAGGCCGCGCTCCACCAGCACGGCGCCGATTGTCATCGGCGCGACAACGGCCGCCGTCGTTTCGTCCATAGTCGTCGTCGGTTTGCTGCTCTGGACCCAAGACAAGGGCAGCGGGAAGAAAGCAGACCCCGAGCGCTTGAACTTCGTCGCCCCCATGGAGCGCGGTGGGCAAGGGTCGGCGGGCGCGCAGCCCGTCGAATCCGCAAATCAGCCGAATGAGAGCCCGCCCGCCGATACTCAGTCGCTTTTGCAGCGTGCCGATCAACAGATTCGCAGCGGAAAACTTTCCGAGGCACGAGAGCTTCTGGAACAGGCAGCGAAGCTCGGCTCAGGAGTGGCCGCGCTTACGCTTGGGGCAATGTACGATCCGTCCCGGGTCGCCGAGTTCGGAAACCTCGGGGTGCAGGCCGATCCTACTTTGGCACGCGCGTGGTATGAGCGTGCCAAGGCACTGGGTGTCGTCGAGGCGACCGATCGCCTGTCGGAACTTGCCAGGAAGTGAACGATCCCGGGGTCGTGCCTCCGATCTTCGCTAACGCCGTCTTGTCCGCATCGCGTGGGCTTTGAAGCTGTCGAAGGACCAGTTCGGGATTAGCGTATGGGGGAATTCCAGTCGATTGAAGCCCAGCCAATCAACGGTCTTCGACAAGCTCTTGGATCGCCTCTGACGGCCGAGGAAGGTCTCGGCGTTCGCCTGGAGAGGTCCGGCAAAGATCTCGTTCAATGCGGGCAGGCGCTCTCATCTCTCGTCGAGCCAGCGGGCCAGACTCTTATCCGAGAGGCGATCAGCAATCTCGGCTCTCAAGCCTTCCGCGTCGTCGTCGTCGGCCAGATCAAATCGGGAAAGAGCTCCTTTATCAACGCCTTGGCACGGCAGCCCTTCCTGCTTCCGACGGACGTGACCCCATGGACGACCGCCGTCACCAACCTGCATTTCGCCGAACAGGCTCCCGGCAACTATTCGGCGGCGTTTCACTTCTTTTCCGAAAGCGAATGGCGGGACCTGGCCGAAGGCGGCGGTCCCATTCGCGAGCTCACGCAACGCCTCGTTCCGGGTTTTGATGCGGCCATGCTGCGCCAGCACGTCGAGGCGCTGAAACAACGGGCCAGCGGTCGGCTTGGTGCGGAGTTCAAGGACCTGCTCGGCGGCATCCACTATTTCGAGACCGTCGATCGGGATCTTCTGCTCCACTACGTGTGCTCTGGAGAATTCTCCTCCGATACCGAGGTGCCCGCGCTCGGAAAATACGCCGACATAACGAAGAGGGCCGACCTTTACCTCGACGCAGGCCCGTTTGCCTTCCCGGTGACCGTCACCGACACGCCCGGCACCAACGATCCGTTTCTCATTCGCGACGAGATCACGCGGCGCAGCTTGAAATCAGCCGACCTGTTTATCGTCGTGCTCAGCGCCCGCCAGCCGCTGTCGGACTCCGACCTGGCGCTTATGCGGCTGATGCACGGACTGAATAAGGACAGAATAGTCGCCTTCGTGAACCGGATCGATGACTTCTCCGACGTGAGCTACGACCTGGCGGAGGTGCTCATCTATGTAGAGAAGAAGCTTCAGGCTGAGTTCCCCGGCGCCTCGATACCCGTCATTGCCGGCAGCGCGGCATGGGCCAACTTCGCGCTCCGGCCCGACGCCGAAGTGTTCGACCATATTCTCGAGCGAAGCTCGTTCGGCTATCTGACCGAGCTGGGATTGGTGCAAAACGAGGATCGGACGCCGAGTGCCATGAACGACCCGGCGCGGCGGCAGCGTCTGTGCAAGGGGCTGTTCACGGCATCCGGATTGCCGGCGATCTACCACGTCATCGCCGATCGCATTGGCTCGAGCCAGGCGGCGCGCAGCCAACTGCAAATCGCTCGCTGCTTTAGGGAGATGGCACAAGCCAGCGCCAGCTCATTGCGCTACGAGATGGAGAATTTGCGAGATTCCCGCAAGGCGTCGGAGCGTCAGCACGAAGAGCTCGCGGAGCTCGAGAAGCAAGCAAAAGTCCTCGACGAGGTCGCCGATAACGTCGAGCGCTCGGCCAAGAATATCGAGCATCAGCTCTTGCGCATCATCGATGAGGAAATGGACGCGCTTCGCAGCGCCCTTCGATCGGCCGTCAACTTTCATGCCGCCTCGGAGCGGCAGGTTCTGGCGGATACGCTGCGGCATGGAAAGATGCCGCGCGCATGGACGCACGAGGGCGTCGAATTGCGGCGTACGCTCGCCGACCTCTTTGTGAAGAGCTTCAATCGCGCGGTGGCGCGCGTCGTCGACTTTCAAGCCAGGGTGGCGCCGGAGCTCCATCGGCTCATGGGGCTGGTCGCGCCCGAGATGCCACGGCCGGCCGAGCCCGACAAGAACGCTCTGGATATCCCGCTGCCGAATGTCGCCGCTTTGAGCCGCTTCGTCGCTCTCGATCTCGACGGGTCCTGGTGGTCCGGGCTCTGGAAGAAGCGCTCCGCGCCGGACACCTATGGTGAGCAGATCGAGGAGCTCATCAAGGCCGAGTTCCAGTCGGTCGTCGACGAGCTGGTGCAGACGGCGGAGAGCGCATTGAGCAGCTATGCGGCAACGACAACCAAGTGGTCTTTCGGGCTCTGCATCAACATCGTGCAAATCGTCAAACGCCGCCGCGATCAGATGGCAAGCCATCGCGGCTCTGCCAACGGCACGGCAACGCAAGACGAGGAGACAGGGCGTGAGCAGCAGGTGAAACACCTGAGCGAGAAGTTGCAGCAATGCCAGTCGCTGCATCGCCGGCTCGACGCCATTTCCAACGAGCTCGGGGCGCGGCTTCATTCGAGATCGGGATTGGCATCATGAGCTTGACGGCAAACGAGCTACGCGGGCTTGCAAACAACGCCCGGCTGCGTCTCGAGACGCTGAAGTTGCCTGAGACTGCCGTGCAAATATGCATTGCAGGATTGGCGCGCATGGAGAAAGTCCTGGCCCGGCCGCCGCGCGTCGCCATCATGGGCGAGGTGAACTCGGGCAAAACGTCGGTTGCCGATTTGCTTCTCGGCACCGGCGTTCTGCCATCGAGTGTGGTGATGAATACGCATGTGCCGATTCTCATCGAGCATGCCGATGGCTTGTCGCTGGACGCCATCACCCAGAAGGGACGCCATCGGCTGACCGAGGAGACCCTGGATCAGCTGCCGAGCGGGCTTCAGCTCAAGCGCATCGAGATCGGCATTCCAAACGAGCGGCTCTCGGCCTTCGAGATCCTCGATACGCCGAGCGGCTATGTTCCCGGCGGCGATCAGCCCGACGCACAGATCTTCATCTGGTGCACGGTCGCCACCCGCGCCTGGACGGAAAGCGAGCGCTCGCTCTGGACTGCCTTGCCGCGCCGCTGCTGGCGCAACGCCCTTCTCGTTGCGACCCACAAGGATGCCCTTGGGCATGCAGACGACATCGCCAAGGTGGAGCAGCGCTTGCGCGGTGCGACAAGCGACATGTTCCGCGATGTACTCTTCGTGACGGCGCGGGGCGCTGGCCGATCCGAGCTTGGGAGCTTTGACGCGCAATCTGCCGACGAAAGCGCCGACGCAGTGCTGGAACGCGTTGCCGCCTGGGCCGCCGACATCAGTCGGCGCCGGGCCCGAAAGGCGGAAAGAATTATTCGCCACCTCGCCCGCCTGACCTTCCATCGATTGGCACCGGGGCCCCTGAATATCGATGCGGCTGCGATCCTCAAGGCATGGGAAAGCGATCGCAGCGCGCTTCTCGCCGGCATTGACAGCTCGTCAACCAGCGTCTCCCAAGTCATCCAGGCGCTGCTCGTTCGTTTCACGCAATCGTTGAGCGAGGCTCGCGCGGGTCGTCTGGCATCACGCCCGCCTTTGCCATTGCCGCCAAAAGGCCTGCAGGGGCAGGGGCCGTTCCGCGCTGCCGCCGCGCGCCGCTATGCTGGCTTGATCGCGGCGGATTTGACGGCGTTGCTGCGCATCAATCTGGCGCAATGGGGCATGCGCGAGCCCGCGAGATACGCCGACTATGCCGCCGCGCGCGCAATCCTTTTGCCGCTCGCCGACCTCGACGCGACCTTTGAGGAGCTCGGCCAGCTCCTCGCGGCCAACAACGCCGTCGCGCCGGCCGGGCCCGGTACCGAGCTCTCCGCAACGCGCCAGTCTTGATACGAGCTGGCGCTGCGTCCGGTCGCTGTCGAAATTGGGCGCTTAAGCGCTGACCTTATTGGTGACCCCGACAGGATTCGAACCTGTGACCCTCAGATTAGGAAGCGGCGGAACTGCCAACAATATCAAGGCCCATTCTGACAATTCTGGCCACGTTCATGCCATGGCGCGTCAACCGGTTAGCGCCGGTGTCAGAATGACCTACCCCCCGATCGCGACCACGTCACGACAGCTCTTGGTTGATTAGCGGACCAGTTCCGGGCGTGCTTCAATGTCTCCCTAATGCCATAAGGGGCTGTAACGAGCGCGGATCAACGTTCCGGTGCCCAAGTCCGCTCACCGGAGTGCCTGCATGAGCTTGGCTTTGGTGCGCTCACCTCACGTAATCCCGCGCTGACCCCTGCCCGCGCTCGCAATGGCACGACGCGCGCCGGTCGCAGCATGAAGAGAGAGATATTGCAAAAGCACAATGCAAAGAAGGGGCGCGCAACGACGGCTGCCGCGAAGCTTGTCAACGCCAAAGGTGCATAACGTAACTGAGAGATCACAAATTAAGGGGCATTGAAGATTGTGAGCACCAAGCATCCTCACTCACGCAGCATGAATAGGCCGTAGCTAGGAATTGCTCCGAGGCGGCGCTCGCTTGCCACGGCTGTGGCTCGACGATTCCCGAGAAACCGCCTGCGGACTTTGCAGGACCGTCCTGGCCATATCGTCCCTAAACTGCTTTGGAGTGATGCCGGTCATCTTGTGGAAGACGCGCGTGAAGTGGCTCTGATTGGCGAAGCCCAGCATAAGGCTGATTTCAGAAATCGAAGCACGCTGCTCGGCGAGCAACCGCTTGCCTTCCTCGACCCGCAGTTGGGTCAAGTAATGGTGCGGTGTGAGACCCGTGGTGTTCTTGAACCTGCGGCAGAACTCATAAATTCCCGTATCCGCCGAGCTTGCTAACTGGGCCAAGCTTATATTTTCTTCAATATGCGCATGAATGTAGTTCACTACGAGCCGAAGCTGGTAGTCCGTTAAACGCCACTTAGGAAGCTGTTGCGGCGCCTCGACCGAATACCGTGCCAACAGGTAGGTCAACAGCGCAACCGACAATGATTCGCCGTATGCATTACCGGAGGGACAGCCGGCAGCTATTTCCTCTTCCATCGCTCGAATAAGCCGCCAGATCGCCGTATCAAAAAATCCATCGCGAAAAGCGAGATTGATCGTCGCGAGTTCTTCGCAGCCCACCAGAAGCCGCTGTAGGACAGCGCGATTCAATTCGACAATTGAAGCCTGCACTTTATCCGAATGCCGCGCCACAAACGAGGAGTATTCAAAGCCTCTGGGGCAGATATTTATTTTGCCCGGCATAACGGTATATCGGTGCAACTTCGCGCCGACGCGATATTCCACGTCGGTGATTGTCGAGTTTGTGCAAATTCCGATCGTGTCAGTAGGATGCTCGACACGGTCCATGCGAAACTCGGGCAGGTGGTACCTCGGCTTTTCCAATAGAAAACCTGTCCAGCTCGTCTCGCTGCTCGAGAAGTGTGCAACCTCATCGCCGTAGTGGCTGGGCTTCCCGTCCACCAAGATGGGCAGTCTTCTCTGAGCCAAGGCCAACCCCCTCAACCTTCACGCCTGCACAACGAAAGCGGCAGCCGCAAGATTATACCACATGCCGGCATCGTGATAGACACTGCCCGTCTCGATCGGCCAATCTGCGGGAGAAGCTGTCCTAACAAGAAGGACGTGTGCTGCACTGAGTTCCGGGGGTCCTCGTACGCGAAGGTCGACCGGCGGCTCTGTAGGCACCGTGCGGGGAGGGAATCTGCGACTAATCACAATAGTGACGCAACCGAACCGGGCCCGATGCGGATACATGTGCCCTCCGACGTCGGGTGCAAATAACCATAAGATGCCGGGTCGGCTGCCCGTGCATCGGCGCAACTAGGGAGAGCAGCGCGATGAGGAAAGACAAATCAAAAGAAGCAAAGACCAACGGCACCCCTTCAAAGAGAAGCGATACGATCGGCGCGCCGGCGCTCTTAACAGATGTGAGCCGTCGCAGTCTTCTTGCAGGGGTTGCCGTAGGGTCACTGACTGCTGCGTCGCTCGCCTTGCCGGCTGTAGCGGGCTGGAAGCCGAATGGAGATCACGGCGGTCCTCCTCCGCACCACGGGCGTCCTCATAGAACGCAAAAAATTCTTCTGAAGAACTGCTATGCCGTTCTAACGATGGATCCGAGTACCGATATGGGCGGAGCAGATATCTTAATCCAAGACGGGAAAATCCTCGCGATCGGAAAACATCTCGGAGGCGGTGACAAGACTATCGACTGCTCAACCCTAATCGCTGTGCCCGGGTTTATTACAACGCATCACCACAAGTACGAAACCCCACAGCGCTCCGCGGACGCCGATGGTTATATCACGTTTGCGGCAGATCCGGAGCAGCAGCCAACTTTGTGGCCCTATGAAGTCCTATAGCAACATGCAGAACCTGTGGAACTCGGGCCGGATGACAGACGTCGATGGCAATGTTTGGGACATAGGGAAGCCGACTCAGGAGCCCGAGGATCTGTATATTGCTCACCTCGTAGCCTCACTAGCGGAGCTTAAAGCCGGCATCACGTGTGCGACTGACACTTCGCAGTCGTCACATACCCCGGCGCACACCGACGCCATGATCAAAGGCCTGATGGATTCCGGCCAGCGGAACCTTTACTCCTACACTGGTGGCCTCAACCGCGCCGGGACCGGCCATGCAACGGACCCGAACGGGTACGAGTTCCCCGGGGCAATTGGCGCGGATGACTGGGGCATCGGCCGGCTGAGGAAGGAGTTCTTCCCCTCGGACGATCAGCTGGTGACGTTGTGTCTTCAGACTAACCAGAACCCAGTGACGAACGTGCAGACCGGCGCGACCGAGTCCTATTCGGGCTGGGAGCTCGCCAAGCATTACGGCTCCTGGATCGACGCGCATAACCTTGCCAACCCTAATTTTGTCTTCGATCCTCTAATGGACGACCCAGAAATTGGTCCAAGAATGACGCAGATTCACTGCGTGCGATGGGGTGATCCTTCAGCACCAGAGGCTCAAGTTGGAGCATCGAATACTGGGTATCCCAACCCCGGCAATGTTGCTGCGTGGCAAACGTACGCTGAGAAAGGTGGGCACGTCTCGATCGCGGTCTCCATTGAGATGCAAATGCGCCATGGTCGCCCGCCGATCCAGGAGTGCCTCAACAATGGCATCATGCCGAGCCTCAGCCCGGACGTCGACTGCAACAAGAACGGCGCCGATCCCTTCCTTCTAATGCGCGGCTTTTTTGACATGCAGCGCCTCTTGAGCAGTGATTTGGCGTTCCCGGTGTCCGATCCGGGGCATCTTCTCGCGCCACAGTCTGTGACCTGCTATGAGACGGTTCAGGTCATGACAATGGCTGGTGCGGCAGCAAGCGGCCTGGCAGGCAAGGTGGGTATGTTGAAGCCAGGCTACGAGGCTGACATCGTCCTCCTGGAAACCCACGACATCAGGATCGCGCCGGCCAATAACGCGCCGGGAACCATCGTCACGATGATGGATACGAGCAACGTGCGGCACGTGATGGTCAGGGGCGAGTTTAAGGTGTGGAACTACGAGCTCGTTGGTTGGAACGTCGACAAGTTGATCCGAGACATCAACAGGTCGCGCGAAAATATCCTCGACAGGATCAACTCGACGCCAATAGCTCTCGCGGGCAAGAACACGCCGGTTAATCCTTACGCGCCACCATTGCTGACGTCGTGCTGCTTCAACGAACAGAATACGATGGCTCCGCTCTATAGCCTGAGGCCCTAGTCGGGCCAAGCGCGTACCCCTCGGCATGGCTTCGGCCATGCGAGGGGTACGACGATCACTATTGTCACACGAGTAGGGGTAGCTGGGGCGAGCAGGGAAACATCCAGTGCCCGATTGGCGCGCTGAGCCGATACCTCCTCAAAAGGTATCCATGGCGGTCCCGCAATTGGAGGGTGCGTGTCCCCCGGTGAGCCTCCGCGGTGGAACTGAACTCACTCGTTGCCTGCTGCGCACAATGCTGCGGTTCATCGATGAACACATTGAGGATCCCCATCTTGCTCCGGGTCGCGTTGCCAATGAATTCCACATATCCAAACGCTACGTGCACAAGGTCTTCGCCGCTGCAGGTATGACTTTCGGCACCTATGTCACCGTTCGGCGCTTGGAGGAGGTGTGTGAGGCCCTGATTTCCGAACCGACGCAGCGGGAGCATATAGCGTCGCTAGCACGGCGCTGGGGATTTCGCGACATCTCGGGCTTCAACCGGGCATTCAAGCGGCGGTTTGGCTGCTCCCCCAGGGCGTTCCAAATGCGTCAGGCGGTTTGGCGCCGATGAGCTTGTCCTTACTCCAGAGCGGGGTGGATGCCTGGCGCCGAGATGGGTGTGTTCTGCGATACCATCACTATGATCAGAATGACCTAGAGGAGCGAAAGACAACGGATTTGAGCGGCTGGCATTTGCTCATCCTGGCGCATAAATCGCGATCTCGGATTGGACGAGAGCGAGAGCAGTTCCTGCTCTCGCTCCTCGTCGGTCGTGCCGCCGGCATTGAGGAGGATGGTGCGCAGGAAACTGGGCCTGAGGGTAAGACATGAGAATGGAGTACGAAAACGGCGTCCTGCGGGTCGAGAATGCGCAAGGCCGCCGCTGGCAGCTCAACAACGCCGAAAAGCCACGCCTCAACTTCGCCTACGACGCCTTGTCCGTGACCCAAGAGCGCGCCTTGCGCCGCGTTGGCAGCAGCGTACATGCGCTCACCGAGAGCGAAATCAAGGAGGTTGCGACCTTTATCGGAAAGCAAGTGCCGCCGCCCTCGGCGACACCGCAGAATCAACTCATGGCCGATCTCAAGCTCTTCTCCTATGGTCTCATCAACTCCGTCGTGACCGAGCTCGAGTATGACAATCTGCTAGATGTGCAAATCACCGGCCGCGAGGAACTCGAGCGACCTCTATGCTGAGGAGGCACGGCGCGTCCTTGCTTACGTTGACGCGGTTTGGAACGCCTACCATGGGCTCGCAGGCCAAATCAAGGACACGTCCGAAGCGGACCTGAAGAGCCTCAGAGATTATGCCAATATGCTGCCGATGGCTCCGCCGTCCGAGCACTTCATCAACGGCTCGCACCCGGGCCGTCCCAACCTGAGTGAGCCCGTCGAAGAAACGCCGGCAGCTGACGCCGTGGCAACGCCTTCCAGCGATGACGAGGAGCGCTCCTTGCCCGTGAGCGTCGAGACTGCGACGGCGGGCACCGCCGATTTTTCCAACATTGTCGATCGTACGCTCGTCTTCGACGACGTCTTCTCCAGCACGCAGTTGCACATTTTGGAGCAGTGGGCGCTGCAGACGCCGCATTGGATGCTGACCAACTCGACCTACAACGAGAAGGGCATGGCGCTGCATCGCATATGGGGCGCCTCCTATATCGAGGCGTGGCGGCGCAGCGGCGGCTGGACGGGTCTGCCACCCGTGCTCTACTCGGCGCTCGCCACTCTGTTCCGCAAGCTCGACGTGACCATCACGATACCAGAGTACATCGGCCTCAATGGCCAATGGCGCGGACAGGACGCATCCATGCACGCCGACTGCGAGCTCAATTCGCCCGACGATTTGTCGATTCTCGTCTACCTCGGCGAGGACACGAGCGGCGATCTGTTGCTCTACGACAAGAACGACCGCAAGCGTCTGTTGCATCGGATCGCATTTCAGCCGAACCGGGTCGTCGCCTTCGACGGATCCATCCCGCATCAAGCGCTGGCACCATCCGATGACAAGTTTCGCATGTCGCTGATCATCCGCGGCAAGTACACGTGCGGGATCAATCTCGATGGAGCCGCAGAGAAGTCAACAGAGGGCAGCGGGGCAAAAAGTCGACGCCAGCCGACGGGAAACTGACTGATGTCGGACAAGAGCTTCAACCCCATGGCCGACATGGCCAGGAACGGCCAAATCGAAAATGTCTTCCCCACGCCGATCTTCTGGTACGTGCTGAAGGACTGCGATCGGATGAATGCGGATTTGCGCGACCTCGTTCTGGAGAAGGAGAGCGTCCTCGCCTCATCGACGAAGAGCAACATGGGTGGCTGGCAATCGCCGGCTGAGTTCTTCCGGTGGCCGAGCGCGGCAGTGGCGACGCTTGAACGCTATGTGCGCCACGCCCTCGACGTGGCAACCGTGCGCGCCACGGCGCCGAAGTGCCTGAGGGCGAATTTCGATCTCTACGGATGGGCCGCCGTCAATCGCCGCGGGCACTATAACACCGTGCACGTGCACCCGATGGCGACCTGGTCCGGGGTCTACTATGTCGACCCCGGCGACGAGACCGTCGAGGGCAGCAACGACGGCTACCTCGAGTTCGCCCACCCCGTCGCAGCTTCCACCATGACCTTCTTTCCCACCGCATTGCCGTCCGCACGGCTCGTGCGACCCCAAGCCGGCCTCATAATCCTGTTTCCCAGCTATCTGCTGCACAGCGTGCGCATGTACCAGGGCAAACGGCCGCGAATCTCCGTGCCATTCAACGCGCACCTAAAGGGCTCAGCGGCGCCCGACGAGCGGGATCAGCCTGTTGGGCGCTAGCTGCCCGTCGTTCTCAGACTGCGCCCGCAGGGCGACGGCGGAGTCTCGCCGCCCCAAATGCGAAATTGGCTCGGCGTGCACCGAATAACGGCTCTTGAAAGCGCGATTGCAGCTTGAAAGGTCAAGAAAGTGAAGCGTGAACAGAAAGCGCCATGTTCTTACTGGCGCGCCCACTTGCCCTCTTCTCGGTGACGCCGACGGTAATATCGCTGATACCCGCCCTTGCCGGATCGCACGGGCTGATGGCGGCATTCATGCAATGGGAACCGGATTTGCGGGGCTATTCGGTCGCGGTCTGGCGGCGATGGGACAGCCCAAAGATCGTATATGAAAGCGGCGACAGCATGGATCTCGAAGCCAATGCGAGGGAGATGGCTGCCTTCTATGCGATCGCCGCGCACGCGAAGCCGTTATTGGAAAGAGGGCGGCTGTCGAAGGAATTTCCGGCCGAGTGGACCGGCGAGCATATCCGCGACACGTTTGTGCGAGAGGTGATCGAGCCACGCAGGCAGGCAATCGCCGCCGGAATCTTTGCGCTAGGCTTCATATGTCCGGTGTTGCTGATAGCCGTAGCGCCCCATCCCGTTCTGGGGTTTCCGCTAGGAGGGATATTGAACCTCAGCGCGATAGCACTCGTCGTGTGGATTCCCGGACTCTTGGATGGGGCGGAGTTTCGGGCGGGACGGTTGGAACGATGGTGCTTTACGATCCTTGAAGCTCTGATGATCGACACTTTGACCAGCATGGTGGTGCTGAGCACTTAAGCGTGCGCGAGGACTGTGCGCCCGGATCAGCCGCCTTGGCGGGCTTCGCACTTGCGACAGTTATCATCAGCAGCAGCCCCCCGCCGGGAGGGCGGGCTAGAGTTCTTCGGAGGAGGGGATGATGCGGACAGTGATCGTTCCTGTATATCAGTGCGGGAGTGTGGAGTTGGACGATTAGCCCATGGGCTCGGCTGCGTGCTTCGAGCCCAGCCCATGGACGGTTGCTAGTGGCGCACCGGGCGATTGAGTGATTAGTGTCCGTGCCCGTGGTGCCGGTTTTCTACGTGATTTTTGATCCAGTCTTCAATGAGGTCGGCGATTTTCTCATTATTGCGTTCTATCGCCATCGTATGACCATTGCCGAAAAGACCTGCATCAGGGAGCCAGATTGTGGTGGCGTCGCCACCAAGACTGGTAAGCAGCGCCGTGTAGTCTTGGCCGGTCGCCGGCGAAGTGTTGTCGCCGATGATGCCGAGGAAGGGTATCTTTGCCGCCAGATCATCCGGCGGCCTGTTGCCGGTTGTTCCCGGGAAACCTTCAATGCCGATAAGCCCCTTCACTTTCGCTATGCGATCGGATGAAGATGTCGCGGCTACCATGACGTTCCCCGTTCCCGTGGACCAACCAAGAAGGATACAGGGGCCGATCTTGTCAACGAGCGCTCCCAGGTCAGCGGCCATGTACCCATTCTGCGGAGCATCGCGATAGGCGGGCTGGATCTCATCTAGGTATTGGTTCACAGCGGAGAGCGGAAACTGCGTATTGGTGTACGGAGTACCGTAGGTCGGCCCCCACCGGAACGCGGTCCACGCGGATTGCTCAGAATAGATGTTTGCCGCCTCCAACGCTGAAGGGTCTGCAAGCCCGAGACTGACCGCGAACCTGTTGGTTGGATCCCAGCCGGATCGCCCACGGTTGGCTCCATCGACGTCGTAAACGGCGAAGCCGCGCCGCGTGAAGCTGGTGAACCAACCCTGGCGCCCATCGGGAGTTGTCCTGAAGAACTCGCCGGTATGGCCTCCGCCATGCATGAAGACGATGGGATACTTGTGCTTTTTGTCTACAGGAATTTGGTATTCCACGTACATCTGGTGCACCGCGATGTTCCCCGGAAGGGATCGCGGTGAATTGATGTCTGTCGACGAATTGGGTGTGCGGAATTCGATGGCGCCTCCTACATAGAACGTGCCCTGATCCTCGAGCACGATGGGCGGATTCTTGTGCTTGTCGTGGCCATTTTGAGCATCGTGAGCTATCGCGCCTGTGGCGGCGCACGCGAGCAGACCCGTCGTAAAGAACCCGCGAAGAAGTGGGCTTGCGGCAAATGTTGGTTTGTGAGTCATCATTCATTCCTCGTGAAAAAAACAGTCACGATATCTTCTGCCTAGAATTTAGGCTAGGTTGTCGAGGAACTGTTTCGGCGGCGAGGGAACTGGTGACACGAACAGAATGGGCAGGTGAGGATGCCTGCCGAGCCGACAAAGTGGACCCTTAGCGCCGCCGCCAACATGCGATGCTTCACGACGGCCTCAACTGTCAGCCGCGCCGCTATGAGGCTAGAGCCCTTTGAAGGTGGGATGTTGCGGATGTTGGTGGGTTGGGTGTCGGTCGAGAACTGAAGTCGCCTCGGTCCGATTCGGCGCTCGGCCGAGGCGCCGATGTATAAGTTTAGCCGATGGTAGCAAGCCTCTTGGAGCGGCTGAACGGCGATCTCTATCTTCAGAGAGGTAGTGCAAGCAGAGTGAGGACCAATACGCTGCGCGCCTCACACGCACTGGTCCTCGGCCGGAGATCCTAATCTTCCCTCGAACGGTCCTCGGTCTACCTCCAGCGCGGAGTGCAGTTGGGGAAGAGGTGGTTGCGCTCCTTCCGCGGGGGAAGTGACGCTGGATGCGGAAACGGAGGCGGAACTCGTGCAGGTGTTTGGGACGGGCGGGGAGTTTGAGGTGCGGCAGCGCTGATCAGATAGCATCGGGGAAAGAATGGGGGAGGGCCTTGGAGACCGCGAGTGAAGCCGCAGTCAGAAATTGGCATGTCTTTGATCACTGAATCATGCGTCTCGCATCTACTTGAACGAGGGATTACCATTGCAATTAGGTGGGCCAGGCAGCGTTGCCAATCGGGCATCGCCGCCGCCACGGCAGAAAGACCCCAACGGGCGGAAAGTCATGGGGAATTTTTGGCTCTTCGTCAGTTCATAGCGCGCGGCTCCAGTGCCGGCACTAACACTCAGGGCCAAAACCGGAAGTTAGTCAGCTCGACGCATCATAATGTCAGGTTGGTCCCAAAAAAATTTGGAGCGCGCTGCTAGGCCTTGCCCGCAGCAGCAAGATGCAGGCACGGCTAAAGCATCATCGCCTGACGACCATCACCATCAGATTGGCCTTCAGTAAAGATTGCTGCATCGTCCCTCCGCGGCTCGGGCCCGTTGGGGGGGGTGATCGGGGCTGTGGCTTGCGCCCCTCGACCCCTATACTCCCACGGGTTGCCGGGCTCGATGTAGCGCGTCTTCAACCTCATCCGGCCAAGCTGCACTTATATCGGCGAGGCGCTCGTAGCCACGGAGCCAACGGCGATGGCGGGAAGCGTCACGACAAAGCGGTTGCCTGCGTTATCCAGCGCAGCGCTGAGGCTAGCATCGCCGCCATGCTTGCGTGCGATCTGGCGAACGAGCGCCAGGCCGAGCCCCGTTCCACCAGCATCAGGAGACCTGCCCGAGCCGCTACGAAATGGCTCGAATACGTGCTCCTGCTCCGATGCCGGTATGCCGACCCCGGCGTCAGTGACGCTCAACACCGCCAGATCCTTGTTTTGGCATACGTCAATCTCGACGGGTGGCGCCCCGTGGCGGTAGGCATTCTCCAAGAGGTTCCGGGCCAGACGCCGTAACAATCGCGGATCACCGCGCACATATACCGGGTGCCCAGAAACGGTGACGTGGTCATACCGGGCAGCCTCCCCGGCTATGAGCCCTAGCAGGTCAATGTCCTCTTGCGCATCAATGCCCGGCGTCGAATTGAGACGGCTCGCAACGAGAATCTCGTCGATAAGCTCATCGAGCTCCGCGATGTCCTTTTCGAGTGCCTCCGTGCGGGCCAAATCGGCGCCGTTCTTCTTCAATTCTATGCCGAGCCGGATGCGTGATATTGGCGTTCGCAGTTCATGGCTGGCGTTGGCAAGCAACAATTTGTGGGAGCTCACCAACGTTTCAATCCGCGCTGCCGCTCGGTTAAAGCTGTGTGCAAGACGCGCCACCTCATCCCGCCCTTCGACCTTTACGCGCGTAGCTAAATCGCCTTCTCCGAGCCGTTCGACACTCGTTTGCAGCCGCTCTAGGCGGCGCGTCAACTGACGCGCGACAGGATAGGCGGACAGTCCCACCATGAGAGCAATGGTCCCAATAACTACAACGAATGCCAACTCAGGCTCGCGATGTCGATGCCGCTGTGAGCGTGCGACAAGCCAGCGACCGTCGGCCAACTGCATGGCCCAAATCGTTCCGCCGCGGGCGTACAGCCAACCCCCTTGTTCCTGATTAACTGGGAGTGGAGGCAAAGGGTCCCCGCCGTGCGCGATTGATCCCCTGTCTTCCGCGTATAGTGTAAGATCAAGGTGCAGGCGTTCCGCAAGGCGGCTGACGGCATCCCGTTGCTCAGTGGCTGGCGCATTCGCTGGCGGCAGGGCATACAACGCGAGATCTCCTGCCATCGCGATGGCGTTGCGCAAAAGCAGAGGGTCGGGTCCCTTCCGCCAATACGCGCCCGCGAGCAATACGACGATCAAGAGGCTCGCCACAATGGTCAGGTAGACTTGAAGGTAAAGGCGGCGCAACGGCCATACTCCTCATCAGTCCTGCGTTCTGGCGAACACGTAGCCTGCTCCGCGCACCGTAACGATACGCCGTGGCTTCCTATGATCGTCCTCGATCGCTTGGCGGATGCGCGAAATGTGCACGTCAATCGATCGGTCAAACGCGTTCATCGTCTCGCCTTTAGTTAGGTCCATGAGCTGTTCTCGTGACAAGACGCGGCCGGCACGCTCAGCCAGGGCTACCAGTATTAAATATTGCGCACTGGTAAGAGTTGCGGGCTCGCCGTCGCGAAGCACTTCGCGTCGGCCACGATCAATTTCAAGGCGGCCGAACCGCAATATGTCGGGCTTCAGGCTGCCCATTCGCCTTTTCAAAATTGCCTTGAGCCGCGCCAAGAGTTCGCGCGGTTCAAAAGGTTTCGGTAAGTAGTCGTCTGCACCCACTTCGAGACCGATTATTCGGTCCATGGCATCGCCGCGTGCGGTGAGCATGAGAATTGGCGTGTCCGCTTTCGCGCGCACCTTCCGGCAAACATCGAGGCCCTCCATGTCTGGTAGCATAAGATCGAGAATCAACGCAGCGAATGCTCCGCGCTCGTGGGCGGCGAGACCGGCTGAACCACTTGCTGCGCTTGTGACGCGGTAACCAGCTCCGCCAAGGTAGTCGCGCAACATTTCTGCAAGGCGTCGATCGTCCTCAACGAGAAGAATGTGGTCGTCCATGCACTGGACTCGCTTGCTGATTGCCCGATTAAGACTTAGCTGGGATCTCAATACAGCACAAAAAAACGGCCTCCCGAGGACGGTCGGCCGCTTCAGAGCTCCAGGGCAAATACAAGTATGCTATCCCTTCCTTGACCACCGACGGCGGATGCGAGCTTCTTCGGTCCGGGCTGCAACAAACATCGTTCGCTGTATTGGTGTCAGCACTTTGGTAGCAGCTGTGAGCGCACTGACGAGGCACCTGCTTGCCTCCTCGGCGCGAGCCAATTGTTCGCCGCTCAGCTTCTCAATCGCGGCCCGATCGATAGTCGACTGCCTGAGAATCTTAAGCCCCTCCGTGCGCCCGGCTATCAGCTGCTCACGCAAAGGCAGGAGATCTTTGGTTGCCGATCTCGCAATTGCGATAAGCTGAGCCTGCTGTTCCATCGTCGCATCGATTTCGGTGGCCAGATGCATAGCCATTCGCTCAGCGCACTCAACAGCCCTAAGGGAATGCATCTCGCCATCAAATGCGGAATGTCCTGGTCCGCGGTGCGAAGTCGAACAAAACCCGCTGCTCGTCTCCTCGACAAATAGTATGTCGGCAAGGCCCCCGAGCGGGACAATACTCGCAATGAGCTTGGCTTGACCGGCTCCGCGCGCTGATCTCGCCGCCGGCGAGCCAGTAGGATAGGGCGGGCCGAGTGAAATTGATTTTAGCATTCGTCTTCCCCTTCAAATTGCTTCCGATCACCGTGCGGGAAATATTAAGCGCTACCATTTCCGGCACGTGTCCGTTTTGTAAAGTATTGTAAATGGCAGAGCGTTTCGCGACCCAACCACGAACCGATTTTATTTGGCTACCGAGAACTATATGCTTGACTGAACTTGATGGCTTATTTGTAGTGGCAATCAATGAGGATTGTCCCAATGTCCATCAATCTCACGGACTCGGCTTGGAGGGGCCGCGGGCAAGATGGGCCAGGTGCACTGCCGCTCCTGCCGCAAGAAGTTCACCGTGACGGTCGGAACCGTCATGAAGCGTTCGCACATCCCTTGACCAAATGCCTCCTAACCTTCCGGCTCATGGCCGCCAGCAAGAAGGGCATGTCCGCTCACCAGATGCACCGCATAATGGGCATCACCTAGAAGACCGCGTGGTTTCTCTGCCATCGCGTGCGTGAGGCCATGGGCCTGCCCAAAACCGCCGGCCCCCATCGGCGGCAAGGACAAGATCGTAGAGAGCGACGAGACGTTCGCCGGCGGCAAAAAGAAGAACTTCCACCGCGACAAGCCCGAGCCGAAGAAGCATGCCGTGCATACGCTCGTTTAGCGCCTACTGGATCGGCCTCTCCTTCGAGGCGCACCGCGCGGTAAACCACAGTTGCGGCGAGTACGTCTCACGAGACGGCAAAGCGCACATTTCAGACGGCCGAAAGCTTCTTTGCCCTGCTCATCAAGGCGTCAGCGTAACGGCCCTGGCTTCCCGAGGGAGCAGTCAGTCTATCCAATCCACGCTCGCGGCCAAACCGGCCGCTCGGCATGCGCCTTTTTCGACAGCATCGACCGGGAAGATGCGCGCTTAATCCGGACCTGGCAGCCCATCCCGACGATTTGGACAACAGCAAACTTCGGTTGCTCTTTTTCCAAATTAGGTTCGGCCAGATCGATCTTCATCGGCCGCATGCGCTTCAATCGAAGCGCTGGTTCCCTCATACCCCATTCGGTTCCTTCCCTGCGGAGATAAGGATGCTTTCAGCGCGCTAACGTACGCGGGCCGTGCAACGGAGAAAATCCGATCGCACGTGATCAAGGGAGGAGTTTACCATGACGCAAACCTTCAATCGTTTCATTCACATGCGCAGGATGTTTGCCGCGGGGCTCGCGTGCCTCATCGCAGCGACTGGTGCAACTGCCCACGATAACCGGCGCGACGACCGACACCACAGCAAGCCCGCAAGCCTCGGTCCCTATGTGGTGGGGAACCAAGGCGTCTTTTATGGGGGCGGCAAATACGATGTCCCGCCCTCTGAGGGTTCTCCGACGACGATGGCGGATCAGAGCTATGTGTTTTATCAAATTCCGGCTAAACCCAATGACAAGCATTGGAGCTGGAAGCGCACAGGCCGCTACCCGATCATCATGATCCACGGCAGCCGGCAGACCGGCGCCAACTTCCTCGGCACGCCCGATGGGCGGCCAGGGTGGGCGGCCTATTACGTGAGCCACGGTTGGCCAGTGTACGTTATCGATCAGCCCGGGCGTGGCAAGTCGGGGTACTTTCCCGGTGCCTATGGTGTGCAGGGGTCGGACCCCAGCACGACCTCAGTCCAGCAAAACTTCACGGCACCCGAATTGACCGATCCCCTCGCTTGGCCGCAGGCGGCCTACCACACGCAGTGGCCCGGTGGCTACGGCAGTGGTGTCCCTGGCGAATACGCCTATGACCAGTTCTTTGCGTCTCAGGTCGCGAACATGCCGGACGGAAACCAGGCGCTGGCGCTCACCACCGCAGCGGTGACGGATCTGATCAAGAAGATCGGGCCGTCGATCATCATAACGCACTCGATGACGGGACCCGTCAGTTGGTTCATTCCCCAGGCCAATCCGGGAAAGATCAAGGCGGTTCTCGCCGTAGAGCCGACCGGCAACTCCAGCCGCAACGGAAATACGGCTCCAGGTACGACGTGCGGATTGAGCAACGTCTGCTTGAACTTCAGCCCGCCGATCAGCGGCCCCGCCGATCTCGGCCTGACCCAGACGCCGCCCCCGGCGGGAGGGGTACAAGGACAACCGGCGACGGATCTGTATGACTGTTGGCTGCAGTCGACGCCTGTCCACACGCCGACGGGGCTGGACGGAATCCCGATTCTGATCCAGACCGGCCAGGCTTCTTATCACGCCGGCTACGACTATTGCACATCGGCGTTCCTTACCCAGGCTGGCGTCGAGAACACCTACGTCTACCTGCCGACGGTCGGGATCAACGGCAACGGCCACATGCAGATGCTCGAGATGAACAATCTCGAGATCGCTCAGTTTGACGAGAGGTGGCTCTCAAAGATGCTGCATGTTCGCGACTGACGACTTGGCATGCACGAGCTAAATTGCCGGCGTCTTCTTCTTCAAGGAAGAGGGATTTGCCGGCGCTTTCGCGCCAACGGACTCCTTGTTCCGGACGATGCTGAAAGACTTCTGGTGGCGTCTCCCTCGGCATTCACCCGAATCGGCCCGACGGCTTGATGTGTAACCTCTACTCAATAGCGCGCAACCGAAGTGGCGCGACCGTTTCGCATCTCGCAGAGGACAAGACAGTGAGCTGCGAGTCCTCTTGATCGGGCCCAAACCATTCGATGCTGCCAAACAAAGACTCAAGGGCGCGCAGACTAAACTCCTTACGGAGCCGCGGCCGATGAAGTCACGAAGTCGGCGGGCGGCGGCAAAGGGGAGCAACGGGTGGAAATCCGCCTGCTCCCTTATGGCACCAGCCCTACCCTAGATGGTCGGGAACTAGCTTACTCTTCGTCACCCTCGTTTTTTGCGGCCCCCCCCACCGCTTCTCTTCGCTCACGCACGTAACTCCCGCAACCAGCGCTGCGGGCATGGCGCTGCCGCACAGGCCCGAGCGCAATGAACGTACAATCTCTATTCGATGGCCCGGGATCTGGACGCAATCATTCGGCTGTTTCCGCGTCCCGCACAACCGAGCTGTCGCCATCGGGCAAGGGGCGCCAGTAGGCGGGCATGCCGTATGGGCCTCGCCAATCTCTCTAAGTCACGACGTGCGTGTGTGCATTGAATGGCACGCAGATGCGAGGTCGTTGGCCCTCATACATACGCACATTGTGCACGAGCGAACTAGGGAACAAGACAACCAGGCCCGCTTGTGGACGCACGCAAAGCGTCGACGGCAGTAAACCGGGGAAAAAATTCATGACCATTGCCTGGATTGGATGCTCAAGCTCGAGCGCGGCTCCGAACCCGTTCAGCGGTTCATCGCCCGCGTCCACGTAGTACACTCCCGACCAAGTGGCCATTGGATGGACGTGCGAGGTGTTGTAGTGCCCCGTGCGGTTGACGGCTGCCCAGGCAATGAGATCAAACCGGATCTGCAGCTTGGGTGCTACGAGCGGCAGCTGCCTGGTGGCGGCTTCGACGGCGCTGGCGAGGTATCGGCTGAGCGTTGAAACTGCAGAGCCGCCCCACTTGAAAAAATCGACCTGCGACTGCCAGCCTCCCTTGTTGCTCTTCGCCGCCGACGGTGTCGTGCGCTCGCGCTCGAGAATGATGCTGGCAAGCTCTGCGTTGAGCGCGCCGACATCCTTGAATACGTAGCTGAACAAGGGAGAGGGAAAAAGATTCTCAATCCGGCCGTTAGCGGCCATGTCGGCGACCAAATTCAGCGTGTTCTCTGACATTGAACGCTTCCTCGCAATGTCTTGCTTTCAATCTCCTGCGCGCGGCGTCACGACTGCATTGTCCATCAACGGATGCAGAACGACAACCTCCCTGTGATGCTCGGAATCATTTTTTTGAATTGAGTTTTTCTCCGGCCTGCGCTGGGCAAATAAAAGCTCGGGATGGGTTCTCTCATTGCCGAAAGTGTTCCCGCACACCGCAGCGAGAATTTCATCGACCTGCGAATGTGTGGCTCCAAGAAGTTTCAGCGTGTTCGGCCAACATTTCCGCAAATGCGCACTCTTCTCGGGATGGGCCGCCGACATAAGCCCGGGCCCAATGTTCTCGTAATAAATTTAGGGAGGTTTTCGTGATGACCAGCGAACAAAAAATCAGAGCCTACTTGATGACGTCCGTGGCGGCGGTGGGCGTGCTCGCGTCCACCAATGCGCAAGCATGGCAGTCTCCGACAGAGCATAAATACCTGACTGAGCCGCTGCAGATCTGTGACAAGGGCACCTTCTTCGTCGGAGGCAGGCCCAAAATCACGCCCTTTGCTACGTCGGCGACGCCGCAAGGGCAGAGACAAATCATTATCGGCCAGATGTACGTGCAGTTCCAGACACCTATGAAGGCAAAAAGTTGGCCGCTCATCATGGTGCATGGGTCCGGCTATTCGGGCTCGGCTGTCGAGGGAACAGCGGGCGGTAACGAAGGCTGGAACGACTACGTGGTGCGCAATGGAGTCCCCAGCTACGTCGTCGATCAGCCCGGACGCGGACGATCCGGCTTCGACCACACTGTTATCCATGAGGCCGTTCATTTGCTCAATGAAAATGACGTCCCTGGGGCGTTGGCCTTGCTCCCGGGAGGAGGCACTCTGCCGGCCTTCGGATTTAGCCACGAGGGCACCGTTGGTTGGGCCGCTTGGTTCGGCCACTATGTACCGACGCTTGGCGACGGCCGCTACGACGAAGACGTCACTGCGAGTGACATGGTTCGCCACGGCGATCCGGGTGATCCCCAATGCGTAGCTTTTCCGTCTCACTGCACATTCCATGGCCGGCTCCCGATGGAACCTGAGGCTCCCTGGGCCGTGGATCAGGCCATCAAATCGCGCACCGGCGACGGGGCGCCTGCGGGACTGGGAACGGTAACCCCGGATAATGCGCAGGTATTAGACAACGCGGGATATTTGGCTTTGGATGCCTATAAGTTCGATCTGCCAAATACGGAGGTGACACTTCCCCCTTCCACGTGCCCGACCTGTAGCAACCCCAACATCAACGCCACCAATACCTGGACGCCGATTGCCTTGGCGGAGTTGGTCGAGGGCCTTGGCGGAGCCATTATTGCGACCCACTCGCAGTCGGGAAGCATCGGGCACCATACGGTCCGCATCCTGAAGGAGCACGGCAACCTCGATCTGCTGAAGGGCTTGATCACAATCGAGGGGTCTTGCTCCCTCGACGGTGCCGGGCTCGTCGCCGCGGACTTCAAGAACATTCCTTATATGGCGGTCAAGGGAGACTACTCGAACTTCAGCCAGACATGCCAAGACTCGGCTGACGCCATCAACGCGGCCGGTGGCACGGCGCAATACGTCCAGCTGGACCAGCCGGGCTTCTGGCAGGGCAATTATCACGGCCCCTACGGCGACGATTACGTCGGACCCTTCGCCGGCGTCTCCCACATGATGATGATCGAGGACAACCCCTCTCCGGGGAGTCATCATAAGAACGGGAAGGCCACGAACCTTCAGGTCATGGACGTCATGCTCGCTTGGGCGGGCAAGTATATAAGCAAACCACGGCCGCAACGGTGCGAGGATCAAGGAAAAGGCGAGCACCATCATGACGGCCACGACCACGGCCACGGTCACGATCATCATTGAGGCGGACGAAACTCACGCACTCTCATGAATTGACGCAACTAGCGGTCGCCTGCGGGCGGCCGCCTTTTTTCTATCCGGGCGCGCAAGGTCGGGCGGGCAAAAAATTGTCCCGTCTGGCAACGTCGCCGCTACGCCTTTGCGTTAATCAGTTGAAGGATCGGCGGCGTGGCTCCGGGACCTATTGAGGCGGAGGTCCTGCGTGCTCCATCCAATATTTCGCACGCGCACCGGGGTCATTCAGAACCTCTTTGCACAGCTTGCCGTACTGGTTCTGCAGCACCGTGATTTCCAGGATCGAGACATTGTCCAGGCTCTTGTCGATCGTTTTTGGAATGTTTGCCATTGCGACCTTGTTGGTCAAGTCTTTGATCATGTCGTTATATTTGGCATTCACGATCCCGGGGCTGAGACTGTCGGCGCGCGCCACAGCCAATTTGCGGGCATTCACATATTTTTGAGAGGTGTCGCGCTCGTTGGAGCGTAACAACACTGCCGACACAATGTCGAAATAGGCCGCGCACTCCACGGTTTCTCTTGCCATGTGCTTGACTGCAACGCCCGCGGCTTCGCGGTCTTGCGAAAGGGCACCAACCGTGCTCGAGCAGAGCAAAACAATGTCGAAACAGTATTTCACCAGCTTTGTCATGCGTCCCGCCCTCAAGTGCCAAGATCGACCCACAGTTTGCAGCAGCAGTTGGTCCTAAGTGGGGCGAAGTGGTGGGGCGAGCCAGCGACAATAATCCGCAATGCTCTATGGCACGCGAAGGGTCTCAACTACGATTGAGATCCGGATCAGCAGCGTTTTTGCAACGGCTCTCCACGAGGGGCATCTTTAGCAAGGCATCGCTGGAACATCGACGGGCCAAGGCGCGCATTGTTTTGATGAACCTGACCGCCTATTCGGCTTGCGGTGGATGATCCTCAGGGCAAGAATTTTTAGACGCCTTAAAAAGGGCCGGTGAACTCGAGCGCTGCGCTTGTGGCCTGCCCCTCATCACGATACCAGGCTCGGGCGCCATCGTGGCGATAGCACCGCTCGCAAGCATTTGATGGTTCCAATGAGACTAACCTGCCAGGCCGCAAACCCGGCGAGGAGGGTGATCGCGACAACGATCATCGCCTCGATGAGGCTGTTGCGATGACGCAAGACAAACTCCAGATTTGGGAAAGATGCATCATTTGTCGCTAGTTCGAACCGATTTTCTTCCAACGGCGCTGTGCAAGAACCCGTCGTTGGTGAGGATGGCCGGCTTTGTAACGGCATCAATGCCCGGCGTCGAATCGAGACGGCTCGCAACGAGAATCTCGTCGATAAGCTCATCGAGCTCCGCGATCAGTAACTGCCGTCATTTTAGCCTCATCCGTCCACGAAGTGCGCCGATTTTGCGCGCATCTACGGCTAAGTCCAGCCGCTTCGCCCGTGTGCGCCAGCGAACGTGTGGAGGGCGGGAACTCGGGCCATGAATCGAATAGGGAATCGAACTGGACGTAGAGGCTTCATGAGCGCAGTCAATGGCAATGGCCTTCGATATCCGCCACTTCTTCCGTCGCGCGCCGCGCGACTGGTTAAAGCGCTATTTCGACCGCGCGAGCCTGCTGGCTGATTTTGACTGGTCGACGTTGGGCAAGCGCAAGGTTGATCCCCTGTTGGGACGATGGGCTGAGATCGACGAAGAGCAACGTCGCCAGGCCGTCGAAGCCTTCCGCAATATCAAGCTGCTGGCGACGCCCGCCTGCAAGGTTCAGATCATCGACGAGGCTTCTTTTTTTGGACTTCAGCACGAAGTCTCCGCCAAGCTGCTCGAGCTCGGCGATTTCTACGCCTGCGCTTTCTGGGTGATGATGGAGCAGCCGAAATGCTGGGAAGGCGCGCTCCGCTATGCCCTGGCCGACGGGAAGTCGAAGCGATACTGGCGCAAGCGGATCAATATGCCAAAGCTCGGGCGCCAGCCTACGCACCGTGATGCCCAAGCCCTTGCCGCAGCGCTTACCGAGCTGTTCACAAGAAGCGAAGCACGAGGCAGCAGTTGCGTCGTACACCCTTATCGTCGGGGCGCGGACGGTAGGAGAGAGTACTTTTTTGGCTATCCTGAGGATCACAAGCATACGCCACTCGTGTTTGAAGATGGCGAACTCGTTGCCCGCCCTCACAACCCGGCCTTCGAGGTGATTTTTGTTCATGATGACCAAGAGCAGACGCTGAGCATCTGGCACGAGGGCGACAAGGAGCGGGTCAAGGATCTGCAGGTCGCTTTCGCTCAGGCCGTGCTTGGCGCTCATATATCCCGGGACAGCCCAAAGGATGATCGCGCCTACGACCTTCAGCTGTTCCTTGATCCGGACTTCACGTTCAAGCCGAACCCGGTTCTCGGCATCGAGAATGTTGAGTTACGCAAGATGCGAATCCGAGTTAGCGGGCGAAACGGGCGCAGCATTCTGATTGAGCTGAACAGAGATACGCCGGCCACGTAATTCAACAGGACATGAACGCGGCCCTGGCGGGCATCCCATCAAGTCAGCTGGAAGCAACGTCGGTGGGGCTGCGCGTGACTTTCGATCTTCTTCCTGACGAGGTCGATAAGCGGACACGCACATTCCAGATCGCAACCCCAAACTCCTGCAATCTGAAGATCGATGATTTCAGCCCCTTGATCGAGCGGCTGCTGGTCGATCACGGCATTGAGCCGCGCGCGCCGGGAAGCAAGGCAGATGAGCAGGTCAATTAATCCGGTCCAAATAGTACTCGAGCGCATTGCTCTCGAGCATCCGGCACCTGCACTTTTCTGCGGCTCCGAGATCGAAGAATGGCCCACGCATGCTATCGAGACCATGGTTGGTGCCGGCCTGTTGGCCAAGACGAATCGAGCGATGTCCGCCATCTGCACAGGCTGCGAGGCTCAGTGCCACAAGCCGGTTATCGCAAGACGCAAGCCGGGTACAAATGCCCTCAGCGCCTTCATCGTATGCGATGAGGAGGCCGACCATGGCCGTATATCGGTCCGGCTGAGCCGTCTCGATCAATTCCAGGGTTCGCTAGCCACGGCTGCGCGTTGCGTAGCCACCGCTTTCAAGCTCGGCACGCGTGAACCACGGAACGTGTCGGGGCACTTTGTCCCCCTCGGCTCACGGCGAGGCCGAAATGGTCCTCGAGAGGTCGTGCTTGGGGTCAAGAACGCTCAATTGCGTTTATCGGTTGGGGAGCACGAACAGGACCTCATCGACTTCGCGACTTGGGCCAAAGGCAATCTGTTAGTTGATCATGCCCTGCTCCAGCGCCTTGCCAACCGGAAAGGGCACCAAATCAAGGAAGCAGACGCCAAGCGCCAAACAGAGAAGTCGGCAAGGACTAATCGGAAGGAAATACTAGCCGAGCGGGACAGGGAGATATTGCGGCAAACCCGGCGACTGAAGACCGCTAGCAAGACCTTGACGGAGGTCTCTGAGGAGATTGCAGCAATGTCATTCCTCCGATCTCCTCGAGATGGTTTGCGGCCCATCACCGCCGCCAGAGTGAGGCGGATAGTCACCGAGGGGAGGCGTCGCTGAGCCTACCTTGAGCGTGAATGAGCGCGCTCAAAACACGGCTCGCACAAGCGATTGATTGGCCGGTGCTTCTTGCCATACGCGAGTGACGCGCCTGTGAGGCGGCTTGTTTGCCCGCGAACAGGAAGGCCTCAGCAATTAGTCATTCTTGCCTGAGCGCCTACGTGCAGCCATCGCGCTGGCCTCGCTCAATGCGCTCATCCATTGTTCGCAAGGATCAAATGATAACGCGTGGGCCGCACGATCATGACACCACCATTTTCGGACAAAAAGCAGCGCCGGCGCCACGGCCGCCGTGTTGACAGGACAGGGCGCAGCATCGGCCCAACACGTTTCCTAAAGCTTGACCATTGGATCCTCAAAACGCCGGCATGGCAATCGCTGCCACCGGCAAGCCGTGCCCTCTACGTCGAGCTGGCCCAGCGCTACAACGGCTACAATAACGGCGAGATCTCCATGTCGGTGCGAGAGGCTGCGGGTCTTCTCCACATAGCCAAAGACACGGCAACGAAATCGTTTCATGAGCTTGAGGAGAAGGGCTTCATCCGACGCAACGTTTGCGGCAGCTTCAACTGGAAGATCCGCCACGCAACGACATGGATCCTGACCGAGCATCCCTTCGCTGATCAGCTCCCCACAAAGGAGTTCGCGCGTTGGCCCTCGGAGAAAGCAGAAGCCGGTCCCAATGCGACTACAGAATGTCCCAGAATAGGGACAGCGAGCAGCGAACTCGCTTCATATTGGCTCCTTTACGTCCTTGATATAGGACCGTCGCTTCCGTTCTGCACGGCGCCACGGTCCCAAATCGCGGCACGCATATAATCTGCCATGCCATGCGCAGATAAAGCACTGGGGACGCCCGCGGTAAACCGCCCTGAGGAGCGCGTGAAGACTGCAAGTATCGCAGCGCGATCCTCAGGGCGGCAGTCTCAGGAGCCACGAAGTATCGAATCGGATGAGTCCCCTACGGCCCCCGGCAGGGCACAGACCACATCGGTTCAACCAGAGCTCGCAAACAGACGCGAACATTTGCGCGGCCCAATCCCGCTTGACTGGCTGTCGGCGGCGGCTCACTTGCCCGGCAAGTCGCTTCATGTCGGCATTGCACTCTGGTTCGTGGGCGGATTGCAGAAGTCCCGGATTGTCCCTCTCTCGAACATCACGAGCCTGCGCTTCGGTCTCGACCGCAACGCCAAGTATCGCGCTCTGGCGTGGCTCGAAGAGGCCGGCCTCATTGCGGTCGAGCGCAAGCTCGGACGCGCGCCAATTGTCACCCTGAACGACGCGCCGTCTTCCCACCCTCGCGAGCCTACGTGAAACGGGCCCTGACCATGCCCAACCGCCCGTTCAACCCCGGCGCCTGGCCCCGTTTGATGCGGGCACTGACGGCTGCAGCATACGTGGACGAGCGCTCCGTGGATGCATTTCGTCGATCTGTGGGTACACTATGGCCTAGACCGCTCAAGTTGGCAGGCAAGGGGGAGCGATGGCTCAAGGAGGACCTCGACGCCGCGATCGATCGCGTATCGCAGAGACCGGGCCTCGTGCGGGACGCCGCCGACGTCTTATGAAACCTGTCGATTGGCCGCGCTATATGATCGTCAAACGGTTGGGATCTGGCCAGACGGCCTATTACTGGAATGCGCGCCAGCGCGACATCGAAGGTGGCTTCACACTGCATCGTGAAGCGCTCGGGACCGACTATGGCGCAGCGCGCGCCCGCGCAGAACAGCTGAATACGCATCTCGACGCGTGGCGCATGGGACATGACGCCGACCGCTCGTTGGACACGGGTCCGAGGTACGGCACGGTCGACTGGTGGCTCGAGACCTATTGCCGATCACCGGCTTTCGAGAAGCTGAAGGACCGCACGAAGCCAAGCTATCGGTATCAGCTGCGCCTCCTCGCCGACCTGCCGACGAAAGATGGCGACCGGCTCGGCAAGCTGCCCGCCAAGTCGATCACGCCCGCCGCGGTCGACAAGATTTACGAGGCACTCCGCGGCGGCAAGGACGGCACGAAGCTCCGCCGCGCCAACCACACCATCGACATCGTCAAGAAGGCATGGACGGTCGTCCAGAGGACGCATCCGCACCAGTTCACACCGTCCAACCCGTTCGTGGGCCTAACACGCTTCCGCAGTACGTCGACGATCAAGCACGCCACGCGCGCTGAGGCCTTCGCCCTCAGCGAGTCCATCCGAGCCTATGGGCACCCGCACCTGGCAATCGTCCCATTGGTCTGTTTTGAATGGCTGCAGAGGCCCGAAAATATTCTCGCAGGCCATCTTCGCTGGACGGACTACAGGCCAGCCGAACGCCCAAACCATGTGAGGATCGTTCACCACAAAACGGGTGAAGTCGTCTGGCATCCACTCGTGGGCGACGGCGGGCGGTTCTACCCGGAACTCGAGCAGCAGCTTTGCGATCTCGACAGGCTTGCAATCCCGATCGTGGTCAGCCTGGGCCAGCGCGGGACATTGCGACCGTACTCTTTCTCCTACGCCAAGCGCATCGTGCGAGAGGCGCGGCGCGCCGCCGGTCTGCCGGAGCACGTCACCATGACGGCCTGCCGGCATGGGGGAATGACTGAGCTTGGCGACGCGGAACTCACCGAGCAGGGAGTCATGAGCCTGTCGGGTCATCGCACACCCGAGGCGGCGCGCGGCTACGTCAAGAAGACTGATACCCAGCGCCTTGCGGCGGCCCGCAAGCGGCGCGCCTGGGTGCTCGAATTAGAACACGCGCGGAACGAGAGTCAGAATGAACACCGGAATGACGAGTCAGAATGGAGCCGATGAGAACATTTGTTCTCGCGCTAACTTGCTGTTTGCGTTTCGAAAAGCGTGGTGACCCCGACAGGATTCGAACCTGTGACCCTCAGATTAGGAATCTGATGCTCTATCCTACTGAGCTACGGGGCCATCGCCGCCGAAAAATTCGCGGGCGTGCGCGGCACCACGACCGCTGCCGTACGTCTCGGTCACGCAGAGGGCCTTGTCAATCAATCGCCGCTCTCGGACTAACTCCGTCCGACAGCACTGCACACCTTACTCCGACGAAGTGTGCAGGTAGCCCTTAGCCCGCTCCAGCCGCGAGGGCCCGCGCACGGTCCAACCATGCGCGGGTTTCCTCCTCCGATGTTCCTCTCGTTGCGAGCTTGGCCTCCCCCGGCGCTTCAGCGGCTTCCGCATGCCACTACTTTAAATTGAATCTATATAACTATACACGTATAGATATATACTATCGCCAGTACCGCGAACGCAGCACCACCCTGCTGCGCGCGTGAGCTTGGGGGCACGGCGTGCCACGAATTCGCATCGAATGGGTTCCGGCAGACGTTCGGTCTCGGCCTCTTCGGCTTCGACCACCTGCAGCTCGTCTACCAGCCGAGCGAAGCCGATAGCCCCAGCGGGCAGGATGCCTGGTTCGTCATGGAGGGCGTGCGCGAGGCAGAAGGCGAGGGCGCCTTCCTCGGTATCGAAGGTGCGGACGGCCGCACGACGCTCTCGGTTGCAACCTCGCCGCCCGCGACGCGCTCATCGCCAAGATCGGAACGCCCGAGTACCGCGGCAGCCGCGCGCTTCCCTATGGCGGCGACGAGTTTCAAGCCTGGGAGACGATGGCCTCGTATGCGCGCGATATCGAGAAGCAGGACTTCCCCTATATCGCCTTCGGGCTGCCCGGCTCGCCAACGCCGACCATCAACTCCTCGTCGGCGATCGCCTCGCTGATCTACGACTTCAGGCCTCGATCCGTCGGTGCTGTTGCCCTACGGCATGCACTTGTCACCGCGAATGGCGACGCGGCTCGGCACCAGCGGGGATGACGCCATGCGCATCGAGTGCGGCTTCACCACGCTGCTCGGCGGACAGGGACGAGACGAGCTCGTGGGCGGATCCGATCCCAACACAATCGAGAAGCTCTACGGTGGAACCGGCGATGACTTGTTTCATTGGTCGGCCGGCTTCAACATCATTCATGGCGGCCAGCCGCAGCTCGACTACGCGGCCGACGGGACCGACACCATCGACTACTCGGGCGCCGGCACGGTGACGATCTCCTCCAATCGCCACTGGATCCCGCACAAGACCCCCAACTACATCGCCGTGTTCGCCGACGGCCGCGATCACCTCTATTCCATCGAGCGCATCCAATGGAACGCAACGACCGATCGCATCGTCCTCGGCGAGGGGGTCGACCTGGTCGAGGACGACATCATCCTCCGCCCTGGCGCACACTCGAGCGCCGAGCCCGACGCGCAATCCCACCTGAAAAGCGGGCGTCTGATCGACGATAGCGCCCATGTTCCGCTGCGCTCCGCGGTCAACTATGCCTTGCCGGACGAAGCCCGAGATCTGGAGCTTGTCGGAGAGGCGAAAGTCGCCGACGGCAACGCGCTGGCAAATCGGCTCTCGGGCAACGGGGGCGACAACATTCTGCGCGGCATGGCCGGCAACGACACCCTTTATGGTGGGGCCGGCAACGATACGCTGTTGGGTGGAGCAGGCAGCGACGGCTACGTCTATCTGCCGGGCGACGGCAACGATGTGATCATCGACGACGGTGGGTACGCCGACGTCGATGAGCTCATCCTCGGCGGCGGCATTGCGCCCGCCCAAGTCTCGCTCTATCGCCCCTCGCACGCGCCCGACGACCTTGTCCTCACGCTCGATACAGGCGGGCGCATTCTCATCAAGGATTTCTTCAAAGGTCCGTCATCCGCCATCGAACGCATCGTCTTCGACCATGCGCCCGCATGGGAGGGCGACGCATTGCGAAGACTTCGCCGCTTCGGCGCCCGTCCGCGACGACGCTCTCCCCAGGCATTACGTGCCGGCTGCATACGCTGGCGGCAGCTCCTTGGAGACCGCCAGCCACGCCGACACAGCCTTCACGGCCGACACGGCCCTGGGCGGCGGCGCCGGTTCAGCACCCGACCACGCCGACGGCCTCCAGCACGCCCCCGACCTCTGGCTTGGCCTCGAGGCACACGCAAGCTGGCTCTTCTGATCTCAGCCCTCGGCACGGATGACAGCCACCCCCGGATTTTTCCGCCGGCGTTGCGTATACTCGTAGCGCAAGCACGAGGGGCGCCGGGGGAGAAGCATGTGCGTGTAGCCCGCATCTTGGAGCGGTTGACTGTCATGCCGAGGCTCGCGGGCCTCGGGGCGCTTCTGCTGCTTTCAGCCCAGCCCGCAGCCGCGCTAGAGCCGCGCGAGCCTGCATGCGAGCTCCACGCCGGGCCGACGCGCGCGGTCGTGCGCGTCATCGATGCCGAGACGGTGCTGCTCGATGATGGGCGGGAGGTTCGTCTCATCGGCGCGCTGGCCCCGCGCTCTCCCGACATGAGTGCTGGCGCGGCACCATGACCGCCCGAGCAACGGCGGAAGCCGCCTTGCGCGATCTTGTGCACGACGGCTCGGTTGAGCTCGCATTCGCGGAGCAGCGCCTCGACCACTACGGACATCTGCTTGCCCACCTCTTCCTCAATCGCGGCGGCGAGCGCATCTGGGTCCAGGGCGAGCTCTTGCGCAATGGATACGCACGCGCCTACGGACTGCCCGGAAGCTTTGCGTGCATGCGTGAGCTCTTGGCGCATGAGCGGGTCGCGCGCGAGGCCCGCGCCGGCCTGTGGTCGAACGCAGCCTATGCCGCCCAGCAGGCCTTTCGCACACGCGATCTCATACGCCAACGCAACACCTACCAGATCGTCTCGGGCCGCGTTGCTCACGTCGCACCGACCAAGGCCTACACCTACCTGAACTTCGGCAAGGACTGGCGCACGGATTTTACGGCCGGCATCGCCTCGAAGCTCATCAAGGCCCACCCCGCGTGGGCAAAAACGCTGGCAGCGCTCGAGGGGCGCAAGATCGAGGTCCGTGGCTGGATCGAGTATCGCAACGGTCCCTTCATCGAGGTGGAGGACCCGAGCCAAATCGCAGCCGTCGAGGATGAAGCGCGGCCAACATCGCGCGCACCAGAAGACCCGAGCCTGAGCAGCGAGCGCAGCGCGCCGCCGCAAAAACAAAGGCGCCCGGCCGCTAAGAGGCCGGGCGCCGTCGATCTTTGAAGCCTGTGTCTGACTGGCGTCAGGCGGCCTTCGTTTCCGCATCGCCGCCGCCTTCGGCCTCAGCCTCGGCCGCGAGCCGGCGTCCGCGCGCGCTCTTGGAGAGCACTTCAGTAATGCGCTGGACCGCGCCGCGCTCGTCGAGCTTCTCGACGGCCGCGATCTCGCGTGCCATCCGGTCGAGCGCGTCCTCATAGAGCTGACGCTCGGAGTAGGACTGCTCGGGCTGCGCCTCGGAGCGGTAGAGATCGCGCACGACCTCGGCGATCGAAACGAGATCGCCCGAGTTGATCTTGGCGACATACTCCTGCGCCCGACGGCTCCACATGGTGCGCTTGACGCGCGCGCGACCCTTCAAGGTCTCCATCGCCTTCTTGACGACGGCCTCGTCGGAGAGCTTGCGCATGCCGACGCTTGCGAGCTTGCCGGTGGGAACGCGCAGCGTCAGCTTCTCCTTGTCGAAGTTGATCACGAAGAGCTCGAGCGCCATGCCGGCGATCTCCTGCTCCTCGATGCCGACGATGCGGCCGACCCCGTGCGCCGGGTAGACGATGAACTCGTTGGCCTTGAAGCCATGCCGCTGGTTGACGGGCTTCTTCTGCGCGCCCGCGAGGTGGCGTGCAGCAGCAGCCTTCTCGGCAGTCGATTTCGGCGTCCCCGGTGCGACCGGCGCCGTGATCTTCTGACCCGACGGCTTCATTGCAGCGGCAACCGCGCGGATCGTTCCGGCGTTCCCCTGCCTGGCTGCCACCTTGGCGGCAATGCCGCCCTTCACCTGAGCTTGCGGCTTCGCCGCGGCCACAGCCACGCGCGGCGGTGCCTTGCCGGGCGACTTGACGGCAGCGGATGTTCCTGCTGTCTTGGCGACAGGCTTCTTGCCCTTCGCTGTCGCTGCGGGTTTCGCAGCTGCCTTGCGGGCGACGAGCTTGGATTTCATATCGGAGCGGCCCGGCCTCTTGGCGGCGGTCGTTTTATGGGCGGCCTTCTTGCCGGCGGAGTGGGCCGAACGAGAGACAGTCTGCGCCTTTTTCTTCTGAGCCATAGGGGTCGTCTCACTTTCTCCGTCAGGGTACACCAGAGGTCGTTCAATCGAAGTATTCGCGCGCCAACCCAGCGCGTCGGCACCCAAGCCGCCGCTCCGGAAACCTGCTTCCCGGACAGTCGGCCGCTCAGGAGCTGGGCCAGATCCGGGCGAGTGCTTAGGGGTAGACCAAAACCGCTCTTTCTCGGCCCGCGTGCGGCCCGATCAATGCTCAATGCAGGGCAAAGCAGATACTCTTTTTGTTCGCTCCTGTTCCGGCTTTGTAGTCGGCTTTCACCATCAACAGGTAGTACCGTAACACAAACTTCATCGAAAATGAAGGCCGAGCACCCCACAGGATGTGAGGCCGCTTAACGGGCGGCCCAGAATGCTAAGCATTCTCAAGGGGGAAGGCGCATTTTGACGCAAGTCGCGTCAGGGGACATCGGGCCCTAGTCGCCCTCGCCCGGCTCCGGGGAGAAGAACTTCTCGAATTTGCCGGCCTCGTCCTTGTACTTATCGGCGTCCGGCAGGGCGTCCTTCTTGGACGTGATGTTGGGCCAGCTCTCAGAATACTTCCGGTTGAGCTCGAGCCACTTCTCCAACCCTGGCTCGGTATCGGGCTTGATCGCCTCGACCGGGCACTCGGGCTCGCAGACGCCGCAGTCGATACACTCGTCAGGATGGATGACGAGCATATTCTCGCCCTCGTAGAAGCAATCGACGGGACAGACCTCGACGCAATCGGTGTATTTGCACTTAATGCATTTTTCGTTGACGATGTAGGTCATAGAGCAGGTCCGGATTACTTCCTCTCAGGGGCCTGATAGGCCCCGGCCGCAACTCGCCGCGCATCTTAAAGCCAACCGGATTAAAGCCAACCGGAGCGGCTGTCCGAGCCGAACGGAAGGGCCCAGCGGGAGGCCTAGCGGGCCTTGCCGCCGATGCGATCGATCTCGCGACGCTCTTTCTTGGTTGGACGACCGCTGCCCGGGATACGCCGGCCAGGACCAACCCCATTCTCCTGCCAGCTTGGGAGTTGCAACGACGATTGCGCAAGAGGTTTGAGCGGATCGGCTTCGGCTGTCAATTCCTCATAGAGCGTGCGAGCCGTGGCAGATGGCCCCCGGCGCACGCCGAGGTCTAACACCTTGAAAAGTCGCACGCGCCGGTTCAGGGCCACAGTCAGGACGTCGTCGATGCGCACCGTCTGGCTTGGCTTTTCCACGCGCACACGGTTGAGCCGGACCTTGCCGCCAGCGACGAGCTCGGCCGCCAGTGTCCGCGTCTTGGTCAGCCGCGCGAACCACAGCCATTTGTCGATGCGTTGCGTGGTGCGGGCATCTGCCGGCCCGTCCTCGCCCGACCTCATGTGGAGCTGCTCTCCTTGCTGCGCTTGGCGAGCTCGTCGCGCAGGGCGCCCAGCGCGGCAAAGGGGGAGTCGGCTTCGATCCCCACCTTGCGCGGCGGGGCAGCGGAGTGGATCTCGGGCTTGTGACGATCTTCGCGGGGACGCTTCTCGAAGCCCTTTGAACGCCGCTGATGCTGCTCGCGACCACGCTCGCTGGTTTGGTTCTTGGCGCCCGCGCGCTCGCCCTTGCCATCGCCTTTGTCCTTGCGGCGCACATATCCCGACGGCCGCTCGCCGTGGCCGTTTGTGCCCGTAGGGGGTGCTGCCGCCTTGACCGATTGCGTGTCCCGGGGCCCAGCATTCGGTTGGCGACGCGGCCGGGCCCCGTCCTTGCGCGGCTCGCCGCGCGCGTGGCGACGGGGACGCCAGATCTCCTCGAACTCGGGCTCCTTCGCTTGCGCCGGCGCCTCGGGCGTCTCCGCTTCCGCGGCAGGTGCAGACTCGGGTGCCGACTCGGGCGCAGCCTCGCTCGCCGGCGCAGTCGCGTCGGCAACACTCGCCAGTGGAGCCGCGTCGGCAACGCTCGTCGTGGCAGAGTCCTCCGCCGGCGCAGCGAGCGCCGAAACTTCGTCGACCGCAGCCTCCGACGCTGAGGGCGCCGCCGGTTTCTTTATCGGCCGACGCTCCACGCGGAAGCCGAGAGCCTTGAGGACTCCGCTCAATTCCTCCGGCGAGCAGCCAAGCAGCGACATCATCTCAGGCGTCGCCGTGAACGCCCCTTCTCCCGTCGCTCCTCTGGGCGGGGACGTGGCGTTCTCCGCGCTCGGCCGCCAGGCGAGCAGCGGGCGGATGATATCGGCAAGGCGCTCGAGGATGTCGATGCGCACGGCGCGCGGGCCGCACACGTGGTAGCCGTAGGCGCGATAGAATACCTCCGGCAATGCCTGGTCGGGCGCAAACGACGTGAGGCCCGCGCGCGGCGGCTCAGGCATCGCATCGAGCGACAGCCCGTTGGCCCCGGCTTGCTTCAACGACCATAGCGTCAGCGCCAGCTCGGCGGCGGCCGGCTTCAGAAGCAGGGGGAAATAAATATTGAAGGCGCCGAAGCGCACGCCGTACTTCCGGAGCTGGGCCCGGGCGGTCTGATCGAGCGCCTTGATCTCGCCCGCAACCGTCTCGCGCTTCAGGATACCGAAGTTCTCCTTGAGCCGGAATGCGATGCCGCGGGCAAGGCCCGCCACGTCCTCGGCCTTGGCCACCTCGACCAGCGGCTTGAGC
This sequence comes from uncultured Alphaproteobacteria bacterium, assembly GCA_963782555.1. Lineage (GTDB taxonomy): Bacteria > Pseudomonadota > Alphaproteobacteria > Rhizobiales > Hyphomicrobiaceae > Hyphomicrobium_A. The sequence continues at coordinate 487,643 of CAWAKB010000003.1, read as the reverse complement.
TTTTCGGCAATCGTCTGAGCGACCCAGGCCTCCAGCCGCGCCTGGATCTTGTCCCGGTCGGGCGCCGACAGATGCTCGTCAGCAAGGATCGTTACGGACGGCTTGAGCGGGTCCTCGGTCCCCTCGATCTGGGCGATCTCCTCGTCCTTCCACGCGATCCGCCCGCGCGGCGTCAGGCGAAGCGCATCGGCCTGGGCGGCCGAGACCCGGCGCGCGCGCATCGACAACTCGCGCGCCAGCACTTGCGCGGCGGCGTTGCGCGCCGCCTTGCCGTGAATTCCTTCGCCACCCGTATCCGGCGAAAAGCGGAAGCCCTGGAGCCGCCCCACGTAGTGGTTCTCCACATGGATCGCCCCGTCGTCTGCAATCTCGGCGTGGAGTTCGTCCTTGTCGCGCATTCCCTTCATCAGCGCGCTCGTGCGCAGATCGACAAAGCGCTGCGTCAGGCACTCGTGCAGCGCATCCGACAGCTTGTCCTCGATCTCCCGCGTCCGCCCTTGCCAGTGCTCGGGGTCCTTGAGCCAGTCGGCGCGATTGGACACGAATGTCCACGTCCGGATGTGGGCGATGCGGTTGGCGAGCGTGTCGATGTCCCCGTCGGTGCGGTCGGCGAAGGCGACCTGCTTGGAGAACCAGTCCTCGGGGATGCGCTCCTCCGGCCCCATCAGGAACTTGTAGATGCTCGCCACCAGCTCGGCATGGCTCTGGCCCGAGATCTTGCGATAGTCGGGCACCTGGCAGACGTCCCAGAGCTTGGCGATGGCTGCGCGCGCGCAGGCAAAGCCGGCGATCTCCTTGTCCGCGCTCGCGGTCTCCAGGACCACCACGTCGTCGGCGGCGCGGGCGCGGGTGAGGCGTTGCAGCCGCGGCATCTCGCGCAGCGAGTTCTTGAGGCCTTCCAGCGTCGAAAAATCGAGGCTGCGGTTGCGCCACTGCAGCATGCGCACGGGCTCGAAGTTGTGCGTCTCGAGCCGCTCCACCGTATCGGCGTCGAACGGGTCGGCGGAGCCGGTGACGCCGAACGTGCCGTCGTTCATGTGGCGGCCGGCGCGGCCCGCGATCTGGCTCAGCTCGGCCGGCGTCAGGTTGCGGAAATTCTGGCCGTCGAACTTGCGCGCGCCCGAGAAGGCGACGTGATCAACGTCGAGATTGAGGCCCATGCCGATGGCATCGGTCGCCACCAGGAAGTCGACGTCACCCGACTGATAGAGTGCAACTTGCGCGTTGCGCGTGCGCGGCGACAGCGCGCCGAGCACCACGGCCGCACCGCCGCGCTGGCGGCGAATGAGCTCCGCGATCGAATAGACGTCCGCGGCGGAGAAGGCGACGACGGCGGAGCGCTGCGGCAGGCGCGTGATCTTCTTCTGGCCCGCGTAGGTGAGCTTGGACAGACGCGGGCGCGAGATGAAGTTGGCGCCGGGAACGATATCGCCGATCACCTCGCGCATGGTGTGGGCGCCCAAGAGCAGCGTCTCGGAGCGGCCGCGCACATGCAAAAGCCGATCGGTGAAGACGTGGCCGCGTTCGGGATCGCCGGCGAGCTGCACCTCGTCGATGGCCAGGAAATCCACGTCCACGTCGCGCGGCATCGCCTCCACCGTGCAGACCCAGTAGCGCGCGCGCTCCGGCTTGATCTTCTCCTCGCCGGTGATCAGCGCGACGGCGTCGGCGCCGACGCGGGCGGCGATCTTGTCATAGACCTCGCGCGCCAAGAGCCGCAGCGGCAATCCGATCATGCCGCTGTCGTGGCCGATCATGCGCTCGATGGCGAGGTGGGTCTTACCGGTATTGGTCGGCCCGAGCACCGCCGTGACGTGGCGGATGCGGACTTCGAGGTCGCTGGCCATTAAGAAAGGCCTCCAGATCTCACTTGCGCCTTGGCATTGCAGAGGCCCCGCTCAAGATCAAGCGCTTCCTTGCCGCCCGCGCGCTCGGATGGGGAACTTGCACATCACGAACGCCCCCACCCAAGGCGGTCGCCGCCGAAGTCTCGCGTTTCTTGTTGGATGAACCGTGACCTTAGCCTTTTACGCCAGCCCGGGCCTCAATGCCTGAAGGCGATCCGCTGTCGATTCGGCATCGTAATGTCGACCTTATCAGAAGCGAGAACGGCGGAGCCGATAATGGTGGGCACTGTAACACGGTAGGGAATGAGAATATTGGCCTTCGGAACCGGGCGCAGCACCACCTCGATGTTGCCACTGATCACAGAGCCGGCGCCCTCACCCTTCTTGTGACCGGAGATAGGAACGAGGCGGACGTGGCACACCTGGTCGGCGCCGATGCCCTTGGAGCGTCCGGTCGGGGTAAAAACGAGATCGAAACGCTGCTTGCCATCGAAGATCGGCAGTTTCTGGTCGCAGGGCTTGGCAATGTTGCCCAGGGATAGGGCCATCACGCCGCTCAAGGGATCAAGCACGTTCTTCAGCTGCTCCGGCGTCACGGGTATGGCCTTTTTCGATGGCGGGTCGGGAGGCACGAAGGTGACGCCGGTCACGCCCGTCTTGTTGAAGGCCATCTCGAGCGACCGGGCCTTCTTCTTGCCGAGGATCGCCTTCTGCCGGTAGCGGAATTGGTAGGAGCCGGGCTTGGTGACGTCGGAGAGGACCGAGCCCATGCTGGTCATAGCGCCGAAATAATCGAACACGGCGGTGTCGATCTTGGCCTCCGCGGCGAGCGCATACACCTCGCCATTGACGGTCGAGCTGAAGCGAAAGTAGCCGATCTCGCCAAGCAGTCCGAAGCTAACCCGGTAAAGCGCGTTGACCTGTGCCGGCAAGGCGCCGGAGTCGGCGTGCGCCGGCGCGGCGAGGAAGGCCGTGGAAGCGAGCGACAGGAGCGAGCCAACGAGCGCTGCCAAATGGACGCGATTGGCTCCCGTCCGAACCCGGTACATTTATGAGACCCCATGATCCTCGGAACGTACCCCGGACAGCACATCCACCCTTCGCGGTAGTCGGGTTTTGCGTCAAATATTTGACCCGACACGCAGGCTCTGACCGGACCTCCGAGGCAAGCACTCCAACTATCGTAGGCGTATTCGGGGGGGAACTCCAGATCGGGCCAAAAACCCGGTTGGCGAGGCTTGCCCGCACCGGCGCCTTGACGGAGCCCGGGGGCTCGGGCATACACACCGCCCATGTCGCCCCGGGCGAGCCGGAGCGCACCACTCTTACCTGAAAATCCCGTGTCCGCGGGCCACCGCAGGGAAGCGGCGGCGAAGGAGCTTTGATATGACGAGGCGCTGCGAGCTCACCGGCAAACTGCCCCTTTCCGGGCAGCTGCGAAGCCACGCCGAGAACAAGACCAAACGCAAGTTCCGTCCCAATCTGTGCGACGTGACCCTGATGAGCGACACGCTCGGCCGCAAGGTGCGCCTGCGGATTAGCGCGCATGCCTTGAAGTCAGTGGAGCATCGCGGCGGCCTCGACAAGTTCTTGCTCAAGGCCAGCGACACGGAGCTCTCCGATCGCTGCCTGAAGCTCAAGCGCGAGCTGCAGAAGGCGGCGAAGGCTGCGCCCCCGGCTGCCGCCTAAGCGCTTTCCCCTCTAGAGGACGAGGCCTACGCGTCCCTGAGTTGCTAGGGGTGCGCGCCGGCGCTCGCCAGATCGACGGCGTTGAGCGCGAACTGCAGCAGCTCCGTTCGCTGCAGGGCATAGTTGAAATTGTCATCCGAGATCATGGTGACGATAATGGCGCCATCGGCGCCGCTGTGGACCGCCAACCCTTCCATGTTGTCGATCTCCTGGTTCATGCTGGCATCGAGCAGCATCTCGCCATGTACCAGGGCGCCGGGGCGCAGCTCGTCGCGCCGGACCAGCCGCAGCCGCGTCTTGACGCCCTCTGACAGGCGAAACCGCCGCTCCAGCACGAGCAGGCCGCCGTCCGGCAAAGCCGCCACGTCGGTGATGTCGTAGCGGTCCTTGTTCACGAGATGGAAAGCCTGCGGCTTGCCGTTCACCCAAATCCAACCCGTGTGGTTGCCGTCGCCGTCGGGCAGCCGTTCCGCGATGGCGACGATCGAGCCCTTATAGGGGCCACCGCGCAGCATGGTGACCGCCTCGAGGCCCCGGTTGGCGTCCGCGCGCTTCATCTCGGCAGGCAGCGCCACGTAGCTCCTCACGGGGGAAAGACCGCTCTTGTCCACGTCGAACCATCCAATCCGATGGTTGCGCTCAAACGAGATCAGCGCGCGTCCCTTGGCCGGGCTTCCCTCGACGATGGCCATTCCTTCGGCGTCGCGGTCATCGTAGTCCGTGAACGTCGTGCCGGAGCGCGCCTGCAGAGGACCGAGCCGCGCGGCGCGCACCCCCTTCGGCTGGTCGCCGTCGTAGACGAGCGTACCGGTCATCCATGCGCCGGCATCCGAAATGGTGAGGAAGCTCTTGCCCGCATCATCAATCGCCAAAGACGACCAGCCGCCGAAGTAGGGCGAGGGGGAGGTCAGCACCAGGCCGCCCTTGAAGGTGAGCTTGCCGAAGCGGGACTTCTGCGGGTCGAGCTTGTCGAAGGCCGTGATCGGCTCGGCCTGCACCTCGATGGGCGCCGCCGCGGCTTCGAGAGGATCGGGCTTGGAAGCGCCGAACGCGATGCCGGCGCCGACCACCAGGACGGCCGCCACCGCAATAGCTGAGCCTTTGGCGAGCCGGCTCCAGCCGCGCATCGCAGCAACGGCATCCTGCACCAATCTCAACCGCAAAGTGCGCTCCCTCAATGGACCTGGCGTCGGCCGCCCTGCCGCGGAGGCGCTGCGGCCTCCTCGAACAGCTCCACCAGCTTGTCCGTCATGGCACCCGCGAGCTCACTCGGGTCGGTAATCGTGAGGGCACGGCGATAATAGCGGGTGACGTCGTGCCCGATGCCGATCGCAATCAATTCCACCGGCGAGCGCGTCTCGATCTCTTCGATCACCTGGCGCAAGTGGTGCTCGAGATAGTTGCCAGAATTGACCGAGAGCGTCGAATCGTCGACCGGCGCTCCATCGGAGATCATCATCAAAATGCGGCGCTGCTCCGGCCGGCCCAGCAGGCGCCGGTGGGCCCAGGCCAACGCCTCGCCATCAATGTTCTCTTTGAGAAGCCCCTCGCGCATCATCAGCGCCAGCGAGCGCTTGGCGCGCCGCCACGGCGCATCCGCGGTCTTGTAGATGATATGGCGCAGGTCATTGAGACGCCCGGGCCCTTGCGGCTTGCCCGACGCCAGCCACTGCTCGCGCGCCTGACCGCCCTTCCAGGCCCGCGTCGTGAAGCCCAAGATCTCCACCTTCACCCCGCAGCGCTCCAAAGTACGCGCCAGGATGTCGGCGCAGCACGCCGCGACCATGATGGGGCGGCCGCGCATCGAGCCGGAATTGTCGAGCAGCAGCGTGACGACGGTATCGCGGAATTCGGTGTCGCGTTCGCTTTTGAAGGACAGCGGGTGCATGGGATCGATGATAATGCGCGCCAGCCGCGCGGCATCGAGCGTCCCCTCCTCCAGATCGAAGTCCCAGGCGCGGTTCTGCTGAGCCAGCAACCGCCGCTGCAGCCGGTTGGCGAGACGCGCAACCGCGCTCGACAGGGTCCTGAGCTCGCGGTCGAGATAGGCGCGCAGCCGCTCCAGCTCCTCAGGCGACGACAGCTGCTCGGCCCCGACCTCCTCGTCGAACTCGCGGGTGAAAACCTTGTAGCCAAAGGCCTCGGGGTAATCGAGCACGGACACGTTTGGCCGCCATGGCTCGGTCGTGTCGACCTGCTCCAGGTCGTCGAACCGGCTCTCGATCTCATCGGCGCCTGTGGTCTCCGAGATCTCTTGCGTCTCCGCAAATTCGCCTTCGGATTGGCCCTCCTCGCGCGGTTGATCGCGGCCCTCCTCGCCTTCCTCGGCGTTCTCACCTTGGCTGTCGGTGTCTTGCGGCTCGTTCTCTGCCTCGTCGCCGTTCTGCTCCTGCTCGGCGTCGGCGCTCTCCTCGGTCAGCTCGAGGGCGCGCAAGAGGTCACGAAGCAACCGACCGAAGCTCTCCTGGTCCTCGGCCAGCCCATCGAGGCGCTTCAACACGTTGGCGCCGCGCTGCTCAATCGAGGCGCGCCAGGCATTGACCAGCGCGTTGGCGGAGGCCGGCGGCGTCAGCCCGGTCAGCCGCTCGCGGATGAGGAGCGCGAGCGCATCCTCCAGCGGCGCCTCCTCCTTCGAGGTCATGTCGGCGTAGCGGCGGTCGGCGTACTTATCCTCGATACGGGCCGTCAGATTGCGCGCCATGCCGGGCATGCGGTTGGCGCCCAGCGCCTCCACGCGGGCGCGCTCGGCCGCCTCGAAGACGAGACGCGCGGGCCCCGATGCGGGGGCGAGCCGGCTGTGCAGCTTGGCGTCGTGACAGCCTGCGGCCAGAGCGAAGCTGTCCGCCCAGCCCCTGATGACGGAAATCTCGCGCTGCGAGGGAACCCGCGACGGCTCGGGCAGCTGCACGTGCTTTGCCGTCACTTCCGGCGCCCCGGGCGCGAAGGCGACCTCGAGATCGTGCTGACCCGCAATGGCGCGAACAGTGAGGCCGATCGCGCGCTTCAGCGGCTCGGTGGGCGCTTCCTTTCGTTTGGACCCAGTCGTCATGGCGGCTTCAGCTCAGCGCCACGTTGGCTGCGCTCTCGGGCAGCTCCTCCCCGAAGCAGCGCTGATAGAACTCCGCCACCATGGGCCGCTCGAGCTCGTCGCACTTGTTGAGGAAGGTGAGGCGGAAGGCAAAGCCGATGTCGCCGAAAATTTCGGCGTTCTCCGCCCACATCATCACGGTGCGCGGGCTCATCACGGTTGACAGGTCACCGTTGATGAACGCCGAGCGCGTGAGATCGGCCACGCGAACCATGTGGGCGACCGACTTGCGTTTGGCCTCGCTCTTGGCGAACGACTTGACCTTGGACAGAACGATCTTCACCTCGTCGTCGTGTGGCAGGTAGTTCAGCGTGGCCACGACCGACCAGCGATCCATCTGGCCCTGGTTAATCTGCTGCGTGCCATGATAGAGGCCCGAGGTATCGCCGAGACCGATGGTGTTGGTGGTGGCAAACAGCCGAAAGGCGGGATGCGGGCGGATCACCTTGGACTGGTCGAGCAAGGTGAGTTTGCCCGAAACCTCGAGCACACGCTGGATGACGAACATGACGTCGGGTCGCCCGGCGTCGTACTCGTCGAACACGAGCGCGGTGTTGGTCTGCAGCGCGTAGGGTAGGATCCCCTCGCGGAACTCGGTCACCTGCAGCCCGTCCTTCAAGACGATGGCGTCCTTGCCGATGAGATCGATGCGGCTCACGTGGCTGTCGAGGTTGATGCGGATGCACGGCCAATTGAGACGCGCTGCCACCTGCTCGATGTGCGTCGACTTGCCGGTGCCGTGGTAGCCCTGGATCATCACCCGGCGGTTGTGCTTGAAGCCGGCGAGGATGGCGAGCGTCACCTCCCGATTGAACAGATAATCGGGATCGACGTCGGGCACGTGCTCGTCCGCTTTGGAATAGGCCGGCACCTCCAGATCCGTGTCGATGCCGAAGACCTGGCGCACCGACAACTTCATGTCGGGCAGGCCTGGCGGCTTAGGCTCGGCCGCCGTTGAAGTTTGCGCACGCATCGTGCCGAGTTCCTCGAAGTTGGGCAGATGTCCCGGGATCGCGAGGTCGCCCGATCTTCAGACGAGGCCCGCCTGCTTCAGATAGTTATAGGCTTGGATAATCTCACGCAACTTGTCGCCGGAGCGTGCATCCCCGCCGTTGGCGTCGGGATGATGAACCTTAACAAGCTCCTTAAAACGCGCCTTGATCTCGACGCGCGTGGCGCTACCGGAGAGGTTGAGCGTCTGCAGGGATTTCTTCTCCAGCGGTCTGAGCTGGCGTCGGGTCTCCACCGGCGCCTCGCGCGCTGCCCGCGCGCGCCACGCAAAAAAACCGTGCGGATCCAGCGCCCGCCATCCGAACCCGCGCGCGCCGTTTGCCGGGCGGGGCTCTTTCCCGTTTTCGGCTGCGCTGCCATTCCCCGGAGAATTGACGCCGACCTTCCAGGTCGGGCGGTGACCGGTGATCGCGTCCTTCTGGAATTCCTCGACCTCAGAGTCGTTCATGCCATCGAAATAATTGTAGGAGGCGTTGTACTGACGCACATGATCGAGGCAAAATAGATAGTACTGGCCGTCGCGGCCGCGGCCCCTCGGCGCCTTGTGGCGCCCCGGCTCGGTGCAGCCCTTCCACTGACAGCAAGGGTGCTGCTCGCGAACGGGCTGGGCGCGTTCCCGCTTGGGTGCGACACGAATGCTGTCGAAATATTTGGAGTTGAGCTTCATTGAGCGAAGTATGATCTGACCTCAAGCGCCGCACAAGCCGATACAGGCATGGCGCGACGTGCTAGTCTTTCACAAGCAAATGAGGCGACAATTAATGAACCTCGAGACGAGGATGCGTGACAAGCTCATGGTCGGCCTAAGGCCCAGTCGAACTCGATCTGGTCAATGAGTTGCACCTGCACGCAGGCCACCGGAACTCGCCCGGAACTGACGAGAGCCATTTCCGAGTGCTGATCGTGTCGGATGCCTTCACCGGCAAGTCGCGGGTGGAGCGGCATCGGGTGGTCAACGATTTGTTGAGCGATGAGCTCAAAGGTGGGGTGCACGCGCTGGCGATCAAGGCCTGCGCTCCGGGCGAATCTATCGCTTGACGCACCCAGACATGAAAGACCCCGCCCCGCGGACCACCAAAGGCGACCAACGAAGCGGGGCGTAGCGCCACGATCATCTCGTGGCGGCGGCAGTGCTTACCACCAGCGGTGGCACCTGTGCCGGCAGAACCGGTAGGCGCCGCCCGTGCGCCGCATGCAGCGGCGGAAACAGCTGTGGTGATGGCGCCGATGCCAGCCTGCTTCCTGGATCTGGCTCGAGGACTGGGCCGTCGCGGAAAGCTTGCCCAGAATACCGGTGTTCGCCGGAGCGGCCTGGAGCGAGCCTGCAGCGAGAACGCACGCGAGGGCGCCGGCTACGACGGTCAACGGAACTGCTCGATTCATCTCGATTCCTTCCCTTCTGATCGGTGCAACGGCTGCCTCGCGGCAAACCCCCGAGATCGCCGAGCACCAGCACGCATCTTTCCGGCGTGATCCGCGGAGAGGTTTGGCAAATTCGCCTGAACCTAACCTGAACAGCGCGGGGCTCGTGGACGCGGAGACTCAGCCCGGCGGCTCGGCGCTGCCAGCCTGCCGGCTCAGAGCTGCGACCTTGGTGGCGGGGCTGACGCGCAGCGCGGTGATCTTGTTGCGCGTCTTGCGCAGGACCTCGAACCGGTAGCCGTAAAACGTAAAGACCTGGCCCGGCTCCGGGATCGTTTGCGCTTCGTGGATGACGAGACCGGCAATGGTCGTTGCCTCCTCGTCGGGCAGGTTCCAGTCCATATGGCGGTTCAAGTCACGAATCGCCACGGTGCCGTCGACGTTGACGGTGCCGTCGGGCTGCAGGCGGATCGCCGCCTCGTTCGTGTCGTGCTCGTCGGCAATCTGGCCGACGATCTCCTCCAAGATGTCCTCCAGCGTGATGAGGCCCTGAACCTCGCCGTACTCGTCGACGACAAGCGCCATCTGCGCCTTCTTCTTCAGGAACTGATTGAGCTGGTCCTTCAGCGCCGACGTATCGGGAACGAACCAGGGCTCGACGGCAAAGCTCATGATGTCGAGCTTGGTGACGTCCCAGCCGGCGCGGCCGAGCGCCGACAACAAGTCCTTGGTGTGCAGCACACCGATGATGTTCTCCGGCTCGTCCTTCCAGATGGGCACGCGCGTGTATTGCGAGCGCAACAGATCATCTAGGATGTTCTGCGGCGGATCGTCGGCGTTGATGGTCTCCATCTTCGTGCGATGCACCATGATGTCAGCCACCTGCAGATCGCGCAGGTCGAGCACGCCGCCCAGCATGTCGGCGTCATGACGCGCGACCGTGCCCTCCTTGGTCTGCAGCTCTATGGTGCCGCGAATCTCCTCGTGCGCGGCGAGGATATTAGCCTCGTCGTCGACTTTGGTCGGCGTGAGCTTCAGAAGCTGCCGCACGATGAACTCTATCGCGACGGTCACCGGATAAAGAATCGCAATCGTCGCCCGCATCATCGGCGCCACCAGCAGCGCGAACTCGGTCGGAGTAGGCAAGCGCATAGGTCTTGGGCAGCACCGCCGCGAAGATGACGATGAGCAGGGTCATGATCGCCGTGGCGTAGACCACGCCGACCTCGCCGATGAGGACGATGCCTAGGCCCGAGGCCAGCGCGGACGCCAGGACGTCGACGAGCGTGTTGCCGATCAGGATCGTGCCGATCATCTTCTCTGGCGAGTGCAGGATGCGATTGACCAGCTTCGCCCTGGCGTTGCCGTCCTGCTCGAGCGCGTGCATGCGCGCGCGCGAGGCCGCGGTGAGCGCGGTCTCGCTGACATTGAAAAAGGCCGACAGCGCGATCAGCACCACGATGGCGGCGAGGATGAGAGCGATCTCGAGAGACATGGTTGTATTGGCGCTTCGCGCTCATGAGTTGCGATGGGTCCAGGGAGCGCCGGCCGCGGCGTGAGCTGCTCCGTGAAAGGGCGCAAGCCTAACACAGTTCCCGACTTCGGAAGGTTAGCGCCCGCCAGGGCTTGCGATTTCGCCCGCGAGGAAGTCGCTGACCCGCTCCGGCGCCACGTCGTGCGCGACGTAGGCCTCACCGATGGCGCGCGCCAAAATGAACGTCAGCTTGCCCCGGCGCACTTTCTTGTCCTGGCCCATGAGGCGCATGAGGCTTTCCACATCGGGCTTCGTCCCGGGGATGTCGCTGATGCGGGTCGGCAGCCCGACTGCAGCAAAGTGTGCCGCAACCCGCTCGGCCGTGCCCGGCGCGCATTCGCCCAGCGCCTCGGAGTAGCGGAATGCCAGACACATGCCGATGGCGATCGCCTCGCCGTGCAGCAGCCGATCCGAATATCCGCACCAGGCCTCGAACGCGTGGCCGAAGGTATGCCCGAGGTTGAGCAGCGCGCGCTCGCCCTGCTCGGTCTCGTCGCGGCCGACGATGTCCGCCTTGGCCTTGACGCTCGTCTCTATGGCCCTTGCCAGAGCCTCGGCCTCGAAGGCGAAGACCGCCTTCCAGCTCTCCTCGAGCCAGGCGAAAAAGGCCGCATCCCCCAAGAGCCCATACTTGGCCACCTCGGCGTAGCCGGCGCGCATCTCGCGATCCGGCAACGTGCGCAAGGTGTCGGTGTCGGCGATGACGAGGCTCGGTTGATGAAAAGCGCCGATCAGGTTCTTTCCCTGGGGCGTATCGATGCCGGTCTTGCCGCCGACGGAGGAAATCGACCTGAGCCAGAAGCGTCGTGGGGATCTGCACGAAGCGCACGCCGCGGCGCAGGATCGCGGCTGCAAAGCCGGCCAGGTCGCCGATCACGCCGCCGCCGAAGGCGACGACGAGATCGCCCCGCTCGATCCCGAGCTCAAGCAAGCGCTCGCACAGCGGGGCGAGCTCGGAAAAGCTCTTCGTCGCCTCGCCAGGCTTCAAGATGATGGAGCCAGCGTGCAGACCCTCCTGCTTGAGAGCGGTCTCCAAAGCTGAAAGATGCCAGCGCGCGACGTTCTCATCGGTCACGATGGCGCACTTGGCGGTCCCCAGCCGCTTGACCGTGAGCCACCCGGCGTCACCGAGGAGGCCGGGGCCGATCAGCACGTCGTAGGCTCGCGCCCCCAGCGGCACCGTCACCATGCGCGCCGCGCTGCGAAGAGAGGCCTGGCTTTCGGCGACGTCGCTCATTGCTGGTCCTCGGCCAACGGGGTCACGTGCAGAACCTGCGCAAGACGCTCCAAAGTCTCACTGACGATCACCTCGTGCGGCACATCGCGGCTTTCCACAGTGATATCGGCGAGCGCATAGACAGGATAGCGGGTGTCCATGAGGTTGCGCATCACCTCCTCGGGGTCGCCGGCCTTGAGCAAAGGACGGTTCGAGCGCTTGGCAACCCGACGAACCAGAAGCGGCAACTCCGCCTTCAGCCACACGGACACGCCGCTCTGCGCGATGGCCGCGCGCGTCTCGGCATTCATAAAGGCGCCACCGCCCGTCGCCAAGACCTGCGGGCCCGAGCGCAACAGCCGGGCGAGCACCTTGCGCTCACCGTCGCGGAAATACGGCTCGCCATGCTCTGCAAAGATGTCCTCGATGGACTTTCCGGCCGCCTTCTCGATCTCCTCGTCGGCATCGACGAAAGGCAGCCCCAGCTTGGCAGCGAGCCGGCGGCCGACGGCCGATTTGCCGCAACCCATCAGGCCGACCATGGCGATCGATCTGTCACCAAGAGCGGATTTGATCGCATGCAGCGATTGGGCCTCGCCCATTTTCACGTACTCTTCCGATCGAGCCCGAATCAACTGATGACGGGGCTTGCTGGCGCTCCAGGCCCTTAGGGAGGGCAATCTTGGCGGTCCCGCGGGCCGAGCCCATCCGGCCCATGCCACGGGGCCCGCAGTTCGGCCCGCGCCTTGGGCCGCCTACTTTGGATTGTGGCCGAGTGCAAGTCATAATGGCGCCAACTTGGAAAGAGACTTAAGCTTTGGGGACGGGATAGCAAAATGCCGAGCTTGTTCCGGTTTCTTGTGGTTGTTGGCACCATCGGCGCCATCATCACGGGCACTCTGTACATTCTGGCCAACAAGTTCGAGCCTGAGACGCGCACGGTCACCAAGCCGGTCCTTGGCGTCAAGGTTCGAACCGAGTGAGCGTGCGACGAGCCATGCGAAAGCCAGCCCTTGCTCCCGTGCTGATCGCGGCTCTCTCCCTCACTGTCGCTGCCGACCGCGCGCTCGGCCAGGACTGGAACCCGTTCGATGGCTTCGGCAGCTCCCAGCGCAAGCCGGCCGAGGAGCGCTCAAAACCCCCAGCACCGAAGGCACCCGACACCGCCGCGCCGCAGTTCCTCGACCAGAAAAGCTTTGCGGTCGAGCGCGGGGAGCTGGCGCCCGTCATGGCGAACGACGGCTCCGGACTGCCATTCGAGCTGTGGCGAGGGCTCGACGTGCGCACCCTGGAAAGCCTCATCGCAGAGCTTGAGATCCCGCCGCGATCGCCTGCGCTGCATTCCTTATGGCTGCGCCTCATCACCTCCAACGTGACGCCGCCCGCCGGCGGGGAGGTCGATCAGGAGTTCATGGCGCTGCGACTGGAGACGCTCTACCGGTCGGGCCTGCTCGAGGAAGCCTCGCACGAGCTTGCGAAAATGCCGGCGGGCAACACTCTCGTTGCGACGCTCGCTGCACGCAACGAGATCGGCCTGGGCAAGAAGCGTGAGGGCTGCGCGACGGCGCGAAGCGGCGGCGCTCCGACCGGCGCCATTCCCAAGCATCTCTTGGGTCAGGCCGCACTCATCTCCGGCTACTGCGCGGCCATCGACAACGATCCAGCTGGTGCCGGCCTCGCGGCCGAGCTCGCGCACGAGCAAGGCTTGAAGAACTCAGCCGGCCTGCAGGCGCTCTACGCTTATTCGGTCGGCACCAAACCCGCAATTCGCTCCGACCAGACCATCTCGCTTCTCGATTATCGCATACTCGAGGCGGTCGGAGCGGCGCCCGACGCGACAGACATTCTCAAGCATGCGAGCCCCTCGCTCCTGGCAGCTTTGTCCCTCGACCCCGCCACGCAACCAAGTCTCAAGCTGACCGCCGCCGAGACCGCCGCGCAGTTGAACGCGATCTCGCCCGACGAGCTCGCCGCGGTCTACCGGGCGCAGGCAACGCCTTCCGCGGCGACCTTCGGCAGCTCCGAGACCGCCTTGAAGCGCGCGCAGCTGTTCGTTTCGGCCGAAACGGAGCGCACCCCGCTCAAGAAAGTGCGGCTCATCCGCTCCTTCCTCGATGAGTCGCGCCGCTCGGGTCTCTATTTGACCGCGTTGCGCATGGTCGCACCGACCTCGGAGAGTGTCCCGCTCGAGCCGGAGATCGGCTGGTTCGCCGAGACGGGCGTCGAGATCGCGCTCGCGGCCGGCGACTACGAGAGGGCGCGAAGCTGGGCCACGTTCGCTGACGCGGTCAGCGGCACCGGAAACGGCGGCCTCGATCACTGGCTGACCCTCATCGACATCGCCGACGCCCATGCCACGGGTGATCGCGATTCGAAGCTGGACTACGTCGAGTCGCTGGCCGTGCACGGCCGCATGGACCCGACGCTTCTGCAGCGTCTCGCCACGGTGCTCGACGCGCTGGAGTACAACGTGCCGATCCCCCTGTGGGAGGCGGCAAGCCGCACGCCGCAGCCGACCGGCGGCTTCCTGCCCGAGACCGGTGTGCTCACCGAGCTGCAGGACGCGGCCAAGAAACGCGAGTTCGGCAGGACCGTGCTGCTCGCCATGAAGACGCTGGGGCCGAACGGAGCCGAAGGCGCACACATGATCGCGCTCGGCGATTCGATCCGGGCCTTGAAGAAGGCGGGTCTGGAGCCGGACGCCCGCCGGCTTGCTTTCGAGGCCTTGTTTGCGAGCTGGCCGCGCCAGATCATCAATTAGCGCTTGTGCGTTGCCGTCTGCGCCAGCTTTGAATTCATTGGTCGTTGCAGTGATTCGAATCGTTCTGCACCAAAAGCAATTGCTACACTTGGCGTGGATCCCGGCCTGTGCCGGGATGACGGTGTGGTTGGGCAAGCGGCAAGCCACAACACCTACCGTCATCCCGCTGAAGAGCGGGACCCACGCAAGTCTCAGCGAGGACGACATTGGTTGGTTGCCGATGCCAGAGCATGGAGCTGACCCCAGGGGCGCTTGCGGGCCATGAGCCAGGAAGCACGCAGCATCGAAACCTTTCTCGAGATGCTGAGCGCCGAGCGCGGCGCGGCCGGCAATACCATCGAGGCCTATCGGCGCGACCTGCAGGATTTTGCAGCCTTTCTGCATCGCCGCGGCACGGCGCTCGACGCCGCCACCAAAGCTGATATCTCCGCCTACTTCGCAGCGGCCTCGGCCGCAGGCCTGAAGCCAGCCTCGCGTGCGCGGCGGCTGTCGGCCGTCCGCCAGCTCTACAAGTTTCTACTTGCCGAAGGTCATCTTGGAAACGATCCGACGCACGGCCACTCCGGTCCGAAGAAGGAGCGGGCGCTGCCCAAGACCCTCAACGTGGCCGAGGTCGATCGTCTCATCTCCGCCGCCGCGGCCCGCGCCGAAACCGCCCAGGGATCGGAGCGCATGCGCGCCGTGCGCCTCCACTGCCTGTTGGAGATGCTCTATGCCACCGGCATGCGCGTGAGCGAGCTCGTATCGCTGCCGCGCGACGTCCTTGCGGGCGATGCCCGCATGCTGACCATCAAGGGAAAGGGCGGGCGCGAGCGCCTGGTGCCGCTCAATGCCTCGGCGATCGCCGCGCTTCAGCGCTATCTCCGGCTCGGAGTCGACGATTGCTCCGTGGCCGCGACGGTTGCGACGAAATGGCTTTTTCCCTCCAAGAGCGCGCAGGGTCATCTCACCCGCCAGCGCTTCGGCCAGGACCTCAAGGAGCTCGCCGGGGAGGCGGGGCTCGATGCGGCAGGCGTAAGCCCGCACGTGCTGCGCCACGCCTTTGCCAGCCACCTGCTCGACCGCGGCGCGGACCTGCGCGCCGTCCAGCAGCTTCTGGGGCATGCGGACATCTCGACCACCGAGATCTACACGCATGTGCTCGAGGAGCGGCTAAAGAAGCTCGTAGAGGAGCATCACCCACTGGCGAAGAAGCCTTAAGGTTTTGGGGGCACGCTGAGATTTGCCGTTCACCCTTTCCGATGGGCGCTTTGATATGGGCGATGTAGCCGTCTTGACAGGCCAGGAGCCGGAGCGCGATGGTCCGCGCAATTCCCCCGCAACTTCTGCGAGAGACGACGTGGATCGCCCGCTTCCCATTCGCACCTATCTCGACTTCGAGAAGCCGATCGCCGAGCTCGAAAGCAAGGTCGCCGAGCTGCGCGCGCTCGAGGACGACGACCGTGCCGTCTCGATCACCGAGGAGATTAAGAAGCTCGAGCAGAAGGCGCGCTCGGCCCTGGTCGACACTTATTCCAAGCTCACGCCCTGGCAGAAGACGCAGGTCGCCCGTCATCCTGAGCGCCCCCATTGCCTCGATTTCGTTCACACGCTGGTCGAGGATTTCACGCCCATGGCGGGTGATCGCTACTTTGCCGAGGACGAGGCCATCGTCGGTGGGATGGGTCGGTTTCGCGGGCGCTCGGTGATGGTGATCGGACACGAGAAGGGCTCCGACACCGAAAGCCGCATCCGCCACAACTTCGGCATGGCCAAGCCCGAGGGCTACCGCAAGGCCGTGCGGCTCATGGAGATGGCCGACCGCTTCGGGCTGCCGGTCATCACGCTCATCGATACCGCCGGCGCCTATCCGGGCATCGGCGCGGAGGAGCGGGGTCAGGCCGAGGCGATTGCCCGCTCGACCGACTGCTGCCTCAAGATCGGTGTGCCCCTGATCGCCGTCGTTATCGGCGAGGGAGGCTCGGGCGGCGCGGTGGCGATTGCCTCCGCCAACCGCATTCTGATGCTCGAGCATGCCATCTATACCGTCGCCTCCCCCGAGGCCGCCGCCTCCATCCTGTGGCGCGATTCCGCCAAGGCGATCGACGCCGCCACCAACATGAAGATCACGGCCCAAGACCTGGATCAGCTCGGCGTGATCGACGTGATCATCACCGAGCCGGTGGGGGGCGCGCACCGCGACCGGCAAACGATCATGAAGGCGACCGGCGACGCCATCGCCCGGGCGCTGTCGGAGTTCGACGGCAAGACGCCGGCGGAAATCAGAGGCCAGCGCCAGACCCGGTTCATGCAGATCGGGCAGTCGCTCTAGTCTTTTCTTTGCGGCATCGGCTGTGGTAAGGGGCAATACGGCCGGTGAACCGCCCCATTGCGGTCCAACTCGTCCGGATACTCGACAATGACCCCACTGGCGCCGGGTCTGGCCAGGGCGCTAGGAATCCCGTAACGTTAACGCCATATTAAGGACCTCAGAACGATGGTGATCGCTGTGCGCCAGGGGCACTGCGTATGCGTATGACCATCCTTGGCTCGAGACTACGAGCCCGCTTTTGCGCTGTATCGGCAGCGCTCCTTAGCGCATGCGCGCTGGCCGCCTGCAGTGGCGGCGGCCCCACGATCCCGCCCGCAGAGCAGCCGCTCGCCCAGGACACGATGATGATGCTGGGGCGCAAGGGCATGGACGTCGGCGCCCCCATTTTCGTGCGCATCTTCAAAGAGGAATCGGAGCTCGAGGTCTGGAAGCAGCGCGACGACGGCCGCTTCTATCACTTCAAGACCTATCCCATCTGCAACTGGTCGGGCGACCTAGGCCCGAAGGTAGAGTACGGCGACCGGCAGGCACCGGAAGGCTTCTACCGGGTCAGCTCGGCCCAGCTGAACCCGAACTCGCAGTACTACCTCGCCTTCAACATCGGATACCCGAACGCCTACGACCGCTCTCTGCGGCATACCGGCAACTCCCTGATGGTGCACGGCAAGTGCAAGTCGGCTGGCTGCTATGCCATGACCGACGCCCTTATCGAGGAGATCTACGGGCTGGCGCGCGAGGCGCTCAAGGGCGGTCAGCAGAGCTTCCAGGTGCATGCCTTTCCGTTCCGCATGACGGACGCGAACATGGCGCGCTATCGCGACAACCCGAACTACAAGTTCTGGAAAACACTCAAGAAGGGCTACGACTTCTTCGAGAAATATCGACTGCCGCCGCAGATCGCTGTGTGCGAGCATCGCTACGTCGTCAACGTCAATCTGCCGACGCGGGTCTCCTTCACCCCGGACGGAGCCTGTCCGCACTTCACCCGGCCGGTATTCGAGCCGTTCAAGCCCAAACCCGACGAGCAGCAGATCGCCGCCGAACGCATCACCGTGCCCGGCCCGAAAATGCGCGAGGTGGCGAGCATGACACCGCCCAAGCCGTCGCCGGCAACACAATCGCCGGATCCTGATTTCGCGTCGTCCTTCGGCCTCGGCGGCCTGGTCACGGGCAGCACCTCTGCCCTCGGTTTCTCCCAGTAGGGCATGCGCAAGAGCCGCTCCCTGACGGCGATCCTTCTTCTCGGTGTGCTGATCGCTGTCGCCGGTGGCGTCGTCTTCGCCTTCTGGCCGCGGATCTTCGCCATGATCGAAGACGAAATGATCTACGCCAGCAAGGCGCGCAACTGGGGGCTTTATGCGGCCGGCAAAACGCTTCCCGGCACGCCCGACTTGCAGGATCTCTCTGCTCGCCTTGCTGCACGCAACATGCGCCTTGGGGCACCGGTATTCGTGCGCATCTTCAAACGCGAGTTCGAGCTCGAGGTCTGGCTCAAGCGCGGCGACCATTTCGAGCGCTTTGCCACCTACCCGATCTGCATGTGGTCGGGCGGGCTGGGACCGAAGCTGCGCCAGGGCGACCGGCAGGCGCCGGAAGGCTTCTATACGGTCGACAAAGCGGCGCTCAATCCCGCGAGCAAGTATCATCGCTCGTTCAATCTCGGCTACCCCAACACCTTCGACCGCGCGCACGGCCGCACCGGCTCGCTTCTGATGGTGCATGGCGATTGCCGCTCGATCGGCTGCTATGCCATGACCGACCCGGTGATCGACGAGATCTGGACCCTCGTAACCGCGGCCTTGGACGCAGGCCAGAAGCGCTTTCAGGCGCAGGTCTTTCCGTTCCGGATGACGGACACCAACATGGCCCGCCACGCGTATGTGCCCGAGGCGACCTTCTGGCGCCAGTTGAAGGCCGGTTATGACGCGTTTGAGCACGGGCATGTACCGCCTGACGTACGCGTATGTCACGGTAACTACGCATTTCAGGCAGCCGGCGGGGATAAGGACGGCAGCGCCCCCATCGCGGAAGGATGCCCCGCCACCTCCGGGGCGAGCTGATGGCCCTCGTGCTCCAAATGTTCGCGAAATATCGCCGCGGCGGCGCGCGGGGAGTTGATCATAGCGCGGAGCCACACTTGAATGCGGCGTGGAAACCCGCTGCCGCGCGCATCGGGTCGAGACCGGGGGAACTTAGGAGACGCAACCCGATGACGTGGGCTCTCACGCGCTCAAGCCGCGTCGTTCGAGCGCTATGCGCCGGGGTCGTCACTCTGGCATTCGCCCAGTCTGCGCTGGCGCTGCCGACGGGAGACCTTTCCGTACGCGCCGAACACAAGCGCGCGGCCGCCGACGGCAAGCTGCCGCTGCCCGGCACGCCGGACCTGTCGCATCTGGATGAGCGCCTCGCCAAGAAAGGCGTGCCCGAGGACGCAGCGATCCTGATCCGGATCTTCAAGGCCGAGTCGGAGCTCGAGGTCTGGATCAACAGGGGAGGCGGCGGCCGCTACGCGCTCTTTGCGACCTATCCGGTCTGCTACTGGTCGGGTACGCTCGGGCCCAAGCTCAGGGAAGGCGACCGGCAGGCGCCGGAAGGCTTCTACACGGTGACGCTTCCGCAGGCGAACCCCGGCGGGGCCCGCTGGCCCAAATCCCTCAATATCGGCTTTCCGAACTCGTTCGATACGCTGCACGCGCGCACCGGCTCCTACATCCTCATCCACGGCGGTTGCGCCTCGATCGGCTGCTTCGCCATGACCAATGGCGTGAACAAAGAGATTCATGCGCTCGCCGTGCGCGCCCTCGATGCCGGCCAAGCCTATGTCCCCATCCACGTGTTCCCTTTCCGCATGACGGACGCGAACATGGCGCGCTACGACACGCCCCCGTTGCGGTCGTTCTGGCGCAACCTCAAGCAAGGATACGACCTTTTCGAGCGCACCCGACGACCGCCGCGCATCAGCGTATGCGGCAGCCGCTATGACTTTGAGGCGACTGACGCGCTGGAGGCCGCCAACCCCACACCCATCGCGGTATGCCCGAGAACGCTGACGGTGCTCGAGGAGCTGGCGCAGATCAAGTCCAGCGTTGCCGAAGAAGCCGGCCCGTTGCCATCCCCGGAAAAGACGCAGCTGGCGCTTGCCGGCGCGCAGCTGGGCGCACTTGCGCATGGAAATCTGATCGAGCGGGGGCCGGATTCCATGCAGCAGCTCGCGCCCAGGTACTTTGTACCGGGCGCGAATCCGGCGCTGATGCGACCGCTGGCCTGCTCACTGGCTCTGCCCAGTTGCCGCAAGTACGCAGCACTGCGCGAGCGGCTCCTGCAGAAGGCTTCCGTCGCTCTGGATCCGCCGGTCGTCAAGAAGAAGCACTACAAGAGGCGGTACCACAAACGTCAGCAGCGGCGGCGGCATCGCTACTAGCGCAGACCGGCGCGCTCGTGCGATGCACGGGGCCGTGACACGCATTCTCATGGTCGGCGGCTACGGCGCCTTCGGGGCGCGTGCGGCAGAGCGGCTCGCACGCGAGCCGGGCCTTGAGATCATCATCGCCGGACGTTCATCAGACAAGGCTGCCGCTTGCGCCGGAACCCTGGCGACCGGAGCGCGGGCAAGCGTCACGCACACTCGGCTCGATGCGGCAACAGTGAGCGCAGAGATGATCCGCACGCTTGGCGCTCGGGTCGTGATCAATGCATCCGGTCCCTTCCAGGCGCAGGATTATGGCTTAGCGCGCGCCGCGATCGACGCCGGCAGCCACTATGTCGATCTGGCGGATGCGCGGGCCTTTGTTACGGGCATCACGGCTCTCGATGCGCAGGCCAAGCACGCAGGCGTCGCCGTCATCAGCGGAGCGAGCTCCGTGCCGGGCCTGTCGTCAGCCGTTGTGCAGGAGTTTGCCCGCGAATTTGATCGCCTCGATGCGGTCGAGATCGGCATCTCGCCGGGAAACAGCTTCGATCCTGGAGCGGCGACCGCGGCCTCGATTGTCTCCCAAGCCGGCAAGCCGCACACCGAGCTGAGAAGCGGGGAGCGCCACACTGTCTACGGCTGGCAGGGCTTGCATCGACACCGCTTCCCCGAGATCGGCGCGCGGTGGATGGGGAGCGTCGACGTCCCCGACCTCGATCTCTTGCCGGCGCGCTATCCCGCGCTGCAAACGGTGCGCTTCTCGGCCGGTCTCGAGGTCGGGCTGTTCCACTTGGGGCTATGGTCTCTGTCGTGGCTGGTGCGCGCCGGCCTCGTGCGCAATCTCGGATCGCTTGCCGCGCCGCTCCTTGACGCCAAGCAGACGCTGCGCTTTCTCGGATCCGACCGCGGCGGCATGTTCGTTATCCTGAGGGGCCGCGATCGCAACGGGGCATCGAAGGAGCTTTCCTGGCATCTCATTGCGCGCTCCGGAGACGGGCCCTACGTGCCGGCGATCGCGTCGGTCATTCTGGCAAAGCGTCTCGCCGTCGGGCAGGGACCGGCACCCGGGGCCCGACCGTGCTTTGGACTTTTTGAGGTTTCGGAGTTCAAGGGTGAGGTCGCCGACCTCGATATTGCGCTGACGGCGGAGTGAGATTGGACGACTTCGCCAACAGGCGTCCGCCCACTCTCCGAGTGCGGCGCGCGTCTTTGAAATGACGCCAGCGCGCGCCTCCCTGAAACAAGCAACATTTGTAACTTTTAAAAAAATCAGCGGCCAGTCCATCCGCTGACTGACATTGGCCGCACCGGCAAGAATCTGCCCTGAAACCGCTGAAGACGCTGATGCACACCCTGCCGAGCCCCAAAACTTCGGCACCAAGACCTGCTTAAGGTTTGGCCGCTCTAATCGCGGCAAATTTGGCCGGAGCATAAAGTGCTCTCAAAACTAACTACAAGAATTGGCGAATTGTTCCGATCGCCGATGCGTCGAATGTCGCACGCATCGCGCCCAACCGTCGCCTCACGCGAGACACCTGATCGGCTGGATGCCTACCGGCAAGCACTCGACGAGCATTTCTGCATAACCGTAACGGATTCCAATGGGCGGTTGTTGGAGGTCAACCAGCGGTTCTGCGACGTCACCGGGTACAGCGAACGCGAGCTCACCGGACAGCACTACGACCTGCTGAGCTCCGGCCGGCACTCGCACGAGTTCATCGAGCAAATGTGGACAACAGTCCTCGATGGCAAGACGTGGCGCGGCGAGTTCTGCGACCGCTCGAAGAGCGGCAGCGAAATCTGGTTCGAGTCGATCGTCATCCCCCGCTTCAATCCGCAAGGCACGATCGAT
Source organism: uncultured Alphaproteobacteria bacterium (assembly GCA_963782555.1). Taxonomy (GTDB): domain Bacteria; phylum Pseudomonadota; class Alphaproteobacteria; order Rhizobiales; family Hyphomicrobiaceae; genus Hyphomicrobium_A. Next base: position 465,563 of record CAWAKB010000003.1, on the reverse strand, counting down.
CACTTCATCACAATCAGCACCGACATCACGCCGATACGAGAGCAGGCCGACACGCTGCAGGTGATGATCGACAACTTCCCCGGTGGCATCGCGCTGATCGGTCGCGACTTCCGGCTAGCCGCCAGCAACAAGCTCTATCGGACGCTGCTGGACATGCCCGAATCCCTTTTTTCCGATCCGCACCCGCCTTTGGAAAAGTTGGTTCGCTTTCGGGCCGGACGCGGTGACTATGGCCCCGGAGATGTCGAAGCTGTCATCGCCAACCGGCTCAGGACGCTGCTCAGCCCCGTGCCTAACATCGATGAAAGGCAGGAGCTCACCGGCAAGGTGCTCGAGATCCGCTGCGTCCCCATTCCGGGAGGCGGCCACCTTAATACATACGTCGACGTAACCGATCGCCGGCTGGCGGAGCAGGAACTGCAGCGGGCCCATGCCAGGCTCGAGACCTTTATCAAGCACGCACCGGCGGCGGTGGCGATGTTCGACATGGAAATGCGGTACGTGGCCCACTCCGATCGCTGGCTTCAGGACTACAATCTTCCTGATGAATCCCTGGTCGGCCGCTACCACTACGACGTATTCCCCGAAATTCCACCGCACTGGAAGGCCAAGCACAGGAGAATCCTGGGGGGAGCGACGGAACACTCACCTGAGGAGTATTTCTACCGGGCCGATGGTTCCGTGAACATCATACGCTGGGAGGTGCGGCCTTGGTATCTTGAGGACAAGACCATCGGCGGCATGATGATGCTGACCGAGGAGATCTCCGAACGAAAGAAGCTCGAGCAGCAGCTGTGGCGTCTGGCAAAGCTGGATAGCCTCACCGAGTTGCCGAATCGGTTTCAGTTCCACGAGAACTTGAAGTGCTGGCTGGAGTCTGCCGAAGAGAAAGGCGAGCAATTTGCCGTTGGCCTGATCGACCTCGATCGATTCAAGGAGACGAACGACATCCTGGGTCATGCTGCCGGCGACGAGCTCTTGAAGCAGGTCGCGTCGCGGCTCGATCTTGTGCTGAAGCCCTTCGGGACGGTGGCGCGTCTCGGTGGCGATGAGTTTGCCGTGATGATTTCCGCGCGCAGCGATGGATCATGGCTCAACCGGGCGGTCGAGGCGATCTTTGCCACCATGGAGGAGCCGGTATTGCTCAATGGCGTACGGCACAGGTGCACGATAAGCCTGGGGCTGACCATTTTCCCTTCCGACGCCACGACGGCGAGCGAATTGCTCAAGAATGCGGACCTGGCCCTCTATTGCGCCAAGGAACATGGGCGCGACAGGTTCCGCCTTTATGCGCCTGAAATGCGAACGGCGGTCGAGAAGACCTACCAACTCCACCAAGACATCCAATCTGCCATCGCGACCAATGCATTCTGCCTGCTCTATCAACCGATCGTGTCCTTGAGCTATTCGAGGCCCGTCAGCTTCGAAGCGCTTCTGCGCTGGAACCATCCCCAGCGTGGGCGACTGTCACCGGGCGATTTTGAGGAAGTGTTCGAGGATCCCAAGACGGCGTCGGAAATCGGCAAGTGGGTATTGGATCGGATGGTCCGGCAGATCGCCGCCTGGGAGCAGGCAGGGCTCGACTTCGGACGCGTGGCAATCAATGTCACCTCGGCCGACTTTGCGCTCGGAGGCTTTGCGGAGCTGGTGGAGGAGACGCTCGGCCGTTATGGCGTCGGGCCTGAGCGAATTTGCGTTGAGGTGACCGAGCACGTGTTCCTCGGCCGCAGCGCGATAGGCGTTTCCGACGCGCTGCAGAAGCTTCATGATATGGGCGTGGAAATTGCCCTCGATGATTTCGGAACGGGGTTCGGCTCCCTCACCCACATCAAGAGATTTCCGATCGACCGGCTGAAGGTGGATCGGTCGTTTGTACGCGACATGGAAACCAGCCCCGACAACATGGCGATCGTTCGCACGATCGCGCAACTGGGACAAAGTCTCGGGCTCGAGATCACCATCGAGGGCGTCGAAACGGGATCCCAACTTGCACTTCTGCGCGCCATGGGTTGCGACAGCATGCAGGGATTCCTGTTCGCAAAGCCGTTGGAGTGCGCAAGCGTCCCGGGCTTCCTGCGCCAAGACCTTCGCGCGCTCATCGCATAGCGGCAGGCGCCCGATCCACCAATTCCGCGACCGCGACGTCACCGTCCGTCACGTAGTGGTTCACGTCGCTGGCCATCAAGCGATCGCCGGTCTGATAGAGCGTCACGTCGGCAATAGAACCGCAGCTGCGCAAGGCCTCGACGATGTAGGCGCGCTCGGCATTGGTGTCGGAGTCGGTCGCATGCGTGACCTGGAAGGTCAGCCGCGTGAGCGAGAACCCGGTGTCCTTGGTGCCGGCCCCGACCCACAGCACGCTGCTCTCCTCGTCGGGCCGATCCGTGTTGAACCAGAAGCTCGCCATGTCGGCGCTGGACTCGATAGCGCCGAGGCTCTTGGCCCAAAAGCGCACGTGGTGGCGTTTGCGGGGGCTGCCGCCAACCGCCTGCTGAAAGCCGATGTCCTGGCCGCGCCCAAAGAGAAAGAGCGTGCTGAACGGCGCGGTCGGATACGGCCGGTCGAGCACGAAGGCACGCGCCATGTGCCAGGCGCTTCTCAAGCTCAGCGGATCGGCTTCGGTCCAGCCGGCGGCGGCGAAGGCCAAGCGCAGCTGCTCATATGTGCCGATCAACGCGACATTCACCGGATCGCCCGGCAGCCCGTCGGGCGTGAGCGTGAAGCGCGGCACGTGGCGGCGCTGCAGGATCTTGAGCCCCATGCGTACGGCATAGGGGAGGATGACATAGGCGGCGACGGCATACGTCGCGGCGAGCGCGATAAACCATGGCAAGCGCTGGTCGGCAAAATCGAAGACCACGAATACGATCAGCCAGACGCTCAAGACGCCGATGCCGAAGATCGCCAGGCGCTGCGCTAAGCGGATGAGTTGCCTCATGGTTTGGCGTTCGTCCCAAGGCTGGCCGGCGCAGGTGCCGCGCCGGCCCACAAAGTGAACAGGGCTGGCGGTTTCAAACTCGTTATGGCGCAACAAGGTGAACCTAGAAAAGACAGGGAAATTGCCACCGGTCAGCACGACCGTTCCCACATTCCCCGACTTCGGATAATATTCGGCAAGCAAGGAAGCGTAGAAAAGATCGGCTGAGGCAGCACGACCGGGAGGAGACCATGGTCAAGGCACGTGTCGCAATTGCCGTTGCCCTTCTCGCCGCGATGACCGTCTGTGCCGCGGCCCAGGGCCCCAGCTACGAAAGCCGCGGATACGGCGGCCCACTCTATGTGGGACCCAATTTTCAATCCGGCGGCCAGAACAGCCCACCGGTCTACGGTCAGGGCTCATCCAGCAAAAAGCACTACCGGAAAAAGCGCGTGGAACGGGCGACCAAGGAGCGCAAGACGCCGGCCGTCAAGGCGACGGACACGGACACGGCCAAGAGCAGCCCAGAGCAGAGCGACGTTCAAAACGAGAATTCCGGCATCTCGCAGGCCACAGCCGACACGCCTAAGACAGGCGAGAAGCGTACGTCCGAGAACACAGAGACCGTCGAAAACGAGAACTCGTCGATCTCCGGCGCCTCGCTCGCCTCCGGGACGACAGCGAAGGACGAGCCCAAAGCCCCTCAGAAGGTCGGCTGCAAGAAGTATTTTCCCACAGCCGGCATGACGCTGTCGGTGCCCTGCGACTAAGCCGAACGCGCGAGCGCCCTTAGTCGTGCTTGCCGTGGCAGTGCTTGTACTTCTTGCCCGAGCCGCACGGGCACAGGGCGTTGCGGGAAACCTTGCCCCATGTGGCCGGATCCTTGGGATCAACCTCGCCGCCGGACTTGCGCGTTTGCAGCGGCGCCCGCTTCTCGGCAACGGCGACCCCGCTGAACTCCGCAGCGATAGCGGCATCTGCCATGGTGAGCTCGTCGAGGCCCGAGAACGGATCGATGTGGTGCGCCTCCATGGGGGGCAGCTCCATCTCCTCCAGCTCCGCCTGCTCGTCGGGCGGCATCAGCTCCACGTGCATGAGCTGGCCGGTCACGTCCTCGCGAAGCCGCGCCAGCATGGCCTCGAACAAGACAAATGCCTCGCTCTTGTACTCGTTCAGAGGATCGCGCTGCCCGTAAGCGCGGAAACCGATCACCTGGCGCAGGTGCTCGAGCGTGACGAGATGCTCGCGCCATAGATGATCGAGTGTCTGCAACAGCACCATCTTCTCGATCTGGCGGAAGTTCTCCGAGCTGAGGTCGCGCTCCTTGCGCTCGGCCTTGTCGTCGGCCTCCTTCAAGAGACGCTCCTCGATCTCCTGATCGGCGATGCCTTCCTCGTTGGCCCAATCCTCGACGGGGACGTTGATGCCGAAGATGCCGGACATGGCGTCGCTCAGCCCCTTGGAGTTCCACTGCTCGGCATAGGCCTTCTCGGGGATATGCTGGCGTACGAGCTCGTGAATGAGCTGTTGGCGCAGGTCCTTGACCGTCTCGGAGACGTCCTCCTCGCCCATGATGTCGAGGCGCTGCTCGAAGATGACCTTGCGCTGGTCGTTCATCACGTCGTCGTACTTGAGGATCTGCTTACGGATGTCGAAGTTGCGCGCCTCGACCTTTTTCTGCGCCATCTCCAGGGATTTGTTCATCCAGGGATGGGTGATCGCCTCGCCCTCTTGCAGTCCCAGCGTCTTCAGGACGCTGTCCATGCGCTCCGACCCGAAGATGCGCATCAGATCGTCCTCGAGCGACAGGTAGAACTTGGAGCGGCCGGGGTCGCCCTGGCGCCCGGAACGGCCGCGCAGCTGGTTATCGATGCGCCGGCTTTCGTGGCGCTCGGTGGCGAGCACGTAGAGGCCGCCGGCTTCCAGCGCCTCCTTCTTCTTCTCGGCCACATCGTCCTGGAGGTGGTCGCGCATCTTGACGATCTGCGCCTCGTCCGGCGTGCGCCCCGCCTGCGTCTCCTCTGCAATCCAGTCCTTGAGCCGGTAGTCGACGTTGCCGCCGAGCTGAATGTCGGTGCCGCGGCCGGCCATGTTGGTGGCGATCGTGACGCCGCCGGGCACGCCGGCCTGGGCGATGATGCGAGCCTCCTGCTCGTGGTAGCGAGCGTTCAGCACGTGGTGCGGGATCGGCGGCTCGTTGGTCTTGGTACGCGACCCGATCTCGACCAGGTAGGAGCCGATCTCGTTGAGATAGGTCTTGAGCTCGCCTTCCTTGCCGCCGTCGAGCTTCTCGGCCTGCGCCAACGTGGTGCGCCCGAGGTCCTGGATGTACTTCTTGTCCTTCAAGAGCTCGGAGAGCTGCTCGGACTTCTCGATGGAGACGGTGCCGACCAGGATCGGCTGGCCGCGGCGGCGGCAGTCGGCGATCGACTGCACAATGGCGTCGTACTTCTCCTTGGCCGTGCGGTAGATCTCATCGTCATCGTCGATGCGGCACACCGGCACGTTGGTCGGGATCTCGACGACGTCGAGCCCGTAGATGTCCATGAACTCGTTCGCCTCGGTGGCGGCGGTGCCGGTCATGCCGGCGAGCTTGTCATAGAGACGGAAGTAGTTCTGGAAGGTGATGGAGGCGAGCGTCTGGTTCTCGGGCTGGATCTCGACGTGCTCCTTGGCCTCGAGTGCCTGGTGCAGTCCTTCGGAATAACGCCGGCCGGGCATCATACGGCCCGTGAACTCGTCGATGATGACGACCTGGTCGCCTTTCACGATGTAGTCCTTGTCGCGCTGAAACAGCTTGTGGGCCTTCAGCGCGGAATTGACGTGGTGGACGAGCGACACGTTCTCTATGTCGTAGAGCGAGCCCTTCAAGTGGCCGAGCTCCTCCAGCATCCTCTCCACGCGCTCGTTGCCCAGCTCGGTGAGCGAGACCTGACGCTGCTTCTCGTCGAGCTCCAACATGCCTTCGGTCTTCAAGAGCTCCTTGGCCTTCTCCTTGCCATGAGCCTTCTCGACCTCCTTCTCGATCTTGTTGGCCTCCGCCACCAGCACCTTCATCACCTCGTCGACCGCCTGATAGAGATCGGCGCGGTCCTCCAGGGGCCCGGAGATGATGAGGGGCGTGCGCGCCTCGTCGATCAGGATCGAGTCCACCTCGTCGACGATGGCGAACGCATGCCCGCGCTGCACCATCTCCTCCTTGTGGATCTTCATGTTGTCGCGCAGGTAGTCGAAGCCGAGCTCGTTGTTGGTGCCGTAGGTGACGTCGCAGGCGTATTGCGACTTGCGCTGCCCGTCGTCGATGCCGTGCACGATGCAGCCGACCTTCAACCCCAGGAACTTGTAGATCTCGCCCATCCACTCCGCGTCGCGCTGCGCCAGATAGTCGTTGACGGTGACGACATGCACGCCGTTGCCCGTGAGCGCGTTGAGGTAAACGGGCAGCGTGGCGACGAGCGTCTTGCCCTCGCCCGTCTTCATCTCGGCGATCTTGCCCTCGTGCAGCACCATTCCACCGATGAGCTGCACGTCGAAGTGACGCTGTCCCAGCGTGCGCTTGGCCGCCTCGCGGACGGTGGCGAACGCGGGTACCAGAAGATCGTCGAGCGGGGTGCCGTCTTGAAGCTGGCGACGGAACTCCTCGGTGCGCGCCTTAAGCTCGGCATCGCTCAAAGGGGAGACCTCGGGCTCGAGCGCGTTGATGGCCTCGACCCGGGGCCGATAGCCTTTAACGCGGCGCTCGTTAGAGGAGCCGAAGATTTTTGCCGCGAAGCCGCCGATCGTGGAAAGCATTCGTAACGTTCCTCAAATTCCCAGCGCATCGTCGCGGGACATCGGGTCCCGCGCGGTCTTTAGGAGCTGCCCGCCTTAGAGAGCCATCGTATCCGCCGGAGGGTTCCGGCCCCGAATTGACGGGCCGTGATCTGCGTCGAGAGCGCCCTTGGCGGGCCGATCTCCGCCGGGTGAGACATAAGGACCGCACCCTGGGGTTGTCAACGCATCGGCGAGCGTAATGGCGCCGCGCCGGGGCGCCTGCCCCTACTCTCAAATAAGTAACTTGGCAGCGGACCGGCACCCCACTATCCATGGGCCCGCCAATAAAAACCGCTGCCGCGCTTTTCGGCCGCGCGACGGTACAGCCATGCGGGCTCTATTTCGCATTATGCGCCCGCCGAACCATCAGAGATCGATCATGCATCCAGTGTTCCAGAAACGGCGCGTCCTCGCGGCCATCGCGGTTGTTGCCATCACGTTCCTCGCCAGCCCGCTCCAGGCCGTCAGCGCCGAGGAGAAGGCCGACGACACGATTGTGGCGAAGGTCAACGGCAAGCCGATCACAGAAGCGGACTTGAAGCTTGCTGACAGCGAGCTCGGACGCGAGTTGGGCAACCTGCCGCCCGAGGTCAAGCGCCGGGCGCTTGCCGAGTACCTGATCGACAACATGCTGTTTGCCGACGCCGCCGAGGCCGCCAATCTCGCCTCCTCGCCGGAGTTCAAGGAACAGATGCACTACCTGAGGCAGCGCCTGCTCAGGGAGCAGTACTTCGAGAAGACTCTCAAGAGCACCGTCAGCGAGGACGAGGCCAAGAAGATCTATGACGCCAAGATCGCCAGCTTGCCGCCGGAGGAAGAGGTGTCGGCGCGACATATCCTGGTCGGCAGCGAGGAGAAGGCGAAGGAGCTGCGCGCCAAAATCGTTGCCGGAGCCGACTTCGCGCAACTCGCCAAGGAGAACTCGACCGATCCCGGCTCCAAGGACCAGGGCGGCCTGCTCGGCTATTTCGGCAAGGGCCAGATGGTGCCGGAGTTCGAGGCCGCCGCCTTCAAGCTGCAGAAGGGCGAGGTGTCCGAGCCGGTCAAGACGAATTTCGGCTGGCACATCATCAAGCTGGAGGATCGCCGCCGCAAGGAGCCGCCCTCATTCGACAAGGTGAAGGCGACGATCATGAACTCGCTCGTGGTGCGCAAGGCCCAGGAGAAGGCGACCGAGCTTCGCAAGCAGGCCACCCTCGACTATGTCGATGCCGGCATCAAGAAACAGATCGAGGATCAGAAGGCCAAGGATGCCGCGGCAGCCGGTGCGAAAAAGGACGGCGCGCAGCCCGACGCTGCCCCCAAGCAGTAGCCTTTAGCCCTTCGCGCAATCGTCATCGGGCCGCTTGATCTGAGCGGCCCGATCTGTTTGGAGTGGCCGCGTTCCAGCCAGCCGGTCCCGGAGACCTCCATGGGCAAGGCCACCACCGTCTCTCCGCTCGCCCCGAAGACGCTCCCTGACGTTCCCACGATCGCGGGCGTGCGTTTTGCCACCGCCGAGGCCGGCATCCGCTACAAGGGCCGCACCGATCTGCTGCTCGCCGTGCTCGATCCCGGCACGGTTGCAGCCGGTGTGCTGACTCGCTCCAAGACCCGCTCAGCGCCGGTTGAATGGTGTGCACAGCGCCTTGAGGCGGGCCGGGCACGCGCGCTCGTCGTCAATTCGGGAAATGCCAATGCCTTCACCGGCAAGCGCGGCCGCGAGACCGTCGAGATCACGGCCGAAGCCGCGGCAAGAGCCTTGGGGTGCAGCGCCGACGAGGTGTTCATCGCCTCGACCGGCGTGATCGGCGAGCCCATGCAAGCGGACAAGTTCGCCCACCTGCTGGACAAGCTTGCCAGCGACGCCGTGCCCGATGCCTGGCACGCCGCAGCGCGCGCGATCATGACCACCGACACGTTCCCCAAGCTCGCCACCCGGCGCACCCGCATCGGCAGCACGGAGGTGGCGATCAACGGCTTCTGCAAGGGCGCCGGCATGATCCAACCGGACATGGCGACCATGCTGTGCTTCGTGTTCACCGATGCTGCAATCGAGGGGCCGGCGCTGCAGGCGTTGGTGGCGCACGCCACCGAGAGCACCTTCAATTGCGTGACCATCGACGGCGACACCTCGACCAGCGACACGCTGCTGGTCTTTGCGACCGGCGCCGCGGAGGCGCGCGGGACCCCGCGTATCGCGGATGCGGCCGATCCGCGGCTCGAGGCTTTTGCCGCGGCGCTGCATGACCTCTTGAAAGAGCTGGCGATCCTCGTCGCCAAGGACGGCGAGGGGATCACAAAGTTTGTCACCGTCGAGGTGGAGGGCGCGGAGAACGATGCGGCCGCGCGCCGAATTGGATTTTCCATCGCCAACTCGCCGCTCGTCAAGACGGCGATTGCCGGCGAGGATCCCAATTGGGGCCGCGTCGTCATGGCCGTCGGCAAGGCCGGCGAGGCCGCCGACCGCGACCGGCTTTCGATCTGGTTCGGTGACATCCTCGTCGCCTCGAGCGGCGAGCGGGCGCCCTCCTACGAGGAGGAGACCGTGGCCCGTTACATGAAGGGCGCGGAGATTACACTGCGCGTCGACGTCGGGATCGGCAGCGGCAGGGCCACGATCTGGACCTGCGATTTGACGCATGGCTACATCGACATCAATGCCGCATACCGAAGCTGAGAGCGATCCATGGACCCTACCTTCTGGCGCGAGCGCTGGCAGAAGCAGGACATCGGCTTCCATCAGCCGGCGATTCACGAGCTATTGCAGAAGCATTGGTCGCGCCTGGAGCTTGGCGCGGGCTCGCAGGTCTTTGTTCCGCTTTGCGGCAAGAGCCTCGACATGGTTTGGCTTGCCGAGCAGGGACACGCAGTCGTTGGCGCTGAGCTGAGCGAAATCGCCATCGATGGCTTCTTCGCCGAGCGCGGCATGGAGCCGACCGCGCGCAGCGTCGGCGACTTCGTCGTCAAATCGGCGGGCCCTTACGAGCTCTGGTGCGGCGACATCTTCGAGATGGCGCCGGAGGCCTTGAAAGGCGTTGCCGGCGTCTACGATCGCGCCGCGCTCGTGGCTTTTCCTATGGAGGAGCAAGAGCGTTATGCGGGAAAGCTCAAGGAGCTGGTGCCGGCCGCCGCATCCATTCTGCTCATCACGCTCGATTATGCAGCGGAGCAGATGACGGGGCCGCCCTTCGCGGTTCCTCGAGGGCAAGTCGACCGATTGTTCGCCGACAGCCATGCCATCATCGAGCTCGAGTGCCGCCCCGCTCTTGATCTCAACCCGCGCTTCCGCCAACGCGGACTGACGGCTCTCGAGGAATGCGCCATGCTTCTGCGGCACGTCTGATTTGTGGAGACGTCGCCGCCGCTCGTGCTGCCGAAGGGGGCGCAACACGAGCGGACAGGCGGGGGCCGTTACCGGTGGCGGTGTCCGCACACCTTCACGAAGCGAACATGCTTGTGGTGGTGTCTCCAGGTCGTCTTCTTGACCCAGTGGCAGCGACCGTGATCGCGATATCCAGCCTCGGCCGGAGTGGCCGCGGCCGACATCATGGCCAGCGGCGCTGCAAGCAGGCACATCGCAACAAAATACTTCATGATCATCTCCTTCATTTGCTCATGTTCGCTCGTGCGCGCCGTTTTGAGCATGGCGCTTTCCACGAGCTTGTTGAGGTAAACGACGCGCGCGCGTCAGCTCCGTCGCCGCGCCACGCCGCGACGTGCGCTTTGCGGGCGCTGCGAATGAACGCGCGATGAACAGGAGCAAGTCGTCTTTCGCTGCCGATGACAGCGTGTCCTCAGCCGGCGGCTTCGTGCTGCATCTTGTTGGCGCGAGCACGGGGACGCGCAGGCTTGGTCATCGGCATGCGATTCGATTGCCGTCTCGGAGATGGTGGTCCTGTCCGGATGGATCGCCCGGTGGTTTCCACCAGCTCATCCATGGCCTCGGCAGGAGGACAGCGCAAATCGCGCCACCCCATTCGATGTGCAAGCCATGTTTCGAGCATCGCAATGCCGATGGCGAGCAATATCCCGATGGCGCACCCGAGCGGACCAAAGAGCCCGGCTCCGACAACGCCTCCGACGATCACGTTTACGAGTGGTATGAGCATTAGCCCCGTCAAAATGACGGTGGCGATCGCGTCCAGCAGCATTGGCTTCCCCCTGACGCCGTCTGAATGCAGGAGAGACAAACGTATTCGTTGGACAGAAGCGTGGCTTAATCGGTGCCATTACGTGGCATAGCGCTTTGACCCATAAGCGAAAAAAGCATCACGCGCGCGGCGTGCTAACCGAGCCACGTGTAGACGCCACCGATCAGCACGGCCGCTATGGCAAGCGCGATGGGGATCAAGCCAACCTGCATCCACGCCTCCCAAGCCGACAACGGACCGGTTGCCGTCTCAAAGCGCGAGGAAAGAAAGACCTTCAAGTCCGGCTGCGGCCTTTCGGCGCGCGCGGCAGCAACGTGATGCATCAGGAGAGGCAGCATAAGGAAGATGGCGCAGAGAACGGTGACCACGCCGAGGTCGAGATCGGTGCCGACAGCGCCGCCAAAAGCCAGCCATGCGACCGCCAGCATGCACGCGAAGCCGAGGACGACCGATTGATAGACGGCCACCGGAAGCTCCTCGCCGAACCCGCTCCTATAGGTGGAGCCCACGTTGGCGCCACCACTTTCTTGATTCTGCAAATTCGCTTCTGCCGGGCTGGCGTACGCACGCGCCGCCGGCTCCGAATCTGCGCTTGAGACGATTGCATGCTCTTGCATGAGGCACCTCTCTTGTATCCGAGTGCCCAGTCTTGGGGCGGATGTGCCCCGCTCGTCCGGCGGCACATCCGCTCTTGCTCACGAATGAAATCCCGGGGCGATAGCGAAGACGATCACGATCGCCCCGAAGAGCTCAGCTCGTCCTGGTGATCAGGCTCTTGCCGTTCGTGCTCATGGTGTCGTTGCCACTGGCCATCCATGAGTAGCCCCACGGGCCGGTCACGCCGCAATCGTCCTTGCAATCGAACGTAACGGACTGACCGGCATCGATCTTCTTGACCTGCGACTTGGAGCCGTAATCGACGCCGATGGAGACTTGCTTGCCGCTGGTGTTCTTTACCGTAACCGCGGCGGCCGGAGCTGCGAGAAGAACCAAAGCGACGGCAGATGACGTCAAAGCTTTTAAAGCAGACATCGACTCCTCCTGTGCTGATTTGATGTTGAAGTTGAACAGCAACAAGGCAGAGCTTGGACGTCGCCGGACAAGGCAAGTTGCATGCATTGCGCAGCGCGCAGCACTCTGCCCCGTAGCCAAACTGCAAATAGTGATGGCCGGCGGGCGCGCAAGTGAGACAAATTGCAGCCCGCGCGCACGATGAGTTGAAGTCGGGATCGCGCGCCCTCGACCTGCTGCGCGCGCTACTCGTGACGCAGCGCTTCGATCGGGTCGAGCCGCGCAGCGCGTCGCGCAGGAAAATATCCGAAGACGACGCCGACGAGCGCCGAGAAGATGAAAGCGACGACCACGATCGAGGTGTTCAAGATATAGGGCACCTGCAGCGCGGTCGTCGCAAGCCACGCAAGTCCGAGGCCGAGCAGGATGCCGACGAGGCCGCCGAACAACGACAGCACGACGGCCTCGACGAGGAACTGAAGCAGCACCTGGCTCTCCAGCGCGCCGATCGCGAGGCGGATGCCGATCTCGCGGGTGCGCTCCGTGACCGAGACCAGCATGATGTTCATGATGCCGATGCCGCCAACCAAAAGGCTCACGCCCGCGACAGCACCCAGGAGCCCCGTCAGCACCTTCATCATGCCCGTCTGCGTCTCGACGATCTGCCGCATGTCGCCAACCGAGAAGTCATCCGCCTTTCCGTGCACGATGCCGCGGCGCTCCCGCAAGAGGCGTTCGATATTGGCCTGCACCTTGGCGGTCTCGGTGTCGGTCGCGGCCGACACCAGAATCGAGGATATGTCGGTGTTGCCGGCAAGCCGCCGCTGGAACGCCCTGAGCGGCATGATGACGACGTCGTCGCGATCCGTACCGAAGCCCGATTGGCCCTTGGACTCCAGCACGCCGATCACCTCGCACGAGATCTTGTTGACGCGCAGACTGTGGCCGAGGACGTCGTAGGGGCCGAACAACTCGTCGCGTACCGTCTTGCCGATGATGCACGCAGCGCGACCACCGCGCACCTCGCTGTCGAGGAACTGGCGGCCGGCCACGAGACCCCAGTCCTGCGTAACGAAGTAGGCGTTGTCCGTGCCGAAGGTGGTGCTCGTGCGGTTCTCCGTGCCGTAAACGACAGTCGTCGACTTCGCCGCATAAGGCGCGACGGCGCGCACACCGTTGAGCTCGGCGCGCAAGGCTTCCACATCGCGCATGTTGAACGCCTTCGCCTCCGAGCTGGCGCGTCCGGGCCCGAACTGGCCCGGTCGCACGAACAGGAGGTTGGTGCCAAGCTTGGCGAGATCGGCGGTGACCTTGGCTGTGGTGCCGTTGCCGATCGTCACCATGGCGATGACGGCGCCGACGCCGATGACGATGCCGAGCACGGTCAGGAACGAGCGCAGCACATTGCGGCGGATCGCGCGCAGGGCAAGCTTGAGCGTCTCTGTAAGCATCTAGTGTCCTGATCGCGAAATTCGTCGTCTTGTGGGGCACGTGTGGAACGAATTTAGCGATCTGAAGGACACAAGCCGCATCAATCTAATAGTATGATTCAGATCGAGAAGTTCGCTCCTCGACTCAGCCGCAAATGATCTGGCGAACTTCTCGATCATCATACTAGGCGGCGCGCTGGTTGGTCTCGTCGGCAGAAATCTTGCCGTCGAGGAAGCGGATGGTGCGGCCGGCATAGGCAGCCATGTCGGGCTCGTGCGTGACCATCACGACGGTGATGCCGCGGTCCCGGTTGAGATTGGTCAACAAGTCCATGATCTCGCGGCTCGTCTTGGTATCGAGGTTGCCGGTCGGCTCATCGGCAAGCAGCACGGCCGGCTCGGTGACGATGGCGCGTGCGACGGCGACGCGCTGCTGCTGGCCGCCCGAGAGCTCGCCCGAGGTGTGGTGCTCGCGGCCCTTCAGGCCGACCCGCGCCAGCGCCTCGAAGGCCAAGAGGCGGCGCTCGGCGGCTGGCGTGCCTCGGTATATGAGCGGCAGCTCGACGTTCTCCATCGCCGTGGTGCGCGGCAACAGATTGAAGCCCTGAAACACGAACCCGAGAAAGTGGCGGCGCAGCAGCGCGCGCCGGTTGCGGTCGAGTTGCCCGACCTCGGTTCCAGAAAAGAGGTACTCGCCCTGCGTGGGCGTGTCCAAGCAGCCGATGATGTTCATCGCCGTCGATTTGCCGGAGCCCGACGGCCCCATGATCGCCACGAACTCGCCCGCGCCAATGGCGAGATCGATGCCGCGCAGGGCCTCGACCGCGGCTTCCCCCGCACCATAGACTTTGGTGATGCGATCGAGCTCGATCAGGCGGGGCGGCGGGGCTTCGCTGGTATCCACTGGCTTGTGCTCACCGCTTGGCCGTATTCGAATCGACGATCACCGGCGAGCCCGGCGCGAGGTCGCCTTTGACGATCTGCGTGCGCCTGCCGTCAGTGACGCCGACGACCACGCTCACGGCGACCGGGACGCCATCGCGCAGCACCCAAACGGTGCGGTTTGGCCCGCTCTCCTCCTTCTTGCTCGCGGCGCGGAAGCGCGGCGGCCCAGGCAAGAACTTCCTGAGCAAACCGCCGCCTTGGTCGTCGCTCTGCGCAGCAGGCGGCGAAAAGCGCAGCGCCGCATTGGCGACGAGGGGGGCATCGTCGATGTGCTGCACGGCGATCTCCGCCGTCGCCGTCATGCCCGGACGCAACAGCAGCTCGGAGTTGTCGGTGGTCAGCACCGCCTTGTAGGTCACCACGCCCTGCACCGTTTCCGAGCCCATTCTGAGCTGGCGGATCTCGGCCTCGAACGTGCGATCGGGATAGGCATCGACCGAGAAGGTCGCCTTCTGGCCCTCCTTGACCTTGCCGACATCGGCCTCGTCGACGTCGACCTGGATCTCCATTTGCGTCAGATCCTCGGCGATGGAGAACAGCACTGGGGCCTGGAAGGTGGAAGCGACCGTCTGCCCCGGCTCGACGTTGCGGGTCAGAATAACGCCGTTGATCGGGGAGCGGATGGTGGCCTTGGCGAGGTTGGTCTCGTTGAGATCGAGATCGGCTTGCGCCACGCCCACGTCCGCGCGCGCGCTGTCGCGAGCGGCGACGGCGCGGCGGAAGGCGGCCTTCGCCGCCTCGTAGTCGAACGTGGAGGTAATCTGCTTCTCGACGAGGCTGCTCTTGCGGTTGTAGTCCTCTTCCTTCTCGGCGACGGTCGCCTCGGCCTCGGCCACCTTGGCCTTGGCGGCGTTGAGCTTGGCGCGCGAGCTGTCGACGGTGGCCTTGAGCTTGTCGGTGTCGAGCTCGGCCAGCACCTCACCGACCTTGACCGGCGAGTTGTAGTCGACCAGCACCTTGCGGACGATGCCGGAGAGCTCGCTCGACACGTCGACCTGATTGGTCGGCTGTACGGAGCCCGTCGCAGTCACGATGACACTCAGAGAGCCGCGGGTGACCGGATCGGTGACATAGTTGGTGGCAGAGCTAGTGGAATCGGCGCGCAGTAACCACGCTGCGCCGACGACCAGAGCCACGGCGAGCGCGCCCAGAACCCAATTTCTGAGCCTGAAAATGCCTCTGCGAGAGCCGCCGCCCTGCCGCAGCACACGCTCGACGTCCAGCTGCTCGGCGCGTCCCAACGGCTTGTTCATTCCCACCACTCCTGCGCCAAGTACGGCGCATCCCCGGCGCAAAACCCTTGATGCGCCTCAAACGGAGCATCACGAAGATATCCGTCTGCGGCCCGTTGGCGCGGCCGCTCCGGCTCTCACAGGAGCAAATGCCGCTCCCCTCGAGCAGGGCTCAGCGCGCGCCCTGCAGCGGCGTCTGAGCAACATCAGGGAGAAGTCCCTTCGCTCGCAAGAACTCGGCCGCCACCTCGCGCGGGTTCTTCTTCTCTCCGTCAACGGACCAGTTGAGCCCCCGCATGGTCTCATTATCGAGCAGATCGGCCAATGGGGCGATGATCCTGCGGATCTCCGGGTGGCGCGCGAGGGCGCCCTGGCGCACGACGGGGGCAGCAAAGTAGGGCGGGAAAAAGCGGCGGTCGTCGTCGAGCAGCACGAGATGCAGCGCCTCAATGCGCCCATCGGTAGCGTAGGCCGAGATGACGTCGACCTCGCCTTGGGCGAGCGCACGGTACATGAGGGCAGCTTCCAGATCGTAGACGCGCCCGAACTTGAGGCCGTAGGCGGCGGCAAGTCCCGGATAGCCGTCGGGCCTCTGGGAAAACTCAGGCGTGAAGCCGGCGCGCAAGCTTCCTGCCTCGGGCCCTAGATCGGAGATCTTCGTCCATCCGCGCTTGTGCGCCTCCGCCTGGCGCACCGCGAGGACGTACGCGTTGTTGATGCGGAAGGGTTTCAACCACACGAGGTCGAACTTCTTCGCGTATGCCGCGCGCACTTTGTCGTACACGGCCTCGGGATCACTCATCGATGGCTCGCGCAAAATGGTGGTGAGCGCGGTGCCCGTGTACTCGACATAGAGATCGATCGCGCCTTCTCGCAGCGCATTGTGCGCAATCATGGTGCCGCCCAGGCCAAAACGTCGCTCAACCTTGAGGTTCGTTTTGGCCTCCAGCAGCTGGGCGATCATCTCCGAGAGCAGCAGGCCCTCGGTAAAGTTCTTGGCGCCGACGCGCAACGTGCCGCCATCTCCCTGGGCATCCGGAGAGGTCGCTTGCCGAACGCTGCCGCCCGCTGTCGACCAGTAGGCAACAGCTCCAACGAGGAGAATCAACGCTGGCAAGACTGTCGCCAGGCGCGCCACCCAAATCTTAGCGGGCTCGCGCACGCGCCGCCGCGTCTCGATCCCCCATTGGAAGGCGGCGATGGACCCATCGACCGCCAGCGCGAGCAGCGCCGAAGGTATGGCGCCGAGCAGGATCAGATCGGTGTTGGAGAGGGCGAGCCCGCGATTGATGAACTGGCCAAGGCCACCGGCGCCGATGAAAGCCGACAGCGTCGCAATGCCGACGCCGACGACGGCGGCCGTGCGCATCCCGGCCACGATGACGGGAAGCGCGAGCGGCAGCTCGACAAGACGCAGCTGCTGCGCTCCGGTCATTCCCACGCCGCGCGCCGCTTCAAGGATCTCCAGGCCGATGCCGCGCAGGCCCGTCACCGTATTGCGCACAATGGGAAGCAGGGCATAGAGCGTCAGCGCGATGATGGCCGGCAAGGCGCCGATCTGCTGCAGCATGGTGAGCAGCAGCGCCAGCATGGCGAGGCTGGGAACCGTCTGCAGGATGCCGACCCCGGCGAGCAACGGCCGCTCCGCCCAGGCGCGCTTTACCGCAAAGACGCCGAGCGGAATGCCGATGGCGATGGCGACGAGCGTGGAGACGCCGGTCAGCATGATATGCTGGCCGGTGCGCAGCCACAGCTCGGCTCCGTTCGCCTCGATCACAGCGAGGATGTGTCCGAGCCCGCTCATTGCTGCTCGTGAAACGCTTGGAGCTGCTGCAGGGGACGGGCGAGCAGCGCGCGCACAAAATCCGTCTCAGGCGATTTCAGCAACTCGCGCCGCGTCCCCACCTGCTCGAGCCGTCCCTCGTTGCAAACGCCGATGCGATCACCGAGCAGGAAGGCCTCGATAATGTCATGGGTGACGAACACAATCGTCTTGGCGAGCTTGGCCTTGAGTTCGAGGAC
Source organism: uncultured Alphaproteobacteria bacterium (assembly GCA_963782555.1). GTDB lineage: Bacteria > Pseudomonadota > Alphaproteobacteria > Rhizobiales > Hyphomicrobiaceae > Hyphomicrobium_A. The sequence goes on along the minus strand of CAWAKB010000003.1, from coordinate 448,060 downwards.
CTCACTCTGCAGCGTCTCGCGCGTCAAAGCATCGAGCGCGCCGAAGGGCTCGTCCATCAACAGGTAGTCGGGATCGGTGGCAAGCGCGCGCGCCACGGCGACGCGCTGCTGCTGACCACCCGAGAGCTCGGCCGGGAAGCGGTCGACGAAGGCCTGCGGCTCGAGCCCGACGAGGTCGAGCAGCGTCCGCGCCTTCGCCTCCCGTTGCGCCAAGGGCTCGCCGATAAGGCGCAACCCGATCGCTACGTTCTGCGCGACCGTCATGTGCGGGAAGAGGCCGATGCCCTGGAACACGTAGCCCATGTTCCGCCTGAGCGCGCTCTCGGGGTAGTCGCGCAGGTCGCGGCCATCGAGCGTGATGGTGCCCGAGGTCGGCTCGATGAGGCGGCTGATCAGGCGCAGGATCGTGGTCTTGCCCGAGCCCGACGAGCCCAAGAGCACGAACGTTTCGCCTTGCTCGATCGAAAGCGAGATGTCGCGCAGGGCGAAAGACTTTCCAGCGTCGAACGATTTGCTGACGTGGTCGAGAACGATCATGCGCTTCCAAGCTCGGCTCCCTATGACTTAACACGAGGAACGAGCTTGGAGAAATTTCGGGCGCAGCGCGCTTAACGCCAGCTACTGAGCGGCCTGGCTTGCGGCAGCGGAGTTCTCCTCGGCCAGCGCCTTCAGCTTGGCGAGACCCTTTTCGAAATCGTTGCCGCACATCTTCTCGCAATCGATGAACATCGAGACGAGCTTGCCGAGGGACGATGCTGGTCCGTGCATCGCCCAAGTGACCTTCGTGGTTCCCGTATGCTCGCCGGGATCGAGCGAGAACTCGACCAGATTGTGCGCCTTCATCGGTTTCGTCATGTCGAGCTTCATCGTCACCTTAGAGGGCTCGGCCGTGTCGACGATCTCAATCCTCCCTGCGCCGACGTCCTTGTTGCCATCCCACGCATAGCTGGCGCCTTTGCCCTGCGTGTTGGTTGAGAAGCTCCTCTTCGCGGCAGGATCACGGTCGAAAGGAATCCACGTGAGCTGGCGGTGCAGATCGTTGATGTACGGGAAAACCTTCTGCGGCGGCGCGTTGATGCTGATGTTGCGCGCCACGCGGAACGTGTCGGGCCGCGTCGCTGCGTAACCGAGCAGACAGACGATCGAAATGGCCAGGACGCTGAGAACAACGAGCGCGATCATCGACATGGCATCCTCCACGGCTGCTTGACAACTACGTTGATATCAACATAATTATTGTATGTCAACGCGCGCCAATCCTGATCGCGATCCGCTCCCCCTGACGCTCACCCACCACGTGCGCGACACGTGCCTGTGTCTTCACCTGCAGCGGCCGGCCCGCGCGATGGCGCGCCGCTTCGACGAGGCGTTGCGCCCCCTGGACCTCACAAACGGACAGTTCTCATTGTTGATGTCGCTCAACCGGCCCGACGCACCGAGCCTCGGCAGCGTCGCGGCCCTGCTCGCCCTCGACCGCACGACGCTGACCGCCAACTTGAAGCCGCTCGAGCGCCGGGGGCTGGTGAAGGTGACGGTCGACCAGGAGGACAAGCGCGGCCGGCGCCTTTCGTTGACCGCTGCCGGCAAGAAACTGCTGATTGAGGCCTATCCCATTTGGGAAGCGGCGCATGCCGAGGTCGAACGCCTGCTACCGAAACGCCGTGCGGACGCGCTGCGTGCTGATCTGCGCGCCCTTTCCTGAGGGGACGCTCAGGAGAGGATGCTCAGCGCGGCGCCGACCACACCGGCGAGACTCTCGCCCACGATCAATCCGGCGGCAACGACCACGAGCCGCCCCTCCGCCCATTTGGGATAGAATTTCCAGACCAGCGCCGCCAAGACCGCGCCGACGAATAGCGAGATCGCGATCCAGGCGGGAATGACGAAGCCGAAGCCGAGCGCAGACGCACTCGGCAGGAAGCGCTTGATGGGCGAGTCCGACAGGCTGTCGTAGAGCGCGAGCCCGATGCCGATGACGACCGCGACAGCAATTGCCGGCAGGGCCCCTGGCGGCATGGCGGACAGACCCCGGCTCAGCACCTCGGCGACCGCCTTCCAGGTCGCCACCGCCGGCGCCGGCCATTGCGCCGTGACCAGCTGGCTCTGCGGATCGGGGATCAAAAGCAGATAGGCCAGCGCCCCGACGAGTGCGCCCGTGAGCACGCCGAAAAGCTGAGCGATGACCTGGAAGCCCGGCGTCGCGCCGATGAGCTGGCCCGTGCGCAAGTCGTGCATCAGGTCGGCGCACTGGCCTGCGGCGCCGCCCGTCACGTTGGCGGTCATCAGGTTGGCGGTGATGTTGCCCGGCGAGATGGCACCGAACGTCAGCTGCGTGATCTTGCCGAGCGCACCGATCGGCGTGATCGCCGTTTCGCCGGAGACGCGGGCCGCCACGATGGCCAGCACGTAGCTTAACATGACGGCGAGCACGCCCTCCACTATGCCGATGTCGAACAGCGCAGCCTGCGTGCCCACCGAGAGCACGGCGGCGACCAGAAGCCCGGCCCACAGCTGGCGATGGTCGATGGTGCGCAAGTCGCCGTCGGTCTCTGCCGGCGCGCTTTCGCGGCGGCGCAAGGCCATGCGCGCCATGGAGACGGCAAACGAGGTGAGAGACGCCGTGACCATGAGCGTCGCGCCCGGCCACAACAGCCATTCGATGAGCTTCCCGAACCAGGCCACGTTGGCGTCCGGCGGGCCGGGGGCGACCCACCCGTGGGCGAGCGCGATCGGCGCCAGCACGGCCCAGGAGATCACCGCCCCCAGCAGCACCGACGCCGCGATGCGCACGCCGGCAATGGCGCCGAAGCCGAGCATCAACACCGAGGGATCGAGCCCGAAACCGAGGTTCATCGCCGACACCGTGGTGACACCGCCCGTCGCCGTGCTCGCGATGGTTGCGCTGAACGGGGGCGCAAGCGGGCCGATGGCGAGCCGCGTGGTCAGAACCTTCAGCGCCGCGCTCAAGCCCGCACATCCCGCGAGCAGGCGCACGCGCTCGGCAGCCTCGCGGCCGCCGGCGTGGATCTGGATCATGGTCTCGGCGGTGACGACGCCGGCTGGGAACGGCAGGTGCTCGCGCACCAGCAACTGGTTGCGCAGGCCGGCGGCCACGACGACGCCCAGCAGGCTCACCACGAAGAGCCACAAGGCGAGCACGGGGAAGACCAGCGTCTGTCCGGTCAGAAGAGCCAGCGCCGGGATCGGCGCTGCCAGTCCGGCCGATATGATGGAGGCGGAGGCGGACGCCGCCGTCTGGTTGATGTTGTTCTCGTGCAAGCCGAGCGTGCGCGTGCCCACGACGCGCCGCGCCCCCATCCAGAAGGCGAATCCGATGAGGCCGGCTGCCACCGACATATTGAAGGTCCAGCCGATCTTGAGACCGCTGTAGACGTTGCAGGGCGTGAGCAGGGCGCCGATGACCATGCCGGTCAGGACGGCGCGGATTGTGAGCTCGGGCAGAGCGCTTTCGTGCATCGGGGACGTGCCTGCCAGCAAAACGGGGGAAACCTCACCGTTGTCGAGTTGTCAGCGGTCCCCAGATACGCGCTGAGCGCCGAGGATGCCAGCGGCTAATCATTTCTCGGCGAGCGAGCGCCGCGCTTTCCCGCTTTCGAGCTGATAGTTGCTCTCGTCCTTGAGCCCGACGCCCGTGAGTTGACGCCGCATGGCCTCGCGCAGCAGCCAATGCGCCTTGAAGGCGGCCTCCTCCGCGCTCAAGCCGCCGCGGCGGATGTTGGAGATGCAGTTGCGCTCCCCGTCCTTGCACCCCGTCCGCGGCGCCCAGGTCAGGTAGGCGCCAAGGCTATCCGGCGAGGAGAGCCCCGGGCGCTCGCCGATGAAGACAAGCACCGTGCGCGCGCCGATGAGCTCGCCGGCATCGTCGCCGAGTGCCACGCGGCCCTGATCGGCGAGCAGAACCGGACCAACGGTCCAGCCGCTCTTTTGCGCGAAGGGCAGCAGCGCTGCGATCATGTCCGCCGCATTGGCGGCAACGCCCGTGGAGGAGAGACCGTCGGCAACGACGATCAGCAGATCGGGCGCCCGGCCGGCGATGGCAGCCAGACGCTCGCGGGACGACGCGCTCAATCGTCGTCCAAGATCCGGGCGCCTCAGGTAGGTGTCGCGGTCGCCGGCCGCGCTTTCGATGCGGACGGTCTTGAGCCCGAGCGCATCAAGCCCGCTCTCGATGGGCTCCCAGTCGAGCGGCGTGGTGACGGCGTCACGCGCCTGGGCGTGTGCCATCGAGAACTTGAGCACCTCAGCGATCGGTAGTGCCGAGCCGGCGCGCCCCAGTCCGATGCGCGCGTCGGTAAAGCGGCGCAAGGCCTCCCAGGTCGCCTCCGAGCTCATGCGGCGAGCCCCCTCACGTGATCGAGCAGCACCTGCGGCGGTTGGCTGAGCAGTCGGCCCTGCTCATCGGCAAGTCCGATCGTTTGCAGCCACGCCTCGAATTCGGGTGCGCGCCGCAGGCCGAGCGCCTCGCGCACATAGAGCGCATCGTGGAACGAGGTCGACTGGTAGTTGAGCATGATGTCGTCGGCGCCCGGCACGCCCATGACGAAGGTCACGCCGGCCGCGCCGAGCAACATCAGGAGAACATCCATGTCGTCCTGATCGGCGTCGGCATGATTGGTGTAACAGACGTCGCAGCCCATCGGCAGGCCCATCAGCTTGCCGCAGAAATGGTCCTCGAGCCCGGCACGGATGATCTCCTTGCCGTTGTAGAGGTACTCAGGCCCGATGAAGCCGACGACGGAATTGACCAGCAGGGGCTGATAGGCACGAGCGACCGCATAGGCGCGGGCTTCCAGCGTCTGCTGATCGACGCCGTGATGGGCGTCCGCCGACAGCGCGGAACCCTGGCCCGTCTCGAAATACATGACGTTGTCGCCGACGGTGCCGCGCTTTAATCCCAGCGCCGCCGCGCGTGCTTCCTCCAGCAGCGGCAATGTCACGCCGAAGGAGGCGTTGACCGCTTGCGTGCCGCCGATCGACTGAAAGACGAGATCGACGGGCGCGCCGCGGCCGATGGCCTCGATCGACGTCGTCACGTGCGTGAGGACGCACGCCTGCGTAGGGATCTCGAAGCGGCGAATGATGTCGTCGAGCATGGCGAGGAGGTCGCGGATCGCCGCCACGTTGTCGCCGGCGGGGTTGACGCCGATCACGGCATCCCCGCAGCCGAGCATCAGACCGTCGACGATAGAAGCCGCGATGCCGCGCTTGTCGTCGGTCGGATGATTGGGCTGCAGGCGCACCGCCATGCGTCCCTTGAGGCCGATGGTGTCGCGAAAGCGCGTGACGACCTCGACCTTGCGCGCCGCCAGGATGAGATCCTGATTGCGCATGATCTTGGCAGTCGCCGCCGCCATCTCGGGCGTAAGGCCCGGCGCCAGCCGGGCCAGAATGTCCGTCGTCGCGGCGTCGCTCAAGAGCCAGTCGCGAAAGGCGCCGACCGTCATATGGGCAACAGGCGCGAAGGCCTCCGTATCGTGGGAGTCGAGGATCAGCCGCGTGACGTCATCTTGCTCGTAGGGGATCAGCGCCTCGGTCAGGAACTGCTTTAAGGGGATATCGGCCAGCGCCATCTTGGCGGCGACATTCTCCTCGGCGCTGTGCGCGGCAACGCCGGCCAGCACATCGCCGGATCTGAGCGGCGTCGCCTTGGCCATCAGCTCCTTGAGGTCGGAGAACCGGTACGAGGTCTGCTGCCACGCCGCCTGGTACAAGGGGGCTGCCCTCCTGAGCGCTCGGATCGCAGCATCATAGACGAGGCGGAACGCCGCGCCTACGCCAGGCGGGCCGCGACGCGCGTGAGCAAGCTTGTAGATGCTCGGCGTTTGCTGAGGCGGGCATCGCGGGCGAGCGGGGGCCCCAAATACCGGCAAAAAACGCAGTTTCCCGCTGGGATTGGCACGCGGGCTGACAATCGGCAGCGGTCTGCGGCATACTCGGGAGTGGGAGAATCAGGTCGCAAGCAGCAAAGGGACGCTCGTCTTGGCGAGAGGTTGCTGGATCATCTTAGCGGGCGCGCTCGCGTGGGCCGGTTGCGCGCCGCCCGCAGCGGCGGGTGCAGCCCTGCTGTTCGACACAACTGACGGCCACGTTCTTTATTCGGAGGACCCGGATGCGCCTTGGTATCCGGCCTCGCTCACCAAGATGATGACCGCCTACATCGCCTTCGGGGCGATCAGGGACGGCAAGGCCAGCGACGAAACCGACGTCGTCATCTCGGAGAATGCGCGCAAGCAGCCGCCGTCGCGGCTCGGTCTCAAGGTCGGCACGCATCTCTCGCTGGGGGACGCACTCAAGGCGCTGATCATGCGCTCCGCCAACGATATCGCGGTCGCGATCGCCGAGACGCTTGGCGGCGGCGATGAAATGTCGTTCGTCAAGCAGATGAACCAGACGGCCGCCGAGCTCGGCATGAAGCACACCCACTTCATCAACCCGAACGGCCTGCCCGAAGAGCAGCAGGTCACCACCGCGCGCGACATGGCGTTGCTCGCCCGGGCGCTCTTGCGTGATTTTCCCCAACGCGCACCGCTCTATGCGGAGACGCAAACGACGATCATGGACAAGAAGATCAACATCGCCACGCACAACGCCATAATCACGAGCTTCCCCGGCGGCGACGGCATCAAGACGGGCTTCACCTGCGCCTCGGGCTACAATCTCGCAGCAAGCGCCACGCGCGACGGCCACCAGCTCGTTGCCATCATTTTTGGCGAGACGTCGAGCGCCAAGCGCACCGCCCGCGCCTCGGCGCTGCTGGAGCACGGCTTCCGCATCCGCGAATGGAAAGAGCTCTATCCGACGCCGCGCATCGACAACCTGCCGAGCGAGCTCGTCGGCTGGAGCTCCGAGCCCGACGCCGACTTGCTCCAGCGCTTCCGCGTCTGCAAAGCGCCGCCGCCGCCGCCCAAGAATACGGCGAGCACGGCGCAAGCCAAGAAGAGCAGCAGCAAGAAGAAGGTGGTGCACCGGCGCAGGCGCCGCGCGCGCCGGTGAGCCGGCATCGTGCAGACCGTCCCCGCCAAAAAGGGTGTCATCCTCGGGCTTGTCCCGAGGACCCAGCTTTCGGCTTGCTCCGCCGGCAGCGGTGCTGGTGAGAGCGAAGCTCGAACTTGAAGCGTCCAGTCCGTGATGGGTGGGTCCTCGGGACAAGCCCGAGGATGACAATTGAACGTCGCGCCTCACATCACAGCGTGCCGATGCCAGGGCGCCCCGCGGCGCCGAGCATCAAGTCCACAACGTCGATCGCCCACCAACCTTCACCCTACTTTCCGGCCTTCGCTTCGATCGCGTCCCAGATGAGGACCGCGATGTCGGCGCCGCCGAAATCCTTCACCTGACGGATGCCCGTCGGGGATGTCACGTTGATCTCGGTGAGATACGGCCCGATCACGTCGATGCCGGTAAAGAGCAGCCCGCGTCGCTTCAGCTCCGGTCCGAGACGGGCACAGATCTCCTCGTCGCGCTTCGTCAGCTTGGTCGGCACCGCGGTGCCGCCCACGTGCATGTTGGAGCGCGTCTCGCCCTTCTTGGGCACGCGGTTGATGGCGCCCGCAACCTCGCCATCGACGAGGATGATGCGCTTGTCGCCGTCGGCCACTTCGGGCCGGTACTCCTGCACCATGAACGGCTCGCGGAACACGGTCTGGAACAGCTCCACCAGCGAGGCGACGTTGGTGTCATCCGGCGCGATGCGGAAGATGGCCGCGCCGCCGTTGCCGTAGAGCGGCTTCAGGATGATGTCCTTGAACTCGGCGCGGAAGGCCTCGACGTCGGCCAGCGAGCGCGTGACCAGCGTCGGCGGCATCAGGTCGAGGAAGTCGAGGACGAAGATCTTTTCCGGCGCGTTGCGCACGTGGGCGGGATCGTTGACGACGAGCGTCTTGGGGTGGATGCGCTCCAGCAAGTGCGTCGTCGTGATGTAGGCCATGTCGAAGGGCGGGTCCTGGCGCAGCAGCACCACGTCGCAGTCCGCGAGATCCTCCACGCGCGGGTCCGACACCTTGTAGTGCGCGCCGACCTTGTCCTCGACCGTGAGCGTCTCCCCGCGCGCAAGCAGCCGGTTGCCATGCAGGGAGAGGTTGAGCGGCGTGTAATAGAAGAGGTCGTGCCCGCGCTTCTGCGCTTCGAGCAGGATTGCGAACGTGGAATTGCCGCGGATGTCGATCCGCTCGATCGGGTCCATCTGGCAGGCGACGCGCAGGGGCATGCAATCAACCAAAGCAGGCAAGCGGGAGGAGGACGCTTCCCGCCGCGGGCGAAGCTAAATCAAAGCCGGGCAGGGCGAAGAGGTCTAGCATAGAGCCGATTAACGCAGGGTCAGTTTTTTGCGGAGGCTTGCGATGTTGGCACGGACCCTCACAGTCGGCACCTGGATCAATCTGCATAAGGCGCTCGTCATCCCCGTCGTTCTGGCGCTGATGGCGATCTACGGCAACGGGTCGGTGGAGGCCTTTATCTATCTGAGCCTGCACGGGACCTACTCCCTGTTATGGCTCGCAAAGCAGACGCTCTATCCCGACCGCAGATTTGCCGAGCGTCAGCCCATGTGGATCGGCTTTCTGTTCGTCTTCGTGCCGCTCGCCGGCTACTACGTGGCGCCCTATCTGTTGATCAGCCGCTACGTGACGCTGGCGCCCTGGTATATCGCGCTCGCGGTCGCGATTTACATTGCCGGCGTGTTCCTGCACTACGTGAGCGACGCGCAGAAGTACTTCACCTTGGAGGCGAGGAAGGGGCTCATTACCGATGGCCTCTTTTTGCGCACGCGCAACCCCAACTATCTGGGCGAGATCCTCATCTATATCGCCTACGCGATGCTGTCGCTGCACTGGCTGCCCTTCGCCATCGAGGGGGCGTGGGTGCTCGGGTTCTTCTGGCCCAATATGCGCAAAAAGGACGCGTCGATGGCCCGCTATCCCGAGTTCGCCGCCTACAAGGCGAAGACGGGCATGCTCATCCCGCGGCTTTAGGTTTCCGTGCCCTATAGCCCGTTGGGGATATGCCGCGGCCAGCGGCCCGGCACCATCAAGATCACGTCGAAGCCCTGCTCATGCCCATGATAGCGGGGCCGGTGCGCGAGCCAGTGGTCGGCGGCGCGGCGAATGCGGGCCGCCTGCCGCGCCGTGATCGCCGCCTCGGCGTCCTCGCGCGCGGCGCGCCGCTTCACCTCCACGAAGGCAAGCCGCTTTCCACGCACCGCGATGATGTCGATCTCGCCGGCCCGCGTCTTCACGCGGCGGCCTAAGATCAGATAGCCCTTGCTCATCAGAACGGCGGCCGCGAGCGCTTCCGAAAGGCGCCCGCGCCGCAGCCGCCGGCGGCGCTCGTGCGGGCCCGGCTCGATGTCGGCGCGGCGAAAGACGGCCATCATTTGTCTCTCTTGCAGGCCCAGCTCGTAGACGCGCGACTTCGGCACGCCCAGCGCCTCCGCCACGGCCTTGGCGGCATCGCGCAGGCTCATCTCTTGCAGCGCCGGCGTCGAGCCGGGCAGCGATGTCGGCATCGGTGACCTCCGCTTGCTGCGGCGGCCCGACGACAATCACGACCTCGCCCTTGATCGTCGCGCTGTCGACCCGGCTGCCCAGCTCCTTGAGCGGGCCCCGGCGCACCTCCTCGTGCAGCTTGGTCAGCTCGCGCGCGAGGGCGGCCGGCCGGTCGCCGAGCACGGCGGCGAGGTCGGCGAGCGTCTCGCCGGCGCGCGAGGGCGCCTCGAAAAAGACGAGCGTCGCGGGCACGGCCTTCAGCTCCGCAATGCGCGTGCGCCGCGCCGCGCTCTTGGGCGGCAGAAAGCCGGCAAAGAAGAAGGCATCCGTCGGCAGGCCGGCGACGCCAGAGCGCGGCGAGCGCGGCGGAAGCACCGGGCAGCGCCTCGACCTGGTGGCCGGCGTCGATCGCGTCGCGCACGAGCTTCCACCCGGGATCGGAGATGAGCGGCGTCCCGGCGTCGGAGATGAGCGCGATGCGGCCTCCCGCCTCGAGCTCGGCCAGCACGCGCGGGCGCTCGCGCGCGGCGTTGTGCTCGTGGTAGGCGCGCGTCGGTGTGGGATGGCGAAATGCGAGAGCAGCGTGCGGCTGTGGCGTGTGTCCTCGCACAGGACGATGTCGGCGCGGGCGAGAACGGCTGAGCGCACGCATCGTGATGTCGCCCAGGTTGCCGATCGGCGTGGCGACCAGGTAGAGCCCCGGCGCCAGCGGCGAATTCAAGATGCCGCTGCATCTCATCGCCTGCACGGCCGCGATATCAGCCTGAATCGGAGGCTCAGAGGCGCTCATCGATTGCTCTTCATGCCTCGGCATACGGCACGTCCCGCCACATCCTGCCGATTGTTGACGATAGTGGCAGAAAGACACTTCCCCCTCGGCGCGCGAACGTCTAACCAACTGTAGAGAGTTGTTACACTGTTCCAGCGCCCTGGCCATCCGACCGCGGCGGCTGCTAGGGGCGGCTCTTAGGGGACTACCGCTTTATGCGAACACGCTCGGAATTGGCCCGGGGCCGCAGCACGTTACGCGGCGTGCGGCCCTTGTCGGCTGTTGCGTCAGCTCCTGCTGGCGGCCTGCTCCACGGCGATGGGCCCGATCGCCCGGCCCGACACCGCGACGTGACCCCGCAGGGGCGGCCGGCCCGGACCAGCGCGCTCCCGTGAAAATCGCGCTGCTGCTGCCGCTTGGGGGCATGGGCGAGACGGCCGCCGTCGCCAAAAGCATGAAGCAAGCGGCCGAGATGGCGCTCTTTGAGCTCAACGACCCCACATCCAGCTCATCACCAAAGACGACGGCGGCACGGCCTCGGTGGCGCGCGCCGCGGCCGACGCCGCCATCAAGGAAGGCGCGGAGATCATCTTGGGCCCGCTCTTTTCCCAGGCGGTCGCCGGCGCGGCGCCGTGGCGCGGCAGGCCGGCGTGCCGATCCTCGCCTTCTCCAACGACACCAGGTCGCCGGCAACGGCGTCTACCTGATGAGCTTCCTGGCGGAGGAGGAGATCGACCGCGTCGTCGCGTTTGCCGCCCGTCAGGGCAAGCGGCGATTCGCAGCGCTCATCCCCGACGACGCCTACGGCAACGTGGCGGAGCCGGCCTTCCGCCGCGCCGTGCAAAAGGCGGGTGGAACGGTGGTGATCGTCGAGCGCTATCCACCAGCCGCCAACGGCATGCTGGGCCCGACCAAGCGCGTTGTCGAGGCGATCAAGCGTGGCGAGGAGTGCTCAAGCCCGTCGACGCGCTGTTCCTGCCGGGCGGGCCAAGAGCGCTGCCGCAGATCGGGCCCGTTATCGCCTACTCAGGGCCTCGACACGCAGCAAGGTGAAGCTTTTGGGGACCGGCGCCTGGGACTTCCCCTCGATCGGACGCGATGACGCCTTTGTCGGCGGCTGGTACCCGAGCCCCGATCCGACCGCCTGGCGGAACTTCGCGGAGCGCTTTGCCAAGACGTTCGGCAACGCGCCGCCACGCATCGCGAGCGTTGCCTACGATGCAGTGAGCCTCGCAATCGGCCTCTCCTCGAACCCGCCCGGAGCGCGCTTCACGGTCGCGAACCTCACCCGTCCGAACGGCTTTTCCGGCGTCGACGGTATCGTGCGTTTCAGCGAGAACGGCCTCAGCGAGCGCGGCTTGGCCGTGCTCGAGGTGCAGAAGTTCGGCACAGCCGTCGCCGATCCCGCACCCACCGCCTTCCAGCCGACCAAGCTGTCTGCCGCCGAGCAGACCGTCCGCTAGATGAGAGCCGCCTAGGCGGCGAGCGTCGCCTCTGCGAGGCTCTCCCGCTCCCCAACCGTTGCAAGCAGAGCGCGCAGCGCAGAGCCGTCGGCGGTCTGGATCGGCATGGCAAAGCTCAGCTCCTCTAGCAGACGCTGAAAGGTGTAGTCCGCCGCGTCGATCTGACAGGCCGCCGCCGCCTGAAGGCTTTGAACGCGCCCAAATCCGGAAATGGCAGCCGTGACGGCGCCGGTTGCGCGCGTCCAGCGATCCTCGATCGACAGCGGGAGTGGCGCCGCCGGCGGTTCAATGGGCTCGAGGATGGAAGCCGGCCAGAAGGCGCGCGCACGCTCGGCAACCCGGCAGCGGAGCATTGCCACCTTCTCTTGCGCAGTTGTGCAAAGCCACTCCAGCATAAGACGGTCCAGGCTGCGGTCGGCCGCAGGTTGCGCCTGCGATGTCCGGCCGAGGAAGCCGCCGCGTTGTATGTCACGCCCCATTGGGGCCCGGCGATGCGGCAGCGAGCCTGTAGTCTTTTCAGGCAATGCTTAAGAAAGCATTTACCATGGCGCAAATTGTCATGCGTATTCCGCCGCATAGACGGCTGGGCTCAACCTCTGCCGCATGCCTCAGTCTTTGGCCGAGACCGGTCCCGTCTCTTGTGCCGGCCAGTAGCGATAGTGGCCGGTGATCTTTTCCGCAAAGAGCCGGTTCTCCTCTTGCACCCCGAAACCGCGATTGTGAATGATGAGCGGGACGCCGCCGGTCGCCTTGCGGTCCGACACGATCGCAATATGCGTCTTCGAGAAGTGGCCGGTGGGCACGTAGTAGGAGACGATATCGCCCGCTTTGTAGTCGGCCGGGTCGAGGGTGATGGGCAACGAGCGACCCTTTCGCGCAAAGAAGCTGCGCAGAACGTCGACGCGGCGATGATCGATGTTGGTGTCGCCCGAGCCGACGCCCGCCCGCTGCACCTCCACCTGCAGGTCGACACCCAGCCAGCGGTAGGCGCGCACCAGGACGTCGGTGCAAACGCCGTAGTACCAGGCGACGTCGCCATTAGGGTAGGGGATCTGCGAGTAGCTGGGATTGTAGATGACCGGGATCCAGGTCTGCCAGCGGGCTGCCCAGGCAAGGCTTACTCCGAAGTCCTTGTTCGCCAAGTCGCGCGATGCGCCCGGGCGCCCGAGCTCTTCCGCGTGGGACGCGGGACCCGAGACGGACAACACCACAGCCGCCAACGCGATGGCGAGACACTGCCTCAGCGGCCGCATTCGTTGCCTGTGCCTCCTTGGTGCGTTGCGGCCGGAATCGCCGCACGCGTCAATCAATCGAGAGCGTCGATGATCAAAATATGGCGGAGGGGCACTTTGCGGCAGGCTCAGCGCAGAGCAGAACTCGACGCCGACGGGCGCACGCTCGCCTGCTCGGCCGGCGAAACGTGATTGAAGCGGTAATGCCCGGTGATTTCGTTGGCAAACAACGCATCCTCGAGCTGTGGACCCCAGCCGCGGTTGTGCACGATCATGGGCCGCCCCGAAGGCGCGATTACGTCGGACACGATGGCAATATGAGTCTGCGAGGTACGACCGCTGGCGCGATAGTAGGTCACGATATCGCCCGGCTGGTACTCCTCGACGAAGTCGGTGACGGGAAGCAACTCGCCGTAACGCGCGAAGAAGCGGCGCAGCGTCTTGGTACGCCGATGATCGATGCTGGTGTCGCCCGTGCCGATGCGCGCTTGGTGCACCAGAACCTGCAGATCGACGCCGAGCGCGCGGTAAGCGCGGATGACGACATCGGTGCACACGCCGTAGAACCGCGGGACGTCGCCCATCGGAAAGCCGATCTGACGATAGCGGTCGGTATAGACGACGAGATCGCGCGTCTGAGCGCGCGCGGCGCGTGCAAGCCTTTGCCCGAACGCCGATGGGCTCGCAGCGTCAGCAGGCATGCTCTGCGGCGGCCTGGAGGCGGACGCGACGCATTTGTCCGCGTGTGCCGCTGGCGCCAGCCGAACGACAACCCCATCGCTCGGCGGAATTGTCTTGAGATCAACCTCCGCGGTGATCACACTTGCGGCTTCGCGAACCGGCGTCGCCAGAGCTAGTGCGGCTGGCTTCGCGGCCGTCGCAACTGTGGCGGGTGGCACGCTCGCGAGCTCAGCCGGGGCTGCGGAGGTTGCCACGATCGGCTTCGGATCTGGAAGCAACGCAAGCTGGCGGCGTGCGGAATCGAGCGGACTGAACGACTGCGCGGCCCCGACCGCGAGAGCCATGAGGGCGAAAGGCGCCAACAAGAGCAGGAGCGCATTGCGCTCGTCGTGTGAATAGGCGGGCTGCGCAACCGGCCGCGACCGGGCGGCCGTAGAGCGCGACCGACGCGGAGAGGTGGCCTTTGCTGTGGTGGAGGATGCGCGCTGGCGGGGCTTGCGTGGCGCGGGCGCACGCGACGTCGTGCCGGCAGGTTTGGACCGGCTAGCCGTCGTCCGCTTTGTGGCTGCGGATTTCTTCACGCGCACTTGCCCCGAAAACGCTGGGTCTATTTACGTCCCCCGGCAGTCTTAGCACCGATCTTAGTAAAAAGAGGCGCGCCCAACAGCTTAAAACGAAAGCGTAAACGCCAAGGGACCCGGCGATTAACGCCCGTTAACCTAAACCGACCCGCGAGGGGATCTCGCGTCCCGGGACGCCGGCCGCCCTGAGGCTCGCCAGAGCCGTATCGCGCTCGCTCTTGGCGAGCTTGCGCCCGTCCGGGTCCGTGAGCAGCCGGTGGTGATGGTAGAGCGGCTCCGGCAAGCCCAGCAGCACCTGGAGCAGCCGGTGGATGTCGGTGGCGACATAGAGGTCGCGGCCGCGCGTGACGTGGGTGACGCTTTGGCGCGCATCGTCGACGACGACGGCCAGATGGTAGCTCGCCGGCACATCCTTGCGCAGGATGACGGCGTCGCCCCAGCGCTCCGGCCGCGCCTCGATCACGCTCGGGTTTCCCTCCTCGTCGAGCTCGGTGAAGGTCAGGGGCCGGCCCTCGAGCCGGCGGGCAGCGGCTGCGAGCGCGCGCTGCATGTCGAGACGCAGGGCGAAGCGCTGGCCGTTGCCGATGCGCTCCTCGATCTCGGCCTTGGGAAGCCGCTTGTGCAGACCGGGATAGAGCGGCGTCCCTTCGGGATCGAGCGCGCCACCCTTGGCGGCCTCGAGGATCTCTGTCCGCGAGGCAAAGCAAGGATAGAGCAGTCCCTGCGCCTCCAGCCACTCAGCAGCCTGGGCATAGACCTCGAAGTGCTGCGATTGGCGCAGCACCGGCTCTTCCCACGTGATGCCGAGCCAGGCGAGATCCTCGAAGATGCCGACGACATGCTCCTCGCGGCACCGCGCCACATCGATGTCCTCGATGCGCACGAGGAAGCGGCCGCCGAGCCGTTGCGCCATGCCGGAACCGACGAGCGCGGAGAAGGCGTGACCGAGATGCAGCGGTCCGTTGGGGCTCGGCGCGAAGCGGAGAATAGGCGGTCCTGTCATGGGCAGGACATGCACCGTCCCCGTCGCGATTGCCAGAGCGGCGGCCGCCTGGCGTGAATATACGGGCGGCTCTGCATCACCCGCGCACGCCGAGGGTGCAAAGGAGCCTCTTTGCCAAGCAAGGCGCGCGATCCTAGTCTCCGCCTCGACAGGCGAGCGCGAGCGAAACCCACATGAAACGTCAGCCAGGCACGAAGCTGTCCCGCACCATCGAGACGGACGCCGATCTGCGCTTGGGCGTGCGCGCATTGCGGCGCATGTGCCCGCATCTGCGCCGCGTCTATGAGCGCACCGGCGACCCGCCACTGCGCCGGCATCCACCGGGCTTCGAGGGGCTCGCCCGCATCATCGTCGGGCAACAACTGTCGATCGCGTGCGCAGAGGCGATCTGGGGCCGTTTGGTCCACGCGGTGCGGCCGATGACGCATGAGGCGTTCCTCGCGCTTACCGACGACGAGCTGCGCTCGGCCGGTCTGTCGCGCGGAAAGGTGCGGACGCTGCGTGCCGTGAGCTCGGCAATGGAGAACGGACTCGATCTGGAGGCGCTTGCCGGGGCACCTGAGGGAGAAGTGCACGAAGCTTTGACGGCCGTGCCCGGCATCGGGCCGTGGTCAGCCGACATTTTTCTGTTGTTCTGCCTGGGGCGCGCCGATGCTTTTGCGGCCGGCGATCTCGCGCTGCAGACGGCGGTGAGAGACGCACTCAACCTCAAAGTGCGCCCCTCCCGTGAGGGACTTCTTTCCATCGCGGAACGATGGCGGCCGTGGCGAGGGGTGGCCGCCCACATGCTATGGGCCGACTACAAGCTTGCTGCGAAACGTCGCAAAGGCCTGAAAAGCGCCTGAATTGACTGCATTTTGGCGCCCGTACCACGCCCGCCAGCACGAAAAGAATTCCCGTCCGCGGGGACCTTCACAGAGCTGATATGCGCGGCTAGTATCCCGGCCGAAACCTCGGGGAGAACGCAATTCGCGAAAGAAACCGACAGGACGCTAGAACGTGAACGCGCACGCGGCCATTCCGGAATCCTTTCCGGCACTCGTCCTTAACGCCGACTTCCGGCCATTGAGCTACTACCCACTGTCGCTCTGGTGCTGGCAAGAGTCGGTGAAGGCTGTATTTCTCGATCGCGTCAACATCGTCTCAGAATACGACCGCTTCGTCCGCAGCCCCTCCTTCGAGATGAAGCTGCCGAGCGTGGTCTCACTGAAGACTTACGTGAAGCCGGCGCTCTATCCCGCCTTCACCCGATTCAACGTGTTCCTGCGCGACCGCTTCGCCTGCCAATACTGCGGCGCGAAGGAGGATCTGACCTTCGACCATCTGATCCCCCGTTCGCGCGGAGGCCAGACCCGCTGGGACAACGTGGTGGCGGCCTGCGCCCCCTGCAATCTGGAAAAGGGCGGGGCGATGCCGGACGAGGTGGGGATGCACCCGACGCAGGCGCCTTACCGGCCGACGGTGTTCGAGCTGCACCGCAATGGACGGCTGTTTCCGCCCAACTACCTGCACGAGAGCTGGCTCGACTATCTCTACTGGGATACCGAGCTGGAGCCGTAAAGCGCCCGTCTCATCGGCGGCCAAGTGCAACAAAAAGCCCCGGCGGCGAGCCGGGGCTGATCCCTTCCATCTGAACGGGATGCGCGCTGCGCCTCAGGCGGCGCACTTGGCAGGCGGCGCGCAGAGAACTTCTGCGATGGCGTCTACGGCCCTGCCCCAGTTTTCGGCCATCCTTTCGTCGGCCGCGACACCGAATGCGCCGAGCGCATCCGCGGGCGTCCCACCGTCGCGGAAGAAACGCGCGCACGACTGGCGCGCGATGCCGACGGCTTGGTGCCACTGCAGCGGATTGACATGATGGGGACTCATCTCAACACCTCCTCATTTGTTTACGCGGCCTCGATATCTCGGCCGTGAACGCCCTCGAGGGGCGGCAAGCACACAGAGCGCAATGGCATCACTACGCAGAACCTTGTGACGCAATGCCTCGTGGAGACCTTTGGCTCCGACGCTCCGTATGCTTGCCTACTCGTTGGAAGGATCGGCGACCCTTCCAAAACTTTGGCGAATTCACCTGGAAACTTGGCCCGCCTCGTTTTTCGGCGCGGGAGACGTGCGCCCCATGGAAACGATCACCTGGTCCAACACCTCCGAAAGCGAACGCCACTCTTGGGACTCTGACGCCACGATCAACCTCACTTGAACTTGTGGGCGGGGGTGCCCCCGTCCTCGCTACTGTCTCTTACAATCGCCGGCGCTCTGCCGGCGACGAAGCCAAGAACCGTGCGGCCTTGGCTAGCAAACCGCTCGGAAATACGCGCAAACGTTTTCCTCCGAGCGGTTCGCCTCAAGTTCGCCAACACGCGCAGAAGCGTGTTGCGGGGGGAGTTTCGACACGCAGACGCAACCGGACGCAACGCGACGCCACGCAACAAATCGGAATGACGCTGAACGGAATCGGTACGCGGGGAACCTAAAGCGACAAAGGCGGCCGCGGGCGTTCCCGTGGGAACTGATGCGACCCTCCGCGATACGCTGCGGCTAAACACACGAAGGAACGATGCCGCCGAGCGGCCATGACGCGGTACATTTTTCACTTAACCGTCCCCCCTACGCGACGGGTTCGCTTCGTCTTGCGCGAACGAGGCCGACTTAACCGTCACTTTTTGACAACTGCATGGCGCCGCGGTGTTCACCCCGCGGTAATTCGCTTGACAGTTGCTGAACGAAAACGCGACGCAGCGCGCGGTCCACCGCGAGCTGAGATAATACCCTGCGATTTCAGATGTTTGTTACGAGCGAACGGCTTCTGCGGCCGCACGCAGGCTCAAAGCCATGACAATCAGCGACACGAGAACGTTCCAACCAGCGAGCGAGATGCCCGCAAAGCGCCACGCTGCCTCGTCGCAGCGGATCACGTTCGTCGTCGGCAGAGCCTTGAGCAAATCACCGGCCGAGGTCGAGATTTGCTGCGCGCCGGTGCATGCCTCCGGCCCCGGCCAGAAGTGCCACTCCGCGCCTGCGTGATAGACGCCGAGTCCGGCGTTGCCCAGAAATGCAACCGTGACCAAGACAAAGAGCAGGGTTGCCGATCGGCGATGGCCAGCGCTCAAGGCGACGAGGGCAGCGAAAAGCACGGGCGCGCCGGCATAGTAGGCATAGCGCTGCTCAAGGCACAGCGGACAGGGTAGATAGCCGCCCAGATATTCGAAGCCGAGCGCCGCAACGATGGTGGCCACAACCACGACCAGCGCCAAGGCCCCCACCTTGTAGGCGGAGTGAGCGGTCGGATTTGGCAAGGCGAGGGGCATCACGGCGCCTTCGGTCGTTGTTTTAAATCAAATACTTAATTGCAACGAAGCCGCCCACCAAGACCACGACGAAGACGGTCGTGACGAGGCTCAAGCGGCGCTCGATGAATTCGCGGATAGGCTGGCCGAACCAGTAGAGCAGGCCGGCGACGAGGAAGAACCGCATGGAGCGTGCGATAATGCTCGCCCCAATGAAGGCCAGCAGGTCCATTTTGGCCACGCCGGCTGCAATCGTGACGACCTTGTAGGGGATCGGCGTCATGCCTTTGATGATGACTGCCGGCACCCCATAGGTGTGAACGAACGCGATGAAGCCGTCGAGGGCGTGCGCCTTTCCATAGAATTCGAGGATCGGCAGGCCGATCGCCTGATACGCGAAATATCCGATCGCGTAGCCCAGCATGCCCCCCAGAACGGATGCGACCGTCGCTATCGTTGCGTACCACCAAGCCTTCTCACGGCGGCTGAGCACCATGGGGATCAGCATCACGTCCGGCGGAATCGGAAAGAACGAGCTCTCGACAAAGGAGATAATGGCTAGCGCCCACGGCGCGCGATTATCGCCCGCCTTTTCCATCATCCAATCGTAGAGCCGTCGCATCATATGGCGCGGTGCTTAGTCGGCAGAGGGCCGGTTGTCCATCGGGGAATATGCCCTCGATTGCGGTTCGACGCTCATCGACAGGCGCAGCACGATCTCATTAAGGACGAAACGGCCCTTGGGTGTGGCGCGGATGCGCCGCTCCCCGTTTCGGCCGACGATGATCTCCGCCAGGCCCAACTCCGACAGCTCGGCGACAACCGCATCGCTCTTGGCCGCACGCGGGTCGAAAGTGACACCCTGCGCAAGCCGCAGCCCCATCAACAACTGCTCGTCGGCCTCCTCTGCCGGCGTCAGCGGTATTGCCTCCACGAGCCCATGGCCATGGCACTCGACGCGCTCCGCCCAACGCTCAGGGGCACGCTCGGTGCTGGTGGCGTGGCGCGCACCATCATATCTGAGCCGCCCGTGCGCCCCCGCCCCGCAACCCGCGTATTCGCCGTAGCGCCAATAGAGGAGGTTGTGGCGGCTCTCCTCTCCAGGCTCTGCGTGGTTGGAGATCTCATAGGCCGGGAGCCCGGCTGCCGCTGTGAGGTCCTGGGTCACGTCGTAGAGCGCGTGCGCCGCATCGTCATCGGGCACGATGAGCTTACCCGCCGCGTTGAGCGCGGCAAACGGCGTCTCGGGCTCGATTGTCAGCTGATAGAGCGAGAGGTGGCCTTGAGCGAGGCCCAGCGCTTCTTGCAGCTCATCGCGCCATTGCGCGACCGTCTGATTGGGCCTCGCGTAAATGAGGTCGAAGGACACGCGGTTAAAGTTCGCGCGCGCGATCTCGATCGCCGCCTTGGCCTCTGCGACCGAGTGGATACGTCCCAGCGTCCTCAGAACGTCGTCGTTGAGCGACTGCACGCCAAGGGAGACGCGATTGACGCCAGCTGTTGCATAGCCGCGAAAACGCGACGCCTCGACGCTCCCGGGGTTGGCCTCAAGCGTGATCTCCGTTGCGGGCGTAACGGTCCACAGCTGTGCAATGCGATCGAGGATCGCAGCAACAGTCGCGGGCGCCATCAGCGACGGCGTGCCACCGCCAAAGAAGATGCTTTGAACGGTGCGCGGGCCAGTGAGCCGGGCGGTATGGTCGAGTTCACGCAGATAGGCGGAAAGAAAGCGCGGCTCATCGATGCCGCCGAAACGCACGTGGCTATTAAAGTCGCAATAGGGGCACTTCTGTGCACAGAACGGCCAGTGAACGTAGACGCCGAAGCCCGGCGCATCGTCAGCCACCGGCGTCCTCGAGACAGGCGCGCTTGAAAACGTCGAAGGCGCGGGTGCGGTGCGAGATTGCATACTTCTTTGCCGGCTCCATCTCGCCGAAGGTCAGCGTTTGCCCGTCGGCGACGAAAATCGGATCATAGCCGAAACCGTTGGTCCCGCGCGGCGGCCAAACGACATGACCGTAAACTTTGCCCTCAAACAGCTCGGTTTCACCGTCTGGCCAGCCGAGACACAAGACGGAGATAAAGTTGGCGCGCAGCGGCTCGCCTTTCCAGCCGAGGCGCTCGGCCAGCTCATCGTGGACGCGCTGCATGGCAATGGAGAAATCGCGCTCAGGCCCGGCCCAATCGGCCGTGTAGACGCCGGGGGCCCCCTCGAGGGCATCGATCTCGATGCCGGAGTCGTCAGCGAGCGCCGGCAAACCCGATCCCTTGGCCGCAAACAGCGCTTTGAGCTGCGCGTTGCCCTGAAACGTCGTCTCCGTCTCCGCCGGCTCGCTCAATCCCAAGTCCTTGGCGGCAACGGCAGCGAAGCCGTAAGGCGCAATGAGCTGGTTTATCTCCCACACCTTGCCCGGATTGTGGGTCGCGACAACGAGGCGGTCGCCGCGCTTGAGCCGCCTCATGCGAGTGTCCCGATCGCGAAATTCGTCGTCTTGTGCGGCACGTGCGGAACGAATTTCGCGATCTGAAGGACACTCGCAGACTCAATCTTGCTCGTATGATTCAGATCGAGAAGTTCGCTTCTCGACCCAGCCGCAAATGAGGCGGCGAACGTCTCGATCGTCATACGAGCCCCCAGATGCGCGGCTCGGCGAACTCCAGGGAGTTGCCTGCCGGATCGCGAAAATAAATCGAGCGGCCACCGCCCGGCCATTCGAAGTCGGCCTCGATGGCAACCCCCTCCTTTTCGAGATGCGTACGCCAGGCAGTGATCTCATCGGCGCTGGCGCGAAAGCAGAGGTGCCCCTCGCCACGGGCACCGTGCGGTGGGACGGGGAGTTTCGGGTCCCGCCTCGGCGGCGCGTGCGTGGCCTCGGGATTGAAGACGAGCAGCATCTGCTCCCCACAGCGGTAGAAGACCTGGCGGCCGTCGGCCTTGGCGAATGGCACGAGCCCTAGAACCCGCCGATAGAATTCCTCGATCGCATCGAGGTCGGGCGCATAAAGAACGGTTTCAAGAATGGCTGCGGGTTTCATATCCGGGATAAGCAGCGGGCGTCGGGCAGCCCGCCGCGTCTCTCTTCTGCGTCTCTCTCATGACACCGTCAGCTTCTGCAGCGCGACGAGCTCGCCTATGCCCTTCTTGGCGAGCCCCATGAGCTGGTCGAAGCTCTCTTGGCTGAAGGCGACCGTCTCCGCGGTGCCCTGCACCTCGACGATTCCGCCGGCTCCGGTCATGACGAAGTTGGAATCGGCTTCCGCCGCCGAATCCTCTGCATAGTCCAGATCGAGCACAGGCGTACCCTTGTAGAGGCCACAGCTCACCGCCGCGACCTGGTCGCGCAGCACCGAGTCCTTCACCATGTCGCGCAGCTTCATCCACTGGATGCAGTCGTGCAGCGCCACCCAGGCCCCGGTGATGGCCGCCGTGCGCGTGCCGCCGTCCGCCTGCAACACGTCGCAGTCGATGGAGATCTGCCGCTCGCCGAGCTGGCTCATATCGACGATGGCGCGCAAGGCCCGCCCGATCAGCCGCTGGATCTCCTGCGTGCGCCCCGACGCGTGCCCTACCGTCACCTCGCGGCGGGTGCGTTCCGAGGTGGCGCGGGGCAGCATGCCATATTCGGCCGTGACCCAACCCCGGCCCTGGCCCTTGAGCCAAGGCGGTACCCGCTCCTCCAGGCTGGCCATGCATAAAACATGGGTATCGCCGAACTTAATGAGGCAGGATCCTTCGGCGTGCTTGGATACCGCACGCTCGATTGAGACGCGGCGAAGCTCGTCGGGCTGACGTTTGGAGGGGCGCATGAGGGCGATGTTGGAGATTCCACTGCTGCAGGGCTGGCCAAATTTCGCCCGAACCTACGCAAGGCCCCACCCGGCTTCAACCAAAACCGATGATGAAATTGACGAATCCAGCCGGGCATCCCTAATCTCCGCCTTGAGGCATTGTGCCAAGGACACGCCGCAGCGATGAGCGAAGTCGTCAGCGAGCTCTCGACACTCAGCGAGCGCTCCCGCACCATTCTCCGACAGATCGTCGAGACCTACCTTGAGACCGGCGAGCCGGTGGGGTCGCGCAATCTGGCGCGCGTCCTGCCCATGACCCTGTCGCCGGCCTCGATCCGCAACGTCATGTCTGACCTGGAGCAGCTCGGCCTTATCGCGGCCCCGCACACATCGGCGGGGCGGCTCCCGACGCAGATGGGCTTGCGCCTGTTCGTGGACGGGCTCCTGGAGGTCGGCGACCTGAGTGCCAAAGAGCGCCGCCAGATCGAGGCGCACATTGCCGGGCAGCACGCAACGTCCATCGACGACGTGCTGCGGGAGGCCGGCGAGATGATCTCTGGTCTGTCGCACTGCGCCGGCGTCGTGCTCGCCGAGCAGCAGGTCGGCCGCTTGAAGCACATCGAGTTCGTGCTTCTGGAACCCGGCAAGGCGCTGGTCGTGCTGGTCGGCGAGGACCAGTCGGTCGAGAACCGCATCATCTCTCTGCCCCAGGGGCTACCGCCGTCAGCGCTCACCGAGGCTGCCAACTATCTCAACACGCGCATCCGCGGCGCCACTATCGCGGAGGCACGCGCCAACATCGAGCGGGAGCTGCAAAGCTCCAAGGCCGAGCTCGACGAGCTGACGCAAAAGGTGATCCAGGCCGGTCTTGCCGAGTGGTCGGGATCGCTCGACGACCGCAAAAGCCTCATTGTGCGTGGCCAGGCCAATCTCCTGAAGGACCTCACCGCACAGGACGATCTGGAGCGCATCCGCCACCTGTTTGATGATCTGGAGCGCAAGCGCGACCTGGTGCAGCTGCTCGGGCTATCGGAAAATGCCGACGGCGTACGCATTTTCATCGGCTCGGAGAACAAGCTGTTCTCGCTGTCGGGCTCCTCGCTCATCGTCGCGCCCTTCCACAACGATCGGCGCAAGATCGTCGGCGTATTGGGCGTGATCGGGCCCACCCGCATCAATTACGCCCGGATCATCCCCATGGTGGACTACACGGCCAAGCTCGTTAGCCGACTGTTGACTTGATTTTTGCGCTTCCTCGCCTGATATCGGGCTCGCATTCTTTGAACAATTGAGCCGTGCCCGTTAGGTGCGGCTCAAAGATCTCCAAGCAAACAATGAGGATCCGCACTCGACGCGGAAACGTGATGGCCGACGAACCCAAGAAGTCCGAACAAGAGCCTGCGATGGAACCGGCAGCAGAGACGCAAGCCGACGAGGCCGGTGGCCCGAGCACCAAGGACCCCGATGTTGCCACGCTCGAGGCTCAGATCGCCGAGCTGACCGACCGCCTCTTGCGCGCTCACGCGGAGATGGACAACCTGCGCAAGCGCACCGAGCGCGACAAGGAGGACATGGCCAAGTACGCCATCACCAAGTTCGCGCGCGATGTCTTGAGCGTGGGCGACAATTTGCAACGCGCCACCGAGGCCGTACCCGCTGGCGCCTCCGAGGAGGACCCCGCGCTCAAGGCGCTGGTCGAGGGCGTCTCCATGACCGAGCGCGAGTTCCTGAATGTGCTGGAGCGGCACGGCGTCAAGCGCCTCGACCCCTCGGGCGAGCCCTTCAACCCGCACCAGCACCAGGCCATGACCGAGGTGGAGAATCGCGAGGTGGCACCGGGCACGGTCGTCCAAGTATACCAGCCGGGCTACATGCTGGAGGATCGGGTGCTGCGCCCCGCGATGGTCGTCGTGGCCAAAGGCGGCGTCAAACCGGGCAAGGACGACAAGCCCTCGGAAGGCGCAGCGGACACGGCCTAATGTGAACGCGAGACCCCGGCCTTACGCGCCGCTCATGCCCGCCGCTAGGGGCTTGCGCGCCGCCTCTGCGTGCAAACGCGTGGGGAAAATTGATCACAGGAGTGTGGCCCGTCCCGTTGCACGCCCAAAATCGGACCTTATATAAGCGGCGTTTACTGTTTAGATGCTCCAAAGGGGGCCGACTCCGGTGCGGCTGCCGCCCAGTCGGAGATTCCGGACGCCGAACCTTCGGGTCCGGTCGGTCTGCCGCTGAAAACGAGGAATAGGCACATGGCTAAAGTAATCGGCATCGACCTGGGAACCACGAACTCATGCGTGGCCGTCATGGAGGGCGGTAAACCGAGGGTTCTCGAGAACGCCGAGGGAATGAACACCACTCCGTCGATCGTGGCCTTCGCTGATGACGGCGAAAAGCTCGTCGGCCTGCCGGCCAAGCGCCAGGCGGTCACCAATCCGCTCAACACGTTCTTCGCCATCAAGCGCCTGATCGGACGGCGCTACGACGACCCGTTGGTCGAGAAGGACAAGAAGCTCGTCCCCTACCACATCGTCAAAGGGCCCAATGGCGACGCCTGGGTCGAAGCCAACGGCAAGCAGTATTCCCCCCAGCAGATCTCGGCCTTCATTCTTCAGAAGATGAAGGAGACGGCGGAAGCCAAGCTGGGCGAGAAGGTCACCCAAGCCGTCATCACGGTGCCCGCCTACTTCAACGACGCTCAACGCCAGGCCACCAAGGACGCCGGCAAGATCGCCGGCCTGGAGGTTCTGCGCATCATCAACGAGCCGACGGCGGCCGCGCTGGCCTACGGGCTCGACAAGAAGAAAGATTCCAAGACCATCGCGGTCTATGACCTCGGCGGCGGCACCTTCGACATATCGGTCCTCGAGATCGGCGACGGTGTCTTCGAGGTGAAGTCGACGAACGGCGATACGTTCCTCGGCGGCGAGGACTTCGACATGAAGCTCGTCAACTATCTCGCCGACGAGTTCAAGAAGGAGCAGGGCATCGACCTGCGCTCAGACAAGCTCGCCCTCCAGCGCCTGAAAGAGGCCGCGGAGAAGGCCAAGATCGAGCTGTCGTCGGCGACCCAAACCGAGATCAACCTGCCCTTCATCACGGCTGACGCTTCCGGACCGAAGCACCTCACGATGAAGCTGACGCGGGCCAAGCTCGAGAGCCTGGTCGACGACCTCATCGTGCGCACCAAGGGCCCGTGCGAGAAGGCGATCAAGGACGCCGGCCTCAAGGCAGCTGACATCGACGAGGTCGTGCTCGTCGGCGGCATGACGCGCATGCCCAAGGTCCAGCAGGTGGTCAAGGAAGTGTTCGGCAAGGAGCCCCACAAGGGCGTCAACCCGGACGAGGTCGTGGCCGTCGGCGCTGCCATCCAGGCGGGTGTGCTGCAGGGCGAGGTCAAGGACGTCCTCCTGCTCGACGTCACCCCGCTGTCGCTCGGCATCGAGACGCTGGGCGGTGTGTTCACGCGGCTCATCGATCGCAACACCACCATCCCGACCAAGAAGAGCCAGACCTTCTCGACGGCCGAGGACGGCCAAAACGCTGTGACCATCCGCGTCAGCCAAGGCGAGCGCGAGATGGCGGCCGACAACAAGCTGCTCGGCCAGTTCGATCTCGTCGGCATTCCGCCGGCACCACGCGGCGTGCCGCAGATCGAGGTGACCTTCGACATCGACGCCAACGGCATCGTGCACGTCTCGGCCAAGGACAAGGCCACGGGCAAGGAGCAGTCGATCCGCATCCAGGCCTCGGGTGGTCTCTCCGACAACGAGATCGACCGCATGGTCAAGGATGCCGAATCGCACGCGGCCGAAGACAAGAAGAAGCGCGAGCTCGTCGAGGCGAAGAACCACGCCGAGGCGCTCATCCACGGCACCGAGAAGCAGCTCCAGGAGAACGAGTCAAATGCCGCAGTGGCGGCCGCCAAGCCTGACGTCGAGAAGGCGATCGCGGACGTCAAGGAGGCTGTCGGCACCGAAGACGCAGAGCGCATCAAGTCGGCCACGACCGCGCTGGCGCAGGCTGCCATGAAGATCGGCGAGGCCGTCTATGCCGGCCAGCAAGGCGCTGGCGCCGGCGCAGAGGGCGACTCCGGCGAGACCGGTGCGGCCTCGGGCGAGGAGAATGTCGTCGACGCCGACTTCGAGGAGGTGAAGGACGACAAGAAGAAGTCGGCCTGAGCCGGGCACGCCCAACGCTGCAAAGTAAGCTTAAGGAGCCCGGCCCCCACGCCGGGCTCCCCTTATGAGGGCCCTATCGGTCCCAGCGAAAAGATGTCGCTGCCCGCGGTTCGGGCAACACTTCAAGTGCATTGCGTGAAATTGCCTGATGTCGCCCTTTTCCGGGCGGGCAAACATCGCTATTTCCCAAATGAGACAGGGTCGAACGCGTGGAACAAACTGAAGGTCACGCGCGCAAAATGTCAAAGCGCTGCTACTACGAGGTCCTGGGTCTTGCCCGGGCGGCTAGCGAGCAAGAGGTGAAGTCGGCCTACCGGCGGCTTGCCAAGGAGTGCCACCCCGACCGCAATCCTGAGGATACGCGCGCCGAGGTCCGCTTCAAGGAGGTCAGCGAGGCCTACGAGGTCTTGAAGGACCCCCAGAAACGTGCGGCCTACGACCACTTCGGCCACGCTGCGTTCGATGGCGGCATGGGCATGGGTGCCGGCGCCCGCGGCTTCGGGCCCGACTTCGCCTCCTCGATGTCGGATATCTTCGATGACCTCTTCGGCGAGTTCATGGGCGGACGGCGTGGCCAGCGCCCGCGCTCCGCACGCGAGCGCGGCGCCGACTTGCGCTACAATCTCGAGATCTCGCTCTCGGAGGCCTATGAGGGCAAGACGGCGCAGATCTGCGTGCCGACCAGCGTTTCTTGTGAAACATGCAGCGGAAGCGGCGCACGGGCCGGCACCAAGCCGACGACCTGCCCCACCTGCAGCGGCTACGGAAAGGTCCGGGCGAGCCAAGGCTTCTTCACCATCGAGCGCACGTGCCCCAACTGTCAGGGACGCGGCGAGACGATCGAGGATCCCTGCCAGAGCTGCCGTGGATCGGGTCGCATCACCAAGGAACGGACGCTGTCGGTCAACATCCCGCCGGGGGTCGAGGACGGCACCCGCATCAGGCTCGCCGGCGAAGGCGAGGCGGGGCTACGCGGCGGTCCCGCGGGCGACCTCTACATCTTCCTCGCCATAAAGCCGCACGAGTTCTTTCAGCGCGACGGTGCAGACATCTTCTGCAAGGTGCCAATCTCCATGACGACGGCGGCGCTCGGAGGGCAGATCGAGGTTCCAACCGTGGATGGCGCAGCAACCCGGGTGAAGATTCCGGAGGGCTCCGAAAGCGGCAAGCAGTTCCGCCTCAAGGGCAAGGGCATGCCGGTGCTGCGATCCAAGGTGAGCGGCGACATGTACATCCAAGTCGATGTCGAGACGCCGAAGAACCTCACCAAGCGCCAGCGCGAGCTCCTGGAGGAGTTCGAGCGCGAAAGCCACAAGGAGACGAGCCCGGAAAGCGCTGGCTTCTTTGCGCGCGTGAAGGATTTCTTCGAGGGCAAAGGAACCTGAGGGTGGCCTCCTATAGGCCCGCCGCCCTGCCGCCCGAGCCTGCGCCGTTTGGAACCAGCCAATGACCGCTTCGGCCAGACTGCTCTTCTTCGCGGGCTCGGCGCGCGCCGGCTCTCACAACAAGAAGCTCGCCCGCCTTGGCGCCATGATCGCCGAGGCCAACGGCATCCCCGCCACCTTTCTCGACCTCGGCGACTACCCCATGCCGATCTATCATGGGGATCTGGAAGCTGCCGAGGGCCCGCCGGAGAATGCCAAGAAGCTCAAGGCCGTGATGGAGGCCCACAGCGGCGTCTTCATTGCCAGCCCCGAGTACAACGCTTCGATAAGCCCGCTGCTCAAGAATACGCTCGACTGGGTCAGCCACGTGCGTCCCGAGGGGGAGGCGCCCCTGCAGGTCTACAAGACGCGCGTCTTTGCCTTGGGCTCCGCCTCACCGGGCGGCATGGGCGGCCTCAGGAGCCTTATAGCGGTGCGCCAGGTCCTGGAGCTTGGCTTGGGGGCGCTGGTGCTGCCGGAACAGTTCGCGGTGCCGCGCGCGCACGAGGGCTTCGGCGAGGACGGGCATTTGAAGAACAAGGACGCGCAAGAGAGCTTCAAGGCGTTGATCCAGAAGCTTGCGCGCGCCGCGCATGTGCTGCACGGATAGGGCCCAAATCAGCTCCGGCCGCCCCCTATGAGCCACTTCACCGCCAAAGACCGCCTTATCGTCGCGCTCGACATGCCGACCCTCGAAGAAGCGCAGCGCCTCGTCGCCAAGCTCGGCGACACGGTCACCTTCTACAAGGTGGGGCTCGAGCTGCTGTTTGCCGGCGGCCTCGCGCTGGCACGTACCCTCAAGGCGGAGGGCAAGCACGTCTTTCTCGACATGAAGCTCTTGGACATCGGCAACACGGTCGAGCGCGCCGTGGCGAACGCCACCGAGCTCGGCGTAGATCTTCTGACCGTGCACGGGCAGGACCTCAAGACTTCTGAGGGCCGCCGTGGCTGGTCGGGGCAAGAGCCGTCTCAAGCTGCTCGCCGTCACCGTGCTCACCAACCTGACGGCGGACGACCTCAGACAACAGGGCTCCACGATGACGCCATCCGACCTTGTCTTGACGCGTGCCAGGCTCGCGCACGAGTCGGGCTTCGACGGCGTGATCGCCTCGGGCCAGGAGGCCGCCCGCATCCGAAAAGCCGTCGGACCGGGCTTCTTGATCGTCACGCCGGGCATCCGCCTGACGGGAAGCGCTTCCGACGACCAGGAGCGTATCACCACGCCTGACAACGCCATCGCGGCCGGCGCCGACTACATCGTGGTTGGACGCCCGATCACCCAGGCCGACGACCCGGCAACGGCCGCCCAGGCCTTCATTCACCACATCCGCGAGGCGCAAGCTGCGCACGCGCGCGGAGGCTGACAAGAAACGCTATTCAGACGGAGGACAACGAGCCCATGCCCAAAGGATACGTGATCGCGCACGCGGAGGTGACCGACCCCGAGAAGTGGGCCGAGTACGTCGCCAAATCTAAGGTGGCGCTCGACAAGTACGGCGGCAAGCCAATCGTCCGCGGAGGGCGCTGCGCGATCATGGAGGGGGCTGGGCGCTCCCGCAACGTCGTCCTGGAGTTCCCGAGCTACGAGGCCGCCCACGGCTACGCCACCTCGGCCGAGTATGCCGAGGCGAAAAAGGCGCGCCAGGGCGGGGGAACGATCGACATCGTGGTCGTCGAGGGGGTCTAAACGTGAGCGGACAGCGCCGCTCCACTTGAGGTCCGCCGATGCCCCACGCTCCATCAAGCGACGGTCGGCCGCCCTGGCGGGCGACGGTGCTCACCCTGTTTCCTGAAATGTTTCCCGGGCCCTTGGGCCTATCGCTCGCTGGCCAGGCGCTGCAGGCGGGACTCTGGTCGCTCACGACGGTTCCCATCCGCGAGTTCGGTCTCGGCCGCCACCGCACCGTCGACGACGCGCCGGCGGGCGGCGGCGCCGGCATGGTCATGCGTGCCGACGTGCTCGCCGCTGCCATCGATCACGCCCGCGCCCAGGACCCTGTTGCCCCCTTGCTCTATCTGTCGCCGCGCGGGGAGCGCTTCGATCAAGCACTCGCGCGCGAGCTCAGCTGCGGTCCGGGCGTCCTTTTGGCGGCCGGCCGGTTCGAGGGCATCGACGAGCGCGTTATCGCCGGTCGCGAGATGCGCGAGGTCTCCATCGGCGACTACGTCCTCTCGGGCGGCGAGCTCGCCGCCATGGTGCTGATCGACGCCTGCTTGCGTCTCTTGCCCGGCGTGGTCGGCGCGGCGGAATCGCTCAACGAGGAAAGCTTCGAGGCCGGCCTTCTGGAGCATCCGCACTACACCAAACCGCGCGAATGGGAGGGGCGCCAGATCCCCGAGGTTCTCTTGTCGGGCGACCACAAGAAGATCGCCGAGTGGCGGCGCAAAGAGGCCGAGCACCTGACGGCCGAGCGCCGCCCCGACCTGGTATCGCGCCCAAAGCGGGGGCCTAAGCCCTGAATGGCCGCAGAAATCGGGCAAAGACCATATCGACAAGGCCCGGAGTTTCAGCTATGACGCCCCCAATTCCCCAAGGCTTGCCGTAGCGGAGTGCCGGCCTGTCGTGCCGAGCCGCCACGGCCCATTGCTATGCTTAAGGTGGCCCATGAATATCATCTACGAGCTCGAGCGCGAGCAGATGAGCGCCGTCACGATGAAGCGCGCGGTGCCGGAGTTCGGCCCCGGCGACACCGTCCGCGTGATGGTGAAGGTGATCGAGGGCGCCAACACGCGCACCCAGGCCTATGAGGGCGTCGTGATCGGGCGCTCCGGTGCCGGCGTCAACGAGAACTTCACCGTGCGCAAGATCTCCTACGGCGAGGGCGTGGAGCGCGTCTTCCCGGTCTACTCGCCCTACATCGCCGAGATCGAGGTGCTGCGCCGCGGCAAGGTGCGCCGCGCCAAGCTCTACTACCTCAGGGGACGGCGCGGGAAGTCGGCGCGCATCGCCGAGCGCTCGGACGCCCGTGCGCGCCGCCTCAACGCGCAATGGAAAGGCTTCAAGAAGCAGAAGGGCGAGCCCGATGATCTGACGCAGATCAAGGGCATCGACGCCGACCTCGCAGCACGGCTGCGCCAGCTCAATTGCATAAAGCTCGAGCAGATCGCGAACCTGTCCGACGACGACATGGCCAACATCGACGAGACGCTGCAGCTCAACGGCCGTATCGAGAAGGACGATTGGATCGCGCAGGCCCAAAACCTCGTTGCCGAGGCGGCCGCCGCCGAGGTTCCGCCCGAAGAGGCCCAAGAAGAGAAGAAGGGCTGAAGCCCGCCGCCGTCCCAGGGCCCTGACGTTCACCACGATCAGGTCGCAATTCTCAGCATCCCTTTGGTAGCCGCCGCGGCGCCAAGCGCATTGCGGCGCGCGCAAATTGCACTACATTTCTGAGACAGCTCAACCAACAGCGGGCTCTCGGGATCAGCACATGGCGAACGTCGAAGTCGGCCGCGCACCAGACCGTGACGGCAAAATCAAACTGCACGGGCCCGAGGCGTACGAGGGCATGCGCAATGCCGGCCGGCTCGCGGCCGAGGCGCTCGACATGCTGACCGATCATGTAAAGCCCGGCGTGACCACCGAGGCCCTGGACGAGCTCGTGCTCGAGTTTGCGATCGACCACGGGGCTTATCCGGCTCCCCTCAACTACCGCGGTTTTCCTAAGTCGATCTGCACCTCGATCAATCACGTGGTGTGCCACGGCATTCCCGGGCCGAAGCCGCTGCGCGAGGGCGACATCGTCAATATCGACGTCACCCTCATTCTCGACGGCTGGCACGGCGACACCAGCCGGATGTACGCGGTGGGGCGCATCTCGCGGCGCGCCGAGCGGCTTATCTACGTCACCTACGAGGCCTTGCTGCGCGGGATCGCCGTGGTCAGGCCAGGCGCGACCACCGGCGACATCGGCGCCGCCATTCAGACTTACGCGGAATCGGAGCGCTGCAGCGTGGTGCGCGACTTCTGCGGCCATGGCCTCGGCCGTGTCTTTCATGACCGGCCCAACATCCTGCATTACGGGGAGCCGGGTCAGGGCGATCCGCTGAAAGCGGGCATGCTGTTCACCATCGAGCCCATGATCAACCTGGGCCGGCCGCACGTAAAAGTGCTGCCCGATGGCTGGACGGCCGTGACCCGCGATCGCGAGCTCTCGGCGCAGTTCGAGCACACCGTTGGCGTTACCGAGACGGGGTGCGAGGTCTTCACGGGATCGCCAAAGGGCCTCGATTGCCCGCAGTTCGATCTCAATTGAGGTAAGAGCCGCCGTCATGTCGGGTCGCGAAAAGATCGGCGACGGCGACACCGCAACCCCGGCGGAGCAGCATTCCTTCCTAGACGCGCCCGAACCGCTCCACGCCGGACACCGCCAGCGCTTGCGCGCGCGCTTCAACAAAGGCGGCGGCGATGCTTTGCCGGACTACGAGCTGCTCGAGCTGGTGTTGTTTCGTGCACTGCCGCGGCGGGACACCAAGGCACTGGCGAAACGGTTGATCGCGCGCTTCGGCTCGTTTGCCGAGGTGGTCAACGCGCCCGAGCCGCGGCTCAAGGAGGTGGAGAACGTCGGCGACGCAGTGGTCACGGAGCTGAAGCTCGTGCGCGCCGCGGCGCTGCGCCTCATGCGCTCGCAGATCATGCAGCGGCCGGCGCTCTCCTCGTGGAACGAGGTGCTCGGCTATCTGCGCGCGGCCCAGAGCTACGAGCATCGCGAGCAGTTCCGGGTCCTGTTCCTCGATAAGAGGAACCATCTGATCGCAGACGAGGTGCAGCAGCAGGGCACCGTCGATCACACGCCCGTCTACGTGCGGGAGGTCGTGAAGCGGGCGCTGGAGCTTTCCGCCACGGCGATTGTGCTCGTGCACAATCACCCGTCAGGAGACCCGGCGCCCTCCCGCGTCGACATCGACATGACAAAGCAAATCGTCGCAGCGGCAGGCGCCCTGGGCATCGCGGTTCACGACCACATCATTGTGGGCCGCGACGGCCACGCCAGCATGAAGGCTCTGCGTCTCATTTGAGCCATTCTTTTAGCGCGTGAGAAGCGCAGCCGGATTATAAGACGGCTGCCATGGTGCCGCTGCCCCCGGCGGAACAGGCACCCCGCATGGCGCGACGTAACCCCCCATTTACGAATCAATGCCAGTGGATGAAACGACCTGAAGAGGGCCTATGTGCGGGATTGCGGGACTGATCGACCTGGCAGGTACGCGGCAGCCCGACCCAGCCGTCCTGCAGCGCATGGCGAAAGCGCAGTTTCACCGCGGGCCCGATGAAGACGGCTATCTGATCCGGCCCGGGCTTGGTCTTGCCTCGCAGCGTCTCTCGATCGTCGGTCTGGGCGACGGCCGCCAGCCAATCTTCAACGAGGACCGCTCCGTCGCCGTCGTCTACAACGGCGAGCTGTTCGACTATCCCGAGCGTAAGGCCGAGCTTGAAGCCAAGGGCCACGTCTTCCGTACTCACACCGATACCGAGATCATCGTGCACCTCTATGAGGAGTACGGCGAGGACGTGTTTGCCCAGCTCAAGGGGCAATTCGCCCTGGCGCTCGCCGACTTCTCCAAGCGCACCGTCTTTCTCGCGCGCGATCGCGTCGGCATCTGCCCGCTGCACTGGTCGCGGCAGGGCGACTGGGTCTATTTCGGCTCGGAGATCAAGGCGCTCGTCGCCTCGGGCGGCGTGCCCGTTTCCGTCGACCCGCGGGGGCTCGATCACGTCTTCACGTTCTTCGCCATGTCGAGCCGGCGCACCATGTTCGACGGCGTGCAGTCGGTGCTGCCGGGCCACTATCTGAAGATCGCCTTCCGCGGCAATCGCAACCTGGCGGAGATCACCGAGCGCCGCTATTGGGACTTCGACTTCCCCGATGCGGGCGAAGAGCTCGACGAGGCCCGCGGGACGCGGCTCGTCGACGAGTTCGAGGCCAAGTTCCAGCGTTCGGTCGAGCTGCGTCTGCGCGCCGACGTGCCGGTCGTCGGCTACCTGTCGGGCGGCGTCGACTCGGCCTACGTGCTCGCCACCGCCTCGCGCCTGCGCGGCCGTCCCATCCCGAGCTTCACCATTCAGGTTCCGGGCAAAGGTCTCGACGAGACGAGCGACGCGCTCGTCACCGCGCGCCACCTCGGCAGCCTTCCCACGATCCTGACGAGCGATGCGCGCGTCATCGCCGACACCTACGCCAAGCTGATCGCGTCGGCCGACAGCCCCGTCATCGACACGTCCTGCGCAGCGCTGTGGTGCCTGTCGCAGGAGGTGCACCACCAGGGCTACAAGGTGGCGCTCACCGGCGAGGGATCGGACGAGGCCTTCGGCGGCTACGTCTGGTTCAAGCTGCGCCAGCTCACCTACTGGATGGACTGTACCGGTTGGAAAGGCAGCGACTGGATCAACCGGGTTATCCGCCGAACCATGTCGCGGCACGCGACGCCGGCCGAGCTCAAGCGCATCGATTCACTTGCCGGGCGCGCGCACGCGCAGGCGCTGCTCTATCACCTCGTCTCGCAGTCGCGCGACCGCTACTTCAGCGCAGAGATGAAGGACCGGCTGGGAACGCACGTTGCCTATGAGGACGTGCCGCTCGACCACGAGCGCATGCGCCGCTGGTCGCCGCTCAATCAGTCGCTCTACTTCGGCTACAAGGTGCATCTCGCCGGGCTGCTGCTCAACCACAAGGGCGACCGGGTGGCCATGGCCAACTCGGTGGAGACGCGCTACCCGTTCCTCGACGAGGACCTGATCGCGTTTACCTCACAGCTTGCCCCGCGCTGGAAGCTGCGCGGGTTCACCCAGGACAAGTACATCCTGCGCCAGGCCGCCTCGCGCCTGCTGCCGCGCGAGGTGGCGTTCCGCCCCAAGGGCATGTTCCGTGCCCCGTTGGCGGAATCGTTCTTTGCCAATCCGCCGCCGTTCGTGCGCCAGCTGATGAGCCGGGAGGCGCTTCTGAAGACCGGCTACTTCGATGCCGCCGCCGTGCGCCGCGACTACGATCTCGTCGGCTCGGGCCAGGCCGCCAAGCTCAACGTTTTCCTAAAGATGGGCTTGAGCGGCGTGCTGGCGACCCAGCTCTGGCATCACCACTATATGGGCGGCGCCCTGTGCGACCTGCCCGAGCTCTCCCCGCGGCCGCAGGTCGAGCGGCCATCGCTGCCGCCTGCCGCGGCTTAGACACGTTGATTTGAGCGCCGGCACGCCGAGGCGTGGCTTAGCGTCAAAGCGGCGCACCCATGCAGGCCCGCCGCTGACCCAAACTCCGAACTAGGTTTGCTCTAGTGCGTGGCCTTCCCGGACATTGGGTCGTGCAGCACGTCGAGATTGAGCCCGATAAGCTGCCACCTCAAGTCCCTGTAACGGCCGAGAATGCCGATCGGGTCGTCCTCGACGGCTTTGTGGGAGGCTGCGTGCCGCAGGTACCAGCCGTCGCTCTTCTTGATGAGCAAGACCTGATGCGAGACGATTGTCCCCCGGTCGCGCCGATCGGCATGGACGAGGTTGGCGATCGTGCCGGACGGGATGTGCGCGAGCGCCTGCGGCAGCGCCTTCAGCGGCAGCACGGTCAGCGTCGCGCGCTCATCTGGGAACCGGCTGCCCAAATGCTGCAGCTTGGAAACCAGGTGCTGCTTTTCTTCCTTGGTGAAGCCGCCCTCGAGACTGGCCGGAGATTTGCGCAGGTACCATCTCCGCTTGGAGATCATCTTGTGGACCTTGACGGCGTTTGGGCCCGCGACGTCTGAGGTGATGTCGCGCAGATAGCCTGCCCGAACGTTGTTGGGGACCCAGTCGAGCTCGATGAAGTGGTTGCGCGTGGCATAGCCGATTTGTCCATCCTTATAGCGGATCTTCTGCAGAGTCCGCGTGGCCCTATCGAGGTCGCTGTCCAGCGCCAACGCCATGACGGTCTCGACGAAGGTGGTGCAATCGAAGGCGTCGAAGCGGATCAGCGGATCACGGTCGAATTCACCGCCGGGACCTTCGCCCAGGGCCCCGAGCTTATAGGGCGCGCCCAGGAAGAGTGCGCTGATGGCTTCCACGCGCTGCGGCAACGACGCGGCCTGCCGATGTATGCGGCGAAGCTCTGTTTGGAGATGCGCGGTGCTCGGGGCCTCGAAGCGCCCGAGCGGGGCGGCAGAAGAGACGCAGGGAGCTTGGGGACACGCCACGGCCAGGACACTGGTGCCAGCCAGCACGGCCGCTGCCGCAACAGGCCTGAAAGCTCCAAACCGGAAACCCACGTTTTTCTCCGCTTCTTAAAAGCTATTCACAATCTAAGCGCATCACTTGGCAAACGTCCGCCCGCTCGAGAGAGATTTGATGATCGAGGCGAAGATCGGGCAATTTACGGCGCGTGACGGTCGTTCTAATGAGTTCCACAGCAGCTGGTCGGAACGACAAGCCGCGCCGGAGGGTTTCATCTGGCGTCCGGCAAAGCAGGAGGGCAGCCATGGGCAATTCGAAAGGACGCGCAATGGCCAAGAACACGATCTGCGTTTGGTACGACAAGTATGCCGAAGCTGCCGCGCGCTTCTATGCCGAGACGTTTCCCGACAGCTCGGTGGATGCCATCCGCCATGCGCCCGGCGACTATCCATCCGGCAAGGCGGGCGACGTTCTGACGGTTGAGTTCACTGTCGCCGGCATCCCGTGTCTTGGTCTCAACGGCGGTCCCCAGTTCAAGCACAGCGAGGCTTTTTCCTTCCAAATCGCCACCGACGATCAGCAAGAGACCGACCGCTACTGGAATGCCATCGTCGGGAACGGCGGACAGGAGAGCGCGTGCGGGTGGTGCAAAGACAAGTGGGGCGTGTCCTGGCAGATCACACCGCGCGTGCTCATGCAGGCGCTGGCTGCCGGCGGCGATGAGGCAAAGCGAGCATTCGAGGCGATGATGACCATGAGGAAGATCGACGTCGCCGCGATCGAAGCGGCCCGCCGCGGCTGACCTGGTCCGCTGCTGACCCAAAGCAGACATGCCTTGCGGTGATCAACCGTCAAACGGAGACTCTTCAGCTAGCTGACCTTGGCAGCGTCGCCGCCAGTTGCGGCAAACTCGGCTCCAGTCACAAGTGCCGCTGCGTCCGAGGCGAGGAAGACAGCGACCGGAGAGATGTCTTCAGGCTGCAGCCAGCCAACTTGGAGCGGCACGGTCGGAGCTCGCGCGTCCCAAGTTTCCTGCGCCGTCGGATATGCAGGCGTTGGCCTATTCGATTGCGCGATCGCTGCGCGAAAACGCTACTCGTTGTATGTAAGCGCGGTCCCGACCAGACCGGGCAGAATGGCGTTGACGGTAATATTGTAGGCGCCGAGTTCCAGCGCAGCCGACTTCATCAGGCCGAGAATGCCCCACTTTGACGCCGAGTAGGCGGCGCCATCCTTCGTACCCATGCGTCCCTGCATGGACGCTAACAGGATAAAGCGACCCTTTTTGCGCGCGACCATCTTCGGACCGAAGGCGCGCACAGTGTTCGCGGTGCCGTTGAGATTGTTCTCGATCTGGTCGTGCCAATCGTTGTCGTTCATTTCCATCAGCGGCTTCCAGCCCTGGATGGCCGCGTTGGCAACGACGATATCGATCTTGCCGTACGCGGCTTCGACCTCATCGGCGATCCGGCGCAACGCGGCGATGTTGCGAATATCCGCTTTGATCGCCATGGCACGGCGCCCGTAGTGCCGGATGTCGGCTACGGTCTCGTCGAGCTCGCCTTCTGTTGCCGGGATCGCATCGGCGGTCGGGCTGACGGGTCCGGCAATGTCGATCGCCACCACGTCGGCTCCGTTCGCCGCGAATTCGACGGCGATCGCGCGACCGATTCCCCGAGCGGCGCCGGTGACGACCGCGATCTTTCCTGCAAGCGACGATCCCCGGCCGGGAGCGATCGGACCCGCCGACCGTTCCGAGGGCGGCACAGGGTAGGGGCCGGCGACCGGCTCGGCCTGCGGATGCATGTCGGCGGCCGCAGCCCGCTTAGTGCAGCAATTCTCAACCGGCGCGGTCGCACCCTTGCCCCGGGACCGAGTCCCGTGCCGTCTCGCAACACCGTCTCTATCCATCGTATTTCCTCTGCGTAACCGAGAATGTGCCCGCATCGGCACTTTGGCTGACGGCGCCGGCGTTAGCGGCGGGCACAGCTCCTGCGTCGCGGCGCTGACCAGACGGCTGCCGTGATGGTTGTCGGCGTTCGATCTAAAGATCGCGATGCGGGTCGCTCAACAATTCGAAGAAATTTGCGGGCTGCCGTGACTCCGAATGTATTCCCGCCTGGCCACCCGTGAACTTTTTTGGTTGCGGCTGCAGTGCGAACAACGATCGAGCGGGTTCGATTAAGCATTTCCAAGGGCTTAGCCACGTTGTTAACGCGGTCCACAACAACAACAATCTCGTCATGCCCCTTTTTGGCCCGAACCGAAAAACCGACAAAATAATCTCCGCCCCTCACGCCTCCCCCATACTCCCCACACCCCTGTCCACATGGGACGCATCAGCTGAGCGGCTTTGCGGGGCAGGGGCGGTGACCCGGTTGAGGCAGGCGTTTGCACCGTCGCGGGCGTCTGACGCGAGGAATAGCTCACCTCGGATTCCGGGGCCGCGGATCGAGGCTGTGCAGGCCTGGCAACAGACTGCACGGACGCCCGTCGGGCAGCGGCGCTCTTCGAGAGAGGCGCGCAGCAGCTCTAGGTCCAGGACGCGAGAGGCTCTAGCCGAGGTTGCCAGAGCCGGACCGATGAGCCCGCTGACGATGTGACCGCACCCTCGGCACGGCAGCAACCGGCGCGGGCGCTGAAGAGCTGCCCCAATTGTTGCAACAGGATCGCAGTGCTTCAGCGCCCGCGCTCCCTTCGCTCTTTCTCATCCCTCGGGGCTTCGGCCCGCGAGACCGAATATGCACGTGGGCACCACGACGCAGTCGCGGCACGACCACTAAGGTTGGCGCAGTTGGCCCTCGACGCGCAGATCCATTAATCTGTGCTTCTTCGTAAAGCACGGAGGCCACCATGCTGTACTCTCTGTCGAGCTTGAAAACGAAAGATCTCAAGGCAATCCAAGAGCTGGAAGAAGAACTTGGCAGTCCGTTGCTTGCCTTTTCCGGCGTCGCCGTCGACGGCGCCAAGATGGGCAAGGAGAAGCTGCGCAAGCTCCAAGCACTGGAAAAGAAGCTTGGGATCGTCCTGGTCGCGGTGAAACCGAACTAGAGAGCCTTCGGAACGGCCGCGGCTTGTGCGATCCGCCGGAGCCGTCTGCGAACCTGAGATCAGAGTCGCTATAGCGGGACCGGCTGGGCGGCATCCTTGCCCACGACCGTGGTCCACTCGCGCACCCACCACCTCGTGACAAGGCCATTCCGAACATAGGGATCGGCCTTCGCAAACTCTTCGGCGACGCTCGGCGAATTGCCGGTGAACAGCAGCATCGCGCCATCGGCGGGATCGGCGAAGGCGCCGCCGAGCAGAAGATCACCACCCTCGATGGCCGGCTTGGCGTGGTTCAGGTGAGCTTCACGCAGAGCGCCGCGGCGTTCCAGGTAGTCGGCAACGTAGTCGTAAAAGAGCACGTAATGCATGGGCTCAAGTGCTCCTGATGCTCGGTTCGGCGGAGCGACTATCCTTGCCGGTCGCGCAGCCCGAGCGTGCGCAAGCGCAGCGCGTTGAGCTTGATGAAGCCTTCGGCGTCCTTCTGGTCGTAGGCACCCTTATCGTCCTCGAAGGTGACGAGCGTCGAGGAATAGAGCGATTTCGGACTCGTCCGGCCGATGACGATGACGTTGCCCTTGTAGAGCTTCAGGCGCACCTCGCCTTCGACATGCTCCTGGCTCTTGTCGATGGCCGCCTGCAGCATCTCGCGCTCAGGAGAGAACCAGAAGCCGTAGTAGACGAGCTCGGCGTAGCGCGGCATCAGCTCGTCCTTCAAGTGCGCCGCGCCGCGGTCGAGGGTGAGCGATTCGATCGCCCGGTGGGCGTGCAACAGGATGGTGCCGCCCGGCGTCTCGTAGATGCCGCGCGACTTCATCCCGACGAAACGGTTCTCGACCAGGTCGACACGCCCGATGCCGTTGTCGCGGCCGAGATCGTTGAGCTTGGCGAGCAGGGTCGCGGGGCTCATCTTCTTGCCGTCGATGGAAACCGCATCACCCTTCTCGAAGCCGATGGTGATGATGGTCGCCTTGTCGGGCGCCTCCTCGGGCGACACCGTGCGCATGAAGACGTAGGGCGGCGGCTCGACGGCGGGGTCCTCCAGAACCTTGCCCTCGGAGGAGGAGTGCAGCAGGTTGGCATCGACCGAGAACGGCGCCTCGCCGCGCTTGTCCTTGGCGACGGGGATCTGGTGGGTCTCGGCAAACGCGATCAGGTCCTCGCGGCTCTTGAAGGCCCACTCGCGCCACGGCGCCACGATCTTGATCGCGGGCTCCAGCGCGTAGTAGCTGAGCTCGAAGCGCACCTGGTCGTTGCCCTTGCCGGTGGCCCCATGACAGACAGCGTCGGCGCCGGTCTGGCGCGCGATCTCGATTTGCTTCTTGGCAATCAAAGGCCGCGCGATCGAGGTGCCGAGCAGATAAATGCCTTCGTAGAGGGCATTGGCGCGGAACATCGGGAAGACGTAGTCGCGCACGAACTCCTCGCGCAGATCCTCGATGAAGATGTTTTGCGGCTTGATGCCGAGCAGCTCCGCCTTCTTGCGCGCGGGCGCCAGCTCCTCGCCTTGGCCGAGGTCGGCGGTGAAGGTCACCACCTCGGCGTCATAGGTCTCCTGCAGCCACTTGAGGATGATGGAGGTATCAAGGCCGCCCGAATAGGCGAGTACCACCTTGTTGATGGACTTGGGGCTTGCAGGCATCGAGCTACTTTCGGGTGGGTGGGGCCGTTCGTGGATGACGAAACGTCCGGCAGCGAGTACGAAGCGTCGTTCGGCAGCGCACTATAGGGATCGGCCGTCGGCCCGCAAGGCTCGACCGGACGCAACGACGCAGAGCAGAGAGGAACATGCCGCGCCTGACCTTCTGGTACGAGTTCGCGTCGACCTACACCTATCTATCCGCCATGCGCATCGAAGAAGCTGCAGCGGCGGCCGGCGTGGAGGTCGTCTGGCAGCCGTTCCTGCTGGGACCGATCTTCAAGGCTCAGGGCTGGGCCACCTCACCGTTCAACATCTATCCGGCGAAGGGCCGCTACATGGTGCGCGACGTCGGGCGCCTGGCCGCGGCGCGCGGGCTCACGTTCCACCTGCCGGACCCGTTTCCGGCCAATGCGCTCAAGGCGGCGCGGCTCGCCGTCGTTGGGACCGAGCAAGGCTGGGTCGCGCCGTTCTCCAAGGCCGTCTTTGCAGCGGAGTTCGCTTTCGGCCGGGACATCGCCAGCGAGGCCGTGCTGCAGGAAATCCTTGAAGACCTTGGCCTCGATGCGCCACGCATCCTTGCGCGCGCGGGCGAGGCGGACATCAAGGAGGGTCTGCGCACGGCAACGGGTTACGCCGAGGCACTCGGCATTTTCGGCGCGCCGACGTTCGTGACGGAGGACGGCGAGCTGTTCTGGGGCGACGACCGGCTTGCGCTCGCTCTCGCGCACGCGCGAAGTTAGTTCTTGATTTGTACCTACAATGTGCTAATGTGCGCTGCTATTTTGGTTAAGGGGGAGTTTGAATGATGCGTTTGTCCAGCCCAGCAGTCTTTGCCTGTCTTTTCGCCCTCGGGACGCAGGCTTCAACGGCAGGGGCCGCGGAGATCGAGATCGCCAAGACGCGGAAGCCGCCGTCCGTCTGCGTCGGTCTCAGCGAGAGCGCCTGCGGCGCGAAGTCGGAGTGCTACTGGCGAAAGGCCGCCCACCTGAAGTCGGGCAAGACGCGCCGGGCGCACTGCCGGATCAAACGGTCTGCGGCGAAGAGCGCACCGACCTAGGCGGCCAATCGGCGTCGGCAGGAGAGGAAGGTCCTGCGTTGGCTCAGCCCATACGCAGAGAGCCCAGCAGGGCGCCGATGTTGAGCGGCACCAGCATGGCGAACATCATGAGGTGCGCCGTTGGCCACTGCTCGCGCGATACCGCGTGACCGCCGTTGGTGCAATAGCTGGCGAGCACTTTCTGCACCGACACGGTGGCCGCTTCGGCGGCGTCCATGACGGCGATGTTCGCCTCGGCCGCCGGCCAGGCGACCGAGCGGGGCACGCCTGAGACGATCATCATGAACGCCATGGGCCAGGCCGGCGATGGCATCGTATAGGGAAACATGCCGAGCCACGTAGAAAATGCGGCATTGGCCACTGCGAAGGGATTGTCCACGGGCACGCTGCGGCTCTGGGGAGCGGCCCAGGGGAAGGGCATGAACGGGACAGGCGCCAGCTCCTGGCGCGGAGCGGCCGCGGTCATCGGGAGGGGCCAGCCCCAGGTCATCTGAGGAGCCGGGGCCGCGCGCTGGTCGGTCTTGAGTACGCCGGCCCAGAAGTCGAGAACCTGGTCGGAAAAGGCGGCGTAGGCAGCGGTTGTGGCGGCCGTATAGCCGAACGCGGCGTCGGTGCACCGGCGCGCAAAACGCTCCTGGAGCTGGGTGTCGAGCATGCTCGCGTCGCCTTTCCGCCGCCTCGCAAAGAACGGTTTTGCCGTTCGCCGAGCCAAGGATGCGCAAAACCAAAGTTAATCGGTTCGTTGCGCTGCAACAAGACCAATTACAGGGCGGGGACTAAGAAAGGCGTAATTGCGAAGGGTGGCGGCCAGGGAAGCGGAAGGCTAGTTCGCGGCCTGAGCGAGCTTGTCGTCCGCCGGCGGCTCATCCTTCTCTGCGGCGGCCTCCGGCTCAAGGGCCTGCTCGGTGGGCGGGGATCGATCGTCCCGCCTACCTCCGGCCCTGCGCCCAGCGACCAGCCAGTACGCCAGGCCGCCCAATACACCTACCGTCAAAAAGGCCCGCAGCGCATAGTCGTTAACGATCGTGGGCTGCCCCTCGACCTCAAAATAGGACACCGCGCAAAAGCCGCCGAGCGCAATCAGGATGCCGATGATCGCGTAGTAGATCCACGAGCGAAGGCGCAGCCATTCGCCGACGGCAATGGCGATGAGGGCGAAAGGAAAGGCGAAAATTGCCGAATGCGTAGCCGCCAGCAGCGACAGCACGCCGGCGCTCCCGAGACGCTCAGGCAGCAAATCGGCAGGAAGCGCCGCGATATCGCCAGGCGTGACGACAAAGGCGACCGTTGCCGCGCCGGCGACCAGACACGCAACGACGAAGCCGAAAAGAATCCGGAAAAACGTGCCAAGCATACGCATACTCGCCAGCCCCCTTCTGACCCCGTGTTGAGCTTACAAGGCCCAGACGCCGAATCTCAACGAAAAAGCGGCCTTTCGGCCGCAACCGCCCTCATGCGTTGCGGCCGGCAAGCAGCCAATAGACAAAGCCGCCCGCAAATCCGGCGGTGGCGAATACCTGCCACACGATCTGATCGGCGGGAACACTGCCGCTGACCTGCCCCATGCGCGCCAGCAGCGGCACGGCCGCCAGGGCCAGTCCGCCGCCGGCGACATAGTAGAGCACCGAGCGGATGCGCGCGACCTCACCAATGAAGACCACCAGTAGCGCGGGTATGATCGTGAGGCCGGTGGTCAGCACGAGCCCCTGGTTCATCAGGTCGAACATGGCCTGGACCATGTCGTCGTCGGCGACGGCCTGTTGGTGCAGGATGCCGGTGATGCGCTCGAGACCCAGGGTGAGGAGCACGAAGACGGTTGCGGCGGCCGCAATGAGGAGCGCCAGAGGTATGACAATCATGCGACCGACCGTCGTCCAGAACACGAACTCTTAGCCTCCGCTCCCTTCAACCGGCACCGGCGCCGTAGCGCCGGCGCGCTCGCTGGCCTTCAATCGCAGGCTTGCCGACCGCAGCTGACCGCAGGCCGCCTGAATATCCCGCCCGCGCGGTGTGCGCACTGGGCTCGCGTAGCCGGCCTTGTTCACGACCTCGGCGAAGCGCTCGATCTGCTCCCAGTCCGAGCACTCATAGGGCGCGCCGGGCCAAGGATTGAACGGGATGAGATTGATCTTTGCGGGAATGCCCGACAGCGACCGCACGAGCGCGCTGGCCTCTGCGAGGCTATCATTCACGCCTTTCAGCATCACATACTCGAAGGTGATGCGCTTGGCGTTGGAGAGGCCGGGATAGTTGCGGCAGGCCTCGAGAAGCTCGACAATCGGATACTTGCGGTTGATGGGCACTAGCTCATCACGCAAGGCATCGTTGGTGGCATGCAGCGAGATGGCGAGCATGGTGCCCGCCTCCGCGCCCCAGCGGGCAATCTCTGGAACGATGCCCGAGGTGGAGAGCGTAATGCGCCGCTTGGAGACGGAGAGGCCCTCGCCGTCCGCGGCGACCTCGATCGCCTCCTTGACGTTGGCGAAGTTGTAGAGCGGCTCGCCCATGCCCATGAGCACAATGTTGGTGATCTTGCGCTCGGTGCCGGGCAGCAGGCGCCCATCGCCTGGTGCATTTGCGCCCGGCCAATCGCCGATGCGGTCGCGCGCGAGCAGGATCTGGGCGACGATCTCCTGCGCGGTCAGAT
Organism: uncultured Alphaproteobacteria bacterium; assembly: GCA_963782555.1. Lineage (GTDB taxonomy): Bacteria > Pseudomonadota > Alphaproteobacteria > Rhizobiales > Hyphomicrobiaceae > Hyphomicrobium_A. Next base: position 403,622 of record CAWAKB010000003.1, on the reverse strand, counting down.
TGCGCACGAGCCGCTGGGTGCCGGTATGGCAGAATGTGCAATTGAGCGTGCAGCCGACCTGGCTCGAGATGCACAACGTGCCGCGGTCGGCCTCGGGGATATAAACCGTCTCGATCTCCGGAGCCTTGGCGTCGCCTTCCTCACGGGCAAGCCGCAAAAGCCACTTGCGGGTACCGTCGACGGATACCTGCTCGGTGACGATCTCGGGCCGGCTGAGCGAATAGCGAGCCGAAAGGGTCGCACGCAGCTCTTTGGAAACGTCGCTCATGGCGTCGAAGTCAGTGACACCACGCACGTAGATCCAGCTCCAGAGCTGCCCTATGCGCATGCGCAATTGACGCTGCGGCACCCCGATCGAGGCAAGGGCGGCAGACAAGCCATCGCGGCTCAGCCCCACAAGCGAGGGTAGCTGCGGGGAAGAGGCGGTTTGGGCCGCAATGGCGGCTGATTTGGAATCGGCGACGAGAACCATGTGGGTTTCTGAGCGAGGCGGCATTCCGCCTTATCTAACGCGTCTTCCACCCGCCCGAAAGGCCGCAAACCCCCGCCGGCCGGCGATACGCCGGCAGCGGGGGTAACTAGGGGTCATCGCCGTGTTATTTGGGCCTTCGCACATGGGGCGCTCATTGCGCCCCGCCCGGCCTCAGGCGGCCGGAACCCACCGACCCGCGACGTAGCCGAAGGCTACGGCGTCCGGGTGCCGTCTTGCAGATTGCTGCAGCAGCTCGACTGCCTTTACGTCCCCGTCCTTGATCACGACGGACGCACGAGCGGCGTCGACTCTATCGTGGAACCCGCTGAGCAGGATGACCCGTTTTCCTCTGACTTCGATTTTCGGGCATGCCATGCGTTACCTCCTTGCAGGAGTCCAGCACCGCAGGAAGGCGAAGAAGGGGGGGAAGCTATTTACGTCCGCCATTGGGCGGACACCCGCGGCAATGCTGATCACCTACAACAATCACTATACGTGACGAATGCGACACGTGAAATAACTTTCCATTACACGGTCGTAAAGAGAATGTTGACAAAATTAGATGCAATGCAACATGCGCGAGCTCATTTTCCGAGCGGCACGTTGAATTGAAGTCGCCCCGTCCACGTCTCCGGCGTAGAGGTGCTGCCGCTCTCGACGCCGCCCGTCGCCTCCAGGCGCGAGCCGTCCTTCACGCCGACGGCGACTCCGGCCTCCGCCTTCAAGTGCAGATCCTCTTCGCTTCCCGTGATTACACCCGGCTCCAGCTCGGTCAGATTGTCGAAGCCGACGAAGCCACCTACGGCCGCACGCGGCTCGACGAAGGCGTCGCCGCCAACCGCAAAGCGCCGCGAGACTTCGGGCAGAAGCTCTACACGGCCGGTGCCCTCCGCTTTCGTCTCGCCGCTGGCGCTGTCGGGAACCGCATCCTCCAGGTAGACGAGACCAAGGCTCGGCGCGACCTTCCAGCCTTCGATCTCGCGCGTGCCGGTCAACTTGGCACGCACGAGCCGACGCTCCGTCTGGGTATCGGCGATGCTGAGACCTGGAACGCCACTGTCGGTTTCGCCCCACGCGGCACGGCTGTCGAAAACGATGCCTGAGCCAAGTTTCATGCTCATGTAGGGGCCGGCCATCCATCCGGTCGCCACCATTCGGCTTTCGTCCACCGCATCGCTCTCAATTCCGCGATCGAACTGCGCCAATCCGCCGACCAGAATATCGGGACCGAGCATTGTTCTCGTGCCGACGTAGAGCACCCCGACGTTGCCGATGCCCTGGTCGGTGCTGTCGGTCTCGTAATTCTCCATGCGGCCCTCGAGCCAAACATCAACCAGGCCGGGCTGCGGCTTCTTTCCGTGCGCGGCCGCGGTGATCTCAGACAAGCTAACGGAGAATTGCACCTCCTTGGTATTGCCCTGCTCGTCGAGAGCCACGCTGCTTGCGAGTGGCTTGCCGGGATTGACGATGGGGGTCGGCGCGCGATCGATGCGGATGCGGTCGGGATCCTTGGCGTTGAGAAGATCCTTGCGCCGGGCCAGGAACGCCGCACTTTCCGCTGCGGCTTGCGAGGATACGCAAGTGATGCTGACCGATGCCGAGCCTTGCGGTGCGGCACCAATCCCGAAAGCGTATTCGCCCGACGCAGGCGCCGTGAAGCTTGCGACCGCGCTCGATGCACCTCCAATAAGCGTCTGCGGCGCCCCCGAACCGCCGGTCAAGCTCACGGAGGCCGCGCCCTTCGATTGCGCGGAGAAGTTGAGAATGTCACCGGCATCGAGAGTCATCTGACGCGTCACCGACGCAGCCGGCGCAACCTCGGCATTGAAGGCTCCACTGTCGGCCGCGGTGCAACCGCTGCTCGCAGCGAGCACCGGATTGGCCATTGCGGTAACGAGAGCGATGGCAAGCGCCGGCACGCGCAGCCCCGCCGCGCTCTCTTGCAACGAGCAAAGCATTTTGATCGTCATCGCTTTTCGCTGTCCCCGCATCACGCATACCAAGATTCGTCGCCTTGCTGCAGAGCAAAATCGACAGAAATATGGAAGTTGGCGAACGACTTAGCTGCTGCGCGCCACACGCATGGCACGAGCTGCCTTGCCCCCCACTAAAGGATGAACTTCGACAGGTCGGCGTTCTTGGCAAGGTCTCCGACACGAGCATTCACGTACTCGGCGTCAATGGTCACTGATTGGCCGTTGCGGTCGGAGGCGTCGAACGAGATCTCGTCGAGTACCCGCTCCATCACCGTCTGCAGACGGCGCGCACCGATGTTCTCGACAGTGGAGTTCACTAACACGGCCACGTCGGCGAGCGCGTCGATCGCATCGTCCGTGAAGGTGAGCGACAGGCCCTCGGTTGCCATCAGCGCCACGTACTGCTTGATGAGGCTCGCCTCGGGCTCGGTGAGGATGCGTCGCATGTCCTCACGCGTCAGGGCATTGAGCTCGACGCGGATCGGCAGGCGTCCCTGCAACTCAGGGAGCAGATCCGAGGGTTTCGCCACGTGAAAGGCGCCCGAGGCGATGAACAGCACATGGTCGGTTTTCACCGGACCGTACTTGGTCGAAATGGTGGTGCCTTCGATCAGCGGCAGAAGATCGCGCTGCACGCCCTCGCGCGACACGTCGCCGCCGATGCGGGCACCGTCTGTGCGCGAGCAGATCTTGTCGATCTCGTCGAGGAACACGATGCCGTTGTCCTGCACCGCGTCGATGGCCTCGCCCACGATCATGTCGGTGTCGATCAGCTTGTCGCTCTCCTCTGCGATCAGCAGGTCATAGCTGTCGGAGACCGTCACGCGACGCGGCTTGGTGCGCTGCCCGAAGGCCTTGCCCAACATGTCGCCGATGTTGATGGCGCCGATGGAGGCGCCGGGCGCGCCGGGAATCTCGAACATCGGCAGCCCGCCCCCGGTCTCGGCGACCTGGATCTCGATCTCCTTGTCGTTGAGCTCGCCTGCGCGCAGGCGCTTGCGGAAGCTGTCGCGGGTCGCGGGCGAGGCGCCGGGGCCCACGAGCGCATCGAGCACGCGCTCCTCGGCGTTCTTCTCCGCCTTCGCCCGCACCTCCTTGCGCTTTGTGTCCTTGATGAGGGCAAGCGCCACCTCGACCAGATCGCGCACAATCGAATCGACGTCACGTCCGACGTAGCCGACCTCGGTGAACTTGGTCGCCTCGACTTTGATAAATGGCGCGCCCGCGAGCTTCGCCAGTCTGCGCGAGATCTCGGTCTTGCCGACGCCGGTCGGACCGATCATGAGAATGTTCTTGGGCAGCACCTCTTCCTTGAGCTCGCCCGTGAGCTGCTGACGACGCCAGCGATTGCGCAACGCGATGGCGACCGCGCGCTTGGCGTCGTTCTGCCCAACGATGTAGCGGTCAAGCTCGGAGACGATCTCGCGCGGGGAGAAGTGAGTCATTACTGGATTTGTCCCTAGTGCTGGGCGACGAACTTGAGCCCGGCGATGCAGGCGATGAGCCCCGCCAGCAGCAGCACGCGGAGAAACGTCGCCGCCTCACCGTAGGCGAGGATGCCGAGCACCGCCGTGCCCGCCGCACCGATCCCGGTCCAGACCGCGTAGGCGGTGCCGAGCGGTATGCCGGAGAGCGAGCGATTGAGGAAGTAGAACGACGCGATGCCGATGGCGAAGAACGTCACGGTGGGAGCGATGCGGCTCAAGCCGTCCGTGTAGCGGAAGACCGTGGTGGCCACGACTTCCAGCGCCCCCGCCGTAAAGAGATAGATCCACGCCATACATTTGCTCCGGTTGGGATCGACCGCTCAGCGGTCCGACGGCAGGCTTTCGATCACGATATTGGTGTTGGTGTAGACGCAGATGTCGGCTGCGATCGCCATGGCCTTCTTCGCGATCTCTTCGGCGTCGAGCGGCTGGTCGAGCAGCGCACGCGCTGCGGCAAGCGCAAAGTTGCCGCCTGAGCCGATGCCCATGACATGCCGCTCGGGCTCGAGCACGTCGCCGGTGCCGGTCAGAACGAGCGTGGTCTCGCGGTCGGCCACGATCATCATGGCTTCCAGCCGACGCAGATAGCGGTCCGTACGCCAGTCCTTGGCAAGCTCCACGCAGGCCCTCATCAGCTGCACCGGGTACTGCTCGAGCTTAGTCTCGAGCCGCTCGAATAGAGTGAAGGCGTCGGCCGTCGCACCCGCAAAGCCGCCGATGACATCGCCCTTGCCGATCCTGCGAACCTTGCGGGCATTGGCCTTGATGATGGTTGCGCCGAGGCTGACCTGGCCGTCGCCGGCAATGACAACATGACCATCTTTACGAATGGTCAGTATGGTCGTTGCATGCCAGGATTGGGTTTCGGACGAAGAGGAGCCCCAATTAGGGTCACGGGTTTGCATTGCATTTGCACCCTAGTTGCGTGGCGCGGCAGTCGGTCGGGAATGAGGGCGGCGCTTTAACGGCAGGGCTCCAGCTGATAAACGCTCGGTTCCGGTGACGCAACTATGGCCACGAGGGCTCCCTTGAAGCGGCAAGCCACCATTCAGCGCAAGACCAAGGAGACCGAGATTTCGGCAACCGTCGACCTCGACGGCTCCGGTCAGTTCGACGTTACGACCGGGATCGGCTTCCTCGACCACATGTTGGAGCAGCTCGCCCGCCATTCAATGATGGACATCACGCTCAAGGCGAAAGGCGACCTCCACATCGATTTTCACCATACGGCGGAGGACTCCGGCATTGTGCTGGGCCAGGCGGTGGCCAAGGCGCTCGGCGACAAGAAGGGCATTGCCCGCTATGCCGACGTGCACCTGCCCATGGACGACACCTTGACGCGGGTCGCCATCGACGTCTCGGGGCGCCCCTATCTGGTCTGGAAGGTCGAGTTCACCAAGCCCAAGGTGGGGGAGATGGACACCGAGCTGTTCCGCGAGTGGTTCCAGGCCTTCGCCCAGAACGCCGGCATCACGCTGCACGTCGAGAACCTTTACGGCGAGAACAACCACCACATCGCCGAGACCTGCTATAAGGGGCTCGCGCGGGCGCTGCGCCGCGCGGTCGAGGCCGATCCGCGCCAGGCCGGGCGCGTGCCCTCGACGAAGGGCACGCTTGCCGGATGACCCGGTCGCCAATCGTATCTTAAGTTGAGGCCTCTTTGGTCGTCTTCACTGTCTACGAGCCTCCGAATGTTGCACGCGACCGCATCGATCGCGCCGTCGAGCTCGTCTTCGTCAAAGACCGGTTCTCGTGGCTTGCTGCGATCTTTCCGGCCGTCTGGTTTCTGGTGAAGGGCTTGTGGCTGGAGCTCTTGGTCTTCCTGGGCGCCGCATCCGTGCTCGCATGGGGCATCGAGGCGATGGGCGTCTTCGCCGAGCTCAACGGTATGCTGCTGCTCATTGTGCAGATCGTGATCGGCTTTGAGGCCGGCACGATCCAGGCCGCCGCGCTGGAGCGGCGCGGCTGGCGTGCCATCGGCACCGTGACGGGGCGCAACCAGGACAATGCCGAGTGCCGCTTCTTCGAGACGTGGCAGCCGGCCGAGCCCCCGCCCGGCTCAGGAGCGCCACCGCAGAACGCCGTTGCGACGTGGACGGCAACCGCATGGCAGAACGCAAAAGACGCTTTGGATCGCGGGCGGCGGCACCTCGGCGCGAAGGCCTGAAGCCGCAATGCAGCGCGTCGCTATCATCGATTACGGCTCGGGCAACCTCCACTCTGCGGCCAAGGCCTTCGAGCGGGCAGCGCGCGAGAGCGACGCCGACGCGACGATCCTCGTCACCGCCGATCCAAAGCTCGTAGCTGCCGCCGACCGCATCGTGCTGCCGGGCGTCGGCGCCTTCGCCGACTGCAAGCGCGGGCTCGAGGCGGTTGCCGGCATGCGCGACGCGATCGAAACGGCAGTAAGCAGCGAAGGCCGGCCCTTTCTCGGCATCTGCGTCGGCATGCAGCTGATGGCGACGCGCGGGCTGGAGTTCGAGGTGACCGAGGGGCTCAATTGGATCGCAGGCGAAGTTCGCGCCATCGAGCCCAACGACCCCAACATCAAGATCCCGCACATGGGCTGGAACACGCTGCACCTCGTCAACGCGCACGCGCTGCTCGAGGGCGTCAAGACCGGGCCGGACGGCCTGCACGCCTACTTCGTGCACTCCTACCAGCTGGTGCCGGAGCAGAGGTCGGCCATTGTTGCAGAGACCGACTACGGCGGCCCGGTCACGGCGATGGTGGCCAAGGACAACATGGCCGGCACCCAGTTCCACCCGGAGAAGAGCCAGACCCTCGGCCTGAAGCTGATCGCCAACTTCCTCAAGTGGCGGCCCTAGTCGAGAGACGAAATCTCGAACAAAGACAAAGCCCCCTCGCCGGGAAGACGAGGGGGCCAGGGGCTGAGACTTTGAGAGAGGTAAACGAGTAAGACGCCTTACCTCAGTCGCATGACACTCAGCATGCGGCCGCGAGCGGCAGTTCGGGCTGCTCGTCGGGCAGCGCGGCGGGTGCCGGGAACGCGATCACGTTGGAGCCCTCGACAATGTCGATTGCAGGCCGGCGCCGACGGAACCAACGCAAGGCCGTGTTGGTCAGCACCGCATCGTCCTCGACGGCCTGGATCAGGAGCCCATCGTCGGCTTCGAGCAGGCCCGACAGCTTGCCCTCGACGGTCTCTTCGCGGGTGTCCGTCCGAACGTACCAAGTCTGCTCCAGCGGGCGCGCCCAAGCCTCGCCCAGCGCCATGATCTGTTGCGCCAGCACGTGCTTGTTGTGGTGGGGATTGGCGAGGTCGTAGGAGATGATGAGCGTGCGCATGGCAATGTCTCTCTAGCTTGCTGGCTTCAGGTGTCTCGGGGAGAGACGCTGAGACTTACTCCCGATTGCGCTTCATTTGGGGCGCTGGAACGTAATGAGAACATGCCACGAATCATCGGGCTTGTCCAGCATTTGTTCTTTTCCTGTTCCAGCTCGTTCTTATGGATTAAGGCAACAATGTGGCCCAAATCTCGCTGCCAAATGGCCAGTGCCGGCTACTCGAACAGGGCCAGCTGATCCGGGTGGGGACTGCGCGCGACGCGCCGATGCGGGCCAAAATCCACGCGGTCGATGAGGTTCGGGTAGCGCGCCTGAAAGAGCTCCAGGGCCTTGTCGCGGGCGCCGGAGAAACGGGTGCCTTCCCAGATCTCGTAGAGCCGGCGCGGGTCGCAGGTGTAGCGGCGCACGAGGTCGCGGCGGCGGATGCGCAGCCAGCGCGCGATCCATATATCGACGGCGTCCGCCTCGGTCAGCGGGCGGCGCTCGGGCGCAGGCGGCGGAGATTTTAGGAACGCTAGGGCCATGACGATAGCGACGCTGCATTGGCGGCCCTTGACTTCGCGGGCCGAGACTTCTCTATCGGCAGCAATGAAAGCGATCTGATGGCCATGGTTGCGGACACCACGCGCCAACAAGCCGTGGCCGCAACCTCAGAGAGTTGCCTTGATCCTCTTTCCCGCCATCGACCTCAAAGACGGCCAGTGCGTGCGCCTGAAGCTCGGCGATATGCACGAGGCGACCGTATTCAACGACGACCCGGCCGCGCAAGCGCACGCGTTCGAGGCTCAGGGCTTTAAGTACCTTCACATCGTCGACTTGAACGGCGCCTTCGCCGGCGAGCCCGTCAACGGCGACGCGGTGGAGGCGATCCTCGGCGCCGTCACCATCCCCGTTCAGCTCGGCGGCGGCATCCGTGATTTCGAGACCATCGAGATGTGGCTCTCAAAGGGGATCGCGCGCGTCATCCTCGGCACGGCTGCGGTGCGCAACCCGGACATCGTGATCCGCGCGTGCCGGAACTATCCCGGGCGCATCGCAGTCGGCATCGACGCCAAGGGCGGCAAGGTCGCGGTCGAAGGCTGGGCAGAGACGTCGGAGCTTTCGGCGATGGGATTGGCGCAGCGTTTCGAGGACGTCGGGGTTTCAGCCATCATCTATACCGACATCGAGCGCGACGGGATCCTCAAGGGCCTCAACCTGCCCGCCACTGCCAGGCTCGCGCGCGCAACCAAGATCCCCGTCATCGCCTCGGGCGGGCTTGCCTCCATCGAGGACATCAAGGCGCTGCTCAAACCTGAGTATGCTATGCTTGAAGGTGCGATCGCGGGCCGCGCACTGTACGACGGCCGCGTCGATGCAGCTGAGGCGCTCGCCCTCATCGCCGCCGCCTGAGACGAAACGATCCCATGCTCAAGATCCGCATCATCCCCTGTCTCGACGTGAAGGACGGCCGCGTCGTCAAGGGAGTCAACTTCGTCGATCTCATCGATGCCGGCGACCCGGTGGAGGCGGCTGCCGCCTACGACGCAGCAGGCGCCGACGAGCTGTGCTTCCTCGACATCACCGCGAGCCACGAGGACCGCGACACCATCCTGCACATCGTCGAAGCAACCGCCGAGCGCTGCTTCATGCCGCTGACCGTCGGCGGCGGCGTGCGCACGATTGAGGACATCGGCCGGCTGTTGAACGCCGGCGCCGACAAGGTGTCGATCAACACCGCAGCGGTGAAGAACCGGCAGTTCGTCAAGGAGGCGGCCGAGAAGTTCGGCGCCCAATGCATCGTCGTCGCCATCGACGCTAAACGTGTGTCGAAGCCGGGCGAGCCCAGCCGCTGGGAGATCTTCACCCACGGTGGGCGCACCCCGACGGGCATCGATGCGGTCCAATACGCAAGGGAGGTCGTGGCGCTCGGCGCCGGCGAGATCCTGCTGACCTCCATGGACCGCGACGGCACCAAGGCCGGATTCGATCTGGAGCTGACGCGTGCCATCGCCGACGCGGTCAGCGTGCCCGTCATCGCATCTGGCGGCGTCGGCACGCTCGATCATCTGGTCGAAGGGATCACGCAAGGGCACGCCAGCGCCGTGCTCGCCGCCTCCATCTTCCACTTCGGCACGCATTCGATCGCCGAGGCGAAGGCGCATATGGCGTCGGCGGGAGTTGCTGTGCGTCCTCCGGACTGAGGTGTGGGTATCAGGCCGCCACGCGCAGCTTGAGCGGGCACTCCGTTAGCACCGCGCCCAGCTCGCAGACAGGCACCGGCCGGCTGATGTAGAAGCCCTGCACCTTGTTGCAACCCACCCGCGCCATCATGTCGAGCTCGTCGCGCGTTTCCACGCCCTCCGCGACACTGCGGATGCCGAGCGACCGCGCCAGATTGATCACGGCCTTCACGATCGCCGCACTGTCGGCACGAGTAAGCACATTCTTGACCAGCACCCGGTCGATCTTGATCTCGTCGAAAGGATAGGCCTGAAGGTTACCCAAGGCCCCGCTTGCCTTTCCGAAATCATCCAGCGTGAGGCCGATGCCGATTTTGCGCAGATCCCTCAGCGTTCTGCGCCGCACGCTGTCGCTGCGCTCTAGCAGCAACTCACCAACCTCCAACCGCAATCGGGACGGCTTCAGCTTGGCATCTGACAATACCTTGCGCACGATGGCGGGGAGGTCTCCAGCCTCGAGCTGGAGCGGGGAGAGATTGACCGTCACCTTGACGGCGTCGTTCCAGCGTTTGGCATCTTGGCACGCCTGATCCAGCACCCAGCGCCCGATATCGAGGATAAGGCCGCTGCGCTCCGCGGCCGGGAGGAAATGCGCAGGCGCGAGCAAGCCGTCGCGCGGATGGCGCCAGCGCAGCAACGCCTCGCAGCTTGTCACATGCCGTGATTGCAGATTGAGGACGGGTTGATAGTGCAGCTCGAATTGGTTCTCATCGAGTGCTGTGTGGATCTCGCTGTCGAGACGGCGGTAGGCATCGAACTCTAATCGTCCGCCGGAGCGAAACAGCGCAAAGCCTCGGCGTCCCGCCTGCTTGACGTCGTAAAGGGCTATATCGGCGTTCTTCAAGAGCTCATCAGCTGTCTTGCCCTGCTCGGGCGCTCGCACGATGCCGATGCTGGCGCTGATCGAGATCGCATTTCCAAGGACGTGGTAGGGCCTGCAGACGTCGTGCAGAACCCGCTTGGCCAAGCGCTCGCATTGATCAGCGTGCCGCGCGGCGCATTGTATGATGGCGAACTCATCACCTCCCAACCGTGCCAGAAAGTCGGTTCGGCGCACGCTCGATTGCAGGCGCTCGGCGACGGCCTTCAGAAGCGCGTCGCCGACGGGGTGACCCAGCGTATCGTTTACCTGCTTGAACTGATCGAGATCGAGCCAGTGCAGCGCCAGCGCCGAGCCATCGGCCAAACCCATGAGCGCCGCCTCGAACTTCTCGCGAAAGTGAAAGCGGTTGGCGAGTCCGGTCAGCGGATCGTGCCGGGCAAGCCACTCGATCCTCTCCTCGGCACGGCGCTTCTCGGTGATGTCCTCCTGAATATCAACCCAGCCACCGTCAGCTAGCGGCTGATAAGTGACGAGAAATTTGCGCCCGTCCCTGAGGTCTTGAACGTGTGAAAAGGAGCACCCTTTTGCCAGCTTGGCCATGTGTCGAACGAGCCACTTAGCCTGCTTGGCGACTTCCTCGGCGCCGTCCCGCCCGGTTTCCCGGCGCACATGGTAGCGGACAATCTCGGAAAGCGGCGTGCCGGGACGCGTCAGCTCCTCGGGCAGCGCGTACATCTGACGGTAGCTTTGGTTGCACACGATGAGACGCTGATTGGCGTCGAACATCGATAAGCCGCGCACCATGTTATTGAGCGCAATATCGAACCATGAGTTGAGCTGCTCGAGCCTCTTTTTTTGGGCGAGCAACAGGTCAATCGGTTCGATTTCGACTGTAAGCTGATCAGACGCCGGCGCAGTGCTCTGGCCATAGCCAGAGCCCGTCGAATTGCTGTCGTCTCCCATCGATTTGGTGCCCCTAACCCGGACCGAAAATTGCCACGGCTTCAATCCGCCAAAGGATACACGTCATACGTATGACGCACCTTAAGGGGTTCTCTGGACTTTCAAGCAAAAGCGATGCGCGCACGTAACTCCTGAGGCGCTGACTTCAAATGTTCACGGCCTAAAATCTGGAGCTGCCATCGCGTTCGCATGCGCCCAGAGTTAACGCGAAACACAACTATCGAGCTTTCGAGGCAACCATTGCGCACGATTGACGCAGGCAAGCGACGCTCAAGGAGTCTTGGCGCCGTAGAGGCACAGATCGCGGATGAGGCATCTCGGGCAATCCGGCTTGCGAGCTTTGCAAACGTATCGCCCGTGCAGGATCAACCAATGGTGAGCGTGGAGCGCATACTGGGCGGGGATGACGCGCAGCAGATCTTCCTCGACGGCAATCGGCGTCTTCCCATTGGAAAGCCCGGTCCTATTGGCGACGCGAAAGACGTGCGTATCGACGGCCATCGTCGGCTGGCCGAATGCCACGTTCAAGACGACGTTGGCCGTCTTGCGCCCCACGCCCGGCAGCGCCTCCAAAGCCTCGCGCTCGCGCGGAACTTGGCCATTGTGCTCCTCCACCAGCTGGCGCGAGAGAAGGATCACGTTGCGTGCCTTGTTGCGGTAGAGGCCGATGGTTTTGATGGCATCGCGTAGCTTGTCCTCGCCCAGACGCAGCATCTTCTCGGGCGTATTGGCCACCTTGAACACCGAGCGGGTCGCCTTGTTGACGCCGGCATCGGTCGCCTGTGCGGAGAGGACGACAGCGACGAGGAGCGTATAGGGGTTGATGTATTCCAGCTCGCTCTTGGGGTCGGGATCGGCGGCCGAGAAGCGGCGAAAAATCTCGGCAATGGCCACCTCGCTCAGACGGGAACCGCGCTTGGGAGCCGCACGTTTCACCTTTTTGCGCGGCGGTTTGCCCGCGGAGGCTTTATGCCTTGCGCCGGCCTGATCGGGCCTCTTCATAATGGGCGTCTCACCGGATAGGCTGTGCGCATGAACGAAAACGGCCCCCCAACCCAAAAGGAACGCGCCTTCCGCGCGATACTGCACCCGCATCGGTCGCTTGGACCGCGCGGCTTTCTGGTGCTCATGTTGGCGATCGGCAGCGTGAGCTTCGTGACGGGCATGGTATTTCTCGCCATGGGCGCCTGGCCCGTGTTCGGATTCTTCGGCCTCGACGTGGCTCTGGTCTACATTGCCTTCAAGCTAAACTACCGTTCTGGACGCCTTTACGAGACAGTCGAGCTTACGCCGGAGACGCTGACTGTCACGCGCGTTCATCCCTCCGGCAAGCGCGAATGCTTCGATTTCAACCCTTACTGGGTGCGCGTGTTCGTCGCCGAAGGTCCGCAAGGACGCACAGACTTGCGCCTTAGCTCGCACGGGCGCGAGTTCTCCTTCGGCCGCTTTCTGACCGACGACGAGCGGCGCGATTTCTCCGATGCACTCGCTGGGGCGCTTATCCAGGCCCGTTCCGCTCAGCTCTAACTCACGTACCGGCCAAGCGCACGGTGCTAAAGCCAGACAATTCGAGCCAAAGACGCCCAAAAACCATCGTCCTGCTGCAGTGAACCGGAAATCTTGCCGCGCCAACATAGGCTCGCGGCGAAAGCACGGAATGGCAACGCGTGGAGGTGAGCGATGCGGTTACTGAGCGGATGCGCCATCGGTTTGGCAGCAACGGCTATCATCGCCACAACTCCGGCGCAGGCGATCCCCATCACCCGTGGCGTGTCACAGCCGGCAAGCGGCGTACTGAGCGTCGAGCAGAAGCAACACCGCCCACGGAAAGACTGCACGCCTTACAACGGGCCTTATGGCTTCTACGGCAACGTATGGTGCCAGCCTCCGAACGAGATGTCCTACATGCGCAATCTCAGTTCACCGTGGCCGCAGGAGACGCCGCCCTCGCTCAAGAAGGTGAAGCCGTCCTCGGATACCGACTGGTAGGCGCGTTCAGGTTCGCTTGTCCCAGCCAGAGATGGCGCGTCGGCGGCAAATTGCGTCGAATACGCGTTAAATGCTCGTGTCTCCCCCACCCGGAATCGCAAGGCCCGCTCGGTAGACTTTGGAAAAATCCGGCGCGCACCGCCGTGATTGATTTCCAACGTCGTATCAGGGGGATCCCATGCGCTTGTCCGTCGTTTGCGCGTTGTCGCTAGCAGCAGCACTCCCGGCCACCGCCCCGTCGGCTCAAGCCGCCAGCCTTTTGCCGGGTGCGGCGCGCTCAAGCGACATGGTCGTCGCGATCGGAGCTAGACGACGGCGCCCGCGCGACTGCACACCCTACAACGGCCCCTACGGCTTTTATGGAAACATCTGGTGCCAGCCGCCGAACGAGGCGTCGTATCTGCGCAATCTCGGCGCTTCCTGGCCGATGAAGACGCCACCCGCGCTGGAGACGACAAAGCCGCATATCACCGGCAGCGACTGGTAGGCACGGCTACCCGAAGCGGCCGCCCTTCTGCAGCACCTCGATCTTGTAGCCGTCGGGGTCCTCGATGAAGAAGAACTTCCCGAACGGCTTGCCGTCGTGCGTCATCTCCTTAATGTCCTTAGGCGCGAGGCCGTTCGCCGTCATGCGTGTGCGCTCGCCTTCGAGGTCGTCGGTGACGAACGCCACATGCCCGTAGCCGTCTCCCAGATTGTAAGGCTCGGTGCGACCCTTGTTGACCGTGAGCTCGACCTCGAAGTCGCCCTTGGGCGGACGCATGTAGATGAGCGTGAAATCTGGGAAGTCGACGCGCTCGGCAATCTCGAGCCCGAAGGCCTTGCGGTAGAAGTCGACGGAGCGCGCCTCGTCCTTGATGCGCACCATCATGTGGATCGGCTTCACCATCGCTTCCTCCCGTTGGCTGCTTTGCTCGGTCGGCCTGCTAGCTGACATCGAATATTCGATTTGCCGGCGCGATCAGCACGCCGCCAAATCGCGACTTACGCCCACGGACGCGCTGTTTGAGCCTTCTCCTCAAAGGCTTCGATGGCCTTCTGCTTCTCCAGCGTCAGACCGATGTTGTCGAGGCCGTTTAAGAGGCAGTGCTTGCGGAACGGATCGATGTCGAACTTGATGACACCGCCGTCGGGCCCGCGGATTTCTTGGCTTTCCAGATCGATGGTGACCGTCGCGTTCGAGCCGCGGCTCGCATCATCCATCAGCTTGTCGACGTCGGCCTGTGGCAGCTTGATCGGCAAGATGCCGTTCTGGAAGCAGTTGTTGTAGAAGATGTCGGCAAAGTCCGGCGCGATGACGCAGCGGATGCCGAAATCCTTGAGCGCCCACGGCGCGTGCTCGCGCGAGGAGCCACAGCCGAAGTTCTCCCCCGCCACCAGGATCCGAGCCTTGCGGTAGGCCGGCTGGTTCAGGACGAAATCCGGAACTTCCTTGCCGTCTTGATCGTAGCGCATCTCGAAGAACAGGCTCTTGCCGAGCCCGGTGCGCAGGATCGTCTTCAGGAACTGCTTGGGGATGATCATGTCGGTGTCGACGTTGCGCAGGGGCAACGGGGCGGCGACACCTGTCAACGTTGTGAACTTCTCCATTGCCTCTCTCGGGTCGGTGTCAAATCGACTTTAGGTCCGCAGTCCGTCCGCTAACGCTCGGAAGTAGCCTTCCGCCGACGCCAAGCGGTCGACGTGCAGAGGCTTGCGGCCGGAGATCACGCATTCGTGCAGCTCGCCCGGCCGCAGCTGCTCCAGGCGCCTTTTAACGCCAGCAAGCTTGCGCCCGTCAAGGTTATGCTCGGCGCAGCGACCATAGTCTCGATATACCCGGAAATGCGGCCCAGCTCGCGGATCGCCTGGCGGCGCGCCCACCCGTCCTGCGGCCTCTGCGCGAGCCGGTTCAGCGCGTCGCCAGCGCGGGCGAGCGTATCGGCGATCCTTTCTGCATAGCGTGCAACCCGCGCCCGCCGCTTGTCATCGAGCGTGGCGAGTGCGCCGAGCCAGCGGTGGACCGTCTCGGCGAGGCAGAGCAGGCGTTGGGCGTAATCGGCGAGGCGCAAGTGCGCTGAGCCTCTCGCAGGGAAAAGCGCGAGCTTAGACGCCCGCGAAGAGGCGGGGATAGATTGGGCTACAGACGCTTGGGTGAGCAGGCCAGCCGCTCAGCGGATCTGGTACTCCGTGAAGCACTGGCGCATGTACTCGCAGCGATGCGAGCCGGAGAAGTGCATGGCGTCGCCCTTGGCCGGCGCGATGAACTTGCAGATCTCCTCTATGCCGCCCGGCGACAGCCACCCCTGCCGACGCCCGCGCTGCACCGCGAAGCAGTCGGCGGTCTCCTCGTCGGGCCCGCGGAACTGGTGGCCGCACTCGTGGGAGTAGATCCACAGCTTCACCGGGGTGGAGACCCGGTTCAACAGCTTCATGTTCATGATCAGGAAGCCGGGGTAGGCGGCACCGTAGTCGTCGAGCTTGTTGTCGATCACCGTCGGTCGGGTGCCGCAGTAGAGCTTGATGCCGTCGAGCACGAACTGGCCCGCCGGCACAATCTCGGCCTGGCCGCCCACGTGGGCGACATATTCTTCAGGCGTTGGCGACCTGCCCTCTTGAGCCGCACCAGGGAGCTGTGAGGCGAGAAGCGCAAGCAGCCCCAAGGCCAACGGGCGGAATCCGCGGCGCATCGTGCCCATGACGCTCAAAGAAATCCCCCGATGATTTGATCTCGCCCAACATGGCGCGCTTTGAGGCGTGAGACAAGCGCACGGTCATGCGGCCTAGTGACGAACCTATGCGCCCGCCGCGGCCTCAATCCGCGCCATGTCGGCGTCGGAGAAGCCAAAATGATGACCGATTTCGTGCACAAGAACGTGCGCGATAAGATCGCCGAGCGCCTCTCCGCTCTCGGCCCACTCCTCCAGAATTGGCCGCCGGTAAAGGAATACCATGTCGGGCTGACGTGGCAGATCCATCACACTTTTATGATTGAGACTGACGCCGTGATAGAGGCCGAGCAAGTCGAACGGACTGTCAATGCCGAGCGACGCCAGAACCTCATCTGTGGCGAAGTCTTCCACACGAATCAGCAGGTCGTTGCTCTTCTCGCGGAACTCGGCAGGCAACCGCTTGTAGGCAGCGGCCGCCAGCGACTCGAAGTCGGCAATCGTGGGCGCGGTCGCACTCTGCAGGTTTGTCGCTCGCGTCATGCTCGGCCAGGCTTATGTGCGACGATGATCGCTTCCTGCAGCGTGAAGGTCAGCCCGTCCTCGGTCGCGCGCGGTCTTAGGAATGTATGCAGGGGCTCTTCTTCGAGCATCGCCTCGAGCCGGCGTACGGTTGCAGCATCGCAGCGCATGCGCTCGGTCCATGGCCCGAATACGATGTGCTGGTCGAGCAGCTCGTGCGTGGTGTCGCTGAAGCCGCCGCTGCGCATAAGCTCCAGCCATTCGCTCACCGTCAGCGCACGTGCGTGGCTGGGGTCGCGCAGCTTCTCATAGGCGTTGAATACGGTGGCGGCCTCGATTAGCTCGGCCGCTGCCGCCGTTGGTAGGATGGTTGCGTCGGGGCTGGCGTTGTCGATCAGGGCAAATGTGCCAGCAGGCTTCAGCACGCGGAAGCTTTCGCTGACGAAAGCCGCCGGGTCGGGAAAATGGTGCGCCGCGAGCCGGCAGGTGACCAAGTCGAAGCTCGCATCCTCGAAGGGTAGCGCACCGGCATCGGCACGTGCCGTTTCGACATTAGCGAGACCCTTGTCGGCGGCGAGCTTTTTGGCTTGTGCCAACATCTCGTCGGTGACATCGCTGGCAACGACGCGGGCAACGTGCGGGGCGAAGGCCATCGCCGTATGCCCGGCGCCCGTCGCAACATCCAAGACCCGCCAGTCGGGCTGCGGCCTGGCGAGCGCGACGGCGCGGGCGAGGCTTGGGCCCTGCGCATGCACGGCGGAAGCCGCATAGTCGGCAGCGGCGGCCCCGAACTTTTGCTGGACGAGCGAATTGACCATCACCGCTCCTTAATCCCAGGCGCGTGAGCGGCCCCAGCTGCGGATATCGACGAAGTGACCTTCAAGTGCTGCAGCCGCAGCCATGACGGGCGACAAAAGGTGCGTGCGCCCCAGCCGCCCCTGGCGGCCCTCGAAGTTGCGGTTCGAGGTGGAGGCACAGCGCTGCTGCGGCTTCAACTGGTCCGGATTCATGCCAAGGCACATGGAGCAGCCGGGCTCGCGCCACTCGAAGCCAGCCTCCTTGAAGATCTTGTCGAGACCCTCGGCCTCGGCCTGCGCCTTCACCAGGCCGGAGCCCGGCACGATCATCGCATACGCGAGTCTGCCGGAGATCTTCTTGCCCTCGACGATCTTGGCGACGGCACGCAGATCCTCGATGCGTCCATTGGTGCACGAGCCGATCCACACGACATCGAGCGGAATGTCCGTCATCTTGGTACCGGGCTTAAGCCCCATGTACTCGAGCGCCCGCTGCATCGAGGCGCGCTTGTTGTCGTTCTCGACCTTGGCCGGGTCGGGCACCACGCCGGTGATGGCGGCGACGTCTTCCGGGCTTGTGCCCCAGGTCACGATCGGCGGCAGCTGCGCGGCATCGAGCTTCACCTCGGTATCGAAGTGCGCGCCCTCATCCGACTGAAGCGTCTCCCAATGGCGCAAGGCCATGTCCCAAGCCGCCCCTTTGGGCGCCTTCGGGCGCCCCTCGATGAAGGCAAAGGTCTTCTCGTCGGGCGCGATCATGCCGGCGCGGGCGCCGCCCTCGATCGACATATTGCAAACGGTCATGCGTCCTTCCATCGACAGCGAGCGGACCGCCTCGCCCGCATACTCGATGACGTGGCCGGTGCCGCCGGCGGTGCCGATCTCGCCGATGATGGCAAGGATCACATCCTTGGCGGTGACGCCGTCCGGCAGCTTGCCGTCGACCGTCACCCGCATGTTCCTAGCCTTGTTCTGGATCAGCGTTTGCGTGGCGAGCACGTGCTCGACCTCGGACGTGCCGATGCCATGAGCAAGCGCCCCAAAGGCGCCGTGGGTCGAGGTGTGGCTGTCGCCGCAGACAATGGTGGTGCCCGGCAGCGTAAAGCCCTGCTCGGGCCCGACGACGTGCACGATGCCCTGACGCGCATCGAGCTCGTTGAAGTACTCGACCCCGAAGTCCTCAGCGTTCTTGGCGAGCGTCTCGACCTGAATGCGGCTCTGCTCGTCGTTGATACCGTGGCTGCGGTCAGTCGTCGGAACGTTGTGATCGACAACGGCCAACGTCTTCTCCGGCGCGCGCACCTTGCGGCCCGCCATGCGCAAGCCCTCGAAGGCCTGCGGGCTCGTCACCTCGTGCACGAGATGGCGATCGATGTAGAGCAGGCAGGTGCCGTCTTCTTGGCGATCGACCACGTGGTCGTCGAAGATCTTGTCGTAGAGCGTCTTGGCCATGCCTTTAGTCTCGCTGCTCGCGCTTCGGCAGCAGGGACCCCTCACGTGACGCGCCCCCACCCGCCGATAAAGTGAGGGCTGTTCAAGGCGTTCCTAGCTGCCGATGCTGAAGAAACCGTGCCGGTTAGATAGCGTCTCGCCCGCAACGGTGCAACGACGGGGCCGGCGTAGACGTCAATATTTCCATTGCCTGGCCTTGGCGACCAGGAAGTCGCGCAAGACCTGCACCTTCTTGGAGGCTTTGAGCTCCTCCGGATACACGAACAGGATCGGCAGGGTCGGCGGATCGATCTCGGTTAGTACGGGCACGAGGTCGGCCTGCTCGTCCGTCATGTAGTCAGGGATCATGCCGATGCCGATGCCGGCGCGGATCGCGTAGCGCAGCGCCACCACGCTGTTGGCGCGAAATGCCGGTTCACGCGGTCCCCTTCCGTCGCGCCCGACCGTCTCGATCCAGGTAATCGCTGACAGGTGCTGGGCAGGCTGGCCGCTGTAGGAGACGATGCTGTGCTGGTCGAGCTCCTCCAGCGTCTTGGGCGCGCCGAAGCGGCGCACATACTGGGTCGAGGCGAAGGCGCGCACCTTGGTGGTGAAGAGGGTGCGGCGGATGAGATCGGTCTGCCCAGGCTCGCGCGTCCAGATGGCGACGTCGGCTGCGCGCATGCCGATGTCGACCTGGTCGTCGTTGAGGTTGAGCTCGACGCGGATCTCAGGGTAGAGCTCGTGGAACTCGCGCAACCGCTGCGTCAGCCACACCGTTCCGAAACCTACCGGTGCCGTGATGCGCAGCTCGCCGGTGGGTTTCGACGTCGTATCCGACAGCAGCGTCTCCGCCGTGTGCAGCTTATTCATGACGTCGGACGTCGTCCGGTGCAGGAGCTCACCCTGCTCGGTCAGCACCAGACCTCGCGCATGGCGGTGGAACAGCACGACCTTCAGATCGCGCTCAAGCGCCGAGACCTGTCGGCTCACGGCGGATTGGCTCATGTGCAGGGCATCGCCGGCGTGCGTGAAGCTGCCCGCCTCCGCCGCCGCGTGAAAGATCCTGAGCTTGTCCCAGTCCATGGATAGACCCCATCGGACAATGCGCGGCGAAGTCCGCGTGCGGACACAACCCGTGCCTCTCGGACAAGTTGCATCCGCGAAACGTTCGCTTGTGCTAAGACGGCCTCGGGCTTGTTGCGGCGCAACTTAAACCACCCAGCGGCGCATGAATAGGGCGCGCGCATCCAAACTGTACGCCACCTGTACGCGCAATAAGCGCACGTCTTTGGGTTAACTCGCGCAAAGAGGAAGTCGGAGATGAAATCGCTCGGATCGATTGTTGCGATGGTGTGGCTCTTGGCTTGGGCGTCGCCGGCTTTCAGTGAGCCGGTCAAGCTGTGGGAGACGACCGGTCTCAAGACACCCGAATCAGTGCTTCCCGATCCGACCGGGACGTTTGCCTACGTCAGCAATATCAGCGGCCAGCCCACTAATAAGGATGGGGACGGCTTCATCGCCAAAATCTCCCTCAAAGACGGCACGATCCTCGACCCGCAATGGGCAAAGGGTCTTGACGCACCCAAGGGGTTGGCTCTGGCGAATGGCCGCCTCTATGTGGCCGACATCGACAAGCTGGTGGAAATCGATACTGCCAATGGAAAGATTATCGCGCGCTATGATGCTCCGGGCGCGAAGTTCCTCAACGACGTTGCCGCGGACGGTGCGGGTCGCATTTACGTCTCGGATTCGAGCGCCAGCACCATTTGGCGTCTCGCCGATGGCAAATTTGAAAAGTGGATGGACGGCGAAGCCCTCAAATATCCAAACGGCCTGCACGTTGTCGGCGACAAACTGATCGTTGCCGCCTGGGGTGCTCCGGGGACATCCGCTGCGAAATCCGCACCTGCCAATCTCCTCGAGGTATCGATCCCCGACAAGACGGTGCGTGATCTTGGTGACGGCACGCCGATCGGCAATCTCGACGGCATCGAGCCGCTCAACGACGACAGCTTCCTCGTCACCGACTGGGTGGCGGGCGCCCTCTATCGCATCCACGCATCGGGCAAGGCCGAGCAACTGCTCGATCTCAACCAGGGCAGCGCCGACATCAGCTGGATGCCGGCTGAGCGCCTGCTGCTCATCCCCATGATGAAGGACGACAAGGTCGTCGCCTATCGCGTCGAGTGAGGCGCCAAGCTCACTCGGCGGCCTCTGCCTCGATCTCCAGCGTCGCGAAATGGCGCTCGGCCTCCAGCGCCGCCATGCACCCCATGGCCGCTGCCGTCACGGCCTGCCGGTAGACCTCGTCCTTGACGTCGCCCGCCGCATAGACGCCCGGGATGGACGTCGCCGTCGAATCCGGTCTCGTGATCAAGTAGCCCGATTTCGTCATCTCCAGCTGGCCTTTGAACAACTCGGTCGCGGGCGCGTGCCCGATGGCGATGAAGACTCCGTCGGCTGCCCGCTCCGTGACCGCGCCCGTCTTCACGTTCTTGAGCCGCACGCCGGTCACCGACTTGGGGTCGCTCGAGCCGACGATCTCCTCGACCGTGTGGTCCCAGACGACCTCGATCTTGGGGTTCTTGAAGAGCCGGTCCTGCAGGATCTTCTCCGCACGGAAATGATCGCGCCGATGCACGATGGTGACGCGGCTGGCGAAGTTGGTGAGGAAGATCGCCTCCTCGACCGCGGTGTTGCCGCCGCCGACCACGACCACTTCCTTGCCCTTGTAGAAGAACCCATCGCAGGTGGCGCAGGCTGACACGCCGTGGCCCTTAAAGGCCTCCTCCGACGGGATGCCGAGCCAGCGCGCCTGGGCGCCGGTGCAGATGATCAGCGCATCGCAAGTGTAGGCGTCGCCTGAATCGCCTTCGAGACGGAAAGGCCGCCTCTGCAGATCGACCTTGGCGATCTGATCCATCACGATCTCGGTGCCGACGTGCTCGGCCTGGGCCTGCATCTGCTGCATGAGCCAAGGGCCCTGGATCACGTCGGCAAAGCCTGGATAGTTCTCGACGTCTGTCGTTATGGTGAGCTGGCCGCCCGGCTGCGAGCCCTGGATCAGCAGCGGCTTCAGCATGGCGCGTGCGGCATAGATGGCGGCCGTGTAGCCGGCCGGTCCGGAGCCGAGGATCAGCACTTTCGCATGCTTGGGCTGTGTCATCGTGGCCGTTCTCCTCGAGGCGGGTGGTCCTGCCTCCGCCCCCCTGCTGCCTGGAGCCTTTCGGCGCCGGGCCCATAAGATTGGGCCGCACTTAAAGCTGCGCAAGGGCGCCGGTCAATGCGTCGGAGAGGGCTAGTCCCAACGGTCCCGCATCGGTGCGGCCAGATCGGACACGAGCCCAATCGTTGTGTCGCACCCGCATACTACGTTAGCCTGACTTGGGAGCGCCAGGCGAGAAGGGGTGGAACATGACGGGCGTCATGGGCGATGCCGCATCGGCGGCATACGGACTATTTGATCGAATGTGGACGGCGGCCTGTTGGCCCCTCATCGGCGTCTTGAATTTCGTCTTCCGGCCCGACCCCGAGACCGGCGATGTCGGCCTCTGGAAGATCGTGGTGTGGCTCGCGGCCAACGCGGCGATCCTCTACCTCGCCGTCATGGACCTAACCACCCGTCCCCTGTTCTGGACGCTGGTCGCGTTCCTCGTCGTGCACATCCTCATAATGATGAGCAGCCTGCGCATCATGTACGAGGAGAAGCGCGTGATGGAGGGGGCGATGAAGCCTGAGGGCATGCGGTTTTCGGCCTTCGACGCCGTCAACAATCTCCCGATCCTGGTGTCCTCGGTCACGTTCTACATCCTTGGCCTCGCCGCCTTGATCGAGACCATTGAGCGGACCGGGCTCGCTCAGATCCTGCGGCGGCGCCCCGCACTCATGAACGATTTCACCGAGTATCTGGCCTGCGTCTTGAACGAGGTGCCGATTGTGAGCTCGCTCGTCAATGCCTGGGCGAACCTCGCGCACCTCTCCGACAACATAACGGCCCAGATCGTCTACAACGGCTGGACCGGCAACGGCGTGCGGCTTTTCATCGTGGCCACCATCAGCATCATCGTCATGCGCGCGCTGCTGTTGCGCTTCCAGCAGTGGAGCCACCAGCTCGCCATGGCGCACGCCATCGAGCAGGGCACGGCGAGCCCGGAAAGCGTGAAGAAGCGGCTGGTGCGCGTGCCGACGACGTTGCGCAACCACTTGATGTCGGCGGCGCTCGCCGATCCCGATACCTCGGTGCGCCGGCGTGCACTCTCGGCCATGGCCAAGCTCGAGGTGCCTCACTTCGCCCGCGACTTCCTCATGAAGCTCGACCACCACCTCGAGCGCGACCTTGGTCTTGCGCATATTCGCGAAGCGCTCGCCGTCATGAACTCAACCGCCCGCGAGAAGATCGCGGGCGAGCTGGGGCCCGTCCTCGAGCGGCAGATGGCCTCGATCAAGGATGCGATCGACATGCAGACGAGAACGCGGCTTGAGGAAATCTGGGCTATGCTGAAGGGTGCTTAGGGCCGGCGCCGGCACCGGCAAACAAGGAAGGCCGAGAAGGCGCCATGGATATACGGACTGCCGGCAAACCGACGCGTCCGCTGCCGCCTACCAATTTGGCTGATACTGCACGCCGCCTGAGGGCGATCTTCGTCGGCTCGTCCGGCAACCTCGTCGAGTGGTTCGACTTCTATGCCTACGCGGCCTTCTCGCTCTACTTCGCCGGCGCCTTCTTTCCCTCGGAGAGCCAGACCGCGCAGCTGCTGCACACGGCCGCCATCTTCGCAGTCGGGTTTCTGATGCGGCCCATTGGCGGCTGGCTGTTCGGCCATTTCGCCGACCGCCACGGACGCCGCCTCGCGTTGACCGCGTCGGTGCTGTTGATGTGCGTCGGCTCTCTAATGATCGCGGTTACGCCGACCTACGCCAGCATCGGCGTGGCCGCGCCCCTCATCCTCCTCTTTGCCCAACTCGTGCAGGGCTTGAGCCTGGGAGGGGAATACGGCACCAGCGCCACTTACCTCTCGGAGGTGGCGCACCCGGAGCACCGCGGCTTCTATTCGAGCTTCCAGTACGTCACGCTCATCGGCGGGCAGTTGCTCGCCATGCTCGTTCTGCTCACGCTGCAAAAGGTCCTGCTCACACCCGAGCAGCTCGCGGCCTGGGGCTGGCGCATTCCGTTTGCGATCGGCGCAGGGCTCGCCGTCGTCGTCTACTTCATGCGCCGCGACATGCACGAGACCGACGCCTTCGTGGAGGCGAGCGCCACCATCAACACGCATTCAAATCCATTGCGAGGCCTGCTCGACTATCCGCGCGAGGTCGCGATCGTGGTGGGCCTGACGTTGGGCGGCACCGTCGCGTTCTACACCTATACGGTCTATATGCAGAAGTTCCTGGTGAACTCCGCCGGCTTCTCCAAGGACACATCGACTGTCGTCGCCGCGAGCACGCTCTTCGTCTACATGTGCCTGCAGCCGGTCGTCGGGGCGCTCTCCGACCGCGTCGGGCGCCGCCCGGTGCTGCTCTTGTTCGGCATCCTCGGTACACTGCTGACCGTCCCCATTCTCACCGCGCTGGAGCAGGTTACCGATGCCTGGTCGGCCTTCTTCCTGATCATGGCGGCCCTGGTCATCGTCAGCGGGTACACTGCCATCAATGCGGTCGTGAAGGCGGAGCTGTTTCCCACCAGCATCCGCGCCATGGGCGTGGGGTTTCCATACGCCGTGACGGTGGCCCTGTTCGGGGGCACCGCCCAATGGGTGGCCCTCTACCTGAAGGAGATCGGCCACGAGACCGCGTTCTACTGGTATGTGACCGGCTGCATCTTCATATCGTTCCTGGTCTATGCGCTGATGCGCGACACGAGGGCCCAATCGGCCATGGGCCGGCACAGTTAAGCGGTCGGGCTGGCGGTCTTGTGGGCGATGTGGTAGGTCCGCGCATCTTTTGCAGTGCACAAAACCGGTATGAACCTAAGAAACATCGCCATCATCGCCCACGTCGACCACGGCAAGACCACGCTCGTCGACGAGCTCCTGAAGCAGTCCGGCTCTTTCCGCGAGAACCAGCGGGTCGCCGAGCGGGCCATGGATTCCAACGATCTGGAGCGTGAGCGCGGGATCACCATCCTGGCGAAATGCACCTCTGTCGCCTGGAAGGGCACGCGCATCAACATCGTGGACACCCCAGGCCACGCCGACTTCGGTGGCGAGGTGGAGCGCATCCTCAACATGGTCGACGGCGCGATCGTGCTCGTCGATGCCTCCGAGGGACCGTTGCCGCAAACTAAGTTCGTGGTCTCCAAGGCGCTCAAGCGCGGCCTCAAGCCCATCGTCGCCATCAACAAGATCGACCGTCCCGACGAGCGCCATACCGACGTCCTGAACGAGATCTTCGATCTTTTCGCCAACCTCGATGCCACAGATGAGCAGCTCGACTTCCCCGTTCTCTACGGCTCAGGCCGCGACGGCTGGATGGCGCTTGCGCCGGAAGGCCCCAAGGAGAACCTGGCGCCGCTGTTCGATCTCGTGCTGTCGCATGTGCCGCCGCCCAAGGTCGAGACCGGCCCGTTGCGGCTGCTGGCGACCACGCTCGAGGCCGATCCTTATCTGGGGCGCATTCTGACGGGACGCATCACGTCCGGCACCATCCGTCCCAATCAGACCCTCAAGGCGTTGCATTGGGACGGCAAGCAAATCGAGACGTTTCGCGTGCAAAAGGTCCTGGGCTTCCGCGGGCTCGAGCGCGTCCCCGTCGAGGAAGCCGAAGCCGGCGACATCGTGGCGATCGCCGGCATGAGCGAGGCAACGGTCGCCGATACGCTGTGCGATCCCTCGATCGAGGTGCCGCTCGTCGCGCAGCCGGTCGATCCTCCGACGATCTCCATGGCGTTTCGCATCAACGACGGCCCCCTCGCCGGCCAGGAGGGCGACAAGGTCCAGAGCCGCGTCATCCGCGAGCGCCTCCTCAAGGAAGCGGAGCGCAACATTGCCATCCGCATCACCGAGAACGACGATAAGGACAGCTTTACGGTCGCGGGCCGCGGCGAGTTGCAGCTCGCCATTCTGATCGAGAACATGCGCCGGGAAGGCTTCGAGCTGACGGTCTCGCGCCCCCGCGTCCTGCTCAAGACCGACGAGGAGACAGGCGAGCGCCTCGAGCCGATCGAGGAGACCATTATCGACGTCGACGAAGAGCACTCCGGCGTCGTCGTGCAGAAGCTGTCGGAGCGCAAGGGCGACCTGATGGAGATGCGCCCTTCTGGCGGCGGCCGCCAACGGCTCGTTTTCCACGTGCCCACCCGCGGGTTATTGGGCTACCAGAGCGAGTTGCTCACCGACACGCGCGGCACAGCCGTCATGAACCGTCTCTTTCATGCCTACGCGCCGTTCCGCGGCGAGATCCCCGGCCGCCGCACGGGCGTTCTCATTTCAAACGGCGACGGCGAGGCCGCCGCCTACGCGATTTTCAATCTGCAGGATCGCGGCCCCTTCATGATCGGTCCGCAGACCCGCGTCTTCACGGGCATGATCGTTGGCGAGCACTCGCGGGAGAATGACCTGGAGGTCAACGTCGTCAAGGGCAAGAAGCTCACGAACGTACGCGCGTCCGGCAAGGACGAGAACGTGCAACTCACCCCGCCCCTGAAGATGACGCTCGAGAAGGCGATGGCCTACATCACCGACGATGAGCTCGTCGAGGTCACGCCGCGCTCGATTCGCCTGCGGAAGCGTTGGCTCGATCCCAACACGCGCAAGAAAATGGAGCGCGCCCGCGAGGTCGCGTAGCGGGAAAGTTTCCCTGTAAAGACAGGAAGAAATCCCATGCCACCGCACCTGTTGTGCGGTGCAAGGTCATGTTATTGCGAAGCGTGCAAGCGTGGCAGTGGGACAAGAGGAGGACAGGATGAAAAAGCTGATGATCGTTGCCTTTGCCGCCGCTCTGTGCGGCGCTCCCGCCTTTGCGGACGAGAAGCCCTCCGATGACGAGGCTGGGAAGATCAAGGCGGCGCTCGCCGAGTGGGGCTGCGAGGGTGGCACCTACGAGAAAGAGAGCGAGGCAACCGGCGTCTTTGAAGTGGACGACGCCAAGTGCAAAAACATGCAGTACGACATCAAGCTTGATAGTTCCTTCAAGGTGATCTCGATGACCCGCGACTGAGGCACCGATTCCCCGAAAACCTTGCGCCGGCCGGCTCATCGGCCGGCGCAAGCTTTTCGGGGGGCCGAAGGCCTGCTAAGCACGGCGCAGCGATGCGGGGACTTCGCGTGTCATCAAAGAAGTCTGCAGAACTGGGTTTGACGACGGTCGGCCCTGACCAATGGCCGGCCGGCATCACGCCGCCTGCCCAGTTCCTCACCGCGTTGGATTTTGCTCGCAACGACAGCGGTCACCTGTTCGTGACCGGGCGTGCCGGCACTGGAAAATCGACGCTCCTGCGCGCGCTTCGGGACATGATCGCGCAGGAGGCAGCAGTGCTCGCGCCCACAGGCCTCGCCGCCGTCAACGTCGGGGGCCAGACGATCCATTCCTTTTTCGGCTTTCCGCCTCGGCTCATCCGCCCCGATGACATACGGCGCAGCCGCAATGGACGGCTCATGCGCCGCTTGAGGCTCATCATCATCGATGAGGTCTCGATGGTGCGCTCCGACCTCATGTGGGCAATCGACCAGTCGCTGCGACTCAATCGCGGACGTCCGCGCGAGCCGTTCGGAGGTGTCCGACTGTTGCTCTTCGGCGATCTGCACCAATTGCCGCCTGTCGTGCAAAGCGGGGAGGAAGCAGAGCATCTCGAAAGCGCCCACGGTGGGCCGTTCTTCTTTCAGCTCCCATCTCTGGTTGACGGTGCCGGCATGTCGCTCATCGAGTTCGAGCACGTATTCCGTCAGAGCGATGAGACGCTTATCGAAGTGCTCAACCGCATTCGCGATGGAGAGGTGACGGAGGAAGACCTGGCGGTTCTCAACGAGCGGACCCATCCCATTCGCACGCTGAGCGAGGGCAACAGCTTCGTGATCCTTACACCGACCAATGCCGCTGCCCAGCGCATCAATATGGCCTATCTCGACGCGCTCCCCGGCGAGGTCAGACCTTACGAAGCCGGCATCTCCGGCGATTTCAGCCAGTCCGCGCAGCCGACGGATGCCACGCTGCTCCTGAAGCCGGGCGCCAAAGTGATCCTATTGCGCAACGACCCGGACAGACGGTGGGTCAACGGTTCGGTCGCGCGCATCGCCCGACTGGAGCCGAAGCGGGTCTGGATCGAGATCAACGACGACGTGCACGAGATCGAGCCTGTGTCCTGGGAGGCGCGCCGCTATGCCTTCGACCAGGCCGCCGAGAAGATCGTGGAGAATGTCACCGGCACGTTCCGACAGTTCCCGCTGCGGCTGGCTTGGGCGC
Source organism: uncultured Alphaproteobacteria bacterium (assembly GCA_963782555.1). Lineage (GTDB taxonomy): Bacteria > Pseudomonadota > Alphaproteobacteria > Rhizobiales > Hyphomicrobiaceae > Hyphomicrobium_A. Next base: position 375,584 of record CAWAKB010000003.1, on the reverse strand, counting down.
TCACCATCCACAAGTCGCAGGGGCTGACACTCGACCGGGTCTACATCGACCTCGGCCGGGGCACCTTTGCCCACGGCCAGGCTTACGTCGCTTTGTCGCGCTGCCGCTCCCTCGAGGGTCTGGCGCTCGCGCGTCCCTTGCGGCCGACAGATATCCTGTTCGACCGCTCGGCCATGGGCTACCGCGACAAATTCCCACATCTTTAGTTGCGTTGCATCAAATAGCGATCACCTGGTTGTGGCATTTGTTGAGGGCGTACCCGGGCAACGCCGCCAAACAGATTGTTGCAGCGCAGAAAATTTGCATGTTGCAATGCACAATGGGATGGCTTATATAGAAAGGCGCAAGGTTCGCGGGGTGCCAATGCAACCCGCTTCACTCGGACGACCCGCCCGCGTCCATCTGCCGGCCCACACCAGTTCATAATGGAGACCCCCATGAACGACCAATTCACGCGTCAGGCTCAAGACATGTTGGCTGCGGCGAAAGAGGCGCGCATCCCTGAGAACGTTCAAGCGTTCGCCGAGGATAGCGTTGCTAAGACGCGCGAGGCCTACACCAAAATGAGCGTGGCTGCCCAGGACGGCGCCAAGGCCATGCAGGAGATCATGCTCGCCGCCCAGGCCGGAGCCAAATCCTTTGGCGAGAAGATGCTGCAGACGGCGACTGTCAACGCCGAAGCCGCGTTCGATGCCGCCGAGGCGATGGCCAAGGCCAAGACCCTCCCTGAGATGGCTCGCCTTCAGGCGACCTTCGTGCAGCAGCAACTTGCGACTGCCAGCGCCCAGACGAAGGAGTTCTTCGAGCTCTCCAACAAGATCGGCCGGCAGACCCTCGAAAGCATGAATGCCGCTGCCACCAAGACCTTCGAGCAGATGAAAAGCGTCGGCTGAGACGCCTTATAGGCGCGCCTCCCCCGATTGCTCGCCACGTCGAAAGGGCCCGCGGAGTTGATCCCGGGCCCTTGCTGTTTTGCATGGCCCCACTTTCAGCAAACTATTGGGTGCCAATGCGCGCGGAAAAATGCCATCGTGGCCTCAGCTCGAGGTCGTGCATGCTGGGTGCAAGTTCACAGTGCGAGGTCCGCCGCGGCAATCTCTCAGATGCGCCGGCGCTGAGCGAGATTTTTCGACTGACCTGGCGCGAGGCCTATCTCGGCGTCATTCCCCATCTGCACCTCGACAGCATGATTCGCCGGCGCGGTACTGAGTGGTGGCGCTCCACGATCAAATCCGGGAGCGGCGTCCTCGTCTTGCAGGTGGGCGGCATCATCGCAGGCTATGCCACCCTTGGTGCTGCGCGCACGCGCGGGAAGTACGAGGGAGAAATCTACGAGCTCTATGTGACGCCGACCCACCAGGGCCTGGGCTTCGGCGAGCTCCTCTTCGAGGGTTGCCGACACCAGCTCGATACGCGGCAGCTCTCAGGCCTCATTGTCTGGGCGCTCGCCGATAACGCCAGGGCGACGGAGTTCTACTGGCACCGCGGCGGTCGGCCGGCGGGCTCTGGGTTCGAGCGGTTTGGCGACAAGAGGCTCAAGAAGATCGCCTTTGCTTGGGATTGAACACGCAGCAGGAACATCCTTTGCCTGACCTTCCTTGGCCGCGAGCATTTTAAATAGCAGCTCTGAGGTTCACTCGACGCCAAGCACCCCCTTACCAGCGCCACGCTGCCCCGATGGCCGCTCCTCAGTTGCAGAGGAAGGGCCAGAAGGGCCGTAGAATAGCCCCGCTCTTCCTCTTCAGCGGGGGCGTTGCTATACCGCGCGCACTTTCATCCTACGAAGCCGAGGTCCTCTGATGAAAATCGCCGTGATGGGCGTTGCCGGCCGCATGGGCCAAGAGCTCGTGCGCGCGGTCCATGAGGCGGAAGGTTGCACGGTCGGTGGCGCCACTGAGCGAGCCGATTCGCCCGTCATCGGCGCCGACGTCGGCACCCTGGCCGGCATTGGACCCCTCGGCGTCACGGTGAGCGCCGACGCGCTCGAGACCATCGCGAAATGTGACGGTATCCTCGATTTCACCGCGCCAAAGGCCACGGTGGAGTTTGCCGGCCTAGCCGCCAATGCACGAATTGTCCACGTGATCGGCACGACCGGCCTGACGCCGGCGGACGAGGCGCATATTGCGGCTGCGGCGCGCCACGCTCCAATCATCAAGGCCGGCAACATGAGCCTCGGCGTCAATCTCTTGGCCGCCATCACGCGTCGGGTCGCTGAGGCGCTGGATGAGGACTTCGACATCGAGATCGTGGAGATGCACCATCGGGACAAGGTCGATGCCCCCTCGGGCACAGCGCTGATGCTCGCCGCCGCCGCCGCCGAGGGGCGCGGCGTCGACCTCGATAAGCACACGATCCGGGGCCGCGACGGCATTACTGGCCCGCGCCGGCGCGGCGACATCGGCATGGCGAGCCTGCGCGGGGGAAGCGTCGTGGGCGAGCACCGGGTGATTCTCGCCGGACCGGGCGAGCGCATCGAACTCGCCCATCTTGCCGGCGACCGCAGTATCTTCGCCCGCGGCGCCGTGAAGGCGGCGCTGTGGGGCCGCGGCAAGGCGCCGGGGCTTTACTCAATGTCCGATGTTCTCGGGCTCTGAAACTTGGGAAACCGCTAGCGTGGCGCCGACAAAGAAAAACAATCACATCCTCGTGCTGGTGCGGCACGGCGAGAGCGAGTGGAACCGGCGCAATCTGTTTACCGGCTGGCACAATCCCGATCTGTCCGAAAAGGGTCTGATCGAGGCGCTCGTCGCCGGGCGCCTCCTCAAGGCGGAAGGTTTGACTTTCGACATCGCCTTCACCAGCCGCTTGAAGCGGGCCCAGCGCACACTCGACATCATCCTGTCCGAGCTCAACCAATCCAACATCGAGATTCGATACAGCGAGGCCCTCAACGAGCGCCACTACGGCGATCTCTGCGGCCTCAACAAGGATGAGGCCCGCGAGCGTTGGGGTGAGGAACAAGTACAGCTGTGGCGGCGAAGCTACGACGTTCCTCCGCCGGGAGGGGAAAGCCTGAAGGACACGGCCGAGCGCGTGTTGCCGTACTACGAGGAGGAGATCTTGCCCGAGCTGAAAGGCGGCAAGACCGTGATCGTTTCGGCGCACGGAAACTCCTTGCGGGCCTTGATCATGACGCTGGAAGGGCTGAGCGAGGAGGAGATCCTGGATCGCGAGTTCGCGACCGGAGCTCCGATCATCTACCGTTTGTCGCCGGACGGCGCCCTGATCGAGCGCAGGGACTTGCTGCCGACCCGGAGCCTCGACGCTCCCCCGGAGGACGTCATCTGAGGGGGAGAGGTCATGGTCCCTATTTCGACTATGCCCAGGCGATTTTGCAGATCGCCATCGTGCTGGCCTCGGTCCCCATCATCACGGGCGGCACCAGCCTTCTGGTTTTAAGCATCCTTCTGGCGAGCGCCGGCGCGGTCCTGACCCTTAACGGCTTCACCCTCGCCTATACGCTTCCCTGCATCGGCTGTGCCGTTGCCCTTGCCCCCGGGTCGTCGCGCGGGTAGCACTACGCGCGCTAGCCCAACACCCGAGACGAGACCCCTTTCGACATGACCACGTATCGCTTGCTTCTGTTGCCCGGCGACGGGATCGGTGTGGAAGCCATGGCTGAGGTCGAACGCCTCATCGCCTTCTTCAACAAGTCTGCCAATGGCCCCAAGTTCGAGACCGAAGAGGACCTCGTCGGCGGCGCGGCCTTCGACAAGCATGGCGTGGCGATCAGCGACGAGGCCATGGCCCGAGCGCAGCAGGCCGACGCCGTCATTTTCGGCGCCGTCGGCGGTCCCAAGTGGGATTCGGTGCCCTATGCGGTGCGCCCCGAGGCCGGCCTTCTGCGCCTGCGCAAGGACCTCGGCCTCTTTGCCAACCTGCGTCCGGCCATCTGCTACCCGGCGCTCGCCGATGCCTCCTCGCTGAAGCGCGAACTCGTCGAGGGGCTCGACATCATGATCGTGCGCGAGCTGACCGGCGGCGTCTACTTCGGCGAGCCTAAAGAGATCGTCACGCTCGAGGACGGCCAGAAGCGCGCTGTCGATACCCAGGTCTACACCACGCAAGAGATCGAGCGGATTGCGCGCGTCGCTTTCGACCTGGCGCGCAAGCGCTCGGGCAAAGTGCACTCCGCTGAGAAGCGCAATGTCATGAAGACGGGGGTCTTGTGGAACGAGGTGGTAACAGCAATACACAAGGCCTACGCGCCGGAGGTGAAGCTCGAGCACATCCTCGCCGACAACTGCGCCATGCAGCTCGTGCGCAACCCAAAGCAGTTCGACGTCATCGTGACCGATAACCTGTTTGGCGACGTGCTCTCCGACGAGGCCGCGATGACGACGGGCTCCCTCGGGATGCTGCCATCGGCCTCACTCGGTGCCCCCGATCCCAAGACCGGCAAGCGCCATGCCCTTTATGAGCCGTGCCACGGCTCGGCACCTGACATTGCCGGCAAGGGGCTCGCCAACCCGATCGCCACCATCGCCTCCTTCGGCATGGCGCTGCGCTACTCCTTCGACCTCGGCAAGGAGGCCGATCTGCTCGATTCGGCCATCGCCGCGGCTCTGGCTGCGGGCCTCAGGACCGCTGACATCATGCAGCCGGGCATGCGCCAGGTGGGCACGGCCGAGATGGGCGCCGCGATCGTCGAGGAGCTCTCCAAGCTCGCCGCCTGAGCCGGTCCAGCCGGCCGATGCGCCCGGCAGGCCTTGCAACAAGGGCGCGCCGCGCGTAAGTGACGCCCGCAGAAGCGATAGGGTTTAACGATGGGCTACAAGGTTGCCGTTGTCGGCGCCACGGGCAACGTGGGCCGGGAAATGCTGAACGTGCTGGCCGAACGCGAGTTTCCGGCCGACGAGGTCTATGCCATCGCCTCGCGCCGGTCGCAGGGGCTGGAGGTATCCTTCGGCGAGAAGACCCTCAAATGCCACGATCTGGCGCAGTTCGATTTCTCCAAGGTCGATTTCTGCCTCATGTCGGCGGGCTCGACCGTTTCGAAGGAGTGGTCGCCCAAGATCGGCGCCAAGGGCTGCATCGTCATCGATAACTCGTCGTGCTGGCGTTACGACCAGGACGTGCCGCTCATCGTTCCGGAGGTGAATGCCGACGCGGTCAAGGGCTATACCAAGAAAAACATCATCGCCAATCCCAACTGCTCGACCGCCCAACTCGTCGTCGTCTTGAAGCCGCTGCATGACGTGGCCGGGATCAAGCGTGTCGTCGTCTCGACCTACCAGTCGGTCTCGGGCGCCGGTAAGGAGGCGATGGACGAGCTTTGGTCGCAGACCAAGAGCATGTATGTGCCCGGCACCGACATCGAGCCGCAGAAGTTTCCCAAGCAGATCGCCTTCAACTGCATTCCTCAAATCGACGTCTTCATGGAGGACGGCTACACCAAGGAGGAATGGAAGATGCTGGCCGAGACCAAGAAGATCCTCGATCCCCGCATCAAACTGACGGCGACCTGCGTGCGCGTGCCTGTGTTCGTCGGCCATTCCGAAGCCGTCAACATCGAATTCGAGAAGTCGCTCAGCGCCGATGACGCGCGCGAGATCCTACGTACTGCGCCGGGCGTGCTGGTCGTCGACAAGCGCGAGCCGGGCGGCTACGTGACGCCGGTAGAGGCGGCCGGCGAGTTCGCAACGTACGTATCGCGCATCCGCGAGGATGCCACCGTGGATAACGGCCTGGCGCTGTGGATCGTGTCCGACAATCTTTTGAAGGGTGCCGCGCTCAACACGGTCCAGATCGCCGAAACGATCATCAACCGCAAGCTTCTCCCCAACGCCGCCTGAAGGCAGCGAGATCGGCCGAGCTCAGGCTTTTTCGGTGCAGTCCTTCTTGGGCTGCAGACAGCCGAGTGCCTCGACGATGGCGTGCAGGTCTTGCAGGAAGCGCTCGCGCTGCTGTCCGGGAAGCGCGGCGAGGATCTTGTCATCGACCCGACGGACGAGCGGATCGGCGGACCTCAGGACGCGCCAGCCCTCATCGGTGAGCTTCACCGCGTAGGCCCGCGCATCATCCTTGGTGCGCCGTCGCTGCAGCAGGCCCTTCTTCAGCATGCGGCGCACGATGTCGGCCAAGGTCGAGCGGTCGACCCCCGTCTTCTCGACGAGATGGGTCTGGCTCACGCCTTCGTTCTGCGAGACGGCGACCAAGACCGCGTACTGACGCGGCGTCAGGTCCTCCTCGCCCATCTCATCCTGGAAAATGTCGCTAGCGCATTGACCGGCTCGGTGCAGCAAATGAATCGGCGATCGATCCAGTCTTCCGACCGTCATGTCGCGTGCCCTGTGACGTGCCATGATTGTCATTGGTCAAGGTAAGAGCCCGCCCGAAACGCCATCTCGCCCGATGCCATCTCGACCCCCCGAGCCCACCTTTGCCGGAGAGGAAAAGGTTGCGGTTCGATTTGGAGAAAATACCAGTTTTCATCGTTCGTCCAGAGCAAAACCACTCTTGCCGCCAACAATTCGCAAGATATTGTAGCGTCTTATTTTGAATACTGAGTGTCAGTGTAGCGATCATCTGACGGGCGATTGGCCTATTCGCCGGGAAGCTCGTAGCGCCGTAACAGACCAACCTGCGCCACCGCAAAGGCCATGGTCAGCGGCATGATTCCGAAGACCTTGAAGCTGACCCAAACATCGGTGGAGACCGTGCGCCAGACGATCTCGTTCAGCACGGCGAGGCACACAAAGAAGCATGCCCAGCGCAGCGTCAGCTTGCGCCAGCCTTCCTCCGTCAACCGGAACACCTCTCCGAACACGATCTTCAAGAGCGGCTGCCCAGTAGCAAGCCCGATGAACAGCGCGCCGGCGAACAGCGCGTTCACGATCGTCGGTTTGATCTTGATGAAGTGGTCGTCATGCAGCCACAGCGTCAGGCCGCCGAATACGAGCACGCACGCACCGGTCACCAGAGGCATCACCGGAATGCGCCCGAACAGGATTCGGGATCCAATCAGCGACACGACGGTGGCCACCATGAAGGTGCCAGTCCCCCAGAAGATTCCTGCGCGCGCATTGACGATGAAGAAGACAGCCAGCGGGCCGACCTCGACCAGGAGCTTGAGCATCTGAGCCCCGACTGAAGGGCCCTCCGCCGGCTTGGTGTCTGCCTCGTTTGCCATTCTGTCTCTCACCTCGTTGCACAAGCTTTCCAGCGCGTCGCCGCAAGCCAATCCCGGTCCGCCACCTAGCCGAGATTGGCTTCACGCGGCTCCGGCGGCGACGGCTTCCCCTCGGCGCCCGAGGCGTTGACCTTGGTCGCTGCGGCAGGGTCTGAACCGTTGGGGGCGCCGGCCGCTGCCGTCCGCGTTGCACCAGATGTCGGCAGCAGCACGACAGGTTTCTTTTCAGGGATGCGATAGCGCTGCATGACCCGGGTCAGGTACCAGGCGTAGAACCCCGACAGCGGCATGATGAGCGCGACCTTGAAGGCGATCCAGATCCCCACACCGTCCATCTGGAGGCCCAGAAAGTTGTAGATCTGCTCGTCCTTGAAGGTCAGGCGCACGAACTCGTTGGCGAACGCCGTGAAAACGAAGAACCAGGCGAAGCTCCAAGTGAACTTGTCCCATCCCTCTTTGGTGTAGTGGAACGTCTTCTCGAAAACGTACTTGAAGAAGTTTCTTTCGAGCCACAAGCCGCCGAACAGGAACGCGGCAAACATGGCATTGAAGATCGTGACCTTGATCTGCACCCACATGGCGTCGTGGGTTATGATCGTCAGGGAGCCGAACACCACGGTCACGGTGGACGCGATCAGCGGAAAGATGGGCAGCCGGTGCAGAACGACCAGCATGGCCGCTATCGCGACCACGGTCGAGACAATGAGCGCCCAGGTGCCCGCGGTAATGCCGTACATCGCATTGACGAGGAACATCAATACGAGCGGACCGAACTCGCTCATGATGTTCACTGTCTGCTCGGCAGTGAAAGGCATTAATCGCTTCAACGCGCCCATGTGCCCGAGATCACCCTTTCCCTGTTAACATTTGTTGAGTATCGCCCTTTTGAGCTGCCTGTGTGACTGGTTCAGCCGCCGGCGATAGCCTCGGCGAACTCTCCGGGATCGAACGGCTGGAGATCGTCGACGCCCTCGCCGATTCCGATCGCGCGAACCGGCAGTCCGTGCTTGGCGGAAATGGCCACCAGTATGCCCCCCCGGGCGGTGCCGTCGAGCTTGGTCATGACGAGCCCCGTGACCCCGGCCCGCTCGCGAAAAACCTCCACCTGCGCCAGGGCATTCTGGCCCGTCGTGGCATCGAGCACCAGCAGCACGTCGTGCGGCGCCGTGGGATCGACCTTGCGCAGCACGCGGATGACTTTCGCAAGCTCCTCCATGAGCCCTTCTTTGTTCTGCAGCCTCCCTGCGGTATCGACGAGCAGGACGTCGGCGTTCTCGGCGCGCGCTTGCGTCAGCGCGTCATAGACGAGGCCTGCCGCGTCGGAATTCACGTCGCGGGCAACGACCGTCGAGCCCGTGCGCTCGCCCCAGATCTTGAGCTGATCGATAGCCGCGGCGCGGAAGGTGTCGCCGGCCGCCAGCATGACCGTCTTGCCCTCGCGCGAGAGCTGCGCGGCAAGCTTGCCGATCGTCGTCGTCTTGCCCGTGCCGTTGACGCCGACGACCAGAACGACGTGGGGCTTGTGATTGGCATCGATCGCCAAGGGCTGGGCCACAGGCGCCAGCACGCGCTCCACCTCGGCCTTCAAGACTGCACGTACGTCGCCGGCTTCGATGCTCTTCTCGTAGCGCCCCTTGCCGAGCACCGTGATGATGCGCTCAGCCGTGTCGAGCCCGAGGTCCGCCTCGATCAGCACGTCCTCCAGATCCTGCAGCGTGTCCGAATTGAGCTTGCTCTTGGTGAAGAGGCCGGTGATGCCGTCTGACAGCTTGGACGAGGTCTTGCCGAGCCCTTGTCTCAAGCGATCAAGCCAGCCGCCGGACTTTCCGCGCGGCTCCGTCGCGACTTCCGCGGCCGCGGCCTCGGCCACAGGCTTTGCACCCCACATCCGGCTGAAGGTGCCTTGGCGCTTGGTCCCGCTTTCGCTCACGCCATCACCTCACCTGAGAGCCGACGCCCATCGTGCCCATTAATGCGTGCCCGCACAACCGACCCGGGCGGATCGGCCGCGGGGAGACAGATCTCGGCAAACTGGCGCGTGCGGCCGAGGCCGCTGCGCTCCACGAGAACCTCAGCCTCCGCGCCCGCTTGAGCGGCGAGAAAGCGGCCGAGCGCATCGGCACCTTTTTCGCGCAAGCGCGCTGCACGCTCCTTGACCACGGCGCGCGCCACCTGCGGCATGCGCGCGGCCGGCGTCCCGCTCCGCGCCGAAAATGGAAAAACGTGCAGATAAGTGAGGCCGCAATCGTCAATGACGCTTAGCGAGTTCGCAAACATCTTGTCGGTCTCGGTCGGGAACCCGGCGATCAGATCGGCGCCGAACACCACGTCCGGCCGCAGCCGGCGCACATCCGCGCAGAACTTCACCGCATCCGCGCGCGAATGGCGCCGCTTCATGCGCTTCAGCACCATGTCGTCGCCGGCCTGCATGGAGAGATGCAGGTGCGGCATGAGGCGCTCCTCCTCGGCCACCGCCCGCATCAGATCCGCATCCGCCTCGACTTGGTCGATGGAGGACAGCCGCAGGCGCTGCAGCTCCGGCACGTGCTTCAGGATTTGGCGCACCAGCGTTCCGAGCGTCGTAGTTCCAGGAAGGTCGGCCCCATATGCGGTGATGTCGACCCCGGTCAGCACGACCTCGCGGCAGCCGCCCTCAACAAGATGGCGGACTTGTGTGACCACCTCGCCGGCAGGAACCGAGCGGGACGGCCCGCGACCGAATGGAATGATGCAGAAGGTGCAGCGGTGATCGCATCCGTTCTGCACCTGCACATAGGCGCGCGCCCGCGAGCCGAAGCCGTCAATGAGATGGCCGGCGGTCTCGCGCACGCTCATGATGTCGTCGACCTGAACGCGTTCGGACGCCCCAGTGGACAGCCCGACGAAGGTCTCCGACTTGACCTTTTCGCCGTTGCCGATGACGTGGTCGACCTCGGTGAGCGCTGCAAAGCGCGCCGGCTCCACCTGAGCCGCGCAGCCGGTGACGATGATGCGCGCATGCGGGTTCTCGCGGCGCAGTTTGCGGATCACTTGCGTCGCCTGGCGCACCGCCTCGCCGGTCACGGCGCAGGTGTTGACGATAACGGCGTCGCTCAAGCCGGCATCGGCCGCATTCTTGCGCATCACCTCCGACTCATACGCATTGAGCCGACAGCCGAGCGTAATGATTTGAGGCTCCGACATCCCTTACCTTGCCATCCTGCCGTGCTTGTGCAGGGTCATATACGCGCAGATCCGAATAACAAAACGCCGCTGACCGCACCCGTTAAGATCTGCGGTCCGCGCGTCTTCCTGTCACACAGCTAGCCGCTCTTACTCGACAACATTGACGCCCGCTAGACTGGGACTGGCGACAGGGTTTCCGGTGAAAGCGTGCCTTCAAACTCGAGTTCGGCCGGACCGCACATCAGGATGTGGCCGTCCGCCGTCCAATCGATCTGAAGCCGACCCCCAGGCAGCTCCACGCTCACCTGGCGTCCGGTGAGCCTTTTGCGTGCCGCGGCCACTGCCGCCGCGCACGCCGCCGTGCCGCAGGCACGCGTCAGACCGGCACCGCGCTCCCACGTCCTCAGCCTCAATCCATCCCGAGAGGTGACTTGGGCCAGCGAGATGTTGGCGCGCTCGGGAAAGAGCGGATGGTTCTCCAACAAAGGGCCGAAGCGAGCAAGATCATGGGCATCGACATCATCGACCCAGAATATTGCGTGCGGGTTGCCGACATTGACCACCGAAGGCGAATGAAGAAGCGGAGCATCGATCGGCCCGATCTGCAGCTCGATGCCGGTCGTGTCGTGGAAAGGCTCCGCAAGCGGAATCTCATCCCAGCCAAATCGTGGCACGCCCATGTCAATCGTCACGCGTTCCGCACTCTCGACATCGGCCCGCAAGAGCCCTGCGCTCGTCTCGACGGTCACCTGGCGCCGGCCGGTCTCCTGCGCCAACAGCCACCCAACGCAGCGGGTCGCGTTTCCGCAAGCGCCGACTTGTGATCCATCCGCATTGAAGATGCGCATGAACACATCGGCCTTGCTCGATGGCTCGAGCACGATGACTTGATCGCAGCCGACACCATTTGTGCGATCGCTCATGTGGCGGACAACCTCCGGTGTCAGCTGAAGCGCGCGCGTGCGCGCATCGAGCACGACGAAGTCGTTGCCGAGCCCGTTCATTTTACGAAAGCCGACGGTGGCGGTGCCGTTCATGTGCCCATATATGGCGGCAGACCACCAAAAGACAATCGAACAAAGTCGAGGGCCCAATGTTCAAGGAAAACAAGCGGATCGTCGGCGCTGTCCTCGCGTTAGCGCTGGCCCTCGTGGCGGAGCCTGCTGCAGCTGTGATCACCGACGCGCCAGCTCCGCCTGAGCCCAGCAAAATCAAGGTCGAGACCTTCGCCCAAGGCCTCGAGCATCCCTGGGGTCTGCAGTTCCTGCCTGATGGCCGCCTGCTCGTCAGCGAGCGCCCGGGACGCCTGCGGCTCGTTTCCAAAGATGGAAAGCTGTCGAAGCCCATTGCGGGCGTGCCCGAGGTCGCGGCCGTCGGCCAAGGTGGCCTGCTCGACGTGCTGCTCGCGCCGGACTTCGACAAGACCGGGACGATCTATTTCTCCTACGGCGAGCCGCGCGGCGGCGGAAAGAACGGCACCAGCGTCGCGCGCGCCAAGCTCGTCCTCAACGGCGGCGAAGGCAAACTTGAGGACGTGAAGGTCATCTTCCGGCAACAGCCGGCCGCTGACAGCAGTCTCCACTTTGGATCGCGTCTCGTCTGGGCACGCGATGGCACACTCTTCATCACCACAGGCGAGCGCAACATCCTGCGCCAGCAGGCGCAGAACCCAGCCAACGATCTCGGCAAGGTCATCCGCATCAACCCCGACGGTTCGATCCCCGATGACAATCCGAAGCTTCCTGGCTGGGCCCCGGAGGTCTGGTCCATCGGACACCGCAACATGCAGGGGGCCGCGCTGCGCCCGGAGACGGGGGAGATCTACACGATTGAGCACGGCGCTCGCGGCGGTGATGAGCTCAATCGACCGGAGAAGGGCAAGAACTACGGTTGGCCCATCATCACCTACGGCATCGACTACAGCGGTGCCAAGATCGGCGAAGGCATTGCAGCCAAGAAAGGTATGGAGCAGGCGGTCTATTACTGGGTGCCCTCAATCGCGACCTCGGGCCTCACGTTCTACACGGGCGACCTCTTTCCCGACTGGAAGGGCAATGCGTTCGTCGGCGGCCTGGCGGGAGCGCAAATTGCCCGGCTGGTGTTCAACGGCGACGATGTCGTCGCGGAAGAAACTTTGCTGCGGAACGAGGGCAAGCGCATCCGTGACGTGCGCTCCGGCCCCGACGGCGCATTGTGGGTCTTGACCGACGATACCGGCGAGGTACTGCGGGTGGTTCCGGCGAGATAGCTCCGCCAAACATCCCGTATCGGTTGGCCCCCGGACGATTTCAGATCGCGGCAATGACCAGCGGCAGCAGGAAACCGGCAAAGAAGGTCGCTGTGACAATCGGAGTGTCCGGCTCATCGTGCGCCTCAGCCAACAGCTCCTCGGTTACCAGGTAAAGCAGCGAAGAGACGCCGAAGCCAAGGATGATCGCCAGGAAGGCTCCCGACAATCCCACGACCAGATGGCCGAGTCCCGCACCGATAAGAATCGCGACGCCGGCTGCTCCCATCAAGGAAACGGCCCCGAGGCGTGCCATCCCGTGCCGCACCAGAGCGGGAGCCGACGACAGACCGAGCGATACGGTTTCCAGCGTAAGGCCCACCAACAGAACCGTGCCGCCCTTCACGCCCGCCGCGAATCCGATCGCTATCAAGATGCCATCGATGAAGAGATTGACGGTCAGGGGAACGATGATGCCGAGGTTCTCGAAGAGCGCCTTAGTGGCCAGCATCGCCGCCACCCCAAGGCAGAACCCGACGACCATCGAGGTCGGCGAGGCGAGGTTTTCGAGTTGTGGCAACAGCTCCAAGGCTACGGCGGCAAACACCACGCCCCCCGCAAAGTGCTGAAATGCGCTGATCATCTTGGTCGCGGGCGCCACCACGACGGAGAATGCGCTGCCGGCGAGGATGCCGAGGCAGGGGATGAGAGCGTAGGCGAGGACGCTCCCAAGGCTTTCGGACATTGGCAATCGCCCCGGATTCAATGGGCTGTCGGCGAAGCATCAGGCGCGCGGACTACTAAAGCGTTGCCGTGTTTCGCATCGCGCCGGTAAACGAGCCGTGGAACTCGCAGCCCCACCACTTAATTTAGGTGTCGACCGGCACATCGTGCCGGGACTTGACGCCCGACAAGCGCCGAGATGTCTTCACTGTGTCAGATTCGATCCGTCGTCGCGCTCTTCCCGGAGGCCGGTCCCCGATGCCTGCTCCTCTCTCTCACGTGAGCCGCAAACTCCTGCAACTGTCCTTCGTCACGCCGCGCCCCTGCCGCTGCCCGGGTTGCATTTGCCTGACGCCGCCCGAGCGCCGCGCGCTGCGCCGCGTGGGCCGCATCGTCCGCCAGTGGAAACGCCACGCAGGCCGCCCGGCACGGGGCTAGCCGAGGGAATTCCGGCCAGGTTGACAGCGCTGGCGCCGCCGGGGCATTGTCCGCGCCAATCAAGACGGTTCTGACACCAGAGCCGCCGCCCTGTCCGCGGGATAGCCCGCGGGGCCGGGGGGTCAACATCCGCCAGCGCGTTGCGCCCGCGGGTGCGTTTTCGTTTTGTGCGATCGGACCAGGAACGCATGTTTCAATCGCTGTCAGACCGCCTCTCAGGCGTCCTCGACAAGCTCACAAGGCGCGGCGCGCTCACCGAGAGCGACGTCAGCGAGGCGATGCGCGAGGTGCGCCGCGCGCTGCTCGAGGCCGACGTGGCCCTCGACGTCGTCAAGGACTTCACCGAGAAGGTCAAGGCGAAGGCGGTCGGCAAGGAGGTCCTACGTTCGGTCACGCCCGGCCAGATGGTCGTCAAGATCGTGCAAGACGAGCTCGTCGCCATGCTCGGCTCGGACGCGGCCCCCATCGATCTCAACGCGACCCCGCCCGTCGCCATCATGCTGGTCGGGCTGCAGGGCTCGGGCAAGACGACGACCACAGCCAAGATCGCCAAGCGGCTCACCGATCGCGACAAGAAGAAAGTGCTGATGGCCTCGCTCGATACGCGCAGGCCGGCGGCGCAGGAGCAGCTGCGCGTGCTGGGCGAGCAGACCGCCGTCGACACGCTCCCGATCATCGCCGGTCAAACGCCGCAGCAGATCGCGGCCCGCGCGCTCGATGCTGCTCGCCTCGGCGGCTACGACATCGTCATGCTCGATACCGCGGGCCGCATTCATATCGACGAAGCGCTGATGGCGGAGACGGCCGAGATCCGCGACATCGCGCATCCGCACGAGACGCTGCTCGTCGCTGACAGCCTTACCGGCCAGGATGCGGTCAACGTCGCGAAGTCATTCGATGAGCGCGTCGGCATCTCAGGCATTGTGCTGACGCGCGCCGACGGCGATGCGCGCGGCGGTGCGGCACTGTCGATGCGCGCCGTCACCGGCAAGCCTATCAAGCTCCTGGGCGTCGGCGAGAAGTGGGACGCGCTGGAGGACTTCCACCCCTCGCGCGTCGCCTCGCGCATCCTCGGCATGGGTGACGTTGTCTCGCTGGTCGAAAAGGCCGCCCAGACGATCGACGTCGAGAAGGCCCAGAAGATCGCCGAGAAGATGAAGAAGGGCGCCTTCGATCTCGACGACATGGCCGAGCAGTTAAAGCAGATGCAAAAGATCGGCGGCATGTCGGGCGTGCTCGGCATGATGCCGGGCATGGGCAAGATCAAGCAGCAGATCGCCGGCGCCAATCTCGACGACGGGATCCTAAAGCGCCAGCACGCCATCATCACCTCGATGACGCCGAAGGAGCGCCGCAACCCCAAGGTGCTCGACGCCCGGCGCAAGCGGCGCATCGCGGCGGGCTCCGGCACCAAGGTCGAGGAGGTCAACCGTCTCATCAAAATGCACCGCCAGATGGCGGACATGATGAAGACACTCGGCCGCAACAAGGGCATGCTCAACCGCCTCGTGGGCCGTGGCGGTGGGGGCGGCCCGAGCGAGGCCGAGATGGCCGCCATGCAGGAGGAGCTTTCGAAGCTCGATCCCGCCGCGCTCGACCAGCTGCCTAAGGATCTTAAGGAGGCGCTGCCCAAGGGCCTGCCCGGACTGGGCGGCGGCGGCGCTCTGCCGAAGTTGCGGGGCCTCGGGGGCGGCCTGCCCGGACTGGGCGGCGGCCTACCCAAATTCCCCGGGGTGCCGGGAAAGAAGAAGTAGTCAAGCAATCGACGATCAACAGTGACGAAGGAAGACCAGAAATGTCCGTGAAGATCCGTCTGGCGCGCGGTGGCGCCAAGAAGCGTCCCTACTATTACGTTGTCGCGGCGCATACGACCTCGCCTCGCGACGGGCGCTACATCGAGCAGATCGGAACCTTCAACCCGATGCTCAAGAAGGACGATGAGAATCGCGTCAAGCTCGACCTCGAGCGCTGCAAATACTGGCTGTCGGTCGGCGCGCTGCCGACGGATCGCGTCGCCCGCTTCCTCGATGCGGCAGGGCTGCTGAAGCGCAAGGCCGCGAACAACCCCAACAAAGCCAAGCCGAAGAAGAAGCGGTTGGAGCGCGAAGCTGCACAAGCGGAGAAGGCGAAGGCCGCCGCCGAAGCTGCGGCCGCTCCTGCGGAGGCAGCGCCCGAGGCCGCCGAGCCTGCGGCCTGACAGTGCGGCCTTAGTCCTCCGTACACAACCTTTGCACGCACGAGAACCGCCGCTCAACCATATCGTGCAGTGGCTGTTGCGCCCCTGGCGGCCGTTGCTAGGCTTCGCCCGGTCCAAGGGGGCGCTCCTCCATGCTCGAAGACGGCATCTATGGCTTGCGGTTCACCGCTGCGTGCGGGGGCAAGGCGGATGCGGGGAGCGCGCTCGCGGTGCTGCGCAGGGGCAAGGTGCTGGGCTCCGACCCTTGGGGCGGCCTGTTCGTGGGGTCTTGCGAGTTCGACGCTGAGGCATGCCTCAATAAGGTGCGTCTGCAATTCGACGCGCCGCCCGAGGGCACGCTGATTACCGGTTTTTCCGCTGGTCCCACGGGGGCGATCCTCGATATCGTCGGCTCAGTCGAGGGCGCATCGCCGCGAGCGGCAATAATCGTCGAGGTCGCGGGCAAGCCCGTCAGCGTAGAGCTCACCTATCTGGGGCCGCTCCCCAACTAGCGGCAGCTCCAATTCGCTTCAGGTGGCGATGATCGACAAGAACCATCGCATCCTTCTGGGTCGCGTCGCTGCGGCCCACGGCATCCGCGGCGACGTCCTCATCACCAGCTATACGAGCGAGCCTCAGGCGATCGGTGCCTATGGTCCTCTGCAGAGTGAGGACGGCACCCGCCAGCTCGAGGTCTCGGTGGTGCGGCTCACGCCCAAGGGCGTGATTGCCCGTATAGCGGGCGTCGAGGATCGCACGGGCGCCGAAGCCCTCAAAGGGCTCTCCCTCTACGTCGATCGCGCGCGTCTGCCGGAGGCCGCCGAGGGCGAGTTCTACCGCGCGGATCTCATCGGGCTTTCAGTAGAGGATCGCGACGGGCGCAAGATCGGCACGGTTGTCGCGGTCGAGAACTATGGCGCCGGCGACATTCTCGAGCTGCGGCTCGAGGGAAGGAGCAAGACAGAGCTCATCCCCTTCACCGAGTCGTTTGTTCCGGAGGTTGATGTCGCCGGAGGCCGGATCGTCGTCGTGCTGCCGCGAGCCGATGAGGATGAGGCGACTTAGACCGCCTCGCCCTTGAGGAGACGCGGAAGCTCTCCGCTAAGGCCCGCGGCCTCGCCGACGAAGAACCGCTTCAGCGCAGGCATGCGGTCGACGAGCCCGAGGCCCAGCTCGCGCGCCGAGCGCAACAACGTCAGGTCGCTAGCAAAGAGCCGGTTGAGGCCGTCGAAGGTTGCAGCGGAGACGACCGAATTGAAACGCCGCCAGCGCTCGTAGCGCGCCAACGCCTGCCCGTCGCCAGGATCGAAACCGAGCCGAACCCCCTCACTGACGACCTCGGTGAGCGCGGCGACGTCGCGGAACGCCAGATTGAGGCCCTGGCCCGCCAATGGATGCACGCCATGTGCGGCATCGCCAATGAGCGCAAAGCGGCTCCCAACGTAGCGCCGCGCCAGATGCGTCTCCAGCGGCCATGACTGGCGCGGGCCATCGAGCGCTATCGTGCCGAGCTTGCCGCCGAACCGCGTCTCGACCTCAGCCAGAAACCCCTCATCGTCGAGAGCGAGAATGCGCCGGGCCTCGTCTGCGTCCTCTGTCCAGGTGATGCACGCGCGCCTGCCCTTGAGTGGCAAGATCGCGAACGGACCGGAGGGCAAAAAGTGCTGCACCGCGCGCGCCTCATGGGAACGCTCGTGGCGCACGGTCGTCACGATGCCGATCTGGGGATAGCTCCAACCGACGACCTTGATGCCTGCCGCCTCGCGCAGACGCGAGCGACGCCCTTCGGCGGCAACGAGGAGCGCGGCCGTCAGCTCAGACCCATCTGCGAGACGCAGGCGAGCCTCTGTCTCACTGCTCACGAAATCCTGCGCCTCGGCCGATGCGATCCATGTGATTGACGCAACGCCGCTGACCGCCGCAACGAGCGCCTCGTGCAGCACGCTGTTGGGCACGATGTAGGTTGCGGGCTCGCCCGCATCGATGACGTTGTCGTAGGTGAGAAGGACGGGGCGAACGCCGGCGTTGAGACTGGTATCGGTGATCTCGATGCGGGCGACGGGTTGAGCTTCAGCCGCGATCGCCGGCCACGCACCCAGCACCTCGAGCATGTGCATTGAGGCGGCGGAGAGCGCAGAGGCACGCGCGTCGGGATCTCCATAGGCGCCGGGGCCCGCACCGCGATCAATGAGGGCGATGGTGAAATCGTCGCCCAAGGCTTGGCTGAGAGCACGCGCAAGCGCGAGGCCTGCGAAGCTCGCCCCGGAGATCACGACATCGAAGTTGGAGGAACCGTCTCTTGGCGCCATGCCTTACCCGGTATGCTCGCGTGCAGCCGCGGATGTTGACACTCGTCTCGTGAACGCTCTCATTACGCGGCTCCTGGGTTAAGCGTACCAGAAAATCCCACCCCGCGAGGCCCCATGTCCGCCCGATCAGAAGACGAACCCGCGTCAAATGCGGCGCTCGCAGCCTTGCTCGCGACGCTGACCCTGGAGCCGCTCGAGGACAACCTCTTTCGTGGAGCCCGCGGCCGGGAAGGCTGGCAGCGGGTCTACGGCGGCCAGGTCCTCAGCCAAGCCATGATGGCGGCGGCCCAGACCGTCGATCCTGCCCGCTCCATCCATTCGCTGCATGGTTACTTCCTGCTGGGCGGGGACCCATCGCTGCCGATCATCTACGACGTCGAACGCATCCGGGAAGGCGGCAGCTTCACCACACGCCGCGTCAAAGCCATTCAGCACGGGCGCGCGATCTTCTCCATGAGCGCCTCCTTCCACAAGCAGGAGGAGGGGTTCGAGCATCAAAGCCTGATGCCCGACGTGCCGCCGCCGGAAGCCTTGCCCGACCCCAAGGAACTCATCGGCCGCTTGATCGACCAGATCCCCGAAAGCATGCGCCGCTATTTTGAGCGCGAGCTGCCGATCGATATGCGCGTCACCGACATCTCCCGCTATCTGAGGCGTGAGAAGAAGGACCCCGTCCAGAACATCTGGATCCGTGCTAGCGGGGCCCTCCCCGACGATCCGGTCCTGCACCAGGCCGTGCTCGCCTACGCGTCGGATTTCACGCTTCTCGATACCGCGCTCATCGCGCACGGAAGGCTGCTGTTCGATGCCGACGTGCAGCTTGCAAGCCTGGATCATGCCCTCTGGTACCATCGGCCGTTCCGGGCGGACGAGTGGATGCTCTACGTGCAGGACAGCCCGAGCGCCTATGGAGCGCGCGGTTTCTGCCGCGGATCGGTCTATGCCCGCAACGGAAGTCTCATCACCTCTGTCGCCCAAGAAGGCTTGATGCGGAAACGGCGATCAGAATTTGTGCCTAGCTGATAGGCAGTCTGTGAATTTTGCCCAAAGATTAGGCTTCATGTGGCGTGATTGCGGCACACGCCAGGACGGCTGCTTACTCTTTGTTCAGAGAATCCAATGAGTTGGATCAGCATCGTCCAACTGGCACGCCTCTTGACTCCGTTCTAGGTCGGCAACCGGCGCCAAAAGGGTATCGGCGCCAGAAGCATTGATACGTCCAACGCCCCATGACGGTTGCGGACAATGGGGAGAGGGGTGCTCGAATGAAGTTGATTACGGCAATCATCAAACCCTTCAAGCTCGAGGAGGTCCGCACCGCGCTGACCGATCTCGGGCTGCAGGGAATGACCGTCACGGAAGTGAAGGGCTACGGCCGCCAGAAGGGACACACGGAGATCTACCGCGGCGCTGAATATGCCGTGAGCTTTTTGCCCAAGATCAAGATGGAGATCGTCGTCCCGTCCGCTCAAGTCGACAAGGCGCTCGAGGCCATTCAGCGCGCCGCCAAGACTGGCCAAATCGGCGACGGAAAGATCTTTGTTTCGCCAGTGGAGCACACCGTGCGCATCCGCACCGGCGAAGCCGACGACAACGCGCTTTAGACTTTGGCCGCTCGGCCGATCAACGCTCAAGTCGACCTGAAGGGAAGGGGAGTTCACACGATGAAATTCAACTATCTGAAACGAATCGCAGCGTCGGGAAGCGCCGCGACGGCACTTTATCTAGCTTCGGCGCTACCAAGCTTCGCGCAAGATGCGGCGGCGGCGGCGCCAAAGCTCGACTCCGGCGACACGGCGTGGATGCTGACCTCTATGGCGCTCGTTCTGATGATGACGGTGCCGGGCCTTGCCTTGTTCTACGGCGGCATGGTGCGCAAGAAGAACGTCCTTTCCGTTCTGATGCAGTGCTTCGCCGCGACCTGCCTCATCACCGTGCTGTGGATGGTCGTTGGCTACTCGCTCGCCTTCAAGGACGGCGGCGCCTATCAGCCCTATGTCGGCGGACTGAGCTATCTCCTTCTCGATGGCATGGGCAAGGACACGCTACAGGGCACGATCCCTGAGTCGGTGTTCATGTCCTTCCAGATGACGTTCGCCATCATCACGCCGGCACTCATCGTCGGCTCGCTCGTCGACCGCATGAAGTTTTCCGCCTTCCTCTTCTTCATGGGTCTCTGGCTGATCATCGTCTATTGCCCGATCTGCCACTGGGTCTGGGGCGGCGGCTTCCTCGGCTCTGACGGCGTCCTCGACTTCGCCGGCGGCACGGTCGTGCACATCAACGCCGGCATCGCCGGCCTCGTTGCCTGTCTGGTCCTCGGCCGCCGCTCGGGTTACGGCACTGAGAACATGGCGCCCCACAACCTGACGCTGACCGTGATCGGCGCCTCCCTGCTGTGGGTCGGCTGGTTCGGGTTCAACGCCGGTTCGGCGGTTGCTGCCAACGGCTCTGCCGGTATGGCGATGGCCGTCACGCAGATCGCCACCGCCGCTGCGGCACTGGCTTGGATGTTCTCGGAGTGGCTGGTCCACGGCAAGCCGAGCGTCTTGGGCATCGCCTCGGGCGCGGTCGCCGGTCTCGTCGCCATCACTCCGGCCTCGGGCTTCGTTGATCCCAAGGGCGCACTCGTGATCGGCGCGGCTGCCGGCGTCGGCTGCTACATCTGCGCCACTGGCCTCAAGAAGATGCTGGGCTACGACGACAGCCTCGACGTCTTCGGGGTGCACTGCGTCGGCGGCATCATCGGCGCGCTTCTAACCGGCGTCTTTGCGGTTGAGGCGATCGGTGGCACGCCGGGTCTGCTCGAAGGTAACTTCGCGCAGGTTCCGATCCAGGCCTACGGCGTCCTCGCGACCCTCGTGTGGAGCGGCTTCGCGAGCTTCGTGATCCTCATGGTGCTCAAGCTGATCATCGGCATCCGCGTCACCGAGGCGGCGGAGATCGAAGGTCTCGACGTGGCACTGCACGGCGAGTCCGTTCAATAGAACCCCGGGCCGCGGAAGCCGGCAATCGGCTCCGCGGCCCGTCACCATCTCCCGAGCGTGCGCCTTCCCCTAGGCGTGCTCAAAACTCGGCCCGGAATGCCATGCGCATCCGGGCCCTTTTTTATGCCGCCGGGCACCGGCTTGGCCTCAGGCGAGCACGTTGAGCGTCGCGCCACAGGACAGGCGCCGGACCAGCCGCACCAGATCGGCTAAGCGCAATGCGATACAGCCTGCGGTCGGCGCCAAGCCCGGTGCCGCGACATGGATGAAAACGGCGCTGCCGCGTCCGCGCACCCTGGGCCTGTCGTTGTGCCCGATGACGACGATCAGGTCGTAGAGGTGATCCGCCCGCCAAAGGCGCTCGGCGCTTGCGCGATAGGGATGTCGAACGTAGCGGTTGTAGTTGCGATCTTGCGGGGCGTCGCACCACCCATCGTCCGCCCGCAACGGCCTGAGCGGCAGGCGGGTGCCAGGCCTTTTCAGGCGGTCAGCGCGATAAAAGGCTTGCCGCACTGCAAAACGGCCTATGGGCGTCGCGCCGTCACCCTCACGCTTCACGGGCCGCCGTCCGGATCGCCCGAGCGCGCAGGGGAGGCGCAAGCTTCCGCACGTCAGAATCCCGCGTTGCGCCTGGCCCGAAAGGCCTCTCACCACGAGTTGCGGCGCGTACTGTGGATGATCCGTGCGGGTCTTCATTGGAGCTTACCGGCGCCCGTGCTAATGGCATCGCCTGACAAGACTGACCGCAGGGCTCGGCGCGCCCACCGCGAGGACTTAAGCTCATATCTGCACCGGAGCGAGCCAGCATGAGCACAGCACGCAAGATTCTCATCGTGGACGACGACGAGGATCTCCGTGAGACGTTGAAGGACCAGCTTGTTCTCCACGACGAGTTCGAGGTGTTGACCGCGGGGAATGCGTCCAAAGGAATGGAGCTGGCCAAGTCCGATCATTTCGACCTCGTCGTGTTCGACGTTTCCCTACCCGACATGGACGGCCGCGAGGCCGTGCGCAACTTGCGCAAGGCCGGCTTCAAGACCCCGATCGTCATGTTGACGGGCAACGTCTCGGATGCCGATCAGATACTCGGCCTCGACGCGGGCGCCAACGACTACATCACCAAGCCGTTCAAATTCGCGGTGCTGCTGGCCCGCATCCGCGCTCAGTTGCGCCAGCACGAGCAGAGCGAGGACGCGGTTTTCGCCATCGGGCAGTACACCTTCAAGCCCGCTTCCAAGCTTCTGATCGACGAGAGGGGCACCAAGATCAGACTGACGGAAAAGGAAACCTCGATCCTCAAATATCTCTATCGCTCCGGTGATAAGGTCGTTTCGCGGGAGACTTTGCTGCACGAGGTCTGGGGCTACAACGCCGGTGTGACGACGCATACGCTCGAGACCCACATCTATCGGCTGCGCCAGAAGATCGAGAAGGATCCTTCTAATGCCGAGCTCTTGGTGACGGAGACCGGCGGCTACAAGCTCGTTCCTTGACGAGCTCCGCTGGCGACGACTGACACACAGCCTCACCTCATCTGTGCCTCGCAAGCCCTAGACCCGCCGACGCGAATCATAAAATTTTGCCGTCGTTCATCCGCCGGCTCGCAAGACGCCTATGCGGCGCGTAAAGAGCTTTGGCGCAGCCAGAACGACGGGCGGGAAAGACACCGAAGATGGCAGCTGATCTCATCGTCAGGGCGCTGGCGCGATTGCCTCTCTTCGAAGGGCTCACGCTTGTGCAGCTCAACGAGATCGCGCGGCGCGCCGAGCACGTGCTCTACCACCCCGGCGCAACGATCATGGAAGAGAACACCGAAGGCCACGTCGCAATCCTCATCGTCTCGGGCGAGGCCGTGCGCGTGAGCGGACCTGAGCTCAAGTCGCGCTCAGAGCCCGTCACGGCGGGATCGCTCCTCGGCGAGACGGCCATGCTGGTGGAGACGCTCTACGGCTCGACGGTCGTGGCGCGCGGTCACGTGCGAGCCTTGCACATCAAGCGTGACGAGTTGCACGCGCAAATGCTCGCCGACCCTGCCGTTGCCGATCGGTTGGTCCAGAACATCGCGCAGAGGCTATTGCGCCTCGGCGACGAGCTCCGCCGTATCGATGCTCTTCTAGGCGGAACGCAAGCGGGTGCACGTAGCATTGCGGCAAGCCCACCTAGGGTTGAGTTGTCCGCTCCAGCCCCGTGAGGGCATTGCGCTGAGGGCACGAAAAAACGCCCAACCCCGGGGGGAGGGGTTGGGCGTCGAGAGCGCTTTCGCGCGTGGTACCGGGAGGGAAGCCGGCACCCCAGGTGGCGTCTTTCGGCTAGACGGGGGGCACTACCGATACAGGGTGACACCACCTGACTGGCTTGACTTAAGCGCAAGCCTGCCAAGTTCAATAGGCCCCGGAGCTCAATTTCACAAAAATGTTACCGGCTGTGCCCAGGTTTTCCCCAGCCAAGCTGTTGCCAAGAGTCCGAACAGCCACACCGGACTGATTTGTCAGGGGCTGGCCATTGGCCGACCGATGGGCTTGATGCGGAACAGATTGCCGTCGAGATCGACGCTTTTTTCCAAGTTCGAAACCTCGACCCGGGTCTTGAGCCCCTGCGCATCCCTGGTGACCCACTCTTTGAGTTGCAGGTCCGGCTTGGTGCTCATGAACAGCCGGATCTGCCCCGGGCTGTTGGGGTCTTTGTCCTCAAGACCGAGGATGATCATGTCGTCGGACTCCTGCACCTCCATGATGCGGGCGTCACGCACGAGATTGACGTCGCTGCGCAGCAGCAGCCGGAATGGCGTCTGGTCGAGCGCGACCCGGTCCTCGTTGTTGAGATCGAGGTCCTGCACGGCCAAGTAGCGTCCATCGGAGATCACGACCTGTCGCGACGGGCGCGCGTAGTCGAAACGGAAGCGCCCCGGGCGCTTCACGTAGAACTTGCCCCTCATGCGCTTGTTGTCGGAGCCGGTCTGGATGAAGCTGCCTTTGAGAGTGCTGAGGCCCTTGAAGTACTCGCTGACCTTGTTCACGAGGTCGGTTTGATGCGCATCGAGCGTCATGCCCTCTCCGGGCTGGGCAGGCGCCACCTCAGCGTTCCAAGCCGAGCCGGCGGTAGCGGCTCCGGGAGCGACGGCTGGCACCGGCGCAGGAGGTTCGACCTTGTTGTTAGGTGCATTTTCAGCGATCGCCGCAACCGATGCGAGCATCGACCCCAACAACAATATCGCCCCCAGGACGAGCCGTCTCATCTGGTGCATCAAGCCCCCGTGCCTCCCCGAAAATTGCCGCGCTACCCCAACAACAACCGCCACGCGCTACCCACTCAGGGCAAATTCGACTTTCCTGAACATTGCGTCCACATCTGGGCGGCTGCAAGGCCGCCACATGCCCGGCACGACGCGGCACCTCACGCAGAGGCAGCGTGTGAGCCGTGCCCTTCGCGGCCGGTGATCAGGATCTCGCGGCGACCGACATTGTTTGCAGGCCCGATCAGGCCCTCGCGCTCCATGCGCTCGACCAGATCAGCCGCACGGTTATAGCCGATCGAGAGGCGCCGTTGTAGGTAGCTGGTCGAGGCTTTGCGGTCGCGCAGCACGATGGCGACGGCCATGTCGTAGATGTCGTCCTCGCTGGTCGCGCGTGCCTCACCGTTTTCGGCCTCCGCGCGCGGCGGCGTGTCGGTGATGCCGTCGACGTAGACCGGCGGACCCTGCCGGCGCAAAGCCTCGGCGATACGCTCGACCTCCTCGTCGGAGACGAAGGGCCCGTGCGCGCGAACGGTCTGGCCCGAGCCGAGCGAGTAGAGCATATCGCCTTGGCCCAAGAGCTGCTCGGCGCCCTGATCGTTGAGGATGGTGCGGCTGTCGATCTTTGACGCCACCTTAAAGCCGATGCGCGCCGGGAAGTTCGCCTTGATGGTGCCCGTCACGATGTCGACGGACGGGCGCTGGGTCGCCATGATCAGATGGATCCCGGCCGCACGCGCCATCTGGGCGAGGCGCTGCACCGCAGCCTCGATCTCCTTGCCCGCCACGATCATGAGATCGGCGAACTCGTCGACCACGACGACGATGTACGGCATCGTCTCCGCCGGCATCTCTTGCTCCTCGTAGACGGCCTGCCCCGTCTGGCTGTCAAAGCCGGTCTGCACCGTGCGCGACAACGTCTCGCCGCGGCTCTGCGCCTTGCGCACGCGCGTATTGAACGCCTCGATGTTGCGCACGCCGAGGCTCGCCATGCGCTTGTAGCGCTCCTCCATCTCGGCGACGGCCCAGTTGAGCGCCGCCACTGCCTTCTGCGGCTCGGTGACGACCGGCGTCAGCAGGTGGGGAATGCCGTTGTAGACCGATAGCTCGAGCATCTTCGGGTCGATCATCAACAGGCGGCACTCCTCCGGTGAGCGCCGGTAGAGCAGCGACAGCACCATGGCGTTGATGCCGACCGACTTGCCCGACCCGGTGGTGCCGGCGACGAGCAGATGCGGCATGCGCGCGAGGTCGGCGACGATCGGCTCGCCGCCGATCGACTTGCCGAGCGCCAAAGGCAGCACGGCGTCGCCGGAGCGGAACGCTTCCGCTTCGAGAATGTCGCGCAGGTATACGGTCTCGCGGCGCACGTTGGGGAGCTCGATCCCGATCACGTTGCGGCCCGGTACGATCGCCGCGCGCGCCGACGTCACGCTCATGGAGCGCGCGATGTCCTCGGCCAGCGCCACGACGCGCGAGGACTTGGTGCCGCGTGCCGGCTCCAGCTCGAACAGCGTGACGACGGGACCCGGCTTGATCTCGCGCACCTCGCCTTTGATGGAGAAATCGGCGAGCACCTCCTCCAGCAGCCGGGCGCTGCCGCGCAAAACGGTCTGCGTGAACTCGGGCCCGGCCTTCGACGCCGGCGGGCGCTTCAAGAGGTTGAGCGACGGCGCGCGGTAGCCCGTACCCTGGCGTACGAACGAAAGCCCGCCAAAGCGTCCGCTCTTGCGCGGGCTTAGGTCATCGAGCGCATCCAACGGTGCCGCTTCCGGGATGATCTGGGTGGGCGCTGCGGCTGCCACAGGAGCCATAGGTGGCATAGGGGCCTGGCGGCGACGCTTCTTGGCCGATGCCGGCGCAAAGCGCTCGGCGATGGCCCGGCTCTCGGCGTCGGTGCAGGCGTCGAATGCGAGGTCGCGACCGATCGGAAGGTCGTCGTCGTCGGCAGGTTCGTCCCAAACGGGGGCCACACGCGGAGCCGCCGGCGCCACGACCGGCGCGGGGGGACGCGGAGCCAAGGAGGCGGGCACCGGGAGATAGGGCTCGCGGCGCGTGCCGTGACCGGCGTCAGCGACGATCTTCGGGGCATAGGCGCGCGGCTCGGTGACGGGATCGAGATCGTCATCGGCGGCGTACGCGGGCCGGAACCCCGACAGCCATCCGGCATGCACAAGGTCGGACCAGAGCGATTGGCGCCGGCGGGCCAGCCCGCGGCTGCGCTCGATCAGGCGATTGATGTCCTCACCCTCCAGGCCGATCGAATAGCCGAGCGCGGCAAACCCGCCGATGAAATAGGCAAGCCCCGCCAAGGGAAGCAGGCGGTCGGCTCCGGCGACGGAAAAGATCGTCGTCGACAGCTTGTAGAGCCAATCACCGACGATGCCGCCGAAGCTGTGCCCGAACGGCCAGCTTTCGGTGACGGGCAGCACGGCGAACCCGCCCGCCAGCAGGAGCACGGACAGGGGAAACACGCTCGTCTTTTTGCGGTTGGCGAAGATGCGCTCGGCGATCAGCAGCTCGATGCCCCAGAACATGGGCGCGAGCAGCAGGAAGACGGCGGCAAAGCCCAGCGTGTTGAGCATCACGTCGGCAAAGATCGCGCCGGCCGTCCCCAGCACATTAGTCGGCGTGCCGCCGGCAGCATGCGTCAGGCTCGGATCGGCCTGCGACCAGGTGAGAAGGCTTACCCACGCTGCGCCGACGCCCACCAGGAGGAGGGCTCCTCCGGCGCGGCTCAGCCATCCAATCAGCCTGTCCTCCATAGCGGAGGAGAGCAGGCGTCTCGGGTCTCCATGCGAACTCGAGCGGCATGTTTGCGAACGGACTCTTTACGCGAGAACCACTACGAAACGTTCGAGCGCCTCTTTGACGGTGGCCGCGTCGTGCACCAATGCGAGCCGCACATAGTCGCTGCCCGGATTGGTGCCGTCGCGCCCGGCTTGCGCCAGAAAGGCACCGGGTATCACCTTGACACCGCCGCGTTTCCACAAGGTTACCGTTGCATCACCCGCGCCGCCGAAATTGCTTACATTAAGCCATAGGAAGAAGCCGCCGGCCGGCCGGCGGTAGCCGTAACGGCCGGCGAGAAGCCGATCGCACACGTCGAATTTGGCCGCGTAGGCGGCGCGGTTGGCGATGACGTGGTCCTCGTCGCGCCACGCCGCGGCGGAGGCATGCTGCGTCGGCCCCGGCACCTGCGGTCCCACCAGGTTGCGGATCTCGGCGAACGTGGCGAGGAACGCCGCATCGCCGGCGCAAAAGCCCGAGCGCAGGCCCGGCAGGTTGGAGCGCTTCGACAGCGAGTTGAAGACGACGAGGTTGCCGAAGCGCTTCCGTGTCGCCGCCGCCACCTCGAGCGCGCCGGGCGGCGGCGCGGCGGTGTAGATCTCCGAGTAGCACTCGTCGAAGAACAGCATGAAGTCGTGCCCGCGCGCGAGCTCCAGCGCACGCGCAATGTAAGCCCGGCTCGCGACGGCACCCTGGGGATTGGCGGGCGAGCACAGATAGAGCGCAACCGTGCGGTCGAGCAGCGCCTTGTCCGCAGCGATCGCTTCGAGATCGGGAAGATGGCCCGTCGCTTCAGTGGCGTTGAGAAAGACCGGTTCGGCGTCAACCCCGAGTGCCGCTCCGATGTAGGAGCTGTAGAATGGGTTGCACATGAGAACGGCGGGGCGCCCCGCAACCGTCTTGCGGCCGGCGGCCGGCAGCGCCGCGAGAAACAGCCCCTCGCGCGAGCCGTTGAGCGGCAACACCTCGCGCTCCGGATCGAGTGCGGCCGCAGCTCCGTAGCGCCGCGCGGCCCAATCGGCGATCGCCGAACGAAGCTCGTGCGTGCCGCGCATCGGCGGATACTTGGCGTAGTCGGCGGCCGCCTCGAACAGTCTCTCGACCACGAACGCCGGCATCGCCTCGCGCGGCTCGCCGACGGTCAGATCGATGGGCGTCTCATGGCCGGGCGCGATGCCGTCGAGCAGCCGGCGCAGCTGCGTGAACGGCGACAGCACCGCACCATTGCTGAGTGCCGCAAGGCCGGAGTGCGAGGTCATGGTGCGGTCTCTGAGGCCATCCGAGGAACGGTCTCGGACGCGGGCTGACAACGCCAGCCCAATAGCGGACGGCGCGCGCATTCGTCCACCAGAACCGTGCGTGCGCGTGCGCCTCGCGCGTCTGTCTTAAGTCACCGCGCGGTTGGGTTTCGCTTCGAGGATGAGCGCTGAAGCCGCTTGCGGCTCGTCGGCGAAGCCGGCTCAGCTGATCGTGGCGACGTGCACGGAGCTTCCGAGACGAACCGAGCCGGTGCAGCCGGTCACCGCGAGCGCGGCACAGAGGAGGGCGGTGGTGATGAGAACTCTAAACATACGACTCTCCGGGGCGCGGATTGGGGGATATCAACGCTGCCGGTAAGGTGAAGAAGTTTGGTTAAGGATGGGTTTATGCACGGCTTCAAAAGGCTATGCGCCCGCGCCAAGAGGCCATGGCGCCGGTTCAGGATGCCGTGCATGTTCCCGAGCGCGAACTTTGTGGCTCGATGCGAATGGCCGCCATCTATAAGTTCCCGTTCGGGAACATAAGCACTTGTTTCGGTGAGATTTCGCCACTACGTTCCCGTTCGGGAACATTTGCGGCGATTATGTACTTGACAAAAGCACGTTCCCGATCGGTAACATTCGCCGCCACAGAGGGGCTTTGAAATCCCCATGTGCGCGAACGGGAACAAGGATGAAGTCGAGGTCACGTCCGAAATGGTCGAGGCGGGGATCACCCGTTTTCGCGTTCTTGACGAGGCGGGAGTGGGTTCAGCTTACTTGGTTGAGCAGGTCTATTTGGCAATGTATCTGGCATCGCCAGCACGAGTGCGTTCTGCGTCGGCCCCTTCTCCTCATAGCGCCGACGCATCAGGAACATCGAAATCAGCCTGACGAACTGGTGGGTTGCCAGCATATCGTCTGCCACCTTTCGCAGCTCATCCGCCGTCACTAAGTACCAGACATCGTGGGACTTGTCGGACGACCTTTTCTTACCGTAGAGGTCGTTTTCCTTGTTCCATTCGCTCCACGAATGAATGATGTGCATCAGTGTGTTTCGGTTTTCGGCGCAGAGGTCGAAGCACTTGACTCCGTACAGCACCGCATCCCTCACTGCTGGGTCGGATTCTTGCTTCAGCGCAAGATCGCGGAGGATATCGACACGTTCGCGGTTGCTGAGCCGCACGAAGATGGCTTCACATATTTCTGGGTCGGCGCGCAATTGCTCATCGAATAGTGACAGCATGCCGTACTCTAGATCGTTGTAGAGTAACGTGATGACCCCAAGGGCATGCACGTGCTTGGCCGATGCTGTCAGGGCCGATGCAGTCTTCCAGCCTGAGAACGGATCATCCATGGCGGGCAAACAGAAATCCAATGCAGGTCGCGATAGCGACGAAACGCTAAGCCGCATGGACGCCGCTCTCAAGGCAGCATTGAAGATGCCGCCCCGGAAGCACAAGGACGAGCCGAAGCGGTGGAGCAAGGTGAAGGCGGCTGGAAAGAAGCAATAAGCCCCCTTCTTATGCACGCCAGCAACTTGAGGCCGGAAAATGCACCCAGAGGCAAGCTGCCGCGCCTCAATCGTTAAGACTTGGGTAAGCGAATCGCGTAACGCTTCGAAACAAGAAGAGCCAAGCAGTTGCAGCCGCTTGGCCCTTCTCACCGGTGTTGTTCTGGATGCCCGGCTAGGGGCATCAGTACGCAGAGAAATCTACAGCCTTGCTATGGAGGTTCCATAGCCATCTCCTCTTGTTAGAGCCCAGTCGCCGCACGGATCTTCCGTGCGGTTTCTTCTTTCGACTGCGCTCCAAACGATTGGAGACACAACACCACAGAGTTTGTTACGCGATTCGATACATCTCGTGGTGATCCATCTTCGGAGTGGCTTCTTCGCCAACGCAGAAAGCGTCTTGCCTGCTTCTTGAAATCAGGCCTCGTCAATCCGCCGATAGGTGAGCCTCTTGCCTTCGGCCCCGCGGATGGCACGCTCCGTACGTTCGGTATCCTCGACGCCAAGAGCCGAACGGTTCGAATACCTGAAGTCGAACTCGGCAAGATAGCGGTGCAGGTGCTTCTCGGAGCAGTGCTGATACACGCCCTTCATGCCGCGCTTGAAGACGGAGAAGTAGCCTTCGACGGTGTTGGTGTGGACCGCCTCTAAGAGCCAAGCGTCGCGATCGAGGGAAACGTACTCGCCGCGCGCATGGTTGACGGTCAGATGTCTCGTGGCATGGCCGCCGAGCTGATCATAGATGCGGGACTTGTCCGTAATTGCAATCGCCTCATCGCTGATGTTTTTGCGGATGATGGGCAGCACGTCGGACGCTCTCGCCCTGTCGATGTGGAAGCTGCGAGCCTCGCCACGGCGGTTCACGAGCGTCATGACGGCGTGCTTGTGCTGATGCCCGCCCTGGACTTTTTTGGAGCCGCGCTTACGCCCGAAGTAGGTCTCGTCGATCTCGAC
Source organism: uncultured Alphaproteobacteria bacterium (assembly GCA_963782555.1). GTDB lineage: Bacteria > Pseudomonadota > Alphaproteobacteria > Rhizobiales > Hyphomicrobiaceae > Hyphomicrobium_A. The sequence continues at coordinate 344,697 of CAWAKB010000003.1, read as the reverse complement.
GGGTTCGCCGCCCCCGCCCATGGGAGGCGCCAGACCGCCAGCGCGCATGGCTTCGCGGATGCGGTGAGCCATGAACCAGGCGCTCTTGTAGGAGACGGCCAGCGTGCGGTGAAGCTGATGTGCGGATACACCCTTCTTGGATGAGCACATTAGGAAGAAACCTGCGAGCCACTTGTTGAGCGGGATGTGGCTTTTCTCCAAGACGGTGCCGAGCGTGACAGTGAACTGCCCTTCGCAGGCGTTGCAGTAGTACAGCCCCTTGCGAGGGGGGCGGTGCTTGCCGCCTTTGGGCTCCTTCTTCGTCTGCCTGCCCGTGACCTTCACGGGGGCGACATCCTCGCCCGTGGCGCCGCAATGCGGGCACACGGGACCATCGGGCCAGCGCAGAGCCTCTAGGTGCTCGCGGGCCTTGTCTTCAGCGGTGAAAATCGGATTGGTGAGGTCCGTCATGACGAAGCGACCTATTGTTTTGCATGTGCCCGAGCACGTCGAGCTTCGGTTTTTGGATATGAATGAGATGCCTTGCACTTCGGACAGCGAAGCTCGACGACAGGATCAAGCTCGTCCGGCTGGTTTAATATCGCGATCGGAGCCTGGCAGGTCTTGCAGACAAAAGCCCAGACGACCTGCCCCGGCTTTACCGCTGCGCTGACGTTCTTCTGTTCCATGGGTCTGCTCCCCCAGCGTCTGAGCACCCTACCCGAATCAGTAGCTTTTGTAAAGTACATAATCGCCACATTTGCTCCCCATCGGCCCCGAATCCGTATAGAACTTCCCGATCGGGAACATCGGGAAGCCGCCCATGGCCAGCCGCCCACAAAAACACCGTCCCCGTAGCGACGTCGAGGAGGGCGCCCGCACGCAAGCGAGCCACTTCGGCGCGCTGGTGCGCGAGCGGCGCGAAGCCATGAAGATGCGCCAGGACGACCTGGCGCTCGCAACCGGCGTCGGCCGCCGCTTCATTCTGGAGCTGGAAGCCGGCAAGCCAAGCTGCCAGCTGGGGCGCGCGTTGGTGGTCGCAGCCGCCGTGGGCCTGCGCCCCTTCGATCTGATGTCCGCCAACAACGGCGACGACAACGCGCTCTTACCCGACCTCGCCGAAGAGGACCCAAACGAGGACGGGGACCGTGGCTGAGCTTCCCGTCTACTACGAGAGCCGCACCGTCGGCTTGATCGAGGTGCACGCCGAGGGCCCCGCCTTCGTCTACGCGCCCGAGTGGCTCTCAACGCGCGGCGCCTTCCCGCTCTCGCTGTTGATGCCGCTGTCGCCGCGCCGCGTGGCACCGAAAATCTTCCTGCCCTGGGCGGCGAACCTTTTGCCTGAGGCGAGCCAACTGCGCGCCATCGGCTTGAAGCTTGGCGCCGCGCCCGAGGACGTCATCGCCATTCTCTCCGAGGTCGGCCGCGACACGGCAGGCGCGCTGTCGGTCGGCAAATCCGGCTCGACCAGCGAGGGGGGCTGGCGCCCCGTAAAAACCGAAAAGGCGCTTCAGCGCATTCTCGAGGAGCTGCCGTCGAAGCCCTTCCTCGTCGGCGAGGACGGCGTGTCGATGTCGCTTGCCGGCGTGCAGTCGAAGATCGGCGTCGCGATCAACGCCGAGGGCCAGATCTGCGTGCCCGTCAACGGCGCGCCCTCGACCTACATTTTGAAGCCCGATTCCGAACGGCTCTTCGGCGGCGTGCAGAACGAGGCGCTGTGCCTGACGCTGGCGCGGCGCTTAGGGCTAAACGCACCCCAGGTGACAACCGGCACGGCGGATAAGCGCACCTATCTGCTGGTCACCCGCTACGATCGGCTGGAGCAGAATGGGCGCTGGCGGCGTCTGCACCAGGAGGACTTCTGCCAGGCGCTCGGCAAGCCGCCCTCGGCGAAGTACGAATCGAACCAGACCGGCATCCCGGGTCCGACGCTGCCGGAGATGTTCGCCGTGACGCGCAACGCCATGCACGCGCCCGACGTGGTCAATCTCCTCGACTACGTCGTCTTCAACGTGCTCGCCTGCAATACCGACGCGCACGCCAAGAACTATTCGCTGATGATCTCGGGGCAAGGCTTCAAGCTGGCGCCCGTCTACGACGTGATGTGCGGCGCGGTGTGGGAGCACGTCACGCGCAACATGGCGCAGAAGATCGCCGGCAAGAGCCGCGGCGAGCATTTGAAGCTGCGCCACTGGCAGCGCTTTGCCGCCGACTGCGGGCTCAACGCGCCGCGTCTGGCTGCGCGCGTGGAGACGCTGGCAAAGGGGGTGCTGGCGGAGACGCGCGCCGCGGCGGCCGACGTCGCGGCCATGCCGGCCGGCGCCCATCCGCTCATGCAGCAGGTAGCTGAAGCGATCGAGGATCGTGCGCGCGCGTTGCTGTCGGGTCTCGCGGACGAGACGGGGACACCAGCAGCCGCCCCCGCCAAGCCGACGAAATCGCGCAAGCGCAAGGTGCTCGGCAGCTCGGGACGCCTCACCTGACGAGGCGTCCCATCCGCGTCAGGCGCGTGCCATGCGCACGTCCTCTTCCGGATTCGCCTGGATCTTGTGGATCGCCAGATCTGCGCCCTGGCGCTCCTGCTCGGGCGTGAGTCGTATGCCGACCGTCGCCTTGAGGAGGCCATAGACGACGATCCCGACCACGAAGCCGAAGGCGGCGCCGGCCAGCGAGCCGACGAGCTGGGAAAAGAAGGTCACGCCGCCGAGCCCGCCCAACGCCTCGAGCCCGAAGATGCCGCAGGCGATACCGCCCCAGAGACCGCACAGCCCGTGCAGCGCCCACACGCCCAGCACGTCGTCGATCGTCCATCGGCTGGTCGAGACCTGGAACATCTGCACGAAGATGGCGCCGGCCATTCCGCCGACGAACAGCGCCCCGATAGGATGCATGACGTCGGAGCCGGCGCACACGGCAACGAGACCGGCGAGCGCCCCGTTGTGCACGAAGCCGGGATCATTGTCGCCGACGACGAGGGCGACAACGATGCCCCCACACATGGCCATCAACGAATTCAAGGCCACCAGGCCGGAGATCGCCTCCAACCGTTGTGCGCTCATCACGTTGAACCCGAACCAGCCGATGCACAGGAGCCATGAGCCGAGCGCCAACCACGGGATCGAAGACGGCGGCGTGGCGCCCGCATGATGCCCCTCGTAACGTCCCTGCCGCGGCCCGAGCATGAGAACGGCGCCGAGCGCCACCCAGCCGCCGAACGCATGCACGACGACCGACCCAGCGAAATCCTTGAACGGGGCGCCGAGCCATCCTTTAAAGATGGTCTCCTGCAAACCATAGTTGCCGTTCCAGTAGACGCCCTCGATGAGCGGGTAGCAGAGCCCGACCAGCACTGCCGTCGCCATGGCCTGGGGCACGAATTTCGCGCGCTCGGCGATGCCGCCCGAGATGATGGCGGGAACAGCGGCGGCGAATGTCGCCAGAAAGAACAGCCGCACCAGCGTGTATCCCTGCGGCTCGAAGCCCGGCGCCCCTCCGGCAATCGCGATGGCGCTGGCGAAGAAGGTGACGCCATAGGCGACGGTGTAGCCGATGAGGAAATAGGCGATCGTCGACACCGAGAAGTCGACGATGATCTTTACGAGCGCATTGACTTGGTTCTTGTGGCGGACCGTGCCGGCCTCAAGGAAGGCAAATCCCCCGTGCATCGCGAACACGAGGATCGCCCCCATCAACAAGAAGAAAACGTCGGCTCCCTGGTGCATCCCCGTCCCCCCGGATTTTGTCTGTTTTTTGTGCAGAGGGGAGAAAGCCGGAAAGATGTAAGTCCGTCAATGGCCTCGTTAGCTCGGAAACATGGCTTCCGGGAGCGGCTGCCCAATGTATCGGCAGTCCTTGGAGGAGGCCGGACCGCGGAATATCAGCGGATGCGGCGCGGGTTCATGTAGAGGTCGGCCTCCTGGCGCTCGAGCTGCGGCTTGACCCGGCCGGCGCGCACGTCCTTCCACAGCCGGCGCATGTGGCGGCGGCAGTCGTTGTTGAAAATCTGCATGGCGCTGAAGAGCTGCAGCACGGTGAGGAGCCGCCGGTCGGCGTACTCGCGCCGCACCTTGCACTTCCACTTGCCGCCGATCGAGAACACCTTGCCGTCGAGGTGGCCGACGGCGCGGTCGTGCTGATCATAGAGCGTGTAGTCGCCGCCGAGGTTGATGAAGTCGCGCTTCAAGCGGAAGAACTCCGGCGCGCCATCGTGCATGATGAAGAACGCGAAGTTCTCAGGCATCAGCGGCCACTTGTTGGCCGAGCGCTCCACGTAGACGATGAAGTTGTCGGTATCCGTGTTGACCGAGTAGGTCATCACCGGCAGCCCGCGCGCGGCGATCGTCTGCTGCATGGAGCGGCCGATCATGAGGTCCATGGTCGCGCGCCAGTTGAGCGTCTCGTTGAAGAGCTTGAAGACGAGGCGCTTGTCCATGCCTTGCGCCTTCTCCCACAGCTCCTCGCGGTAGCCGATGAGACCGGTGCGTTCGCCGCCTTCGATCACTTCGGCGAAGATGTCCATGTCGGAGGTGAACTGGCGAGACTTGGCGCGGTTGCGCGAGCGCTTGTAGAGGCCGAACTCGGTGCGGTTGAGGTTGGTGATCCAGATGTCAACGATGAAGTGATAAAAGCCGCCGCGCGTCGCCTTCTCGGCGACCGCCTTGGAGACGCCGGGGACCTTGGCGTTGACGGCCTCCTCGTAGGCCTCCGCGCGCGCGTCGCGGGCCGCCTCGTTCGCCGCTGCGTCGGCCTTGGCTTCGATACGGGCTGCGGCTGTGGCCATCGGTGTGCCTCCAACGGGTTCAAAAGGCTGACATCGACGCGAATCACTGATCGGCCCGAGCCTAGCATTTGGTGCATAGGCACAAGATGGCGGCCGGGAATTCTCCCTGGAAAATTCTACGTCCGCCTTCGCTTCAGTCGCAGGCTTGTGCACGACTGAGAAGGAAGGTCTTCTCGCGCTCATTACGCATGAGCGCGGCCGCGCGCACAAACTCAAGCTTGGCTTCGGCCAGCCGGCCCGCCCGGAACAGGAAATCGCCCTTTGCCGCCGGCAGGGGCGCATAGTTGCGCAACGCCGCGTCCTGATCGATCTCGCCCAAGAGGACCAGGCCGGCCTCCGGGCCGAAAGCCATGCTATGGGCCACGGCGCGGTTGAGATCGACCACCGGCGACGGCATGACCACACGCAAGGTGTCGTAGAGCGCCGCAATCCTCTTCCAGTCGGTCTCCTCCGGCTTGCGTGCCCGCGCGTGGCAAGCAGCGAGCGCAGCCTGCAGCACGTAGGGACCATTGGCGCCTCCAAGCGCCTCGGCCCGCTCCAGGGCGGCGAGACCGCGGCAAATCAAGAGACGATCCCAACGTGCGCGATTCTGCTCGGTCAAAGATATGAACGCGCCGTCCGCGCCCGTACGGGCGCCGAGACGCGAGGCTTGTATTTCCATGAGCGCCAGGAGACCGAAGACCTCGGGCTCGTCGGGCAGCGCAGCGGCGAGGATGCGGCCCAGGCGCTGCGCCTCCGCGCATAACGCCGGGCGGATCAGGTCCTCGCCGGCCGTCGCCGCGTAGCCTTCATTGAAAATGAGGTAGATGACCTCCAAGACCGAGGCGAGACGCTCCCTGCGCTCCTCGCCACGCGGCACGGAGAAGGTTAGGCCGGCGTTGCCGAGCGTCTTCTTGGCTCGGACGATACGCTGCGCGATCGTTCCCTCGTTAGAAAGAAAAGCGCGCGCGATCTCATCCGTCGTCAGTCCGCCGATGAGGCGCAGGGTGAGCGCAGCGCGAGCCTCCGCCGACAGCACAGGGTGGCACGCGGCGAAGATAAGGCCCAACAGCTCGTCACCGAGGTCGTCGTCGAGCGCCGCCTCCATCTCCTCGACGCTCGTATCGCGCTCATTCTCGAGCTCGCGGCCAATCTCGGCATGCTTGCGCTCGAGCATCTTGGCACGGCGGAACTTGTCGATGGCTTTGCGTTTCGCCGCCGCCATCAGCCAGGCGCCGGGGTTGCTGGGGACGCCGGTCTGCGGCCACTCCGAAAGCGCGGTGACGAGCGCGTCCTGCGCGAGCTCCTCGGCCAGGCTCACGTCGCGCACCATGCGCGCAAGTCCAGCGATGAGCCGCGCCTGCTCGATGCGGAACACCGTCTCGATGGCTTTGTGGGTTTCGCTCGCGGCCATGCGCCTCCCTTAAGGGAGGCGCGCGGCGCAAGGCAAGTCGCGGTACGCCCTCAGCGGCCCTTTGTCTTCTCGCGGGTGCGCGCGAACAGCTCGGTGACCTCGGGCGTCAGGGCGTCGCCGAAATCGGCCATCTCGTAGAGCGGCCGGATCTCGATCTCGCTGGGGCCCGGCATGGGGTTGGGGCAGCGCTTCACCCACTCGATCGCTTCCGCCATATCCTTGACCTCCCAAAGCCAGAAGCCGGCGACAAGCTCGCGCGTCTCGGTGAAGGGGCCGTCGATGACCGAACGCTTCGGGCCGTCGAAAGCCACGCGTTTGCCCTGCGAGGAGGGCTTCAGGCCGTCGGCCACCAACATGATGCCGGCGTTGACCAGCTCCTCGTTGAATTTGCCCATGGCCTCGAGCAGCTCGGTCGAGGGCATGATGCCTTCTTCGGAATCCTTGGTCGCCTTCACGAAAACCATGACGCGCATCGTCTTGTCTCCTCTGATCCAGAGGGGGCCACAGCGGCCTCCCTGCTCACACGACGAACGAGCGCCGGCCGGATCGACATGCCGCCCAAATTTTTTTCCCGACAAGGGACCGCGGCAAGATGGGTCTAAAAAACAGCCGTGATTTCATAGGGGCCGGGGGGCTATGGGTTCGCCGGCCGCGCGCCGAAGATGGCTGAACCGACGCGCACGTAGCTGGCGCCGAAGGCGATCGCGGTCTCGAAATCATCGCTCATGCCCATGCTGAGCCCTTCGAGGCCCAGCTCGCCGGCGAGCTTGGCAAGAAACGCAAAGTGCACCGCGGCCTCCTCGTCGAGCGGCGGGATGCACATGAGCCCGGCGATGTCGAGCTTCAGCTCCTCGCGGCACAGCGCGACAAAAGCCGGCGCCTCCCTCGGCATCACCCCGGCCTTCTGCGGCTCCTCGCCGGTGTTGACCTGGATGAACAGCTCGAGCCGCTTTCCTTGCGCCTTCATCTCGTGGGCCACGACGCGCGCGATCTTCTCCCTGTCGATCGCATGGATGGCGTCGAACAGGGCGACCGCCTCCTTGGCCTTGTTGGACTGCAAGGGACCGATGAGATGCAGAGCCACATCGGGAAACTGGCTCTTGAGCGCCGGCCACTTGCTCTTCGCCTCCTGCACCCGGTTCTCGCCGAACAGGCGCTGGCCGGCGCCAAGCACGGGCAGGATGTCGGGTGCCTCGAAGGTCTTCGACACCGCGATCAGGCGCACGTCCTCTGGGCTTCGCCCGGCGCCGCGCGCGGCGGTGGCGATGCAGTCCCGTACGGCCGTCAGGCGCTCGCGTGGCTCATCGTGATTGGCAGCGTGCACTAGTGACCCTTAGACCTTGAGGTGGACAGATAAGGCGCAAACGTATGCTCGTCACTCGCAAGCAGATCGAGATACTTTCGGTGAATGAAGATCTTGTCGCGGCCGACCTTTTCCTCGTCCAAGACGCCGATCTGCGCCAACGCATTTAGATAGACGGCGGCCGTCTGCCGTTTGGCGATGTTACGCTCGACCACATTGCGGATGCGGCAATAGGGCTGGGCGAACAAAAGCTCGGTCAATTCGCGTGAGTGGATTTTCGGCAGCTTGTTGCGAACATAAGTTTCCGTTTCGTCCATGAGCGCCCGGATCGCTCTTATGCGCTGGTTGGTCCATTGCGCGGTGACCTCGACGGCTGCGAGCATGTAGAGAATCCAGGGCTCCCATTCTGCCTTAGACGTGACGCGCGCCAGCAAGCGGTAGTAGTCGCCCTTCGTTCGTAGGATGTGCCGGCTGAGATAGAGCGTGGGCAGGTCCAGCAGTCCGGCCTGCACCAGCGAAAGGATGTTGAGCACCCTGCCGGTGCGCCCATTGCCGTCCGCGAACGGATGTATGGCCTCGAATTGATAGTGCAAAACGGCCATGCGAACGACCGGATCGAGATCTTGCTGCTGGTTGAGAAACCGCTCCCAGTTGGCGAGAAGATCGCGAAGCCTGGCTTGTCCTTGGGGCGGTGTGTAGATGACGTCGCCCGTGAAGGAATTTTTGAGCGTGGTGCCGGGTGTTGAGCGAATATCGATCTCGACGCCTTTTATCGTACGGCAGATTTCGACAGCGGTGCGCGTGGAAATCGGGTGCTCTTTGAGCTCAACAAAGCCGCGATAGAGCGCCGTTCGGTAACGCAGTGCCTCTTTCGTTGCCGGGTCTGCGTCTTCGTCGGCAAGACTGGCTGCGCGAAACAAGGCATCATTGGTGGTGATGACATTCTCTATCTCGGAGCTGGCCCGGGTCTCGAGAAGCGGGATCGAATTGATGAGCACCGATTGATCCGGGATCAGCTGCCCCGCCAAGCGCAACTCGGTGAGCGCGGCGCGCACCGTAACGCAGCGTTTCAGGATCGGCTTGGTCTCCGTGTCCGCCAGCGGCGGAAGCAGCGGCAAGTCGTTGTAGGGCTTGGCTGGATCAAAGCGGGCTTTGGGCATGGCCACGGATCATATGTTGATTAAAACAATTTTTATCGACATATAGCCCTAGATATGTCGATCTGATGGGCCCATCAAGACCAATATGTCGACAAATATCGATTTCATCGACATATGTATGCCACGGCGGCGGCCCTATCGACACATCACCTCAGATACGTCGACAAAGCCTCGACTCATCGACTTAAGGTCTGGCTCACACCGCTTGACCGCCCGGCACGGCATCAGTCATTTACCAACCGCCCGCAGCCCCCTCGAGAACGACAGCAGCCTATGGCCAACGAAAGCTACGACGCGCCCACGCGGGAGAAGCACTGGCAAGAGGTCTGGGAGAAGGCGGATATCTTCCGCGCCTCCAACGAGGGCCCCGGGCCCAAGTGCTACGTCCTGGAGATGTTCCCCTATCCGTCCGGGCGCATCCACGTCGGACACTCGCGCAACTACACCATGGGCGACGTCTTCGCCCGCTACAAGCGCGCCAAGGGCCACAACGTGTTGCATCCCATGGGCTGGGACGCGTTCGGCATGCCGGCCGAGAACGCCGCCATGGAGAATAACGTCCATCCGGCCGAATGGACCTTGAAGAACATCGACACCATGCGGCGCCAGCTCAAGTCGATGGGGCTGTCGCTCGACTGGTCGCGCGAGATCGCCACCTGCCTGCCCGACTACTACCGCCATCAGCAAAAGCTCTTCCTCGACTTCCTCAAGAAGGGCCTCGCCTACCGCAAGTCCTCCAAGGTCAACTGGGATCCCGTCGACCAGACCGTGCTCGCCAACGAGCAGGTGATCGACGGGCGCGGCTGGCGCTCCGGCGCTCTGGTCGAGCAGCGCGAGCTCACCCAGTGGTTTTTCAAAATCACCGAGTACGCCGACGAGCTGCTCGAGGCGCTGGAGACGCTGCAGCAGTGGCCGGAGAAGGTGCGCCTGATGCAGGCCAACTGGATCGGGCGCTCCGACGGTCTGCTCGTGCGTTTCGCGCTCGACAAGAAGACGTCGCCGAAGGACTTCGGCGAGGTCGAGGTCTACACCACGCGGCCCGACACGCTGTTTGGTGCAGCCTTCGTCGCGCTCGCCCCTGATCATCCGCTCGCCAAGGCGGCAGCGGAACACAATCCGGAGCTTGCCGCCTTCTGCGAGGAATGCCGCCACGTCGGCACATCGGTTGCGGAGCTGGAGACCGCCGAGAAGCAAGGCTTCGACACCGGCATCCGCGCCGTGCATCCCTTCAACAAGGGCTGGAAGCTGCCGGTCTACGTCGCAAACTTCATCCTGATGGACTACGGCACCGGCGCCATCTTCGGCTGTCCCTCCGGCGACCAGCGCGATCTCGACTTCGCCAGGAAGTACGAGCTGCCCGTCGTGCCCGTGATCCTGCCGCCGGGAGAGGATGCAGCGACCTTCGCCATCAAGGACAAGGCCTATGACGGCGACGGCACCATGATCAACTCAGACTTCCTCAACGGGCTGTCGACCAAGGAGGCTTTCGAGGAGACGGCAAAACGGCTCGCGAAGGCCAAGCTCGCCAAAGAGCCCGTCGGCAAGCGCACGGTGAACTATCGCCTGCGCGACTGGGGCGTCTCGCGTCAGCGCTACTGGGGCTGCCCCATCCCAGTCATTCATTGCAAAGAGTGCGGCGTCGTGCCGGTGCCCGACGCCGATCTCCCGGTCGAGCTGCCTGCCGACGCGACCTTCGACAAGCCCGGCAACCCGCTCGACCGCCATCCGACCTGGAAACACGTTAAGTGTCCCAGCTGCGGCGGCGAGGCGGTGCGCGAGACCGACACCATGGACACCTTCGTCGACTCATCGTGGTACTTCGTGCGCTTCACCGCCCCCCACGCCGAGACGCCGGTCGACAAGGCGGCCGCCGCCTACTGGCTCCCTGTCGACCAGTACATTGGCGGCATCGAGCACGCGATTTTGCACCTGCTCTACTCGCGCTTCTTCACCCGCGCCATGTGCGACACCGGCCATCTCACGCTCAAGAGCAACGTGCGCGAGCCGTTTGCCGCGCTCTTCACGCAAGGCATGGTGACGCACGAGACCTACAAGTCGCAGCGCGGCGGCTGGCTGATGCCGGGACAGGTGCGCATCGAGGGCGAGGGCGATAAGCGCAAGGCGATCGAGGCAGCCACCGGCGAGCCGGTCAGCATCGGCTCGGTGGAGAAGATGTCGAAGTCGCGCAAGAACACCGTCGACCTCGACGAGTTCGTCAACCGCTACGGCGCCGACGTGGCCCGCTGGTTCGTGCTCTCCGACAGCCCGCCCGAGCGCGACGTGATCTACACCGACGTCGGCGTGGAGGGCGCGCGCCGCTTCGTGCAGCGCATCTGGCGCCTCAACGACCAGGGGGCCGACCTGGCGGCCGAGAAGGGTGCCGCCAAACCCAAGGCTTTTGGCCCCGAGGCCGAGGCCCTGCGCCGGGCCGCCCACAAGGCGCTCGACCAGGTGGCGAGGGCGATCGAGGGGCTGCGCTTCAACGTGGCCGTGGCCAATGTCTACGAGTTCGCAAATGTTCTGGGGTCCGCCCTGGCGAAACCAGGGGACAAGGCCGGGGCCGGCTTCGCCTGGGCGCTGCGCGAGGCGCTGGAGTTCACCGTGCAGATGATCGGCCCAATGATGCCGCATTTGGCCGAAGAATGCTGGGCGCGGCTCGGATACAACACACTTCTGGCCAATCAGCCCTGGCCCAAAGCCGATCCGGCCTTGCTCGTTGACGATCAGATCACCATTGCCGTACAGGTGAATGGTAAGCGGCGGGACGAGCTCACGATTGCTCGAACGGCTGGCTCCGACGAGATCGAGGCTGCGGCCTTGCGGCTTGAGCCGGTTCTACGTGCCCTCGAAGGGCGACCGGTCAAGAAGGTCATCGTTGTGCCGCAGAGGATCGTGAATGTCGTCGGATGAGGACGAAACATCGGGGGCGATCGATGCGCGCTAGCGGCCGCCGATCGGCATTCTGGGTTGCGTTGGCGTGTGCGTCCGTGCCCATGCTCGTGGCCGGCTGCGGCGATTCCGGATTCCGCCCTCTCTACGCCTCCTCCTCGATAACCGGCAGCACCAGCGCCTCCGAGAAGCTTGCCAAGATGGAGGTCGCGCCGATCCCCGGCCGCGTCGGCCAGCGCGTACGCAACGAGCTGATCTTCCAAGCGACGGGCACCGGCAACGAGGCTTATCAGCCCGCCTACAGGCTCGAGATCGTCCTGAAAAAGTCGATCTCCGCCACGCTGGTGCAGATCGACGGCAACTCGAGCGGAAGCGTCTACAATCTCAACGCCAGCTTCCGGCTGATACGGCTTGACGATAAGTCGATCGCGCTCCAGGGCCAGAGCTACGGGCGCATTGCCCTTCCAGCGCTTCAATTCGGTCTTCTCCAACGTGCGTGCGCGCAAAGAGGCGGAAGACCGGGCCGCGAAAACCGTGGCCGAGGATCTGAAGTCGCGGCTTGCGGCTTATCTGTCCGGCGCCGCCTGAGCCGCACAACCATCGCCCGCTAGCGATTGCCTCGTTGCGTTAGACCCGCAAGCCTCAGAGCATGTCCGAAAGCCCATGGTCGCCGTAAAGGCCCATCAAGCCGAGACGTTCCTCAAGCCGCCCGGCCCGAGCTTCGCGGCGGTGCTCTTCTATGGCACCGATGCCGGGCTGGTTGGCGAGCGTGCCGGCCAGCTCGCGCGCCTGCTCGCCGCGCGCGAAGACCCGCGGGGCGAGATCATCCGTCTCGATGACGCCGACCTCGATCACCGATCCCGACCGTCTTGCCATCGAGCTGCAGACGATGCCGATGTTCGGCGGCTCCAAGATCGTGCGCGCCATCGCCGGCCGGCGCATTGGCGCAAATGCGCTGCAATCGTTGATCGTCAATGATGGCCTTGCCGCGACGCTCATTGTCGAGGCCGGGAACCTGCGCCCCAACAACTCCCTGCGTGCGCTCTTCGAGAAGTCGGCAAAGGCGGCCGCCGTCGCCTGCTATCCCGATGAGGTGCACGACCTCGAGGCGCTCATCCGCACGACCTTGAAGAGCCACGGGCTGGAAATCGGCCCCGAGGCGCGCGAGCTGCTGCTGGCCCGCGTCGGCGCCGACCGCGCGCTGTCGCGCGGGGAGATCGAGAAGCTAGCGCTCTATGCCTCCGGCAAGACCGAGGTCGACGCCGGCGACGTGGAGGCCATCGTCGGCGATGCCTCCGAGCTCACTATCGACAGAATTCTGAGCGCCGCCGCCTCGGGTGACGCGTCACGGGCGATCGCGGAGTTTGCCCGCGCCGTTGCCGGAGGCGAAAGCCCGCAGGCGATCATCGCGGCCACCCAACGCTACTTCCAGCGGCTGCACCGGATCCGCTCCGACATCGACCAGGGGCGGTCGTTCGAGGACGCGATCCGGCAGCTGAGGCCCCCGATCCACTTCAAGCAGAAGAACGCCCTGGGCCTGCAGTGCCGCCTGTGGACGACGGCACGCCTGGGCCAGGCCCTGTCGCAGGTCGCCCGCGCGGCCAAGGCGGCGCGTCTGTCGGGCGCGCTGGAGGAGGCGGTGGCCGAGGAGCTGCTCATGGGATTGACAGCCGCTGCGCGGCCGGACACCCGCTCCTGACCCGCCCGGCGCCCCTTTGCCGGTTCGGTCAGCTTGCCCCACGCCGCACGCCCCCTATAGTGCGCGCCACTCCAAGAGATTGAGGCGACTAATGAGCGACACCCACTACGACGTGGTCGGAATCGGCAACGCCATCGTCGATATCATCGCGCGCTGCGACGATGCCTTTCTGTCCAAGCACAGCCTCGACAAGGGCTTCATGCGCCTCATCGATGCACGCCAAGCCGACCGGCTCTATTCCTTGATGGGTCCCGGCGTCGAGCGCTCGGGCGGATCGGCCGCCAATACGATTGCGGGTCTCGCCTCCTTCGGAGGGCGCGGCGCTTTCATCGGCCGCGTCGCCGACGACCAGTTCGGCCGCGTGTTCACCCACGACATCCGCACCGTGGGCGTCACCTACGACACCCCGCCGGCCAAGAGCGGCACGCCCACCGCCTTGTGTCTGGTGCTGGTGACACCGGACGGCGAGCGCACCATGAACACCTTCCTCGGCGCCAGCACCGAGCTTGGAACCGGCGAGGTCGATGCCGGGCTCATCGCGTCTGCCAAGGTCACCTATCTCGAAGGCTATCTCTTCGACAAGCCGGAGGCCAAGCAGGCCTTCCACACGGCGGCCGAGATTGCGGCCAAGGCCGGCCGCAAGACCGCGCTGACGTTGTCCGACGCCTTCTGCGTCGACCGCCACCGCGACGACTTCCGCAAGCTCGTCCATCACGGTATCGACATCCTGTTCGCCAACGAGAAGGAGATCACCGCGCTCTACGAGGTGAACTCGTTCGACGAGGCGGTGGAGGCCGTGAGCGGGGAATGCGAGGTCGCCGTGCTGACCCGCTCCGAGCAAGGCTCGGTGATCGTCACGCCCAAGCGATCGATCGAGATCCGGCCGGAGGACGTGGACAACGTCGTCGACGTGACGGGCGCGGGCGATCTCTATGCGGCAGGCTTTCTCTACGGGCTGACGCGCGAATTATCGCTCGCCGACTGCGGGCGATTGGGCAGCCTGGCGGCGGCCGAGATCATCGGCCACATCGGCGCCCGGCCGGAGCGGCCGCTGATCGAGCTGGCGCGCAAGGAAGGCCTGGTCTCCTGACCGCCTGACTAAGTTGCTCCCTCAACCGGTCCATCGAGGTGCGCCCGCGCTTGGCATGCGGCCGGTGCGCCTACAATCTTTTGTATGTATTTCCGCCACAATACCTGGAGATTGCATCGACTGGTTTCTACAAGACATTTATTCTCCCTGGTAAGACCCCGCATCTTCGACAAAAACTCCAAACAACGATTCGAGATCACGGGACTGATTGCATGCCGACTGCCACTGTGCGTTACGGGCGCCCGAGGGGAAGCGGGCTCGACGACCGCCAGCAGCTCGAGACCCTTGCCGCGCTGCTTGCCGCCAACCCCAAGCTCAAACCGACGACCGCCATCCGCCAGCTCGGCGTCGAGGATCCGTCCGCCATCCGCCGCTTGCGCGACAAGTTCCGTCTCGAGCAGGGGAAGCTGATGGCCAACGCCCGCCGCACGCCGCGTACGGGCGTCGTGCGCAGCCTGCGCCTCACCTCCAACGAGAACCTGCCGGCACTTCCGCTCGCCCAATCGCGGGCTCTGGTTCCGGTTGCCCCCCGAGCAGGCGAGGTCGTGCCGGCCGCGCCGGTCAATGCATTCTTTGTCGATTGGTGCGATCTAGCGTTCTCGATGCTGAGCGCGGCGGTTGAATGCCAGGCCGTGGCCACGCAGCACTGGCTCCACCTGCCGCCCGTCGAGGCCGCGGTACGCCGCCAGCTCGCAATCAACTCCGTCGCTGTCGCCATCTACACCCGCAGCCGGGGCCGACGGCGCATCTTTCATTGAAATCGACGAGACGCCCTTTGGGTAAGCTAGAGCGCGTCACTTGATGGGCCGCCGCCCCAGGCGGCCCTTTTTTTATCTTGGAATTTTTCTGCGCCCCAAGGACTGCTTTGCGGCGAGTGGCATTGGGTTGTAGAGCCTTAGGCAAAACCGCTAAAGTTTGCGCAGCGCCACTTCCTCGACGCGGTGGTCGGCGGCCTTGCGCAAGATCAATCGCGCGCGCTGGCGCGTCGGCAGGATGTTCTCCTCAAGGTTCCTGAGGTTGATCGTGCGCCAGATCTCGAGCGCACGCGCGCGCGCTGCGTCAGGCGCCAGGCTCGCGTACTGGTGGAAGTAGGCGCCGGGGTCGCGGAAGGCCGTCGCCCGCAGCCGCATGAAGCGCGACACGTACCAGTCCTGGATCACGTCGGGCTCGGCATCGAGATAAATCGAGAAGTCAAAGAAGTCCGACACGAAGGGGATGGCCTCTCCACCGCGCGGCATGCGCGCGGGCTGCAGCACGTTGAGCCCTTCGACGATGAGGATGTCGGGAAACTCGATGACCGTCTTCTGGTCCGGCAAAATGTCGTAGTGGAAGTGCGAGTAGACCGGTGCTGCGACCTTGGCCACGCCCGACTTCACGTCGGCGAGAAAATTCAACAGACGCGTTGTGTCGAAGCTCTCGGGGAAGCCCTTGCGGTCCATAAGCTGCCGGCGCTCGAGCTCGGCGTTGGGCCACAGGAAGCCGTCCGTCGTGATCTGGTCGACGCGCGGATGATCGGGCCAGCGCGCTAAGAGCGCCTTGAGGACGCGCGCCGTCGTGCTCTTTCCCACCGCCACCGAGCCGCCGACACCCAGGATGAACGGCACCTTGCCGTCGGTGCGGCCCAGGAACTTGGAGGAGACCGAATGCAGCTGCTGGGAGGCGGCCACGTATAGATTGAGCAGCCGCGACATCGGCAGGTAGATCTCCTCGACCTCCTCTACCGACAGCTCCTCGATCAGACCCGAGAGCTGCTCCAGCTCGCTTTCCCGCAACGTCATCGGCGTGTCGGCACGCAAGCGCGCCCAGTCCTCGCGCGAGAACATGCGGTAGGGCGAGTATTGCAGGTTCGCGGGATAGGACATTGCGCTTAAGCCGCGTGGACGCCGAAGCCTGTCACAAGTCTATCAACGCTTGGCACGCTCGGCCTTCTCTTTCAGACCGGAGACGCCTTGACGGCTTTCGAGCACGGCGAGCACGTCGGCCAGCGCCACGCCGCGGCTCTCCAGGAGCACCAGCAGGTGATAGATGAGGTCGGCCGCCTCGTTCTTCAGCGCCTCGTCGCTCTCGCCGGCGCCGGCGAGCACCGTCTCGACCGCCTCCTCGCCGAGCTTCCGGGCACAGCGGGCGGGGCCGCCGTCGAGCAGCTGGCGCGTATAGGAGCTTTCAGGCGCGGCCGCGCGGCGGGCGTGGATCGCCGCAGCGAGTTGCAGAAGCACGTCGTTGCTCATGGCCAATACCCTGGAGACGCAAGGGCTTAGTGCGCCTCATTGAAGCAGGTCTGGCAGATGCAGCAACAGGCAGCCGCCGTCAAGCGCTCGCTCGCCCGCCTCAGCCGCCCGAGCCGTTAACGAGGCGCAGGCGGATGTAATCCAGCTGCTCGTAGTTGGCATACTTGATGATGAGGCTGCCGCTCTCGCCGGAGCCGCGCTTGATCTCGACCTTGAGATCCAAGAGCTCGCCCAGCTCCTTCTCGAAGGCGCGCGTATCGGAGTCCTTCTCCGGCGCGCGGCGCCCCGACGTGGTGGTGACGCTGCCGCCGTCCTGCACCAGCGCCTCGACCTCGCGCACGTTGAGGTCGTCCTCGATGATGCGGTGGGCGAGCGTCTCTGCGTCGGCGCGATTGATGAGCGCGCGGGCGTGGCCCGCAGTCAGGCGCCCATCCTGCACCATGGTCTGTACGCCGTCGGGCAGCTTCAAGAGGCGCAGCGTGTTGGCGACGTGGCTGCGGCTCTTGCCGATGATCTCCGACAGCTCCTCCTGCTTGTAGTTGAAGCGCTCGATCAGCTCGCGATAGCCGGTCGCTTCCTCGATGGCGTTGAGGTCGGCGCGCTGCACGTTCTCGATGATCGCGAGCTCGAGCACCTCCTTGTCGGAGAGGTCGCGGGCGATCACCGGCACCATGTGCAGCCCGGCCTTCTGCGCCGCCCGCCAGCGCCGCTCGCCGGCGACGATCTCGTAGCCGCCGGCGACGGGCCGCGCGATGATCGGCTGCACCAGACCCTTGGTGCGGATCGAGTCGGCGAGCTCTGAGAGCTCCTCGTCGCGGAAGTCCTTGCGCGGGTTGAGGCGCCCGGGCTTCACATCGGCGATCGGTACCATGCGCTGCTCGCCCTCGGGCGGCAGCACGGCCTGACCGGGAACCGGCTCGCCGATGAGAGAGGCAAGCCCGCGCCCCAAGCGGCCTTTCTGCAGTGGTGCGTTCATGGGTCTCTGGGCCCCTTCGTTCATGCGGCTTGGGTCTCGCGTTCGCGCTCGATGATCTCGGTGGCGAGCTTGATGTAGGCCTGGCTGCCGGCGCAGTCGAAATCATAAAGCAGGATCGGCTTGCCGTGCGACGGCGCCTCGGCGACGCGCGTATTGCGCGGGATGATGGTCTCGTAGACCTTGGCGCCGAAGAACGCGCGGACGTTGTCCGCGACCTCCTTCGACAGCGACGTGCGTGCATCGTGCATGGTCAGCACCACGCCCTGGATCTCAAGCCCCGGATTAAGCGTGGCGCGGATCTGGTCGATCGTCTCCTTGAGCTGCGAGATGCCTTCCAGCGCGAAGAACTCGCACTGCACCGGTACCAGCACCGCGTGCGCCGCCGTCATCGCGTTGAGCGTCAGGAGGTTGAGCGACGGCGGGCAGTCAATCAGCACGTAATTGAATTTCTGCTCCGGCGGCACGTTGCGCTGATGCGCGGCGAACGCGTTGAGCGCATCGCGCAGACGGAAGGCGCGCGTCGTATCGGTGAGCACGGTATCGATGCCGACCAGATCCGCGTTGGCTGGCACAACGTGCAGCTCCGGCACCGCGGTCGGCTGCTCGCATTCCATGATGCTGGCGTTGCCCGTCAGCACGTCATAGGAGGTCTTGCTGCGCCCCTCGATCGAAATGCCCAGCCCCGTCGAGGCATTGCCCTGCGAATCGAGATCCAGCACCAGAACCCTCTCGCCGACCGAGGCCAGCGCCGTCCCGAGATTGATCGCGGTCGTCGTTTTGCCGACGCCCCCTTTTTGATTGGAGATTGCCAGCACGCGGGGGTCTCTGGCGCCCATGGGCCCGCTCATCGCGAATGATCCTCCGTCTTGGCTTTCAACGCGCGCACCTCGACTACGCGGCCCTCGCCGTCCGTCAGACTCGGGTGCAACGCGACCGAGAAGTTCCAGCGCATTGACGCTGCATCGAGCTCGGCCTGCGCCTCGCGCCCCTTGGGAAAGACCCCCACGGTATCGTCTGAGAAATATGGGGCCGCGAGGTCGAGAAGCCGCGGCAAGGGCGCCAGCGCGCGGGCCGTGATCACGTCGAGCTTAGTCTGAGTCGCGCGTTTTTCGATCCGCTCACACAGGATGTCCACAGGCACCCCCGTCTTGCGTGCGACCTCGCGCAGGAAGGCAACTTTGCGCTGGTCACTTTCGATGAGGGTCATGCTAGCCCCGCCGCGCTCTGCGAGGAGAAGTGCCAAGACGAGGCCGGGAAAGCCTGCGCCCGAGCCGAGGTCGAGCCAGTGTTGGGCGCCAGCCGGTGCCAGCGCCAAGAGCTGGGCCGAATCGGCGAAGTGGCGGCTCCAGATCTGATCGAGCGTGCTCGGGGCCACGAGATTGATGGTCCTCTGCCACTGCCTGAGCAGGGCCTCGTAGGCCAAAAGTTTCGCAATCGTTTCACGTGAAACGTCGAAGCGGGCGGCAAAGTCCTCGGGGCCGGTGACGGCCGCGGGGCGGGGAGTCGCCATCATGCCGATTTCCGCGCCGGCGGCGACTTCAGGTGTGCGAGCAGGAGCAGCAGCGCCGCCGGCGTAATGCCGTCGATGCGGGCGGCCTGGGCCAGCGTTCCGGGCCGGTGTCGCTCCAGCTTCTGGCGCACCTCGGTTGAGAGGCCGGGGAGGGCGCCGAAGTCGAAGGACACAGGAATGCTGAGCGCCTCGTCCTTGCGCAGCGCCTCGACGTCGAGATCCTGGCGGCGCACGTAGGCGGCATAGCGGGCGTCGACCGCGACCTGGGCGGCGATGCGGGGAGCGATGTCTCCGATCCGGGGCCAGATCGATGCCAGCCGGGCAAGATCGACGTCGGGCAGGGCGAGCAGGTCGAAGGCGGAGCGCCGCCGGCCGTCGCGGTTGACCTCGAGGCCGTGGCGCCCGGCCTCGGTCGGTGTCACCGACAGCGACTGGAGCAGGGCCGTCGTTTCGCTAAGAGCCTTGGCCTTGGCACCGAACGCTTCCCGCCTCGCCTTGGTGACACAACCCATGGCGATCCCGAGCGGGGTGAGCCGCTGGTCGGCGTTGTCGGCGCGCAAGCGCAGCCGGTACTCGGCGCGCGAGGTGAACATACGGTAGGGCTCCGAGACCCCACGCGTCGTAAGGTCGTCGATCATCACGCCGAGATAGCCGTCGGCGCGCGAGACGACGAAGCGGCGCTCGTCGCCCCCGGCTAGGAGCGCGGCATTGATCCCGGCCGCCAAGCCTTGAGCGCCCGCCTCCTCATAGCCGGTGGTGCCGTTGATCTGGCCCGCCAGAAACAGGCCCGGCAAACGTTTCACGTGAAGCGTGGGGTCGAGCTCGCGCGGGTCCACGTAGTCGTACTCGATGGCGTAGCCCGGCCGCTTGATGACGGCACGCTGCAGACCCGGCATCGAGCGGATAAAAGCCTCCTGCACATCGGCCGGCAGCGAGGTGGAGACGCCGTTGGGATAGACGGTGTCGTCCTCGAGCCCCTCCGGCTCGAGGAACACCTGGTGGGCTTGGCGGTCGGCAAAGCGCACAACCTTGTCCTCGATCGAGGGGCAGTAGCGCGGGCCGATCGAAGCAATCTGGCCGGAGTACATGGCCGAGCGCGCAAGATTGGCGCGAATGATGGCGTGGGTCTCGGCCGTCGTGCGGGTGATGGCGCAGGCGATCTGCGGCGTCGTGATGCACGTCGTCAGAAACGAGAACGGCTCGGGCGGATCGTCGCCCGGCTGCTTGTCGAGCGCGTCCCAGTCAATCGAGGAGGCGAGCAACCGAGGCGGGGTGCCGGTCTTGAGGCGCCCGAGTTGTAGGCCAAAGGCATAGAGCCTTTCGGAGAGCTTGCGGGCCGGGGCCTCGCCCGTGCGGCCGGCGGGGATCTTCTGCTCGCCCAGGTGGATGAGGCCGTTGAGAAAAGTCCCGGTGGTCAGCACCACGGCGCCGGCGCCGAGCCGGCGGCCGTCGCCCGTCACCACGCCGGCCAGCCGGCCCGCGGTCACGATCAGGTCCTCGACGCCCCCCTCGATCACCTCGAGATTGGCGGTCTGGCGGATCGCCGCCTGCATGGCGGCCCGGTAGAGCGCCCGGTCGGCCTGGGCGCGCGGGCCCTGGACGGCGGGGCCCTTGGAGCGGTTGAGGAGCCGGAATTGGATGCCGGCGGCGTCGGCGACGCGGCCCATGAGGCCGTCGAGCGCATCGATCTCACGCACCAGGTGGCCCTTGCCCAGACCGCCAATGGCGGGGTTGCAGGACATCTCGCCGATGGTCGCGAACGTGTGCGTGACGAGCGCGGTTCTGGCGCCCATGCGCGCGGCCGCAGCGGCCGCCTCGCACCCGGCGTGGCCACCGCCCACCACAATCACATCGAAGGTCGTCTCGGTCATGGGGGCGATTTCTACGTGCGCCGGGGGCCCGGGGTCAAAAGCAATCGCTATGGTTAACGCCAGGTTTCACGTGAAACAGTTCCGGGGCCCTGGGCGCCCCCGGGGCCCTACTTCCCGACGCAGAAGCGGCCGAAGATTTCCCCCAGCACGTCCTCGACGTCGAGCCGGCCGGTGATCCGCCCCAGCGCGTGGCTGGCCTGGCGCAGGTCCTCGGCGCGCAGCTCGATATCGTCGGTGCAGGCGGCCATGCCCTCCGTGCAGGACGCCGTGAAGGCCTCGCAGGCGGCCAGGCACGCTTGCAAGTGCGTCCTGTACCGCGCCCGGGTGATGGCGGGGGATTGCGACACACCGATGCGCGCCCGCGCCGCCTCGGCGAGCTGCCGGGCCATCAAATCTATCCCCGCTCCGGTCTTGGCCGAGATGCCGGGCCTATCCCCGGCGGGGACAAGATCGATCTTGTTGGTGACGACGAGAACGGTCTCCCCGAGATCAGGCGGCGGCGGCGTCTCCGGCGCCGTCGCATCCTGCAGCCAGACCACTAGGTCGGCGTCGCGCGCCTGCGCCAGCGAGCGGCGGACGCCTTCCTTTTCAATGGCGCCATGCGCCGCGCGGATGCCGGCGGTGTCGGAGACGACGACGGGAAGCCCCTCGAGATCGAGCCGCACCTCGATCACGTCGCGGGTCGTCCCGGCTTCTTCCGAGACGATGGCGGCATCACGCCGGGCGAGCGCATTCAAGAGGCTCGATTTGCCGACGTTGGGCGGCCCGGCGAGCACCACGCGGTAGCCGTCGCGCAAGATCTCGCCGCGGTGGTCGTCGACAAGGTGCGTCGCAATGGAGGCGCGGAGCGCGTCCACCATGTTGCGCGCGGTCTCGAACGCGTTGTTGGCCACGTCGGTCTCGTCGGAGAAGTCGATGACCGCCTCGACCAGCGCGCTGGCGCGGATCAGCCCCCCGCGCCAACCCTCGTAGAGCTCCGACAGCGCGCCGCCCATCTGGCGCATCGCCTGGCGCCGCTGCGCCTCGGTTTCCGCTTCGATGAGGTCGGCGAGGCCTTCTACCTGAGCCAGATCGATCTTGCCGTTCTCGAAGGCGCGCCGCGCGAACTCGCCGGGCCGGGCCAGCCGGCATCCCGGCTGGCGACCCAAGAGCGCGAGCACCGCTTTCACGATGGCGAGGCCGCCGTGCAGGTGGAACTCGGCCATGTCCTCGCCGGTCTCGGTGTGTGGCGCGGCGAGCCACAGGACCAGCGCCTGGTCGAGAATTTCACGTGAAACGGGATCGCGGATTTTGCGCAGGGCGGCAAACCGCTTTTTCGGCCGTGGCGGCGCGAGCGCATCGATGAGGTCGCCGGCGCGCGGGCCCGACACGCGTACCACGGCGATGCCGGCGCGGCCCGGGGCGCTGGAGAGCGCAAAGATTGTCGCAACCTCATCCATTGTTTTCGATATTGCAGCCAATCATGTTAGGTCCGATGGAGCGCCCTCACCCCGGGAGCCCCCCATGAGCGAGAACCGTCTCGGCCAAGAGATGAGCCCCTATCTCCTGCAGCACAAGGACAACCCGGTCCACTGGTGGGCGTGGGGCCCGGAAGCCCTCGGCGAAGCCAAACGCACCGGCAAGCCGATCCTGCTTTCGGTCGGCTACGCGGCCTGCCACTGGTGCCACGTCATGGCGCACGAGAGCTTCGAGGACGACGGTACGGCCGCCGTCATGAACGAGCTCTTCGTGAACATCAAGGTCGATCGCGAGGAGCGCCCCGACATCGACGCCATCTACATGGGGGCGCTGCATGCGCTGGGGCAGCACGGCGGCTGGCCGCTCACCATGTTCCTCGATTCCGACGCGCGCCCCTTCTGGGGCGGCACCTACTACCCCAAGGAGCCGCGCTTCGGACGGCCGGGCTTCGTCGACGTGCTGCGCCAGGTCGAAAGCGTCTATCGCGAGACGCCGGACAAGGCCGCCAGCAACGCGCAATTGCTGGTCGAGAGCCTGCAGACGCGCGAGGGCGGCGCCAGTGCGCGCTCGATCAACGACAGCTTGTTGAAGGAGCTGACGGCCAAGATGGTCGAGGCCGTCGATCCGGTGCGCGGCGGGCTGCTGGGGGCGCCGAAGTTTCCGCAGTTCAGCTTCTTCTGGCTCTTGTGGCGCGGCGGCATCCGCTACGACGAGAAGGCCGCACGCCAGGCCGTCGTCACCACGCTCGACAATATCTGCCAGGGCGGCATCTACGATCACCTGGGCGGCGGCTTTGCGCGCTACTCGACGGATGAGCGCTGGCTGGCCCCGCACTTCGAGAAGATGCTCTACGACAACGCGCTGCTGATCGAGCTGATGACCGAGGTCTATCGGGAGACGCAGTCGCCTCTCTATAAGACGCGCATCGCCGAGACGGTGGCGTGGCTGGAGCGTGAGATGATCGCCGAGGGCGGCGGCTTTGCCGCCTCGCTCGATGCCGATTCGGAGGGCGAGGAAGGCAAGTTCTACGTCTGGAGCCTAGCAGAGATCCTGGACGTGCTGGGCGAGGAGGACGGCCGCTTCTTCGCCGACGTCTACGACGTCACGGCGGACGGCAACTGGGAAGGCCATACCATTCTCAACCGTCTCTCGGCGCTGGAGCTGGCCTCCGAAGCCGACGAGCAGCGCCTTGCCGAAATGCGCGACAAGCTCTTGGCGGAGCGGGCCGGCCGCGTGCGTCCCGGCTGGGACGACAAGGTGCTGGCCGACTGGAACGGGCTGATGATCGCAGCACTCGCGCGTGCCGCCACGATCTTCGATGTGCCGCACTGGCTGGAACTCGCCAAATCGGCCTTCGATTTCGTGACAACCCGCATGGAGGCCGACGGCCGGCTGCGTCACGCCTACCGCGAGGGGCAGGTCAAGGCGCCGGCTACGGCGAGCGACTACGCCAACATGATCTGGGCGGCGCTGCGCCTGCACGAGGCAACGACGGAGCCCAATTATTTTACGCGCGCCCAAGTGTGGACGGACGTGCTCGATCGTCACTACTGGATGCCCGAGTATGGTGGCTATGCAACCTCTGCCGACGATACGGACGACGTGATCGTACGGCTGCGACCCGGGTCGGACGACGCCACGCCCAACGCCAACTCCATCATGCTCGCCAATCTGGCGGCGCTCGGGGGGCTGACCGGGGAGGGCGGCTACCTCGATCGGGCGGCGGCGCTGCTCGCTGCGTTCACCGCCGACATCGGGCGAAACATTGTCGCACATACGGGACTTTTGGCCGGCGCCATCGACCTCATTGCGCCCCAGCAGGTCATTATCGCGGGCCGGCAGCTCAAGGGCGGCCAAGACCTTATGGAGGTCATCAGAAGTACTTCTTTGCCCGGCGCCCTCCAATACGGCTTGGATGGGGAGAATGGTTCGCAGCTTCCGGCTTTGCGCGATAAGCAGCCTGTTAACCGCCAGGGTACAGCTTATGTTTGTCTTGGTCCGCAATGCTCGGAACCCTTAACGGCGGCTCCTGAATTTGCTAAGACCTTGAGGACTGAGAGAAGTTTGTGAGAGCAAAGGCGCACGGCGGAGAAGCAGGACCGGAACGGCCGAAGGCTCACCCACGTTCCTTGCTAAGTCGAAGGGCTCTTACGACAAAGATCAAATCTGCCTACGTGCACCTATGTTAGCCTCATAGCTCGTCTCGGAGATCGTTGATGCCCGACTTGCGCTCCCTCGTGCGCTACGGCTACGCGCCGTTCATGATGCTCGGCCTCACCGGTGCCGCCTACTGGGTGGTGGCGGACCTGGTGGTCGCGCGCGGCCACACCTGGGCCTACCTCCTGCTCGGGCCGCTGCTCGTGCTCGCCTACCTGACGGCTTTCACCGCCGAGCGCATCGCGCCCTTCTTCGAGAACTGGAACGATCACGACGCGCACGGCGACACGCCCGCCAACCTGCTGCACGTCATCGTCTACGAGTATCAGTCCGTCGTCGGCGTGCTGCTCATCCCGTTCATTTGCTGGCTGTTTCCCTACCAGGGCCTGTGGCCGACCCAATGGCCGATGTGGGGCCAGGTGCTGATGGCCTTCGTCATCTCCGACTTCGCCTTCATGATGATGCACTACTTGAGCCACCGCTATCCGCCGCTGTGGCGTCTGCACGCGGTGCATCACGGCGTCGGCCGGCTCTACGGCTTGAACGGCGTGCTGCGTCATCCGCTGCATCAGGTCATCGACATGATCATCGCCAACATGCCACTCGTCATCATCGGCATGCCGGTACCGGTGGCAGCCGTGCTCGGCTTTGTCATCTCGATGACGCTGATCGTGCAGCACTCCAACGTCGACGCCCGCCTCGGGCCGCTGCAAAAGCACCTCTCGCTGGGGCGCGTCCATCACCTGCATCACGTCAACTGGGGCACCGAGGGTGATTGCAACTTCGGCCTCTTCCTGACCATCTGGGACCGCCTCCTCGGCACTTTCAACGAGACGCCGTCGCGCGAGATCACGCCTGCCGACCTGGGCGTCGACGAATTACCGAACTTCCCCAAGGGCTATGTGGAGCAGTTCCTGTTTCCGCTTTTCTATAAGCCCGGCCAAGGCGAGCCCGAGCGCTACCGCAAGCCGGCCGAGCCGGCGCCGGAGACGCCGGCGCAGGAAGCCCGCCGCATCGTGGATGCTGCGGAGTAGTTCAAGCCGGCGAGAAGTGAAGAAGCTGCTGCACTTTGCTGACCGCCACAATGAACGCGCGCCGCTCATCATTGCTCAATTCGCCGCTTGAACGCGCCGACCACCCGCATTCGGTCTCGGCCGGAGATGTCTCAAAACGAATGTGACTCCGCAACGCCTGCGGTAACTCCCTGCGAATGCGTTCATCGATCTGGCCGAGGTTGCTCGTGAGTTCCACGTCGGCGCCCTCTCTTTAGTCGGGGCTACTCCAGGCCAATTCGCCCCGTGAGCAAAATTTTTGATCCGTGCTGCGCGCTCGCCGCTTCTCCCCGTCATCCCGCCGAAGGGCGGGACCCACGCAAGTTTCCGCAAGCACTCTGCTACCGCTTCTCGCGCGTCGTATCAGCCGGCGCCGCGGCAATCTCACCCGTCAGCGGATCAGAGAGATTGCACCATTCCGGGTTCATGCTCTGGATCAGCCGCACCTTCCACGCGCGATTCCATTCCTTCAGCTGCTTCTCCCGCCGAATGGCCTCGTCCATCGTTTCGTGAAACTCGTAGTAGACAAGGCATTTCACCCCATAGCGAAGCGTAAAGCCTTCGACCAAGCCCTGATCGTGCTGGGCCATCCGACCTTCGAGGTCGGACGTCACACCGATGTAGAGGACGCCGTTCGGCTTACTGGCGAGAATATAGACGCAGGGAGATTTCATGCTCTTGGCCCCGCTCCATTCTAGCAACAGAAGACGGTCTGCCACCAAGATAGGAAGCGATCTCTGAAGCTGGCGTGGGTGCCGGCCTGCGCCGGGATGACGTTGTAGGAGGCGCCGCCGGGCTGCCCAACCTCGCCGTCATCCCGCCGAAGGGCGGGATCCACGCAAGTCTCCACCAGCGCAACGCCGGCGTTTTCTTTCTACGTCAAACCGCACCTGCTTCAATGACGGCGCCCAAATTTGAGCGAGCGCTTGTTGAAGCTGGCGTGGGTCCCGGCCTACGCCGGGATGACGTCGAGAGGACCTGCAACGTCTGGCAACAAAAAGGGCCGCTGATAGGCGGCCCTTTTCGTTTCGCGGATGTCAGATCTGACTTACGTGTTCATCGACGAGAAGAACTCGTTGTTGGTCTTGGTCGAGCGCAGCTTGTCGATGAGGAACTCGATCGCATCCATGGTGCCCATCGGATTGAGGATGCGGCGCAGGACGTAGACCTTCTTGAGCTGGTCCTTGGGAACCAAGAGCTCTTCCTTGCGGGTACCCGAGCGCGAGACGTCGATCGCGGGGAAGATGCGCTTGTCGGAGACCTTGCGGTCGAGAATGATCTCGGCGTTGCCGGTGCCCTTGAACTCCTCGAAGATCACCTCGTCCATGCGGCTGCCGGTATCGATCAGCGCGGTGGCAATGATGGTGAGCGAGCCGCCTTCCTCGATGTTGCGGGCGGCACCGAAGAAGCGCTTGGGCCGCTGCAGGGCGTTGGAGTCGACGCCGCCGGTCAGCACCTTGCCGGATGAGGGCACCACGGTATTATAGGCGCGGCCGAGGCGCGTGATGGAATCGAGCAGGATCACCACGTCGCGCTTGTGCTCGACCAGGCGCTTAGCCTTTTCGATAACCATCTCAGAAACTTGCACGTGGCGTGAGGGCGGCTCGTCGAAGGTCGAGGAGATCACCTCGCCCTTCACCGAGCGCTGCATGTCGGTGACTTCCTCGGGCCGCTCGTCGATCAAGAGCACGATCAGGTAGCACTCGGGGTGGTTGGCGGTGATCGAGTGGGCGATGTTCTGCAACAGCACCGTTTTGCCGGTGCGCGGCGGCGACACGATCAGCGCGCGCTGGCCCTTGCCCATCGGCGACACGATGTCGATGACGCGGGCGGAGAAGTCCTTGATCGTTGGATCCTCGATCTCGAGCTTGAGCCACTCGGTCGGATAGAGCGGCGTCAGGTTGTCGAAATGGATCTTGTGCTTGGTGGCCTCGGGCTCCTCGAAGTTGATCTTGTTGACCTTGAGGAGCGCGAAGTAGCGCTCGCCCTCTTTAGGGCTGCGGATCTGGCCTTCGACGGTGTCGCCCGAGCGCAGCGCGAAGCGGCGGATCTGTGAGGGCGAGACGTAGATGTCGTCGGGTCCCGGCAGGTAGTTGGCGTCGGGCGAGCGCAGGAAGCCGAAGCCGTCCTGCAGCACCTCCATGACGCCGGTGCCGGTGATATCGACCTCTTTGGCGGCGAGCTGCTTCAGCGTGGCGAACATCAGCTCCTGCTTGCGCATGGTGCTGGCGTTCTCAACGCCGGTCTCCTCCGCGAAGCTCAAGAGCTCCGTAGGAGACTTGAGCTTCAGGTCTTCGAGCTTCATTTCCTTCATGGAACGCTCCGGGGGCCACGGCAATTGAGGCGGGAAGAGAGAGTTTGCCGGGCCGGGTAGGTGGTGGGAGATTTCTGATCACGTGGCCGAATGCCACGGCGCGGTCTGCCTTGCCCTTCGACCGTCAAGAGGATCTGGGGCTGCGGCGACCAACCCATAGGCCTGAGCGGCCCCGAGTTCGATGCGGAATTGACGACTATATAGCAGAACGTAAGAGCACAGAAAAGGCGCCCGTACAAGAATTTGTCTCAAAAAGGTTTCACGACCACAAGAATGACGATCCCCACCATCAGGACGGTGGGGACCTCGTTGGCAACCCGGTAGAAGCGCGCAGGATGAACGTTGCGGTCGGCCGCGAAGGCCTTGCGCCAGGCGCCCAGCGCGTGGTGAAAGCCGGTTAAGAGCACGACGAGGGCAAATTTCGCCATCAGCCAGCCGTCCATGTAGACGCCCTCCCACCAGGCGAGCCACGGCCCCGTGATCCATACAACGATCATGGCGGGGTTCATGATGGCGCGCAGCAGGCGCCGCTCCATGGTCTTGAAGGTCTCCGACAGGTCCGAGCCGGGCTTGGCGTCGGCGTGGTAGACGAAGAGGCGGGGCAGGTAGAACAGCCCGGCGAGCCAGGCGATCACCGCCATGATGTGGAGCGCTTTCAGCCAGAGCATGGGCGGCTAGCCATGCCCAGCGCGCACCAGCGCGACGAGCTCTGCGACATGCTCGGGCGGCGTCTGCGGCACGATGCCGTGGCCCAGGTTGAAAATGAACGGCGCGCCCTCCATCGCCGCCAGCGTCTGACGCACGCGCCTCTCCAGGGGCGGACCTCCCGCCAGCAGCAAGAGCGGATCGAGGTTGCCTTGAACGGCGACGCCGCCGCCGGCGAGCTCGCGCATCTGCTCGAGCGGCATGGCCGTATCGCATCCGATCCCGTTCACGCCTGTCGCCTCCGCATAGTGCGCCGCGTTCGCGCCCGCTCCGCGCGGAAAGCCGATGATCGGCACATGCGGGTGGCGCCGCTTCAGCTCTGTCACGATTCGCCTGGTCGGAGCCACCGCCCAGCTTTCGAACGCGTCATCGGGCAGGCTGCCGGCCCAGCTGTCGAAGATCTGCAGCGCGTCGGCGCCGGCGCGCACCTGGCCGTCGAGGTACGCGATCGAGGCGTCCGCCACGATATCGATGAGGCGTGAGAACCCGACGGGCTCGCGGTGGGCCCACAGCCGCGCGTCGGCCTGGTCGGGCGTGCCGCGCCCGCCCACCATGTAGGTCGCAACCGTCCACGGCGCCCCGCAAAAGCCGATCAAGGCCACGTGCTTGGGCAAGTCGCGGCGCACCCGCGCCACCGTTTCGAACACTTTCGCAAACTTGTCGCCGGTGGCCTCGCGCTGCAGCCGCTTCAAGTCGCACACGCTGGCGATCGGCTCCAGCTGCGGGCCTTCGCCTTCGGCGAAGCTGACGCGCTGGCCCAGCGCGTCGGGCACCACCAGGATGTCGGAGAACAGGATCGCGGCGTCGAAGCCGAAACGGCGGATCGGCTGCAGCGTCACCTCGGCGGCGAGTTCGGGCGTGTAGCACAGGTCGAGGAAGCCGCCGGCTTGCTCGCGCAAGGTGCGGTACTCGGGCAGGTAGCGGCCGGCCTGACGCATCAGCCAGATCGGCGGCGGCGTGACCGCCTTGCCGGCCAGCGTGGCAACGAGGGTCGGCTCATCTGGAGCGCTTTTTGAGGTCTGATTGGCGCTCTGGGCGAGATCAGGCATGTGCTTCTTAACTCAAGATTGAATCTTCAAGACTCTTGCTATTTCTCTTCTTAGGGCGGTGGGTTCGGAGGATATCGGGATTGTCCTTAACTGTCCCCAAGGTTGCGCACAGGGCTGCGAGCAGCATGCCGCATGTGGTGCGCGTGCGCCGGCAAGACTACAAGGACCGTTAAAGGCGGTTTGCTTCAAGGCCATGGGAGGCCGCGTGGCGCTGCAACCGGCAGGGCTCGCCTGTAGACGAGAGATGGATGAGCGCCCGACAAGGCACCAACCGATGACAAGGCGCGCGGGCGTGCAAAACGTCATGCGCGCGGCGGTGATTGTGGGGACTGCCGTGGAGAAGCGTACACCGCGTCGGGAGAGGCGGGACGCGTTGCAGGAGCCCTCTGGATAACTAGGTGGCTTTTCAACAAGTGGTCCTTGAGCGAAAGTGTCGTGAGATGGCGAGCGCGCTGCCGAGCTACTTTCATCTGCACCTTGTGTCGGACTCCACTGGCGAGACGCTGACGACCATCGCCAAGGCGGCCTCGGTGCAGTACGCGCTGGTGCGTCCCATCGAGCACGTGCATCCCTTGGTGCGGACGCGGCGGCAATTGAAGCGCGTCTTCCAGGAGATCGAGCAGACGCCCGGCATCGTGCTCTACACCATCACCAACAAGGAGTTGAGCGAGGAGCTCGAGCGCCAGTGCGGCGAGCTGAAGGTGCCGTGCCTTGCGGTGCTGCAGCCGATCATGCAGGTTTTGGAGAGCTATCTGGGAGCGGCGCGCACGCCCACCGTTGCCGGCCAGCACGTGCTCGATGCCGACTACTTCCGCCGTATCGACGCGCTCAATTTCACCATGGCGCACGATGACGGACATCTGCCGGAGGACTTGAGCGACGCCGACATCATCATCCTCGGCATCTCGCGCACCTCGAAGACGCCGACCAGCATTTATCTGGCGCAGCGCGGCTACAAGACCGCGAACATGCCGCTGGTGCCGTCGATCGCGCTGCCCGAATCGTTGACGCAGCCGCACACGGCTTTCATCGTGTGTCTCATCGCCAGCCCCGAGCGCATCGCCGAGATCCGCCGCAACCGCGCCATGATGCTCGCCGACCGCAACCTCGACGACTATGTCGACCGCGACCGCATCACCGCCGAGATCGCCTACTCGCGCCGCATCTGCGCCAAGAATCGCTGGCCGGTGATCGATGTGACGCGGCGCTCGGTGGAGGAATCGGCGGCGACCATCCTGAAGCTCTTGCACGACCGCGACGCCCGTCTCGGCGAGGGAGACGATGACAGGGAAAGCTAGATTGAAGCCCTCGGTCATCACGGGTCGGAAGCACGTGCTGAAGCTTGCGTGGATCCCGCCCTGCGCCGGGATGACGTTGAAAGGAGGCAAGTGTTCTGCGCACCCACTACCGTCATCCCGGCGCAGGCCGGGACCCACGCCAGTCTCGGCGAGCGCGAGGGTGAAGGCAGTCTCTGCGTTGAAGAAGGGGTCCGAGGATTTGGTGGGGATTGCCTATGGATAAGGTGGATCATGGCCATCGCCAGATCGTGCTCGCATCGGCAAGCCGTGCGCGCCGCGAGCTGTTGGCCGCGGCCGGCATCGCTTTCACCGTCGAGCCGGCGGACGTCGACGAGCCGGCGTTGCGCCGCTCGCTCGGCGCTAAGACAGCGCCCGCCGAGGTCGCCGAGGTTTTGGCGCGCGCCAAGGCCGGGGACGTGGGCAAGCATCATCAGGGCTCGCTCGTCATCGGCGCCGACCAGGTGCTGGCCTTCGGCGACGAGATCCTGAGCAAGCCCGGCGACGAGGCCGGCGCACGGACAACGTTGACCAAGCTCAGAGGCAAGACGCACGAGCTGCACTCGGCCGTGGTCTTCGCCGAGGACGGCCGCATCACATGGAGGCACTCGGCAACCGCGCGTCTCACCATGCGCGACTTCTCGGATGCCTTTCTTGCCGAGTATCTGGTGCGGGCCGGCGACCGCGTCGGCGGGTCGGTCGGCGCCTACGAGCTGGAGGGACCGGGCGTGCAGCTGTTCGAGCGCATCGAGGGCGACTACTTCACCATCCTGGGGCTGCCGCTGTTGCCGGTGCTGGCGGAGCTGCGCGCGCGCGGCCTTATCACCGCATGAAACGGGCTTGCGTCATAGGCTGGCCGGTTGCGCATTCGCGCTCGCCGCTCATCCACAACTACTGGCTGAAAACCTGTGGCATCGATGGCACCTATACCAAGGAGGCGGTGCGGCCCGAGGAGGCACACGCCTTCCTCACGTCGCTCGCCCGGCACGGCTATGTAGGCTGCAACGTCACGGTGCCGCACAAGGAGGCAGCGTTTGCCGCGGCCGATGAGATCGACGCGGCCGCGCGCGCCATCGGCGCGGCCAACACGGTGTGGCTCGACGGGGAGAAGCTGTGCGCAACCAACACCGATACCTATGGATACATGACGCATCTCAACCTAAGCGCACCGGGCTGGCAGGCGCGTGATGCGCCGGTGTGCGTTCTCGGCGCCGGCGGGGCCGCGCGCGCGATCGTCTATGGGTTCCTCGAGGCGGGTGTGGCCGAGATCCGCGTTTTCAATCGCACACGCGCGCGCGCCGAGGCGTTGGCCGCGCAGCTCGGCCCGCGCGTCAAAGTGCACGACTGGGAGACGCGCGAGGCCGGCTCGCGCGACGCTGCCGTACTCGTCAACGCCACTTCGATCGGCCTCAACGGCGTCGGCTCGCTCGGCATGGATCTCTCAAGCTTGAACCAGGACTGCGTCGTCTGCGACATCGTCTACGTGCCGCTCGAGACCGAGCTGCTGGCCGGCGCCAAGGCGCGCGGCCTGCGCACGGTCGATGGCCTCGGCATGCTCTTGCATCAGGCCGTGCCGGGCTTTGAAAAATGGTTCGGCGTGCGCCCCGAGGTCACCGACGCGCTCAAGGCCCTCCTCATTGCTGACATCGCGGGGGCCAAAGCATGCTGATCGTCGGACTTACGGGATCGCTCGGCATGGGCAAGTCGACGGCGGCAGCCTACCTGCGCCAGCAGGGCGTGCCCGTGTTCGACGCCGACGCGGAGGTACACCGCCTCTACGAGGAAGCTGCGGTGGCCTCGATCGAGGCGGCGTTTCCGGGCACGACGGTCGACGGCAAGGTCGACCGCGCCCGCCTCAGTGCTGCGCTGCTCTTGGCACCGCAACGGTTTGCCGATCTTGAGGCGATCGTGCACCCGCTGGTGCGCGCCTCCGAGCGCGCCTTTCTCAAAGCGGAGGCGGCGCGGGGCACCAAGATCGCCGTGCTCGAGATCCCGCTGCTGTTCGAGACCGGCGCCGACAAGCTCGTCGATGCCACGATCGTGGTCAGCGCCACGGCGGAGCTGCAGCGCCGGCGGCTCATGAAGCGGGATAACCTCACGCGGGAAAAGCTGGAGCACCTGCTGGCGCGGCAGATGCCGGACGCGGAGAAACGAGCCCGCGCCGGGTTCGTCGTCGATACCAGCGGGGCGGTGGAGGACAGCCGGGCGCAGCTCGATGTGATTCTTGCGCAACTACGCGACCGCCCCGGCGACGCCTTCACTCGCCACTGGGCTTGAAGCCCGGCGGCGATTCACGGCACAAGGTCGGCATGCGCGAGATCGTCCTC
Organism: uncultured Alphaproteobacteria bacterium; assembly: GCA_963782555.1. Taxonomy (GTDB): domain Bacteria; phylum Pseudomonadota; class Alphaproteobacteria; order Rhizobiales; family Hyphomicrobiaceae; genus Hyphomicrobium_A. The sequence continues at coordinate 311,462 of CAWAKB010000003.1, read as the reverse complement.
GATACCGAGACCACCGGCCTCGACCCCAAAGGCGGCGACCGCCTGATCGAGATCGGGTGCGTGGAGCTGCTAAACCGCATCCCCACAGGCCGCGAGTACCACTGCTTCATCAATCCCGAGCGCGACGTGCCCTCGGAGGCCGAGGCGGTGCACGGGCTCTCGACCGCGTTCCTCAAGGACAAACCGCTGTTTGTGCAGGTGGCGGACGCTTTCTTGGAGTTCATCGGCGAGGATAGGCTCGTCATCCACAACGCCGCCTTCGACGTCGGCTTCCTCAACGCGGAGCTGGCACGCGCCACGCGGGCCGAGATCACCATGGACCGCGTGACCTGCACCTTGCAGCTGGCGCGGCGGCGGCATCCAGCCGGCCCCAACAGCCTCGACGCGCTGTGCAAGCGCTACGGCATCGACAACACCCAGCGCGTGAAGCACGGCGCGCTGGTGGACTCACTGCTTTTGGCCGAGGTCTACGTGGAGCTGCTCGGCGTGCGCCAGGCAGCGCTCGGGCTGGCGATGGAGGGGGCGGCGTCAGCCGGCAGCGAGAGCGGCGCCTTTGCCAAGCGTCCGGCAGCGCAGCGGCCCGCGCCGCTCAGGCCGCGCCTCACCGCCGAGGTCGAGGCGGCGCACCTGGTGTTCGTCGAGACGCTGGGGACGAAGGCGCTGTGGCACCGCTACCTCGTTGCGGGCGCGGTCCGCACCGCGACCGACGCGGACTAAATCCGAACAAGAGCAAGAGGAGACTTGCGTGGGTCCCGGCCTGCGCCGGGATGACGGTGGAGAGTGGGCAGGACAAGTGTCCAACCTAAACGTCATCGCGCTGAAGAGCGCGATCCACGCAAGCTTCAGCAAGTGAGACGGCTGAAACCGGCCTAGTTCGGCGCGGGTTTGTTGACGGCAAGCTCCTGCTGCCGGCGCATGTAGAGCGAGCCGAAATCGAACGGGTCGAGCAACAGCGGCGGGAAGCCGCCCTCGCGCGAGACGTCGGCCACGATGCGGCGCAAAAACGGGAACAGGATCGTCGGGCAATTGATGAGCAAAAACGGCTCGAGCGCCTGTGCCGGGATGTTCTGCACCTTGAAGAGGCCGGCGTAGATCAGCTCGATCTCGTAGACCGTGCCGTGTTTGTTGCTCGCCTGAGCATTAAAGTCGATGGCGCTCTCGTAAAGGTCGGTTTCGACCGCCTGCGCGGTGACGTTGATCGACAGCTGCAGGTTGGGGTTGTCGCCGGGCTCCTTCAGGAGCTTGCTGATGTTGGGGTTCTCGAACGACAGATCCTTGATGTACTGACCGACGACCTTCACCTGCACGGGCGGCGCGGCTTGCTTCTCCGCCTCGGGCTGGCCGTTCGTTCCCTTGCCGGCTTGTGTCATTGCTGCGGGTCCCAGATTGCGGAGGTTGAAGCTGGCGCTGGCTAGCACGTCACCGCAAGGCGCGGCAATGCTCTAGGGCCGGGCCCGCTCATTTGCGCGTGTCGGATCCGTCCGTCTTACGGGGGTCGTCATCGTCGATGCGCTCGTAGGTCGCTTCTATGACGATCGGTTGCGACGGCTTGTGCGTGCCCGACGGCGGGAAGCCGCTGCCACCGGTGAAACCCGACAAGACGTGGCGTATGGCCCAGGCGCGCACCGGCGGCACCAGAAGCAGCAGAGCGATGATGTCCGACAGGAAGCCCGGCACGATGAGGAGGGCGCCGGCCACCACCAGGACGTAGCCGTCGAGCATCGGCGCGAAGGGAAGCTGCCCGGCGTTCGCGGCTGCAAACATGCGCCCGACCATGGTCATGCCCTGCTCGCGGATGATGAGGACGCCCAGAACGCCCGCCCCGATCAGGAGGCTGATGGTCGGCCAGAAACCAATCGTTTCCCCGGCTTTGATAAGAATAGCGATCTCCAGAAGCGGGAAAGCGACAAAGACGAGCAAGAAGGCCAGGCGCAAGGAGGAAAGCACGTAAGCGGTCCTTAAATGTTGGGCATGTCTATCCCGCCAGGGGCGAATACCACCGCATTCGGGTTGGCTTTGGGGCGTTTGTGCCTTAGTTTGCAGGGAGCGAGCATCGCAAGCCCATCATGGCGGATCGGATCAGGGCCCATCGCTCTAACTCTTTAGGACTTAGTTAGGACTTGGGCCGCGCACACGGCGCGATCATATATAGCTATCGTATCCAGTCACGCCGTTGATCGCCAGGAAGGCACCCGCCCATGGAGAAGATCGACCTCTTCACCCTCATTTCGCTCATTGTCGCGGTCGTCGTGGTGTTGAAGCTGAGGAGCGTCCTCGGCCGCCGCACGGGCGATGAGGAAGCGCGCCTCGAGCGCTATCGCGCCGAGCGGCGCCAACAGGATGCCGCCGGCACCACCCCGAGCGACAACGTCGTCGCCATGCCGCGGCGCGACGGCGCCCCCGCCGGCCAGGCCCAGGAGGTCGCGGTCGCCGATGCGGAGGAGCGCATCAAGGAGTATCCCGGCCTCGACGCGGAGGTTCGCAACGGCCTGTTGGATATCGCCAAGCTCGACCCCGCCTTTGATCCCGAAGGGTTCCTACGCGGTGCGCGCCAAGCCTACGAGATGATCGTGACGGCGTTTGCGGAAGGCAATCGCAAGATCCTTAAGGATCTATTGAACCGCGACGTCTATGATGGGTTCGTGCGCGCCATGTCGGAGCGGGAGAACCGCGGCGAGCAGGTGGATCAGAGCTTCGTCGGCATCAACAAGGCCGACATCGTGGAATTGGAGGTCAAGAGCGGTATCGCCAACGTCACCGTCCGCTTTGTGAGCCAGCTGATCAGCGCCACGCGCGATAAGGCCGGCGCCATCCTCTCGGGCGACCCCCAGAAGGTGAAGGACGTGACCGACATCTGGACGTTCAGCCGAGATATCTCCTCGGCGAAGGCCCGTGCCAACCCGAACTGGCGGCTGATTGCCACACAATCGCCCGCCTGAGGGTAATGCCCTTCTGAGGAGAAGGGCCGGGCGGGAATGTGAGGGAAGGGGCACGACCTAAAGTGAGGGGCGTCAGAGTCCTCGAGGGCGTACCGCGGGCGGCACCAACCGTTGCCGCCGCAGTTGCCGCGCTTGCGCTGGCCGTGACAGACTCACCCGCCGCAACCACCGCCTCCCAACCGGCCGCCCACGCCGCTATGCCCGCGCCCACGGTCACCTTCGAGCCCGCGACCTTTGCCGAGCTGCCCGGCTGGAAGGACGACGATCATCTCGCAGCCCTCAAGACGTTCCTGCTGTCGTGCGGGAGGGTGATGAAGGCGGCGAAGGCGAAAGCGCCGGAAAGCAGGACGGCGGCGCTTGCCCGCGCTTGCGGTGCGGCCGCCGCCATCAAGACGCCGACGCGGGCTGCCGCGCGCGCCTTCTTCGAGACCCAGTTCGTGCCGCACCGCATCGTGCACGCCGGCGATGGCGGCTTTCTCACCGGCTACTACGAGCCCGTGCTCAAAGGATCGCGCACGCCGCAAGGACGCTTTCAAACGCCGGTCTACCGGCGCCCGCCCGACCTCGTGAACGTCGTCGCCGAAACCGAGCGCGCGTCCATGCCCGACGGCCTCACGCATGTGCGCAAGACGGCGACCGGCGTCGCGCCTTATCCCACGCGCGCCGAGATCGAGCAGGGCGCGCTCAAGGGCAAGGGACTGGAGCTCTTGTACCTCGCCGATCCCGTCGACACGTTCTTCATGCACATCCAGGGCTCGGGCCGCATCGAGTTGACCGACGGCACTACCGTGCGGCTCAACTACGACGGCAAGAACGGCCATCCCTATACGTCGATCGGCCGCTACCTGATCGAGAAGGGTCTCTTTCCCGCCAACACCATGTCGCTCGCCGCCTTGCGCAAGTGGCTGCGCGCCGACCCGGCGCGCGGGCGCAAGGTGATGTGGCAGAACGCATCCTTCATCTTCTTCCGCGAGCTCAAGGGCCATGACGCGGAAGGACCGCTGGGAGCGCAGTCGGTGCCGCTGACGCCGGGGCGCAGCCTCGCGGTCGACACCGCCTTCCACACGCTTGGCACCCCGATCTACGTGTCGTCCCCCTCGCTCAAGCATGCGGGCAAGGCGGGTGGCTTTAACCGGTTGATGGTGGCGCAGGACGTGGGCTCGGCCATCAAGGGGCCCGAGCGCGGCGACATCTACTTCGGGTCGGGCGACAAGGCGGGCAGGCTCGCCGGCATCACCAAGAATGCAGGCCACTTCTACGCCCTACTGCCTCTCTCCGAGCAAGACGCGGCCGAGATCCGCGCGGGCTCGCCTCAGCGCCGGTCATGGCAAAAGATCGAGAAAGCCGAACGCTGAGCAAGGCCGGCAAGCGCGGCGCCGGCGGTCACCTGTCGGCGGAGGAGCGTGCGCTTTGGGAGCACGCCGCACGCGATCTCGAGCCCTTGAAGATCAAGAAGCCGCGCGTTCACGGCGCCGATGCGGGCGACGCCGATACGCCGGCGCGCCCTCAGCCCGCGCCGGAGAAGCCTGCCGCCCGCCGCGCGCCGCCGCACCCGCCGCCTGTGCCCAAGCCTAAGCCGGCAGCGCCTCCGCCGCTTGCCGCGCTCGACCGGCGCAAGGCGCGCCACATCGGCTCCGGTCGTGTCGAGGTGGAGGCCCGCATCGATCTGCATGGGATGCGCCAGAACGAGGCGCATCGCGCCCTTCACCGCTTCTTGGTGCACGCGCACGCCGACGGCCGCCGCTGGGTGCTCGTCATCACCGGCAAGGGCGGGCCGCGGCGCCGCGGCTCCGAAAGCGACGATGAAGGCTACGGCGGAGAGGAGGAGCGCGGCGTGCTCCGTCGCAACGTGCCGCGCTGGCTCGCCGAGCCGGAGCTGCGGGCGATCGTGGTGGGGTTCACGGGCGCCGCCATCCGCCACGGGGGCGAAGGCGCGCTCTACGTGCAGCTGCGCCGGCGCGACCGGCCCCCGCGCTGAACTGAGAGGCTCAAGGGCAGGTCGCCGCCATCTTCTGCAGCGCCGTGCCGAGGCCCGACAGCGAGTAGGTGTCGGTGGTCTCGGTGCCGCGCGTGGACGTCGCCTTCACGATCGCGGTCGTGCCCTTCTTCATGGCGTCGACCAGCTTGGTTTCCTCGGCCGCGTCGGAGATGAAGCCGCGCTCGCCCTTGGAAAACAACTTGAAGGTGTCGGTGCCGATCGCGACCGTCATGTCCTTGCCGGTGTTGATCGGATAGCCGACCTTGACGCTGGGCTCGGTCTTGACGCCGTCCTTGGGCCAGGCGGAGATGTAGAAATAGATCGGGCCGCGGTTGGCGCCCTGCGGCTCGACCGACTGCGGCTGGGCGGCGATGAAGCAGACCTGCTTTGGCGTCGCGCTGTCGGCGTAGAGACTCCACGCGCCCTGAGTGTCGACCAGCTCGACGTTCTGTGCGTGGACTTGGGTCGCGAGCAGAATGCTGATGACGGCTGCCGCGAAGATCCGGGTCTTGTTCATGAGGCCCCCCTCCTTGCCCAGCTGAATGATTATCGACGTTGTGTGCACAATAGGCATCCCAGGCGCCGCCTGTCACCCTTTGCGGCCCACCTTACCCCCGGTTCTTAGCCGCACCCGCGGGGTGGATCAGGGTCCGCCCTCACGTAGGGGTCGGTCGGCGAATCGCGCCATGCTGCGCACGCGATCGTACATGACGATGGCGCCGGCCATGGCCACGTTGATGCAAAAGCTGGTCGGGATTCTAACCACATAGCTGCAGCGGGCGGCGAGCTCGGGCGACAGCGAGCCGTGCTCGGGGCCGAGCACGTAGGCCGCGCGCAGCGGGTGGCGGAAGCTCGGGAGATCGATCGCATCGTCGAGAAGCTCGACGCCGACCAGCTTGCAGCCTTGCGGCAGCACCATCGCGTCGGGCGAGGCCCAATTGTAGTGGGGGATGTGCCATTGCCCCTTGGAGGTGTCGGCGCGCGCCTCCAGCGCCTGATAGGTGGCGCCCACGGTGAAGGTGAAGCTCGCACCGAACCCGTGCGCGGAGCGCATCAGGTTGCCGAGGTTCAAGGCCTTCGACATGCGTTCCGCGCCGATGGCGAAGTAGCCGCGCGGGCTCGGCGGCCATTGCTCGACGACGTCCTGGGACCTCTGCTGCGACATGGGGCGGGGGCCTGATCTTTGGTCCTTGCCGGGACCGGCGGCGCATGGTCGAAGGGCAGCCGAGACGCGTTGCCAGCGCTGCCCAGGCGGGAGGTTTCACATGAAAGCGGCCCTTTGCAAGCGCCTCGACGGGCCGGCCGGGCTCGAGATCGAGGACATCCCAGCACCGGAGCCCAAGGCGGGCGAGGCGCTCATCGCGGTCAAGGCGGCGGCGCTCAACTTTTTCGACACCCTGATCACGCGCGGCAAGTACCAGGCGCGGCCGGAGCTGCCCTTCTCGCCGGCGGGCGAGATCGCCGGCGTGGTGGCGGCGCTGGGTCCCGGCGTCGAGGGCATCCGCGTCGGCGATCGGGTGATGGCCTACCTTGGCTGGGGCGGCGCGCGCGAGCAAGTCGTGGTGCCGGCTTCCGTGCTCGTCCCCATTCCCGCCGGCGTCAGCGATGCGGTCGCCGCCGGCGTCAGCATCACTTACGGCACGGCGATCCATGGGCTCAAAGACCGCGGCCGCCTGCAGGCGGGCGAGTTGGTGGCTGTGCTGGGCGCGGCCGGCGGCGCCGGCCTCGCAGCCGTCGAGATCGCCAAGCTGATGGGTGCGCGCGTCATTGCCGTCGCCTCTTCGGCCGAGAAGCTCGCGGTGTGCATGGTGCACGGCGCCGACGAGCTCCTGAATTACGCCGAGACGGACCTGAAAACGCGACTGCGCGAGCTGACGCGCGGGAATGGTGTCGACGTCGTCTATGACTGCGTCGGCGGCGATGCCACGGAGGCCGCAATGCGCGCGCTGGCCTGGCAGGGGCGCTTTCTCGTCATCGGCTTCGCCTCGGGCGAGATCCCTAAGATCGCGTTGAACCTCTTGCTGCTCAAAGGCGCAGAAGCCGTCGGCGTGTTCTGGGGCGAGGCGGTGAAGCGCGATCCGCAAGGCCATCGCCGCAACATGATGGAGCTGCTCGGCTGGGTCGCCGCGGGCAAGCTCCACCCACGCGTCCACGCCACCTTTGCGCTGGACGAGATCGGCGCAGCCCTTGGCGTTCTCGACCGCCGCGAGGCCGTCGGCAAGGTGGTGCTGACGCTCTAAAAAGATCCGATACGGGGCGCCCGTTCAGGAATTCTTTGCATCCAGCAGCGATGCTGCTCGCGGATCGTCGGTGCCCAGACGGGCTTGGGTTTGCGCATGCGTAGGTATGGAGTTCGTGGCCGGAGCCGCGGTGCTGGGGACAAGCCTGGCGGCTGCGAGTCCGCCGGCGCTCGCCCAGTCGCTGTTGCAGCGGCTCTTCGGGTACGGCGCACGCAGCGCGCCCGATTCCTCCTACGAGCGCGGCGAGCGCTATCCCTACAGCCGTCCGGGCTACGAGTTCCGATAGCGGCTGGCAGGAAGACTTCCACACCTATCGCACCATGTGCGTGCGCCTGTGCGACGGCTTCTACTTCCCCATCTCCAACAGCGTGCGCCGCGGGCGGCTCTACCAGGACAGCCATACGTGCACGCAACGCTGCGACGGCGAGGCGCGGCTGTTCTACTACCCGACCGAGGGCGGCAGCGTGGAGACGATGGTCGACCTCGCCGGGCATACCTACCAGTCGCTTCCCAACGCATTCCACTACCGCAAGGCGCTGGTTGCGGGCTGCACCTGCAAGCCTGTGCCGTGGTCGCCCGAGGAGGCTGCGCGCCACGAAGGCTATGCCGCCGAGGCGGCGCAGTCGGTGGCCGGCGCGGATGATACGGAGATCGACGACGACACCGCGCCGCGCCCGCAAAGGGCAGCGCGGGCGGCAGGTCCTTCGGTTGAGGAGCCTTACTACTTCGAGCCGCCGCAGCCTTACGTCAGGCCGCCGGCCCCGACCCACTACAGCCGTTGGTGGCGCAGGTCGTGGCCCCGCTACGGCTCGCGGGATTGATCGGGAATCCGTCCGGGGCCCCGCCTCAGGCCGCCTCGTCGATCTGGTCGCAGTAGCGGGCGATCGCCAGCTCCATATCGACCTGCTCGTAGGCGGGGCGCATGCGCACGATCTCACGGCGGCGGTGATCGGGGACTCGCGTCAGCGCCGCGGCGCAGATCGCGCGAACGTCGTCGAGGGTCAATGAGGCGGGATTGGCGAGGCCCTGCGAGGCCAAGGAAGCGATAATCGGGTCGGCTTGCTCAAGGAATGCCATGCGTACCTCCGAACTGACTGTGCTGGACCGGAAGCCACGAGGACAATTCGATTCGGAGGTTACAAAAAGGGCAGAGGGGGCTTCATCAGACGATTTCTTGTCGCGGCCTAAGCATGGCAGCCTTGAATGGGGATCATGGTGATCGAGGTGCTGTCGGCGTATCTGTTCATGGCGCCGGTCGCGGCATCGACACCCAAGCCGACCACGCCGCCCAGCAGGACGTTTCCCGCGGCCATGCCTTCCGTGTAGGAGGCAATGACACCCGCGCCGTCCTGATAGCAGGGCTTGCGGCAGGTCACCGTGATGTTGTGCTGGCTTTTCTCGAGCGTGAGGGTTGCCGGCGTCTTCACCGTCTGGGTGCCGATCCCCGGCGAGCTCAGCTCGCACGCGGCGCCGGGAGCGCCCGGAGTGTTCAAGGCGACGGCTTGCGTCGTTCCCTTGACGATGGTGGCGCAGCCTGCGGTGCAAGCCAAAAGAGCTATAAGAAACAAAGCACGCATGAACAATAGGTCCCAACGAACAGGGTTCAACCTACGCGCTGGGCCTGGAGGCGGCCAGGGTATTAGGGCCACACGAATCGCACAATAGGCCCAAGGGGTTCGCTAGCGGGCGCTCACCAGCCGCCTTCGACGTCCTGGTAGTCGGCGAACTCGCCGCCGCGCAGCGGAAACGCCTCCTCGACCACATAGGGGCCGCCGCCGGTCTTGGGGCGCGAGGAGAACAAGACGAAGCGCCCCACCAGGAACGGCTTTCCGCGAAAGGCGCCGAGGCGCCCGAGGATGCGGGCGATGTCGGGGGCGCTCGCGTACTTCAGGCGCGCCACCGTCACGTGCGGCTTGAAGCTGCGGCCCTCCGGAGCCAGGCCGGCGGCGCGCGCCGCACGCTCATTGGCGCGGGCCAGCGCCTCCAGCTCAGGTCCCGCCTCGACGCCGGCCCAGATCGAGCGCGGGTCGTTGCCGCCGAAGACACCGAGGCCGGCGAGGCGGATCTCGAAGGCGTCGACCGAGATGCCGGCGAGGCGGTCGGCGAGCTCTCTCGCGTGCACGTTGTCGATGTCGCCGGCAAAGCGCAGCGTCAGATGCAGGTTCTCCGGCTCCAGCCAGCGCGAATTCCCCGGCAGCGGCTGGCGCAGGCGTGCCAGCTCCTCGCGCTGCTCAGGCGGTATCTCGATGCCGGTGAAGAGACGCGGCATGGGCGGGGCCTCAACTCTTCGACGCAGACGCGCGTTGCGATCGCGCCCGCCCGATCAACTCCTCCACCGAGGGCAGGATGTGCTTGACGATCACGGCGACGCCTTGTCCCGTCGGATGCATGCCGTCGCTCTGGTTGAGCTTGGCGTCGAGCACGACGCCTTCGAGGAAGAAGGGATAGAAGATGAGCCCGTTGGCTTTCGCAAGCTCGGGAAAGAGGGCGTCGAACTTCTCGGAATAATGGTCGCCCCAGTTTGCCGGCGACAGCATGCCGGTGAGCAGGATGGGGATGCGCCGCTTCTTGAGGGCGGCGATGATCTTCTCCAGGTTGGTGCGCGTCACCTTGGGATCGATGCCGCGCAGCGCGTCGTTGGCGCCGAGCTCGACGATGACGCCGTCGGTGCCGTCGGGCACCGACCAGGCGAGACGTTCAAGGCCGCCGGCGGTGGTGTCGCCGGCGACGCCCGCGTTGGTCACCACCACATTATGGCCGCGCGCTTTCAGCGCTTTCTGTAGCTGCGACGGGAACGACTGGCTCTGCCGCCGCAGCCCATAGCCCGAGGTCAGGCTGTCGCCAAAGGCGACGATGTGCAAAGGCTTTGCCGCCTCCGCCGCGGCGCCCCCTGAGCCGATTGTACCGACAAGCACGTTGACGAGAGCCAAAATGGCTACCACTTGTGCAAAGCGGCACCCGTTGCGTGCACTCTTCATCGCCTTCATGTTTCCGCCTCAACATTCCTCCAAGCCGATCAAAGTGAGGTAAAGGCGCGGCCGACGCGAGGCAAGGCCTGACCAGCAAGCAACGGAGCCCTTCAAGACCGTGACCCAGCCCATCGTCGCTCTAAACAACGTGCGCCTGACCCTGACCAGCCGCGCCGGGCCGGTGGAAATCCTGCGCGACGTGAGCCTCAAGGTGCCTGAGGGCCAGTCTCTGGCCGTCGTCGGTCCGTCGGGCTCGGGCAAGACCTCGCTGTTGATGGTGGTCGCCGGGCTGGAGCGGGCGACGAGCGGCGGCATTACGGTCGCCGGCCACGATCTCACGCAACTCGGCGAGGATGAGCTCGCTTTGATGCGCGGGGCCGAGATCGGCATCGTGTTCCAGTCGTTCCACCTAGTGCCGACGATGACGGCGCTGGAGAATGTGGCGCTGCCGCTGGAGTTCGCTGGTGCCCCAAATGCCTTTGCGAGCGCGCGCGAGCTCCTGGACGAGGTGGGGCTCAGCCCCCGCATCGATCACTTTCCCGCGCAGCTTTCGGGCGGCGAGCAGCAGCGCGTCGCCATCGCGCGCGCCTTGAGCCGGCAGCCGAAGCTCATCCTCGCCGACGAGCCGACCGGCAATCTCGACGGCACGACAGGCCGCCATGTGATCGATCTGTTGTTCGGGCTGCAGCGCCGGCGCGAGGCGACGCTCGTTCTCGTCACCCACGACGAGAAGCTGGCGGCCGCTTGCGGGCGCACGATCCACATGGCCGACGGGCGCATCCTCGAGGCGGCGGAGGCGTTCGCGTGACGGCAACAGCGGCACTCCCATCGGCCGCGCAGGGCCGCGAGTGGCGGCTTCCCGTCGTGCTTTCGATCGCCCTGCGCGAGCTGCGCAGCGGGCTGTCGGGTTTTCGCATCTTCATCGCCTGCGTGGCGCTGGGCGTCGCCGTCATCACCGGCGTCGGCGCCGTGTCGGACGCCTTGCGCGCCGGCTTCGAGCACCAGGGCGAGGCCATCCTCGGCGGCGACGCGACGCTGCAGAGGGCGCACCAGCGCGCAACCGGGGCGGAGCGCACTGCGCTGGATGGTCTCGGGCGCGTGAGCGAGACCGCCACCATGCGCACCATGGCGCGGCGGCCCGACGGCTCCGACCAGGCGCTGGCCGAGTTGAAGATCGTCGATGACGCCTATCCGCTGGTGGGCAAAGTGGTGCTCGGAGACGGCGCGCCGCTCAAGAGCGCGCTGGCGCGCGGCGCCATCGTCGATCCGATCCTGCTCGCGCGCCTGGGCCTCAAGGTCGGCGACGAGATCGCACTCGGCACCGATAAGACGACGATCGCCGACACCATCAAGTCGGAGCCCGACGGCATCGCCGATCGGCTGACCTATGGGCCGCGCATTCTGATCTCGCTGGCGACCCTGGAAAAATCGGGGCTGGTGAAACCGGGGACGCTGATCCGCTGGCGCTACGCCTTGAAGCTCGATCCGGAGCGGTCGGCGCGCACTAACGAGCTCAAGGCTTTGCGCGCGAAGATCGCGGCCGAGCTGCCGGAGGCGGGCTTTACCATTGCCGACCGGCGCGATCCCTCGCCGCAAATCAGCCGCACGCTCGAGCGACTGCGCCAGTTCCTCACCCTCATCGGGCTGACGGCGCTGCTGGTCGGCGGCGTCGGCGTCGCCAACGCGGTCGCCACCTTCATCGACAAGCGCCGCAAGGTGATCGCCACCATGAAGAGCGTGGGCGCGACCAGCGGCACCGTGCTCGCCATCTTCCTGGTCGAGGTGCTGATCGTGGCGCTCGTTGGGATCCTCATCGGGCTCGCCGCCGGTGCGGTTATCCCGGTGGTGCTCAACGCGCTCTACGGCGACCTGGTGCCGATCCATGCCGATCTCACCGTCTCGGCGCTGAGCATCGGCTCGGCCGTCGTCTACGGCGTTGCCGTGGCGCTCTTGTTCACGTTGTGGCCGCTGGGGCGCGTGGAGCGCGTCAGCGCCAGCGTGCTCTTCCGCGACGAGGTGGCGCCCGAGCGCACCTGGCCGCGCCCGTGGGTGATCGTTGCCACGCTTGTGGTGGCCGCGGTCCTCGTCGGCTTTGCGCTGCTGACGTCGGAATTGACGCGTATTGCGCTTTATTTCGCCGGCGGTCTCGTCGTCGTGTTTGCCGTATTCTTCGCGCTCGGGACGGCGCTCACCTGGGCCGCACGCCGGATACCGCGGCCGCGGTTGCCGGAGCTGGCGCTCGCCATCGGCAATGTCGGCGCGCCGGGCGGGCTTGCGCGCTCCATCGTCGTATCGCTGGGAGCGGGGCTGTCGCTGCTCGTCGCCGTGGCGCTGGCCGACGCCTCGCTCGTCGACGAGCTCAAGGAGCGGCTGCCGTCGCGCTCGCCCGACTACTTCCTGCTCGACGTCGGCAAGGCCGACTATCCCGGGATCACGGCGCTGATCGATCAGAAGGTGCCGGGCGCCGAGCTCGAGGGAGAGCCGATGCTGCGCGGGCGCATCGTTGCCCTCAACGGCACGCCGGCCGAGGACGTGAAGGTGCCGAAGGACGCGCAATGGGTGCTCAACGGCGACCGCGGGCTGTCCTATTCGCAGACCGTCCCGCCGGGCTCCAAGGTAATCGCCGGGAGCTGGTGGGGGCCCGACTACACGGGCGAGCCGCTCGTCTCCTTCGAAGCGGACATGGCGGCCAAGCTCGGCCTGAAGCTCGGCGACACGGTCACGGTCAACGCGCTGGGGCGCAACATCACCGCCCGCATCTCCAATCTGCGCGAGGTGAAATGGGAAACGCTGGCCATCAACTTCTTCATGGTGTTCTCGCCCAACACGCTGCGCAGTGCCCCGCACAATCTCCTGGTGACGATCACGCTCCCGCATGGCACGTCGCTTGAGAAGGAGGTGGCGGCCATGCGCGACATGGGCCGCGCCTACCCGGCCGTCACCGCGATCCGCGTCAAGGATGTGCTCGACGCCTTCGATGCCATGTTCGCCAAGGTGATGTTAGCGGTGCGCATCGCCGGCAGCGTCACGCTGCTTGCCGGCGCGCTGGTGCTTGCGGGTGCGCTCGCCACCGCGCAGCGCCGCCGCATACTCGAGGCGGTGATCCTGAAGACGCTCGGCGCCACCCGACGGCGCATCCTCTTCTCGCACTTCCTGGAGTACTTCCTGCTTGCCGCCGCGACCGCGCTCTTTGCCGTGGGGCTGGGCACGGCGGCGGCATGGCTGGTGGTGACGCAGGTGATGCACATCTCGTTCAGCTTTTCGGCCATAGCGATCGCCTTGGCGCTGGCGGTGTCGATGGGGCTCGTCTTCCTCTTCGGAGGGGTGGGTACGTGGGGAGTGCTGCGGGCGCCGGCGGTGCCGTTCCTGCGCAGCGAGTAGCGCCAGCGCAGAATTCCTAATTTCCGTTTACGGAAAACGCCGCCTAAGCCCGTACGAGGCGGATTTCCATGCCTTGAAACGTTCACCCTCAGGGCGCATATTCCACCCTGAATTGGGGCTTTGCGCCCCATCAGTCAGGGAACGACTTAGGGATATACTCATGGCTCAGCCAGACAACAGGTACGCGCAATCAGGAATGGCCGCCCGCACGGGCGTTGCCGTCGACGAGGGCCTGCGCTCCTACATGCTCGGCGTCTACAACTATATGGCCAGCGGTGTAGCGCTGACGGGCATCGTCGCCTACCTGACGTTCATGATGGCCGTGCAGGACGGCGCGCTGACGTCGTTCGGCCAGACGCTCTACACCTCGCCGCTGAAGTGGGTGGTGATGCTCGCCCCGCTCGGCTTCGTGCTGTTTTTGGGCTTCCGCATCCAGCAGATGAGCGTCGGCGCGGCGCAGGCGGCCTTCTGGCTGTTCGCAGCCGTCATGGGGCTGTCGCTGTCGTCGATCTTCCTGGTCTTCACCGGCCAGTCGATCGCGCAGATCTTCTTCATCACCGCGGCGACGTTCGGCGCGCTGAGCCTCTACGGCTACACCACCAAGCGCGATCTCTCCGCCTGGGGCTCGTTCCTGTTCATGGGCGTGGTCGGCATCATTATCGCCGCGGTCGTCAATATCTTCCTGCAGTCGAGCGCCCTGCAGTTCGCCATCTCGGCGATCGGCGTGCTGGTCTTCGCCGGCCTCACCGCCTACGACACGCAGCGCATCAAGGACGGCTACCTGATGGCCAGCGGCAACGCCACGATGGTGGCCAAGGGCGCCATCATGGGCGCGCTTGCCCTCTACCTCGACTTCATCAACATGTTCCTGTTCCTGCTGCAGCTGTTCGGCAACCGCAACTAGGTCGGCCGACGCTGAAAGCCGATATGCTCGTGAAGAGCCCCGCACTGCGGGGCTCTTTGCATTTCAGGACTTGGTCAGACGCTGACGAGGCGAAGGCGGTCCTCGAAGATGCGCAGGATGCGGCAGAGGTCGTGGCCACGTTTGAGAATCAGCCCGGTCGGCGCCACGATGGCGTAGGCGCCCTGCTTGCGCGCGAGCTTCGGCACTTTCTCGATGCGGTAGAGGGGACATTCGCTGGCACGGCGAAACACGGAGAACACCGCCTTGTCGCGTCCGATGTCGATGGCGTAATCGCGCCACTCGCCCGCGGCGACCTTGCGGCCGTAGACGGTGAGGATGGCGCTCAGCTCTTGGCGGTTGAAAGTGGTGGGTCGATGAGCTTCTGCGCCCGGGCTTGCCGGTGCAGGAGCGCCGCGAAAGCCGCCCGCTCGGTGCGGGCTGAACATTATCGGCTCAGTTTCGCTCAAGGGCGCCTCCTTGTCATAAGCCAGTGATGATCGCGCCGGTCGGCACCGATTTCAAGAGCTTATGGGGTGCGTGCAGCAAGGTTTGGGCGCACATGCAATCCCATAATGCGCGGTTGTGCATAACGAGCGAGGCACGGAATCTCCCCGACATGGTCAAATTCGCGACCGCTCGCGGACAACGATCCGCCTCAAACAGTTGCGAGTTTGGCATCGTTGCCTCTACGGCCCGGTCCTGCAAGAGCGGCCCCGGATTCTCAGCCCCCCAGCCCCCTGGGGCAGCTTTCACGGACCGGGTCATTGGCAACCTTCCCGTGAATACTCTTGTCCCCAAAAGACTATTTGGGCCGGCCCCCGCCGGCCCTTTTTCGTGGCGGCGTTTGCGCGCTTGCCTGTGCGTGCCTAGCTTTGGATAAGCATTGGAGCCCGGCAGCGAAGGATTACGACCGGTGGCAAAGCACGGCGGCAGCGGGACCAAACCGGCAAAAACCGGCAAGGGAAAAACCAAAACGAAAATAAAGCCCAAGGCGAAGGCAGCGCAGGCCGCGCGGCCGCGGCGGGCGCGTGGTGCCGGCGCCGGCACCAATCCGCTGCTCAGCCGCTGGTCGACGCCGTTCGGCCTGCCGCCGTTCTCCCGCATCGCGCCGCCCCATTTCAGGCCCGCGTTCGCCGCCGCTCTCAAGGAGCATAAGGCGGAGATCGCCGCCATCGCCCGGCAGACGTCGCGGCCGACCTTTGCCAACACAATTGCCGCGATGGAGAAGAGCGGGCGCTTGCTCGACCGGGTCGCCAGCGTCTTTTTCAACCTGGCGGGCTCCCACACCAACGAGGAGCTGCAGGCGATCGAGCGCGAGATGGCGCCGCTGTTCGCCGCGCACGAGAGCGCCATCATGCTGAACGCTAAGTTGTTCGCCCGCATCGACGACCTCTATCGGCGGCGGGAGCGATTGCGTCTTACCGACGAGCAGGCCCGCGTGCTCGAGCTGCACCACACCTGGTTCGTGCGCGCGGGCGCCAAGCTCGGACGCAAGGCCAAGGCGCGCGTCTCCGAGATCAACGAGCGCTTGGCCTCGCTGGCCACCCGCTTCTCGCAGAACGTCCTCAAGGACGAGCAATCCTGGCACCTGGTGCTCGATGGCGAGCGCGACCTTGCCGCGCTGCCTCCGTCGGTGCGTGCGGCCGCCGCGCGCGCCGCCGCCGATATGGGTCTCAAAGGCAAGCACGTCATCACGCTGTCGCGCTCGAGCGTCGAGCCGTTCCTGCAGTACTCCGCGCGCCGCGATCTGCGCGAGCAGGCCTTCAACGCCTGGACCAAGCGCGGCGAGATGGGCGGCGAGACCGACAACCGCGCCATCCTGGCCGAGATCGTCAGCCTCAGGGCGGAGCTCGCCAAGCTCATCGGCTATGACACCTACGCCGACTACAGCCTCGGCGACACCATGGCGAAGTCGCCGGCGGCGGTGCGCGAGCTGTTGCAGGCGGTGTGGCCGGCGGCGGTGAAACGCGCCGGCGAGGAGCGCGAGGCGCTGCAGAGCCAAGTGCGCGCCGAGGGCGGCAACTTCCAGATCGCGGCCTGGGACTGGCGCTACTATGCGGAGAAGGAGCGCAAGGCGCGCTATGACGTCGACGAGGCGGCGACACGGCCCTACTTCGCGCTCGACAGCGTGATTGCGGCGGCCTTCGACACGGCGCGGCGTCTGTTCGGGCTGCGCTTCAAGGAGCTCGCCGACGCCCCCCGCTATCACCCGGACGTGCGCGTGTGGGAGGTGACGGACGAGCGCGGTGCCCATGTCGGGCTGTTTCTGGGCGACTATTTCGCGCGCCCCTCCAAGCGCTCGGGCGCCTGGATGAGCGGCTTCCGCTCGCAGGCCAAGGTCGCTGGCCACGTGCGCCCCATCATCGTCAACGTGATGAACTTCGCGCAAGGCGAGGAAGGCTGCCCGACGCTGTTGTCGCTCGATGACGCGCGCACACTCTTTCACGAGTTCGGGCACGGCCTGCATGGGCTTTTATCGGACGTCACCTATCCGTCGATCTCCGGGACTGCGGTTGCGCGCGACTTCGTCGAGCTTCCCTCCCAGCTCTATGAGCACTGGCTGCTCGCGCCCGACGTTCTCAAGCGCTTTGCCGTCCACCACGAGACGGGCAAGCCCATGCCGCTGAAGCTCGCCCAGCGCATCGAGAAGGCGCGCAACTTCAATCAGGGCTTCTCGACGGTGGAGTACGTCGCCTCGGCGCTGGTCGACATGGAGCTGCACGCCCACGAAGGCGGCGGCGACCTCGACGTGTCGGCCTTCGAGCGCGACACGCTCGATCGGCTCGGCATGCCGCGCGAGATCGTCATGCGCCACCGCAGCCCGCACTTCCTGCACATCGTCGGCGGCTACGCGGCGGGCTATTACAGCTATCTGTGGTCGGAGGTGATGGACGCGGACGCCTTTGCCGCCTTTCAGGAGGCGGGCGACCCGTTCCATGCGGCGACCGCCAAGCGGCTCAAGAAGTTCATCTATGCCGCCGGCAACGCGCGCGATCCGCTCGCGGCCTATGTGGCGTTCCGCGGACGGGCGCCGGAGATCTCGGGCATGCTGAAGAAGCGCGGTCTGGTGAACTGAGTTCCCTCTCCCCGCAAGCGTGGACGGGAGAGACGAGCGCTCCTCCTCACAACGTCATCCCGACGTCATGGCGAAGCCATGCTCCGCATGGACGGCCGGGACCCACGCCAGCCTCAGCATGCGTTTCTGCCGAAGAGTAGGCAGATTGCAGGCACGGAAATCGTGGAAGGGTGCAGCGAGAGTTCTCAGCTGTTGCGATCGCGGAGACTTGCGTGGGTCCCGCTCTTCAGCGGGATGACGGGTGGTGGGTAGGCATGCGCAGTGCTGCGCAGCTGCCGTCTACCACAGCCCGGTCCAGGCGGCGCCCAGGATGGGTCCGGCCTTGCCCTCCTGCAAGAGCACGATGCAGGCCTCCGTCTCCGGCGTCATGATGGCGGTGCGCGCCAGCTCCAGGTGCATCGCCTTGCCGTTCCAGGTGCCGACCGGGATCATCTCGCGCACGATATTGGTGTAGGTGAGCGTCTTGCCCTTGTTGTCGCCGCGCTGCACCGGCACCTCGGCGCGCTTCTGCACCACCGCAAACCAGATGGTCGCTTCCTTGAACTTGTGGCCGCGCGGGGCGTCTCCCGCCTCGATGATGATGGAGTTGCGCTCGTGCCAGAAGCGGACGGGCACACGCAGAGTTCTTGAGCTCGGCGTCCGTCGTCGCGATGGCCTTCTCGATGGCTTGCGGATCGCTGCCTTTGACGCCTTCCATGCCGTTGACCACCACCTGCGGCGTGTAAATGGCATTGTCTCCCCGCGCCTTGGCGTAGTCCTTCTGGCGCTCCGAGTTCTTGTCGGAGGCGAGCGTGTCCTTCCAGCCGAGATAGTCCCAGATGTCGACGGGCAGCGAGAGGGCGATGACGTCGGGGCGCTGCGCATAGGTGGCGAGCACCTTGTCGGCCGGCGGGCAGGTGTCGCAGCCCTGGCTGGTGAACAGCTCGAGCACGTTCTTGGGCGGCCCAAACGACGGATTGATGCCTTGGGCCGCAGTCGGCGCCTGCGCCAGCACGCCCGCCGAGGACGACAGGATGAGCGCTACCGTAAGCGCAACTAGGGTGGACAGCCGCATTCGCTCAAGACCTGGAAAAAGCAACTTTGTAACTAGACTAGTTGGCACGCCCGGGCGCGACAACGGGAGGTCACGAAAGATTGAGTCTCGTTAAGCGGATGTTGCCGTGCGCAATTCAGGCAGCTGCCAGATTGCGCAGGACATAGTGCAGAATGCCGCCGTTCTTTAAGTATTCGAGCTCGTCCAATGTGTCGATGCGGCACTGAAGCGGCACCGACTTCACCGTGCCGTCAGCAGATGTGATCTCGGCCGTCATCTTTTGCCGCGGCTTGATGGCCGCGAGGCCGTGAATCGTTACAGTCTCGTCACCTTTGAGACCGAGCGACTGCCAGCTCGTCCCTTCGGCAAAGACGAAGGGCACCACGCCCATGCCGACGAGATTGGAGCGGTGGATGCGCTCGAACGACTGCGCGATCACGGCTTTGACGCCCAGAAGGTTGGTGCCCTTGGCCGCCCAGTCGCGCGAGGAGCCGTTGCCGTACTCTACACCGGCGAACACCACGAGCGGCACGCCATCGGCCTTGTAGCGCATGGCCGCATCGTAGATCGGCATCTGCTCGCCCGAAGGATAGTGCACGGTGAAGCCGCCTTCCTTGACGTTGCCGTCGGCGTCCTTGGCCATGTGGTTCTTGATGCGGATGTTGGCGAAGGTGCCGCGCATCATCACCTCGTGGTTGCCGCGCCGGGTGCCGTACTGGTTGAAGTCGGCGACCTTGACGTTGTGCTCCTGCAGGTAGGCGCCGGCGGGCGACGCCGGCTTGATGGAGCCAGCTGGCGAGATGTGGTCGGTGGTGATCTTGTCGCCGAAGAGCCCGAGGATGCGGGCGCCGACGATGTCGGTGACCGGCTCAGGCGTTTTGCCCATCCCCTCGAAGTAGGGCGGGTTGCGCACGTAGGTGGAGTGATCGTCCCAGGTGTAGGTCAGCCCGCCGGCGGTATCGATGGCGCGCCAGCTCGCGTCGCCGTTGAACACGTCGGCGTAGCGCTCGACGAACAATTCGCGCGTGATGGTCTCGGCGATGAACTTCTGGATCTCCTGCGAGGTGGGCCAGATGTCCTTGAGGAACACCGGCTGGCCGTCGCTGCCGGTCCCCAGGGGCTCCTTGGTGAGATCCTTCTGCACCGAGCCTGCGAGCGCGTAGGCGACGACGAGGGGCGGGGAGGCCAGATAGTTCGCCTGCACGTCGGGGCTGATGCGGCCCTCGAAGTTGCGGTTGCCCGACAGCACGGCGGCGGCGACGATGCCGTTCTCGTTGACGGCGGCGGAGATCTCCGGTTCCAGCGGCCCCGAGTTCCCGATGCAGGTGGTGCAGCCGAAGCCGACCAGGTTGAAGCCGAGCTCGTTGAGGTAGGGCTGCAATCCCGCCTTGGCGAGGTAGGCCGAGACGACCTGGGAGCCGGGCGCCAGCGAGGTCTTGACCCACGGCTTGGTCTTGAGGCCCTTCTCGATTGCCTTCTTGGCGACGAGCCCGGCGGCGATGAGCACGCTGGGGTTGGAGGTATTGGTGCAGCTTGTGATGGCGGCGATGACGACGTCGCCGTGGCCGATGTCGAAGTCGCGGCCCGTGACGGGCGCGCGCTTTGCTAGCTCGTCGGCCTTGCGGTACTCGGTCTCCATCGCTTTGGCGAAGCCCGCGCCCACGTCGGGGAGCGCGATGCGTCCCTCGGGGCGTTTCGGACCGGCGAGCGAGGGCACCACGCTGTCGAGGTCGAGCTCGAGCGTGTCGGTGAAGACCGGATCGGCCGCGCCGCTCTCGCGGAAAAGACCCTGCGCCAGGGCGTAGTCCGCGACGAGCTTGACCCGCTCGGCCTCGCGCCCCGACATGATGAGGTAGGCGATCGTTTCGGTATCGATGGGGAAGAAGCCGCAGGTGGCGCCGTACTCCGGCGCCATGTTGGCGATGGTGGCGCGGTCGGCGAGCGGCATGGTGTCGAGGCCGGGGCCGAAGAACTCCACGAACTTGCCGACGACGCTCTTCTTGCGCAGCATCTGCGTGACGGTGAGCACGAGATCGGTTGCGGTCACGCCTTCCTTGAGCTTGCCGGTCAGCTTGAAGCCGATCACCTCCGGCAGCAGCATAGATTGGGCCTGGCCGAGCATGGCGGCCTCGGCCTCGATGCCGCCGACGCCCCAGCCGAGCACGGCGAGGCCGTTGACCATGGTGGTGTGGCTGTCGGTGCCGACGAGCGTGTCGGGATAGGCGAGGTGCGTGCCATCGGCAAGCGCCTTGGTCCAAACGGTCTGGGCGAGGAACTCCAAGTTCACCTGGTGGCAGATGCCGGTGCCGGGCGGCACCACGCGGAAGTTGTCGAAGGCGCCCTGGCCCCACTTGAGGAAATTGTAGCGCTCGCCGTTGCGCTGATACTCGTGCTCGACGTTGTGGGCGAAGGCCTGCGGCGTGCCGAACTCGTCGACGATGACCGAGTGGTCGATAACGAGGTCGACGGGGACCAGCGGGTTGATCTTCTCCGGGTCGCCGCCGAGGCTCTTCATGCCGTCGCGCATGGCGGCGAGGTCGACGACGGCGGGAACGCCGGTGAAGTCCTGCATGAGGACGCGTGCGGGGCGAAAGCCGATCTCCTTGCCGGCCGAGCCCTTGTCGACGAGCCAGGCCGCGACCCCCTCGATGTCGGCTTTGGTGACGGTGCGGCCGTCCTCGTGGCGCAGCAGGTTCTCGAGCAGCACCTTCATGGAGAAGGGAAGCTTGGAGATGCCCTTAAGGCCGTTCTCCTCGGCGAGGGGAAGCGAATAGTAGACGTAGGTCTTCCCGCCGGAGGTGAGCGTTTTGCGGCACTTGAAGCTGTCGAGGGAGGGCATCTCAGCGTCCTTCAAGTTTTCTTCTCCTTGTTTGCGGATCCGTGTCTGCGGACTTATCGCCGGCCCGGCCCACGCTAACCTCGGCGGTTGCGCGGCGTGGAAGGGCGCGCATTTGCGCTGGCGTCGCACGAAGCGTGCCTTTTATATAGGCCGGCGCTCCCGGGAGCCAGCGCGTCTCGTGCCGGCATTTTGCGGGATTTCCCCTTCGCTTCGCCACTGCATTCTGTCACGCGGATGATCAAGAGCCGTGCAGCTCATTGCTGAAAATCTAGTCTTGAGCCGCGGCGGCCGGGTGATCGTCGACGGGCTCTCCTTCCGCTTGGGCGCGGGCCAGGCGCTGGTTCTGACCGGCGCCAACGGGTCGGGCAAGACGACGCTACTGCGCGCGCTCGCCGGATTCCTGAAGCCGGCGGCCGGCACCGTCAGCCTCGATGCCGACGATGACGAGCGCGAGCCGGCCGAGCTCGTGCACTTCATCGGCCACCTCGACGGCATCAAGACACATCTGACGGTGGAGGAGAACCTGGCCTTCTGGGCGGCCTACCTCGGCGGCGGCGATGTCGCTGCCGCGCTTAAGGCCTTTGCGCTTGTCGGCCTAGCCGACATCCCGGCGGGCTATCTGTCGGCCGGGCAGAAACGGCGCCTGGCGCTGGCGCGCCTTGCCGGGGCGAAACGCCCGGTGTGGCTGCTCGACGAGCCCACGGTGTCGCTGGATACCGCCTCGGTTGGGCTCCTTGTTGCAGCAATCGATGCCCATGTGGCGGACGGCGGCCTGGCCGTGATCGCCACCCATGTGCCGCTCGGGCTTGCGCACGCCGGGGAGATCCGGCTGGGCCCGGCGGGAGATGGCGCATGAGCACCTTCGGCATGCTCGTCCGCCGCGACCTGCGGCTCGCCGTGCGCCAGGGCGGCGCGCTCGGCACCGCGCTCGGCTTCTACATGATCGTGGTGACGCTGCTGCCCTTGGGGCTCGGCGCCGACCTCAACTTGCTGTCGCGCATCGCGCCGGGCGTGCTGTGGATCGCGCTGCTGTTGTCGGCGCTCTTGTCGCTGCCGCGTATGTTCGGGGCCGACTACGAGGACGGCTCGCTCGACATCCTGGCGACGGGGCCGCTGCCGTTGGAGCTGGTCGCTGCGGCCAAGGCGCTGGCGCATTGGATCGCGACCGGCATTCCGCTGACGCTGCTGGCGCCGGTGCTCGGCATCCTGCTCAATCTGGAGCTCGCCACCTATCCGGTGCTGGTGGCGACCATGCTTATCGGCACGCCGGCGGTGAGCTTCATCGGTGCGGTGGGAGCGGCGCTGACCATGCGGGCGCACCGCGGCGGGCTCTTGATCGCGCTCCTGGTGCTGCCGCTCTACGTGCCCACCCTCATTTTCGGCATGGCCGTGATCGGGGCTCTGCTGGGGCCGGCCGGGGCCACGAGCCCCTTCCTTATCCTTACCGCAATCTCGTTGATGGCTGTCATTCTGGGACCGATCGCCGCCGCGGCCGCGCTCAGGGCGCAGATGCAGTAAGAACTAGGCAGTCGGCAACAGGCAGTGGGCAGTAGTTAAGAAAGATGCCCAATTTTCCCGACTGCCTACTGCCCCACTGCCTACTGCCGTTGAGGCCGATCAATTGCGCTTTGGGCGCCGACCCCTTAGATCAATTCCAATGCAGACCGTCACACAGCGCCTCGCCAACCCCACCCAGTTCATGGAGCTGTCGGCCCGGATTCTACCGTGGGTCGTAGGCGCGGCGACGCTCACTATCGCTTATGGGCTCTACCTCAGCTTCTTTGACTCGCCGCCCGACTACCAGCAGGGCGAGACCGTGCGCATCATGTACATCCACGTGCCCTCCGCATGGGTGGCGATGGCGGCCTACATGTTGATTGCGATCTCGGCGTTCGGGCTGTTGGTGTTCCGCCACCCGCTGGCCGATGTCTCGGCCAAGGCCGCCGCACCCATCGGTGCGGTCTTCACGTTTCTGGCGCTCGTCACCGGATCGCTGTGGGGGCGGCCGACATGGGGCACCTATTGGGTGTGGGACGCGCGGCTCACCTCGGTCCTCATCCTGTTCTTCCTTTATCTGGGCCTCATCGCGCTCAGATCCTCGATCGAGGACGAGACGCTGGCCTCCAAGCTCACCGCTATCCTGGCGCTGGTCGGCGTGGTGATGCTGCCGATCATCAAGTTCTCGGTCGAGTTCGGCAACACGCTGCATCAGGGCGCGAGCGTCTTGAAGCTCGGCGGCTCCAGCCTCGATCCCTCGATCGAGTATCCGCTGCTGGTGATGGCGTTGGGTTTCACCCTCATGTTCGTGGCGCTGCACCTGAAGGCGATGCGCAACGAGGTGCTGCGCTGGCGCGTCAAGGCGTTGCAGATGGCCGAGGTGGAGCGGGCGCAGGCAGGCCGCCTCGCGGCGGCAGAGTAGACGCAAGGGTCTTGGCATGGATTTGGGACCGCACGCAGCTTTCATCTGGTCGTCCTACGGCGTCACCGTCGTGGTGCTCGCGGGGCTCATCGCCTGGCTGGTCCTCGACGGCCGCGCGCAGGAGCGGCGGCTCGCCGAGCTGGCCGCACGCGGCGTGAAGCGCCGCTCGGCTCCCTCCTCCAACGCTTGATCGGGGCACGCATCGCATGCAGAAGGCCGTCGATGATGGTGGTGCTGGAAGCGCGCCGGTCACGCCCTCAGGCCCCAAGCGCGGCCTCAAATGGGTGATCGTGCCCGTGATCGTGTTCGTGGCGATGGTCGCGGTGTTCGGCTTCGCGCTGACGACCGGCGATCCCACCCGGCTGCCGTCGGCGCTGATCGGCAAGCCGGCGCCGGCGACCGACTTTCCAGCCCTCGCCGGGCTCACCGACGGTGCCCATCCGATCCCTGGGTTCTCCAGCGCCCAGCTCGCCGACGGCAAGGTGAGCGTGGTCAACTTCTGGGCCTCCTGGTGTGCGGAGTGCGCCGATGAGCAGAACATGCTGCTCGAGCTCGAGGCCCGCACCGGCGTGCCGCTCTACGGCGTCAGCTACAAGGACGAGCCCACGGCCGCGCGCCGCTTCCTTGGCCGCTACGGCAATCCGTTCAAGGCGGTGGGAACTGACGCCAACGGACGCAGCGCCATCGATTGGGGCGTCTACGGCATGCCCGAGACCTTC
This sequence comes from uncultured Alphaproteobacteria bacterium, assembly GCA_963782555.1. Lineage (GTDB taxonomy): Bacteria > Pseudomonadota > Alphaproteobacteria > Rhizobiales > Hyphomicrobiaceae > Hyphomicrobium_A. Next base: position 286,965 of record CAWAKB010000003.1, on the reverse strand, counting down.
GTCATCAACGGCAAGGGCGAGATCGTGTTCAAGCACGTGGGCGCCATCACGCCGGCCTCGCTTGCGGGCAAGCTGATCCCGGCGATCGAAGCCGCGAAAAAGACGCCCGCCGGCAACAGCTGACGTTTCTTCCTCGCCGCTTGCGCGAGGATGGAATTCTCAAATCGTGTAGAACTGTCCGGTCGTCTCGTTGAGCGCCGAGAGCTGGCCCGTCGCGATGTCGAAGTAGGCCCCGTGCAGGGCCAGGCGGCCCTTGCTTTCCAGCTCGCTGAGAAACGGAAAGGTGCGCAGATTCTTGAGCGAGGTCTTGATGCCTTCCTTCTCCAAGGCTCTTTCCATGTCCTTGTGCGCGGAGCCCTGGTGGCTCGCTAGCACCGCGAGCCGCGCCGACTCCAGCATCGACATCCATTTGGTGATGAACTGCCCTTGCGTCTCGCGCACCGCCTCGCGGTCGAGCGCAGCCTTGACGCCGCCGCAGCCCGAATGGCCCATGATGACGAGGTGCTTGACGCGAAGGTTGAGCACGGCGAACTCGATGGCGGCGCTGACGCCGTGATAGGTGCCGCTGGTCTCGAACGGCGGAATCAGGTTGGCGACGTTGCGCATGACGAACAGTTCGCCCGGCATAGCCGAGAAGATCGTCTCCGGATCGACGCGGCTGTCGCAGCAGGATACGATCATGACGTCGGGAGCCTGGCCGTAGGCGGCAAGCTCCTCGTACTGCTCGATGTTGGGCTCGAAGTGACGGTGCTTGAAGCGGCGGTATCTGTCCGTCAGCGGTGCGGGAAAGGGCGTCATCGGTGTCCTTATCGCTGTGTTGTGGCCGAGGGCTTAACGGAAACGACGGCGGGTGTGACCCGGCTCAAGACCAGGTAGCCGATGGTCGCCGACACGATCGAGCCGAGGAGGACGCCGATGCGGATCTCGGCCGCGCGGTCCGCATCGACAAAGGCGAGCATGCCGATGAAAAGGCTCATGGTGAAGCCGATGCCGCCCAGGATCGCCACGCCGAACAACTGCGCCCAGGTCGCGCCCTCGGGCTTGCCGGCGAGCTTGAGCTTGATGGCGGCGAAGGAGAACGTGAAGATGCCGATCGGCTTGCCGAAAACGAGGCCCGCCGCGATGCCCATGGGGATGGCACTCACGATCTTCTCCAGCGTCATGCCGGCGAGCGTCACGCCGGCGTTGCCGAAGGCAAAGAGCGGCAGCACGCCGAAGGTGACCCACGGGTGCAAGGCCTCCTCCAGCTTGACCAGCGGACTTTGGGTCTCGCCGTTGGGGACCGTGAGCGGAATGGCGAGCGCCGTCACCACGCCCGACAGCGTGGCGTGCACGCCGGACTTCAGCACGCACAGCCATATGAAGAGGCCGACCAGCACATAAGGCGCTATGCTGGTGACGCCGCGCGTGTTGAGAATCGCGAGCGCCGCCACGCCGACGCCTGCGAGCGCCAGCGCCGCGAGCGAAAGGTCGGACGTGTAGAAGAACGCAATGATCATGATGGCGCCGAGGTCGTCGATGATGGCGAGCGCCAATAGGAACACCTTGAGCGACGTCGGCACGCGGGGCCCGAGCAGAGCCAGCACGCCGACGGCGAAGGCGATGTCGGTGGCGGCGGGTATGGCCCAGCCATGCAGCGCGATATCGTCGGTCCAGTTGATGGTCGAGTAGATCAGCGCCGGCACGATCATGCCGCCGACGGCGGCGATCACCGGCAGCGAGGCCTGCTTTCGCGTCGACAGCTCGCCGACCATCAGCTCGCGCTTGATCTCGAGACCGACCAGGAAGAAGAAGACGGCCATCAGGCCGTCGTTGATCCACAAGAGCAGGGGCTTGTCGATCAAGAGTCCGCCAACCCCGATCGTGACCGGCGTCTCCAAGAGGCCGTCGTAGAGCCAGCTCAGGGGCGAGTTCTGCAGAATGAGGGCGAGGAAGGCCGAGCCCAGCAGGATGACCCCGCTGGCCGCGTCGTGCTGCATGAAGGCGAGTGCGCCGCTGAACCGCTGATTGATCGTCTTCTTAGGGGTTGCCATCCGGCCCGTTAGCCTCCTCGCCCGCCTCGCCTTCGCCTACCCGACATCAGATCGCCAATATGGGCAAGGGCTCCGCGCCTGCCCAGGCCGTCTCCGCGGCCGCCAGCGGCAATTCGTCCGCGCCGACGCTTGCCGCGATGCTGGCCTCGACCGCCGCCACCGCCCGGGCCAGACATTGGCTCGGATGGGTGCGGTTGAGGGCATGCCCCAGGAACAGCGCTGCGAGCAAGTCTCCTGTGCCATGGGGAGCCGTCGCACGTCGAGGCACAAAGCAGGCCTGCGTCGCCTTTTCGCCGACGAGAAGCGTGGCGAGCTGCGCCTCGCGCTCGGGGATGGAGGTCGCGAGCACGCTTTCGACGCCGAGGGTGCGCGCGGCCGTCGCCGCCTGCGTGACGGTCTCGACCGGCTCGCCCGAGAGCCACGCCAGCTCGAAGCGGTTGGGCGTGGCGATAGCCGAGATCGGCAGGAGGTGGGCGCGGATGGCGGCGGCCGCGGCCTCCTCGAGGTAGAGCCCGCCCGGATCGTCGCCGAGGATCGGATCGCAGACGACGAGCGCATCGGCGCGGACGGCGCGCACGCGGGCGATGGCCGCCGCTGCCGTGGTCACGTGCGCCTCGGTGGGCAGGTAGCCGGTCAGCACCGCATCGATGCCGGGAAGCCAGCCGTTGGCCTCGAGCGCATCGACGATCTGCTCCAGATCGGCGGGCGCGATCCTGTCGCCGGCGAAGCGTCTATAGCCCGGATGGTTCGACAGCACGACCGTCGGCAGCGCCACCACCTCGTGGCCGAGGGCATGCAGCGCCGGCACGACCGCGGCGAGGCCCACCGAGCCGAAGGCGACATGTGAGGAGAGCGCGAGGACGCGGGGCATGGGCAGGTCCGGAATAGGTTCGAGGCAGGTCCGATCGTGACGGTTCGCCACTCATGCCGCAGCGAAAGCGCGTCGCCAAGAGCCTGTGGAGGGAGCCTTGGTGTTCGCCAAAAGGCACGTTATTGTGCGGCGCACAAGGGGAGCCCAGCGATGTCCATCCGCCCACGCCGCAGCGTGCTCTACATGCCTGGCGCCAACGAGCGTGCGCTGGAGAAGGCCAAGGCGCTGCCGGCCGATTTCACTGATCCTCGACCTGGAGGATTCCGTCGCCCCCGAGGCCAAGGTGGCCGCTCGCGCCAGTGTGTGTGCGGCGGTGAAGGCCGGTGGCTATGGGCGGCGCGAGCTCGTCATCCGCCCCAACGCCATCGAGACGCCGTGGGGGATGGACGACCTGCGTGCGGCAGTCAGCGTCGGCCCCGACGCGATCCTGGTGCCGAAGGTGTCCCAGCCGGGCGACATCGTGACGGTAACCAAGGTGCTGGATGACATCGGCGCGTCGCCGAGGACGCGGCTGTGGGCCATGATGGAAACGCCGCGCTCTATTCTGAACGTGCGCGAGATCGCGGCGTTGGGCGCCGATCCCGGCAACCGGCTCGCCTGCCTCGTCATGGGCACCAACGACCTGTTGAAGGAATTGCGCGCCCGCGCGCTCCACAACCGCATCGCCGTGGTGCCCTGGCTCGCCATGTCGATCGTCGCCGCGCGCGCCTATGGGCTCGATGTCCTCGACGGCGTCTACAACGACTACCGCGACGAAGCCGGCTTCTGCGCCGAATGCGAGCACGGCCGCATCCTCGGCATGGACGGCAAGACGCTGATCCATCCCTCGCAGGTCGGGCCCTGCAACGAGATCTTCTCCCCGACCGAGGAGGAGGTGTCCTGGGCACGCAAAATCATGGCAGCCTTCGAGACGCCCGAGAACGCGCACAAGGGCGTCATCACGGTCGAGGGCAAGATGGTGGAGCGGCTGCACCTGGTTCAGGCCAGGCGCACGGTGGCCATCGCCGAGGCGATCGCGGCCATGCGCAAGACCGAGGAAGAGTGGTTTTGAGGGGGCCTACGCGGCCCGGCGACAAAAAGGGCGGCAAAAAGTGGGTCGACAGGGCGGCTGCTTTCGGCCTAATCGGCAGCGGCCCGTCCCGACCCGAAAGGCTTGATCCCCGCAGATGACATCGACCAAGACCAACCCCGGCAACTACTTCGAGGACTTCCGCTTCGGGCAGGAGATCATCCACGCCACCCCGCGCACGGTCACGGTGGGGGACGTGGCGCTCTATACCAGCCTCTACGGCACGCGCTTTGCGGTGCAGTCGTCGGACGCCTTCGCCAAGGCCATCGGGTACGAGCGCTCGCCGCTCGACGACCTCCTCACCTTTCACGTCGTGTTCGGCAAGACCACGCCCGACATCTCTCTTAACGCCATCGCCAACCTCGGCTATGCCAACTGCCGCTTCCTGAAGCCGGCCTATCCCGGCGACACGCTGTCGTCGGTGTCGGAGGTGATCGGGCTCAAGGAGAACTCCAACCGCGAGACTGGCACCGTCTATGTGCGCTCGACCGGGCGCAATCAGGACGGCGAAAAGGTGCTCGAGTACGTGCGCTGGGTGATGGTGAGGAAGCGCGACAAGGACGCGCCCGCACCAGAGGCGATCGTTCCCAACCTTGCCCCGCGCGTCGATCCGGCCGAGATCGGCGGCGCGGTGCCGCACCTCGACGTGGCGAAGTACGACTTTGCGCTTGCCGGCTCGCCCTACCGCTGGGACGATTACGAGGTGGGCGAGAAGATCGACCACGTCGACGGCATGACGCTGGAGGAGGCCGAGCACCAGATCGCAACCCGCCTCTACCAGAACACCGCGAAGGTGCATTTCAACCAGCACACCGAGGCCAAGGGCCGCTTCGGCAAGCGCATCGTCTACGGCGGCGTGGTCATCTCGCTCGCTCGCGCCTTGTCGTTCAACGGGCTCAACAACGCCTTTCATCTGGCGGCGATCAACGGCGGCCGGCACGTGGCGCCCTGCTTTGCCGGCGATACCGTTTATGCCTGGTCGGAGGTCCTGGAGAAGGTGGAGCTGCCGGGCCGCTCGGACGTGGGCGCCTTGCGCATCCGTCTGGTGGCGGTCAAGAACCAGGACTGCGCCGACTTCCCCCTGAAGACGGCGGACGACAAGTACGCCGACGGCGTCCTCATCGATCTCGATGCGTGGGTGCTGCTGCCAAGGTAGTGGCGTTGATTAGCGCGTCCGCGCCCCGGCGTTCAGATACTCGAAAGCCTGCCGTTCCAGATCGCGTGCCATCTCTGTGTGCTTCGTCTTGGAGGAAGCTACCGCACTCCAGGCGAGGTCGCGTTGCTCTTGAGCCTTTGCCCAAAGCTCCCGAGCCAACTGCACCGCATGTTCCATCGAAACGAATCCCTTGCTATTTGGGCGAGGCTAACATGGCGCCGTTTCCGCGTAAGAGCGCGGAGCCGAAGTGCGTAGGTTGGGTTGAGCGCAGCGAAACCCAACTCTTCTCCGGCAGGCCGCAACACCACCTCTCCCAGGGGGAGAGGTCGCGAGCGGGGCGTCAGCCGCGCGAGCGGGTGAGGGGATGGACCGGTACAGGCCGGTTGCAGGAGTGAAACGCAAACCACGAGACCCTGACAGCCCGCCGCTGAGCCCTGGTCAGCTCCGCTCGATGAAGCGCGTTGCGCCGGTCAAGCGCATCCGTTGGAAGCTCGGGCTTTCGCAGGAGGAATTTGCCGAGCGGTTCGAGATCCCGGTCGGCACGGTTCGAGATTGGGAGCAAGACAGAGGCCAACCGAATCGGGTAGCCGCCGCCTATCTCAAGGTGATCAGCAGCGATCCAGCGTCGGTAGGCCGTGCTCTAGGAACTGCAGTGCGCGACGCGCCAAAGCGCCGAAAGAAGGCATAGAGTACGTGGCTGGGTGTTGCTGCCGCGGTGACCTACAACTGCACCAGAAGCGCTTGTTGATGCTGGCGTGGGTCCCGACCTGCGTCGGGATGACGGTGGAGATTGAGCAGTCGATCGCCTGGCTTCTAACGTCATCCCGCTGAAGAGCGGGACCCACGCAAGTCTCCGCGGGTGAGACGGCACAGGATCGGTGCCGCGCCGAATGACGAATTGCCGCTTTGTTCCCAGCGCGCTACAACGGTCCCACCAACCCAGGCTAATCCCGAGGCAAAATCCATGGCCGAGGCGAGTTCCGAGCAGCCGGCGCGTGCGCGGCCGCTCTCTCCTCATCTGCAGATCTACCGCCCGCAGATCAACATGGTGATGTCGATCCTGCATCGCATCACCGGCGCCGCGCTCTATTTCGGCTCTCTGCTCATTGCCTGGTGGCTCTTCGCCGCGGCAACGGGCCCCGACTATTTCGCCTTCGTCAACGGCCTCTTTGCCACCTGGCCCGGAATGGTGATCATCGTTGGCTTCACCTGGGCCCTGATCCACCACATGCTGGGCGGCCTGCGCCACTTCGTGTGGGATACGGGCAGCGGCTTCGACATCGTCAGCGTCAACAGGCTGTCGTGGGCCACCATCGTCCTGTCCGTGCTACTGACCGCGGCGCTCTGGTACTTCATCGCCCTCGAGAAGGGATGGCTGTTGTCATGACGATGATCACACCCTTAAAGCGCGTGCGCGGTCTCGGCTCTGCCAAGGAAGGCCCCTCCCACTTCATGAAGCAGCGCCTGACGGCGGTGGCCAATCTCTTCCTGATCCCGTTCGCCATCGGGCTCATCGCCACGCTCGCGGGTGCCGATCTCGCTACCGTCAAGGCGACGCTGGCGCACCCGGTGGTGGCCATCGCCCTTATCGTGCTGGCCCTCGTCATGACCATGCACATGCGCATCGGCATGCAGGTCATCATCGAGGACTATGTGCACGAGGAGGGCGCGAAGATGCTGACCCTGGCGGCCAACACCTTCTTCTCGTGGCTGGTCGCGGCGGTGGCGATCTTCGCAGTGCTGAAATTGAGCTTCGGGGGTTGACGCAGATGGGCGGCAGCAAGTCGAAAGGAAACGGAGCGGACCCCGCGCCCGCGGCGGCGCCCGCCGTCAACGGCAAGGCCTATCCCGTGTTCGATCACGCCTACGACGTGGTGGTGGTCGGTGCCGGCGGCGCGGGCTTGCGCGCGACGGTCGGCTGCGCCGAGGCGGGTCTCAAGACGGCCTGCATCACCAAAGTGTTCCCCACGCGCTCGCACACGGTTGCGGCCCAAGGCGGCGTGGCGGCCGCGCTCGGCAACATGGGCCCCGACAATTGGCGCTGGCACATGTACGACACGGTGAAGGGCGCCGACTGGCTCGGCGACCAGGACGCCATCGAATACCTGTGCCGCCAGGCGCCCGCCGCGGTCTACGAGCTCGAGCACTACGGCGTGCCCTTTTCGCGGACCGAGGACGGGCGCATCTATCAGCGTCCCTTCGGCGGCATGACGACGGAATTCGGCGAGGGCCCGCCGGCGCAGCGCACCTGCGCGGCGGCCGACCGCACCGGCCACGCCATGCTGCACACGCTCTACGGCCAGTCGCTGCGCCATGCCGCCGAGTTCTACATCGAGTACTTCGCCATCGACCTGATCATGGATCAGGACGGGGCTTGCCGCGGCATCGTCGCCATCTCGCTCGAGGATGGCTCGGTGCATCAGTTCCGCGCCAAGAAGACCATCCTGGCGACCGGCGGCTACGGCCGCATCTATTACTCGTGCACGGGCGCGCATACGCAGACGGGCGACGGCAACGCCATGGTCCTGCGCGCCGGCCTGCCGCTGCAGGACATGGAGTTCGTCCAGTTCCACCCCACCGGCATCTACGGCGCCGGCATGCTGATCACGGAAGGCGCGCGCGGCGAGGGGGGCTATCTCACCAACGCGGAAGGCGAGCGCTTCATGGAACGCTACGCGCCGCATGCCAAGGACCTCGCCTCACGCGATGTGGTCTCGCGCTCGATGACGATCGAGATCCGTGAAGGTCGCGGGCATGGCTCCGAAAAGGATCACATCCATCTGCACCTCGACCACCTGGATCCGGCGATCCTGGCCGAGCGGCTGCCCGGCATCAGCGAGAGCGCCAGGGTGTTCGCGGGCGTCGATGTGCGCCGCGAGCCGATCCCGGTGCTGCCGACCGTGCACTACAACATGGGCGGCATCCCCACGAACTATCTGGGCGAGGTGCTGACGCTCAAAGACGGCAATCCCGACCACGTCGTCCCCGGGCTGATGGCGATCGGCGAGGCGGCCTGCGTCTCCGTGCACGGCGCCAACCGTCTGGGCTCGAACTCGCTCATCGATCTCGTCGTGTTCGGCCGCGCGGCCGCGCTGCGTTGCGCCGAGACGATCGAGCGCGGCACCACGCCAGAGTTGCCGGCCGACGCCGCCGAGCCGGCGCTGTCGCGCCTCGACCGCTTCCGTCACGCCAAGGGCGGCACGCCCACGGCGGAATTGCGCCTCAAGATGCAGAAGTCGATGCAGGCGCACTGCGCGGTGTTTCGCGACGGGCCGGTGCTCGCCGACGGCGTCAAGCAGATCCGCGAGATCTGGAAGGGCACCGACGATATCGCTGTCAGCGACCGCTCGCTCATCTGGAACTCCGACCTGGTGGAGACGCTCGAGTACGACAACCTCATCGTGCAGGCCGCGGTGACGGTGGAGAGCGCGGCGAACCGCCAGGAAAGCCGCGGGGCGCACGCGCGCGAGGATTTCCCCAATCGCGACGACGTCAACTGGATGAAGCACACGCTGTCTTGGACCGACTACGGCACCAGGTCGGTGAAGCTCGACTACCGGCCCGTGCACACGCACACCATGACCAACGAGGTCAAGTACATCGAGCCCAAAGCGCGGGTGTATTGAGGCGGCCGAGCACTCCGGGGGCATATGCGTAGCGTCCTGATCACGGGCACCTCTACGGGCTTCGGTCTCGTCACCGCGGTGGAGCTGGCCACGCGCGGCTGGCGCGTCTTCGCCACCATGCGCAACCTCGCCAAGTCCGGCCCGCTGGAGGCGGCGCTCGCCCGCGCCGGCGTGCGCGAAAAGGTGGAGATCGGTGTGCTCGACGTGACCGACTGGGCCTCGGTCGAGGCCTGCGTTGCGCGCACGCTTCAAGCAACCGGCGGCAAGCTCGATGCAGTGGTGCACAATGCCGGCGTCGCGGCCGGCGGCGCCTTCGAGGATATCCCAGACAAAGACCTGCGCCGCGTCATGGAGACGAACTTCTGGGGCGTGCTCGCCTTGACGCGTGCGCTGCTGCCGACATTGCGCGCGCAGCGGGCGGGGCGCATCCTCATCGTCTCCAGTGAATCGGCGTTTGCCGGCCAGCCGGCCAACGCGATCTACTGCGCCTCCAAGTGGGCGATCGAGGGCTGGGCCGAGGCGCTCGCCTACGAGGTCACGCCGTTCGGGATCGACGTCGTTCTGGTCGAGCCGGGCCCCTACGTCACCGACATCTGGCAAAGCTCCCCCCGCATCGCTCCGGAGGGCAGCCCCTATCGGGCCTGGGTGCAGTACATGTTCCGCGCCGGCGATGCCCATGTGGCGGCCCACGGGCGCGATGCGCAGGAGGTAGCCGAGAAGATCGCCAAGGTTTTGGAGGCGCGCCGGCCGCGCTTCCGCAATCCGGTGGGACGCATCGCGAGGCTCAGTCTCTTCCTGCGCGGCAAGGTGCCGTCCCCCATCCTGCGCAAGGGGGTGGAGCGCTACCTCGGCCTCAACCGCGTTCGGGTTTGAAGGCGAGGTTGCCGCGTTGTCAATGACTTGAGGCTTTGTCGCAATCCGCGCCAAATTTCATGCGAGCAAACGCTGCCTCCGGGGTAGTGACGTAGGCGTGACCAAACGGGAACCAAATAAGATGCACACGAGATTGTTGGTGCGGCTCGCCTTAGCGGCGGCCGCTTTCTGCATGGTTGGACTGTCGTCCGCCATGGCCGATGATGATTGCAAGGATACCGTCTTCGCCGAGGGCCAGCCGGCCAAGCTGCGGGATATCGGCGCCTATCCGAACTCGCTCTTCGCCTGGCGCTCTAAGGTGAAGGAGAAGTATGGCTCCGAGTACAACTCCTGGCGCTACGCCAAGGACCGCGACGTGAAGTGCGAAGAGCACGATGGCGAGTGGACCTGCAAGCGCAAGGCCAAGCCCTGCAAGGACATCCTGCACAAGATGCTCGACGGCGCCAAGGCGGCCGTGAAAAAGGATTGCAAGGACGAGCCGCTGAGCTCCTACGGCGCCAAGAAGAAGTATGAGAAGGCCGCCATGGCGGAAGCCCAGTCCGGCTGGGAGATCGACGCCCGCAAAAAATACGGCAAGGAGTGGGGCGATTGGGACAACGCCAGCGGCACCGATATCGATTGCCACGATGTGAGCGGCGGGCTTCAGTGCATCGCCGTGGCGTCGGCCTGCAGGAAATAGCCGCCCATTCGCGAGCGGAAGATGCAAACGAGAAAGCGGCGGCCGAGGATCTCGGCCGCCGCTTTTTTAACCTACGTTCGTCGGATCGAAGTTAGATGATGTCGATCTCGGCCGGCAGGTAGGATGTAACCTCGAGGCCAACTTCCTGCTCACGAACTGCGGGCTTTGTCCAAACCTTCATGACTTCCTCCTCTTTCTGATTTACCGGCGGACCGCCTGTCCGCCTGTGTCGATAACCAAAACCCTAGCAGCTCGGTTCGATAAACAGAAATCCCAATCACGTGAACATCAGATAAGAAACTCTTATCGCGGCGATAAGCTCGGCGCTTGCGGTCAGGGGCCCGGAATCGGCTGCCGAAAGCCGCGCCTCGGGCTCCATGCCTGGGAAGATATGTGAAAGTTGCCTTGCATTTGATCGGGCGCATACGCGGAAGTCTTAGCCCTCCTCGCCTACGATCACGCCCGCTCGACCGTCCGTGAAGTCGAGCGCAGTTGTTTTGAGTGCGAATGGGGCTTTGCGCAATGTACACCCAGTCAACGTCTCGCCTGCTTGCCGCCGCGGCTCTCACCGCCACGCTGTTTACCGGCGCCGTCCTCGCGGAGGAACAGGTCAAGAGCAGTGAGATCCCGACCGACGCCTACTACGGCAGCAAGCTTACGCCGGACCAGAAAGCGGGCATCGCATCGGAAGAGAACGTCACGCCCAATGATGGCAAGCCTTCGGTTCCGCCGCCGGACGTGCAAGGCGTCATTCCCGATGCCGCCGATCCGGAGAGTGGGGATTCGACCGTTGCCACGCCCCCGGACGACGCCTTGCCGGGAGACACCAGCAACGGCAAGACCGCCGAGAGCGAGCCCAACGTCATCATCAAGGACGCGAGCAAGAACTTCCACGTGTCGCGCAAGGAGTATGACGATTGCTTGGGCCAATGGGGTCCCGATAGCCAGATGACCAAGCAGGAGTGGGCATCGAGCTGTCGCACCACGCTCCAGTATTTCCCCGAGGGCGGGAACTGAGACGCTCGCTGCTGACGGACCACCGGAGACATCGCATGCTGCCACGCCTTCTCGCCTTGCTCGGTGCGGGCATGATGGCCGCCGCGCCGGCTCTCGCCTGCACGGACGTCAGAATTCTCGCCAAGGACGGCACGGCGTTCAGCGTGCGCACCATGGAGTTCGCCGAGGATCTGAAAAGTGACGTGATGATCGTGCCGCGCGGCCGCCAGGTGACCTCGCCGGCACCAAAAGGCGACGGTATGTCGTGGACGTCCAAGTACGGTTACGTCGGCATGGACGCCTTCGGCTCGCCTCTCATCACCGACGGGCTGAACGAGCAGGGGCTGGGGCTCGGCGCGCTCTACCTGCCCGGCGAGACCGAGTACCAGAAAGTGAAGCCCGGGAACGAGGGCCGCGCGCTTTCCAACGCCTCTTTCGGTGCCTGGGTGCTCGGGAACTTTGCAAGCGTCGACGAGGTGCGCGACGCCGTGGCCAAGATCATCGTCTGGGGCGAGCTCATCCCGCAGCTCGGCTCCTTCGCGCCGCTGCATTACGTAGTCACCGACCGGAGCGGCAAAAGCATCGTCATCGAGTACGTCGGCGGCCAGCTCCAGGTCTACGACAACGAGGTCGGCGTCTTGACCAACTCGCCGGCCTATCCCTGGCACATCCAGAACCTGCGCAACTACGTCAACCTGACGGCCGTAAACGCCGCGCCCATCAAGCTCGGCACCGCGACCTATGCCGGCACCGGCCAGGGCTCGGGCCTGCACGGGCTGCCCGGCGATCCGACCCCGCCCTCGCGTTTCGTGATGGCGGCGGCAACCTCCTACCTCGCCGACAAGCCGAAGGATGCCGAAGGCGCGCTGGTGCTCGCCATGCACCTCATCGACCGCGTCGACATCCCCAAAGGCCTCGTGCGCGACTACACGAATGGCGGCAAGCCGGCCGGCGATTACACGCAGTGGACCGTATTTCGCGACCACGCCAACAAGGTCTACTACTGGCGCAGCTACGAGGATCCGGCCTTGAAAGCGATCGACCTCAAGACTGCCGATTTCAAGGCCGGCGCCCCCGTGCGAACCATGGCCGTGGCCGGCGTGAAGCCCACCGTCGAGATGCCTGCCCCGGCACAGTTCACAGCCAGCCCGCAGTCGTCGTATCGGCCCACGTCCGGCAAGTAGCTGCGCCTACGCGCTTCTCATCGCCTCGTATTGGACACCAGGTCCCAGCTCGGCGAGAACTGCGGCATTCTGGTTGGGGCCGGCTGTACGCGCACCGGATTCGGGTTGTTGCGGGACACCATCGGCATGGGCGCCGGATTAACGCTTATGCCGAAGATGCGCCAAACGGTGCCCACCCGTTCGAACATTAGATCGAAATTGATGCGGCCTCGCGGGCTCGAGAAATAGCCTTCGACGGCCAGCCGGCGCCCTCCGTCCATCGATTGCAGAGTGCTGATCGCGGGCGCGGTGATGGCGATGCTGGAGAGATCGACGCCCTGCTGGTCGAGGTTCTGAAAAATACGGGCAAGCCGCGCAGACGTGTTCGCGGCCTGAAACGAAGGCGCTCCCTCATCACGCAGGACCGAGAAGTTGCCCGCACGCATGGCGCTGTCGAGAGTGAGAACGGCCGAGCGGATAAGGACATAGACCTGCTCGACGTTCGGCATATTTGCTCGCGGCTGTGAGCCGACGGCGGCGGCGGGGCGACGTGGCGCGTTGAGCGCCGCCCCCTTTTGCCCGGCGTATGCCGGACCTGCCGCGATGAGGGCGGCGGCGAGCAGACCGCGGCCGATCAGGCGTTGCTTCGGGTCCATCGCTACCACCCCAATGAAAGGCCGGCGCGGCCGGCGACCAAATTCGTGCTCGTACCCGAACCGACGCCACCGTCGACGACAAGCGAGCTCGTCGGCCCGAGGAACCCTCTGGCAACAACGCCGGCGGCCGTCACGCTGGCCGCATTGGTTCCATCGAAGTTGCCCCAGCCGGCGCGCACGGCAATGGTCTGACCAGGCTGGAAGATGGGCTGAGCCATGGACATCGCGATGGCGATGCCGTTGGCGAGCTCCTGTCACGGGTCTGGAGCGACGAGATATCCTGCTGCACTTGGTCGGGACTGAAATTGGTCGCGGCAAGATTGCCATCCGAATCCGTCGTAACCAGATAGGTTTTTCCGCTCTGGGCGTCCTTGCTCGCCTGCGAGGTGATGCCCGACATGGTGTAGGTGTTCGTTGCCGTGCCGAACACCTGCTGGTTGTCGCGCGTCGTGGTGGCGCCGCTGCCGAAGGCCGCCGCGTTGGCGTGTGCTGCGATGGCACCCGGACCGGCTGCGGTGCTGTTTACCCCGGTCGCGCTCGAATTCATCGCCGAACGCCGCACCGCCGTTGGAGGCAAGAGCGTTGTTGCCCGCCGCGATCGAGCCCGTGGCAATCGCGCCGTTGCCGATGGCGATGGATTGGGTGCCGGTCGCGGAAGCACCCACGCCGAGCGCCATGTTGGTGGTGCCGTCGCCGGTCGCGGTCGCGCCGTTGCCGAGCGCGATGTTGCTCGAGCCGGCGCCGCTGGCATTTGCGGTGTTGCCGGCTGCGACGTTGGAGCTGTTGTCGCCGCTGGCGTCGCTTAGCAGGCCTGACGCAATGTTTCTGCTGGTGGCGCCGTTGGCGTTCGCGCCGCTGCCGGTCGCGACGTTGCCGCTGCTCGCGCCGCTGGCGTTCGAGTTAGTGCCGGCCGCAACGTTGTTGCTGGCGGCGCCGGTGGAGTTTGCGCTCGCCCCCGTCGCCACGTTGCCGCTGCCGGCGCCGCTGGCGTCGCTTAGCAGGCCTGATGCGATGTTGTTGCTGCCCACACCATTGGCGTTCGCACTGTTGCCGGTCGCGATGTTGCTGCTGTTGCTACCGCTGGCGTTCGCGGAGTAGCCGGTCGCGACATTGCGGCTGAGGGTGGCGAGGGTGCCGCCGCCGCTGGCATTGGCCGATTGGCCACTTGCGACGTTGGAGCTGAAGCTGCCGCTGGCATCGGCGTTGTTGCCGGCCGCCACGTTGGCGCTCGTGTCGCCCCCCGCGTTGGCGCTGTGGCCCATTGCGGCGTTGCCGCTGCCGTCGCCGGTCGCGACGGAGTTGCGACCGCTTGCGACGTTGTTGCTGGCCGCGCCGCTGGCGTCTGCACCAGCACCTGTCGCGGCATTGAAGCTCCCGTCGCCGGTGGCGACGGAGTTGGTGCCAACGGCTACGTTGCCGCTGCCGGCGCCGCTGGAATTGGCAGCGTTGCCGCCCGCGAAGTTGCTGCTGTTGTCGCCGCTGGCGACGGAGTTATTGCCCGTTGCGGTGTTGGAGCTGGTGGCGCCGTTGGCATCGGCGCCATTGCCATATGCGGCGTTGAAGCTGCCGGCGCCGTTGGCGTCCGAGGAGTCGCCGTAGGCGGCGTTGGAGCTGCCCGCGCCGCTGGCATCGGCGTTTCTTCCGGTGGCGGCATTGGCCGCGCCGTCGCCGGATGCGTTGGCGCTTGTGCCGGTTGCGACGTTGGCGCTCGTGTCGCCGGTGGCATTCGAACCCCAGCCGGCAGCGGTGTTGGTGGAACCGGCGTTGCCGCTGGCATCGGAGAAGGTGCCGGTTGCGGTGTTGATGCTGGCGGCGCCGCTGGCATTGGCGTTGGAGCCGGTCGCGGTGTTGAAGCTGTTGTCGCCGCTGGCATCCGAGTTGCTGCCGGACGCGGTGTTGGCAGCCGTGGTGCCGAGGCCGTTGCTGCCGCTGGCATTGGCGCCATCTCCGGTCGCAACGTTGCTGCTGTTATCGCCGGTTGCATTGGCGGAGTGGCCATACGCGGCGTTGGAGCTGTTGGCGCCGCTGGCATTTGCCAGGTGGCCCGCGGCCATATTGCTGCTGCTGTCGCCGTTAGCATCGGCCTCGAAGCCGGTTGCGGTGTTGTGGGCGGCGTCGCCGCTGGCATTGGACTTGGTGCCGGCCGCGAGATTGCCGCTCCCGGTTCCGGCGGCAGTGGAGTTCGTGCCCACCGCGGCGTTGAAGGCGTTATTGCCCTGGGCGGCTGCTCCGCTGCCGGTCGCGAGGTTACCGCTGGCGTCGCCGGTGGCAGTGGCGGTGAAACCGGTTGCAACGTTGGCGGAAGCGTTCCCGTCGGCCTTGGAGCTCTTGCCCGTCGCCGTGTTGTTGCTGACTAGGCCGTTGGCGTTGGCAGTGTCGCCGATTGCGACGTTGGAGCTGGCGTCGCCGCTGGCATCGGAGCCGAACCCTGTTGCGGTGTTGCGGGCCGGGTGGGTGGCGTCGGTGCCGTTACCCGAGGCATTGGCAGTGGCGCCGGTTGCCGTGTTGCCGGCCCCCGAGGCGGCGTCAAAGCCGAAGCCGGCGGCGTTAGAGCCAGCACCGGTCGCGGTGTTGACGCTAAAGCCGCCGGTGGCGCTGTCGGCATTGGCGTTGTTGCCGGTTGCGGTGTTGTTGCTGTTGGCGCCGTCGGCTTGCGACTGGGCGCCGGTTGCCGTGTTTCCGCTGTTGACCCCCGTGGCGGTTGCAGCGGCGCCGTACGCGCTGCTGTTTCCTGTGCCGGTGGCGACTGCATTGTTGCCGCAGGCGGTATTTGTAGCAACGGAGCCGTCACTGGGGGGCGTGGTTTGGGTGCCGTTGTTGGTGCACGTGACCGCCAAGGCCCGGTCCGGCGCGATCACGGCATTGAGAGCCACCGCACTGATCGAGGCGGCGAGAAGCAATGAGATCCTGGTATGCATTGTCGTCTCCAACGAATGTCCGCGTGAGCGCGGATGTGTCCTGTCCTCCTGCGCGCGAAGCGCGCAATTGCCCGGGGCTGCCAATGCCGCCACACCTAAAGGCTGAAGACTGGACACAATGAAATGGAGACGAGGAATTCGCTTTTAGCTGTGAGAGTAAGAGCAACGTACGCACGATCGTTTCAACAAGCAGCCCGTGCTCACGCATGACCCCAAAGCGGGCGCGACTCACAGGTTCGAATTTGCTACCGAATGGTAAAGAACGAATTAAACGTCGTTCATCAGTTGTCGAATCATCAGTACGGAAAGGAATAGGAAATCCCTCTCCAATATTCGCCTGCCGACAAGCGCAACGTGGCTCCCTTCTGACGACGCAATTGACCCTCTCGCGAAATTCGCGAACGGGCCTGGCATTTGCGGGCTTTCTATTCGATCTGGGATCGGGGTGATGTCGGGGATCGCCGTCGGCGCCCGCTTTGCGCGCGACGCCGTCGACGATGCGGAGGAGCCGATCAATCCGCAGCGGCGCCTGCTCGTCGCCGGCTTCGCAGTCTGGATGCTATGCGCCGCCCTGGCTCGATCTGGTCGAGCTTCTGCCTGTCACTTCGTGGCGGCGGCGCCGGCCGCATTCCAGCCGGGAGCGAATTGCGTACTGCGGCGTCGCCCTTCTGAGCCGGGTTCACGCTGATGCCGAAGAGGCGCCAGCGGCCGGCGCTCGCCTCGAAAATCAGCCCGAACTTGATGGCGACAGGGTGCGCCGGAAAATACCCGGCCAGGTGCAGTCTGTGGCTTGCATCGATGGCGGGGCCCTCGGTCAGTTTCGGGGCAATAGCGGCGATGCGCGAAAGATCTACGCCTTGCCGGCCAAGGTTCTGAAAGATGTCGGATAGGCGTGCGGCGGTGTTCGCTGCCTGAAACGAGGGAGCCCCTCGATCGCGCAGGACCGTAAAGTTGCCGGTCTCAATGGCATCGTTCAGCGTCAGAAGGGACGACCGGATCAGGATGACGATCTGCTCGGCGGTGGGCATCCGCAACTGAGGATGAACAGCGGGCTGCACTGCAGGCTCCGGCTTCCGCGCCGCCCCCGATGGATCCGCCTGCACGGCACTTGCTGCAAGCATTGCGAGCACAAACAGGGCGAGCCGGCGCCGCCGGAATCCGCGCCTCGTGCCTACCATCCGAACGTCATTCCTTCCCGGCCGGCGATCATGCCGGTGTCCCCACCCGTGCCGATGCCGCCGTCGATGACGACGGAGCTCGCCGGGCCGAGGTCACCCTTCGAGAGGACGCCCGCAACGGTCATGCCCACCGCGCTGGTTCCGTCGAAATTGCCGTAGCCAACGCGCACGGCAAACGTCTGCCCGCTCTGGAAGACGGGCTGGGCCAGGGCGAGCGCGACGGCGATGCCGTCGGCAAGCTCCTTATCGCGGCGCTCGAGTCCGCGAATATCCTCGTTGATGACGTCCGGGCTGACGCTGGTCGTGGCGAGATTGCCCTGCGCGTCGCTGGTGACGTAATACGTGGTGCCGCTCTGCGCGGCCTTGCTCGCGGCCGAGGAAAGACCCGACAGGGTGTAGGTGTTGGTGGCCGTGCCGAACACCTGCTGGTTGGCGCGCGTCGTCGTGGCGCCGCTGCCGAAGGCGGCCGCGTTGGCATGCGCGGCGACGGCGCCGGGCCCGACCGCGGTGCTGTTCGCACCGCTTGCGCTCGAATTGTCGCCGAAGGCCGCGCCGCCGTTGGAGGCGAACGCGTTGTTGCCCGCCGCGATCGAGCCGGTGGCCGTTGCGCCGTTGCCGATGGCGATGGAGCGGGTGCCGGTTGCGGAAGCTCCTACGCCGAGCGCCATGTTGGTCGAGCCGTCGCCGGTCGCGCTCGCGCCGTTGCCGAGCGCGATGTTGCTGGAGCCGGTGCCGCTGGCGTTGGCGTTGTTGCCGGTGGCGGCATTGAAGCTGCCGGCGCCAGATGCATTGGCGAGGACACCGGTTGCGACGTTGCTGCTGGCCGCACCGCTGGCATTGGAGAGCCGACCCGTTGCGGTGTTGGAGCTGGCGCCGCCGCTGGCATCGGCGTTGGGACCGGTTGCGGCGTTGAAGCTGCCGTTGCCGGACGCGTTGGAGAGAACACCCGTCGCGACGTTGCTGGAGCCGATGCCGCTGGCGTCGGCGGCGTTGCCAGTTGCGGCGTTGAAGCTGCTGTCGCCGCTGGAGTTGGCGAGCACGCCTGTTGCGACGTTGCCACTATTGGCGCCGCTGGCATTTGCGGTGTTGCCCGCCGCAACGTTGGAGCTATTGTCGCCGCTGGCGTTGCTTAGCAAGCCTGACGCAATGTTTCGGCTGCTATCGCCGTTGGCACTCGCACCGCTGCCGGTCGCGATGTTGCCGCTGTTGTCGCCGCTGGCGTTCGAGTTTTTGCCGGCCGCAACGTTGTTACTGGCGGCGCCGGTGGAGGTTGCGCTCGCGCCCGTCGCCACGTTGTTGCTGCCGTCGCCGCTGGCGTCGCTTAGCAGGCCTGACGCAATGTTGTTGCTGGTCCCGCCATTGGCGTTCGAACTGTTGCCGGTCGCGATGTTGCTGCTGTTGCTACCGCTGGCGTTGGCGGAGTAGCCGGTCGCGACATTGCGGCTGAGGGTGCCGAGGGTGCCGCCGCCGCTGGCATCGGCCAAGTGGCCACTTGCGACGTTGTCGCTGAAGCTGCCGCTGGCGTTCGCTCCGTTGCCCGCGGCCATGTTGCTGCTGCTGTCGCCGCTGGCGTCGGCCTGGTTGCCCGTGGCGATATTGGAACTATTCGTACCGAAGGCCTCGGCGTTGGTGCTTGTCGCGGTGTTGTTGCTGTTGTCGCCGGCCGCGTTGGCGGCAAGGCCCGTCGCGATGTTTCGCGCGTTGTCGCCGCTGGCAATGGAAGCGCGGCCCGTGGCGGTGTTGTTGCTGCTGTCGCCACTGGCATCGGCCTGGTTGCCCGTGGCGGTGTTGTTGCTGTTGGTACCGCTGGCAATGCTGTCCGCGCCGGTCGCGGTGTTGAAGCTGCTGCCGCCGCTGAAATTGGCGAACTCGCCGGAGGCGGTGTTGTGGCTGTCGCCGCCGCTAGCGTTGGCGTTTCTGCCGGTTGCGGTGTTGAAGCTGTTGCCGCCGGCCGAGTTTGCGAACGCACCGGTCGCAACGTTGCTGCTGCTGTCGCCGCTGGCATCGGCGCTTTGGCCGGATGCAGAGTTGCCGCTGCCCGCGCCGCTGGCCTTCGCGCCCGAGCCGGTTGCCAAGTTTCGGCTGTTCGCACCACTGGCGTCGGCGGCAAAGCCAGATGCGATGTTTCGGCTGTTATCGCCGTTACCGACGGCGCCGTCGCCGGTCGCGATGTTCGCGCTTCCGTTGCCGCTGGCATCCGCACTATTGCCACTTGCCGTGTTGTTACTCAGGGTGCCGGCGGCGTTGGCAGCAAAGCCGGCGGCGAAATTGAAAGCGTTGTCACCGGCGGCATTGGTGGAAGTGCCGATTGCCGTGTTGCGGCCGGAATCACCGGTGGCGGTGGCGTTTAATTCGACTGCGGTATTGAAGCTGGTGGCTCCGCTGGCGTCGGCACCCGCGCCGCAGGCGGTATTGTTGGCAACGCCGCCGTCATTGCCGGCGGGATTCGAACCGGCGCCGCCGTTGGAGCATTCGACCGCCCAGGTTGGACGCGGTGCGGTTACAACGCAGGGCGCGGCCACACAAATCAGCGCGGTGGCCCGCAACGAAAGTCGCTTCAACATGCAGGGCTCCGCCGCGCCGGCCACGAAAAATACTCAGCACGCGTCGTTTAGAACCTTGTTCAATAGGACCTTGGTAAGGTGATTTGCTTTGGCGCCGCGGCAATCGGCGCGAAGTCGCGCACAGCTGATTCGACCCGCGAGGTTTCGCCGTGTGCGATCAAGGCGTTCTGTAGACGTGGCGCGCTTGCGAGGCTGTGGGAAACCACGGGATTGGGAGTTGAAACGGGTTCTCAACCGACAGGCGCGGCCCGCGCGCTTGCCCTGCCGGCATGACCAGAGTTTCGCCCAGCAGCGGTGTCCGGCGAGCGGTCAGGGAGGCTTAACTCAAACCGGCATTGCCCCAGCCTTTGCCTTCGATGGGGGCAGAGGATAGTGTTACATTGTAGTGGTTTACCCTGAGGAGTGCGCGCCTTGTCGTTGCGCAACCGTCTGCTCGTTTCGATCTTTCTGACGCTTCTGCTCAGTTTGCTGGCCGGCGCAGCCTTCACCTATTGGCACGCGCTCGCCAAGATCGAGACCGAGATGCAGGCGGCGATCGCGGTCGGCGGCCGCTTCGCCCACAACGCGGTCGACGATGCGGAGGAGCCCGCCAATCCGCAGCGTCGCCTGAACCTGCTCGTCGCCGATTTCGACGGCGATCGCCACCTGCGCGCACTGCTCATCGTCGACGGCAAAGTCGCCAAGGCTTCCAAGCTCGCCAAACCGGAAAATCCCGCGCCGGCCTGGTTCTTCCATCTGCTGGCCGGGCCGCCCAAGGTGCTGAACGTGGAGCTGCCGCCCGCGTTCGACAATTACGGCAGCGTCCTTCTGGAGACCGACGCCAACAACGAGGTGGCCGAGGTGTGGAGCGACATCGGCCTCACGCTGTCCGTGCTCACCATTTTCTGCGCGCTCGTCCTGACCTTCGTCTATTGGATATTGTCGAGCGCCATCCGGCCCTTGCAGGACCTGACGGCGGCCTTCGCGCGCGTCGGCGAGCGTGACTACCGCGAGCGGGTCAGCGAGCGCGGGCCCTTGGAGCTCGTCCGCCTCTATCATGGCTTCAATCAGATGGTGGAGCGGCTGCAGAGCACCGAGCAGCAGAACGAGCGTTTGCAGGAGCAACTCGCGACCGTGCAGGACGAGGAGCGCGCCGACCTCGCGCGCAATCTGCATGACGAGATCGGGCCGCTGCTGTTTGCCGCCGACGTTGACGCGGTGGCGATCGAGCAGCTCGCTCGCGGCGGCAAACACGAGAAGATCCCCGAGAGGGTCGGCATCATCCGCGAGGCCATAAGCCAGATGCAACGGCACGTGCGCGACATTCTCGGGCGCCTGCGCCCGGCGGTGCTGCTCGACGTCGGACTGGCGCACGCGATCGACAACCTCGTTTCGTTCTGGCGCGCGCACCGCCCGAGCTTGACCTTCCGTGTCGACGTTCCCGAGGAGGGTTTCGGGGAGGCGCTCGATGCAACCGTCTATCGCATCGTGCAGGAGAGCGTCAGCAATGCCGTGCGCCACGGCAACGCGACCATGATCGAGATTGCCGTCAAGAACGAGCAGGGTGAATTTGTCGGCATTCGCATCCTGGACGACGGCGGCGGGTTCAAGGCGAGCGGCCGCGTGGGCGGCGTCGGGATCATCGGTATGCAGGAGCGCGTCGCGGGGCTCGGCGGCGTGCTGGAGGTCAAGAATTGTCCCGACGGGCGCGGCGTCCTCGTCTCGGCCCGCATTCCCTTGCATGCAGGTGAGCGCCACGGGCGTGCGAAAGAGCCAGCGCAGGAGATCGTACTGCAATGAAGATCATGCTGGTCGACGATCACTCCGTGGTACGCGAGGGCGTGCGGCGACTGCTGTCGAGCATGGAAGGCGTGGAGCTCTGCGAGGCGGGCACCGGCCAGGAGGCGCTCGCACTCTTCCGCAAGGAGCACCCTGAGCTGGTTCTGCTCGATCTCAACCTCACCGGCATCGGCGGGCTCGAGCTGCTGCGGCGCCTGCTGCTGGAGGACGAGGCGGTGCGGGTCGTAGTGTTCTCGATGCATGCCGAGCCGATTTATGCGGCGCGCGCCTTGCGGCTCGGCGCCCGCGGCTACGTCAGCAAGAGCGCTGGCGCCGACGAGCTCGTCACCGCGGTCAAACGCGTCGCCGAGGGCGGCCGCTACGTTGAGCGCGAGATCGCAGACGAGCTGGCGTTCGCGCCGCTCTCGGGCGAGGACCCGTTGCAGCAGCTCACCACGCGCGAGATTGAGATCCTGCGGCTCCTCGGCAAAGGCAACAGCCTGACCGAGATCGCCGAGGCGATCGGCGTCGCTTACAAGACGGTCGCCAACACCTGCTCCATCATCAAGAGCAAGCTCGGCGTGGAACGCACCGCGGACTTGATCCGCGTCTCCATGGAGCTGAAGTAGAGCTAGCCTCGCGTGCGGGCTCGATCGATTCCCTCAAGACTTTGGCGAGGACCGCATTAGGCCCTACATTGGCTGCAGGGCCGGCGAGGGGACGCTATTGCCGGGAGCCGGCCAAGCGGAGGAGAGGGTCATGGGTAGACTGGGCAAATTGGCTTGGTGCTTTGCGGCTCTTGCGGCGGCCGTCGCGCTCGCAGGCCCCGCCGCGGCCGGCATCAAGTGCGAGAAGGGATACCAACGCGTCCAGGGCAACCTGCTGGCGACGCCCTATTGCCAGGATCTGTACCTGGCGCAGGTGGCGCGCCAGTACGGCTTCAAGGCGTCGGCGGCCAGGATCCGCAACAACCCCAATTACAAGAAAGAGCTGTGCCAGTTCGTCTTCAACGACATCCGCGTGCAAGACACCTGCTTGAACGCCGGTGTGCCGGAGCTCTTCGGCGGCGGCGGGCGTTAAGCGGCACGCAGGAGAGGTGGCCCGCAAAAAAAGTTGTCCCCGGTCTTTTTCGGCGTGCCTAGGGTTGCGCGTTCCGCCTCGCAACGTGGGTGCGGGCGCGTGCTGGGCGCCCGTGGAGACGGAAGCCGCGGCTCCGGAATCCGGTACCCATCAGCTGGACCGAGCGCAGCGCACTGGTTTGCGAGCCCCGGTGCCGGCGCGACCTGGACTGCGGCGGCGGGCGGCGAAAGCCGCATCTACTTCGTCTGGTGCGGCACGAGCCGCCCGCTCCCACGTGTCGGCACGGACGTCACGGGGGACGGCGATTGCAGATACATAGACGCGTCGCGTTCGTGCCCTTATGTCGCCGGGACGGCCCCGCGGCTTGCGAATTGGCGTAAGATCGGGGCGAAGAGGGGTGGAACGCGATGCGGAGTTGGTTCTCGAGGGGGGCGGGTGGGCGTGATCGCGCCGAGGCGAAGAAGCCCGAGGCCCGGCCGGCGGCGAGCGAGGGCGAGACGCGGCTCGCCCCTGATCCCTTCACGGCCGTGCTGCCGGCGCTGGCGGCACTCGGCGCCATCGCCTCCATCGCCGCCATAAACTGGACCGCGCAGGAGCGAACGCCCGAGCGGGCCCGCGCAAAGCGCAAGGCGGGCACCGCGCTGCGCGACCTGGAGACCTGCTGCCTCGGGTTGCAGGAGATCTTCCGCCGCTTCCAGCGCAACCCCAAGCTTTTCGCGGGCGTGGGCGCGCCGGCCTCCTCGCCTTTGAAGTTCGGCGTGCACGGGCCCCGTGTCGGTACCGATGCCGCGCGCCTCTTTCATCAGTTGATCAACGACGTCGCCTCGATGCTGGTGCTGGCGTCGCAGAACGCCTTCGACGTGATGAGCGCGGTGGAGGACGGCGAGATCAACGCGCCCGAGCAGCTGTTCTTCGGCTTCGGCGAGCAGCAGGAGCGCTTGAACAAGGTCATTCAGGCACGCGCTACCTTGAAGGCGTCCGTCGATACCGGCGCAGAGGTGGCGCTGCGCCTGACCGAGCTCGTGCGCGAGCTCAAGAAGCACCGCCCGGAGTAGGCCTGCGCCGGCAAAAAGGCCGGGCTGTTGACAGCGCCGCCGCTGAAGCTTCATGTGGAGGTCTCGTGCCCTCGTTGAACCCCCACACTGCTCAAGAAAGCTTGCGCTCCATGGTTCAATTCTCGCTTCCCAAGAACTCCAAGGTCGAAAGAGGCAAGACCTGGAACAGCCCGTCCGGGGACGGCGACTGGAAAGAGTTCCGCGTCTACCGCTGGAATCCGGATTACGACGACAATCCGCGGCTCGACACCTACTGGGTCGATGCCAGTCGCTGCGGACCGATGGTTCTCGACGCGCTCGTCAAGATCAAGAACGAGGTCGATTCCACGCTGACCTTCCGCCGCTCGTGCCGCGAGGGCATCTGCGGGTCGTGCGCCATGAACATCGACGGGACCAATACGCTCGCCTGCCTCAAGGGCCACAGCGAGATCAAAGGCCCGGTGAAGATCTACCCGCTGCCGCACATGCACGTGGTCAAGGATCTCGTGCCGGACATGACCAACTTCTACGCGCAGCACCGCCTCATCGAGCCCTGGCTCAAGACCGATACGCCGGCCCCGCCCAAGGAGTGGCGCCAATCGCACGAGGACCGGCAGAAGCTCGACGGCCTCTATGAGTGCATTCTGTGCGCCTGCTGCTCCACCTCCTGCCCCAGCTACTGGTGGAACGAGGACCGCTATCTGGGGCCGGCAGCGCTATTGCAGGCCTTCCGCTGGGTGAATGATTTGCGCGACGAGGCGACGGGCGAGCGGCTGGACACGCTCGAGGATCCCTTCCGGCTCTACCGCTGCCACACCATCCTTAACTGCACCAAGGCGTGCCCCAAGGGCCTGAACCCGGCCAAGGCTATCGCCGAGCTCAAGAAGCTGATGGTGGAGCGGCGCGTCTGACGGTACGCCCCAAGGCATGGAGACAGACACGATGCTCGACCATATCGGCCTCTCGGTCGCCGATTTCGCTCGCTCAAAGGCGTTCTATACAAGTGCGCTCGCCCCGCTCGGCTACCGCCTGGTGATGGAAGTGGGCCTGTCGGAGGACGACGACGACGGATATGCGGGTTTCGGCGACGAGCGCCCGCATTTCTGGATCGGCACCGGCAAGCCCTTGCTGGGCCGTCTGCATGTGGCATTCGCCGCCAAAACCCGTGCCGATGTGCGCGCCTTCTACGAGGCCGCGCTTGCGGCCGGTGGCATCGACAACGGTGCGCCGGGCTTGAGGCCCCATTATCACGAGAACTACTACGGCGCCTTCGTGCTCGATCCGGACGGCCATAACATCGAAGCCGTCAATCACCTGCCCGAATAACTTATTGAAATACAATAAGAAAGACCGGTGGCGCAGGCGCTGCCACCGGTCTTGAAGGGGGTGAAGGCACACGGGGCCATCCCGCTACTGCCTTCTGACGCTGCGCGCCCGGGCCAGGCCCGGCGCGCTATACAAGAGGCTGCTTTACGCAGCCCGCTTCTTCTTGGCCGGCTTGCGAGCAGCCTTGCGCACCGTCTTGCGAACGGTCTTGCGCGCGGTCTTGGTCTTGCGAGCCGTCGACTTCTTGGCGGTCCGGCGAGCCGGAGCCTTCTTGACTTTCCGTTTCACTGCCCTCTTAGCCATTGGAATTCTCTCTTTCTGTTTGTGTCTATCTCTCTCAAGGTGTTCGAATCACCTTCGAACAAAAAAATGATGTGCAAGTTCGAAGATTTTGTTGACAGCAAATTGCAAAATATCAGTTGCGAAAGGGTGTATTCAATCCAACGTGTTGCGCGAAATCCTCAATTTTCTCGTATTTCGAATGCTCTGGCTGATCATCTGCACATTTCGCCTCCACTTGCAGCTGACTTTCCGCAACGCAGATACGTGCACATCCCAGCGAAAATTTGTCTTCGCGCTGCTCGTTGAGAGCGTCATGCAGCCTTGATGACGCGACCTTGCAGGTCGAGCACCGCCATCATGTATCCGAAACGATCGTCCATCGCCTCGGCAAGCAGCGAGAAGTAGTTTGGACCCTGCGGAATGATCTCGCCAATCACTTCGCCATACTCGAAGCGCAGCTCGGCCTCGTATTTGCGCGCAATAGCCCGCATTTTACCGTTCTCGGCGAGACAGCTCATCAGAAGGTGCTGAACGCCGCGATTGCTCGCTGCACGGATCACGCGGCCCATTAACTCTGTGCCGATTCCGTGCTCCTGCAGGGGTTGCTCGACGCTGAATGCGGCCTCTGCTTCGCGGCCCCACTCATCGCCCAGCTTCTTGAGCTCGGCCGCCGCGCGCACGTCCTCGCCGTCGAAATAGCCGAAGACGATGCCGTTCATCTCGGACATGCGCCCTGCATAGTCCTCGATATACGCGTCGGAAACGCCGTGCGCGAAGCGCAGGCGCCGGCTCCCCTTGTCGAGCCGCAAGAGGTGGTCGCGGAACTTGTTTGTCTCCGTCGGCCACAGTTTCCTAATGTTTCCTCCCGAGAACTGATGTTCGCTCATGACGAGGGACCTCCGCTCCGGGCCAATACGCACTTCACTCTTGCCCCGGGCCTCCGGTGGCAAAGAGCCCGCCGCTCAGTGGCTGGCATTATTGGGGGCTGTTGATAGCCCCGATCTTTTGCACTGCACAATATGCCATCTGCATGGCGCGAACTCCAATGTCTGCGTCGGCATAGCGCACCGAGACGGCTTTGCGGAGGACGCGTTGCGCGAAAGCAGCGCCGACGGTGACATTCGGTCGCGGCGGGTTGCGCAGAAGCGGGCGATTTGGCCCAGTCCACGGGGCTTTGCGGGGGAACCTTGCGGCGATGACGGAGACTTTGACGGAGCATTTGCGCGCGCAGATCGCAGCGGGCGAGCTCGATGCCGACTTGGCCCAGCTGGAGGTCGCGCAAAGGCTCGAGGCGCTGGCAGAGCGCCTTTCGCACTGGCGGCGACCGCGCACAAGTCTCTGGTCAAAGCTCGGCGGAAAGCGCGGTGAAGCCCCGCGCGGCCTCTATATCCATGGCCCCGTCGGGCGCGGCAAGACGATGCTCATGGACCTGTTCTTCGAGCTCGTCGCCTTCGAGCCGAAGCGGCGCTGCCACTTTCACGAGTTCATGGCCGACGTCCACGAACGCATTGCAGCTGCCCGCCGGGGGCATGGCGGCGATCCCATTGCGGTGGTGGCCGGCGTCCTCGCCGAGGAGACGGGGCTCTTGTGCTTCGACGAGCTGCAGGTGACCGACATCGCCGACGCGATGATCCTCGGCCGTTTGTTCAAGCAGCTGTTCGCGCGCGGCGTGGTGGTGGTGGCGACGTCGAACGCGGCCCCACGCGATCTCTATAAGGATGGTCTCAACCGGCTGCTGTTCCTGCCTTTCGCCGCGCTGATCGATGAGAACGTGGACGTCGTCGAGCTGCGCGCCGAGAAGGACTACCGGCTCGACAAGCTTGCCGGGCTGCCGCTTTATTTCACGCCGGCCGACGCCCAAGCGCGCACCGAGCTAGATCGGCATTGGGACCGGCTGACGGGACGGCACCCTGCGCGCGTCGAGACGCTTCACGTGAAAGGCCGCAGGGTCACGGTTCCGAAAGCCTCGATGGGGATAGCGCGTTTCGACTTCAAGGAGCTGTGCGAGGCCCCCTTGGGTCCGCTCGATTATCTGCACATCGCGCACACCTTCCACACGGTCATCATCGAGGGCATACCGGTGCTGACCAGAGAGCGTCGCGACGTGGCACGGCGATTCATCACGCTGATCGATACGCTGTACGACAATGGCGTCTGTCTCATTGCCTCGGCGGAGGCCGAGCCATCGGCACTCTATCGGGAGGGGAACGGGGCCGATGCGTTCGAACGCACCACCTCGCGGCTGATGGAGATGCGCAGCGAAGACTACCTCGCTACCCGCCACGGGGTGCAGCGGGCCGGCGCGCAAGAATGATTGCGCCCGGCCGGCCGCAGGTTTCATGCGCGCGCCGCCGTTTGGCCGGCAGGCGCTTTGTAGCGAGGCGCCGCGTGGTCCCGTGAAAGGTTCGGCCCCATAGCGAGACGGGCACTGTTGAAACGCTCCCAATCGCCGACTTCCGGCAAGGCCGGAATGGTCACGAGCTCGCCCAGGTCCAGTCCCGCCAGCGCGGCATCGACCATTTCGCCCGCATCCATGATCATTTCTGCCGGAAAACCGGAAATATCGATTCCGGCGCGCTGCCAGATCTCGGTGCGCGTGGCGCCGGGAAGCACCGCCTGCACGCTGACGCCTTTGGGTGCGAGCTCGACATTCATGGTCTGGGAAAGGTTCAAGACGTAGGCCTTGGTGGCGGAATAGACGGCGCTCGACCGCTCCGGCAGCAGCGCCAGCACCGAGGCGAGATTGATGATCACGCCGCGGCCTTGCGCTTCGAAGTTCGTTGCTGCAGCAACCGCGAGATGGGTCACGGCCTTCACGTTCAAGTCGATCAGCGCGTCAACGCGGTCGAGATCGGCGCCGGCGATCGGGCCGTTGCCGCCCAGCCCAGCGTTGTTGACCAGCATGGTGATGGCTTTGTCGTCGCGGAGGCGCTTGGCAACCCGCTCCAGGTCGGCCCGCGACGTCAGGTCTGCCTGCAGGACCTCGGCGGCGTGGCCCGTTTCGCCTTCGATGCGGCGGGAGAGCTCGCTCAAACGCGCCTTGTCGCGGGCGACGAGGATGAGTTCGTAACCGCGGCGCGCCAGGCGGTCGGCGTAGACGGCACCGATTCCGGTGGAAGCGCCGGTAATGAGAGCTGTGCCCTTTTCAGACTGAGTGGCCATGGTCCATCTCCTGAGTTTGGGTCTTTGACCCGAAGCGATCCTGCGTTGGACAAATAAATTATGGTCATAATATATAAGCAAAAGAGCGCCTGGGGAGCGCGGCCAACGGGCGCACCCTGGCTAGCCTTCGAGCAGCGTTTTCCGCACCGCCGCCAGCATCTCGTCGGAGATCTCGTGCCCCCGCGTCGCGCGCGCGAGAACGAGGCCGCCGACCAGCATGGCCGTCGCGGCGAGCGCCTCCTGGCGTGCGGCTTTCTTCGATTTACGCGGGGCCAGAAGCGATTGCACCGCCGCGACCATCGCGGCGACGCCCGCCGCGAAGGTGGAGCGAACTTTTCCTTTTGAGTCCGCCCGCGCGATGTCCGCGCCCATGGCGGCGACGGGGCAGCCGTGGCCCGCGTCGTCGCGGTGCGACTTGGCGGTGTAGCGCTTGACGAAGTCGGTGCGCGCTGCCTTCAGGTCCGCCCCGTGGCGGGCCACGATATGCTGATAGAGGGTGTGCGACTGCGCGAACGCTTGCGCGCAGGCCGCCTCGGCGAGCGCCTCCTTGGAGGCGAACTGACCGTAGAACGCGCCGTGCGTCAGGCCGGCCTCGGCCATCACCGCGGGAACGCTCACGCCATCGATGCCGTGCGTGCGAAACAGTCGGCTGGCGGCGTCGATGACGTCCTTGCGATGCTGGTCGGCGTCCTTGCGGGATGCCCGAGGCATGGTCGCTCCTTATCCTGCGTTGGTGCTTGGGTCACGGCAGCCGTGATGCATGATCAGGCAGGTCTCGGAGCCGTGTGCAACAAGACTGCCCTGCGTATCGTAGACCTTATCCTTCCGAGCTCGGGGCCGGCCACGGTGCGGCCCGCCACTTACATTATGCTCGTAATATATTATGCGGGTCGAGCCGATCAAGCGCAAAGGGGGTGCTGATTGTCGTGGTGGAAGGTCTTAGCGGCGGCCGGCGCGCTCGGCCTTCTCGCCGATGCCGAAGGGCCAGCCCGGCTCGCCCTTGACGGTCGCAGCGCCGGTCGGTCCCGTCGCAATGCCGGTGCCGGCGAAGTGCGGGGCGCCCGGCTTGGCGCCGTAGAGCAGGGTCGCGCCCTTGATGTCTCCAGGCTGTAGCCCGGTCTTCTTCTCGTCGTAGCGGTAGGACATGAGCTCGCCCGCCGCGCTCGGATGGTCGAGGCCGATGGCGTGCCCAATCTCGTGGGCGATGGTGTAGCGCAGGTCGTAGACGTCGAGGTTGCCGTCGAAGCCTATCTTCCACTGCTGGCGCGGGTTCAGGCAGATGAGCGAGCGCGCGATCACCTTGCGATCGCCGGCGCGTGCAGGTTTCAGCGCGACGTTGGTAAAGGCGCGTCCGATGGGCTCGGCCTGCGCACCGATCAGGATGTTGGCGGCCTTGGCATCGTCAACTTGGCGGAAGCTGATGTTGGCCACCGCCTCCCACATGCGGAAGGCGGCGGCGACCTCGCGGCGAAACGCCGTGCGGCCGATGTGAGAGGGCGCATAGGCCGCTTGAGGCGGCAGCATCTTGGCGCAGTTGCGCGCGCCCTTGGTGGTGGTCGGCTCGGTGGCGAAGGCGTAGGTGACGGTGGCGCGCTCGCCCCAACGCGGGCTCTGCCACTTCACGGTCTGGTTCTCGAGATCGAGCAGGCGGAAGCCGAGAAAGGGGTGCGGCTCGCCGGCGGCGGCCACGCGTGTCAGAGCCAGCAGCACTACGACGAGTGAGATCCCTCTCACCGCTCTCCCCCTGCGACCTCGCGCGGCGCGAGGCCAAACCATCTGTCCCCGCCCGAAGTTGGGCTTTTCCTGATGAGAACGGTAGTCTAAACGTAGCCGTGACGGAGTTGTGGCGGAGCCACACTCACAGCCTTTCTTGGCCTGTGAGACTTCGCCGCATGATTAATTTCCGGCAGAGGGAGAGGGAACGCATGGCGCGCACGAAGATCGCCTTGATCGGCGGAGGTATGATCGGCGGGACGCTGGCGCATCTGATCGGTCTCAAGGAATTGGGGGACGCGGTCATCTTCGACATCGCCGAGGGGCTGCCGCAGGGCAAGGCGCTCGACATCTCCCAGTCGGGCTCGGTCGAGGGTTTCGACTGCCGCATGCGCGGCACCAATGCCTATGCCGACATCGAGGGCGCGGACGTGTGCATCGTCACCGCCGGCGTGCCGCGCAAACCCGGCATGAGCCGCGACGACCTGATCGGCATCAACATCAAGGTGATGGAGCAGGTGGGCGCCGGCATCAAGAAATACGCACCCGGCTCCTTCGTCATCGTCATCACCAACCCGCTCGACGCCATGGTGTGGGCCCTGCAGAAGGCGTCGGGCCTGCCGCGCAATATGGTGATCGGCATGGCCGGCGTGCTCGATACCTCGCGCTTCCGCTACTTCCTTGCCGCCGAACTCGGCATCTCGGTCGAGGACGTCTCCGCCTTCGTGCTCGGCGGCCACGGCGACGACATGGTGCCGCTGGTGCGCTACTCGACCATTGCCGGCATCCCGCTGCCCGACGTGGTACGCATGGGCTGGATGCGCCAGGAGCGCCTCGACGAGATCGTTGAGCGCACGCGCAAGGGCGGCGGCGAGATCGTGGGCCTGTTGAAGACCGGCTCCGCCTACTACGCGCCCGCCTCCTCGGCCTTGGAGATGACTGACAGCTATCTGAAGGACAAAAAGCGCATCTTGCCGTGCGCCGCCTATCTGAACGGCGAGTACGGCGTCAAAGGCCTCTATGTCGGCGTGCCGGTGATCATCGGCGCGGGCGGCGCGGAGCGGATCATCGAGATCGACCTCAACGCGGCCGAGCGCTCCATGTTCATCAAGTCGGTCGAGTCGGTGAAGGGGCTGGTCGACGCCTGCACCAAGATCGCGCCCCAGCTCGGGGCCTAGCAGCACAAGAACGAGAGGCGAAAAGCCCGCCCGTTTTCCTGAAACTTCAGTCTCGACGAGGCGGTTCAATGAATATCCACGAGTACCAGGCCAAGGAACTTCTGAAGCAGTTCGGCGTGCCGACGCCGGGCGGCAAAGCCGCGTTCTCCGCGCGTGAGGCCGGCGAGGCGGCGCAAGAGCTTCCCGGACCCATCTGGGTGGTAAAGGCGCAGATCCACGCGGGCGGGCGCGGCAAGGGCAAGTTCAAGGAGAAGGCGGCCGGCGACAAGGGCGGCGTCCGCTTCGCCAAGACCAAGGACGAGGTGCGTGCGATCGCCGAGCAGATGCTCGGCAACACGCTGGTGACCAAGCAGACGGGGCCTGCCGGGCGCGTCGTCAACCGCATCTACGTCACCGAGAGCTGCGAGATCGCGCGCGAGCTCTACCTCTCAGCACTCGTCGACCGGGGAAGCTCGCGCGTCGCCTTCATCGCCAGCCAGGCCGGCGGCATGAACATCGAGGAGGTGGCGGCCGAGACGCCGGAGAAGATCATCACCGTCACCATCGATCCGGCCACCAGCTATGCGCCCTACCACGGCCGCAAGATCGCCTTTGCGTTGGGGCTTACGGGCAAGCAGCAGCTCGCGGCCTGCGGCAAGCTGATCGCCGACCTCTACAAGATGGTGCTGGAGAAAGACATCAGCCTGCTGGAGATCAATCCGCTGGTCGTCACCAAGGACGGGGCCCTCACCTGCCTCGACGCCAAGGTGAGCTTCGATTCCAACGCGCTTTACCGCCATCCCGATATCGTGGAGATGCGCGATCTGGGCGAGGAGGATCCGATGGAGGTCGAGGCCTCCAAGCACGACCTTTCGTATGTAAAACTCGACGGCTCCATCGGCTGCATGGTGAACGGCGCCGGCCTCGCCATGGCGACCATGGACATCATCAAGCTCTACGGCGCGGAGCCGGCGAACTTTCTCGACGTCGGCGGCGGTGCATCGAAGGAGAAAGTGCAGGCGGCCTTCAAGATCATTCTGTCGGACCCCGCCGTCAAAGGCATCCTGGTCAACATCTTCGGCGGCATCATGCGCTGCGACATCATCGCGGACGGCGTGATCGCGGCCGCACGCGAGATGGCGATCACGGTGCCGCTGGTCGTGCGGCTGGAAGGCACCAACGTCGAGCTCGGCAAGAAGATCCTGGCCGAGAGCGGCCTCAAGATCGTGCCGGCCGATGACCTGGGCGATGCCGCCGCCAAGATCACCGAGGCGGTGAAGGAAGCGGCCTGATGCGGGCCGAGCCCATGAATACGGCGCGCTTTCGAATTGACGCGTTGTCGCACGCATGCCCATTGGTCTACCTTGATGCAGTGCAGCAAGAGCCTCTAGAGTGCGCGGCACAGGGGTAGCGGACGGCAACATGGCCATTCTCGTCGACAAGTCCACCAAGGTGATCTGCCAGGGGATCACCGGCAGCCAGGGCACTTTCCACACCAAGCAGGCCAGGGAGTATGGGACCGCCATCGTCGGCGGCGTGACGCCCGGCAAGGGGGGCACCAAGCACACGGACGCGGAGCTGGCCGACGTGCCGCTGTTCGATACCGTGCTCGAGGCCAAGGCCGCGACCGGGGCCGATGCCTCCGCTATCTACGTGCCGCCGCCGTTCGCAGGCGACGCCATCCTCGAGGCCATCGACGCCGGGATCGGGCTGATCGTCGCCATCACCGAGGGCATCCCGGTGCTCGACATGGTGAAGGTAAAGCGCGCGCTCGACGGCTCCGCCTCCCGCCTCATCGGCCCCAACTGTCCCGGCGTGCTGACACCTGATGAGTGCAAGATCGGCATCATGCCGGGCAACATCTTCAAGGCCGGCTCAGTCGGCATCGTCTCCCGCTCCGGCACCTTGACCTACGAGGCGGTGAAGCAGACCACCGACGTGGGCTTGGGACAGACGACCGCGGTCGGCATCGGCGGCGACCCCGTCAAGGGAACAGAGTTCATCGACGTGCTGGAGCTGTTCCTCGCCGACCCCTACACCCACTCCATCATTATGATCGGCGAGATCGGCGGCGCGGCCGAGGAGGATGCGGCCGAGTTCATCAAGGACGAGGCCAAGCGCGGGCGCGCCAAGCCGATGGCCGGGTTCATCGCCGGCGTCACCGCGCCGCCGGGCCGGCGCATGGGACATGCGGGTGCCATCATCTCCGGCGGCAAGGGCAAGGCGGAGGACAAGCTCGAGGCCATGCGCTCGGCCGGCATCGCCATTGCGGCAAGCCCCGCGGCGCTGGGGACGACCTTGGTCGATGTCCTAAAAGGTCAATCTCAGCATGCCAAACTGGCGAAGTAGGCGTATGCTGCGCTGCACACTACGGCCTCACCAGACCTCAGCTCCCTCGATTTGAGCTGGTTCTTGCAGGCCTGCACTGCAGCAATTAGGTACATTGAACGGACCTTTCCATGCCTCGCCAACCCCTCAACGAACGATTTCTGCGCACCTCGTTTCTAAGCGGCGCCAACGCGGCGTACGTGGAGGAGATGCAGTCCGAGTACGAGCGCAATCCCGGCTCGGTCAGCGACGAGTGGCGCCACTTCTTCGAGAGCCTGAACGAGGACCGGGACGTGAGCCGCATGGAGGCCCGCGGCCCCACCTGGGGCACGCGGCTGCCCGAGATCGAGGCCAACGGCGAGCTGGTTGCGGCGTTGACCGGCGACTACGACGCGACCGAGCGCAAATTGCGCGACAGCCTGCAGGCCAAGGCGCAGTCCTTCGGTTTCGAGATGTCGCCCGCCGCGTCGCTGCGTGCCACGCAGGATTCGATCCGCGCGCTGATGCTGATCCGTGCCTACCGCGTGATGGGCCACCTCGCCGCCGATCTCGATCCCTTGGGTCTGGCCGACCGCAAGGTGCACCGCGAGCTCAAGCCCGAGACCTACGGATTCACCGAGGCAGATCTCGACCGGCCCATCTTCATCGACCGGGTGCTGGGGCTCGAGACCGCGACCATGCGCCAGATCCTGCGCATCGTGCGCCGCACTTACTGCCGGCACATCGGCGTGCAGTTCATGCACATCACCAGCCCCTCGCAGAAGGCCTGGATCCAGGACCGCATCGAGGGCGAGGAAAAGGACATTCGCTTCACGCCCGAGGGGCGCCGCGCCATCCTTTCGAAGCTCATCGAGACGGAGACCTTCGAGAAGTTCTGCGACGTGAAGTACACCGGCACCAAGCGCTTCGGCATCGACGGGGCGGAGGCGATGGTCCCGGCCCTGGAGCAGATCATCAAGCGCGGCGGCCAGCTCGGCGTCAAAGAGATCATCATCGGCATGGCCCACCGCGGCCGCCTCAACGTGCTGGCCAACGTCATGGCCAAGCCCTACCGGGCGATTTTCAACGAGTTCAAGGGCGGATCGTGGAAGCCCGAGGACGTCGAGGGCTCGGGCGACGTCAAATATCACCTGGGTGCCTCCTCCGACCGCGCCTTCGACGGCAACAACGTGCACCTGTCGCTGACCGCCAACCCCTCGCACCTTGAGATCGTCGATCCCGTGGTGCTTGGAAAAGTGCGCGCCAAGCAGGACCAGCGCGGCTGCGCGCCCGGCGAGCGCACGCCGGTGATGCCGCTGCTGCTGCACGGGGATGCGGCGTTTGCCGGTCAGGGCGTGGTGGCGGAATGCTTCGGCCTGTCGGGCCTCAAGGGCCACCGCACCGGCGGCTCCATCCACTTCATCATCAACAACCAGATCGGCTTTACCACCAACCCGCGCTACTCGCGCTCGTCGCCCTATTGCTCGGATGTGGCGCGCATGATCGAGGCGCCGATCTTCCACGTGAACGGCGACGACCCGGAGGCCGTCGTCCACGTCGCCAAGATCGCCACCGAGTTCCGCCAGAAATTCCAGAAGCCCGTCGTCATCGACATGTTCTGCTACCGGCGCTTCGGCCACAACGAGGCCGACGAGCCGATGTTCACGCAGCCGTTGATGTACAAGGCGATCAAATCGCACCCCACGGTCATCGATATCTATGCCAAGCGCCTGGCCGAGGAGGGCGTGGTCTCGACCGAGGACTTCGAGCGCATCAAGAGCGCCTTGCGCAGCCAGCTTGACGAGGAGTTCGCATCGGCCGATGCTTACAAGCCCAATAAGGCCGATTGGCTCGATGGCCGCTGGTCGGGCATGGGGTTCGCCAATGACGACGCGCGCCGCGGCGTGACCGGCGTCGACATCGAGCAGCTGAAGACCATCGGTCGCCGCATCACCAGCATCCCGAACGACTTCCACGCCCACAAGGCGGTGCGGCGCTTGCTCGAGCGGCGCCGCGAGATGATCGACTCAGGCCAGGGCATCGATTGGTCGATGGCCGAGCACCTGGCCTTCGGGGCGCTGCTGTCGGAAGGGTTCCCGGTGCGCTTGTCCGGGCAGGATTCGGAACGCGGGACCTTCTCGCAGCGCCATTCGGTGCTGATCGACCAGGAGACCGAGCGCCGCTGGACGCCCTTGCGGCACGTCGCCAACGACCAGGCGAACTTCGAGGTGATCAACTCGATGCTGTCGGAGGAGGCCGTGCTCGGATTCGAGTACGGCTACTCGCTGGCCGAGCCCAAGGCGCTCACCATGTGGGAGGCCCAGTTCGGCGATTTCGCCAACGGGGCGCAGGTCGTCTTCGACCAGTTCATCTCCTCGGGCGAGCGCAAGTGGCTGAGGATGTCGGGCCTCGTCTGCCTGCTACCGCACGGCTACGAGGGCCAGGGGCCGGAGCATTCCTCGGCGCGGCTCGAGCGCTTCCTGCAGCTGTGCGCAGAGGACAACTGGCAGGTGGCCAACTGCACGACGCCCGCCAACTATTTCCACGTGCTGCGCCGCCAGCTGCACCGCACCTTCCGCAAACCGTTGATCCTGATGACGCCGAAGTCGCTCCTGCGCCACAAGCGCGTGATCTCGAGCCTCGAGGAGATGGGCCCCAACACCACCTTCCACCGGCTTCTCTGGGACGACGCGGAGCACCGGCCGGGACAGAAGATCAAGCTCAAGCCGGACAATGAGATCAAGCGCGTGGTGCTGTGCTCGGGCAAAGTCTATTACGACATCTACGAGGCCCGCGAGGCGGCCGGCATCGACGATGTCTACATCCTGCGCGTGGAGCAGCTTTACCCGTTCCCCGCCCGCGCCTTGATGCACGAGCTTAGCCGTTTCAAGCAGGCAGAGATGGTGTGGTGCCAGGAGGAGCCCAAGAATATGGGCGCCTGGAGCTTTATCGAGCCCAATCTGGCGTGGGTGCTGGAGCGCATCGAGGCCGAGCACCGGCGCCCCCTCTATGCCGGACGGCCGGCATCGGCGGCGACGGCCACGGGTCTCATGTCGAAGCATCAGCACGAGCAGAAATCCTTGGTGACTGAGGCGCTCTCGGGCGGGGCAGGTGCTTGAGCAGGAGATCGCAATCCTGACACGTGCAATCGGCTGCATTCGGGATCGGGTCTTTGGTTTTTTGCGGCGAGGTGAGGACAAGATGGCGATCGAGATTCGCGTGCCGACGCTGGGTGAGAGCGTAACCGAGGCGATCGTCGGCAAATGGTTCAAGGCCGCGGGCGAAACCGTCGCGGTGGACGAGCCGCTGGTCGAGCTGGAGACCGACAAGGTCACGGTCGAGGTGCCGGCCCCCGTTGCGGGCGTGCTGGGAGAGATCAAGGCGACGGAAGGGATGACGGTGGCGGTCGGCGCCGTGTTGGGCGCCATCAGCAATGGCGCCGCGGCCGGTGCGGCCGCTGCAGCTCCTGCACCCGTGAGCAAGCCCGCGCCTGCCCCGGCAGCGGCTCCTGCTGCCGCGCCCACGCCTGCCGCACCCAAAGCCGCCAAGGGCGAGATGCCGCCGAGCCCGGCCGCCCGCAAGCAGCTTGCCGAGGCCGGCCTCGATGGAGAGGCGATTGCGGGCTCGGGGCGCCGGGGTCAGGTCCTCAAGGAGGACGTGATCGCCGCCCGCGCCGAAGCAGAGGCTGAGGAGGACGAGGAGCCGGAGGAGGTCGCGCCCGCGCCCAAGCAGGCCCTCGCGCGCGCCTCAGCTCCGATGCCGGTGCCCAGGCACGGCCTGCGGCTGCCCTCGGCCGCCAACGATGCGGCGCGCGAGGAGCGCGTGCGCATGACCAGGCTGCGCCAGACCATCGCTCAGCGCTTGAAGGATGCGCAGAACACCGCGGCGATGCTGACGACGTTCAACGACGTCGATATGAGCGCGGTGATGAAGCTCCGCTCCGAGTACAAGGAGCTGTTTGAGAAGCGCCACGGCATCAAGCTCGGGTTCATGGGCTTCTTCGTCAAGGCGTGCCTGCAGGCCTTGAAGGAGATCCCGGCCGTCAACGCCGAGATCGACGGCGACGAGATCATCTACAAGAACTACTACCACATCGGGGTCGCCGTCGGCACCGAGCGCGGGCTGGTGGTGCCGGTGATCCGCGAGGCCGACCGCATGACGCTGGCCGAGATCGAGGCGCACATCACCGATTTCGGCAAGCGCGCCCGCGAGGGCAAGCTCGGCATCGACGAGATGCAGGGGGGCACCTTCACCATCACCAACGGCGGCGTCTACGGCTCGCTGATGTCGACGCCCATCCTCAATGCGCCGCAGTCGGGGATCCTCGGCATGCACCGCATCGAGGAGCGCGCCGTGGTGCGCAACGGGCAGGTGGTGGCGCGGCCCATGATGTACCTGGCGCTCAGCTATGACCACCGTATCGTCGACGGAAAAGAGGCCGTCGCCTTCCTGGTGCGCGTGAAAGAGTGTCTCGAGGAGCCGCAACGGTTTATTCTAGAGCTCTAAGGCCTCAACGCCTGGGGGAGTTCAAGAATGGCTGAAGCAGCAGTTTCTGCGGTTATCGAGGTTTACCTCACGGTGAGCAAAGGCCTCGAGGCTATAGATTTCTACAAAAAGGCCTTTGGAGCGGAGGTCGTGTACCAGGAGCTGACCGAGGACAAGCAGCAGGTCATGCACGCCGCCTTGAAGGCGTTCGGCGGGCACTTCATGCTGTCGGACTTCTTTCCCGAGTACATCAAGGACGTGGCGCCCCGCGGCTCCGAGGGCCAGGCCAGCATCACGATCCAGGTCAACCTCAAGTCGCCCCTGGAGGTCGACGGCGCGATTGCCCGGGCCCAGAGTGCCGGCGCCACGGTCACTATGCCGGCGACCGACACGTTCTGGGTCATGCGCTACGGGCGCCTGAAAGACCCTTACGGGTACGTGTGGGCATTCGGCGCGCCGCTTCCACTCAACCCGTGAGGACAACATCTTGAGCGCCTACGATCTGATCGTCATCGGCACGGGCCCCGGGGGCTACGTGTGCGCCATCCGCGCCAGCCAGCTCGGATTGAAGGTCGCGGTCGTCGAGAAACGGGCGACGCCCGGAGGGACCTGCCTCAACGTGGGCTGCATCCCCTCGAAGGCGCTGCTGCACGCCTCTGAGCTGTTCGAGGAGGCGAAGCATGCGCTGGGCGATATGGGGATCGAGGTCAAGCCCAAGCTCGAACTCGCCAAGATGATGGCCTTCAAGGACGAGGGCGTGAAGGGCAACGTCGACGGCGTGGCGTTCTTGTTGCGCAAGAACAAGGTCGACCACTTCCACGGGACCGGGAGCATCAAGGGGCCCGGCAAGATTGAGGTCGCGGCCGAAAACGGCAAGCCGCAGCCGCTCGAGGCCAAGGCGATCGTCATCGCCACCGGGTCGGACGTGGCCCAGCTGCCGGGCATCGAGATCGATGAGAAGTCGGTCGTCTCCTCCACCGGCGCGCTTTCGCTGAAAAAGGTGCCGAAACGGCTTTTGGTCGTCGGCGCGGGTGTGATCGGGCTCGAGCTCGGCTCGGTGTGGCGTCGGCTCGGCTCGGAGGTCACCGTGGTCGAGTTCCTCGACCGCGTCCTGCCCGGTATTGACGGCGAGGTCGGCCGCCAGATGCAGAAGCTGCTCACCAAGCAGGGTTTGAGCTTCAAGCTCGGGCACAAGGTGACGGCGATCGAGCCGGCGGGCGCGGCGCGCAAGGTGTCGATCGAGCCGGCGGCCGGCGGCAAGGCGGAGACGCTCGAGACCGACGTGGTGCTCGTCGCCATCGGCCGGGTTCCCCATACCGATGGCCTGGGGCTCGGCGACATCGGCGTGGCGCTCGACAACCGCGGGCGTGTGATCGTCGATGAGCACTTCAAGACCAACGTCGCCGGCATCTACGCCATCGGCGATGTGATCGCCGGGCCGATGCTGGCGCACAAGGCGGAGGACGAGGGCGTGGCGATGGCCGAGATCCTCGCTGGCCAAGCGGGCCACGTGAACTACGACGTGATCCCCAACGTGATCTACACCTTCCCGGAGGTGGCAAGCGTCGGCAAGTCGGAGGAGGAGCTCAAAGCGGCCGGGGTCGCCTACCGCGCCGGCAAGTTCCCCTTTACCGCCAACGGTCGCGCCAAGGCCAACAAGCAAACCGACGGCTTCGTGAAGATCCTCGCCGATGCCGCGACCGACCGCGTGCTCGGCGTGCACATCATCGCCGCTCAGGCGAGCGAGATGATCGCCGAGGCTGCCGTGCTGATGGAGTTCGGCGGGTCGGCGGAGGATCTGGCTCGCACCTGCCATGCGCATCCGACGCTGACCGAGGCGGTGAAGGAAGCCGCGATGGCCGTCGACAAGCGCGCCATTCACATGTGAGGGGTGAAGCGCTCGAAGCCGGCGCCCTACTCGATGGCGGTGACGGTGTAGCCCGCCTCGCGCAGCAGCGCTACGAGCCCCTTCTTGCCCGGCAGATGCAACGCACCGACCGCAATGAAGAGGCCGCCCTCCTCGAGCATCGGTTCGGCGGCCCGCTCCATCTTGGCATTGCGCTCGACGAGCATCTTCTGCTGGAAGCCGGCGAAGGCGTCGTCCCCGATGCCGGCCTCCTTGGCGAGCGCGATCTGGAAGGGAAGCGCCGCGCTGATCTCGCGGTGCAGGTAGAGCTGCACCAGCGTCTCCATCAAGTCATTGGTGCGATTTGCAAATTGCAGGCTGGTGCGCAGCATCTTGACTTGCTCGGACTGGGGCACGGAGGCGAGCGCCTGCAGCTGCTCGGGGATGGTCTCCAGGCCCACGACCTTGAGCCCGCGTTTGGTGCCGATCTCGGCGATCTTCATGTCGAGCACGGGGACGCCCTTCTGCACCTTCGTGCGCTCGCAGTCTGAGACCGAGAGGATCATGGTGACGATCCAGGGCTTGAACAGCGCGGCGAGGTCGGCGGGCATGCCCGAGCGCGTGATGATGGCCTTGACCGTCTCGTACTCGGATCTGGAGAGCAGCTTGTCGAGGCGCTGCCCGTCGGTGAACATGACGAGCGGCGCCGATTTGGCGATGACGGAGGTGGTGGCCTTATCGGAGAGATCGGAGACCTCGAGCGCGATGGTGTGCGCCTTGCCGAGCGCCAGCTCGACCGCGGGCGAAAGCTGCGTGACGCGCTCGTCCGTCAGATGCACCGTGCCGAAGAGATATGAGGCGGGGCGCCCATCGCGTTCGATCTTCCACAAAAGCGCGTGCGAGTTCTCGGTGGCGTCGGCCTCCGCCATGATCCGGCGATAGAGGTCGGGATTGCTCGCCTTGGTCTCGGCAAGCATGTCGACGCCTTTGCACTTGTCGCCGGCTGCTGCTTCGGCGGCGTGGGCGCTGAAGCCCGCCGGCATGACGGCCAGCGCGAGAGTGGCAACAACAACTCTAAGGGCGAAACGGTAGCTCATGCGGACCCCTGAACCCCTGATGCGGAATGGTGACAGGCTCCCTCACCACGCGGTTCCGACCAAAAAAAGGGGCAAAATTACGTCAAGGTTTCTGCAGTTTAGCTAACCCGTTGAATTCGCAACATTTCGCGATCTGGGGTGGGCTGCGTCATAAACGGCAAGCAGCCGCTCCCGGTCGACTTCCGTGTAGGCCTGGGTGGTCGACAAGGAGGCGTGCCCCAGAAGCTCCTGGATCTGGCGCAGGTCGGCACCTGCCGACAACAGGTGCGTCGCAAAGGAGTGACGCAGCGCGTGCGGGGTCGCGGTTGAAGGGAGACCGAGGGCGGTGCGCAGACGCTCCATGGTGAGCTGGATGATGCGCGGCGACAGTGGCCCGCCCTTGGCGCCGCGGAACAGCGCCTCGTCGGGCGCGAGCGGATAGGGGCACAGCGTGACGTAGCGCTCCACCGCCGCGCGGACAATCGGCAGGACCGGGACCAGACGTTCCTTGCCGCCTTTGCCCTTGATGCGCAGCACCTCGCGGGCTCCCGTCGGCGCATCCTTGGCCGAGATGCTCAAGGCTTCCGCGATGCGCAGGCCGCCGCCGTAGAGCAAGAGCAGCACCGCGGTATCGCGCGCCAGCACCCAGTCGAGGTCGGCCGCCGGGCCGCCATCGACCACGCCGGCAGCCTTGTCCACGGTCAGGGGCTTCGGCACCGAATGCGGGATCTTGGGGCTGGCGATCTGCAAAATCGCGCGGTTGTCGATCAGCTCCTGCGCCTCGAGCCAGCGGAAGAGCTGGCGCAGGGCCGAGAGCGTGCGGGCGAGCGAGCGGCTGACGGTGCCCGCACGGCGGCGTGCGGCAAGGAATGAGCGCACGGTCTTGGGCTCGATGCGGTCGAGATCGGCAAGGCAGGGCGTGTGGCCCAGATGGTTTTCGAGAAAGGCGCGGAACTGGCGCACGTCGCGGGCGTAGGCCTGCAGCGTCTTCTCCGCCGCCGCGCGCTCGTGGCGCAGGTGGGACAGCCAACCTGTCACCGCCCGGTCGAGGTCGGCGCCGAGGGGGAGGTCGGGACTGTCGGAGGTGGCCTTGGTCACGTTGGCTCGCTCGGTTCGAAGCGCGAAGCGGCGCGCCCATAGGGTTACCCGATTCTCCCGCTATGCAGCGCGCAGGCATTAGGGCGGAAAGAGCGCCTAATTTTCACCCCCTCGGCTCGAACGCGCTCCAGCAACGGTCTATGGTGTGGGATGGCACGCGAACGGAACGGCTTGCACGTGCTCGGTCTGATGCGGCTGGTGGCGATCGCTGCCATCGGCCTTCTCGGTGTGATCGGCGCACGCGGGCAGGATGCAGCACTCGAGTCCGCGGCCAAGGTGGCGCTGCTCGTCGACCTCGACGGCGCCGTCGGCCCCGCCAGTGTGCGCCACATCACGACCGCCATCCGTGAGGCACAGGAGGACCGCGCAGTCGAGCTGATCATCTTGCGCATGAACACGCCGGGTGGCCTCGTCACCTCAATGCGCGAGATGATCGCCGTCATCATCGGCTCGCGCGTGCCCGTCGTCGGCTACGTGGCACCGTCCGGCGCCAGGGCGGCGAGCGCCGGCACCTACGTTCTCTATGCGACCAACATCGCGGCCATGGCGCCCGGCACCAACGTCGGCGCCGCCACGCCCATCATGCTGGGCGCGCCCGGCCTCCCCGGCGGCGAGCCCGACAAGAACGGCAAGCAGGAGAAGAGCAGCGACGAGGAGACCGGCAAGGTCAAGGCGGTGAACGACGCGGTGGCCTTCATCCGCAGCCTGGCGGAATTGCGCGGGCGCAATGTGAAATGGGCGGAAGAAGCCGTGCGCAAGGCGGTGAGCATCTCGGCCAACGAGGCCCTGAAGCTCGGGGTGATCGACCTCATCGCCGACGACGTCCCCAATCTGTTGGCAGCCGTCGACGGGTTCAAGGTCAAGATCGGCAAGACCGAGCACACGCTCGCCACCAAGGGCTTGACGGTCAAACAGGTCGAGCCCGACACCCTCACCGAGATCCTCAGCATCATCACCGATCCCAACATCGCGCTGATTCTGATGATGATCGGCATCTACGGGCTGATCTTCGAGTTCTTCGCGGCGCCCGGCACATTCGGGCCGGGCATCGTCGGGGCCATCTGCCTCGTGCTCGGCCTCTATGCGCTCGACCAGCTCCCCTTCAACTACGCCGGGCTGGCGCTGTTGCTGATCGGCGTCACCTGCATGGTCGCGGAAGCTTTCCATGCGACGTTTGTCCTCGGCATCGGTGGGCTTGTCGCGTTCGTGCTCGGTGCCGCCTTCCTGTTCGACACCGACGTCCCCGGTTTCCAGCTGTCGTGGGCGGTCATCGGCGGGATGGCGATTGCGAGCGGGCTGATGCTGACGGTGCTGCTGGGCTACGTCTGGCGCACGATGCGCCGGCCGCCGGCCGGTGGCGAGATGGGCCTCGTGGGCCGGACGGCGCAGGTATTGGACTGGTC
The DNA here is from genome assembly GCA_963782555.1 of uncultured Alphaproteobacteria bacterium. Lineage (GTDB taxonomy): Bacteria > Pseudomonadota > Alphaproteobacteria > Rhizobiales > Hyphomicrobiaceae > Hyphomicrobium_A. The sequence goes on along the minus strand of CAWAKB010000003.1, from coordinate 243,456 downwards.
GGGAACGTCGGGGCACGTCTTCGTGCACGGCGAGCGCTGGGCGGCGCGATCGCACGAGCCGCTGGACGAGGGTCAGTCGGTGCGGGTCCACCGCCTCGACGGGCTCACGCTCGTCGTATCACGGCGCCCCCACGACAGGCCCGCAGGATAAGCCGCAGGATCGAGGAGTGTACTCATGTCGATAGATATCAACCTCGCCTTCATGATCGTCGTTTTGCTGATCGCGCTCTACATCGTGGCGCAGGCGATCTGGATCTTCCGCGAGTACGAGCGCGGCGTCGTGTTCACGCTCGGGCGCTACACCAAGACCATCGGACCGGGACTGCAATTCGTCATCCCCATCATCCAGCAGGTGGTGCGCGTCGACCTGCGCATGAAGGTCGAGGACGTGCCCTCGCAGGACGTGATCAGCCGCGACAACGTGTCGGTGAAGGTGAACGCGGTGCTCTATTTCCGCGTGGTCGACCCCTCGCGCGCCATCATCAACATCGAGGACTACATGGAGGCGACCAGCCAGCTGGCGCAGACGACGCTGCGCTCGGTCTTGGGCAAGCACGAGCTGGACGAGATGCTGGCAGAGCGCGAGAAGCTCAACGCCGACATTCAGATGATCCTCGATCAGCAGACGGACCCTTGGGGCATCAAGGTCGCCAACGTGGAGATCAAGCACGTCGACATCGACGAGAGCATGGTGCGGGCGATCGCCAAGCAGGCCGAGGCCGAGCGCTACCGGCGCGCCAAGATCATCAATGCCGAGGGCGAGCAACAGGCGGCGCAGAAGCTGATCGAGGCCGGCAAGATTATGGCGGAGCAGCCCAATGCCATGATCCTGCGCTACTTCGGGGCGCTGCACGACGTCGCTGGCAACCGTACCTCGACGATCATCTTCCCGATCCCGATGGACCTGCTGTCTAGCCTGAAGTCGTGAGCGGACATCTGTGACAGAGCGTGAGACAACGAGCGGCCGCGCGCTTGCCGGCAGGTGTCTTTGCGGTGCGGTCCACTACGCCGTGGCGGATGAATTCCTTTACGCCGCCAACTGCCACTGCTCGAACTGCCGGCGGGCGACCGGCTCCGCCTTCAAGCCGTTTGCCGGCATCGAGCGCGAAAAGCTGAGCATCACCAAGGGTGAGAATCAGCTCTTGATGTTTGGCAATGAGAGCGGCCACGACACGCACTGCAAGGTGTGCGGCTCGCTGCTCTATTCCGTCGTGCGCGACGGCGCCTTCGTCCATGTCGCCATGGGGACCCTTGCCGACGAGCCGAGCATCCGCCCGACGAGTCACATCTTCGTCGGCTCCAAGGCGCCATGGTTCGAGATTACGGACGCGCTCCCGCAATTTGCCGAGTTCCCGGTGGTGGAGGAGACCTAGTCCGCGGTCTCATGCGGAGCCGGGATGGCGGCGATGGATTCCGAGGCACGCTGCGAGAGCCGCACTGCCGCACCGACTGCAGGACAAAGAAAGCGCGTTGCGCACAGGCAGAGCATCGTGCCTGCCGCATTTTAGGCATCCCCTTTCGAGGATGTTAAATCATCTGAGGACAGAACAACGGCGTTGCTCCTCGAGAGGGATCCCCCCATGCACCGCCGAAATTTCCTCAAAGCTTCCGCCCTGGCTCCAGCAGCCGTCGCCATCGGCGCCACGCCTGGGCTCGGACAAGTTACCCTGCCTCTCTCAGAGCTCTCCAACAGATTGGACGTGAGCCTCTTCTCGTCCGACGGCCTTGCCGTTCCTATCCCCAATAGGCCGACGCCCTCACCGTTCGCAACCGGGCTCGACCGCACGCTCGTTCTCGGCGGCGGCGGCACCTATTATCTTGCGTGGTATTGCGGCTTCTTCCACGGCCTGTTCGATCAGGGCATCGATGCCCCGTCGTTGGCCGAGATGATCGTCGGGACGTCGGCAGGCTCGTATGCCGGCTCGTCGATGGCGAGCGGCCACTTCCAGCGCATGCGCACCGAGTTCGACTTCTTCGGGCATTTTCCGAAGCTGTTTGCGAAGCTTGCGCCGGTGAGCGAGCCCAATGTGAGCCAGCAGCGGGCCCAGAAGATCAATGCCGCGGCCAAGGACGGATCGCTCGCCACGCGGGAGATCATCGGACATGCGGCGCTCGCGGCCGACAACCACTTGAACGGTTCAGCCGTGGAGCGGCTGGCCGCGTTCCTGACGGGCGACAGCAAGACGAGCTGGCCGGCTCGCAAGATGCACACGACCGCCATCGACTGCTACACGGGCCAGCGCATCGTCGTCTCGCAGGCGACCGCTAAGAAGAACAACATCCCGCTTGCCCACGGCACCGGCGCAAGCTGCTCGCTTCCGGGCATCATCGGGCCGACGCTGCTCGGCCAGCGCTATTGCATGGACGGCGGCATGTGCTCCAATCCGGCGCACGTCGACCTCGTGGCCGGCTCCAAGCGCGCGCTGATCGTCACGCTCAACGACGGCCTGAAGCCGCCGTTCCTCACCGGCATCCCGCACCCGATCGGAGAGAACATCCGCCAGATCGAGGCGACGGGCACCAAGACGCTGTGGATCAAGGCCGATCCGCCCAACGTCAATCTGATGAATCCGAAGGAGATCGGTCCTGCGCTGCACGCCGGGTACGCTCGCGCCAAGCAGGAAGCGGACGGGATCAAGACCTTCTGGGTTTAAACGCACGCACCGGCCGGCCGGAGAGCGCCACCCTCTCCGAGCGTTCCAACAAGCTCCGGAAAAGGTGACTACGGCAGCGGGGCGGTTCGGAACAAGGTCACGCGCAGACCACCGTGCAACACCGGCTCGGCCGTCAGCGCGAACGGCAGGCCGGTCACCTCGGCGAGCTTAGTCTCATTGGTAATGAGCCCCACGCGCCAGCCCGAGAACCGGGTCAGGAGCGTGTGCCCGAGCGTGCGGTAGAGCGACCTGAGCTGCGCCTTGGCGCCAATGCGGTCGCCGTAAGGCGGGTTGATGATGACGAGGCCGGGCGGTCCCTTCGGCGGCGCGATGTCCTCGATCGCGCACTCCTGGAACTCGGTGATGCCGGCGACGCCCGCGCGCTCCGCATTGGCGCGGCTCATGCGGATTGCGCCTGCGTCGTGATCGCTGCCAAAGAACCGGGCACTCGGGGGGGCGACGCTCTGCGCGCCCCGCATTTGCTCCCAGGCTGCAGGGTCGAAGGTCGCAAGCTGCTCGAAGGCAAAATGGCGTGAGCGGCCCGGCCTAAGCCCAGCGGCGATCTCGGCCGCTTCGATGACGAACGTGCCCGACCCGCACATGGGATCGACAACGGGCTCTTTTCCATCGAATCCGCATTGGCGCAGAAACAGCGCCGCCATGGTCTCCCGCATGGGCGCCTTGGCGATGGCTTGCTTGTGGCCGCGCTTATGCAAGGGCTCGCCCGACGTATCGACGCCGATGGTGCAGACATTGTTCTCAATCCGCGCCTTGATGCAGACGTCGGCCTCGGGAGAGGACGGCGCGCCGAGCTCCTCCGTGATCGCGCGCTCGATCCGCTGCGCCGCCGCGCCTGAGTGATAGATTTTGGAGCTCTTGCACGAGACCTCCACGCGAAACGGAACATCCCGGCGCAGCACACCGCCCCAGGCAAATTGGCGTGCGCGCTTGTCGAGTTGTGCCAGGTGAATGGCCCGGAACGTGCCCAGCCTCGCAATGACGCGGCTCGCACCGCGGATCTCGAGGTTCGCCCGCCACACCTCCGGCCACCCGCCCTTGAGCGTCACGCCGCCCGCCACCGTCCTGGCCTTGAACCCCAGGGCGCGCGTCTCCGCGCACAGCGGGCCTTCGAGGCCCGGAATGGCCACGAGGAAGATCTCGAAGTCGCCGTCTGACATCTCGCCTGCATATCCGGAAGTCACGTGCCCTTCGACATGTTTCGGGCAAGCGGCATCCGTTTCGCGCGCTGTGCACCAACGACTTTTGCATGGTGAAATTGTGCGCTTCGATTCCAGTTCGCGCATCGCCCGAGCGAGTTCCTCCTCAGCGTAGCGGACGTGTGGCGCCAGCGTACGTTGGTGATCCGCTAGTGCGAAATCGGAGGAAATCATAATGAGCTTACGAAATGCAAAGCGCGAAAACAGGATCTTGTGGGGGGCGGCGTTCTTCGCCCTCGCGCTGATGCCTTCAATTGGTGCTGCACAAGAATATTCCGATCTCAAGTTGAATGGAGATCTGCTTCTCAGGGGCTATGGCAGCTTCTTCATCGATGGAGTCCAACACGAGCTGGAACCGCCCGTCGGCACAGGGCTCTCGATGATCAGCCAAATGTACGTGCAGTATACGCTGCCGAAGACGCAAAGAGGCAAAGAGCACACGCCGGTTGTCTTCGTGCATGGGTGTTGCTTGAGCTCGAAGTCATGGCAGACCACGCCGGATGGGCGCATGGGCTGGGACGAGTACTTCACGCGTCGCGGCTTCGACACCTACCTGGCCGACCAGGTCAGCCGCGCCCGCTCGGGCTTCGATGCTACGGAATACCTGAAGGTGCGCGACGGGGTCGCGGGTGCCATCAATCCCAACATCCTGATCCTGAACGACCAGTTGTCGTGGAACGCATTTCGCTGGGGCGAGACATCGTGCACGGCCTCGCCTTGCCAAGATACAACCACGCCTAATCCCGGTGTTCGCTTCCCCATGCAAACCGTGGGGGTAGGTCCGGGCGCCAATCTGAGCTTCTACAATCAGGTCATCCCAGACTTGCTTTCGACGTTGCCGTTGTCCACGTCCGTCAATTGCGTCGATGGCAACTGCTGGCCGTCCACCGCTAGCGCACCCTTCAATACCCCGATCGGCATGGCCAAGCTCGCAACCAAGTTGGGAGGCGCCGTCTTGGTGGGGCACTCCGAATCGAGCCCGTACCCGACGGAAGCCGCGCTGCAGCCCGATTCGGGCTGCCATCCCTATACGACGGCGTCAGCCTGCAAAGTCGATGGCATCATTCAGATCGAGACAGGCTGCTACGGCAATCTCACATCCGATGACATCGATACCCTCAAGCATATCCCGATCCTGATCGTCTATGGCGATTACTCGACCGAGCCGCGGCCGGCCGCGACTTGCCAGACGGAGATCGATCAGATCACCGCCGCGGGAGGCGATATCAAGTACGCCTGGTTGCCGCAGCTTGCGCCCAATTCTCTGTATCGGGGCTCGCCTGGCCCCATTCACGGGAACGATCACATGATGATGTTGGATAACAACAATCTGCAAATCGCCGACATCCTCATCGGCTGGATTAAGGAGCACGTTGAGACGAGGCACAAGGAGCACCAGCACTCGCCGTGGCCCTGGCCGCCGCACCACTATGGGCACAGTTGACGTCTGGAGAAGCCGATAGCGTATTAAGGATCGCCACCCGCGTCATCAGGGTGGCGATCCTTTCGGGCTGCGCAGCTCCCGGCGGATCGGGCTTCAGGTCGACGATCAGACAACCAATGCAAATGCCAAGTCCGATGGGCGGCGTGATCGCGAGCGTAAAGTTACGAAATCAACGACTGAAGAAGTCGCGGATTGCCGCTGCAATTTCTGCGGTGTGGGTCTCCAGCGCAAAGTGCCCGGTATCGAAGAAGCGCACAACCGCGTCTGGGATATCGCGCTTGAACGCTTCGGCACCCGCCGGCAGAAAAAATGGATCGTTCTTGCCCCACACGGCCAGAAATGGCGGCTTGCGGGTGCGGAAATACTCCTGGAATGTCGGGTAGAGCGCGACGTTGCTCTTGTAATCGCCGAGCAGATCCAGCTGGACCTCGTCGGCGCCGGGCCGGGCCAAGTAGAAGTTGTCGAGCGAGTAGCCGTCAGGAGAGACCGCTGTCGGATCGGGAACGCCGTGCGTGTATTGCCAGACCGTCGCCTCCGGCTTGAGAAAGGCGCGCAGTGCATCGCGGTTGGCCTGGGATGCATCCTCCCAGTAAGCCCGGATCGGTTTCCACCCGTCGCTCAGACCTTCCTCATAGGCGTTGCCGTTCTGGGAAACGATTGCGGTAACGCGCTCGGGACGCTTGAGGGCGAGCCGGAAACCAGTGGGCGCACCGTAATCGAACACGTAGACGGCATAGCGATCGAAACCGATGACCTCGGTGAAGCGGTCGACCGTCGTTGCGATCCGCTCGAAAGTGCAGCCGCGGGGCGGCATCTGGGAGTTTCCGAAGCCCGGTAGGTCGGGAGCGACGATGTGGAAGCGATCGGCAAGGAGCGGAATGAGGTCGCGGAACATGTGGCCCGCGCTCGGAAAGCCGTGCAGCAGCAGCAGCTTCGGGTTATCCGGCGACCCCGCCTCGCGATAAAAGATGCCAAAGCCATCCACGTCGGCAGTGCGGTACTTGATGCCGGTCATGGTGTTGCTCCCACAGGCGAGATCGTGCGGTCAACGCGCTCCGCGCAAAATGGTTCGCCGGCGCGATCCGTCGGCGGCGGCGCCATGCGCGCAAATGGTTGGACAGACTAACATTGTCTTAACGTCCTCCCGTCCGGGCCCTCTGCGGCCGTACGCGACGGACCGCGGACGTGAATTGTATGAAGGCCCTACTCCGCATCCTCGGCTGGCGGCGGGACGGCGCTCGCGCGCAGGCGTGCTTCCAGCGCGTCGATGCGGTCCAAGAGCTCGAGCGCCAGCGCGATGCCCGGCAGGTTGACGCCGAGGTCGCGCTGCAGGCGTTGCGCCTTCCTCACGCGCACCACGCTCGTCGCCGCAAAGCGCCACTGCGGGCCGCCGCGTTGGACCGGCTCGAGCACGCCCTCCTGCACCAGCTCCAGCACCCATTCGGCATGCACGCGACAGCTGCGGGTCAGGTCCGCCAGCGTGACCTCGGCGCTCTGCTCGAGGATCTCTTCCGTCTGCGATTGCGGTGTCTTGGCGGGCATCGCTTAAACTCCCAATCCGGTGCGCGGGTTGAAGGGCAGCTCGCGCTCCATCTCTTTATAGACCTCCTTGGCCTTGTCGGTGTCGGCCGGCGGCAGCACGATCTTCAAGACCGCGTGCATGTCGCCCGGCGGCGAGCCGGGGAGCCCGCGGCCTTTCAGGCGCATGGTGCGGCCCTTCGTGGAATTCGGCGGGATCTTGAGCATCACCGGGCCCTCGGGCGTCGGCACCTTGACGGAGGCGCCGAGCGCTGCCTCCCACGGAGCGAGGGGCAAGTCGATCGTGATGTCCTTGCCCTCGACGCGATAAATCGGATCGGGCGCAAAGCGCACCTCCAAATAGAGATCACCGGCCGGCCCCTTGCCCATCCCAGGTGCGCCTTGTCCGGCGAGACGGATGTGTTGGCCCTCGTGGATGCCCTTGGGGATGGTGACGTTGAGCGTGCGGTTCTTCACGGTGACGTGGCCCTCGGCATCGACCTCGGGCATGCGCAGCGTGATCGCGCGCTTGGCGCCGGAGTAGGCGTCGCGCAGGTCGATCTCGATCTTGGCGTGGTGGTCCTGGCCCTGGGCGTGGAACTCGCGATGGGCCCCGAAGCCAGCGCCGCCGCCGCGTCCACCGCGCATGCCGCCGAACAGCTCCTCGAAGAAGTCTGAGAACTGCGAGGCGTCCGCGTTGGTGTAGCCGCCGCCGGAGAACTCGAAGCCGGCGTCCCAGTTGGGCGGCGGGCGGAACTGCTGGCCCTGCTGCCAGTTCGCGCCCAGCTCGTCATAGGCGGCGCGCTTCTCGGGATCTTTGAGGACCTCGTAGGCCTCGCCCGCGTCCTTGAACTTGGCCTCCGCCCCGGCTTCTTTATTGACGTCGGGATGGAAGGCGCGCGCCTGCTTGCGGTAGGCGCGCTTGATCTCATCCTGGGTGGCGCTTCGCTCGACGCCGAGGATCTTGTAGTAGTCCTTATATTCCATTGCGCGATCCTGGGGGCGAGGTGTCCGTGGAAATTTGGTGGGCCCACCTTAGTGAGCAGCGGCTCTTTCCCGGTTAATCCGTGGCATCTGGCGGCCGGTGGAGGGCCGCCTTGCCTGTGTGCGGACATCTAAGGCGTCTTAGGCAGATCTCTGACGGAAAGTGTTATTGGCTCATATGTTAGTCTGACACGGGAGGTTGGTATGGCTACGAAGCTTGTGCCGGCTGGTGGGACGCATGAGATCTACATCGCTCCCGATGAAGGCGCCAAAATAGACGTTAAGATCGAGAGCGAGACAGTCTGGCTGACGGCTGCCCAGATGGCTGAGCTGTTTGGTCGTGACATCTCCGTTATTCGCAAGCATGTTCGCAATACGTTCCGAGAGGGTGAGGTGGCGGACGACGACAGTTACAGGCATTTTTTGCCTGTAACCTCTTCGGAAGGCGGGCGCCCCGAACCGACTTACAGTCTCGACGTAATTATATCCGTCGGTTACCGGGTCAAATCACAGCGTGGCGTTGAGTTCAGACGCTGGGCTACACGTATTCTTAAAGATTATCTAGTTCGGGACTATCGCAAGAGGGCCGATGAGGCCCAGCAAGTCATCTCTGGACTTAAGCATATAGAGCTGTTGGCCAGGGATGTCGCAGGTGACGAAGAAATAGATGCTGCGGAGACCCTTAATCTAATCGAAAGATACGCCAAATCTTGGCGCGTTCTACTGCAGTACGATGAAAATATACTGCCACCGCCATCCAGTGAGCCATCAAAACGGATGGCACGGCTCACTCTTCGACAAGCCACAAAACTCGTCGACCAGTTCAAGAAGACACTACTGGAAAAGGGGCAAGCGACCGATCTCTTCGGCACGGACAGAGGGGACGGACTAGCTAGCATAGTTGGCAATCTTTCTCAGACGTGGGGAGGGCATCCGGTCTACCCAAACGTCGAGAGCCGAGCCGCTCATCTCTTGTACTTTGTAATCAAGAACCACCCATTCTTAGACGGGAACAAACGCATCGGCAGCTTTCTGTTCGTTCACTACCTGAACAAGAACAATCGACCTCTAATTGATGAGTTTGGCCTCGTGGCTCTCGCTCTGCTCATTGCTGAGAGTGACCCAAAGCACAAAGATATTGTCGTCCGACTGACAATTAGCCTGATGAAAGAGGCGCACGGACATAGTAGCCACGCGACGCATGACGCGTGACTAGGCCATGGACGCGGTAGACGCTCTAAGACAGCAAGAAGCTGCCCAGGGTAGAGCCTCGGACCTCTTCGGCGTTGAGAATGGGGATGCACTTGAAGCCATACTTGGCAACATCAAACAGACATTCGATGGCCAGCCGCTCTACCCAACCGCGAAGGATCGAGCAGCACATCTTTTTTATTTCACTATAAAGGACCATGCGTTCATCGATGGGACGAAGCGGATAGCTAGCCGGTTGATGACCGACTATCTTGAAGAAGAAGGAATTGATGCAGGCGAAATGCCGTTGGCCGACCTTGCCGCAGAGGTTGAGAATAGCCAAAACGACCAAGCAGAACAGCAGCGTCTCATTCAAAAAATCATCGCGGAAATCCCAGGCTAAAGTCGGCTCACCAACCAAGCCTTGCGCACAAAGGCGAGTTCTCGGAAGCCGGCCTTTAGAACATGCCGTTCGGGTTCTTGGCCTCTCCTGGAACGATGTGCAAAACGTCCCAACGCTCGACAATCTGACCCTTCTCATAGAGACGGAAGATGTCGATTCCGGCCCACACGTGATCGCCCGGCCAGTGCTGGCGACAATGCAGGACGAGGTCGCCGTCTGCGAGCTCGCGCTTGATCTCCACGCGTTTTCCCGGGTAGCGGCGGGCGGCGTCCTCGAAATAGACGATGAAGCCGTCCTTGCCGTCGGCGACACCGGGATTGTGCTGGATGTATGTGTCGCCCGCGTACTTTTCGATGGCCTCGGCTGGCCGACACTGGTTGAACATGAGATCGTAAAAGGCGACGACGTTCTGCTTGTTGAGCTCTAGATAGGGCATACCTCTCCCCCCTGCCTGCGTCGGAGCATCTAGGAAGCGCGAAGGCGGATTCCCAGGCGGCGCCGCCCTTACAGCGCCGCAGCGTTTCCTTAAGCTCAAGAGCCCGAATCGCTGGAGGAGGTTGATTGAGCGTTCGCTCGGACAGTCTGCTCGACCAGTTGGAGCCGCAGGTGGCGCGGGTGCAGGCGCCCGTGGTGCTCACGGTCGCGCTCGACCAGAGCTACGACTATCTGGTGCCGGATGGGCTGGAGCTGGAGCCCGGCTGCTTCGTGGTGGTGCCGTTCGGTCCGCAGACGCGCATCGGCGTCGTCTGGGATGCGCCGGTGGGCGAAGCCGGCAAGCCCATCGACCCCAAGAAAATGAAGACGGTCGTCGAGCGTCTCGACGTGCCGCCGCTCCCCGTCATCTCGCTCAAATTCGCCGAATGGATTGCGCGCTATACGCTCGCGCCCCTCGGCATGGTGGTGCGCATGATGATGAGCGCGCGCGCAGCCTTCGAGCCGTCAAAGCCGCGTTTCGGCGTGACGCTGGTGGAGGAGGCTCCGCTGCCGCCGCGCATGACGCCGGCGCGCACGCGCGCGCTCGAGGTTGCAGCCGACGGCGCCATCCGGCCGAAATCGGCGCTCGCGTCAGAAGCGCAGTGCTCCACCGGCGTCGTCGACGGGCTCGTCGCTTCCGGCAATCTGGTCGAGGTCGCAATCCCGGAAAAGCGCCTGCCCGAGCCCGATCCGGCCCACCGCGAAACCGAGTTTAGTCCCGAGCAGGCGCGCGCCGTGCACGCGCTGCAGTCGGCGGTCGACGGGGCGAATTTCTCGGTGACGCTGCTCGACGGCGTGACCGGCTCGGGCAAGACCGAGGTCTATTTCGAGGCCGTCGCGCGCACGCTTCAACGCGGGAGCCAAGCGCTCATCATGCTGCCGGAGATCGCGCTCACCGACCAGTTCATGCGCCGCTTCCAGGCCCGCTTCGGCTGCGCTCCGGTCGAATGGCACTCGGCGCTGTCGGGTCCGGAGCGCGGGCGCGTGTGGCGCACGGCGGCGACGGGCGAGGCGCGCGTGGTCGTCGGCGCGCGCTCGGCGCTGTTCCTGCCCTTCAACGAGCTTGGCCTCGTCATCGTCGACGAGGAGCACGACACCGGCTTCAAACAGGACGACCGCGTGCACTACCAGGCGCGCGACATGGCCGTGGTGCGCGGCAATCTCGGCGGCTTCCCGGTGATCCTCGCCTCGGCGACGCCGTCGATCGAGAGCCATGTGAATGCGCGCACCGGACGCTACCGCCACGTGGTGCTGCCGGCGCGTTTCTCGGGCGCGGCGCTGCCCGAGGTCACCGCCATCGACCTGCGCCGCAACCCACCCGATAAGGGCAAGTGGCTGTCGCCGCTGCTGATCGAGGCCATCGCCAAGACGCTGGAAGCCAAGCAGCAGACGCTGCTGTTCCTCAACCGGCGCGGCTATGCGCCGCTCACGCTGTGCCGCACCTGCGGCCACCGCATCGAGTGTCCGCAGTGCACGGCGTGGCTGGTCGAGCACCGCTTCCGCGGGCGGCTGCATTGCCACCACTGCGGTTTCTCGATCCCGCTGCCGGAGAAGTGCCCGAAGTGCGGAGAGGCGGGCTCGCTCGTTGCTTGCGGGCCGGGGGTCGAGCGCGTTGCCGAGGAGGTGGCCGAGCGCTTTCCCGAGGCGCGGTTGGCGCTTCTGTCCTCCGACCTCGTCCCCGGCATCGTGGAGATGCGCCAGATCATCCGCGACATCGAAGCGGGCGGCATCGACATCGTCATCGGCACGCAGATGGTGGCGAAGGGCCACCACTTTCCCTACCTGGCAACCGTCGGTATCGTCGACGGCGACTTAGGGCTAGCCATGGGCGCCGACCCGCGCGCGGGCGAGCGCACCTTCCAGCTTCTGCATCAGGTGACGGGCCGTGCGGGCCGTGCGCTGGCCGAGGGCCGCGGCTACGTGCAGACCTACGCGCCCGAGCATCCGGTGATGGCGGCGATCCTCTCCGGCGACCGCGAGGCATTCTTGGAGCGCGAGATCGCCGTGCGCCGCTCGGGTCTGCTGCCGCCGTTCGGCCGGCTCGCAGCTCTCATCGTCTCGGCGCGCGACAAGGAGACGGCGCATCTCGTCGCCCGCGACATTGCCCATCGCGCCCCACCCGCCGAGCGAATCGAGATTCTGGGGCCGGCGGAGGCGCCGCTCGCCGTGATCCGCGGGCGCCATCGCTGGCGGCTCTTGGTGAAAGCCCCGCGCGAGATCGACGTGCAGGCCTATTTGCGCGCGTGGCTGGGCGCGATGCCGCCCTTGAAGGGCGACCTGCGCCTCACCGTCGACATCGACCCCTACAGCTTTTTGTGACCGATACTAATCCAACGATCGTTTGAGTTGCCGCCGATCGTAGGTTTCCAGGCGCTTTCCAAGCTTCGCTACAACGGCGCGCGTGTCCTGGAGACGCTGTGCCTCGAGGCTTTCCACTTCGTTGCCGAGGCACTTTCTCGCGAGCCAATAACGCTCGCTGAGACCTTCCCTGTCTCGAATGCGCAGACAATATTTTTGAGAATATCAAGACGGGTGAAGTCGAGTTCATGTCGAATAATGAGCGCCATATCATGTATCCTGACTACTGAGATCGCTCTGCTTACACCGATTCTGCTTGCTTTGACTTGCGTGGGTCCCGGCCTGCGCCGGGATGACGTTGAGAGTGGGAGAGCGCGCCTCCACTCCACCGTCACCCCGCCGAAGGGCGGGGCCCGCGCCAGTTTCAGCAGATGCTCTTTGTGCAGGGAGAGGTTCCAGTCTCGGATTGGTCTGGTGCACATGAAGACGGGGCCAGACCCGGAGGTCTGACCCCGACGACAAGGCAATATGACTTGGTCATGAAAAAAGGGGCCGGACCTCGGGGGAAAGGTCCGGCCCGGGACTGGCGCATTGGGGGGGAGCGCTCAGTCATGTGAGGGACGTCTAGGGTTGGTGCTCCTTGGTCAGTGCCCAGTACTCAGTGCTCAGTCACGTGCGGCTTCCGAAGCGATGATGCCCAGCATGAGCGCGCCCACGCCCAGAGCGATGTATTTGCCGGTGTTGTCGTGCTTGTGCCGGCGGTGTGCATAACGGCGGCCCTGCCCGCGGTTCCAGTCCCGCCGCTCGGAGCGGGCATAGGCGTGGTCGGGGCCGCCGCGGCGCCCGTCCCGCCAGCCCTCCGCACTGGCCGAGGTCGCCAGTGGCCCCAAGGCGGTTGCGGCGAGCGCCGCGGCGGTAGCGATAGAGGTGAATTTGCGCGTCGTGATCATCTCTCGTCCCCTTTGCCCGGTTGCGGGCTTTTTGATCCGTTGCCGCTGTCTCTGCGGCGATGAGGCCCATTAAACAGGGGTCAGGCTGAATGCGCTCTGAAGGGGACGTGCAGGCTGTATTCAGGTTGGGGCCACCTCCACGCCATCGGGGCGCCCGGAAAATGCGGCATTCGGGCTCCTTTCCCCCCGTTGAAGGCCTGCCCGGTGCATGTTAGAGAACGCGGCGAACTTCGAGGGGGGGCGCCAGGCAAGGTACGCTCACGCCCTCCTTTTGTGTGGACGATTTTCCTCAAAGCGGGGCAACGCCTTATGGCCGATGCCGATTGCCCTTGAGGCGCATCAGCGGCCGCCGGCGAGAGCATTTAACGTGGCAACGGACAATCCAGTAACGGCGGGGGTAGCGGGTCGCTACGCTTCCGCGCTTTTCGAGCTTGCGCACGAGCAGAACCGGCTCGACGAGGTCGACCGGGACTTAGGCACGTTTCAGGGTCTGCTCGACCAGAGCGAGGACCTGAGCCGGCTCGTCACGAGCCCCGCCTTTGCCGCCGAGGACCAGCAGCGCGCGCTCGGCGCCGTCATGGACTGGGCCTCCATCGGCGCGACCACGGGCAACTTCCTCAAGGTCGTCACCCGCAACCGGCGGCTGTTTGCCGCCGAGGACATGATCAAGACCTTCCGCATGCTGCTCGCCCGCCATCGCGGCGAGGTCGCAGCCGAGGTCAAGTCGGCGGTGGCGCTCACCGAGGAGCAGCTCGCCGCTCTCAAGGACAAGCTGAAGGCGGCCCACGGCAAGGACGTGCGGCTCGATGCGAAGGTCGATCCCTCGCTTCTGGGCGGTCTCGTCGTCAAGGTCGGCAGCCGCATGTTCAATTCCTCGCTCAAGACCAAGCTCACCAATCTGAAGGTCGTGCTCAAGGGCACCGGCTGACGAACCGCTATCGGTCGCAGGCTCGCCCGCGGCCGTTTTCACGCAACCGACCGGCGAACAAACGCCGCTGCGCAAGACAGGCGCTGTAAGGGAAGAGGCAAGTGATGGAAATCCGGGCCGCAGAGATCTCCTCGATCCTGAAAGAGCAGATCAAGAACTTCGGCAAGGAGGCTGAGGTCTCCGAGATCGGGCAGGTGCTATCGGTGGGCGACGGCATCGCGCGCGTCTACGGGCTCGACAATGTGCAGGCCGGCGAGATGGTGGAGTTCCCCGGCGGCATCCGCGGCATGGCCTTGAACCTCGAGGCCGACAACGTCGGCGTGGTGATCTTCGGCGACGACCGCACAATCAAGGAAGGCGACACCGTCAAGCGCACCGGCGCCATCGTGGAGGTGCCGGTCGGCAAAGGGCTTCTGGGCCGCGTCGTCGACGCGCTCGGCAACCCGATCGACGGCAAGGGCCCGATCCAATACGACAAGATGATGCGCGTCGACGTGAAGGCGCCGGGCATCCTGCCGCGCAAGTCCGTGCACGAGCCGATGGCGACCGGTCTCAAGGCGGTGGACGCACTGATCCCCGTCGGCCGCGGTCAACGCGAGCTCATCATCGGCGACCGCCAGACCGGTAAGACGGCGATCATCCTCGATACGATCCTCAACCAGAAGACGGTCAACGCCGGGACCGACGAGAAGGCCAAGCTCTACTGCGTCTACGTCGCGGTGGGGCAGAAGCGCTCCACCGTGGCCCAGTTCGTCAAGGTGCTGGAGGAGAACGGGGCGCTCCCCTACTCGATCGTGGTGGCGGCCACCGCGTCCGAGCCCGCCCCGCTGCAGTATCTGGCGCCCTTCACCGGCTGCACCATGGGCGAGTACTTCCGCGATAACGGCATGCACGCCGTCATCGGCTACGACGACCTCTCCAAGCAGGCCGTCGCCTACCGCCAGATGTCGCTCTTGCTGCGCCGCCCGCCGGGCCGCGAGGCCTATCCCGGCGACGTGTTCTACCTCCACTCGCGCCTGCTTGAGCGCGCCGCCAAGCTCAACGACGAGCACGGCTCCGGCTCGCTGACGGCGCTTCCCGTGATCGAGACCCAGGCCAACGACGTGTCGGCCTACATCCCAACCAACGTCATCTCGATCACTGACGGGCAGATCTTCCTCGAGACCGACCTCTTCTATCAGGGCATCCGGCCGGCCGTGAACGTCGGCTTGTCGGTGTCGCGCGTCGGCTCCTCGGCCCAGACCAAGGCGATGAAGCAGGTGGCCGGCAAGATCAAGGGTGAGCTGGCGCAGTACCGCGAGATGGCGGCGTTCGCGCAGTTCGGCTCCGACCTCGACGCCGCTACCCAGAAGATGCTCGCGCGCGGCGCCCGCCTGACCGAGCTTTTGAAGCAGCCGCAGTTCTCGCCTCTGAAGATGGAGGAGCAGGTCTGCGTGATCTTTGCCGGTACGCGCGGCTATCTCGATGCCATCCCCGTTAAGGCCGTGACAAAGTTCGAGCAGGATCTGCTGCGGCTGCTGCGCGACGAGGGCGCCGATATCCTCTCCACCATCCGTACCGAGAAGGCTCTGTCGGAGGAGACCGAGAAGAAGCTCGTGGCGTTCCTCGACAAGTTCGCAAAGGGCTTTACAGCCTAACCAGCCAAGGAAGGCGCGCCCCAATGGCGAGCTTGAAAGACTTAAGAAACCGCATCGCCAGCGTGAAGGCGACGCGCAAGATTACCAAGGCGATGCAGATGGTCGCCGCGGCGAAGCTGCGGCGCGCGCAGGAGGCGGCAACGGCTGCGCGCCCCTATGCCGAGCGCATGGACCAGATCATGGCGAGCCTCGGCGCCCGCATCACCGACCGGGAAGGCGTCTCGCCGCTTCTGGTCGGCACCGGCAGGGACGACGTGCACCTGCTCGTCGTCATGACCGGCGAGCGCGGTCTCGCCGGCGGCTTCAACGCCAACATCGCCAAGCTGGCGCGCAACGACGCCAACAGGCTGCGCGCTGCCGGCAAGACGGTGAAGATGCTCATGGTGGGGCGCAAGGGCGCCGATGCGCTGCGCCGCGACTTCGGCAAGACCTACGTCGATCGCGTCGATCTGCGCGGCGTGCGCCAGCTCACCTTCGGCAATGCCAATGACATCGCCCAAAGGGTCTTCAAGCTATTCAACGCCGGCGAGTTCGACGTGGCAACGCTCTACTTCTCCAAGTTCAAGTCGGTGATCAAGCAGATACCGACCGCGCTGCAGCTGATCCCCGCCAAGCTTCCTGCCGCCAAGACCGACAAGGCCGTGGGCGCCGAGGCGATCCACGAGTACGAGCCGAGCGACGAGGAGGTGTTGGGATATCTCGTCGGCTTGAACATCGCGACGCAGATCTTCCGCGGGCTCTTGGAGAACGCCGCCTCCTTCTACGGCTCGCAGATGAGCGCCATGGATTCAGCCACGCGCAACGCCGGCGAGATGATCGACAAGCTCACGCTGACATACAACCGCACGCGCCAGGCGCAGATCACCAAAGAGCTCATCGAGATCATTTCGGGTGCTGAGGCGCTGTAGGGGAACTGGATTGGCCAACGCTTGAAGTTCGGCCGGACGTAAAGACGCTGGGACAATGTCGGTTTGCGGCCCGAGGCCCAAGCCGGCGATGAGACGAAAAAGGTTGTGAGGAACGAAAAGATGGCAAACTCGGTTGGTCGCATTCGCCAGGTAACAGGCGCCGTCGTGGACGTGCAGTTCGACGAGCACCTGCCGGCGATCCTCAATGCGCTCGAGACCCAGAACCACGGCACGCGTCTGGTGCTCGAGGTGGCGCAGCACCTGGGCGAGAACACGGTGCGCACCATCGCCATGGACTCGACCGAAGGGCTGGTGCGCGGTCAGGAGGTCGCCGACACGGGCTCCCCGATCGAGGTGCCGGTCGGCCCGGAGACGCTCGGGCGCATCATTAACGTGATCGGCGAGCCGGTGGACGAGGCGGGCCCCGTAAAGACCAGCGAGCACCGTCCCATCCACGCGCCGGCCCCGACGTTTGCCGATCAGGCATCGGAGGCGCAGATCCTCGTGACCGGCATCAAGGTCGTCGACCTGCTGGCGCCCTACGCCAAGGGCGGCAAGATCGGCCTCTTCGGCGGCGCCGGCGTCGGCAAGACCGTGCTCATCATGGAGCTCATCAACAACGTCGCCAAGGCGCACGGCGGCTACTCGGTGTTCGCCGGCGTCGGCGAGCGCACGCGCGAGGGCAACGACCTCTATCACGAGATGATCGAGTCTCACGTCAACATCGACCCCAAGAAGAACAACGGCTCGACCGAGGGATCGAAGTGCGCCCTCGTCTACGGCCAGATGAACGAGCCTCCGGGCGCCCGCATGCGCGTGGCGCTTTCTGGCCTGACGGTCGCCGAGTACTTCCGCGACCAGGGCCAGGACGTGCTGTTCTTCGTCGACAACATCTTCCGCTTCACGCAGGCGGGCTCCGAGGTGTCGGCGCTTCTGGGCCGCATCCCCTCAGCCGTCGGCTATCAGCCGACCCTCGCGACCGACATGGGCGCCCTGCAGGAGCGCATCACCACCACGCAGAAGGGCTCGATCACCTCGGTGCAGGCGATCTACGTGCCGGCCGACGACCTGACCGACCCGGCGCCGGCGACCTCGTTCGCGCATCTCGACGCCACGACCGTGCTCGCGCGTGCCATCGCCGAGAAGGGCATCTATCCGGCCGTCGATCCGCTCGAATTCGACCTCGCGCATGCTCGATCCGCGCATCGTCGGCGAGGAGCACTACGCGGTCGCCCGCCAGGTGCAGGAGATCCTGCAGCGCTACAAGGCGCTCCAGGACATCATCGCCATTCTGGGCATGGACGAGCTGTCGGAGGACGACAAGATTGCGGTCGCGCGCGCCCGCAAGATCGAGCGCTTCCTGTCGCAGCCGTTCCACGTGGCCGAGGTGTTCACCGGCTCGCCCGGCAAGCTCGTCAGCCTCGCCGACACCATCAAGGGCTTCAAAGGCCTGTGCAACGGCGACTATGACCATCTGCCCGAGCAGGCCTTCTACATGGTCGGCACCATAGACGAGGCCATCGCCAAGGCCGAGAAGCTCGCGGAAGCTGCATAAGGAACCGGGGCCAGAGCCCCACGAAAGGAAGCCCAAATGGCTGGCGACGACACCAACCCGGCGACGATCACCACGCATAGCTTCGGCAGCTGCTGCGTCGAGCTCAAGGACGCCATGAGCGGCGAGGAGTTCGAGCCGCTTTTGACGGTTGGCGACGACGGCGTCCTCTACATGTCCGTGGGTCTCATCGACCTGGAGCAGGAGGATGAGCCGGGCATGGTCGACCACCCGATCTTCTTCTGCCCGTTCTGCGGCAAGGGCCTGCAGACGGTGGACGAGGTGCGCGCCAAGACGGGCGTCGAGAACGGCGTCGACGACGAGGCGGACTAAACCATGGCGGCGACGTTCAATTTCGAGCTTGTAACGCCCGAGCGCCTGCTTTTGTCGGGTGCGGCCGAGCAGGTCGTGGTGCCTGGCGCGGAAGGCGATTTCGCCGTCCTCGCCGGCCACGCGCCGGTGATCTCCACGCTGAGGCCCGGCATCCTCGAGATCACGATGGCCGACGGCCGGCAGCGCATCTTCGTCAAGAAGGGTGTGGCCGAGGCCGATCCCACCCGCCTCACGATCCTCGCGCAGACTGCCGTCGCGGTGGAGAGCCTCGATGCGGCTGCGATCGCCTCCGAGCTCAAGGCGGCCGAAGGCGAGCTTGCCGAGGCGAAGGACGACCAGTCTAAGCGGATGGCGGAGACGCTGGTTGAGCTGCTGAAGCGGATGCAGGCACGCACTGCCTGAGCCGACCGCAGCAATCCAAGATTAGCTGGCGAGGCTAGCGCCGCCGCGCGCAAATGGCGCGAACTGTGAGGCAACCGTCTCGTAGAGCGGACGCTTGAAGGGAACGGTGAGCCCGGGCAGCTCGTCGAGGTCAGCCCAACGCCAGGCCTCGAACTCCGATTTCATGCGGCCCTTGCCGCCAATGTCGATCTCGTCCTCGTCGCCGCAAAAACGCATGGCGAACCAACGCAGGCGCTGACCGACAAACCGGCCTTTCAAGGCGACGCCGACCAGCTCGCGCGGCAGCTCGAAGCTGAGCCAGCCGGGGAGCTCGGCGAGCAGCGTGGCGCTGGTGATGCCGGTTTCCTCCCAAAGCTCGCGGAACGCGGCATCGCGGGCGCGCTCGCCCCTGTCGATGCCGCCCTGCGGCATCTGCCAGATGGGGCCATCCAGATAGTCCTGGTGGCGGGCCGCCCACTTGGGCTGCCGGCGCCCGACCCAGACGCGGCCTTCGCCGTTGAATAGCGCAATGCCGGCGCATGGGCGCATCGGCAGGCGCGGCCGGCGGGTCTCAGTGAAGGCAACCGAAAGGGTCATCGCCGCGAGCCAGTTATCCACAGCTTGTCAACAAGTCGATCACTGCGCTGATTGGCGGGAAAATTCAACCATTCTATGTCGTTATTTAACGAAATGTGATGTGACGTCTGAGCCAGCGTCGAGGGCGGGCTCAGGCGGCGGGCCGCGCATACGGCGCAAAGGCTGCGGCCACCTGCCGGTAGACGTCGCGCTTGAAGGGCACGATCAGCTCGGCGAGGTCAGAGAGGGGGGTCCACCGCCAAGCGTCGAACTCGACCTGATGCGGCTCGGCCGGCGTGATGTTGATCTCGGCATCGCTCCCGAGAAAGCGCACGGCAAACCACTTTTGCTCCTGGCCGCGGTACTTGCCCTTCCACGCCTTGCCGACGAGGTGGGAGGGAAGGTCGTAACGCAGCCAGCCCGGCGTCTCGCCGAGGATTGTGACAGTGGTGATGCCGGTTTCCTCCTCCAGCTCCCGCAGCGCCGCGGCGGCAGGATCCTCGCCCTGGTCGATGCCGCCTTGGGGCATCTGCCACCAGCTCCCCCGCCCCTCGGCCTCGTCCGAGGCATCGGCACGGCGGCCGACCCACACGAGCCCCTCACGGTTGAGGACCATGACGCCGACGCAGGGCCGGTAGCCGAGCTTGCTGGGGTCGATCGCGTCGGAGCTCATGCGGTCTGCCGTGGGTGGTGGCTCCTATTCTCTCATGTGGATCAAGGAGCCGGATAAGGCGATGGGCGCCCCATGGGGCGCCCACCACGTTTGTCATCAAAGCCCAGCCGGGCCCGAAGGCAGGCGAGAACCTTTTTAGTTCTTCGCCTTCTCCTTGGTGTCGCTTTCCGGCTGCGTCGAGTCGACGGAGGCGCCGGCCGTCTTGGGGCCCGTTGCGGTGCCGCGCAGGAACGAGAGCGCGTACTGCAGCTGGGTGTCCTTCTCGGCCTCCTTGGGAACATAAGCGGAGGATCCGGAGGTCTCCTTGACCACCTTGCCTTCTTCCTCAGCCGTCTCGTCCTCAGGATTCTTGAGGTGGCCGCGCAAGCTCGCCTCGCCGCGCGACTTCTCGGCGGCGGCCCGCTTCTTGAGGTCCTCAGGCAGATCCTCCTCGACAACGATGTCAGGGTCGATGCCCTTGGCCTGGATCGAGCGGTTCGACGGCGTGTAGTAGCGCGCCGTGGTGAGCCGGATGGCGCCATTGTTGGCGCCAAGCGGGATGATCGTCTGCACCGACCCCTTGCCGAAGGAGCGGGTGCCGATGATGGTCGCCCGCTTGTGATCCTGCAGGGCACCGGCGACGATCTCCGAGGCCGAGGCAGAGCCGCCGTTGATCAGGACGACGATCTTCTTGCCGTCCGTTTCGTCGCCCGGATGGGCCTGGGCGCGCTGCGTCTCCTCGTTGTTGCGGCCCTTGGTGAGCACCACGGCGCCGCGCTCCAGGAAGTCGTCGGAGACGGCGATGGCCTGATCGAGCAGGCCGCCCGGGTTGTTGCGCAGGTCGATGATGTAGCCCTTGATGTTCTTATCGCCGAGCTTCTTCTTGGCGTCGTCGATCGCCTTCACGAGATTGGTGTGCGTCTGCTCGTTGAAGGTCGTGATCTTGATGTAGGGGACGTCGGTGCCCTCGTTGTGGGCCTTCACCGCGTTGATGCGGATGATGTCGCGCACGACCTTGACGTCGAAGGGCTCCTCGACGCCTTTGCGCACGACCGTCAGCGTGATCGGCGTGTTGACGGGGCCGCGCATCTTCTCGACCGCCTGCTCCAGCGTGAGGCCGGCGATCTGCTCACCATCGAGATGGGTGATGAGGTCGTTGGCCAGCAGCCCGGCTTTGGCGGCGGGCGTGTCATCGATCGGAGACACGACCTTGATCACGCCGTTCTCCATGGTGACCTCGATGCCGAGACCGCCGAACTCACCGCGCGTCTGCACCTGCATGTCGCGATAGTTCTTGGGGCTCAAGTAGGAGGAGTGAGGATCGAGGGACGACAACATGCCGTTGATTGCCGCTTCGATCAGCGCTGCATCGTCCGGCTTCTCCACGTAGTCCGATCGCACCCGCTCCATCACATCGCCGAAAAGGTCGAGCTGACGATAGAGCTCGGAGTTCTGCGATGTCGCCGAGTAGGTGCGCGTGACATTGAGAAACGTGGTCGCGCCGGCGAGGCCGGTCATCAGGAGGAACGTCCAGAACGCGAATTCCGTCTTGCGCATTATCCTTGCACCTTCTGATGACCCGAAACCCACCATGGGTCAGGGTCGATGGGCCTCCCATCCTTGCGAAATTCCACGTACAGGACAGGGGCGCTGTTTGCTGCTGCCGGTTGGGCCTGCTGTGACCAACCGCTCATTGTGCCGACCGGTTCTGCGGCAAGTACAAACTGACCCGGTTGTACGTCGATCTGAGACAAGCCAGCAAGCAGGACATGATAGCCGCCACCAGCGTTTATGATCAAGAGTTGCCCATAGCTGCGAAACTCACCAGCGTAAACGATCCAGCCATCGCAAGGCGACGTAACTTGGGCGCCTTGGCGGGTTTCAAGCACAAGTCCCTTAGATTGGCCGCCATACTGCGTCTTTTCGCCGAATGCGAGCACCTTACGGCCCTGGGCGGGCAGCGGCAGGCGCCCGGTGGTCTGTGCAAAGGGGATCTCGGGCTTAATGCGCCCCGGGCTTCCCAGCGTCGCACCGGGGGCTAGCTCTACTATGTCGGTCGGCTTGGCAGGTATTACTTTTTTGTCATCTGACGCGGCCTCGGCTTTGCGCGCCTCAGCGTCGTAGGCGCCAAGCCCAGTGTTGTCCTTTACCGCTTTGTCGAGCCGCGTGATGAGCTCGTTGAGATCGGTCACGCTGGCGGAGATGTCGGCCGCCGCTTGGCGCATGCGCTTCAGCTCCGACTGGCGCTGCTCCAGCGACACTTTCTTTTCCTCCAAGAGCCCCGAAAGCCTGGTCCGCGCGTCGGTGAGGCGGGTCATCTCCACCTTCAGGCTTGCGCGTTGCGTGCGGATCTGGGTCATGACGCCGACGAGCTCGTGGAGACGCGCTCCGAGCGCGCGGGCCTGGTCGCCGAGCTCGGGGAAGGCGGCAGCCAGCAGCATGGCGCTGCGCACCATCTTGAGCGCGTCCTCGCGCTGGGTGACGAGGATCGGCGGCGGGTTGCGGCCCATGCGCTGCAAGGCCGCCAGAAGCTTGGCGATCTGGTCGTGACGCTTGCTGAGCGATCCTCTTAGGATCTTCTCCTGTGACTGAAGCTCGCCCATGCGCTGCTCGGTGGAGGTGAGCTGGCCCTCGCTCTTCTTGATGAGGTCGGCCGTCTCCAAGAGCTTGGCATTGAGACGCTCGCGCTCGGCGGCGAGCGCACCAACGTCGGTCTCCAGCGACTTGGTGCGCTTGGAGACGCTTTCGAGCTCCTTGCGTTGGCGCTCGAGCTTCTTCTTGGCTTCATCCGCCGTCGTGGCTTTTTGGGTTTGTGCCTGCGCGCTGTCGGACAATGGCGCGAGGAGCATCACGGCGACGCCGGCCGCTAGGAGGATCGCGGCAACGACAGACCCTGATTGTTTCTTGCGCTTTGCTCGCTGCAACGGCCCTCTTTCCCCCGGCAAACAGCCCCAACCGACATCGCACCTGAGGTGAGAATTGCGGCAATTATGGCGCGCTCGGGCTTGCCAATCCCTTGCTGTCCCAAGGCGGTCGCGCGCTCGAGGAACCGCGCCCAGGAGATACGGTTTGCCCCTCACCCTGGAAACCTCTAAGGAAATTGAGAACGGAGATCGAACGCGATGGAAACCGTGCTTTACCATCTGACGACGCTGGCTGTTCTGGCCGTGTTCGTCGTCCTGCTCTTGGGCCTGTGGAACCTGACACGGGGCACGAGCCCGAACCTCAGTCAGAAGCTGATGCGCTGGCGTGTTGGCCTGCAGTTCGTCGCAATCGTGATCATCATGCTCTTCGTGTTCGTCCACTATCACTAGTCCGCCGCTCGACCAAAGCAGAAGCGTGCCGAGCGGCTTAGGCTAGGATGGCGACGGGGGTTACTCATAAGGGTTGGAAGGGACCGGCGCATCACGCATGGTCGTACTGAACAAGATCTACACAAGAACCGGGGATGCCGGGACGACAGCGCTCGGCAGCGGCGAGCGCGTGCCCAAGCACGCCTTGCGCATCGCCGCCTGCGGAACCGTGGATGAGACCAACGCCAGCGTGGGGATGGCACGCACGCATCTGGAGGCCGGGCACCTCGGTCTCGACGGCAAGCTTGTGCGCATCCAGAACGATCTCTTCGATCTCGGCGCCGACCTGTGCATGCCCGATCGCGGCGAGAAGCCCAAGTACGAGCCGCTGCGCGTCAGCGAGGCGCAGGTCAAGCGGCTCGAGGAAGAGATCGACGAGATGAACGCCGAGCTGCAGCCGCTACGATCGTTCGTGCTGCCGGGCGGCGCTCCGGCCGCCGCGGCGCTGCACGTTGCGCGCACCGTATGCCGGCGCGCCGAGCGGCTGATGGTGGACCTCGCAGGCCACCCGGACGAGCCCGTCAGCGAGCCGGCGCTCAAGTACATTAACCGTTTGTCCGATTTCCTGTTCGTCGCCAGCCGCTACGTCAACGACCGCGGCAAGAGCGACGTGCTTTGGATTCCCGGACAGAACCGATAGCCCGATGGTCCCTTAGCAGTAGGCCGACACACGTGTTCATTCCCCTTCGCGACGAAAACACGCTCAAGTCGATCCCCTTCCAATACGTCACCGTCTCGCTGATTGCGCTCAATGTGCTGGTGTATATCTTCGAGGTGAACGGCCTCAACCAGAGCGCCGTCGCCGCATTCGGACTGACACCCAGCCATCTGTTCGGCGCCCAGCTTGTTACCGCCCCCGATACGCTGTCGACGGGCGTGATCCCGGTCGCCACCGGCGCGACGCTCATCACCTACATGTTCTTCCATGCCGACATCTTCCATCTGTTTTTCAACATGCTGTTTTTATGGGTGTTCGGCGACAACGTCGAAGACGCCATGGGGCACGTGCGCTTCCTCATCTTCTATCTGGCTTGCGGCGTGTTCGCGGCGCTGTTCCACGCCTGGATGCTGCCCGACTCCGAGCTGCCGCTCATCGGCGCGAGCGGCGCCATTGCCGGCGTGATTGCCGCCTACCTGATGCTGCATCCGCACGTCAGCGTGTGGGTCCTGGCGTTCAAGGTCATTCCGCTGCGCATCACCGCCGGGCTCGTGCTCGGCATCTGGATCGTGCTGCAGATCGTGATGATCGCCCTCGCCGACGTCGGCCCAACTGCCTGGTGGGCCCACATCGGCGGTCTCATTGCAGGCGCGGTGCTGATCCTTTTCATGCGCCGCCCCGGAGTGCCCCTGTTCGACCGCGGCATTGGGGCCGTTTGACCCTGTTTATGGGGGAATTCACGCGACAATCGGCGCCGGCAGACCGGGGAGAGGGTTAACGGTGGGCCAATTGACTTGGCCCCGCCGCGCTCGTAGTTTGCGTTTCGCACTTGCGAATAGCACGAGAAGGGCAGCGACACGGGACCTTTTCGCGCAGGCGGCGCCGAGTTCATCGCGCTGCACAAACCGCCTGGTCCCGGGTTGGGAAGCCTCGGCAGCGCTTGGGGAGCCGACGGGCATGAAGCTACTGGTGCCGGTCAAACGAGTCGTTGACTATAACGTCAAGATTCGGGTGAAGCCGGACGCATCGGGAATCGACCTCGCGAACGTGAAGATGTCGATGAACCCGTTCGACGAGATCGCCGTCGAGGAGGCCGTGCGCCTCAAGGAGAAGGGCACGGCAACCGAGATTGTCCTCGTCTCCATCGGTCCAACGAAGGCGCAGGACACGATCCGAAACGGGTTGGCCATCGGCGCCGATCGCGGAATTCTGGTCGAGACCCCGGACGGCGCTGTGGTCGAGCCGCTCGCCGTCGCCAAGCTCCTGAAGGCGGTCGCCGACGCCGAGAAGCCCGACCTCATCATCCTGGGCAAGCAGGCCATCGACGACGACTGCAACCAGACCGGACAGATGCTGGCAGCGCTGCTGGGCTGGCCGCAGGGCACGTTCGCCTCCAAGCTCGTCTTGGAGGACGGCTCAGCCCACGTGACGCGCGAGGTCGACGGCGGTCTGGAGACGGTGAAGCTCAAGCTGCCGGCGGTGGTGACGACGGACCTGCGCCTCAACGAGCCGCGCTATCCCTCGCTGCCCAACATCATGAAGGCGAAGAAGAAGCCGCTCGACATCAAGAAGCCGGATGAGCTTGGCGTTGACATCGCGCCGCGGCTCAAAGTCTTGAGCATAACCGAGCCCGCCAGCCGCAAGGCCGGCGTCAAGGTGGAAAGCGTCGCCGAGCTCGTTGCCAAGCTCAAGTCCGAGGCTGGAGTGCTCTGATGGCGACCTTGCTTCTTGCTGAACACACCAACGGCGCGCTCGCCGCGGCGACGGGCAAGGCATTGTCAGCTGCCAGTGCGCTGGGCGGTGACGTTCACGTGCTGGTCGCCGGCCATAACTGCAAGCCCGCGGCCGAGGCCGCCGCCAAGCTTTCCGGCGTCGCCAAGGTGTTGATGGCGGACGCACCGCAGCTCGAGCATGGTCTTGCCGAGGAGGTGGCGGCGCTGATCCTGCCGCTGATGTCCGACTATGATGCGCTGGTCGCTCCCGCCACGACCTCGGGCAAGAACATCCTGCCTCGCGTCGCCGCGGGGCTCGACGTCATGCAGGTCTCCGACGTCACCAAGGTCGTCGCGCCCGACACCTTCGAGCGGCCGATCTATGCCGGCAACGCCATCCAGACGGTGCAGTCGGCGGAGCCCAAGAAGGTCATCACGGCGCGCATCTCGGCATTTCCGTCCGCGGCGGAGGATGGCTCGGCTCCCGTCGAAAGCATCACGGCTCCGGCGCCGGTCGGGATCTCGAGCTTCGAGAAGGCGGAGCTGACGACGTCGGATCGGCCGGAGCTGGCCTCGGCGCGGATCGTGATCTCCGGCGGCCGCGGGCTGCAGTCGGGCGAGAACTTCAAGAAGCTGCTGGAGCCGGTCGCGGATGCGCTCGGCGCCGCCGTTGGCGCCTCGCGCGCTGCCGTCGATGCCGGCTTCGTGCCCAACGACATGCAGGTGGGCCAGACGGGCAAGGTGGTGGCTCCCGACCTCTACATGGCGGTCGGCATCTCCGGCGCGATCCAGCATCTCGCCGGCATGAAAGACTCAAAGGTCATCGTCGCAATCAACAAGGACAGCGAGGCCCCGATCTTTCAGGTCGCGGACTACGGCCTCGTCGCCGACCTTTTCCAAGCTTTGCCCGAGCTGGAGGCCGAGCTGAAGAAGGCCAGCCAATAATGCGGAAGAATTAAGGGCTCGGGGACAGAAGGACGCATCGGTCATGAACTTGGCGGTCAAAACGGAAGACAGGCCGAAAGGGGAGACCAAAATTCCCCAGGTCATCAAGAAGGTCGGCATCATCGGAGCCGGCCAGATGGGAACGGGAATTGCGCACGTGATTGCGCTCGGCGGCTATTCCGTCGCGCTCAATGATTTGAAAAAGCAGACGGTGGAAGACGCGATCTCCACCATCGAGAAGAACATGAGCCGCCAGGCGGCGAAGGGCCAGATCAAGGAAGGCGACATCAAGCCCGCCTTGAAGCGCATCAGCTACGCTCCGGGCATGGACGCCTTCGAGGATTGCGACCTCGTCATCGAGGCGGCGACAGAGGACGAGGCGCTGAAGCGCAAGATCTTCGTCGAGCTGTGTCCCCACCTCAACGAGAGGGCGCTGGTCGCCACCAACACCTCCTCGATCTCGATCACCAGGCTCGCCTCGACCACGGATCGGCCCGAGCACTTCATCGGCATGCACTTCATGAACCCGGTGCCGCTGATGGAGCTCGTCGAGCTCATTCGCGGCATCGCCACCGAGGACGAGATGTTCGCCTGTACGCGCCGGTTCGTGGAGAGCCTGGGCAAGCAGGTGGCGGTGAGCGAGGACTTCCCCGCCTTCATCGTCAACCGCATCCTATTGCCGATGATCAACGAGGCGGTCTACACGCTCTATGAGGGCGTCGGCACCGTGGAGGCGATCGACAAGGCCATGCGGCTGGGTGCGCACCATCCCATGGGCCCGCTCGAGCTCGCCGACTTCATCGGCCTCGACGTCTGCCTGTCGGTGATGCAGGTGCTCTACGAGGGGTTGTCCGATTCCAAGTACCGGCCGTGCCCGCTCTTGGTGAAGTACGTCGAGGCGGGCTGGCTGGGGCGCAAGACCCAGCGTGGCTTCTACGACTACCGCGGCGAGCACCCCGTCCCGACGCGCTGAGCCGGCATCCCGCGGGCGCGTTCTATTCTGCGCTTCCCTTAGGCGGCGTTGCCGCTCCGAGTTGCCCGCAGACCTGCTCGAGAAAGCCGGTCAGATCCTCCGTGGCATGGTGGATATGCTGGGGCAGCTTGGTCCAGGTGCGCATTTGGCTCTGCACCGGGTGATCGGGATAGTCCGAATGCACGAGCACCGTGGTCATGCCGAGCGCGTGCGGTGCCTCCAGGTTGTGCGGCATGTCCTCGAACATGGCGGCCTGGCGCGCGGCGACGGCGTGCCGGTCGACCATGCGCCGAAAAGCATCGGGCTCGGGCTTGGGTACGAACCCGCAGGCGGCAATGTCGCAGATGTCCTCGATCAAATGCAGCACGCCGAGCTTCTCGGCGACGCGCTCGGCATGCCGGCGTGAGCCGTTGGTGAAGATGAGCTTGCGCCCGGGCAGGGCGGCGATGGCGGCGGCCAGCTCCGGGGCCTCGGGCACGGCGGAGAGATCGATGTCGTGCACGTAGTCGAGGAAGGGTTGCGGGTCGAGCTTGTGCACCTGCATCAGGCCGGTGAGCGTCGTCCCGAACTGGCGGTAGTAGCTCTTCTGCAGATGGCGCGCGTAGGCGAAGGGCACGCCGAGATAGGTGGCGATGAACTCGCCCATGCGCCGGTCGACCTCGGCAAAGAGGTTGCAGGCTGAAGGGTAGAGCGTGTTGTCGAGATCGAAGATCCAGGCGGTCGTATCGGCAAAATCGCGTGTCGGCTCGGGCAGCTCCTCGGCGTGCACCGGCGTGTGGGAGCCATCTGCCCCGCGCACGGCATGGCGCTCGTCGGCGGCGCTCATTTCGTTCGCGCCCGCAATTTTTGCGTGCGCCCAACCAGCGTGCCGACGCCGTGTGCGGTAAAGAGCTCGAGCAGCACGCAATGGGGCACGCGGCCGTCGATGATGACGACCGCCTCCACGCCGGCTTCCACCACCTCGATGCAGCCCTCGATCTTGGGGATCATGCCGCCGGAGATGACGCCGTCCTTGATGAGGCGCCGCGCCTCATCGATCGTCAGCTCGGTGACGAGCTCCTTGTTCTTGTCGAGGACGCCCTGCACGTCCGTGAGCAGCAGGAGGCGCTTGGCCTTCATGCGGGCGGCAAGCGCGCTTGCAAACGTGTCGGCGTTGATGTTGAGCGTCTCTCCGCCGCGCCCCACCCCGATGGGCGCGATCACGGGAATGAGGTCGGAGCGCGAGATGACGTCGACGATATGCGGATTGACCTCGATCGGCTCTCCGACATAGCCGATGTCGACCGCCTTCATCAGGTTCGATTCGGGATCCTGGATCTCGGTGATCTTGCGCGCGACCATCAAGTTGGCGTCCTTGCCGCAGATGCCCACGGCCTTGCCGCCTTGCCGGTTGATTGCGGTGACGATGTCCTTGTTGATGGCGCCGGCGAGCACCATCTCGACCACCTCGACGGTGGGTTTGTCGGTGACGCGCAGGCCTTGGACGAAATCGGATGTGATCTGCAACTTCTTGAGCATGGCGGCGATCTGCGGGCCGCCGCCGTGCACGACGATGGGGTTTACCCCCGATTGCTTCAGGTAGACGATGTCCTGCGCGAACGCGTCTGACAGCGCGGTGTCGCCCATGGCGTGGCCGCCGAACTTGATGACGACGGTTTGGTCGTCATAGCGTATGAGATGCGGCAATGCCTCAGCCAGGATGCGCGCCTGAACATGGGGCGAGGGCTCCTGCTCGGGAGCCGCCCCACCGCCGTGTGGCTGCGTGATCGTCTTCATAGTCCTGAAGGTCCTGGCCTATGACTTCGCTTTTGCCGGGCGTCGGCCCGCAATTCGTTCTAAATTGGATGCCGCCGCAACCGAAGGCCAGCACATATACCGACATGCCGCATGACCTCAACGGATTTCACCCACAATCGGCTGCTAGCGCATCGGTCGGGAGGTCTCCTATACCTGTCCAGTGCGGTGGTGATCGGTTAATTTCACGACCGCGGCGGGCCACTGAGCGGGCAGAGGAGCGTTCATGATTGCCGACGACCTGAGCCGAATCGCCATGTCGCCGAGCCTGGGCGCTGCCCTGGCGCGGGCCGGTGAAGCTGCGCGCGTCGTCAAGGCCATCTCGAAGTCACGCTCGAGCACATGCTCTTGTCGCTGTGCGAGGATCCGGACGCCGGGCTCGTGCTGGCTGCGAGCAACATCGATGGCGCGCGCTTGAAGAGCGGACGTCATCGGCGCTATCTCGCCACCCTGCAGCAGCGGGCGAGCGCCGGGCCAGGGCGGCGATCCGGGCGTGTCGATCGACCTGCGGCGCATTCTGGAGGCTGCCGCGGCGGCCGCGCGCGGCGGGCGCCGCCGCGAGATCAACGGCGCGATCGTGCTGGCCGCCATCGTCGGCGACGGCCGCAGCCCGGCAGCGCACATGCTGCAGGCCCAAGGACTGACGTTCGAAGGCGCGATCCGCGCGCTTCAGCGCGGTGCGGCGGCGCAGGCCCCGCCGCGCCGTCGCAACACCGAGGACATTCTGGCGAGCGCACGCGAGCGCGTGCAGTCGCGCACCGCGGCGGCGGCGCGCAAGGTGGAGCAACGCCGGCCCCGCACGCGAGGAGCAGGCCGAGCCCGCCCCGCAGGCGGCCGAACCAGAGGAGGCCGAATGACGACGAAGCTCGCAGGCAGGGCCGCCGCCGGCGAGCGCCGCCGGCAGCCGAAGCACGCGGCTCAAGCTTGGAGGACGTGCCAGGGAGGCCATGGAGGCCCCGCGCCGGCAGCCGAGCCGGAGCCACCTCGGCGCCTGTTCCGCCGGCCCGTCCGTCGCGAGCCGCGCCCGCAGCCGCAGCGACCCACGCCGGCCGGCTCCGGTCGAGGCCGCACCCGCCGCCGTCAACCTCACCCGAGACCGGCTCCGCCGCCGATTCCCGGGTCCGGGGCGCCGCCCACCTGGGCGCCGCCGCCACCTCCGGCACCGTCAATGCCGCCCGCTGCCGCTCCGCGCCATGCCGCCGCCGATCCCGCGGCAGCCCCAGGTCAGCGGCGAGCCGCCGCAACGCATGGGGGTTGGAGGCGCGGCGCCGCCATCGGACCCCTCCGCGTCGCGGCAGCGGCTCGAGCCGCATCAGCACCGGCCCGAGGGCATCGGTGCCGGCTCAGCGAGCGCATCGGCGTACGGATCGCGTTTTGCCAGCGCGCACGCCGAGTTCGCGCGCCATGGGCGCGCGTCCGCGCCGCCAGCCCGTCGCCCGCCCGCGTGCCGGCGCAGCGCGCCGAGATCGGCCAGCTCGTCGAGAACATTCCCCGCACCATGCGCGTCGCGGTCCCGGCCCTCGTCGAGGTGCGCATCGCCAAGGCCGACGTGCAGGCGCTGGCCGAAGGGCTGCAGGGCGGAGGCGCCGCCTATCGGCACGAGGTGACGGTCACCAAGGCGATGTCGGTGCGTCTGCGGGCGCCCGACGGCGGGTTCTTCATCGAGACCGCGTCGCCCGAGACGCAGTGGATCGAGAGGACGATGCTGCTCTCCTCCGACGACTTTGCGAGCTGGCGCTGGCACGTCACGCCGCGCGAGAAGGGCAAGAAGCGCCTGCAGCTCATCATCTCGGCGCGCACCGTCGGCGCCGACGGGCTCGCCGCCGAGACGGCGCTTCCCGACCAGGTGATCACGGTGCGCGTGCGGACGAACTACGCGAAGACGATCGTCGCATTTGGTCGGCTGGAGCGTCGCGGCGCTGATCGGCGGCCTGCTGGCGAAGTTCGGCGAGGGCGCGTTCGATGCCGGCATGCAGGTCGTCGCCAAGCTGACGGCCGGATGAAGGCGTCGGCCGTCTAGGCGGTCACCGCTAGCTGCGCTCGGCGAGGATTTCCGCGATGGCGGCGCGCAGCTCGGGGATGCCGCGTGCCTTTTTCGGCGGAGGTGGCGATCACATGCGGGAAAGCCGCCGCGTGCGCCTCAAGGCCTTGGCCGTGGCCTGCGACAGCGCCTGCAAGCTCGTGCGCGTTGATCTTGTCCGCCTTGGTGAGCACCACCTGATAGGAGACCGCCGCCGTATCGAGCATCTCCATGACTTCGAGGTCGGGCGGCTTCAGGCCGTGGCGGGCGTCGATCAGCAGCAAAACGCGCGCGAGCGTGGGGCGTCCCCTGAGATAGTCGGACACGAGCTCGGTCCAGGCCTCGACCTTGTCCTTGGGCGCCTTGGCGAAGCCGTAGCCCGGCATGTCGACGACGATAGAGGGGCACGTCGTCGGCGAGGAAGAAGTTGAGCTCCTGCGTGCGCCCCGGCGTGTTGGAGGTGCGCGCCAGACCGTTCTGGCGCAAAAGCGCGTTGATGAGGCTCGACTTGCCGACGTTGGAGCGGCCCGCGAACGCAATCTCGACCCGGTCGGCGGCGGGCAGGAACTCGAGCGCCGGCGCGCTCTTCAAGAAGTGCCACGGCCGCTCGAAGAGCTGCTCGCCCAAGGCGAGCGCGGCAGTCGCTGATGTGTCCGGCTCGGTCATCGAGGTCCAGCGCCTTTGGATGCGGCTGCGGCCTATCCGGTGCTTATCTTTGGCCTTGGGCTCTCGCGGCCGTCGCCCTTCGGGCTTGGGTTCCTCGGATCGGCGCTCGACGCCCGCGCAGCCATTGTTTGAGCATCCGCGACAGGTGCTCGGCCGCCGAGGTCGAGCGGCTTGAAGGTGCGCGAGATGTTGCCGACGAGGTGGACCTCGACGCCCTGCCTCTTCATGATGAAGTACTGCTGCGTGAGCGAGAGCGTGTTGCTCCAGGCCCAGTAGATCACCAGTCCTGCCGGGAACGAGGCCAGCAGGAACGTGAAGATCACCGGCATCCAGCTGAAGATCTGCTGCTGCACCGGATCGGGCTGCTTCGGGTTGAGCTGCATCTGCAGCCACATGGTGATGCCCATGACCAGCGGCCAAACGCCGATGTGCAGGAAGTGGGGCACGGCATAGGGCAGCAGGCCGAACAGGTTGAACAGCGACGTCGGATCGGGCGCCGACAGATCGTGGATCCAGCCGAAGAACGGCGCATGCCGCATGTCGATGGTGATGAACAGCACCTTGTAAAGAGCGAAGAACACCGGCAGCTGCAACACGATCGGCAGGCAGCCGGCGATCGGATTGACCTTCTCGCGCTTGTAGAGGTCCATCAGCTCCTGCTGCTGGCGCGACCTTGTCGTCCTTGTAGCGCTCGCGCAGCTGCTCCATCTTCGGCTGCAGCTTCTTCATCTTCGCCATCGAGGCGAACTGCTTGTTGGCGAGCGGGAAGAAGGCGAGCCGCACCAGCACCGTCAGAATGAGGATGGTGACGCCGAAGTTGTGCACGTACGGAGTTGATGGCCTCCATCAGATAATAGAGCGGCTTGGTGATGAAGAAGAACCAGCCCCAGTCGATCAGCAGATCGAACTGCTTGATGCCGGGGTCCACCTCGTAGTGCTGCAGCAGCTTGACCTCCTTGGCGCCGGCGAAGAGGCGGGCGTCGATGCTGCGGGTCTCTCCCGGCGGAATGGTCGACGGCATCGCGCAGGTAGTCGGTCTGATAGGCCGGCTGCTCGGTCGGCAGCTTCGGCTCGTGGCCGGTGAATTGCGCGCGGTAGGGCGCTTTCTGGTCGGGAACGAGCGTGGCGGCCCAGTACTTGTCGGTGAAGCCGAGCCAGCCTCCGGTCGCGATCGGGAAGGTCTGGGTGCCGTCCTCGAGCGCGGTGGAATATTTGCTCTTTTGCTCGCCTTGCTCGCCGATGACCCCGATCAGGCCTTCGTGCAGGATCCAATACTTCAGCACCTTGGGCGTGCCGTAGCGGTGGATGCGGGCATAGGGCGCGAGCGAGACCGGGGCGCTGCCGCGGTTCTCAACTGCGTCGACGATCTTGAAGAGATACTCGTCGTCGACCGAGACGGTGCGCTTGAAGACCAGCCCCTCGCCGTTGTCCCAGGTGAGCGTCACCGGGGTCGATGGCGTCAGCGTCGGACTGCCCTCCACGCTCCAGAGCGAGTCGCGGTCAGGCACCTTTACCTTTGTGGCGCCCTGCGCCACCCAGCCGTATTCGGCAAAGTAGGGATTGGGGCTGTTGGTGGGCGAGAGCAGGACGACGTTGGCGCTCGTGGGGTCGACGGTCTCGTGGTACTTCGACCAGCACCAGATCGTCGATGCGGCCGCTCTTCAAGTTGATCGAGCCCCGGAGCGAGGGCGTCTCGATGGGCAGGCGTGGGGAGGATTTGAGGGCCTGCTCGCGCGTCTCCGTCGGCGCAGGCACCGACGCTGCGCCGGGCACGTCGCCCGACGGCGCGGCGGCGGATGGCAGCGGTGCCTTCGGCCGGCGCCTTGCTCGGCGTGGCGGAGTGTGACTGCTCCGTCGCCTGCTCGTGGGCCTTCTGCTCCTTGATCTTGGGGTCGGCATAGAAGACCTGCCAGGCAAGCAGCACCGCCATCGAAAGCACGACGGCGAGGAGCAGGTTCTTCTGTTGGTCAGGGTCTTGCGATTGCATCGGTCCCTCGGCCTACCGCCGTCCTCGTCCGGGTGAGCGCCGTGTCAAGGCTGATCTGTGCAACTTTGGCAGGCATCGAGCCCCCAAAGGGCCGCCAGAGCGCAAGTGCCAATAGCGCGAGACCGGGCCTCTCCGCAAACCGGAAACCAACCAGGGTTATTGCCCGCGACGTTCTCGCACCCGCGGCCGATGAACGCGGTCGAGGGCTTGGTCCAGATCGGCCGCCAGCTGCTGATAGCTGCGCTCCTCGGCTCCAGGCCGCGCGATCAGCACGTAGTCGTAGCCCTCGCGCACGCGTGAGGGGTCGAGCGCCGCCACGAGGGCGCGCAAGCGCCGGCGTACCAGATTGCGCACCACGGCGCCGCCGACTTTCTTGGAAATCGTGAAGCCGAAGCGTGCCGCCGGCTCGCCGGGCTCGGCTGGGCGGGCGCGGGCCTCGAGCACGAACGCCGGCGTGCTCCAGCGCGGGCCGCCCCGCACCCGGAGAAATTCTGCGCGCTTCTTGAGAGTTGAAAGTGCCACCGCGCAATGTCCCCGCCCAGCTTGGCTGGCGCAGCGCGGCGGTATCGGCTCGCCGGCCGGGGATGTCCACGCGCTCAGGCCGACAGCCGCTTGCGGCCCTTGGCGCGCCGCCGAGTCAGGACGCGTATGCCGCCTTTGGTCTGCATCCGCTTGCGGAAGCCGTGGCGGCGCTTGCGGACCAGCCGGCTCGGTTGATAAGTGCGCTTCACGTTACAACTCCCTTGCCGACCACGAATAAGGGCTTGTCGAGCGTCTCGGTCGCCGTCGGCAGCGGGCCCATGCTCTTTATCGGATTGCGGGCGCTTATACGGGGTGCCTCCATGCAAGTCAACGAGCGGCATTTCCCCGCAAATCTCGCGTCCTGGGTCACAAGCGGAGTGTGTATTCGCTCGGGAAATGGCAAACCAGCTCGTCAATTCTCGACGCTCCGACCGCCATTGCCCCGCATCCTGCTCGACGATAGGCGTCAGGCATCGAAAAGGAGTGGCGGCGATGACCACGGCTGATAACAAACGACCGCAAGGGCCCTCGGCGTGGCGGCACTGGCTGCCGCTCATCGTCATCGTGGCTTTGATGGGGCTCGCCTTTGCCATGGGCTGGCAGCGCTATCTGTCCTTCAAGACCATCGGCACCAACTACGAGGCGCTGAAGGATTTCATCGCGGCCAATCTGGCGGCGGCCTTTCTGATCTACATTCTGGTCTATGCCGCGTGGTGGCGCTGTCGCTGCCGGGCGGCCTCGTCATGACGGTGACGGGCGGCCTCTTGTTCGGCTGGATGGCCGGCTCGCTGGCGACGCTCGTCGGCGCCACCGCCGGCGCCACGCTCATCTTTCTTATCGCCAAGTCCTCGCTCGGCGAGGCGCTGGCCGCCAAGGCCGGGCCGTGGCTCGGCCGCCTGCGCGAGGGTTTCAAGGAGAATGCGCTGAGCTATCTGCTGTTCCTGCGCCTCGTCCCCGTGTTTCCGTTCTGGCTGGTCAATCTGGCGCCGGCGCTGCTCGGCGTTCCGCTCAGCACCTACGTGATCGGCACGGCCGTCGGCATCATTCCCGGCACGATCGCGTTCTCGGTGGCTGGCGCGGGCCTCGGCAGCGTGGTCGAGGCGCAGAACCAGATCTATGCCGCGTGCCTCGCCAAGGGCGGCCCCGATCCGCGAAGCCTCCTGCCCCTACACGATCGATACGAGCGCGCTCGTCACCAAGGAGCTGCTCGCCGCCTTCGCGCTGCTCGGTCTCGTTGCCCTGATCCCGGTCGTCTACAAGAGGTGGAGCCAACGCAATGCAAGCAACTAGCCCGCAAGCGCCCGGTGTCGGCGCACCGCATCGGAGAGCGAGACGATTACCGCCGACATCTGCGTCATCGGCGCGGGCTCCGGCGGCCTGTCGGTCGCGGCGGCGGCGGCGGCGTTCGGGCGCAGCGTGGTGCTGATCGAGCGCCACAAGATGGGCGGCGATTGCCTGAACTACGGCTGCGTGCCCTCCAAGGCGCTGCTCGCCGCCGGAAAGCGCGCGCACGCCATG
The DNA here is from genome assembly GCA_963782555.1 of uncultured Alphaproteobacteria bacterium. Classification (GTDB taxonomy): domain Bacteria; phylum Pseudomonadota; class Alphaproteobacteria; order Rhizobiales; family Hyphomicrobiaceae; genus Hyphomicrobium_A. The sequence goes on along the minus strand of CAWAKB010000003.1, from coordinate 207,208 downwards.
CGCACGGCATCGCCGTTCGGCATCGCCGACGTCGAGCCCGAGATCGATCCGCGCGCCGTGCACGATCATGTGCACAGCGTCATCGCGGCGATCGCGCCCAACGATTCCGCCGAGCGCTTCACCGGCCTCGGCGTGCGCGTCATCCAGGCGGCGGCCCGCTTCATCGACCGCTCGACGGTCGTTGCCGGCGAGCACCGCATCAAGGCGCGCCGCTTCGTCATCGCCACCGGCTCGACGCCGGCGGTGCCGCCGATCCCCGGCCTCGACAGCGTCCCCTACTTCACCAACGAGACGATCTTCGACAATCAGGAGCGGCTGCAACGATCTGATCATCATCGGCGGCGGCCCGATCGGCATGGAGATGGCGCAGGCGCATCGCCGGCTGGGCTCGCGCGTCACGGTGATCGAGGCGGCGAAGGCGCTGGGCAAGGACGATCCCGGAGCTGACCAAGGTCGTGCTCGATCAGCTCAGCAGGAAGGCATCAACGATCCTCGAGGGCACGAAAGTCGAAAGCGTCGAGGGCGGTTTGGGGCGCGTGCGCGTGAACGTTGCGGTCGGCGATGACAAGCAGGTCATCGAAGGCACGCATCTGCTGCTCGCGGTCGGCCGCAAGGCCACGACCGCCGACCTCGGCCTGGAGGCCGCCGGCATCCGCTATGACAAGCGCGGCATCAAGGTCAACGCGGGCTTGAGGACATCGAACCGGCGCGTCTACGCCATCGGCGACGTGGCGGGCGGGCTGCAGTTCACCCATGTCGCCAACTATCACGCCGGCATCGTCATCCGCCGCGCGCTGTTCCGGCTGCCGGCCAAGGTCGACACCCGGATCATCCCCTGGGTCACCTTTACCGATCCCGAGCTGGCGCACGTGGGCTTGTCGGAGGCCGAGGCTAAGCAAGAAGGCGGGCTCAGATCAACGTCCTGCGCTGGCCCTACCACGAGAACGACCGCGCCCAGGCCGAGCGCGAGACCGTGGGCCAGATCAAGGTGGTTACCGCCAAGAACGGCAGGATTCTCGGGTGCGACCATTGTCGGCGCCGAGGCCGGCGAGCTCATTCAGATGTGGGCGCTTGCCGTTTCCCAAAAAATGAAGATCAAGGCCATGATTGGCTGGATTTCGCCCTACCCTACTCTTAGCGAGATAAACAAACGCGTTGCCTATCGCTATTATGCTACGGCACCCAGCAGCCCGCTGGTGCGTTGGATCATCGGCTTTCTCGCCAAATTCGGCTAAGGGCGTTTGAGCAGCGAAAGGAGACGCGTGCTCCGCGAAAACAAAGACGAAACGCGGACCCGACGACCGGTGGCGACCAACCGTTACCACCTTCCTGGCTGGGTGATCGCGTTGCACTGGAGGTGGCGCGATCTTGGCCTTCCGGCCAAGCTGCTGCTGCTGACGTCGGTCTTCGTGATGCTGGCGGAAATCCTCATCTTCCTGCCGTCGGTCTCGAGCTTCCGTGTCGGCTGGCTGGACGAGCGGCTGACGGCGGCTCAGCTCGCCACTTTGGCGGCCGAGGGCTTCCCCGGCGGCGACGTACCCTCGGGTCTGCGCGCCGAGATGCTGCGTACCGCCCAGGTCAAGGCGATCGCCTCGCGCCAACACGGCGTGCGCCGTCTCGTGCTCCCCGTCGATCCGCGCATGACGATCGACGCCCATTACGATCTGCGCCAGCGCCCGCAGAGTCTGTGGGGCGATATGGGGTTGCGCTTGGAGCAGATCGGGGACGCGGTCGCGGTGTTCTTTGCCTCCAACGGCCGCACCATCCGCGTTTTGGGCAGCATCGGAGACGATCCCGACGATCTGGTTGAGATCGTCATGCCCGAGGCGCCCTTGAAGGCGGCAATGTATGCCTATGCCCTGAACATCCTCGCGGTCTCGATCCTGATCTCGCTGGGCACGGCCGCGCTCGTCTACTTCTCGCTGAGCCGCCTCCTGGTGCGGCCGATGATGAACATCACCCGCAACATGGTGTATTTCCGCCAGGATCCTGAGGACACCTCGCGCATCATCATTCCCTCCGGGCGCCAGGACGAGATCGGCACGGCGGAGCGGGAGCTGGGCGAGATGCAGCGTCAGCTCTCGGGCGTGCTGTTGCAGAAGACCCGGCTCGCTCAGCTCGGGCTGGCGGTGAGCAAGATCAATCACGACCTGCGCGGCATGCTGGCCAACGCGCAGCTCCTGTCGGATCGCTTGACCGCCATTCCCGATCCCACCGTGCAGCGCTTTGCGCCCAAGCTCATCGCCTCGCTCGACCGCGCCATTAATTTCTGCAACGACACGCTGCGCTTCGGGCGCGCCGAGGAGGCCGCCCCCCGCCGCGAACTCATGCGGCTGAAGCCGCTGGTCGAAGAGGTCGGCGACGCGCTGGGGCTGCCGCGCGAGGGCACGATCGACTGGGTGCTCGACATCGACGATACGCTGCGCATCGATGCCGACCGCGAGCACCTCTTCCGTATCGTCTCGAACCTGGTGCGCAATGCCATCGAGGCGATCGAAGCCCATCGCAGCGGTGCTGGCGGCGGCGAGATCTGCATCAAGGCATGGCGCGACGGGCGCCGCGTCTTGGTGGAGGTGCGCGACAACGGCCCGGGCGTGCCGCAGAAGGCGCGCGAGCACCTGTTCGAGGCCTTCACCGGCTCGCAGCGTAAAGGCGGGACGGGGCTGGGGCTCGCGATCGCCGCCGAGATCATCGCCGTCCACGGCGGTCACTTGGAGTTGCTCGACACCAAGGAAGGTGCGGCCTTTCTGTTCGATATCCCCGACCGCGGCGGCCACCAGAGCCACGAGATTTCGGCGCCGCCGGTGCGGGGCCCGATGCGGATGGACGATACCCAATAGCGGGCTCCCAAGGCTCTTGCGCGCCCGCCCCCGAGCCATTAGTAGTGGCGAGCTTCGGAGGGGGCTTGGTCTCCCGCCCGTGCATTCGGCCCGCTGCGAGGCCAAATCGAAATCGCAGACAAGCACCGGTAGCTCAGCTGGATAGAGCACCAGACTACGAATCTGGGGGTCGGGAGTTCGAATCTTCCCCGGTGCGCCATCATCCTTGCGGCCAGCTTGCCCTTGCATTCCGGCTTGGCACGTGCCGGCCGTGTGTCTAGCTTCGATGAGTACATCGGGGACGGGACATGGGCCAACCACTGCGCTCAATCACGATCGTTGGCGGCGGCACGGCGGGCTGGCTTACAGCCGCCTTTCTCAATCGCTTCTGCAAGTCGAAAGATGCCAAGCACAGTCTCGAGATAGCGCTGATCGAATCGCCGGGGATTCCGATCATCGGCGTCGGCGAAGCAAGCCTGCCGGGCATGGTCGTGCTGCTCAATCAGCTCGGCGTCTCGGAATCTGAATTCCTCAAGCACACCGATGCGACCTTCAAAGTCGCCGCCCATTTCATCAACTGGAACCACGACGACAAGGGCCAGCCGGTCGAGTTCCTCAACGTCCTCAACGCTCCCGGCCCGATCGATGGGCGCCAGCTTGCCGACTATTTCGTCACCTTCGATCCAGCGCGCGCTGCACCGAATGCGGGCATGGCCTACGTGCGCGCCTTTTCACCGGCGGTAGAGATCGTTCTGCGCAATCTCGCGCCGCGCCGACCCGGCGAGCCCGAATTCAGCGGCGAGCTCGGCTACACCTATCATTTCGACGGCACCAAGCTTGCCGCCTTCCTGAAAGACGTCGCGACGAGCCGCGGCGTGAAGCACATCTTGGACGATGTGGACGCCGTCAATCTTGACGAGCGCGGCTTCGTCAAGTCGCTCGCCCTGCGCCGCCAGGGCGAGCGCGAGATCGACCTCGTCATCGATTGCACCGGCTTTCGGGGCTCGATTCTCCAAAAGGCTCTGGGCGAGCCTTTCGAGCCCTATAGCGACTATCTGCTGAACGACCGCGCCGCCGTCGTGCAGATCCCCCATGCCGACGCGAGCGTCATGGCCCCGACCACGCGGGCGACCGGCCTCTCTGCGGGGTGGAATTTCAACATCCCTCTGACGACCCGTGTCGGCACGGGCTATGTCTTCTCCAGCCAGTTCATCTCCGAAGAGAAAGCCGTCGAGGAGCTTCTCGAGCTTTACGGCGATCAGGCCAAGGGCTGCGACCCCCGCGTCATCCCCATGCGAACGGGGCGGGTGCGCAATGCCTGGGTCAAGAACTGCATCGCGATGGGTCTTGCCAGCGGCTTCATCGAGCCTCTGGAGGCAACGGCGATCTTCATGTCCGATCTGGGCACGCGCTGGCTCCACCACTTCATGCCGACCCGGGATTTCGAGCCCGAGCTCGCCGCCGCATATAATCGCCAGATAAGGCGCCTCTACGAGGAGGTGCGCGATTTGGTGCAGCTCCACTATCATCTCAACAATCGCCACGACACCGAGTATTGGAAAGCGGCGCGCGAGGGGGTGAAGCTTTCCGATCGTCTCCAGGAGAATCTCAAGGTCTGGCGCCACACGACGCCCGAGCCGTTGGACCTGGAAAGCTCGTTCTTATTCTCGAGCCCGGTTTACACCCTCGTCCTGATCGCAAAGGGCTTCTACAAGGATGCGCATCTGGCGACCGCGTCCTCTCTGAACCGCCAGACCTACGAGCGATACCGCAACGCCGTGCGCGACGACCGGCCCGATCATCTAAAAGGTCTGATCGGACAGGCCGAGTTCCTAAAGACCGGAGGCAAGGCGCCGGCCGGCCCGTTTGTAGCCCCACGCCCCGTCGACCTGCCGGGCTTCGGCCCGAGCAATACGAAGATCAAGCTCCCGATCCATCCGCAATTTCCGCGTGGCGGCCGCAAGCGTAAGTGATCGCGCGCCGGTGCGCCGTTTCCGCTTGCGTTGCGGCGCACGCGAACGGCTTTCGACATTGCTGTCAGCTTGAGGCCCGCGGCGCCTATTTCTTCTTCTTAGGCGCGGCGGGCTTGGGAGTTGTCGACGCTTTGGGCGCAGCGGTAGCAGGTGCGGCCGTAGCTGGCGCAGCGGCGGCGGACTGGGCGCCGACGGAAAGTGCGTAGATACGCCATTTGCCTCCAACGAGCTGAAACAGAAGCTGGAAATTGATCTGGATTGGCCTGGTGGGAAAGGCGCCGACGATGCGCAGCATGCCCTGGTTTGTGATGGCAGGCGGCTCCGTCGCCTTCGGCGTCACCACGGCGATGGGCGTCAGGTCGAGCTTGGCGTCGCGCAGCTTGGTGAATGAAACGGCAAGCTGGGCGGCCGAGTTGGCGGCCTGGAATCCCGGCGAGCCGATGTCGCGCAGAACCGTGTAGTTTCCGGTTCGGTTTGCCTGATCGAGCGCAATCAGGGCCGTGCGGATCAGGGCCAGCAGCGTTGCCGCGTCCGGGACGGCGGGAGCGGCGCTGTTTGGGCCGGTGGCGGCGGGTGCTGCATTCTTTGCCGGCGCCTGCTGCGCCACCGACGCGCCGGCGGCAAGCAGCGTCACGATAAGACAGAGGATGGCGACGACGCGCTGACGCATTGGTCGAGATCCAAGGGGCAGGCACAAACAAAGGGACGGGAGCACGCGCCCCGTCCCTAGCTGTCATAGACCACCGTAACCGCTGCGGTCCAATGGCTTAGCGCGCCTTGCTTACCAAGCCGCCATCACGCCGACCCGGCCGCCAACCTTGTTGTTGTCGAAGCCGACGCCGACGCCGCCGTTGAGCATGAAAGTATCGTCGAGGCGGATCGCGGTCTGGGCGCCGACGGCCTGCTTGCCGTCGTAGAAGCCGAGGTTCGCGGCCACGGCAAAGTCCTTGCCCTGAGGTAGCGCGATCCCACCCAGTGCGATCGCGAGCGCGATGCCCTCGGTGTTCTCGTCGATCTTCTGGAAGGCCTTGTTCAGGCCCGCATCCACGTAGGACTTGTTGGCCGCGTCGTGCGGGTCAATGGGGTCGAGCACGCCATGGACGATGTTTTCGCCCATGTCGATGTTCGCGCCATTGGCCACGCTCAGGCCGCCCGATCCGACGCTCAAGGTGTTGGTTGTCGTCGTACCAAGCACGGTGATGTTGCTGCCCGTGGCCGAGACCCCGCCCGTCGTGGTCCGCAGCGTGCCGCCCTGAATGGTGCCGCTGGCGGTGATGTCGGTGGCGCCGCTGATGGCGCCGGCCTGGGTGATGCCGGCGTTGTTGTTGTCGATGCCGTTGGTGGTCGTTGCGCCCGACACGTGCAAGGTATCGGTGCTGACGTCACCCGTGTTCGCGATGCCGTTGGTGGTGGTGGCTCCCGACACGTCGAGGGTGTCGGTGGTGGTGGCCCCCGACACGTGCAAGGTATCGGTGCTGACGTCGCCCGTGTTCGCGATGCCGTTTGTGGTCGTTGCACCGGTCACGTCGAGGGTATCGGTGGTCGTGCCGCCGGTGATGCTGGCGCCACCCGTGGTGGCGGTCAGCGAGGCCGCCTGAACGTTGCCGCTGGCGGTAATGGTGGTGGCACCGCTGATGGCACCGGCCTGGGTGATGCCGGCGTTGTTGTTGTCGATGCCGTTGGTGGTGGTGGCGCCGGTTACGTCGAGGGTATCGGTGGTCGTGCCGCCGGTGATGCTGGCGCCACCCGTGGTGGCGGTCAGCGAGGCCGCCTGAACGTTGCCGCTGGCGGTAATGGTGGTGGCACCGCTGATGGCACCGGCCTGGGTGATGCCGGCGTTGTTGTTGTCGATGCCGTTTGTGGTCGTTGCACCGGTCACGTCGAGGGTATCGGTGGTCGTGCCGCCGGTGATGCTGGCGCCACCCGTGGTGGCGGTCAGCGAGGCCGCCTGAACGTTGCCGCTGGCGGTAATGGTGGTGGCACCGCTGATGGCACCGGCCTGGGTGATGCCGGCGTTGTTGTTGTCGATGCCGTTTGTGGTCGTTGCACCGGTCACGTCGAGGGTATCGGTGGTCGTGCCGCCGGTGATGCTGGCGCCACCCGTGGTGGCGGTCAGCGAGGCCGCCTGAACGTTGCCGCTGGCGGTAATGGTGGTGGCACCGCTGATGGCACCGGCCTGGGTGATGCCGGCGTTGTTGTTGTCGATGCCGTTGGTGGTGGTGGCGCCGGTCACGTCGAGGGTGTCGGTGGTCGTGCCGCCGGTGATGCTGGCGCCACCAGTGGTAGCCGTCAGCGACGTGCCCTGCACGCTGCCGCCGGCGGTGATGTCGGACGTCGTCTCGAGCGTTCCGGTCACGCTCACGCCCGTTGCCGTCACCGAGATCGGGCTGAGGGTCAGCTGGCCGGAGGCGTTGACGCTGACGAGCTGGTCACTGAGGCCAGCGGCGTTCGCCACGTTCGGCAGCCCGGCCAAGGTATAGTTCGTCGTCGTTGTGGTGCCGAGCATGATCTGGTTGGTCGTGGTCGCGGTCGCGCCGGCGCCAATCGACGTCGAATTTGTGAATCCGGCCGTTGCTCCGGCGCCGAGGGCGAGCGAGTTGTCCTGCGTGGCTGCTGCGCTGGTTCCGATTGCAATGGCATTGGTGCCAGGCGATACGGCTCCGGTGGCATCTCCCGCCGTGGCGGCGGTGCCGATTGCAATCGAGTCGGTGCCGAAAGCGCCGGCTCCAGGAAAGAAATCATTGCCGATACTAACGGAGCCGGGACCACTCGCCCAGGCTCCGTATCCAAACGCACTCGCGTTTTCTCCTCCGGAGCCGAGATAGCTGCCAGCGAATGAATTCGCGCCGACCGCGGTCGATCCATCACTTGCGGTGCCACCAAACCCCGACGGCGTCCCGGCCTGACTGCCGACGGCAACGGAATTTGCTCCACCGGTTGCGGCGCCGGGGCCGCAGGCCGTTCCAGTCGTGTCCGTCGCGGTGCCGCCGCCAGTACACGTCGCCTGCGCCCACGCAGCGGAATCTGGAATATTGGCCAGGAGAACCCCGAAAATGGCTGCTAACAGCAGCCGATACGCTCTTACAATTGGCATTTTTGTGCACTCAACGCTAAGCGTTGCACCTCTTTGTGCAAACACAACTACACAACTACAATTCCACTCGGACAGCTCGGCTCGCAAAGCGCAGAAATCCCGCTCCGCCGCGAATTCGGACGCAATTTTCCGAACACCCCCCTTCCCTGGACCGCATAGACGCTGTCAAATTGTCTCTACACGGCGGACACTAGCAAATAACACCAAACCGGCGTCCTGATGGTTGCAGAAAAGTGACGTTCGGCTCGAATAAGCGCGTGCCGAGTGCGGATTTCTCGCCCGCTGGACCATCGGATCCGAAAGGGTGGCGATGCGCTGCCCATGTCGTTACGCGTGCAACTCGCGGGCTGCGCCGGTAGCAAGAGGACAGGGAGAACTTCGTCGTGATTTCCAGGCGTACACCGCGCACACCGGGCTCCCACCGTGACCATCTGAAAGAATTCGAGAATTCAAACTGGTACCACGCCATGAGCACATCTCAGGGTGCAGCAGCGCGCTGCCGGCATGACGGGCACTGACTTCAATTGAACCGCCTTTATGCGTCCCTCGTCACAAGATGTATTGACATCAACCGGAATCGCAACGGATAATCGTCTAATATCGGAATTTGATATCGGAAGCGGCATCGCAGCGAATTTTGGGAGGTGGGGCATGCATTTTCTTGGTCGGTTGGGCATCTTGGCGGCTAGTTTTATCGCGATCGCGGATGCAGCAGCAGCTTACCCCATCGATGCTGCACCGGCACCCCTCATCGGCGTTGGTCTTCCCGTAGCCGCCGTGGTGATCGCGTCGGTTATCGCCGCGCGGTATCTCCTCCGCCGGGGCTAGTTGCCCGCGACTTGGAAAACGGTCAGCATGCCGCCGCATGAGGTGGCGTGCGCGCCGCAGCATAGCGCGCCCAGAAGCCTTCGACGGAAGAGCCCGGACCCTGGTGGTGCCGGATTTGCAGTGTTGGGAAGACACTGATGTCGTCGGGGGTGACCAGCGTATCCGTCCCAGCCCGCCGCCGCGCTGGCGTCATGAGTCGACGCGAGCTTTTGCTCTGGCTTGCAGCCATCCTCTTGGCGAGCCAGATATTTCGCCTTTCGGGCAATTCAGCCAAGCAACTGGTCGGCTCATTTGTCGAGCTTCTGTCGGCCAAGAGTGCATTTTACTACCTTGCCTGGTACGCCGTCTTTCGGCTCGTCGCCGAAAGCAGCCCTGCGCGTGAGATCCGCGCCTCCGACACCATCTTTTTGATTTCCGCGTGCTGCGTCAGTCTCCTGCCCGTGAATACGGCGATGGGGCTCTCGATTACTGCCGCGAGCCTCTTTGTGTGGGTGACGAGCGCCGGAGACCGCAAGCTCGTCGCCGCAGCAAACGTGCTGCTCGCGCTTGCCCTGAACAGCTTTTGGGGCCCGCAGATTTTCGAATTCTTTGCTTTCGATGTCGTGCGCGCGGACGCGGCCCTCGTGGGCACGCTCCTATCATCTTTGTATGGAAGTCAGATTTTCTGGCATGGGACCATTATCGGCGGACCGGGCGGACACGGCGTGCTCGTCTATGGGCCCTGCTCGTCCTTCCACAATATCTCGCTTGGCCTGCTCGGCTGGGTGGCGATCACCAAGCTCTGGCGCACGGAGTGGGTGCGCAGTGACATCCTGGTCGGCGGCCTCGTGTGCTTGACGGTGGTCGGCTTCAACACGTGGCGGCTCTCCATGCTCGTGTTGCGGCCCGAGCAGTTCGAGTACTGGCACCTCGGCTTCGGCTCGCAGATCTTTAGCTGGGCAACGTCCATCTCCGTGCTTGCCCTCAGTTTCTTCGGCATAGGGTGGGCTCGGCGGCAAAGATGAGCGTGGTTTTCCATCGAGCCGTCTTCGCAGGGCTGCTTGTCGCCGCTGCCGTGACCAATATCGAAACGACGGGCCGGGTCGATCTTGACGTGCACGGGGCGATCATCGACGCGGCCCGCCGCGCCGGCGCCGTCGTACGTGAGGACGATTCCCCCGAGCCCGGTCAACTGGGGAGCTCGGTATTCTTGCAGGTCCCCGGCTGCGATGGCCTGGTGCAAGTGATGCCTGTCAGTCTGAACCTGCAGGAAAGCCCCATTTTCGCGTCAACCGTCAAGCAAGGGTACGTCCGACGCTTTCTCTATATCGACCGGGTTTGGGCCAAGGAAAATCGGTTGGGTATGCGGCTTGAGTGGCTCAAGCGGAAGGCGATCTCGCTGGTTGGACTTAGCCGCTACGTGACGGTCCCGATTGCGCTCCTCATTGCCGAGCCGGCTGCGTGCCGGGCCTACGAAGCCATCGACTGGGCATCGGTGTGGGACCGCAAGGGTCTGCGCCGCACCGACCGTCTCGACAGCATCGCCGCGCTACCCAAGAGCCCGCGCTGACCTGATCTCCGCCCGCAGCCGGCGGGCGACGTCGGCAACCGCATCGGCGACGTCCGGTGTGAGCGGTGCGCCCGGCTCGAACGACGCCCCTTCGATGGCGTAGACGACGCAACACGGCGGCAGCTGCCCCAGTGCGCGGGCAAGCTCGATTGCCTCGGCGAGGCCGAGCCCGTGCGTCGACAGGGCGAACGTGTGGTGCGAGCGGTGTCCACAGCATCGTCGCGGCGTCCTGCGCTAATCGGACCAAAAGGCCCGCGAAACGGTCACCTTCTGGTTCAGCGGGAACACCGAGGTTGCCGGCAGCTTGACCTTGGCCAGCTGGTTGCGATCGCTGGGCTGGAAGGTGTTCTGGAACTCCTTGGGCAGCGTATCGGTCACCGGGAGGATGTCGGTGACGACGCCGCTCTCCGTGTGCTGCCCGTCCGTCACCTTCAGCTTCATGCCGAGGTTGATCGGGAACAGATAGCGGCGCGGCAGAAAGACGAGGACATATGGCTCGCCCCAATAGATTGAGAGCATCGGCTCGCCCGGGCGATAGACGTTGCCGATGAAGGGCACGATGGCGCCGACGGCGCCGCTGACTGGTGCGTTGACGAGGCCGTTGGCGTAGATCTTCTGGAGATCCTCGAAGGTGGCGTCGGCATCGGTGCGCGCCGCCTCTAGGGCCGACAGCTCTTCCTTGAGCACGCGGGACAGGGAGGTGAGATTCACCCGATCTTTGCTCGCCTCATAATCGGCGGTCAAAGCGGCTGCATAGGGCGCCGACCTCACGAACCCCTCCTTCTGCATGCCCTCGAACTGCTTGATGACCCGCTTGGCCTCGGCCGCGCGGTGCTCGGCGAGCGGGAGCAGCTGCTCGACCGAATCGGCGCGGATCTTGAACTCGGTGAACTTGGCCGCGAGATCGGCCCGCTTGAAGGACAGGTCGGCAATGCGTTCCAGCACCTCCAGCGACTGCAATTGCAGGAGCGGCTCGCCTTTCTTGACGATTTGACCTTCATTTACGGTGACCTTCTCCACGCGCGCAATATAGGTCGTCGCCACCACCGTATGATCGCGCAACGCCAGCCCATCGGCACGCAACAGGAGAAAATCGCCGAAGAAGTAGTTGAGGACGGCGATCGCGAAAGCGACAAGCAGCGCAAGGTAGATGATGCGCCCAGCCGAGCCGCGCGCAATGCGCTGCTCGTTGGGAATGTTGTCGGGGCGGAGGCGTGTTTTGAGGGCTCGCATTGTCACTTGCGCACGAGGTGCACTTTCTTGGGCACGTAAGGATCGTGATAGGACGCCCTGAAGACCCATTCCTGCACGTAGGCCGTGACCCGAACCATACGCATGAGAAACCCATAGAACGGGCTGTAGGCCAAAAGGTAGGGCATGAGGCTCGTGCCGTTCGCCTTCGGCGTCATCCAGGCGGCGAGCAGGAAGGTGAAGAGGTCGAGCACCCACATGCCGATCTGCGCCGTCATGAGGATCACGGGGGCAAAATTGCCGTACATGACGAACAGCCAGACCAGGTAGACTGGGAATGCAATAGCCGCAAGGATGTTGAAGACGATGAAGTCCAGCTCGTGCAGCAGCTCGACGACGTCGAAGCGCGCGCTGAAGGGGTTCAGCAGTGCACGATGCTTGCGGTAGCGCAGGCGCACGGCATCGCGCTCCCAGCGAAAGCGTTGCCGGGTCAGCGCCATCAGCGTCTCGGGCACGTCGGTGTAGCATACGGCGTCGGGGGCAAAGCGCGCCTTCCAGCCCGCCATGCGCAGCTTGAGCGTCACGTCGAGGTCTTCGCCGCCGCCCGAGTCGAGACCGCCGACCCGCTGCAGGGCCTCGCGCCGAAACGCGCCAAAGGCGCCCGAGACGCAGCTCATCTGATCGGTGATGTTTGCGGCCTGTTTGCCCTGCGAGATTGAGATCATGTACTCGATCGCTTGGCAGGCCGTGACCAGGCTTGCCCTCGGATTACGCACGATGATGTTGCCGGCCACGCCTCCCACACGAGGATCCGCGAAAGGTTCGACGATGCATTTCAGTGCGTTCCTGTCGAACGTGCAGTCGCAATCGACGTTGACGATGATGTCCCCGGTCGTGCGCCCGACGGCCAGATTGACGCCGGCGGACTTCCCGCCCCGCATTTGCGTGCAGTGCGCCTCTTGGATGAGGCCGCGGGCTTCGAGCGCGCGCAGCTTCTGCGGCATGCGGTCGGTCGAGCCGTCGCTGACGACGATGATCTCGTCAGGCGGCCGGCTCTGCTCGCGCAGAGAAAGAACGCAGCGCTCTATCGAATCCTCTTCGTTGTGCCCGGCGATCACGACGCTCAGCCGTTCGACTTTGTACGGCTTCCATTTGTCCGAACGAATGGCGAGCGCCAGCGTGGCAATGAAGCCCAGCGTGTAGCGCGGGATCTCGAAGATGATCACGAACCAGAACAGCGTGAAGAGGCTCACGCCGCTCTGCGAGGTTAGGAACGCCAGGCTTTCTGAGGTGAGATGCCACATCAGGAGAAGTCCTCCGGACCGAACGCCTTAAGCTTGGCGCCGAGGTCGAAGCGGACGGTTGCCTGGGCGGCATCGCGCAGCCGGTTGAACTCTTTCTTAGCCTGCGCCGGGTCGATGTTGCTCAGCAAGGCGTAGTCATAGGACTGGCCCTTGATCACCATGTCGGTGCTGTGGGTCGCTGCGCGCAAGTTCTCGATGAAGAGGTCGCGGGCCTGCGCGAACTGGCGTGCGCCGTGCTCGGCCGTGATCTCCCGCTCTTTCTCGTAGGCGATGTTGACGAGCGTGAAGGGGACCTTCTCCTCGTTATATCGCTTGGCCGCGGCGTTGAGCGCCACGATGAGCTCGAGCGGCAGCTCGGCGAACCGCAAAGCCTCGTGCGCCTGGCCCAGGAAGGCTTTGCCGAACTCGGCAAAGCCGTGGCCATCGTCGGTCAGCTGGTAGGAATAGACGTCGGACGTGGGACAGGCGTCGGAGTCAGTATGGGTGTTGCAGTCGAGACAGACGAAGCCGACAGCGGGGTCGGACGCCGCATGCCCGCACGCCTGGCACACGATCATGCTGCCGGGCCGATCGTAGTCGAACCCGAAGTGCGTGAGCTCGCGGCGGCACTTGGGGCAAATGAGATCGTCGCCTTGCCGGAACTGCAACTCCGGACCCTGATACGCACACTTGAAGTGATGAAGGTAGGGCTCCTCCACCAGGTCGGCGGAGCGGCATTTCCAGCACTCCTCGCGCACGTGCATGCGCGCTGACTCGCAGCGGGGGCAGGTCTGGAAGCGGTCGAAGAACTCCAGCTTGAACAAACCCTGTTGGCACAGGTTTTCCGCTTCGCGGGCAACCAAAGGACCGCTCAACGTCGTGTTGTAGGAAATGAAGCTCTTGGACTCCGGATCGAGAGCCGCCGCCAGGGGGCGCTCGGAGACGAAGACTCGGCCCAGCAGCTTTTCGCCCATGTTCTCGCTGAACAAGAGATCGCGATGCAGACGCGCACGCCGATCTTGAAAGCGGCGGATGAGCTGTGAGACCTGCTCGGCGTCTTGCGCTCTGAGCGTGGAGGCGTCGAGGTCGGCCTTGGTGCCGAGCGTGCCCGTGAGGTCGATGACCGGCAGCGCGAAGAGCGCTTTGCGGTGCCAGATGCTCACGAGCTCGTCGGCGGAGACAGGCTCGCGGATGAGGATGCCATCGAAGCGCGGATCACCGAGCGTCGCCTGCATTGCGCGGGCAGATAGCCGGTTCGCCTCCAGATCCTCAGGCCAAGCAATGAATTGGTAGCCGAGCTCCTCGAAGAAGGAGGGTGGTGGCCGCGAGGCTACGGCTTCGATCGGCTTGGGCGACGCGGGCACGGCTCGCGTCTGGACCGCCTGCTGCTCGGCGATGTCGGCCTGCTCCTCGACCAGCTTGCCGACCTGGTAGATGTCGAGCGGCTTGGGGATGATGTGGTCAAAGTTCTCGCAGCCTTCCTTGTGGGCAAGCAAGCCTTCGACGTCGGCCGTTATGGCAATGAGCCGCGGCAGCTTGCGCCCGTCGGGAGTCTTCTTGAGGGCAGCTGCAACTTGCAGCCCATCCATGACCGGCAGATGGAAATCCAAAAGCGCCACGTCGTAATCGTGCGTGCGCAAAGCCTCGAGCGCCTGGCGCCCGTCGGTCGCGATATCGACTTGATGACCCCGCTGCTTGAGCAGCAGCTTCAGCAGCTCGTGCGTGATGGGGCTGTCTTCGGCAACGAGCACTTTGCGCCCGGGGGAGGCCCGCGGCGCCGTTGGCAGGTTTTGGGCAGCAACTGCTGTCATCATCATTCTGATGTCGGAAGATTGGCCTACGCAAATGTTCACGCGCCGGTCGCGGCGGCGCGCCGGAGCATCGATCTTTTTTCCATTCGGCGGTCAGGGACCAAGCCTTCGGCAGGCTGATTATCTGGCCCAAAGGGTTACGAAGTGGTCTCGCGGCGCCCCTGTTGGCACAAAGTAGAAGCCTTGAGCGCGCATCGCGAAAATGTCGCGGTTTCCGCAAAAAGCAGTATTTTGAAGCAATTTTCAGCTTTTGCGTTCGAAGCTGAGATAGATGTTTTTCCGTAACCAGGAAGGCGTCGGGTGGCGCTGCCGGCCGCGCCGGGACGTTTTGGCAGGCTGGCCACACCAGCCGGTCCTGCCTCCAACTGCATGGGCAACTGGATGCGTGTGGCCGCCGGGCCCCTGCGGGCTTGCGCCCTCTTGACGAGCGCTTGCGAGTAACCCTATTTTGCAGTTGCAAATCATTTGCAAGTAACGTCATGCGACCCGGCCCTCCGGGGCCCGGGAGGGGGAATTTGCGGAGATATCGATGCACGACGTTGCGAAGCCCTTGGAGGCTTCCGTGACTTCCGCGGGCTGGCGCCGCGCGCGTGGCGAGCCGTCGCTGCGGGAGGTGTGGGGCTCGATCCCGGTCACCGGAACCGGCTGGCGTCGGCTCCTCGCCTTCCTCGGCCCCGGCTACCTCGTCTCCGTTGGCTACATGGACCCCGGCAACTGGGCGACCTCGCTCGCCGGCGGCTCCAAGTTCGGTTATGCGCTGCTTTCGATTGCGCTCCTTTCCAACCTGATGGCGATCCTGTTGCAGGCGCTGTGCGCGCGCCTCGGCTTCGCCACCGGGCGCGATCTGGCGCAGGCGTGCCGGGACGCCTACTCCAAGCCGGCGAGCTACGTTCTCTGGGTTCTGGCGGAGATCGCCATTTGCGCTACCGACGTGGCCGAGGTTATCGGCACCGCCATCGGGCTCAATCTCTTGTTCGGAATCCCGCTCGAGCTCGGTGTGTTCATCACCGCGCTCGACGTCATCCTCATCCTCTATCTTCAGAACCTCGGCTTTCGCTGGATCGAGGC
Source organism: uncultured Alphaproteobacteria bacterium (assembly GCA_963782555.1). GTDB lineage: Bacteria > Pseudomonadota > Alphaproteobacteria > Rhizobiales > Hyphomicrobiaceae > Hyphomicrobium_A. Next base: position 191,592 of record CAWAKB010000003.1, on the reverse strand, counting down.
CTTCGTCGTGGGCACGCTCTTGGTCATCGCTGCTTGCTTCGGCATCGAGGTCGCCATGGCGCAGCCCGATATGCGCGAGGTGATCTTGGGCTTCGCGCCGACGGTCGAGATCGTGCGCAATCCGGATATGCTCTATCTCGCCATGGGCATCCTCGGCGCCACCGTGATGCCGCACAACCTTTACCTGCACTCCTCGATCGTGCAGACGCGCCTCGTCGCCGACACTATTCCCGCCAAGCGCGAGGCGATCAAGTTCGCGACCATCGATTCAACGGTCGCGCTGATGCTGGCGCTGCTGGTCAACGCCTCGATCCTCATTCTGGCGGCGGCGACGTTCCACAAGGCAGGCCAGTACGGCGTAGCGGACCTCGAGGACGCGCAGAAGCTCTTGACCCCGTTGCTCGGTTCGGCTTGGGCGGCCACGCTCTTCGGCGTGGCGCTGCTGTGCTGCGGTCTCAACTCGACCGTGACCGCCACGCTGTCGGGCCAGATCGTGATGGAAGGCTTCATCAACGTGCGGCTGCCGGCGTGGGCCCGCCGGCTGGCGACGCGCGCGCTCGCCATCATTCCGGCGGCGATCGCGACCGTGCTCTATGGCGCGGCGGGAACGGGCAAGCTGCTCATCCTGAGCCAGGTTGTCCTCAGCTTGCAGCTTCCCTTCGCGATCGTCCCGCTTGTCATGTTCACCGCCGACCGCCGCAAGATGGGCGAGCTGGTGTCTCCCATGTGGGTGACAGTCCTGGCCTGGGTGGTGGCGGCCGTAGTAGTCGTCCTCAACGTCAAGCTCGTGTTCGACGTGATCACCGGCTAGCGGGCGGGCTTATTCCGCCGGCTCTGGTGCCGCGGCTGCTGCGCTTTCGTCGCGGGTGTGCTCGCGCGCAATGTAGGTGTAGACCGCGGGCGTCACGAACAGCGTGAACATCGTGCCGATCATCATTCCGAAGGCGATGACGATGCCGATGGCGAAGCGGCTCGCCGCGCCGGCGCCGGAGGCGATGATCAAGGGCACCATGGCGATCACCATGGCGGCCGTCGTCATCAGGATCGGGCGCAGACGGATGGCGGCCGCCTTCTCGATCGCCTCGCGGCGTCCCAAGCCCTCGTTGATCTGCAGATGGTTGGCATAGTCGACCATCAGGATGCCGTGCTTGGAGATGAGGCCGATCAGGGTCACAAGGCCGATCTGCGTGTAGATGTTGATGGTGGCGAGCCCCGCCGTCACCGGCAAGAGGGCGCCGAAGAGCGAGGTCGGCAACGCGATCAGGATGATCAGCGGATCGCGGAAGCTTTCATACTGCGCCGCCAGCACCAGATAGATCACGATCAGCGCGAAGACGAAGGTGACGACGAGGCGGCTGCCCTCCTGCACGTACTGCCGGCTCTCGCCCTGAAAGTCGTAGGTGAAGCCCTCCGGGAAGATATCCGCTGCTTTGGCTTTGAGGAAATCGATGGCCTCGCCGACCGTTCGCCCCGGGAAGGGGACGCCCGAGAGGATCGCCGAGTTGAGCTGCTGGAAGCTCGTCAGCGCATTGGGCTGCACCGACTCCCTCACGTCCACCACCGTCGACAGCGGGACCAGTTGGCCGGAGGAGGTTCGCACCTGGTAGCGCTTGATCATGTCGGGCTTGAGCCGGAAGGCGCGCGGCACCTGCGGGATCACCTCGTAGCTGCGGCCGTACAGGTTGAAGCGATTGACCCAGTTGCCGCCGAGCAGCGTCGCCAGCGAGGCACCGATGTCCTGCATGGTGATGCCGAGCCGGTTGGCTTTGTCGTGGTCGATCTTCACCTCGACCTGCGGCGTGTCGAACTTCAAGTCCGTATCGGTGAAGATGAAGAGGCCGCTTTTTTTGGCTTCCTGCTGCATCTTGTCGAGCACTTGCGCGAGCTGCTCGTAGTCTGCCGTCGTGGTAATGACGAACTGCAGCGGCGGTCCGCCGGTCGACCCCGGCAACGACGGCCGACCGAACGACAGCACCTGGCCGCCGGCGATGGCCGCCACCTTCGGCTGCAAGCTCTGCAAGATCTGCGCCTGCGTCCGGTGGCGCTCCTCCCAAGGCTTGAACAGGATGCCGGCGAAGGCCTGATGCACGTTGCCGCCCATGCCGTTGATGGCGAACACATGCTCCTTTTCCGGCACCTCATCGAACACCTTGTTGAGATGGGCCGTCACCTGCTCGAGGTAGTCGAGATTGCCGATCTGCGGCGTCTTCACGATGTTGAAGATGATGCCCTGGTCCTCAGCCGGCGCCAGCTCCTTCTGCGCCGTCGAATACATGAGCCCCGTGGCGAAGATCACGCCGACAAGGACGAGCAGGGTGACGGGGCGGTAGTTGAGCGTGCGGCCGAGGCGGCGCTGGTAGCGCTTCTTGAGCCCCTCGAACCTGCGGTCGAGGAACTTGACGAAGCGCCCCGACGAAAGCTCCGACGAGAGCAGCTTGGAGCACATCATCGGCGAAAGGGTGAGCGCGATGACGCCGGAGACGATGACCGCACCGGCGAGCGTGAACGCGAACTCGCGGAACAGCGTGCCCGTCAGGCCGGCCACGAAGCCGATCGGCGCGTAGACCGCCGCCAGCGTGATCGTCATGGAGATGATCGGCACGGCGATCTCGCGTGCGCCGACCAGCGCCGCGTCAAACGAGTTCATGCCCGCCTCGATGTGGCGGTGGATGTTCTCCACCACCACGATGGCGTCGTCGACGACGAGGCCGATGGCGAGTACGAGCGCCAGCAGCGTCAAAAGGTTGATCGAGTAGCCGAGCGCCAAAAGCGCAAACATGACGCCGATGAGCGACAGGGGGATGGTGACGATGGGGATGAGGGTCGAGCGCAGGCTGCCGAGAAACAGGAAGATGACGACGATGACGATGACAGCCGCCTCGATCAGCGTCTTCTGCACCTCGCGGATGGACGCGTCGATGAACTTGGTCGAGTTGTAGGCGATGGCCGCATCGAGGCCCGGCGGCAGCTGCGACACGATCTCGGGGAAGGTCTTGCGCACGTCGGAGATGACGGTCAGCGGATTGGCGGTCGGCGTCGAATAGATGCCGATGAACACCGCCTTGAGCCCGTCGAAGACCGAGGAGGAATCGACGTTCTCGGCCCCGAGATCGATGTTGGCGATGTCGTCGAGGCGGACCAGTGCGTCGCCGCGCGCGGCGACGACGAGCCGGCCGAACGCAGCGGCGTTATCGAGCGATGTCGCCGCGTTGATCGTCAGCTGCACGAAGTCGCCCTTTATCTGTCCGGCGGCCGTGGTGAAGTTGTTGGCCGCGAGCGCGTCGTGCACCTGCGTCGGCGTCACGCCGAGCGCTGCCATCTTGTCGGGATTGAGCCAAATGCGCATTGCGAACACCTGGCCGCCAAGGATCTGCGCGTTGGCGACGCCATTGACGGTTTGCAGCTTCGGCTGCACCACGCGCGTCAGGTAGTCGGTGATCTGCGATGAGGTCATCAACTTGCTGTTGAACGACAGGTACATGAGCGCGGTAGATTCGCCCGTCTGCTTGACGACGGTGGGGTTCTGCGCCTCGCGCGGCAGCACGCTCTGCACCTGGTTGACCTTGGCCAAGACGTCGGTCACGGCCCGGTCGGGGTCGGCATCGAGCCGCAGGTTCAGCGTCACCGTGCTCACGTTCTGCTGCGAGGAGGAGGTGAGCGTGTCGATGCCTTCAGCGCTCGCCACCGCCTGCTGAATGGGTACGGTGATGAAGCCCTTGATCAGGTCGGCATTGGCACCCGGGTACACGGTCGTGATGGTGATCGTGGTGTTGGTGAGCTCGGGGTACTGGCGCACGGGCAGATTGAAGGCGGCGCTCAAGCCGACGAGCAGGATCAACAGGCTCACGACTGAGCTCAGCACCGGTCGGCGGATGAAGATGTCCGTGAATGTCATGAACGAAGCCTTCGCTATGGCTTGGGGAGCTCAGGCGGGGGCTTGAGCGCTTGCGCGTTATCGATCTTGACGTGGCCGCCGTTGTTGAGCTTGAGCTGGCCGGTGGTGACGACCACCTCGCCCGTCTTTAGCCCCGAGGTGACGGCGACGAGGTCGTCGCGCACCTGGCCTGTCGTCACGAAGCGCCGCTCGACAACAAAGACCTTCTCTGCGGCAGCTTTGGGCTCGGCCTCGCCCTCCTTGGCCGCCTCCGGCTCCACGACGTAGACGCTGTCGCCGTAGAGGCTGTAGGTGATGGCGGTGCGGGGCACCGTCACGACGGTGGCCGGCGCGCCCGCCAGCACGGCGACGTTGGCGAACATGCCGGGCAACAGCTTGCGTTCGGGATTGGGAAGCGTGCCGCGTACGAGCAGCGTGCGTGTCTCCTGCGAGACGCGTGCGTCAAGCGAGGCCACCTTTCCTTTGAAGACCTTGCCGGGGAAGGTGTCCACGGTGAGCTCTATCGTCTCGCCCACCCGCAGCTTGCCGATGTTCTGCTCGGGCATGGGAAAGTCGACCCAGATGGGATCGAGCGCCTGCAGCGTCACCAGCGCCAGGCCGGGCGACACGTATTGGCCGAGCTCCACCTTGCGGATGCCGAGCCGGCCAGCGAACGGCGCCAGGATCGACTTCTGCGCAATCAGCGCCTTGATGCGGGTGACGGCGGCAGCAGCGGTGTCGCGCTTGGCGAGCGCGGTGTCGACATTGGCCTCCGATGTCACTGACTTGCGCATGAGGTCGGCCTGGCGCTTGTAGGCGACGTCCGCCTCGCGCAGCGTCGCTTCGGCGCTTTCCAGATCCGCAAGCTCAACGTTGATATCGAGCTGGACCAGCTTGTCGCCCTTGGGAACGTCCTGGCCGCTCTCGAAGCCGAGCGCCGTCACGATGCCGGAGACCTGCGAGGCCACGTCGACGCCCTGCGAGGCAATCAGCGTCCCGATTGCCGGAAGCCGTTCGATCCATTCTCTGGATTGCGCCGCCTCCGCCGTGATCGTGGCCGGCGGCGGCACCTGCTTGGCCAGGAAGCCCTTTATCATCTGCGGCTTGAAGACGAGCTGGAAATACGCAAGCCCGCCCAGGAAAGCCCCCAGGATGATGACGGCAATAAACAGTCGCTTGATCATGGGGAGGTTCCCACACAAGGCGTGGCGCGGATGGCGCGGGATTGGGTGAGGCGGAACCGGGGGAACCGCTCGGTAACAGGACACCCGGGTTTAGCCGAAGCTGGCTGCCCCGTCAGCCGAAACTTGCGGCAATCCGGGTCCTTACGGTGGCTGGTATGGAACCGGAACTACTGCCGCCGCATTGAATGCGGGGCCATGGCCACTCAGATGGCCAGTCAGAAAGCAACAGTGACATGCTTATTGGCAAGAAAAAGGCGTCTTGGTTTACGCGCTTCGCGCGGCTTACGTCGCGGATGTCCGGTCACCCCGGCACCTTCGCGGCGGCGGTCGGCATCGTGCTGCTTTGGGCCCTGACCGGTCCGCTCTTCGGCTACAGCGATACCTGGCAGCTTGTGATCAACACGGGCACGACAATCGTCACCTTCCTGATGGTGTTCGTCATCCAGAACTCGCAGAACCGCGATTCCGAAGCGATCCAGGTCAAGCTCGACGAGCTGATCCGCGCCATCGAAGGGGCGCACAATCGGCTTCTCGACCTGGAAGAGCTCGAGGAGGAGGAGATCGCCAAGATCCTCAAGGACTACCGGAGCCTTGCCGCCGACGCGCGCAACGGCAACGGTTCCGGCACCGATTGCCCGCCCGCGCCCAAGGCCGCCTAGCTCTCACGCCTTGAGGCCTTCAGCGAGCTTGCCGAGCCAGCCGGCGACCGCCTCAGGACCTTGGAGATCGACATCCGTGCGGCCGAAATGACCGCCGGCGACCCGCAAACCGATACCACCGAGCTTTTCGGCCGCGGCAAGAGCGGGAACGTCGCCCGCGTCGTCGCCGATCATGATCGGCGTCCGGCCCGAGAAGGCCGGCAGCGCGGCAATGGTCTCGAGAGCCGAGCCCTTGGAGTGACCCTCGGGGATCACCTCAAACAGCTTGCGTCCCGGGCAGAGGACGAGGTCCTCGGGGAATTGCGCGATGAGAGTCCGGATCTCGTGCTCGACAGCGGCCTTGAGCTCCGGGGCCTGGCGATAGTGGACGGCAAAGCCCGGACCTTTGGGCTCGGCGATAATTCCTGGAAGGCGGTCGGCGAGCGCCTGGAGCTCCGCCACCAGCGTGTCGGGGAGCGCGGTTGCCACGCGTTCGATTGGCCCTCCAGGGATCGTGCGCAATTCGGCCCCATGCACACCGGCGCCGACGAACTGCGCGGGCGCGAGCAAGGCGTCGATCTCCGCCAGCTGGCGGCCGGTGAGAATCGCCAGGGCGCCGCCTAGGCGCTTGGAGACACGTACGAGCAGCTCAGGCAACTGCGCAGGGACAACGACCTCGCCGGGCGTCGGCGCGATGTCGAGCAAAGTCCCATCGACATCGAGAAAGAGCGCAAACTTGGCCGGATCTCCGGAAAGGATCTCCTCCGCGGGCGTGGAGCGCGGCTCGATCCGATCGGTATTTCGCAAAGCTCCGTCTCCTGTCGCCTAACGATCGTCGGCGGCCCATACACCTCTGCCGCGGGGGGCGAGTCCTACTCGCTGGGATCGCTTCTTGGAAGGACCAACATAGGATGCCCGCCCGAAATTAGAGGGTCCACTTTCGTATGGGAGGGTCCTCGGGGGCCAAAAGCCGGGCTTCGAGCGCCTCCCGCTGCATGAGGCCTGTCTGAGTATCCACATGTCCGACAACGCTCGCGGCATTGATCGTCGCGGCCCGAAGCGCCTCCTCTCCCGAACGGCCAAGGGCGAGGAAGGCGGCGAACGTTGCCGCAAAGGCGTCGCCGGCGCCCGCCGTTCCGGCAACCTCGGCCTCGAGCGCCGGGCAGAACAGGATGTCGCCGTCGACGCAGGCGAACGCGCCGCCGCGGCTGTCGGTGAGGAGAACACACTTGGTGCCGAGCTTGCGCAGAGCACCGAAGAATGCGGCGAGACTCATCTCGAAGCCGCCGCCCACGAGCCCGCGCGCCACGAGCGCGGGAGGGTGCTCGCCCCGCTTGAGCGCGAGCGATTGCCCGCCCTCGCCGAACTCGGCAACGAGGCTTGCGACCATCACGTCGGCCTCCGGCCGGTTGAGGGCAAGTATATCGACCTGGGGGAGGCTCTCCCTGAAGGCGCTGGCGCGCGCCGACAGGTGCCGCACGCCCGGATTGACGGCGACGAGCGCGCCGTTGGATTTAGCCTTATCGATGATCAGCGGATAGCAATCCGCCGACTGGTTGGAGAGATTGGAGACATAGACGAGGTCGGCTGCGAACGCCTCCTCGTCGAGGTCGGCAGCCTCCAACAGCGTGTTCGCGCCTCGGAAGGTGAACACCGCGGCGTTGCGCTCATGCGAGGAAAGGAGCACCGACGCCCCCGTCGGAGCCTTTCCGTCGCGGTTCACCCAGCGGGTCGAGATCCCTTCCTGGTTCAACCGCGCCAGGATCACCTCGGCGCGGTCGTCACGGCCGAGCTTGATCAAGGTGGCAACGTGGAGGCCTAAGCGCGCCATGGCGACGGCCGAGTTGATCGCGCCGCCGCCGCAGTGGGTGGAAACCTCCAGCGAATCGGTCTTGCGGCCTTCCTCGAGCAGGAGGAACGAGGTCTCGGCATTGAGCATGGACATGCGCTCGATACGATCGCTCTCGATGATGGCGATCGTGTCGATCATCGCCCCGCCGATGGTCAGTGCCTTCATCAACTCCTCTTACGTGCCGCGCGGGAGCTTGCGTGGGATCAAAGGGCGTTCGATCGGCAGCGATGGTGCTTCCCTGCGCTGCAGGGCCCTGTCAATTCGAGCGCGCGCGCGGTGATGGTGATACGCGAGCCATCTCGATCTCCTGTAAGGCTTTCTTGGCAGCCTCCGAGGGAGAGCCGAATGCTACCGACTTGTGTCGGGACACGCTCTCCAGCGCATTCAAGAACGATCGGCACCAGGCAAATGTGTCCTGGGTTCGGATGCCATTCAGCAGCGCGCGATGGCGCTCCTGGCGTTCCTGCAGGCCCATTTCCAACGCCACCTTGATGGTGTCTGCCATCTCCTCGACGTCGTAGGGATTGACGATCAGCGCCTGCTTCATCTGCTCGGCTGCGCCCGCGAAACGGGACAGGATGAGGGCCCCGGGGTCGTCTGGGTCCTGTGCCGCGATATACTCCTTGGCAACGAGGTTCATGCCGTCTCGCAACGGGGTTACGAAGCCGATGCGCGATTGGCGGAAGACGTCGACCAGCATGCGCCGCGGTGTGGAGCGGTGAATGTACTGGATCGGCACCCAGTCGAGCTCTCCGAATTTGCCGTTGATCGTTCCCGACAGCGTCTCCAGCTCGTGGCGGATGTCGGCATAGGCAACGACGCTCTCACGCGTAGGCGGCGCGATCTGCGAAAGAATGACCTTGCGCCGGTAGTCGGGGTACTTTTCCAGGAAGCGGCCGAAGGCGCGGAATTTCTGCGGCAGCCCTTTCGTGTAGTCGAGCCGGTCGACGCCGATGAGGCGGGTGGCCGACGGTACGGTCTCGCGCGGGCGCTTGGGGCGCGACTCCAGGAAGGAATCGACATCAATGCCGACGGGGAAGCTCTGGATCGCCAACTCGCGGTTGAAGACGCGGATCCTGCCGTCGTTGAGGATGCGGCCGAAGACGCCGTCCTGCAGATAGTCGATGAGATTGCCGACGTCGGCCTTGGTCTGCAGACCGATGAGATCGTAGGCGGCAAGGCCGCGGGCTAGATCGCGATGCTCGGGTATTGCGAGAAATGTCTGCGCCGGAGGAACTGGGATGTGCAGGAAAAATCCGATTGGATTCTCGACACCGAGATTGCGCAGCTCCATGCCCAGCGGGATCATGTGATAATCGTGGACCCAAATCGTATCGTCGGGGCGCAAGAGCGGCTGCAACGCGTGGGCGAACCGTTTGCTGACGTCGAGGTAGCGCTGATAGTAGCCGGCCTCGAATTGCGCCAGATCCAGGCGCGAGTGGAACACCGGCCAGAGCACGCCATTCGCGTACCCGAGATAGTACTCCTTGTACTCACGATTGCTGAGCGGGAGGGTTGCGATCGTGGCCGTGCCCACCTGCGAAATATCAGGCGTGGTGCGCAGCTCCTCGCTTCTTTCGCCGATCTTGCCGCTCCAGCCCAGCCACAGGCCGTTGCGGGCGCGCAGCACGTCCGCGATCGCGATCACGACACCGCCGGCCTGAGCTGCCTTGCTGAGATCGGCGACGCGATTGGAGACCAGGACGATCCGGCTCATCATGCTCCTATCGATGCTGCACCGCCACTATAGCAGCAAGTTGCGCGCTTTGGGTGACAATCCCCCCGATTGGGCGGCAAGTTTAGCGAGCAATCATTTACCGGCCCTTATGGTTCCCGGCGGTCGCGCGCGGGCCTGAACTTTGCCGTTTTGGTGGGCAGATTGGCGCCCTCAGTAGGCTGACCAAGCCTCTTCCCAGCTGCGTGAGAGCTGCATGCCGGTATTGATGACGCCGGCCATGCAATAGGTCTGCGGGATGTTGCCCCACAGCTGGCCGGTCACGGGATGGATGTCCTCGCTGAGGATTCCGTACGAGTTCCTGCGAGCCAGCACGTCGGAGAAAATCTCGCGCGCCTTTTCCTTCTCGCCGATCGCGGCAAGCGCGTCGGCGTACCAGAACTGGCAGACGAGGAAGGCCGTCTCCGGCGCGCCGAAGTCATCATCGGCGGTGTAGCGCATCACGAAGCCGTTGCGGCAGAGCTCCTTGCCGATGACCTTGCAGGTCTTGCGGAAGCGCTCGTCGCCTGGCGAAAGAAGTCCGAGGTCGGCCAGAAGCAGCACGCTCGCATCGAGGTCGTCGTGGTCGAGGGCGCCCGCGATGGCGCCCCACTTGTCGCTCCACGCCCGCCCCAGGATCTCCGCGCGCAGCTTGTCGGCATGAGAGCGCCAGTAGCGCGCGCGCTCGTCGAGGCCCAGCAAAGCCGCGACGCGCGCGAGGCGATCGCATGCCACCCAGCACATGGTGGCGGAGTGGGTATGGATGCGTTGACGGCCGCGGTACTCCCACGGACCCGCGTCCGGCTCCAGGAACAGGCGGCGCGCCTGATGTCCCAGCGGCTCGAGACGGCGGAATAAGGTCTCGTCGCCCACGCCCGGCAGGCGCTGGTCGATGAACATGTGCGAGGCGCCGAGGATCACGCTGCCGTAGGCGTCGTGCTGCATCTGCTCGGCGGCTTGATTGCCAATGCGCACCGGGCCCATGCCGCGGAAGCCGGCGAGGTCGGTGGCGACCCGTTCCTCGAGCAACTGATTGTGGATGATGCCGTAGACGGGCTGCAACGGCCGCTCCACCTCGACCGCCAGCGTCGTGATGTAGTTGATGTAGTCCTCCATCGTCTGGGTCGCGCCGAGCCGATTGAGGGCGCGAATGACGAAGTAGGCGTCGCGAAGCCAGCAGTAGCGGTAGTCCCAGTTGCGCTGCGTTCCCGGCGCCTCGGGGATGGAGGTGGTGTGCGCGGCGATGATCGCGCCCGTCTCCTCGAAGTGGCACAGTCTCAGCGTGATGGCGGCGCGGATGATGGCGGCCTGCCAGTCGAGCGGGACGCCGAGGCCGCGCACCCAATTGCGCCAGTAGTCGTTCGTGCGCTCGAGGAACTCGCGCGAGACGGTATCGACGGAGGCCTCGAGCGGCTCGTCGGGACCGAGGATCAGCGTGATTGGGTGCGTCAGCGCGAACGGCGTCTCGTGCGCGATGTAGGACAGCGGTGCGTCCGTCGTCAGACGCAACACGTTGACGCCGCCCGTGAAGCGCATGTGGTTGGAGCCGATCGCCTGGCAGTCGCTGGGCTGGCCGTAGTTTAAGGTCGGGCGCAAGCGGATGCTGATGCGCGGCAGACCGCGAACGGGCTCGATGCGGCGCAGGATCTGCGCCGGGTGGAAGGCGCGCTCGTAGCGCATGAAGCGCGGGGCGAAGTCGGTGATCTTGACCGCGTTGCCGTTTCCGTCCTCCAGGATCGTCTCGACGATCGCCGTGTTGCGGACGTAGCCCGAGCGGGCCTTGGGCGTGCCGTTCCCGTGCATGACCACGTCGCAGAAACCCTTCTCCTCGTCGCCCGAAAGCAGGCGCGAGAAGACGGGATCTGAATCGAGACGCGGAAAGCACCACCAGACGATGCGCCCGTTCGAGTCGACGAGAGCTGCGATGCGGCCGTTGCCGATCGGGGCAAGCTCGAGGGCATCCATGGGGGAGAGGGTCTTGGTGTCACCCATTCTGGCGTCTTAAGAGAGCGTTGAGGTGGACCCGGATATGGGGCGCACAGATCATCCCATAAATTGGTTAGTACGGGATTTGAGCGGTCGTTTGCGGACCCAGCCCTTTAGGGCGTGCTGACGCAGCTGTCCAGGTTTTGCGAGGGAATGGTGAAGCGCCATGGCCACTTGTACGCCGCGCATGGCGCGATGATACCCGTGCATGGCGCTATTGCGCGGCCGTTAACGGAGCCGGCACGGGGGCGCGCGCAGCGCGGGATCTTTAGAGCCCGCTGGCGCGCCTCCGCGCCGACTGCGCCGTGATACGCAAGAACTAATTCGCGGCGGCTGGAGACAGTTAAGCTGAAAAGTATTGCTACAAAGGTAATGACGGCACGCCCGTGCACTTCAGTCTTTGTTGTCGCGGGTCTCGTCCCAGGGCCGTTCCGCGCGCGGGCGCAACAGCCAGCCGATCAGCGGCATGAGCAATGTGTGCGGCAAGAGGCGCAGCGCTACCGCCAACACTTTGTTCATCACTCCCGGGACGATGAGGCGGCAGCCCAGAAGGTAGCCGCGGTAGGCGGCGCGCGCCGTCGCTTCCGGGCTCAGCGGAAAGATCAGCTGACGATAGAACGAGTGCTCCGCGCCCATCGCTGCGTGAAAGCTCGTGTCCACCGGGCCGGGGGCCAGCGCCGAGAGTTCGCACGCCGGCGCCGGCGGTCTCGTAGCCGACGGCTTCCGTCAGTGAGATCACGTAGGCTTTGCTCGCGTAGTAGGCGGCCTGATAGGGCCCCGGCGCCAGGCCGCCGAGCGAGGCGACATTCAATATGCCGCCGCGCGCGCGCGCCTGCATGCCGGTTAGCGCGTGATGCATCAGGCGCGTCAGTGCCGCGATGTTGAGATCGAGGAGGTGCATCACGTCCGCCTCGTCGTGCGCGGCGAAAGGCCCGGCCAACCCCACACCGGCGTTGTTGACCAGCACGTCGAGGTAAAGCCCGTGCGCGGCAAGGTACTCATCGAGCTTGCGGGGGGCGTCGGCCTGCGTAACGTCGAGCGTCATCGGGAAAGCTTTGACGGAGAAGTCGCGCGCGATCTGGGTCGCCGCCTCTTGCAGCGGACCCACGTTGCGCGCGACGAGCACCACGTCGTGGCCGGCCTCGGCGAAACGACGCGCCAGCGCCAGCCCAATTCCGCGCGAGCCCCCCGTCACCACCGTCACCGGCATCAGGTGCGCGACAGCCTGCAGAGCTTCCTGCGAAGGGCTGGCATAGCGCGCGATCCAGAGGTCGAGGAGGCGGCGGAGCAAGACGCTATCTCCGCTAAGGTGCGCGTTGGGGCGTTGGGGATTTTTGACCCAAAGCAGAACAGTCCGCCGATGTCCGATCGTTTCTAAACTGCATGGCAATTTCCGGCCTGATTTAAGATCCTTCTTACCGCCCGGACTCAATCCGCGCATCCAAGACCGACAGACCCTGCGTCCTAACGTCTCTGAGCGGGTGCGTCGTCTGTGACAATTCGAGCGGGCTCAGTCCCAGAATTGCGCGTCTCTGCTGGCCGCGCGCCATCACGCTGTATCGCGATTCCGTTTTTGACGCTGCAAAGCTATTACGTTTGCGTAACGAAACGCGATCAATCCCCTGTACTGGAATCGCAATCTCGCCCAAATCGCTGCATACGCAGCTAACCGTGCAGAGGGGCAGCGCCGCGGGCGCATAAGCCTCCACGACATCACACACAACCTCAAATACCACTCGGCGCCGAACGCCGAGTGACACTTCGAATGTTGCCCGCAGGGATCCACCTCGGCCCGGGCAGTGCTGACATCTGCGCCAACAACCTTGTGCTTGTTTAGAGGGCAATATGGCAAGACCATCAACGCGAGACGGGTCAGTCCGCGCCGCGGCAGGGTTCATACCCAGCAGACGATCGCTCCTGTTGGGCGGATTGGGTCTTCTGGCAGGCGGCTCCCTCCCGCTTCTCGCGCGAGACATGCCTGCGCCGACGGGACGCTCGGCTCCGCAACGGCGCGGCGATGCGCTCATCGCCGATGTGCAGAAGCGCACCTTCCAGTTTTTCTGGGACACGACCGATCCCATCACCGGGTTGGCCCGCGACCGCTATCCGTCGGCGTCGGCGGCGAGCATCGCCGCTGTCGGTTTTGCGCTCACCGCTTATCCCATTGGAGCCGAGCGCGGGTTCATCACGCGCAAGCAAGCCATCGAGCGCGTGCTCAATACCTTGCGGTTCCTCGAGCGCGCACCGCAAGGTCCCGAGGCATCTGGAACGGCCGGCTACCGTGGCTTCTTCTATCACTACTTGAACCCCGAAACCGGCGTGCGCGTGGGCCAGTCGGAGCTGTCGACGGTGGACACGGCGCTGCTGCTCGGCGGTGTGCTGTTCTGCCAGGCTTATTTCAATCGCGGCCACGTCGACGAGGTTGAAATCCGCACGCTCGCGGAAGCGATCTACGGCCGGGTCGATTGGCGATGGGCGCAACCTCGCCCCCCCGCGATCAGCCACGGCTGGACCCCAGAATCTGGTTTCCTTCGATTCGATTGGCGCGGGTACAACGAGGCTATGATCATTTACCTGCTGGCTCTCGGCTCGCCGACCCATCCGGTCGACGCCAGTGCCTGGGGCGCGTGGACGAGCACATATGATCAGTCCTGGAACTCCGAGTTCGGGCTGCCGCATCTGGCCTTCGCGCCGTTGTTCGGCCATCAATATTGCCAGACTTGGGTCGACTTCCGCGGACTGCAGGACGCCTACCTGCGATCCCGCGGGATCGACTATTTCGAGAACAACCGCCGCGCCGTCTATGCGCAAAGGGCGTATGCGATCGCCAATCCGCTTGGCTGGAAGGATTATGGCGTCGACGTCTGGGGCGTCAGCGCCTCGGACGGCCCCGCCAACGTCACATGCGAGTACGAGGGCAAGCCGCGCACGTTTCGTGCCTATGCCGCCCGCGGAGCGGCGGGACCTCAAAGCTACGACGATGGAACGCTGGCGCCGACCGCGCTTGTCGCTTCGATCGCTTTTGCTCCCGAGATCGTGCTTCCGGCCGTGCACGAGATAAAGCGCCGCTTCGGCGCGCACATCTACGCGACCTATGGGTTCCTCAATTCCTTCAACCCGAGTTTCGATTTCAAGGTTCCGCTGGCGCAAGGGCACTGCATTCCGGGATTCGGATGGGTGGCCAGCGACTATCTCGGCATCGACCAGGGCCCCATCGTCGGCATGATCGAGAATTATCGCTCCGAGCTGGTCTGGCGACTGATGCGCAAGAGCCCGCATCTGCGCAGGGGCCTCACCCGGGCAGGGTTCACCGGGGGCTGGCTGGGCGTGACGGCATGACGAACTCGATAGGCAGGAGATCTTGAAGATCAGCGGCGGCGCCATGGACGTCATTGGGAAAGTACGGGGACACCGCCGGTATGCGCCGCTCCAACGCGTGACGCTCTAACGGCTAGGCGGCTTGCCGAGGCTCCTCGTACGAAGGCTCCTGGTCGCCCAAACTGCGGCCTCGGGCGATGGCGAACCCCATCCTGCGTTGCCGCCATTCGGCGAGACTGACGATCGCGCGGCTTAAGTTTCCAGAAGGAAACATGGCGCGCTGCTGGGTTTGGTCCGCGTCTGCCGTAGGTTGCCGATCACGGGCCCGAAGCAGCGCGATCTCGACCGCCATAATAAGGAATGCAAGCAGCGCTCCGGCGAAAAGGCCGATGGTCCCGCTCACGCCGGCCCCGACGATGGCGCCGACGAAGAGATTGACCAGGGGCAGCAGCATCATTCCAGCAAGGATGAAGACGGCAATCGAATTCACAATCGTCTCACCAAAGTGAGGCATCTTACTTCCTTCCCAAACAACCAGATGTCCGTCCCGCGTCGAGCGGTCTTCGCGTCGATCGAGCAATCGCCAAACTTCGCAAGTGCGGCAACGGTTCCCGGGTCGTTTGCGCGCATGGCGCCTATGCAAAGAATGCCGAGTAGCAGGCCGCTGGTTGCGAGCCAGCAATGCAAGTTCATTGCATCTCACTAAGAAGCAGCGTGCTGCCCAGGAGTCCCGTATGCGCCGTGCCCCCTGCGCCATTTGCGACGGACGACTGGGCACAAAAATTGCACATACCTGATGTGTCGCCTGCCCGGACACCAAATTGGAGGGGATGCGGAGTGACTGACGACGCCCTACGCCCGGTCATTGTGGCTAAGAAGACAGACGAGGCTCACAACATTGTCGCGTTTGAGCTGGTCGATCCCAACGGAGCGGAGCTTCCCGCCTTCTCCGCCGGGTCGCACATCGACGTGACGATCCCCGGCGATCTCGTGCGCCAATACTCGCTGTGCAACAGCTCAACGGAGCGCAATCGCTACGTCATCGGCGTATGGAAGGACCCCAACAGCCGGGGCGGGTCGAAGGCGCTGCATCTGGACGTGAACGTCGGCGACACGTTGCAGGTCAGCCTGCCGCGCAACCGTTTCCGCGTTCCGCGCGCTACGAAGCGGGCCATATTGCTGGCGCGAGGCATCGGCGTGACGCCGATTTTGAGCGTCGCCGACCATCTGAAGTCGCAAGGGATACCCTTCGAGCTGCATTATGTGTACGCGCTCATGTCGCCGGAAGCGTTCCGCGGATTGATCGACGCGTCGAGCTTCGCGGAAGACACAAAGTTCTATTACGAGGCGCGCGAGCAGAACCAGCTGCTCAATCCGGCGGAGATCCTTGCGGCACAGCCCGAGGACACGCAGCTCTTCATCTGCGGGACTGGTGGCAAGACCCGATCCTAAAAATGGCCAAGGAAAAAGGCTGGCCCGAAGAACGCATCCACGTTGAGCGATTTACCGCGAAGGTGCCCGACGCCATCCTCGACAAGGTCTTCGAGGTGAAGATCGCCAGCACCGGGGCCGTCTTCAAAATCCCAGGCGACAAGACCGTCACGGCTTTCCTGGAAGAGAAGGGCGTGAGAGATACCCACGTCCTGTGAGCAAGGGATGTGCGGGACCTGCAAGGTGAAGGTGTTGGAGGGCGAAGCGGATCACCGCGACAAACGCCTGTCGGACGAACAGAAGGCCGAAGGCCTGTTCCTCGCTTGCGTTTCTCGCGCCAAGGGCGATCTGCTGGTTTTGGATTTGTGAGGCTACGAGGTCGACCTAAGGATACTGCGGCTCTATTTCTGCCGAAGGGCGATGCCATGCTCGCCAGTCTCGACATACCGCGCGAGCAACCCGTTGCGGACGCCGCTGTATGACGCGCATCGGCTCTCTAAGCCGCAGCCGGGAAATGTGTGAGTGGGACGAGTTCGCCCAATCGGCCTCGCACATGCGCGCGCTGCTTGCCGAAGACCGGTCGGGCCGGCTTCCTCCTTTCCAGCTCCTGTCGGTACCCGGCATAAGCGCACGGGAGCAACGCTTCTGCTCGGAGCTGTGGACGCGAAATCGCGTCGCAGCAAGCATGCCGGAGCGGAATACGCTCGCCTTTCATTTCGATCTGACCGCGCGTGACAAGCTCCGCATCGGCTATCTTTCAAGTGATTTTCATGACCACGCGACCGCGCGGCTGCTGATCGAGACTTTCGAGGCGCATGATCGCGAGCGCTGCGAGCTGCATGCCTTCTCCTTCGGCGCCGAAGATGGAGGGACAATGCGTCGCCGCATCAGCGACGCCTTCGATGTCTTTCACGACGTGTCGGCGCTGAGCGACACCGAGACTGCGCATGCCGTTCACGGCGCCGGGATCAACATTCTGGTCGATCTCAAAGGCTACACATTTGGTGCCCGCACCGGCGTCATGATGCTGCGGCCCGCACCGGTCCAGGTGAACTTTCTTGGCTATTCCGGGACGCTCGGCGCTGAAATCTGCGACTACATCATTACAGATCCGTTCATGACGCCGATGGCGGCTGCATCCGATTATTCGGAAGCCTTCGCCTACATGCCGCATTCCTACCAGCCGCACGGCCGCAAAGGCGAGATTGGCCGCAAGCCGGCGCGCTCCGAGGTCGGCTTGCCGGAAACGGGCTTTGTTTTCTGCTGCTTCAATCAGGCCTACAAATTCACGCCACAGGTTTTCGATCTGTGGTGCCGCCTGCTCGCAGAGACGCCGGGCAGCGTCCTGTGGCTGCTATGCGCCGAGCGGGCGGAGGGCAATCTGCGGGGGGAGGCCCTGCGGCGCGGCATATCGCCGGATCGCCTCGTTTTCGCGCCGCACATGGAGCAGAGCGAGCACCTCGGTCGCCTGCAGCTCGCCGATCTCGTGCTCGACACCAACCCTTGTGGCGCACACACGACGGCAAGCGATTCGCTCTGGACCGGCGTGCCGATCGTGACCTGCGTCGGCGACACTTTCGCATCTCGCGTCGCCGGGAGCCTGTTGCACGCGATCGGCCTTCCCGAGCTGGTCACCGCGAGCGAGGAAGACTATCTCGCCGTTGCGTTCGCGCTGGCAACCGAGCCAGGCCGCCTCGATGCCTGCAAGGCCAAGCTCCAGTGTAATCGCCTGACCACGCCGCTGTTTGATGTCGCAGCCTATACGCTGGCCCTTCAGGATCTCTACGAGACCATGTGGGAGCGCCGCCGCACGGGCGCTGCTCGTGCACCAATTTGGACGTCGATGACGTGATCGGGAGGTCATCCGAAGGGCGCTGGTGCCGCAAGAGGGACTCGAACCCCCGACCCCGTCATTACGAATGACGTGCTCTACCAACTGAGCTATTGCGGCTTTGCCTGATGGCGTCAGCGCGGAGGGATAGCGCCGGCCATCCCCGAATGCAAGTTCGCAGGTAACGCTCGAGCATCAAGCGGTCGTTTGGCGCCTCAAGCGGGCTTGGTGCGCAGAGGCGGGGCGATCTCGTCCTGCGAGCCTTCGGGCCCCGGATCGTCGGGCGCGGGGGGTGCCACGAAGATGCGCGGCTCGGGCTTGCGGCGCGCCTCGGATTGGGTCTGCGCCTTCGTCCGCGTGCTTGACGTGGGTGGCACCGAGGAGTCGCGGGCGTTCTGGCGGGCAGCGGGCGCGGTCTCGGCAGCGGGCTTTGAGGGCACGGTCGTCGTTGAGCCTTCCGCAGGCTTGCTGCCGGTCGGTGCCTCGACGGCAGACGGCTCCGACTTCGTCTCGCGCGTTCCGCGCACCGGTTTTGGCTCCTCGACCGGCACGACCTCGATCGTCGTTGCGGCCTCCGTGTTGTGTCGCGCGGCCGCAACGTCGTCGCTGCCCCCGCGCGGGCCGCCGAGCGCCACGAGCTCCTCGAGCTTGGCGGCCAGCGTCTCGCCGTCGCCCCTATCCACCAACTCGACCGGAACGCGCCAGCGGAAGGCATCGAGCGCGCCGGTGACCGGCGAGATCGGTGCCCAGTGGTCGGCGACAACGCCGTCGGCGGTCCAGGCGGGATCGCGCGGGGCATTGACCGCGCGTGCGAGCCATTCGCGTACGCGGCCCTTGTCGCCGTGCTGCTCGCCCTCGACGCGGGCCATGAGGGTGGCGACGCGCTGGGTGAGGCGGCCGGCGAGCAGAGGCTCCAGGGCTATGCGCGCCTCGTCGTACTGGCGGGCCTCGATGGCGGCGATCGCCTCCGCGATCGGTCCCTCGGGCGAGTTGGGGCTCAAGGCGGCGAGCTGCTTGACGCGGTCGAGGCGGTCGCGCGGGCTGTCGCCGATGCGCGCATAGGCATAGGCGGTGGCGAGATCGGGATGGGGCGCGCGGCTCCACGTCCTTTGCAGGATCTTGGCGGCGCGCGGCGTATTCCCGCGCGAGGCGAGCAGCCGCCCAGCGATCGCTGCCGCCGGCACGAGGTCGGGTGCGAGCCCGTGCGCCTCGAGCGCCAGGTTGAGTGCACGCTCGGGGTCGTTCTCCTCCGCGCCCTGTGCCTGTGCGGTCAGCAGCACGGCGCGCTTGCGATCTGCCTTCGCCCGCTCGATGTGCCCGTTCTTGCGCGCGGTTGCCAGCGTTTCCAGCGCACCCGCCCAATCCGACTGGCGGCACTGCACGTCAAAGAGCGCATCGACCGCCCAGGCGAGCTTCGGATTGAGCGTGACGGCGCGCTCGGCGAAGTGGCGGGCCGCTTCCGTCTCGCCCTCGCGCTGCGCCTCGAGATAAAGACCTCTCAAGCCGAGCTGCTCGGTGTCTGGCGTGGCCAGCATCGCCTCGAAGATGCGCCGCGCCGTAGTGCGGTCGCCGGAGAGCTGCGCGGCCTGAGCCCGCAACAGGTGGGTCAGCGGCTCGTTGGGCAGCGACTTGCGCGCCTGGATGGCGGAGCGCATGGCCGCGGCCCGGTCGCCGGCGCCGAGCGCGATCATGCCGCTCGACAGCGCATCGAGCCCAAGCTTCTGCCGGCGCTTGGCCAGATGACTGCCGACGGCCGCGGGGCTGTTCCAGGCATGGCGTAAGAGCGACCAGACGCCGAGCAGCACCACGATCAGCGTGACCAGCAGCACTATCGCACGAAACACGCTGGTTTCGATTTCATAGCCCTGCCACTGGACCATGAGCTCGCCGGGGCGGTCGGCGAGCCAGGCCAGTCCGGCGGCGAGGATGGCGACCGCAAGCAGAAAGCTGATTAAGCGCAGCATGTCCGCCCCCTACTCTTTGGCCGTGCCCGGGGCACCGGCCGCCGGCGCTACGAGCGAGGCTTTTAGCTGCCCCTCGACCGAGGCGAGCGCCTTGTCGACAGTGTTGCGCGCTTCGACCTTGGCGAGGAAATCGCCGGCGGCGTCCTGCGCGGCCGGCGGCAGCGTCTTTGCCTGCTCCACGACGTCGCCCAGCCGATCCTCCTTGAGCGCAGCCTCCATGCGCGCGACCACCGCCTCGACGCTTCTGTCGTCGGACTCGTGGCTGATCTTACGCACGCGTACCACCGATTTCGCCCCGGCGAGCAGGCGATCCATGATCGAGCCATCCGCGCGTTGTTGGCCCGCGTCGATGATCCTGAAGGCCACGGACTTAAAGTCCTGCCTCAGGTCGGCGAGCGTTGGCACGCCCGTGTCGACGAAGCTGGCCAAGGGCGCCAAGTTGACGGTGCCGTCGGAGAGCTTGCGTGCCTCGGCAAGCTGCGACGCAAATGCCCCACCGCGGTCGATCGCGCGCTTGAGGTTTGCAAGCTCCAGAGACAAGACGATGCGCTCTGCCGTCGCTTTGCGGTTCTCCTCACCTTTGACGACGCCCTGAACCTCTTTTTGCAAAGAGTTGAGCTTCTCGGCGAGCGGCATTGTCGCTGCACTGACGTCCTCGGGCCTGGCAAAGTTCGGAAGACGCGCGTTGAGGTCCACTTTGAGCCGTGTCAGCTCCTCCTGCGTCGTGCGCAACGTCTCGCCTGCGCGCTGGCCCTCCGCGTTGAGGGCGTTGATGCGGGCCGTGAGCTGGGCGTCGTCGGCCTTGATGCCGGCGAGGTCGCGGTCGATGCGTTGGGTTCCGGACTTGGCGGCTTCACTGGCCGCGGTCGCCGCCGTCAACCGCGTATCGATCTCCTCGGTGACGCTCTTGCGCAAGGCATCGAGCTGGTTGTTCACCGTCGATTCGAGGTCGGTGATCTTTCCGGTCACGGCTGCGAGCTGTGGCAAGCCGCCTTCGGGATCGTGTGCTGCGGCTTCGGATAAGGCGGAGAGCTTGTCCTCGAGCTTCGTGAGGCGTGCCGCAGTGTCGGCGTCACCGCCTTGCGTTCCGACTTTGGCATCGAGCGACTTCACGTCCTGCGAAAGTGCGCCTTGTGCCTGAGAGAGCTTATCGATCTTGCCGTTGAGGCCGTCCAGCTTTCCGACCCTGGCCTCGGCGGCCTTGAGGCGGGAGGCGAGCTCTGCCGTCGCGGCATTGCCCTTGCTGTGGCTTTCCAACGCCTCGATGCGCTGCTGCAGGGATGTCGTGATGCCCGCCTGGTCCCCCGATCCGCTGAGGCCCAGCTGGGAGGCGAGGAAGTCGGCGGCGAGCAGCGCCACCACGCCGCCGGCTATGCCGGCAGCAAGGTGCGTGAAGAAACCGCCTGAGCCGGCCGATTTAACAGGCTGCTGTGCCGATGCCGGGCTCTGCGGTCGCTCGCGCTGATCTGGAGTTGGTGCGCCGGGCCTCGGCTTTGCCGACTGGGGTGCGCCGGCACCGCTTGCGGTCGCACGAGGCGCTGCCGTCCCCACGGGGGTAGCGGCGGGGGCCGGTTTCTCATCCTTGGCGGTCTTGTCGTCCTTGGCAGGCTCTTTGGTCGGCTCCTTGCCCACCTTGGGATCGACCACCGTCGCCTTGAGGTCGATCGTCGCGTGTGGCCGGTTGCTGCCCGGACCGGCAGCACCCGGCGTCTCCTTCTTTCCGGGTTCGTCCTTTTTGGTATTCATGAGAGCTCAAACACCTCAACTTTGGCCTCCGCGCCGCATACCAGCTCTTGGCGGCTAGGGCGACTCAAGACCTATCAGGTTGTTTTGACGCTAAACTACACTCCTCGGCTTCCGCTTGCCAGCCGCCCCACGGCGGCGAGCATTGCGGCTGAATTGGGTGCGTCGGCGATCTCGATCCGGGTCGGTGTGAGGCTCTGCAGCGCGGCTGCAACCGCCTGCGAGAGACAGAGAAAGACGAGCCGGCGGGCGCTCTCTGTGAGACCGGCATCTGCGACAAGTTGTGCAAAAATGTCGGCGCTTCGCGGCGACATCAAGATGACCGCGTCGAGCGTGCCCGCGGCGATCTTCTTGGCCGTTGTCGGGCTGAGCGATGTGGCGGCAAGCGCGCGGTAGGCGGTGAGGCTGCGGACTTCAAAGCCGCTCTTGGCCAGCGCCGCGGCGATATCGAAAGCGATGATCTCGCCGGCAACGTGCACGAGCGCGCCCTTCGCCGGATCGGCCTGCGCGGCGATGAGAGGCGCAAGGTCGCGGGCTGTGCCGGCACCGGCGATGACGCGTTGGAATTTGAGCTCGTGCGCGAGATCGGCCGTGCCAGGACCCACGGTAAACACCGGGAGCTGAAGCGCCGAGCTAAGCGTGGGGCTCGTGGCAAGCGCCCGCAGCCCGTTGCGGCTCGTCGCAATGACCGCCTGCGCGCGCTCGAAGGTGTCCTCGTCGATCGCGGCCGGGGCGATGCGCAGCACCGGCTCGAGGCTGACCTCGTGTCCGCGCGCCTTAAGCTGCGCTTTCGTCTCGGAAGCATCGGGCTCGGGCCGTGTGACGAGGATGTGCATCAGGCGATCGAGCGAAAGAAGTCGGGCCCGGCGCGGGCAAGAAGCTCGCGTGCGGCCTCTTCGCCAAGTCGCGACGCGCTCTGCGCAGGACCGCTGCGCTGTGTTGCGTGGCATTGCGTTCCGTCCGGCGTGAGAATCTCGCCGCGAAAATGTAAAGCACCGCCGCGCAGCTCGGCGAGGCCGGCAATCGGCGTGCGGCAGGAACCCTCGAGCGTTGCGAGGAAGGCGCGCTCAGCCGCGACGCACAGCGCCGTCGCCGCGTCGTTCAATGGCGCGACGAGCCGCGCGGTGTCGGCGTCGTCGGCCCTGATCTCGATCCCGATCGCACCTTGCGCGACTGCGGGCAGCATGACCTCGGTCTCGATGACAGCGGTGATGTGGCGGGCGAGGCCGAGCCGGTTGAGCCCGGCGCAGGCAAGGAAAGTGGCGTCGGCCTGCCCCTCGGCGAGCTTCTTGAGCCGCGTCTCCACGTTGCCGCGGAAGGGCACGACCTTGAGGTCGGGGCGCCGGTGGAGGAGTTGCGCCTGGCGGCGTAGCGACGAGGTGCCGATCCTCGACCCGGTGGGAACGTCGGCGACGGCGGCGTGCGTCACGCTGATAAAGGCATCGCGCGGATCCTCGCGCTCCAAGGTGGCGCCGATAACAAGACCGTCGGGCAGCACGGTAGGCATGTCCTTCATGGAGTGGACGGCGAGATCGATGATGCCGGCCAGCAGCGCCTCCTCGATCTCCTTGGTAAAGAGCCCCTTGCCGCCCGCTTCCGCCAGGGGGCGATCGGTGATGCGGTCGCCGCTTGTCTTGATGACCACGATCTCGCATGCGTCATCGTTAAGGCCGTGCGCCTGGGCGAGCCGGCGGCGCACTAGGTGCGCCTGTGCCAGCGCCAGCGGCGAGCCACGCGTGCCGATGCGGACCTTGGCTGCTTGCAAGCCGTTCTCTCCGGGTGCTAGGCGACAGGCCCAAGCTTTGATGATGCGGCGCCATTAATGCCCGCGCCGCACCGGGAAGGCAAACCGAGGCTCGCACGCGTCCCATGGATAACGGCCGGCAACGCTTGAGCGAAGGGGCTCTCGTTCTGGGGCTCGAGACGAGCTGCGACGAGACAGCCGCGGCCGTGGTCGAGCGTTTGCCCGACGGGCGGGGCCGAATCCTTTCCAATGTGGTGCGCACGCAGTGGGAGCGCCACCGGCCGTATGGCGGCGTGGTACCGGAAATTGCCGCGCGCGCGCACGTCGAATGCCTCGATATTCTGACGCATGAGGCGTTGCGGAAGGCGGGCATTGGCTTCGGCGATCTCGATGCCGTCGCTGCGACAGCCGGGCCGGGGCTGATCGGTGGGCTCATCGTCGGGCTCGTCACGGGCAAGGCGATTGCGCTGGCCGGCCGGCTGCCGTTCCTCGCCATCCATCACCTGGAGGCCCATGCGCTGACCGTCGGGCTGACCGAGGGCCTAGCTCCGCCTTACCTGCTGCTACTGGTCTCCGGCGGGCATACCCAGCTCTTGATCGTGCACGGCGTCGGCGAATACGTGCGTCTCGGCACCACCATCGACGACGCGCTGGGCGAGGCCTTCGACAAGACGGCGAAGCTTCTTGGTCTCGGCTTTCCGGGCGGGCCCGCGGTGGAGCAGGCTGCGCGCATGGGCGATGCAAGGCGCTTCGATCTACCCCGTCCGATGCTCGGGCGTGCGGAGCTGCATTTCTCCTTTGCGGGCCTCAAGACGGCGGTGCGACGCACGGCGGAGAGGCTCGCACCGTTGCAGCCGCAGGACGTCTCCGACATCGCCGCTGCCTTTGAGGCCGCCGTCACCGAGTTCGGTTGCGGACCGCTGCGCGCGGGCGATGGACGCTGCATCCGATCTCCACCATTTCGTCGTTGCCGGCGGCGTGGCAGCGAACACGCACCTGCGCGCCGCCCTGAGCGATCTTGCAACCGCGCGCGGCTTCACCTTCCACGTGCCCCCCGTCGAATTGTGTAGCGACAACGCGGCAATGATCGCGTGGGCCGGGGCTGAGCGTTTGGCGCTTGGCCTCACTGATCAACTGAACGCGTCCGTGCGCCCCCGGTGGCCGCTCGATCGCGACGCGCAGCCTGCCATTGGGGCCGGCGTGAAGGCATAAGCTGCGGCGCATGTTAGACAGTGAGGTCGCGACTTAAAGAGAGGGGATCCCCTTGAAGATCGACAGCGTCGGCATCGTCGGGGGCGGAGCCTGGGGCACGGCGCTGGCGCAGGCGCTGCGCCGCGCCGGCCGCGAGGTGCTCTTATGGGCACGAGAGGCGGACGTCGTCGCCGGCATCAATGAGCGCCACGTCAACGAAGCCTTCCTGCCCGGGGTGACGCTCGATGCGGGTATCCGTGCTACCCACAAGCTGGCCGAGGTCGCTGGCTGCGATGCACTGCTGATGGTCGCCCCGGCGCAATATGTCCGCGCCGTGTCCGAGGGCCTCAGGCCGCACCTGCGCCCCGGACAGCCGATGGTGCTGTGCTCCAAGGGCATCGAGCAGGCTACCGGACGCCTCATGGGCGACGTCGTTGCCGAGGCCGCGCCCGAATCGATGCGCGCGGCCCTGTCGGGCCCGAGCTTCGCCGCCGACGTGGCGCGCGATCTGCCCACGGCGCTGACCATCGCCTGCGGCGACGAGGCATTGGGCCGTCTCCTGGCCGAGCGTTTGGGCAGCCGCAAGCTGCGTCTCTACTGGACCAGCGACATCGTCGGTGTCGAGCTTGGCGGCGCCATCAAGAACGTGCTGGCGATCGCCGCCGGCATCGTCGAGGGGCAGGGCCTGGGTGCCAGCGCGCATGCCGCGCTCGTCACGCGCGGCTTTGCCGAGATGCGCCGCTTCGGCGAGGCGCTGGGCGCGCGGCCCGAGACGCTGACCGGGCTCTCCGGGCTCGGCGACCTCATTCTCACTTGCGGCAGCCGGCAGTCACGCAACATGTCGTTGGGGCGCGCGCTGGGGAAAGGCGAGAGCGTTGCCGAGGCGCTTGAGGGCAAGATTGCGGTGACGGAAGGCGTCTACACGGCGGTGGCCGTGCGGCGCATCGCGACCGAGCGCGGCATCGACATGCCGATCTCCTTTGCCGTGTGCGACGTCGTCGAGGGCCGCGCCACGGTCGCCGACGCCATCGGCCGCCTTATGCAGCGGCCGCTCAAGGCCGAGGACTGAGCGCGCGTCAGGACTTGACGCGCCAGACTTTGAGCGGCGTCGTCCCGTCGAGCGGGACGGCCTCGAGGAACGCCGGCGGTTTGCCGGCAAACAGCAGGCTCTGCAAAGCATCGGCGGGAACGTGTCCCGGCGTTGTCGTCGAATCGAGGCCTTTGCAGGTGATCACGTAGCGTGCGCCGATGGCGTTGAGCTGTTGCTGGGCCTCCTGCGGCGAGGCGTGCAGGATGCGGTCGGCCTCGATGATCTGCTTGCCCAGGCGGTGATAGGGCGCGGCGAGCACGTCGAGATGTGTGAGCGCGACCAGGTAGGGGCCGAGATTGACGTCTGCGACGACGAGGCCCTTCGGCAGATGCGCAAGCGGCGTGATGGCGGCGGTCGACTGGCAGCTCTGAACGGGCGCGAGTGTCTCCTTCACACGGCGTGTCGACGGAGCGGCAAGCGACAAGAGCAGCCAGGCTGCAGCGCCCGTGGCGAGGAGCACGCCAAAAACGGTCGCCGCGATGGTGCGCTTGTTCAAGGCGGCACGCGCGTGCTGCGGCGGCCGCGCCAGCCAGATCGCGAGCAGCGGGATCGGCAGATACGTCGCGTACGGAAGCAGCTTGATCTGCCAGAAGCTCATCGGGATGGCGAGGAGAAAGGCAATCATGTGGAAGCGCAAGCCCTGGTCGCGATTGCTTTGCAGGAGCTTGAAGCCGCAATAGCCCCCTGCCAGGAAGTAGACGAGCGCCATACCGCCCAAGAGCGGCAGCTTTGACCCCATCGAGAGCATGCTCTGCGTTTCCGACACGCCGCCGAGCCAGACCCGAAATACCGCAGGGTCGACCTCGCCGAAGGGCCCTGCGAGGCACGCGGGCTCGGCACGCGCATAGAGCGCCAGGCTGATGAGCCCGGCAGCGGCGAGGAATGCGATTTTGATCGCTGGCGACAGGCGGTCCTCCAGCGCCTGCACAACGCACACGCCGAGCGCGCTCGTCGCGGAAAGCAAGACGATGTTGAACGACAGCGCATCGCAGTGGGAGACCAAGAGATCATCCGGCGCGCCGGTGAGTGCGAGCGCGGTGGCGAGCGTGGCGCCAAAGGTGACTGCGGCGCGCGAGGGGCCGAGCAGAGAGCGCCCCGGGAGGGCGCCGAAGAGCATGGCGGCACCGAGGCTCGCCGCCGTTAGCGCCAACGCTTCGAAGCCGACCGCGGTGCCGAGGCCGAGCAGAAATCCAGCGCTCCAGCCGGCACCCGCGTCGTCGAAGCTGCGGGCCAAGCGCAGAATGCCGATGACCGCGCACAGGATGATCAAGTTGTGGTGGTCGATGCGTCCGGGCAGGAACTGCACGATGCCGATGAGGCAGGTGACTGTGAGCGGGATCGACACGAGCGCCGCCGCGTGCCCGCCGCGGATCTCGGCCTCGCGGGCGAGCAGATAGACGAACGCCAGCAGCACCAGGAGGGGCCAGAGCGCACGCACGACAAGCTCGGCCAGCGTGGGCGGTAGAACCAGCTCGAATGTGGAGAGAAGCACAGCGAGCGGGACGTCGATCAGTCGCGACCAATGCGACACGAGGGGATGGGCGCCGCCGAAGCGGGGGAGCGTCATGTCGTGCCAGGGCGCGCCGGCCATCAGCTCGCGCACCTCGATGAGGCGCGTGGCGTCGTCGGTGTCGCCGAGCGAGGTCAAGAGGCGCGAAGGATCGAACCAGAAGACGAGCGCGGCAAAGAGCGCGACGCCGAGCGCGCACCAGACGAGAAGCGGCACGCGCTCCATTGCCGCAAACGTCCAGATGCGCCGGCGATCGCTCGCTGCCGACAACGCCATCGATACACCTCTCATCGGTTGCGCCGGACATTAGCTGAGCGCGCTTGAGGGCCTGTAAAAGCCGGGAATTTGCCCTCCTCCGTCGTCGATTGGCGCAAGAGTTTCTTCAGCGTTGGGCCCTAGCTTGCCAAGCCATCGCGGACGGGGGTGCCCGCGCGGCGCCTTGCCGCGGGGGCGCGGGACGAGCAGCTGGAGGATTGGCGTGGAGCACACCGATGTCTTCGTCATCGGGGCCGGACCGGCGGGGCTGACAGCGGCCTATCTGCTGACGAAGGCCAATGTCGCGACGACCGTAATCGAGGCTGACCCCACCTACGTCGGCGGCATCAGCCGCACGGTTAACTATAACGGCTTCCTGTTCGACATCGGCGGACACCGATTCTTTTCCAAGTCCAAGGAGGTGGTCGATCTCTGGCACGAGATCCTCCCCGACGACTTCATCGACCGCCCGCGCCTGAGCCGCATCTACTACGACGGCAAGCACTACTCCTATCCGCTGAAGGCGTTCGAGGCGTTGAGCAACCTCGGCGTGGTCGAGAGCACGATGTGCGTGATGTCGTACGCGTACCGACAAGCGTTCCCCAACGAGAATCCTGAAACATTCCGCGACTGGGTCTCCAACCAGTTCGGCGACCGGCTGTTCTCCATCTTCTTCAAGACCTACACCGAAAAGGTGTGGGGCATGCCGTGCGAGGAGATCTCCGCCGACTGGGCCGCACAGCGCATCAAAGGTCTCGATTTGTGGAGCGCAATGGCCAATGCTCTGCGCCGCTCCGTCAATGCGACGCCCGGCGCGCAAGATGGCGACAAGGTCATCAAGACTCTGATCGAGAGCTTTCAGTATCCACGCCGCGGTCCCGGCATGATGTGGGATGCGGCCACCGCCAAGGTGGTGGCGCAGGGCGGCACGATCCATATGGGACACAAACTTCACAGCCTTAGGTGGAACGAGCCTGCCGGCCTCTGGACGATCACGGCGCGCAACGGGGATGCCGAGCGCGTCTTTACCGCCAAGCACGTCATCTCCTCGGCGCCGATCCGCGAGCTGATGGCATCAATCGAGCCGCGGCCGGCGAGTGCATCGGCTGCCGAGAAGCTGCGCTATCGCGACTTCATCACGGTGGCGCTGATCGTCGACAAGCCCGACCTCTTTCCCGACAACTGGATTTACATCCACGAGCCGAGCGTGCGTGTGGGCCGCATCCAGAATTTCCGCTCCTGGTCGCCGGAGATGGTCCCCGACGAGAAGCTCTCCTGCCTGGGGCTGGAGTACTTCTGCTTCGAGGGTGACGGCTTGTGGACCTCGAGCGACGACGATCTCATCGCGCTTGCCAAACGCGAGCTCGCCGCAATCGGCCTGGCGACCGAGGAGGACGTGAAGGACGGCTGCGTGGTGCGCCAGAAGAAGGCCTATCCGGTCTACGACGACGAGTACAAGATGCACATCGACACGATCCGCGAGGATATCGCCGCCCACTATCCGACGCTGCATCTCGTCGGCCGCAACGGCATGCACAAGTACAACAATCAGGACCACGCGATGATGACGGCCATGCTGACCGTCAAGAACATTCTGGCGGACGAGGCGGTCTACGACGTATGGAACGTCAACGAGGACGCGGAATATCACGAGGCCGGCGTCTCCAGCGCCGACGAAGCCCTGAAAAGCGTGCGCCAAGTGCCGCGCCGCGTTAGGCCTGCCGCGTGAGCGCCGATCACCAACTGCCGCCTCTTGCCGTGGTGCCGCAACTTTCGCGCTACGCCATTGTCAGCGTGCTGGCGCTAGCCCTCGATTTTGCCGTCTTCCTTGGCCTCAACGGCGCCCTCCGGTTACCGACGTTGGCGGGAGTCGTCGGCTATAGTTGCGGCATCGTGCTCCACTATTTTCTGTCGCGGCATTTCGTATTCAGTGCCGTGCGCTCAAAGAAGTCCGCGCACCGCCTTTTCAGCGAGTTCGTGGCGAGCGGCCTCATCGGCCTGGCGGTGACGGCGGGGGTTATCGCGGCCGCGACGGGCGTCCTCGGGCTCTCCGCGCTCGTGGCCAAGGTCCTGGCGGTGGGCGCGAGCTTCGTCGGCGTCTTTCTCATTCGCCGCACGATTGTGTTTGCCTGAGGCGCGCCCCGCGATAGTCTCCGCGATCTCTGCGGCGGCTTGACGGAGAGCACCAGCTGCGCGAGTTGGTCGGCCGTGCTCTCAAGCGGGGATGAGGGGTGCGATGAGCGCCTATTGGCTGTTCAAGTCCGAGCCGGACGTGTTCTCTTGGCAGATGCTGAAAGCGCGCGGCAAGGCGGGCGAGCCATGGGACGGTGTGCGCAACTATCAGGCCCGCAACAACATGCGGGCGATGAAGCTTGGGGACCTCGGCTTCTTCTATCACTCCAACGAGGGCAAGGAGGTGGTCGGGATCATGCGGATCTCGGCGCTCGCCCATCCCGACTCCAAAGACGGCACGGGCACCTGGGAGTGTGTGGACGTGCGCGCCGTGCGCGACATGCCGCGGCCAGTCTCGCTCGTGGCCATCAAGGACAACCCCAAGCTTGCCAAGATGATGCTCGTCGTGAACTCGCGGCTGTCGGTGCAACCTGTGACGGCGGCCGAATGGGCCGAGGTCTGCCGCATGGGCGGGCTCGACGCAAAGAAGATGAAGGCATGAGCGCGCTCGGCGAGGCTCCGCTTGATCCAGACGACCGCCCATCGGCCGAGGCCTTCATCTGCGCCAACACCAAGCTTATGAGACCGCCGCTCGTGCCGGAGATAGCGCTGCATCTCGCTGAAGAATTGCTGGCGATCTGGCAGAAGACGGAAGACGAGCTCGGCGCCCTCAATGTGCCGCCGCCCTATTGGGCCTTTGCCTGGGCCGGCGGCCAGGCGCTCGCGCGCTATTTACTCGACAACGCAGAAGAGGTTGCCGGCAAGCACGTCCTGGATTTGGGCTCGGGCTCGGGCCTGTCGGCCATCGCCGCCATGAAGGCCGGCGCGCGAGCCGTGCTTGCTGCCGACATCGACGTCATGGCCTTGGCGGCGATCAGACTCAACGCAACGGCGAACGGCGTCGCCATCGAGACGACGGCTGATGATTTGCTTGAGGATTTGCCCGC
This sequence comes from uncultured Alphaproteobacteria bacterium, assembly GCA_963782555.1. Taxonomy (GTDB): domain Bacteria; phylum Pseudomonadota; class Alphaproteobacteria; order Rhizobiales; family Hyphomicrobiaceae; genus Hyphomicrobium_A. Next base: position 161,148 of record CAWAKB010000003.1, on the reverse strand, counting down.
AGCCGACGTGATCCTCGTGGGCGATCTGTTCTATGAGCGCGCGCTTGCCGACCGCGTTCTGGCCTGCCTCGAGGCGGTGGCCGCCACAGGCGCGCGGGTCCTCGTTGGCGATCCGCAGCGCAACTATTTTCCCAAAGACAGGTTCGCAGCGCTTGCCGAGTACCGCGTTCCCGTGACGCGCGACCTGGAGGACGCCGAGATCAAGCGCACCACCGTGTGGGGCTTTGCGGGCTAGGACCGCGACGCCGGACGGCTCTGCGCCGAACTGCTATGTTTCTTGTGCATGCAAAGGGTGCGGCGGGAGGAAGCGCAATGGAATTCGCGGGTCTCAACTACTTCGCGGTCGTTGTGGCGGCGGTCGTCGGCTTCATGTTCGGCTGGCTGTGGTACGGCGTTCTTTTCTCCAAGTCTTGGCTCAACGCCGTCGGCAAGACGGAGGAGCAAACCAAGGGTGCTCCCAGCCCGGTGCCCTTCGTCATTTCTTTTATAGCCTTAGTGGTCATGGCCTGGGTGCTGGCCGGCGTCATCGGCCATCTCGGCCCGGGCGAGGTCACCTTCAGGAACGGAGTGATCTCGGCCTTCTTCGTGTGGCTCGGGTTCGTGATTACCACGCTTGCCGTCAACAATGCCTTCCAAGGCACCAAGCGCGCGCTGACTTTGATCGATGGCGGCCACTGGCTGGGCGTGCTCCTCCTGCAAGGCGCGGTGATCGGCTTGATGGGAGTTTGAGCTTAGACGAATTGGGAAATTGCAGTCTTTCATCATGCCCTCCATAATCACGTCCAAACAAAGACGTGGGAGGAAATTCAGTCATGCACAATATGCTCCATCCGGTGACCGCCGAATGGGCGGCGCGCGCTTGGATCGACGACACGGCGTACCACACCCTTTATGAGCGCTCGATCCAAGATCCGGACGGGTTCTGGGGCGAGATCGGACGGCGCATAGACTGGATAAAGCCCTTTAGCCGGGTGAAGAACACGTCCTTTGGTCCGCGGGATGTCTCCATCAAGTGGTTCGAGGACGGCACGCTCAATGTGTCGGCCAACTGCATTGATCGCCACTTGGCGACGCGCGGCGATCAGGTCGCCATCATCTGGGAAGGCGACGACCCGTCGAAAGACGAGAAGATCACCTACCGCCAGCTGCACGAGCGCGTGTGCAAGTTCGCCAACGTTTTGAAGGTGCATGGCGTCAAGAAGGGGGATCGCGTCACTATATACCTGCCGATGATCCCCGAGGCCGCCTATGCCATGCTCGCGTGCGCACGCATCGGCGCCGTTCATTCGGTCGTGTTCGGCGGTTTCTCGCCGGAGGCGCTTGCCGGGCGCATCCACGATGCGGAATCGAAGTTCATCATTACGGCGGACGAGGGTCTGCGCGGCGGCAAGCATGTCTCGCTCAAGAAGAACGCCGACGAGGCGCTGAAAAAGGTCGCCAAGGGCGACGAGAAGGTGCTAGTCGTGCGCCACACCGGCAACCCGGTGCCGTGGGACCCCGCGCGCGACCTCTGGCTTGACGAGGAGCTGACAAAAGTCTCAAGCGACTGTCCGCCCGAAGAGGTGAGCGCCGAGGACCCGCTGTTCATCCTCTATACGTCGGGCTCCACCGGCACACCGAAGGGCGTGCTGCACACCTCCGGCGGCTACCTCGTCTTCGCCTCCGTCACCCACCAGTATGTGTTCGATTATCACGACGGCGACATCTACTGGTGCACGGCGGACGTGGGCTGGGTCACGGGACACAGCTACATCCTCTACGGGCCGCTCGCCAACGGCGCGACCACGCTGATGTTCGAGGGAGTTCCGAGCTACCCCACGCTGTCGCGCTTCTGGGAGGTCGTCGATAAGTGGGGCGTCAACATCTTCTACACGGCGCCGACGGCGATCCGGGCGCTCGAAGGGGCCGGCAGCGATTTCGTCAAGCGTACGAGCCGTTCGACGTTGCAGCTTCTCGGCACCGTCGGCGAGCCGATCAACCCGGAGGCCTGGGAGTGGTACTACCACGTGGTCGGCGAGGGGCGCTGCCCAATCGTGGACACCTGGTGGCAGACGGAGACGGGGGGCATCCTCATCACGCCGCTGCCCGGCGCCACCGCGCTCAAACCTGGCTCGGCGACGCGCCCGTTCTTCGGGGTCAAGCCGGCGCTCATGAACGAGAAAGGTGAGATCCTCGAAGGTTCCGGCGCCGGCAACCTCGTCATCCTCGACAGCTGGCCGGGGCAGGCGCGCACCATCTACGGCGATCACGAGCGCTTCGTGCAGACCTACTTTTCCGCCTATAAGGGCATGTACTTCACCGGTGACGGCTGCCGCCGCGACGAGGACGGCTACTACTGGATTACCGGGCGCGTCGACGACGTGATCAACGTATCTGGCCATCGGCTGGGTACGGCCGAGGTGGAGAGCGCGCTCGATTCCCACCCAAAGGTCGCCGAGGCCGCCGTCGTCGGCTATCCCCACGACCTCAAGGGCCAAGGGATCTATTGCTACGTCACCTTGAATGCGGGTGAGACCTGGAGCGATGATCTGCGCAAGGAGCTCGTTGCGCATGTGCGCCAGGAGATCGGCCCTATCGCCTCGCCCGACCTGATCCAGTTCGCGCCGGGCCTGCCCAAGACGCGCTCGGGCAAGATCATGCGCCGCATCTTGCGCAAGATCGCCGAGGACGAGTTCTCCAACTTGGGCGACATCTCGACACTTGCCGATCCGGCAGTCGTCGAGGATCTGATCTCGAACCGGCAGAACAAAAGAGTGGGGTGAGCGGCGGCCGACGGGTTGCGGCGCGTGTGAGCCGGTCCCGACAATCCTTACCAACAGGTCTGTGCATGAAAGCGCCGGCGCGGGGACATCCCGCGCCGGTCTTGTCTCAGCTAGCATTTACGGTCGCGATCAAGTCCGCGCTTGCAAGTGCGGGAGGGGAGCAGAGACCTCCTTCCTCTTTTTTAGCAGGTTGGGCGGCTGGTCTCAGAGTCCGGTATGAATAAACCCGCCCCAGAAATAGGGGTGGGCGTAGGGCCGTGGCGGCGCTTTTGGATCTGCGCCTGTCGGGCCGGCCGCATTGACGAGGGCGCGGTTGTGCAAGCGCTCCGGATTCTTGGTGGTCAGCGCTGTCTGGATCTTCGCCAGTTGGCGAGCCTGAAGCCGGCCGCGCGCGGCTGCGACTTTGGCGTAGGTGCCGAGCTCGTCGCTCGTTGCGTGGCGCAGCCAGATTTGCGCGCCGCGCAAGGCAGCTGGCGGGCTGAGCCCCTGGTCCATGTGCAACTCGTAGAACTTGGCCATCAGCAGCGCGGTAGCCGCGTCCGAGACCGGCCACAATGTGCCAAGCACGCCGGCCGCCCCAAGCGCCGTGAAGGTGCCGGGTAGGCCGATGAACTCGTCGGGGCTGCTGGTAATGTCATAGAGCCCGGTCTCGCATGCCGAGAGCACGACCAGGCGCGGGCGACCGAGCCCGTCGGTGTCGAGCAGCTGACCGACCGTAAGCCTGGAGGGCCCGTGCATCAGCAGCGCCGACTGGCGCGCGTCCTGCCACGAGAAGCCGCCGTGGGACGCGAAGTGCCAATGCGTCTTGCCCTTGAGGGCCGAGAGGACCGCCTGCGGCGTGGCCGCCGCGCCCTCGAGCAGCGTCCGCGCCGCCGGGGCAAAATGCGAGGCGACGATGGCGCCTTCCGTCTCCGTGCCGGGCAGATCGCCGGTGGGATTGATGATAGCTGCGAGTGTCTTGGGTACAGGCTTGGCGATCAGGTCTTGCGCCACCGCGAGGACCTCCAGGCTTGGCGCATAGACGATCTCGTAGTCATCGACGAGGCGGCGTTTGCTGACGGGATCCTGCGCAAGTCCCAGCGGCAAGGTGCCGAGCCAGCCGGAGGGCAGCCACGCGAGCCGCGCGCCCGGCTTGAGACCTCGCTGCTTCAGGACGGCATCGAGCCGCGCGCCGAATAGGTGCCACAGCTCAGGCCCGAGATTGTCGATGGCCGCAAGCCACTCGGGCCAGCGCTTCTGCATCTCGTCGCCGTCGAGGTAATTGACGAAATAGGCCCCGAGCCAGCCGCCGGGCGGGCCATTGCCCGGGCCGATGAGCACCTGCGACAGGCGCTCTGTCGTGAGCTCCGGCAGGTCGATGATCGAGACCTCGCTCCTATGCCCCGCCTTGGTCATCACCAGGAGCTTGCCTCCGAGGCTCGTGACCACGGGAACAACGACGGCACCGCCGCTGGCTGCGATGGCGTGCGCCTCACTCAACGCGGTCTGCGTCTTGTCTTTGCCGCCGGTCTTGACGAGCGCCAGCACCTCCTGACGCAGCGTGGCGAGCTTCGTCAGCGCCGCGGCGCGCTCGCTGCCTTGCAAAGTCTCGATCGCCTGTTTCTGGCTGCGAATGGCGCGGCGCAGGTCATCGAGACGCTGGCGTCCATCTCCAGGCAGCTCGATGGTCTGCAGCTTCATCGCAACACTTAGCAGGCGCGCCCTGCCTTCGTTGGCGAGTTGAAGCGCATGCTCGCCTTTCCCAAGCTGCGCGGCGGTGAAGGCCGATTCGGCAAACAGCGGCCCGGCATCGGCAATGAGCGCACGCGTCTCGGCTTCCTCGATCCCCTGGCCGAACAGCACCAGAAAGGCATCGCGCGCATCTTCCTGGACGAGGCTCGCTTTCTGCAGCTCTCCCGCCTCGAGCAGCGTGCTTCCCAAGAGCCGCGCGGTGCGCAGATGATCATAGGGGAAGGCGTTCCAGGTGAAGACCGTGAGTGCCGCCTCGAAGGCGGCGATCGCCTTGCGTCTGTTTTCGGCGCGATTGCCGTTGAGGCGGCCGACGTAGGCGATGCCTAAGTTGTGCTGCAGCTGCGCCCATTGCTCCGGGAAGCTCTCATGCCCGAAGACGGCGAGCGCCTGCTGGAAGTGGTAGAGCGCCTGTTCCCGGTTATCGGCGCGGTCGCCTTCGATGCGGTCGTTGTAGGCGATGCCGAGGTTGTGCTGCGATTGCGCCCACTCCAGCGGATGGGCTTCGCGCGTGAACACGGTCAGTGCTGCCTCGACGTAGGCGATCGTTTTCTCGCGGTTGGCAGAGCGCTCGCCTTGCTTGCGTGCCCCGTAGGCGGCGGCGAGATTGTGCTGGATCATGGCCCACCGATAGGGATCGGCGTCCTTGGTCAGCACCGAAAGTCCCGCCTCGAAATGCTCGATCGCGGCTTCCAGGTTGTCCGCGTGGTCTCCCTCGATGCGGCCGAGATAGACAATTGCCAGGTTGTTCTGTAGCTGGCCCCACTCCTGCGGGTAGGCCGCCCGCGACAGGATGGGCTCCGCCGCCTTGAGGTTGGCGATGGCCAATTCCAGGTTGCCCGCGCGCTCGCCGCGGATGCGGTTCGTGTAGGCGATGGCGAGGTTGTTGTGTGTTCTTGCCCAGGCGAGGGGAGCCGTTTTGCGGGTCCAGCCGTTCAGCGCGGCCTCGAAATGGGCAATTGCCTTCTCGAGGCTGTCGGCGCGGTCGCCGTGCACGCGTGCGAGGTAGGCGCTCCCGAGTTCGAACGCGATGTCGGCCCTGACTGCCTCCCGCGGACGGTCCAATGGCCAGGATGTGAGGGCTGCCTCGGCGGCGAGAAGTTGCTCGCCGACCTTGACCTTCTGCTCAACATCCTGGATCTGCCGCCAGTGCTCGAGGAGGTCGGAGAACGCAGCGGCTTTCTGCTCATCGGCGACCTGTGCTTGCTGCGCCGAAGCGCTAGGCGCCGCAGATGCGATTGCGCAAGCCAGCAGAAGAGAGACCAAGACGCGCAGCATACGCCCTCCCGCGACCGGCAACGGTCTCAAGCAACACGGCGTGAACACCCGTCGACTTCGAGCGGCAATTCTACGTCCGCCGCGATGGACAATCCACCACGACTTGGACGCAACCAAGGTCTACTGGCACCTCGTGAAGATGCCGCGGTCGAGGTGAAAGTGGTTCCAGTGCGCTGCGTTGAAATCGGGCCCGATGGCGACGCGGAAATAGCGACAGGCGCGCGCATGCACATTGTGCAAAAACTCGGCCTCGCGGTCGTGCCCCTTCCAGCTCTTGGCGACGCTGATGCGTTGCCTGTTCTCAAGCCGGAACCCGCCGATGTCGACGGCGTTGGCGAGCGCGTGCTGGCTGCGCATCTGTGCCCATTTGCGGTTGCCGATGATGTTGCGGCACGAATAGGTGCCCATGTCCTCTAGGCCGACGACTCGGCTGCCGAACGTGGAAAGCGCCAGCGGCTGCACCTCGTACTCGACCCATAGGGCGAGCGCGGCGGCGGCTTCGCAGGTGTGCTGTGCAGCCCCCAGCTCGGCGCCGCCGACGGTGCCGACGCGGACCGCGTTGGTCCAGCCGCAGCCGTTTACGATCTCCTTGTCGGGTATGGGCGTTGCAACGATGTGGGGCTCGTGCAGCACTGCGCGACAGAGTTGGGGGTCGTTCCGCAGCGCGGCAAGCGACGAACCAGGACGGCCGCTCCTCCAGCTAGATGGGCGCGAACGGCGAATAGCGCTGTGGCACCAAGCCGAACCAGAAGGCTGCAAAGAGCGCAACGAGCACGAGGATGGCGAGAAGGATGCGCAGGATGACGCGACCTGGTCGGCGCATGGAGTGGCCTTGAAGCACTGAAGACCGGCTACTATAGGCAGGATGGGGACCCGGGCCACGCGTGCGTGGCGGTCAATTCCGCGAAATTGCGTAAGGCGTGGCCTGCTCGTCACCCCGTAGCGTCGGCAGGCACGACGCGAAAGCTAGAAGTCGGAGATGATGCCGTCCTTCTCCCAATCGCCATAGCGGGCCGGGTCGGGACCCTCACGGCCGCCGATCTCCCGTTCGCGCGAGTCGGCGGCGCGCTCTCGTGCCTTTCGACGTTCCTCCGCCTCCTTGAGGGCGCGCTCCGCCGCCGGCGGCAACTCACGTTTTTTCGGCTTTGCGTCCATTCTGTAAACCTGCCGGACACTGGTTATTGCCAACGTTGCTTTCCATATAGCATGTCTAGCTTTGGGCCGCTGAGGAGGCAAAGGCGACACCCATGAATTACGTAAAGACGGCGATGCTGCTTGCCCTGTTGACTGCGATTTTCGTGGCGCTGGGTGCGGCGGTGGGCGGCCAGACAGGCATGGTGATCGCTTTTGTCATCGCGCTCGCCATGAACGCCTTCAGCTACTGGAATTCCGACAAGCTCGTCTTGCGCATGTACGGCGCGAAAGAGGTGAACGCGAGCTCCGCGCCCGAGCTCTACGGGGTCGTGCGCGAGCTGGCGCAGTATGCAGGGCTGCCGATGCCGCGCGTATACATCATGCAGAATCCCCAACCCAATGCCTTTGCTACAGGACGCAATCCTGAGCACGCCGCCGTCTGCGCCTCGACGGGGCTGTTGCAGGCCCTGAGCCGCGACGAGCTCGCCGGCGTCCTCGGGCATGAGCTCACCCACGTCAAGAACCGCGACACGCTCATCATGACGGTCGCCGCCACCATCGGCGGTGCCATTTCCATGCTTGCGCAGTACATGCAGTTCGGGCTCCTGTTCGGCGGCAACCGCGACCGCGGCGCGCTCGGCGCCATTGGCGCGTTGCTCGCCGTCATCGTCGCGCCGCTTGCGGCAATGCTGGTGCAGATGTCGATCAGCCGCTCGCGCGAGTATGCGGCCGACCGCGGCGGCGCCAAGATCTGCGGTCACCCGCTCTGGCTCGCCTCCGCGCTCGCCAAGATCCAAGGCTATGCGCGCCAGATCCCCAACGAGGAGGCGGAAAGCATTCCGGCCACCGCCCACATGTTCATCATCAATCCATTGAGCGGCCGCGGCCTCGACAACATGTTCTCGACGCATCCGAGCACCGAAAATCGCATCGCGGCGCTCGAGCAGATGGCGCGGGAAAGTGGCCAGACGGAAGGTCCGCGCGAGACGCGGGCGCCTCTCGACGCGGGTCCTTGGGCAAACTCCGAGTCGCCGAGCGAGCCGCGCCGTGCGCGCGGACCTTGGGGCTAGGCGCCGGTGCCCCCTAGCGACGCCTCGGCCAGACGCAAGACGCAAACGCGGGGCCGCGAGCCGGCGCACGTGCCGCCCGGACTGCCGGCACGCGAGGCCGCTGTCCGCCTCGTGAGCGCCGTCCTTCACAACGGCCGCTCGCTCGACGAGGCGCTCGCCAAGGAGTTCCAGTCGAGCGCGCTCGAGCCGCGTGATCGTGCTCTGGCCCGCCTCATCGCCGCATCGGTTCTGCGCCACTTGGGTGAGCTCGAGGCGGTGCTGTCGAGCTTCTTGGAGAAGCCGCTGCCGGAGCGCCAAGGCAATCTCTGGCCCATCCTGCTCGCGGGTTCCGCACAGCTTCTCTTTCTCGCAACGCCGCCCCATGCTGCCGTCGGCCTCGCGGTCGAGCAGGCGCGGCTGGATCGCTTTGCCAGGCGCTATGACCGGCTCGTCAACGCGCTGCTGCGCCGAACCGCACGCGAGGGCGCCGCCATTCTGGCCGGCTGCGATGCCGTGGGGCTCAATAGTCCCGCCTGGCTGATGGAGCGCTGGACCAAAGTCTATGGCGAGGCAGATGCGCGCCGGATCGCAGAGGCCTCGCTCACCGAGGCGGCGCTCGACATCTCGGTCAAAGATGAGCCGGCGGCCTGGGCGGAGCGCCTCGGCGGCATTGTCCTGCCCACCGGATCGGTGCGGCTCAAGGCCGGCGGCCGCATCGAGGATCGCGCCGGCTACGACGAGGGCGCTTGGTGGGTGCAGGATGCAGCAGCCGCGCTCCCGGCACGGCTCTTCGGGGCGCTCGCGGGCCGCACGGTCGCCGATCTGTGCGCCGCACCTGGCGGCAAGACGGCCGAGCTTGTGCTCGCCGGCGCCCGTGTTACCGCGGTAGAGCTGTCAGGGACACGGCTTAAGCGGCTGCGCGCCAACCTCGAGCGGCTGCATCTTGAAGCCGATCTTGTCGAGGCCAATGCAGCAACTTGGGCCCCCGGTCAAGCGTTCGACGCCGTGTTGCTCGACGCCCCGTGCACAGCGACCGGGACGATCCGGCGCCGTCCCGACATCCTGCGGTTGAAACGGCCCGAGGATGTCACCGCGCTCAGCCAGCAGCAGTCGCGCCTCCTCGACAACGCCGTGAGCCTTTTGCAGCCCGGCGGCACGCTGATCTACTGCACGTGCTCGCTCGAGCCGGAGGAAGGCTCCGATCAGATTGCGCAGCTGCTCGCGCGCCAGCCGCGGCTATCACGCGTTCCTATCCGGGCTGGCGAGTGCGGCATCGCGCCCGACTGGCTCACGCCCGACGGCGACCTGCGCACGCTTCCCTATCATCTGCCCAGCGAGCGTGCGGACCTGTCGGGCCTTGACGGCTTCTACGCCGCGCGCCTCGTTCTTGTCGGCTGAGTGGGTCGGCAAAGCAACTGCGCACAGCTCGTCTTGTTTGTCGCCTTGTTTTCGCGGGCTTGGGGGGGTAGTCGGAGCCTCATGTCCGCGCCGCGTCGAGGCATGCGCGCTGTGAGCCGGGGTCGGGCAGCAGGGGGCCGCCGATGTTTGACCTGACGCTCAAGGAACGTTTGAGGATTGCCGCGCTATCGGCTGAGCGGTCGAAGCGCTCAGCGCTTGCGGGCGTGCTGGCCTCGCGGATCCTGGGGTGGTCGCTTGCCGCGCCTCCTGCCGATCGGCTGCTGATCGTTCCGCAGGACTTGCGCACGGCCGATCCGAGCTTCTGGCGCGAGATCCAGCACGGCCAGTTCGGTCTCGCCGGCTCAATCGCGTTTCTCAAAGACCGCTCTCCCTTCGACATCATGCCACCCACGCCGGCGTGGGAGCGCGAGCTGCACGGTTTCGGCTGGCTGCGCAATCTCGCTGCTGCGGTCGATGATGAGGCCCGGCAGACGGCGCGCCGGCTCGCCGCCGAATGGGCCATTCGCTTCGGCGCCGGAACCGGTGTCGGCGCCGAGCCTGCCGTTACCGCACGCCGCCTGATCTCGTGGATCTCGCATGCGGCTCTGCTGCTCGACGGGACGGACAGCGCGACCTACGAGACGATCACGTCAAGCCTCGGTCGTCAGCTCGCGCTTTTGTCCTCATCGTGGCGGGATGCTCCCGAGAGCCATCCGCGCCTCATCGCGCTCATCGCCCTCGTGCTCGCCGACATGTCGCTTGCCGGCCACGAGCGCCAGCTCAAGGTCGCAGAGGCCGCGCTCAACGCCGAGCTCGCTCGGCAAATCCTGCCCGACGGCGGCCACATAAGCCGCAACCCCAGCGTTCTCGTCGAGATCATGCTCGATCTATTGCCCTTGAGCCAATGCTTCGCGGCCCGCAGCCGCAAGCATCCCCCGCAGTTGCTCGAGGCGATGGCGCGAATCCAGCCTATGTTGCGCTTCCTGCGCATGGGCGACGGGATGCTTGCGCGTTTCAATGGCATGAGCATTCCCGCGGCTGCTGGGCTCGGCACCGTCCTCGCCTATGACGACGGCTCTGCGCCGACGCTTCACGAGGCGCGGGCCACCGGTTACGGGCGGCTCGAGCACGAAAGTAGCGTCGTCATCGTCGACGTTGGCACGCCGCCGCCGCTGGCGGCGGCCGGCGAAGCGCAAGCCGGCTGTCTCTCATTCGAGATGAGCACCGGGACGCGGTTGCTCTTCGTCAACGGCGGCATGCCGGGACCCGCCGGGGCCGACTGGTACCCGGCCGCGCGCGCGACGGCGAGCCACAACACGTTGTGTCTTGCCGAGAAATCCTCCTCCAAGCTCGTAACGCACCGCCGCTTGGAGGAGTTGATCGGCGCGCCTCCCATCCGGCACCCAGATAACGTCGATTGGCACATCGACGAGACCGACGCGGGAACCGAGCTGGAGGCTAGCCACGACGGATACCTTCGCCGTTTCGAGCTCATGCACAGCCGCCGCCTCGTACTGTCGCCTGACGGCCGGCGCCTAGCGGGCTGCGACCGGCTCGACGGTTTGCGGCAGACTGTGCGCTTGCGGGCCGATCTCCCGTTTGCGATTCATTTCCATCTTCACCCCGATGTTGCGTGCTGGCTTGAGGCAGGGCCCAATTCGGTCGCCCTCAAGCTGCCGGACGGCGAGCTCTGGCGCTTCAGCGCGGATGGCGCCGCCGTATCCATCGAGGAGAGTGCCTACTTCGCCAACAGCACCGGACCGCGCAGCGCCATGCAGATCGTGCTCCGGGCTTCGACCTGCGGCGAGACCGAGGTCAATTGGGTGGTCGAGCGCACGGCCGGGGAGCAAATGGAATGAGCGATACGACCAAGGTCCGGCGTGCGCTTCTGTCGGTGTCGGACAAGTCCGGTCTCTCGACGTTCGCCAGTGCTCTGGCGCAGATGGGAGTGGAGCTTGTCTCGACCGGTGGAACCGCCGCGGCGCTGCGCGCGGAGGGGCTCGCCGTCACGGACGTCTCCGAGCTGACGGGCTTTCCCGAGATGCTCGATGGCCGCGTGAAGACGCTGCATCCCAAGGTCCACGGTGGCCTGCTTGCGATCCGCGGGGATGCAAAGCACGACGCGCAGACGGCCGAGCATGGCATCGCGCCTATCGATCTCCTCGTGGTCAATCTCTATCCCTTCGAGGCGACGATCGCGAAAAGCGCACCCTACGAGGCCTGCATCGAGAACATCGACATCGGCGGACCGGCGCTCATTCGGGCCGCTGCGAAGAACCACGCTGGCGTCACCGTGGTGGTGGAGCCTGACGACTACGAGCGCGTCCTTGCAGAGATGACGGCAAACGACGGGGCAACCACGCTAGAGCTGCGCCAGCATCTTGCTGCCAAGGCCTTTGCCCGCACCGCTGTTTACGACGCTGCGATTGGCGGCTGGTTCGCCTCCGTGCTGGGCGAGGAGGCGCCGGAATGGCGGGCATTCGGCGGCCATCGCGTGCAGGCGCTGCGCTACGGCGAGAACCCGCACCAGTCAGCGGCCTTCTACGCGTCGGGCGCGGCCCGCTTCGGCGTGGCGACGGCGGTCCAGCACCAGGGCAAGGAGCTTTCCTACAACAATTTGAACGACACCGATGCCGCCTTCGAGCTGGTGGCCGAGCTCGGGACCACGGCGCCCGCGGTCGCCATTATCAAGCACGCCAATCCATGTGGGGCCGCCATCGGCTCCTCTTTGCAGCAGGCCTATCTCAAGGCGCTCGCCTGCGATTCCGTCAGCGCCTTCGGCGGCATCGTCGCGCTCAACGGCCCCATCGACAAGGACGCGGCCGAGGAGATCGCCAAGATTTTCACCGAGGTCGTCATTGCGCCCGACGCGACCGCGGAGGCCAAAGCGGTGTTTGCTACCAAGAAGAACTTGCGGTTGTTGACCACCGGTGGGCTGCCCGATCCGCGCGCACCGGGGGTCATGGTGCGCTCGCTTGCGGGCGGGCTCCTCGTTCAGTCGCGCGACAACGGCGTTGTCGCCGCCGCAGACCTGAAGGTCGTCACCAAGCGGGCGCCGACCGAGCAGGAGTTGGCCGATCTGCTGTTCGCCTTTAAGGTGGCCAAGCACGTCAAGTCGAATGCCATCGTCTACGTCAAGGACGGCGCCACCGTTGGCATCGGTGCGGGCCAGATGAGCCGCGTCGACTCCGCGCGCATTGCGGCGCTCAAGGCGGCGGACGCGGCCAAGGCGACGGGTGCCAAGACGCCGCTGACCGAGGGCTCGGCCGTGGCTTCCGATGCCTTCTTCCCCTTTGCGGACGGTCTGCTCGCTACCGCCGAGGCTGGTGCCACGGCCGTGATCCAGCCCGGCGGCTCGATGCGCGACGAGGAAGTAATCGCGGCGGCGGACGCGAAGGGGCTCGCCATGGTCTTTACCGGCCTGCGCCACTTCCGGCATTGAGGTCATGCAAGGCAAGGACGCCGTCCGCTTGCGTCCCGCGACTCGCGCGGATTGGGGTCTGATCCGCGGCTGGCTGGCACGTCCCGATATCCAGGAGTGGTGGGGACCCATTGCCGCGACCGAGGCCGAGGTCAACATGGCGCTCAGCTCCCAGCACGCACTCTGCCGTATCATCGAGGCAGATGGCCGGCCCGTGGGGTATGCGCACGCCGTCGACGCCACGCTGTGGGGCGATGAGCTGCCTCAGGATCTGGCGCCCGGCACCTGGGACCTCGCTCTCTTCATTGCTTCGGAGGAGCACCGGGGCAAGGGCGTCGGCCAAACGGCGCTGGCGCTGCTCAAGGAGGAGGTGTTCACCTCCACGCTTGCCGTGGCGGTCTGCGTCTTTCCCTCGGTCAAGAACGAGCGGGCCGTGCGCGCCTACGAGAAGGCCGGCTTCCGCTGGAAGCGCATCTGGAACGATCCGCACGCCGGGCCATCGTGGTTCATGGTGGCCGAGCGCCCGGTGCGGTGAAGGAAAGCAGCGACCAATCGGGTTCTTCGCCGTAATTCGTGCCGGCGTCACCTTTGTTGTCCTCCGCGGCCAAAGGCCCTAAAGTATCCAGCAAGGCCAACTTAGTTGGGGGAGAGCAGCCGTGAATACCGCCATCAGGGCAATCGTTTTCATTATCATTCTTGCCGCCATCGTCTTCGGCATCGTGTGGGTCTACACGCCCATACCGCAGAAGGCGCCGGAGGCTGCAAAACCTGCCGCTACCGAGCCGGCACCCGCGGCGGAAACGCCTGCAGAGCCTCCGGCTGCGGCAACGCCTCCCGCCGAGGAACCCGCGCCGGCTGCCGAAGCGCCCGCACCTGCGGCTGAGCCGGCACCGGAGGCCCCAGCCGAGCCGGCGCCTACGACTCCTTCAGAGCCGGCAACGCCCGAATTGCCCTCGCCTTAACGGGGACGGTTTGTTCCGCCGGGTGGAACGCCCGCGCTTGGTAGCCGGGCGTTCCCCAGCGGGCTCGAGGATCAGACGACGACATTACTTTGGCGCGGCGAGAAATTGCCGCGCCAGCTAGTTGTCCTTTCCCGCATCAGGTGACGCGGGAGTTTCCTTATCCTCGTTGACGTCCTCGGTCGCCTCCTTGGCCTTATCGAGCACCTCAGAGGTCGCCTGCTTGGCCTTCTCCAGCACGTCGCGGGCTGCGGCCGCGGCCTTGTCGAGGATGCGGGTGGCTTTGCTCGCCTTGTCCAGCCCCTCCTTGCTCGCTTCCTTGCCGGTCTCGATGGCCGAGCTCGTGTGCTCTTTGGCTGTATCGATGGCCTTGAGGATCGCGTCCTTGGCCGCGTCGATGGCGGCGTTGGTGGCATCCTTTGCCTTGTCGATCGCCTTGCCGGCCGATTGATCGGCGGGCTCGTCGGGTCCTTCGGGCGCCTCAACCGCCGGCTTGGGGGGCGCCTCGTCTTGAGCCAGCACCGGCAAGGTGCCGAGGCCGAGCGCCACTACGGCCGCCAGGAAAGGCAGAGTGCATCTCTTGGGGGGCGTATACGTCACTTTCGTCCTCCGTGGTCTGGTCGCAGGAGTACCTATGCGCAAACTGGTGAGATGGGGATGGTCGGGCCCTGCAACTAGGGCCTTCTGGCTGGCGAGCGGACGGGCAGCATCAGCGCCATTCCCGTGATCAGGAACAGCGCGATCGCCGACATGCCGAGCCGCTGGTTCCCGGTTGCCGCGGTGACCGTGGCGACGAGGAAGGGGGCCAAAAAGGCCGTCACCTTGCCCGAGAAGGCGAAGAGCCCGAAGAACTGCGTGATCTTCTCCGGTGGAGCGAGGCGCGCGAGCAGCGAGCGGCTCGAGGCCTGCACCGGGGCGGAGACGAGGCCGACGACCATGGCGAAGGCGAGGAACACCTGCTCGCCGATTGAGGAGAACGGAGCCGAGCCCGGCACCTTGGGCACCACCTCGACGAAGTAGAGCACGTGGGTCTTGTCCACCGAGAGGATGCCGAAGGCCCCCACGAGCAGGATCAACAGAGCGGCGATGATGACGGCTTTGGCGGTGAAGCGGTCGTCGAGCACGCCGCCGATCAGGGCGCCGACCGCACCGATCAGCGTCAGCACGATGCCGAAGATGCCGAGCGGCAAGGCACCCCAGCCGAATACGGCCGCTCCATAGATGCCGCCGAAGGTAAAGATGGCCGTCAGCCCGTCGGTGAAAATCATGCGGGCGGCGAGAAAGAGCAGCAGGTCGGGATGCTCCGGCAGCGAGCGGATCGTGTCCCAGAGCTCGGCGGTGGTCGAGCGGCCATCGTCTGGCCGGGGCTGGTGATCGTCGGGCACGAACAAAAAGAACGGGATCATGAAGACGAGGAACCAGACAGCCGACAACGGCCCGACCAAGCGGTCTCCCTCACGCGCGCCGGTGTCGACATGAATAAGGGGATCGAGGCCCAAAAGCGTCTTGCCGCTCTCGGGGTTGGCAACGATCAACCCGGCGATGAGCACGAGGCTCACGAGGCCGCCGATATAGCCGCAAGCCCAGCCCGAGCCCGACAATCGCCCCAGCTCGCTCTGGGGGACGAGGCTAGGCATGATGGCGTTGGTGAACACGGCAGTGAACTCCGCGCACGCCGTGGCACACACGAAAGCCAAGAGCACGAGAAGGATCGTCGACATGGGGGCGAGCGGCGTCGCTATCCACAGCGCCGACATGGCGACGGCCAGCAGTAGCGACAGCGTGGCGATCCAAGGCTTGCGCTTTCCGCGCCCGTCCGCAAAGGCGCCGAGAAACGGGCTGCCCGCCGCGACCAAAACGCCCGCGACGGCGGCGGCGTAGCCCCACAGGGTCTGCCCGCGCGGACCATCGCCGACGACGGTGTTGGCGAAGTAGGGCGCGAACAGGAAGGTCAGGATCAGGGTGTAGAAGGGCTGGACCGCCCAGTCGAACAGCATCCACGAGATGCGGGCCCGCAGCGGCGCCCGCACGACGGCGTCTTGGACAGTCGCGGCGTTGTTCAAAGCGGCACCCTCGATAAGAACCCCTCCGGCCGCCACGCCATAGCACGAAACGCGGCGTGCCCCGTGTGTTTCGTGCGGGGGGCGCACGCGCTTGCGGCCCGTTGGCGGCGCTAGGGTAAGACGATCAGGTGGTCGGGGAGCTCGTTGGGATTGCGCGATTGTGGCGGGAAGTGGCGTCCCAGATGCTCGCCCACCGCCGCGATCGCGGTCACGAGCGCATCGGCGGGCTGTCCCTTGGCGATCGCGGCTGTAAGCGCGCCGATAATCGACTTCCAGGTCCCTTGCGGCACGCGCGCGTCAATGGCGCGATCGGCCAGAATCTCGGTGTGGTGCTCGGCCACGGACACGAAAATGAGCACCCCCGTGTGCCCCTCCGTCGTGTGCAGGTTTTGCGCGAGGAACTGCTCGATGGCGCGTCGGTGGGCATGCTGCCGCTTGACGTAGGGCGGCACTAGCGCCGTGCGCGCCGACAAGGGCAGAAGCAGGGTGGTGACGATCAGGAAGACGGCGAGCTGGGCGAGATAGATCGATTGAACGTTGAGCCAGGTGAAATAGATCAGCACCCAGGGCACGACCAGGCTCACGAGGGCGCCTACGAGGGGTGGCACATAGAGATAGGTATCGCTGCGCGCGGCGACGACCACGACGATCTCGCCTGACGTCTTGCGTTCCGCTTGTGTGATCGCTTGCGAGACGCGGGCCTCGTCCTCGGCCGAAAAGAGCCTCATGCCGCCGTCCTCCTTACCAGCTCCCTGAGGAGCCGCCCCCGCCGAAGCTGCCGCCGCCGCCCGACCAGCCGCCGCCTCCACCACCCCCGCCGGACCATCCTCCGCCCCAGCTGCCGGAGTTGCTCGGCACAATGACAGGGCCGCCGCGCCGGCCGCGGCCGCCCACGGCACTTTGGCCGGAAAGCGAGGAGCGGTAGAACGCCCATATGATGTAGATCACGAGCCCCGCCCAGAAGAGGAAGAGGATGAGCTGCAGCATTTGAGACTGCGAGTCGCGCCGTTGTATCTTCTTGGCGCGATCCTTGACCGCCGCGGCGTCGCCCAGCAGCACGTCCTTGATGTCGCGCACTCCGGCGCGGATGCCGGCGGCGAAGTCGCCGCGGCGGAACTCGGGGAGGATGGCGTTCTCGATGATGAGCTTCGACAGGGCGTCGGTCATTACCGGCTCGAGCCCGTAGCCGACCTCGATCCTGACCTTGTGCTCGTTCGGCGCTACGATGAGCAGGATGCCGTTGTCCTTGCCCTTCTGGCCGATGCCCCACTTGCGGCCGAGCTGATAGCCGAAGTCTTCGATCGGATAGCCCTGCAGCGATTTGAGTGTGACGACGGCGACCTGGTCGGTCGACGCATCCTCGATCGCTTTGAGCTCCTGGGTAATTGCGGCGTCGTCCTGGCCACTCAGGAGCCCGGCCTCATCGACGATGCGGCCCGTCAGCGCGGGAAACTTGGGCTCGGCAGCGGCCGGCCCGACCAGCGCTGTCACTAGGACCGCGGCGAGGGCGAGGAGGCACGAGAGCCTCATGCCCGGTCCGGACGGCGGAGCCCACCGATCCGCAAACATGGTCGGTTTCCTTTCGGAGCGCCGGCTACTTCTGCGTGCCGAAATCGACCTTAGGCGTCTTCATCTCCTCGGCCGCGATGTCGAAGGTCGCCATCTCCTTGGAGGACGGGTAGAGGAAGGCCCGCCACAAGCGGCCCGGGAAGGTCGTAAGCTCGGTATTGTAGGCCCGCACCGCATTGATGTAGTCGCGCCGCGAAATCGCAATGCGGTTCTCGGTGCCTTCGATCTGGCTCTGCAGTGCCAAGAAGTTCTGGCCCGACTTGATGTCGGGATAGCGCTCGACGACGGCGAGCAGGCGTCCGAGCGCGCCACCCAGCTGGGCCTGCGCCTCCTGGAACTTCTGCATGGCCTCGGGATTGGTAAGGATGTCGGGCGGGATGTTGGCTTGCACCTGCGTGGCCTTGGCGCGCGCCTCCACCACATCGGTGAGCACCGTCTTTTCCTGCTGGGCAAATCCTTTGACGGTCTCGACCAGGTTGGGGATGAGGTCGGCGCGGCGCTTGTACTGGTTCAAAACCTCAGACCACGCCGCTTTGGCGTTCTGCTCATAGGTGGGGATGGAGTTGATGCCGCATCCTGCGAGCGGAAGCGCGAGCGCGAGAAGCGCGAAAACGGCGAAGGGCCGTGTGAAGCGAGCCGACGCATGAGCCATGGCGAAAAGGCCTCCCGGTGGGGACTGATGCCAATCTCCTATTTGCAGTTCCAGGCGGGCGCAAGGTGGCGAGTGCAAGCCCAGGTTTCCGCAGCGCTTTATTGCAGGGACGTGCCCGCGCGCTTATGTTGGGCCAGGCGAGCGTTGCGGGGCGTTCCCATGGCTGCCATATTCCCGCGCCAAGAGAAGTGGATGACGGCCTCGCGTGCCGATATTCGTGTGACGTTTATGTGACGTCCGCGGGACCAAGCCTCACGAGAGGACGTACGGGGACATTCGGAAAAGATGCGTAATTCCATTGCGATGATGAATACTAAGGGCGGCGTCGGTAAGTCGACCCTGGTGCTCGCGCTGGCGGAGACGCTCTCGGCCTACCACGGCAAGAACGTGCTGGTCATCGATAGCGACGCGCAGGCGAGCGTCTCCAGCATGCTGATGACGGTCTCAAACCTCTACAAGCTGCAGAGCGAGGGCGCGACCATCGTCGATTATCTGCACGCCACCGTGCTCAAGGGGGAGACGGTGGATTGGCCCAAGTTCATCGTGCGCAACGTGTCGGACGTGGACGACTCCCGCTCGGTGTTCGTGCTGCCGAGCGACATGCAACTCACGCTGCTCGAGCGCGAGGTCTCCAAGGAGAGCCTGCACGCGCGTCTGCGCACCGTTATCGGCGAGCTGCTCAACGGCGTGCGCAAAGTGTTCGACATCGTGCTCGTCGACTGCCCGCCGGGGCTGTCGGTGCTCACCGAGAGCTGGCTGCGCGAGGCCGATTTCCATATCTCGCCCACCAAGGCCGACTACGTCTCGGTGTGCGGCCTGGAGGTGTTCCGGCGCTTCAAGGGCCTCAATCCGGAAATGGGGTTTGCCGAGAACCTGGGCGTCATCGTCAATATGAAAGAGCTCAACTCGCCTTCGGACGAGGAGTACCAGCGCTGGCTCGAGAGCAACGCGGAGAACCGCTGCTTCCGCCAGCCGATCCCGCGCATGTCGGCGTTGCAGGATGCGGCGAACTTCCAGACCGCGGGCCGCAGCTATCTTGCCAAGTATCCGGGCCAAGCCGGCACCGCCCTGCGTGAGCTCGCCAAAGAGGTGCTCGAACGGGTTGATGCGGCCAACGAGCAGCGCCCGGCTCACCCTGCGCCCGCCGCCGCGACAGCCTAGCTTTGATGCCTCCGCGCCTTCGCGCACCCCGGGGTTGGCCGCGGGCAAAGGGCACGTGCTTGTTCCTGAGGTGCCTGGTGGAAACTGGAGCGGGCGATGAGATTCGAACTCACGACCCTCACGTTGGCAACGTGATGCTCTACCCCTGAGCTACGCCCGCATCCTTGGGTATGGCGCCGCTTTGGCGGCGGCGCGGAAACGCCTTATGGCGCAACTGCAGCCCCATTGCAAGGCGGCCGACGGCTTCTCGCAAGTCGCCGCTGCAAGCCCGGCTAAGAAACGGCTTTCAGCCCTTTTCGCCGGTTCCGGCCTTGAAATAGCTCTTTAGCGAGCACTTGGCGTAGCCGGCGTCGGAGAGCACGCTCTTGACCTCTTTCAGCGCCTTGTCCCGGTTCGCGCCGACGCCGGCGGCACAAGCCGACTTGGGGTCCTTGCAGCACATGACCGCAAACACGTGATCCATGCCGTTGGTGCTGGCCGGCGTGTCCGCGCAGGTCTGGGACACCTGCTTGCAGGCGAGCACCGCGAGCTTCTTTGCCTGCTCCTTGGTGGTCGCCCACACTACGGTCTCGTTGCTCTCTTGGTTGGGGACGATGGCCGCCCATCGGTCCTGCGCGGCCGCCTGCCCGCAAAGAATGAGCAGCAGCGGCACGGCAGCGGCGGCGAGCCGTGTGAGAAGTCTTGCAGGCATCGTGCCTCCTAATCTTTTGAGCGACTGATGCTATAGCTGCGGCCACTGGCCTTCAAGCGCCGGCCCGACCGACCCGCGATTGGTGCCAGATGCCGGTTGCGACGGGGTTGGCGGGTTGAGGGCAACCAGCTAGGTATGACCTCTTCCTTTTCGAACGCCAGCCCTCGTCATCGCGATCATGCCAGCCACCCGCAAGGATCTCTTCGCCCGCTTCGCCGAGCTGGGGATTGCCACGCATACGGTCGAGCACGAGGCCATTTTCACTGTCGCCGAGAGCAGCCAGCTCGAGCACGAGCTTCCAGGGGCGCATACCAAAAACATGTTTCTCAAGGATGAAGGCGGCGATCTTTACCTCATCGTGGCGCAATCGACGACGCGGGTCGACCTCAAGGCGCTGGCGCGGACACTCGGCGCTGGCCGCTTCAGCTTCGGCAAGCCCGAGCTTCTCATGGATGCGCTCGGCGTGGCACCCGGCTCGGTTACGGCGTTTGCGGTCATCAACGATGGGGCCCATCGCGTGTGTTTGGTGATGGACAGCGAATTGATGCGCCACGATAGCATTAACTGCCATCCATTGGAGAACACGGCGACGACGAACATTGCGCGCGACGACCTTTTGCGGTTCATTCGCTCTTGCGGCCACGAGCCGCGCATCGCCGTGCTCGGCGGCGGGACAAAGGCAGCAGGGAAGAGCACCTGAGGGCGCTGGGATTGGGCAGGCTCTGCAGGCCTTGCGGTCCGCGCCAATCGTCACGATTTTTCAAGTCGCTGACGCTGCTTAGTGGCCTCGCCCTTTCCAGCCCGAGCGGCGATTAGGTACTGCGGAGAGGTTTTGCTATTGAGTTATCGGCGATCGATGATCTCGCCGGTCGGCCGCAAGGAGACTTAGATGGATTTCGGAGCTCTCAAGGGATCGCCAACAGCAGCGGATCCAGAGCTCATCAAGAGTTCGACGACGGCGGCCTTCACCAAGGACGTCATTGAGACGTCGCGCACGGTCCCTGTGATCGTCGATTTCTGGGCGGCCTGGTGCGGGCCGTGCAAGCAGCTCACGCCGATCCTCGAGAAGGTGGTGAAGAGCTATGGCGGCAAGGTCCGGCTGGTGACGATCAATGTCGACGAGCACCCGGGCATCGCCGGCCAGTTGCACATCCAATCGCTGCCCACCGTCTACGCTTTTCGCGACGGCAGGCCGTTCGATGGATTCATGGGCGCGCAGCCCGAGAGCGCCGTACGCGCTTTCATCGAACGCCTGATCGGAGAGGACACCAAGGACGATCTGGCGAGTGTGCTTGCCGCCGCCGAGCAGGCCTTGGAGGAGGGCGACGTGCAGACGGCCGCCGAGGTGTTCGCCGCGGTGCTGCAGGAGAACAAGCATGATCCCGCCGCGCTCGCCGGACTGGCGAGCTGCTATCTGCGCACGGGCGACTTTGCGCGCGCCGAGCAGATGATCGCGCTTGTCCCGCCCGATGCAAAGAACGTCGCGGCGGTGGAGCGCGTCAAGGCCGCCCTGGAGCTTGCGAGCAAGGCCGGCCCCGAGGACAACCGCGCCGCTCTCGAGTCGAAGCTCAACGTCGACCCCGCCGACAAGCAAGCCCGCTTCGACCTTGCCGTGGCGCATGCTGCGCGCGGCAACAAGGCAGAGGCAGTCGACCATCTACTCGATTTGGTGCGCCGGGAGCGGTCATGGAATGATGAGGCCGCCCGCAAGCAGCTCGTGCAGTTTTTCGAGGCGTGGGGGCCCAAGGATCCCGCGACGGTCGATGGCCGCCGACGCCTTGCGTCTTTGTTGTTTTCATAAAGGGCTTTCGAGCCGGGAAGGATAGAGGTTCCTTGTCACCGATCGACCGCTACAGGCGCCCTGCAGACCTTCCGCCCCGCATACCCGTGTTCCCCCTGCGGGGCGCAATCCTCCTTCCGCGTGCGACGCTTCCTCTCAACGTCTTTGAGCCGCGCTACCTGGAGATGGTCGACAACGTGATGTCGGGCGATCGCTTGATCGGGATCGTTCAGCCGGCGCAGGACGAAAGCCACGACGAGGAGGAGAGCCCGCTCGGCCGCTCGGTCGGTCTGCGCAACGTCGGCTGCGTGGGCCGCGTCACGAGCTATCAAGAGGTCGACGATGGGCGGCTCGTCATCACGCTCACCGGGATCGCGCGCTACGAGATCCTCGATGAAGCGATGACCGATCTTCCCTATCGGGTCGCGAGCGTCGCTTACGACCGCTTCGCCTCGGACTTGAACGAGGGCCTGGGCGAGGACGAGGTGGACCGCACCAATTTGCTGCGGGTGCTGCGCTCCTATCTCGACGCCAACCGGCTGGAAGCTGACTGGGCTGCGATCCAGCGCGCGTCCAGCGAGTTCCTCATCAACGCGCTGTGTGTTATGTGCCCGTACGGGCCCGAGGAGAAGCAGGCGTTGCTCGAGGCCGAGGATCTGAAGCGCCGCGCCGATGTTCTGGTGGCACTTGCAGAGATGGAGCTTGCCTCCAGCGGCGGCAGTGGCACCACCCTGCAGTAAGGCTCTAAAGCGAGCTGTTTTGATGACCCAGGCACGAGACGAGGACGAGGGCCACGACCGGGTCGATCCGAAGTTGCTTGAGATCCTGGTGTGCCCGCTGACGAAGACTACGCTCGAGTACGATGCTGCTGCGCGCGAGCTGATCAGCCGCGCTGCGGGGCTCGCCTATCCCATTCGCAATGGCGTTCCTTTGATGACTGTCGAAGCCGCGCGCCGCCTCGACGCAACGCCGCGCGTCACTAACGCCGACTGAGCCTCCGGCGTTAACCATCCCGCTTCAGCGTTTCGCAACGCCGACTATGTTTGGGTCGCGGACCGGTATCCATTCGAGCGTTGCAGGTTGGCGTAGGCGTGAGCCAGGAGACTTCCAGTTCGGCGGCCCCCCGCGATGCGGCAGGGACTGCCAAGGGTGGTGCGCGTCGGCCGCGCGAGGCTGCTGATTCCCAGCCTGCTGCAGCAGGCTTGCGCGAGCGCATCGAGGCCCGCGTGCAAAATCTGCCTTTGGGCAGTGCGTCTCTCGCGCTCGCCGCGGCGTTCATCTTTCTGCTGATCGCGCTCGTCTTTGCCAGCGGCCCATTCGCCCTCGTGCAAGTCTTCGCGCTCCTCGGTGTCGGGTTCGGGCTTCTTTCCATTCATCTCGCCCTCGGGCGGCGGAGAGCGGACACTTCCGATACCGAGTCCATCGGACGGCATGACTTCAGCAGGCGGCTCGAGCAGCGTTTGGAGCAGCTCCAAGATCTTCAGTGGCAGCTCAACGAGAATGAGCAGCGCTACCGGGCGCTGCTGGATGCGCAGGAGGACATGATCTTGCGCCGCGACGATGGTGGTCGGCTCACCTTCGTCAACACGGCCTTCCTCAGCATGTTCGGGGTCACCTCGGAAGAGGTCATCGGCACACCCTTTGTGATCGAAGCGCTGGAGGGCGAAGGGACTGAGCCACTTGCGACGACCGGCAAGGTACGTCACCAGCGCTTTGCGCAACGGCTGCGCACGGCCAAAGGGCCGCGCTGGATCGAGTGGGAGGAGCGGCTTGTTCCATCAACGGACGGCTCCGGCCTCGAGGTGCAGTCGGTTGGACGCGACGTCACCCAGCAGCGCAACGCCGAGGCGCAGCTCGCCGAGGCCCGCGACCAGGCCGAAGCGGCCAATCGTGCCAAGTCCCGCTTTCTCGCCGCCATGAGCCATGAGATCCGTACGCCCATGAACGGGATCCTCGGCATGGCGAGCCTATTGCTCGACACACAGCAGACGCCCGAGCAGCAGACCTATGCCCACGCCATCGACCAGTCGGCGCGCACGCTGTTGGCGCTCATCGACGAGATTCTCGATTTTTCCAAGATCGAGGCCGGCAAGCTCGAGCTCAGCGAGGCGCCGTTCGCCATCGAGACGTGCGTACAAGGCGTGGTCGAGCTGTTGGCGCCGCGTGCCCACGAGAAGGGCTTGGAGATCGCTTGGTCGGTGGACCCGCAGCTTCCCAAACTGGTGTCGGGGGATGAGGTCCGTGTCCGCCAGATCCTGCTCAATCTACTTTCGAACGCCGTGAAGTTCACGGACGCGGGTGGCGTGTATGTCAATGCCGTGGCGATAAGCAGCGTGAACGGGGCGGATGAGGTTGGCGTTCAGTTCATCGTCGAGGACACGGGCATCGGCATGTCTCGGGAGGACATGCATGGGCTGTTCGCCGAGTTCGAGCAGGCCGATGCCGCCGTACGCCGGCGCGACGGGGGCACGGGTCTCGGCTTGGCAATCTCAATGCAGCTCGCGCATGCCATGAGTGGTGGGATTCGCGTGGTGAGCGCGCCGGGAAAGGGCTCGACCTTCACAGTCGACCTTCCGCTGAAGCGCGCCACGCAACTAGCCGAAGAGGCGCCCGAACGGGGTATGATCGTCGCGACCGGTCGCGTTCTCCTGGCATTCGACCGGCCGCTCGAGCGCCGGGCCCTCAGCTACGCCCTGACGAGCGCCGGGGTTCCGGCGGAAGAGGCGGACTTCGCCGCGGCCGAATCTGCGCTCGAGACTGCAGCGCGGGAGAGCGAGCCTTTCGATCGGCTCGTGGTCGACGGCGCGCAGGGAGCCGGGCCCGTCGGCCGACTACTTGCAAGAGCGCGCGATCTCAACCTCAAGCAGAGAGTGCGCGGGATCGTGCTGGTCAACGTGCTTGCGCGCGCGAACCTTTCCGACTTCAGATCGGCGGGCTTTGACGCCTATCTCGTCCGGCCGGTTCGCCCCGCATCCATGATGATGCAGCTGGGCTTGCAGGGGCCGACAGACCCCCTTGAAGGGAACGCAGCTGCCGGCCGCGCGGCACCCGTCGCGCCGGCTCCCCCTCATCGCGCCCACCGCCGCGTGCTGCTTGCAGAGGACAACGAGATCAACGCGCTGCTTGCCAAGCGCGTTTTGGAAAAATGCGGATGCGACTATGTCGCGGTTCCCAATGGGGCGGAGGCGGTAGCTGCCGTTCGTCGTGTCATTGATGGCGAAGCCCCCCCTATCGATCTGGTGCTGATGGACATCTTCATGCCCGGCCTCGACGGCGTCGAGGCCGCGCGGGCGATCAGAGAGCTTTACGCGGCCCACCCTGGATTAGGCGGCCGTCCGCCCCCAATTGTGGCATTGACGGCAAGCGCCTTTGCCGAGGATAAGAAGCGGTATTTTGAAGCTGGGATGGACGATTACCTGGCCAAGCCATTCGACAAGGCGAGCCTCGAGGCCGTCCTCAAGCGGTGGTTCGGGCAGACGGCGGGCCCCGACGCGGATGCCGCGGCCTAGCGTCTTCGGGCACTGGACGGCCATCTAAAGTCTGTCATGGAATTGTGCTATCTGCCCATTGCCATTGGAAAAAATGCGGGCATTCGCAGTACCGCTCCGCAGAAAGATTAGGTGGCGTGGTTTCGGGCCGTTGGCCTGCGCCGTGAGATGGGGCACGGTGAGGATATGGGGAGACGCAGCATGAGGTTCACGGCGCGGCGCATGGCCAGCCGTTTGGCGAGCAGTCCGAAATGGCAGGCGGTTCCGCGCGGGTTCCTGGCGCTGCGCGCCTTGCGCGACGGGCGCGGTGCATCTTTCCCCGTACGAAAGCCGGACAAGATCTACGGCAAGGTCGGAAACCTCGAGGTTCGCCTTGCTCGCAAGCGACGCGAGATCCGGCTCGCCCAGCGGCTTCGCTACCAAGTGTTCTACGAGGAGATGTCCGCCATTCCCAGCCTGCGCGCAGAGCTGCGCCGGCGTGACGAGGATCCCTATGATTCAGTGTGCGACCATCTCCTTGTCGTCGACGATTTGCCTTATCCGGCCGGGGACGCGTGGAGCGGACTGAAGCGTCAAAAGGTCGTCGGCACCTACCGCGTGTTGCGCCAGGAGATCGCCGAGCAGACGTTGGGTTTCTATACCCAAAGCGAGTACGACATTGCACCGCTGATCGCGGCGCGGTCCCCGCACTACCGCTTCGTGGAGCTAGGCCGCTCCTGTGTGCTCGAGCCCTATCGCAACAAGCGCACGGTTGAGCTCTTGTGGCATGGGCTATGGACGTATGTGCGCGAGCACAAGATCGATGTCATGATCGGCTGCGCCAGCCTGCCCGGTACCGACCCCGATCAGCACGCCATGGCCTTGAGCTTTCTGCACCACAATGCCCTGGCCCCGCCGGAATGGCGCTGCCGCGCGCACGAGCGACTCTACATCCCCATGGACCGGATTCCGCGGGACAAGGTGGACGCAAAGACCGCGCTAAAATCCTTGCCGCCGCTCATCAAGGGCTATCTGAGGCTTGGCGCCTACGTCGGCGACGGCGCTGTCGTCGACCGGCAGTTCGGCACCACCGACGTGCTGATCATTCTTCCGGTCGAGAAGATCGATCCGCGCTATTTCGAGCATTTCGGCATGCCCGACGAGATCAAGAGCCGCATCGCGGTCAACGCCTGACCGCCTTCACGATTTTCAGATGAGAGGGGTGCCTACCGTCGCGCCTTCGCTCAGGCACGCCGGTAAGTGCGCGGGGAGCTCTTGCGGCTCTTGACGGTGTCGGGAGCGATCGCATTGACGTTGGTGAGGCGCAGCTTGCACTGATTGATGGTGCGTTGGACCGCCCGTGCCGGAACAGGCGGGCTGAAGTAGAACCCTTGCGCCTCGTCGTAGCCGGCCGCGCGAACAGCGGCCAGGCTTGCCGCCGTCTCCACGCCCTCGGCTACGGAGCGCATGTTGAGCTCGCGCGCAAGGTCCCCGACCGATTTGACGATGGCGACGCAGTCGTGGTGCTCGGGAATGTCGCGAACGAAACTGCGGTCGATCTTGATCTTCTTGAACGGGAAGCTGCGCAGGTAGTTGAGCGTGGCAAAGCAGGTCCCGAAATCGTCGAGCGTAATGGTCACCCCGAGGTCATGCAGTCGCTTCAGCACCTCCTGGGTCCGCGTGCGATCGCGCAGCAGCACCGTCTCGGTGATCTCCAGCTGCAGCCGTTGCGGCTCCAGCTTGCTGGTCGCGAGCGCGCTCGTGACGACGTCGTAGACGTCGCAACTTTCGATCTGCACGGCCGAGAGGTTGACCGAGACCATGATCTGCTCGGGCCAGCTCTTGGCATCGAGGCACGCCTGCGTCAGCGCCCAGCTTCCCATCTTGACGATGAGGCGCGTCTCCTCGGCAATGGGGATGAACTCGGACGGCGGGATCAGACCGCGGCTCGGGTGCTTCCAGCGCATGAGCGCCTCGAAGCTCGACACTCGCTCTTCATGCAGATCGACGATCGGGTGGTAGTGCAGCACCAACTCCTCGCGATCGACAGCGTGCTGCAGCTCGGCCTTGAGCGGATTGGGTGTCGCGGGGGCGTCGGTCGGCCCCGGGGCATACACCGATTGCATGCCGCGGCCTAAGGATTTGGCCCGATAGAGCGCCATATCGGCGCTGGCAAAAAGCTGCTCGGGATCCTGTCCGTGCTTGGGCGCGAGCGCGACGCCAATGCTGGCTTCGGCTTCCAGGCGATGGCCCAGGATGTCGTGGGGCCGGCGGATATTCTCGAGCAAGCGATGGGCAAGGTTATCGGCCAACTCCTCGCGGTCGATCCCCACCTGCAGGATGGCGAACTCGTCGCCGCCGAGCCGCCCCACCATGTCGCCGGCCCGCAGGCTGCTCTTCAAGCGGTTGGCGACGCTTTTCAGAAGACCGTCGCCGACCAGGTGCCCGTACTTGTCATTGATCTCCTTGAAATGATCGAGATCGATCCAGTGCAGCGCAAACCCCAGGCGCGGGTCATAGCATTCGAACTGCCGCTCGAGACACTCGCGGAAGTGGAAGCGGTTGGGAACCTCCGTCAGAGTGTCGTGCCGCGCCAGCCATTCGATCTTTTCATCGGACTGACGCTGGGCTGTGATGTCCTCTTGCATGTCGACCCATCCGCCGCCGTCGAGCGGATGGTAGGTCACGCGGATCACTCTGCCGTCGTCAAGGTTCTGGATTTGCTCGCGCTTGCCGTCATGGGCGAGCTTCGCAACATGCTGCTCGATCCATGCGGCGATGCCGGCAGCGGATGGGCTTTCTCCGGTCGCGCGCCGCATGTGAAAGTCGACGATCTCGGAGAACCCCGTCCCCGGCCGCGTCAGCTCGTCGGGCAGGAAATAGATTGCCGCATAGGCTCTGTTGCATACGACCAGGCGCTGGTCGGCATCGAACATGGACAGACCGCGACCCATGTGGTTGAGGGCAGCCTCGAAGCACGCGTTCAATCGCTCTAGTGCGTGGTTGCGCTGCAGGGCTTGAGCAAGGCGCTCCTCGAGCTCTTGATGTGGATGCGCAACAGCACCCACACTCGGGGCGCACTGCGTCCCGACCGGCCCGTCCTTGGACCCCGCTTGTCTCGGTGTACCGAGCGCAAGCTTTAAGGCGCTCTGACTCACGAGATGCTTTCCCAGAAGCTCCGTATCAGCGGCAAATCCTAGAGTGCGATCGTCTCTACATTGCTAATTGAAGGGGAAACAATTTGAAGCGTTTAGCAATCGTAAACGGTCATGCACCCCAGAAAAACGGCTCTCGCAGACGGGTTTTCAACGAGAGGTGGTGTTTTCGAATAAATATTTGATCATCACTTCGTATTGGCCCGTGTCCCAGCCTCGGAACGACATTGGCGTCGACGTCACCGCCCTCTTCAGCACCTACAACTCGGCGAGTTCCAAGGTGCAGTGCTTGTCGAGCGGGGGGACGCCTTCGGCAGTGATGTGGTGTTGTGTCGCGGTCGTCGCGAAGATGTCCGGTTGCACGTCGCGCTAGGCGCTCTGCTGACCTTGCTGCAGCATCTCTTCGACGGGACCTTCGTGCTGGATGTAGCTGTAGCTCCACGAGCCGGAGCCCGGCAGCAACTGCGCCGGCCAGATGTAACGCGCCCAGTCCGTCTCGAAGTCTGGGTGATAAAGCCCATGCTGCGTGGGAAACCAGGCCTGGGCCTGGCGCGTGCGCAGCAGCTGCAGCATGTCGGAGGGGGCGCTCCGGTTCTCCGCAACCTCGCATTGGCTCTTTGCTTCGTCGACATCGCAGATCAGGAGGAAGGATTCAGCGCCCTCGGCGTCGCGCATCATTACGCCCGGTGGGCAGGCGCACACGTAGTGCTCGACAATTGCGTGCTCCTCCGAGACCTCATTGAACAGTTTTATGAAGCCCGGGTCGGTGAAAAAGCTCGGCCTCTGCAGCGCCAGTGCGCATTGGATCGGATCGGAAATCTCCTGGAAATACTCGCCTTGCAGGCGCTTGATCTCACGGCGCAGCGCCAGTGAGACGTTGGCGTCCTGCTTCTGCAGGAAGCAGTCGATGACACCTTCGTTGAAGGCCGCGATGGCCGTCTCGAGCCCGGCCTTGCCGGTAAGCAAGATTGTCTTGACCGGCAGGTCGCGTACGGCGCGGCAAAACTGCACGCCCGTCATCTTCGGCATGTCGTAGTCGACCACCGCCACCGAGACGCGCTGGTGGCGCGAGTGGTCATCGACCATTGAGCGAAGCTCGGAAAGCTGCAGCCGGAGCAAGCGATCGCCATGGCGGCTTTCGGAGCCGAGATCCATTTCCGAGCAGTCTTTGAAGTAGCGGCTGAAGTCGGGATGTTGGCGCGCTTGTGCCCGCAGGTGCTCCAGTGCGGCATCCGGGCGCGTAAAGGTCTGGCAGCTCAGCTCGTCGCTGAATTGGAAATCGAGACTTTCTAAGAACAGCGGATCGTCGTCCAAAACGAGGATGGATGTCGGATGGTAAAAGGGTGTCATGATGCCTGGGCCGTCTAAGTCTCTGCGTTTCGAGACACTTTCCGTAAGGGCTTTCGTACTACGGTTTCGTATCGGATCTGGTACGCTCACGGTTAAAACTTTAGATGTTGCAATTGTCCGAACGTTGGCCGTTGAGGTCGCCGGTGCGCGCCATTCATGAGGGCGCCGCGACGCTATCCCGTCCCTGGTTGCTTATGCGATGGATGCGCGATTGCGCGCGTCGATATGTCGAGTATCACGCCCACGCAGAGCGGAAGATACGGGCGGCAGCGCTGATTGGCGTGTTCGGCTTTCCCACCTTCTATTTCGTCTGGGCGTACATTCTGCCGCAGCCCTATGAGAGCGTTTCGCTGCGCGCAATCGGTACGGGACTGTGCCTTCTGCTGGCCGTGGGCAATTGGTGGCCGGCGCGCCTGCGCGGGTACCTCGTCTCGTTTTCGTACTTCACTTTCCTATATTGTTTGCCGTTCTTCTTTACACTGATGTTGCTGCTCAATCACAGCAACGCCGCATGGCAGATGTCGACCTTGGCGGCGCTGATCTACGTGGTGCTACTCTATGACTTGGTTAACGCGATCATCGTGCTCGTGATTGGATCGGTTGCCGCAGTTGCGGCCTATCTGATCACGACGCACGGGAGCCCCATCCCCGAAGGCTATTGGACGACGCTGCCGATCCTGGTCTTTGCGCTGACCGGGTTCCTCGGTCTGGCCTACGGCGACAATGTCATCGCGCAGGAAAAACTGAAAGCGGCCGCGTCGCTGGCGAGCCAAGTGGCTCATGAATGCCGCACGCCACTCACCGGAATCCGCTTCGAGGCGGAAGGCTGCGAGCGGGTGTTGGCCAAACTGCCCATTTCAGACGAGCGCGATCGATTGATGGCTTCCCACCGGCGCGTGCGTCAGCACATCACCTCGGCCAACTCGGTTATCGATCTGCTCTTGAGCAACGTAGCCCAGCATCACCGCCGCACGCCGCCGACCGAGCTCCATCGCATGAGCACGATCGTGTCTATGGCGATCGAGCGCTACCACTTTAAGCCGCACCAGCGCGAGCTCATCCGCACCGAGGCGGCAGAGGATTTCGAGTTCCGCGGGTCAGATCTCCTAATGACGCACGTCTTGTTCAATCTGATGAAGAACGGCCTGCGCGCCATGGAGGCACGCGGCGGCGACGATAATCACCTGAGCATCAGGCTGGAGCGGGGGCGCGCGGCAAACCGCGTCATCGTCTCCGACACGGGAGAGGGCATCCCGCCAGAGATTCTGAACTACGTGTTTATTCCGTTCGTATCGGCGCAAAGGCCGGGCGTCGGCACCGGCCTCGGATTGTCATTCTGCCGGATGATTGTTGAAGGCTGCGGTGGCACGATCTCCTGCCAATCCAAGCCCAACACCGGAACTGCCTTCATCATAGAGCTGCCGGTCGTGGCGCATGCCGTTGGGGACGCCGTTGCGGGCTAGCGCCGGGGCGTTTTCGCTTTCCGCGGTTTTTGCCGCGTCGGCCGCTTTCCGCTTTGTGGAACGCCACTCGGCCATGCCGACTTCTTCGCGAATGTCGGCGCAGGCCGCAATGATGCGATCAAGCTCACGACGGCTTAAGCCGCAGTTGACCGTGAAACGGATGAGGCACCGCTTCTCGGGCGTTGCCGGCGGAAAGAATATTGCGCCGAACACGCCCCGGGACTCCAAAGCGTCACGCAGGGCTGTCGTCTGACGAATGTCGCCGGCTTCGAGGGCAATGATCTGCGTCTTGGACGCCTCGACGTTGTAGCCCAGCCTGTCGAGGCCCGTTTTCAGATAGGCATGATTGGCGTGCAGCGCCTTCCGGCGCCAGCCCTCGTTCTCGAAAATATCGAGCACGGCATCAAAGCCCGCGACCTCGTGCTGCATGACGGATGTGCTGAAAATGGCCGGCAGGGATTCGTAGCGGAAGTACTCGGCATTGCGCCGCGAGCAGACGACAACGCCGCCGCGGCTCGCCACCGCTTTCGACAGGCCAACGGTACGGAAGTGGACGCGCTCGGCGAGCCCAGCGGCAACGACGAGACCGGCACCATTGGGTCCTTGAGCGCCGAACGAATGGGTTTCGTCGACAATGAGTGCCGCTCCATGGCGCTCGCAAATCTCGACGAAATCCTTGAGCGGCGCCAAGTCGCCATCCGTGCTGTAGAGCGCATCGACGGCCACGAGGCCCGGCCCATGCGCCGCGAGCATGCGCTCGAGCGATGTCGGATCGTTGTGGCGGAAGAGAATTGGCTTGGCGCCCGCGCTGAGGACGCCCTCGTGCAACGAGATATGCGCTTTCATATCCAGGAAGACCGGCGCGCCTTTGCTGGCGAACGATTGCAGCAAGCCGACGTTGGCCGTGTAGCCGGAAGAGCATAGAACCGCGTCCTCCGCCTTCATCAGCGCCGCCACGCGCTGCTCGAAGTCGCGGATGATGTCGCGCTCGTGATGGACCCATACGCGCGAAACGGAATCGCCGTGACCGCCAGCCCGCAACGCTGCGATCTCGCTCTCGATAACGTGCGGATGCCCGGCGAGGCACAGGTAGTCGTTGCTGCGAACCTTGATATCGTCCCGACCGGGCGTGCGGCCCTGCAAGGGATGACGTCCCCGCCACAGCTCTATTTTGCGGCGAACGTAGTAATCATTAAGACGTTCACGGACAAAACGCGGGTCCTTCGGGGCCGTGAATTCGCTCTTTTGCTCGACAAAGCGTTTATCAGCAACTCGAAACTGCACGTGCAGCCCCCGTCCGGTTAAGGAGTTCTTAATAAAGCCGAAAAGAGTGTTAACTGCAAACCAATTTCGCTACGGCGTACGTCCGTCAACGGACAAATCACAGATTACTCGGTTTGCATTTACACCCGGCGCGGTTGACCCAAAACGAAACAACCATCAAAAGGTTATTAGGAGATGGAGGCAGCCAGATGACGCGGCAATGCATTGCGTCAATTCGCGCCAGGGGCTTCGGGTTTTTGATTAAGCGCCGTTCGGAAACCGGCGGCGGAAGCAAAGAAGGACGGCTGAAATACGCTGTTTTGCTTGTGCAAGGCAGCCAGCGAGCGGGCTGGCGGCGTGCCGAAGCCTGACGACGGCGGTTGCAGCAGCCTTCAGAACTCTACGTCGAGCTCTTCCAGCTCGTCGGGCTCCAACTTGGCCGCCGCGATCCATTCCGCCATGGCCGGCCAGCTCATGATCGTATCGCAATAAGCCGCGCAATCGGGCTGCAGAGGCACGTCATAGGTGAGAAAACGCGTGCAAATAGGCGCGTACATGGCATCTGCAAGAGAAAGCTCGCCAAACAGATAAGGGCCGCCGTAGGCAGCGAGGCATTCGCGCCATATGGCGAGGACACGGTCGACATCGGCTTGTGCACCCGTCCAGACGGAGAAGCCGGGAAGTTGCGCCTTCAGGTTCATTGGCAAGGCTGAGCGCAGATTGTGGAAGCCTGAGTGCATCTCGCCCGAGACGGCGCGGCAGTGGGCACGTGCGGCCAGATCTCGGGGCAAGATGCCGGCCTTGGGCCGGATTTCGGCCAAGTACTCGGCGATTGCCAGCGTGTCCCAGACCTTGACGTTGTCGTGCTGCAGGCAGGGAACCAGAAACGACGGGGAGAGGAGCAAGAGCTCCGCCCGGGTCGAAGGATCATCGGAGGAGAGCGATTCCTCCTCGAACTCCAGGCCGGACATTTTGCAGAGCAGCCAGCCGCGGAGCGACCAGGAAGAGTAGTTCTTGCTGCTGATCGTAAGTACGGCCGTTGCCATCCTGCCCGTCCTTCAACTCCTGGGGCTGCGACGATTGCCCCGCTTCAAAAAAGTACTCGTGCACTGGCGCAGGATGCACTAACTTTTGTGCACTGCACAATAGGTTCCGACCAGGAGGTAGCCTGCGGCGGCGGCCTGCGGACCGGGGAGTCCATGCTCTACCTCGCCTATCAGGCCCATTCCGACATGATCGAGCCGGCC
The DNA here is from genome assembly GCA_963782555.1 of uncultured Alphaproteobacteria bacterium. Taxonomy (GTDB): domain Bacteria; phylum Pseudomonadota; class Alphaproteobacteria; order Rhizobiales; family Hyphomicrobiaceae; genus Hyphomicrobium_A. The sequence continues at coordinate 127,558 of CAWAKB010000003.1, read as the reverse complement.
AAGTCGATGGCCCGCACCTCGCTGGCGCTGCTGGGCGCCTGGGGCAGTGCCGCGAATGTCCCGATTCTCCGCAATTTATCTGCCACCTATGAGCTGATCGCCCGGGCCGGGTTGACCCATGAGCGCCCGGAGTACGAGATCAACAGCGTCACCATCGGCAATCGAGAGGTTGAGGTCACTGAAGTTGCGACGCTGACCCTTCCGTTCGGCACGCTACTGAACTTCAAGAAGGATGTCTCCCTGCGCCAGCCCCGGGTGCTGGTGGTGGCGCCGCTTTCGGGTCACTTCGCCACGCTGCTTCGCAACACCGTGCGCACGCTGCTACCCGATCACGATGTCTACATCACGGACTGGCACAACGCGCGCGAAGTCAGTCTGGAGCACGGTCCCTTCGGGTTCGACGACTACGTCGATTACCTCATTCGTTTTCTAGAAGCCCTGGGACCCGGCGCGCACATTGTCGCCGTTTGCCAGCCTTGCGTTCAGGCCCTCGCGGCCACGGCGGTGATGGCCGCGAACCGCAATCCCGCCCAGCCCCGCAGCATGACGTTGATGGCAGGGCCCATCGACACGCGCATCAACCCGACCAAGGTCAACAAGCTCGCGATGAGCAAGCCGATCAGTTGGTTCGAGCGCAACCTCATTGCGCGCGTCCCGCACAAATACGCCGGCTCTCAACGCAAGGTGTATCCCGGCTTCGTGCAGCTGACCGCCTTCGTCTCGATGAACGTCAACCGGCACTACAACGCCCATCAGGAGCTCTACGAGCACCTTGCCAACGGCGAGCACGAGAAGGCGCAAGTCATCAAGAAATTCTATGACGAGTATTTCGCCGTGCTCGATCTGCCGGCGGAGTTCTACCTGGAGACGGTGCGCTGGGTGTTTCAGGAAGCGCGCCTTCCCAAGGGCGAGCTCACCTTCAGGGGCGAACCCGTCGATCTCAAGGCCATACGCAAGACCGCCCTCCTCACCGTGGAAGGTGAGCGCGACGACATATGCGCGCTCGGCCAGACGGCGGTGGCGCATGATCTTTGCTCGGGCCTCAAGCCGCACATGAAGCGGCACCACATGCAGGTAGGGGTCGGCCACTACGGCGTCTTCAGCGGGCGGCGCTGGGAAGGTCAGATCTATCCGATCGTGCGCAATCTCATTCTTGCAAGCGATTGACCCGCGGCCTGCTTCGGCCCGCCGTCACCGGTCGGACCCATAGGCGGCAATGGCCGCCATGTTGACGATGTCGGTGTCCTTGGCGCCGAACAGGCAAATCTGCACGGAGTGCGACAGGCCCACCAGGATCGGCCCGATGATGGTCGCTCCGCCCAGCTCCTTGAGCATTTTGGTCGAGATCGAGGCGGCGTGGAACGCCGGCATGATGAGCACATTGGCGGTGTCGGTCAGCCGGCAGAACGGATAGTGGCGCATCAAGTCACGATTGAGTGCGACGTCCGCGGCCATGTCGCCGTCGTATTCGAAATCGACGCGCCGCTCGTCGAGGATCTGGATAGCCTCGCGCACCTGGTCGGACCGCTCCCCGCGTGGCTGGCCGAAGGTCGAGTAGGCGAGCAATGCCACCCGCGGCTCGATGCCGAACTTGCGCGCTGCGCGTGCGGCCTCCACGGCAATGTCGGCGAGCTGCTCTGACGTCGGCATGGCATGCACGCTGGTGTCGGCGACGAGGACGGCGCGGCCGCGCAAGAGCGCCAGCGTTACGCCGATCACGTGGCGGTCGGGCTCGGCATCGAGGACGCGATGCACATCCTGGAAAACGCTCGTCCAGTTGCGCGTCACGCCCGAAACCACGGCATCGGCGTAGCCGTGCACGACCATTAGTGTCGCAAAAACGTTGCGCTCGTTGGCGACCAGGCGATGGCAGTCGCGCTTGAGATACCCGCGCCTTTGCAGCCGCGCGTAAAGGTAGTCGGTGAATTCCTCCAGATGCGGCGACTTGCGCGTATCGATCAATTCGTACTCGGGCCTGAGCACCATCCCGAGCGCGCGGAACTGCTCGCGGACGACCTCGCTGGTGCCGACCAGAATCGGTTGGCCGAACCCTTGGGTGAAATAGGTGTGAGCTGCGCGAATGACGGCTGGCTCCTCGCCTTCGGCGAAGACGACACGCTTGGGGTTGGCGCGTACGGCGCTGAACGTCGACTGCAGCCAACCCGCCATGGGATCGAGGCGCCCTTCGAGCTGGGCGATGTAGCTGTCCATGTCGACGATGGGTCTTCGTGCGACGCCCGAATCCATCGCCGCCTTGGCCACCGCCACCGGCACGTTCACGATGAGACGGGGATCGAACGGCGCCGGAATAATGTATTCGGGGCCGAAGGTCGCCCGCCGCCCGAGGAAGGCGGTCGCGACCTGGTCGGGCACCTCGGCGCGTGCCAGCTCCGCCAAGGCTTCGGCGGCCGCGATCTTCATCGCCTCGTTGATGGTCGACGCCTGCACGTCGAGCGCACCGCGGAAAATAAAGGGGAAGCCCAGCACGTTATTGATCTGGTTCGGGTAGTCGGAGCGTCCCGTCGCCATGATGGCATCCTCGCGCACGGCCAAGACATCCTCGGGCGTGATCTCAGGATCAGGGTTCGCCATAGCAAAGATGATCGGCTTGGGCGCCATGGCAGCCACCATGTCTTGTGTCACCGCGCCCTTCGCCGACAGTCCGAAGAAAGCATCCGCGCCATCGAGCGCCTCGGCCAAAGTGCGGGCTTTGGTCTTGGCGGCATAGGCGGACTTCCACTGGTTCATGCCCTCCTTACGGCCCTGATAGATCACGCCCTTGGTATCGCACAGGACGACGTTGGCCTTGGGCATGCCCATGGCGATCATCAGCTCCAGGCAGGCGATTCCCGCCGCGCCCGCGCCGTTGACAACGAGCTTGAATTTCTTGATGTCGCGGCCGGTGAGCTCAAGCGCGTTGATAAGGCCGGCCGCGGCGATGATGGCGGTGCCGTGCTGATCGTCGTGGAACACCGGGATGTCGAGCAGCTCCTTCAGCGTCTGCTCGATGATGAAACAGTCGGGCGCCTTGATGTCCTCGAGATTGATGCCGCCGAACGATGGCGCGAGATAGCGCGCGCAGTTGATGAAGGCATCGACGTCCTCGGTGTCGATCAGAAGATCCATGGCGTCGATGTCGGCGAAGCGCTTGAACAGAGCGCCCTTGCCTTCCATAACGGGCTTCGAGGCAAGCGCGCCGAGGTTGCCGAGACCCAGGATGGCAGTGCCGTTCGAGACGACGGCAACGAGGTTGCCCTTGTTGGTGTAGTCGTAGGCGCAAGCGGGGTTTTCAGCGATGGCGTGAACGGGCACGGCAACGCCGGGCGAATAGGCGAGCGAGAGGTCCCGCTGGGTTGCGAGCGGCTTGGTCGGCGTGATCTCAAGCTTCCCAGGCTTGCCTTGGGCGTGGAACTGGAGCGCTTCCTGATCGGTAAAACGGGCCCGTGTGGGCTTGGGGCTTCTGCTGCTTGTCATTTGTGCCGCCCGGGCTGAGATTGCTGAGGTTGGGGACTGGGCAACATAGAGTGCTGGGAAGTCTGAAACAATCGGGCTAACGACTGGCAAATATTGGCGGCAGGCCAACCGCTTAGGGACGATATGCGGCGGCTTTCGCCGCTGGGGGCGGCTCGCTAACGTGGTGGTTCGCCGTTGACGGGGCTTGGGGTTGGGACACGCGCGGGCCATGGCGCCCAAACGGACAAGAGCGAAAGGAAAGTCCGCGCCGGCCGCCGCCGCGTCCGCGAAGGAGGCCGCAGTGCACGAGCAGGCCGCGCCGCAGGGTGAGGCCAGTCCTTCGATGGCCCAGTACCTTGAGATTAAGGCAGCGAACCCCGACAGCCTGCTCTGGTATCGCATGGGCGATTTCTACGAGTTGTTCTTCGAGGATGCCGTTGCCGCCTCCGCAGCGCTTGGCATCGTGCTCACCAAGCGGGGCAAACATCTGGGGCAGGACATCCCCATGTGCGGGGTGCCGATCCATCGCGCGGACGAGTATCTGCAATGCCTTATCAAGATCGGCTTTCGCGTGGCCGTCGCCGAGCAGCTCGAGGATCCCGCCGAAGCGAGGAAGCGCGGCGCCAAAGCGGTGGTGCGCCGCGACGTGGTGCGCCTCGTCACGCCGGGAACCCTGACCGAGGACGCGCTTCTCGATTCCAAGGCTCGCAACTATCTGACCGCAATCTTTCGTGCCGCAGCTCCGGCGGGCAGCGCCGGTCCTCTCGCTGACGCTACCGTGGCGCTCGCCTCGCTCGACATCTCGACGGGCGAGTTCGAGGTGGGAGAGGTGAAGGGAGCGGACCTGCCGGGAGAGCTCGTGCGTCTCGGCCCCGGCGAGGTGATCCTTTCCGATACGCTCTTTGCCGACACTGGCCTCAAATCGTGGGTCGAGCTTGCCGGCGCAGCGGCAACGCCGGTACCGGCGGCTTACTTCGACAGCCTCGCCGGCGAAGCGAGCCTGAAGGAGCAGCTGAAGGTGGCAGAGCTCGGCGGCTTCGGCGGGTTTACGCGGCCAGAGCTGGCCGCGATCGGTGCCGTCCTCAAGTACGTGGACTTGACGCAGATAGGCCGCAAGCCGGTGCTGCGCCCGCCCAAGAGGACAGGCTCGGGGTCGGTTCTTCTGATCGATGCCGCGAGCCGCGCGAGCCTGGAGCTCACGCGTTCCACCTCCGGCGACAAGCAGGGAAGCCTGCTCGCTGCGATCGATCGCACGGTGACGGGTGCCGGTGCGCGAGAGCTTGCCGCGCGGCTTGCAAGCCCGTTGCGCGATCCCAAGCAAATCGACGACCGGCTCGATGCCGTCGGCTTCCTGATCGAGGAGGAAGGACTGCGCAGTGACGTGCGCGACAGCCTGAGGTCGGCGCCTGATATCGCGCGCGCGGTCTCGCGTCTGGCGTTCGCACGCGGTTCGCCCCGCGATCTGGCGGCCGTACGTGACGGTCTCAGCGTCGGCCGCCGCTGCTCGGAGTTGCTGGCGGCGCAAGGCGAAGGCATGGGCCTGCCGGTGGAGCTGGGGCGTGTCGCAGGTCAGCTCAATGCGGTCGGCTGGGAGCTTCATGAAGCGCTGCACGCCGCTGTCGTTGAGGATCCTCCGCACCTACGCCGCGATGGCGGGTTCGTGCGCGAAGGCTACCGGGCCGAGCTCGACGCGGCGCGTCGTTTGAAGGAGGACAGCCGCGGCGTGATGGCGGGGCTTGAGGCGAAGTACGTCGCCGAGACGGGCGTCAAAACTTCTGAAAGTCCGCCACAACAACATCCTCGGCTTCTACATCGAGGTGACGCAGCTCAATGCCAAGCCGTTGCTCGAGGGTCCGCGAGCGCAGGCGTTCCGTCACCGCCAGACTATGGCCAAGGCGATGCGCTTCTCGACGCCGGAGCTGCTCGATATCGAGGGCCGCATCGCCTCCGCGACGGAACGAGCGCTCAGCCTCGAGCAAGAGGTATTCGCCGAGCTGGCGGCGCAGGTGCAGGAGAACGAGCGCGGCCTCGGGGAGGTCGCTGCCGCCCTTGCCGAGCTCGACGCGATCGCCGGCTTGGCCGAGCTCGCGCGCGCAGAGGGCTACATCCGGCCTCGCGTCGATGCGAGCCAAGCGTTCGACATCCGCGGCGGCCGTCACCCCGTGGTCGAACAGGCGCTCAAGGCGGCGAAGTCGGGACCCTTCATCGAGAACGATTGCGTGCTGGGCCGTGCCGACGTTGCGCCCGCGCCGGGTTTCGACGAGACGGCCGAGGGCCGCATTTGGCTGGTTACCGGTCCCAACATGGCCGGCAAATCGACCTTCTTGCGGCAGAACGCACTGGTTGTCGTGCTGGCGCAGATGGGCTCTTACGTTCCGGCGCGCTCGGCGGTGATCGGCGCGGTCGATCGCCTCTTTAGCAGGGTCGGCGCCGCCGACGACCTGGCACGCGGCCGCTCGACCTTCATGGTCGAGATGGTGGAGACGGCAGCCATTCTCAATCAGGCAAGCGAGCGCTCGCTGGTGATCCTCGACGAGATCGGCCGCGGGACGGCGACCTTCGATGGGTTGTCCATTGCGTGGTCGACCGTGGAGTACCTGCACGACGTTGCCCGCGCGCGTGTGCTGTTCGCAACCCATTATCACGAGCTGACCGCGCTTGCCCGCCGCCTCGAAGGCGTTTCCAACGTCACTATGGACGTGCGCGAATGGCACGATGAGATCGTGTTTCTGCACAAGTTGAAGCCGGGCGCCGCCGACCGCTCCTATGGCATCCAGGTGGCGAAGCTCGCCGGTCTGCCCGATCGCGTCGTCGGCCGCGCGCGCGAGGTGCTGGCGCTGTTGGAAAAAACGGAGGGTGGCAAGGATGCCCGCAACGGGGCGCTCGACGAGCTGCCCTTGTTTGCGCTAACTCGCCCGCAAGCGACGGCGGTGACCCAGCCTTCCGCCGTTGAGCTCGCCGTCGACGAGCTCAATCCCGACGACATGAGCCCACGCACTGCGCTCGATGCCGTCTATCGCCTGAAGGCGCTGCGTCAGGAACGGCGCAAGCAGGAACGTTAAATTTAGGACGCGCGGCTAACCTCAATCGAAAGCAGGCTTAAATACATTCGTCATGGACAAGGTGATCCAAAAAGCCGCTCCTTATTTTGACCCGCGCGAGCTGCGCGAGGAACTGAGCGCGGCCTTCCGGGCGTATGGGGATGCTTCGGAGGCACGCGCCGCCCTCATTCCTCGGCTGAAGTCGCTGGTGGCTGCGGCGCGTCAGGCGGCACGCAGTGGGCTGGAGAGCGATGGTAACGGCCGGCGCTGCGCTGCGGGGCTGTCGCTGTTTCAGGACGAGCTCGTGCGCGTGCTCTACGACTATACGGTCTGGCACATCTACCGGGCGACGAACCCGTCGGACGCCGAGCGCATGGCCATCGTGGCGACCGGCGGCTATGGGCGCGGTTTGCTGGCGCCGGGCTCCGACATCGATCTGTTGTTCCTGCTTCCCTACAAGCAGACGCCTTGGGGAGAAAGCGTCGCCGAGTACATCCTCTATGTGCTGTGGGATCTGGGCTTCAAGGTCGGGCATGCGACCCGCACGGTCGACCAATGCGTCAAGTTGGGCGCCGCCGACATCACCATACGCACGTCCTTGCTCGATGCCCGTCTCATTCACGGCGATGCGCAGCTCTATGCCACCTTCGAGCAGCGGTTCCGCAACGAGGTCGTGACCGGCACGGCGCGCGCCTTCATCGATGCGAAGATGGCCGAGCGCGATGCCCGTCATCGCGCGGCCGGCGCCAGCCGCTACAGGGTCGAGCCCAACATCAAGGACGGCAAGGGGGGCTTGCGCGATCTGCACACGCTGCACTGGCTGTCGAAATACCTCTACGGCCAGGGCGTCGGCGCGGCCACCGTCGCGGCAGGCATCTTCAAGCCCGACGAGGTGGCAACGTTCCGCCGCTGCGAGGACTTCCTGTGGACGATCCGCTGCTATCTGCATTTCTTGAGCGGCCGTGCCGAGGAGGTGCTGACCTTTGATGTGCAGCCGTGGCTCGCCCAGCAGCTCGGCTACAGCAAGCGCGGCGGCTTGCGCGCGGTCGAGCGCTTCATGAAGCACTACTTCCTCGTCGCCAAGGACGTCGGCGACTTGACCACGATCCTATGTTCAGCGCTGGAGATGCAGCAGCTCAAGTCGTCGCCCGGCTTGAGCAGGCTGCTGCGTCCGCTCAACTGGAAGGCGCGGCGTCAGGTTCGCACGCGCACGGACTTCCGCATCGACAACGATCGGCTGAACGTCGCCGACCCGGATGTGTTCAAGCGCGATCGTGTGAACCTCATCCGGTTCTTTGCCGAGGCGCGGCACACGAATTCATTCCTACATCCCGATGCGATCCGGCTCTTGCGCCAATCGCTGCGCCTCATCGATGACGATTTTCGCGCCAACCCCGAGGCGAACCGCATCTTCCTCGAGCTGTTGACCAGCGAAACAGGGACCGAGATGTCGTTGCGGCGCATGAATGAAGCCGGCGTTCTCGGCCGCTTCGTGCCTGAGTTCGGCCGCGTCGTCGCCATGACGCAGTTCAACATGTACCACCACTACACCATAGACGAGCATCTGGTGCGTACGGTGGGGATGTTGACCGACATCGAGCGTGGCGGGGCCACGCGCGAGCTGCCGCTGTCGACCGAGATCATCAAGACGATCAAGAACCGGCGGGCGCTCTTCGTTGCGGCGTTCCTGCATGACATCGGCAAGGGCCACAAGGAGGATCACTCCACCGTCGGTGCACGCGTAGCGCGCAAGCTCGGACCGCGCTTCGGATTGAGCGCAGCCGAGACCGAGACAGCCGCGTGGCTCATCGAGCAGCACCTCACGATGAGCAACATTGCGCAGAGCCGCGACCTATCCGACCCCAAGACCATCCGCGATTTTGCCGACGTGGTGCAAAGTCCCGAGCGCCTTAAGCTGCTGCTTTTGCTCACGGTTGCCGACATACGCGCCGTCGGTCCCGGAGTTTGGAACGGCTGGAAGGGCCAGCTGTTGCGCACGCTCTATTACGAGACCGAGCCGCTGGTTGCCGGCGGCCACACTCAGGTCAAGCGCAGCGAGCGCATCGCCGCCGCTCAGCGGGAGCTGCGCAAGTCGTTGTCGGATTGGCGTCCCGCCGAGGTCGAGCGCTTCATCGAGCGCCACTATCCAGACTATTGGCTGCGCACCGACACCGACCGCCAAGTGGAGCACGCAAAGCTGTTGCAGCGTGCCGAGGCCGAAGGCCGCTTGCTCGCCACCGAGACCTCGACGGACGCCTTCACGGCCATCACCGAGCTGACCGTCGTCGCGTCGAACCATCCGCGCCTGCTGTCGTTGTTCGCAGGCGCCTGTGCTGCTGCCGGCGCCAATATCGCCGGTGCTCACATTATGACGACGCGCGACGGGTTTGCCCTCGACACGTTTCTGCTCAATCGCGAGTTCAAGGAGGACGAGGACGAGTTCCGCCGCGGCGGCCGTATCGGCGATATGATCGGACGGCTTTTGAGGGGCGACGTCTGGCTGAAGAATCTTCTGGCGGAACGCGGCGCGCCGCCGCGTCGCGTTCTGGCGTTCACGGTCGAGCCCGAGGTCATCATCAACAATGCGCTGTCCGACCAGTTCACCGTCATTGAGGTCGCCGGGCGCGACCGGCCGGGCCTGCTCTATGAGCTCACCAGCGCGCTGTCAGACCTTCTCCTCGACATCACCTCGGCGCATATCACCACCTTCGGGGAGAAGGCCGTCGACGTGTTCTATGTCACGGATCTGACGGGCAAGATGGTGACCAGCGATTCGCGCCAGTCAGCCATTCACGATCGGCTCGAGCGGGTGCTCATCGGTGGCGAGCAGAATGCGCAGGGGGCCGTCGGCGCACGGCAAGACTAGCCGCTTCTTGGCTGGCAGGCCTGGCTTCCCTTCTCTCGAAATCTCAAGGCGCGATGATGAGCTCGACGCGGCGATCGAACTGCCAGAGCTCCTCCTGCGTGTACTCGCTGCGGACCACGCCGGTGTAGGGCTCGGATTCGCCCTTGGGAATGAGGTCGAGCTTGCCCTTGTAGCCGCCCGCCCTGAGGAAGTGCGCGACGGTGTCGAGCCGCTCCTTCGACAGGTTCATGTTCAGCTCCTCCGTTCCCCGCTCGTCCGCATGCCCGGTAAGCGTCACAGTGGGGAAGTGCTTGAGCTGGAGATACTCGAGCAGGAGTGCGGCCGCCTTCCTGCCCTCGTCGGTGAAGTTTGCCTCATCGAACACGAAGGTGATCGGGACCGGTATGGTCTTGCGCTCGACTTCGGCCGGCGTCTCCGGTGAGGTGGCGGCAAGGCGCATGGGAGGAGCAGTAGTGCCCGGCTTTGGCTCGTTCAAAGCCACGGCGGGCGGAGGCTCGGCGACGACCTGCTGCTCCGCACCTTTTTTATCTTCCTTCTTCTCACCTTTTGCCTCGGTGCGCGCGGCGGCAACGATGCCCTCAAAATTCTTCAAGATGTCGGAGGTAACGGCGCTCGCCGATTTGTGTTTCGGCGCCTCCTTGGCGGGTTCGTGCATCTCCAGGCTGCCGGCGACCTTCGTCTCGTTGGCCTTCTCGGCCTTTATCTGTGCAGGCGACTTGACCGCGAGCGCGAGCTTGGGATCGGCGTCGGCGAAGGTGTGCTCCGTCGCAAAACTCCACTCGCCGTTCTCATCGGCCTGAACCGAGCCGATGGCCTTGCCGTCGCCCATGATGGTGACGGTGGCGCCGGGCTCGGCCCGTCCGGCGAACACGGAGGTGCCCTTAGGATCGATGCGGGCCACGTCGAAGGAGGCATGCTGGTCTTTGGTTTTGCTGGCGTCGGCGCGCTGCGGCGTCTCGCCGGCCGCGGCCGGTGCCTGCTGCTCGGAGACCGATGGTCTCGTCGCGGCGGGCGGCTCGCCAGCCATTCGAGGAATATCGAAGTGGTCAAGCACAAACCAAACCGCTCCTGCAAAAAGCATGAGCAGCAAGATCAAGATCGGCACAGCCAGGCGTATCATGGACATTATCCCGCGCCTTAGCCCCCTGCCCGGCCGGCATTGTCATCGAAATGGCTGTCGCGTTCAAGGCCGCGTGGCAGACGAGGTTGACGCTTAAGGATTAAGGCGTGCTAAGCCCCGATGCGTGGCTTGCCGGCGCCTCGGAACAAGAACGCCATCAGGAAACCTGCGAGAAAGCCGCCGACGTGCGCCATGTAAGCCACGCCGCCGACATCGGCGTTCGTGTAGGCGATGGAGCCGACGCCGCTCACGAGCTGCAGCACAATCCAGAATCCCAGCACGATTATCGCCGGCATGGCGACGACGCTGCGTCCCAGAAGCACGTTCACGCGGGCGCGGGGAAACATCAGGATGTAGGCGCCGAGCACGCCGGCGATGGCGCCTGAGGCGCCGACGTTGGGCAGGTTCGATTCCGGCAGCACGAAATATTGGGCGAACGTGGCCGCGATCCCCGCCAACAGATAGAAGATGAGGTATTGGGTGTGCCCGAAACGGTCCTCGACGTTGTCGCCGAAGATCCACAAGTAGAGCATGTTGCCGCCCAGGTGCAGCCAGCTGCCGTGCATGAACATGGCGCTGAACACCGTGGCGACGTTGGCGGCGGGGTCGGCCGAAAAGCGAGCCGGAACGAAGGCCCACTCCTGAATGAATGCGTTGCCGTTGTTGAGCTCGAGCAAGAAAACGAGGACGTTGGCCGCGACCAAGGCGTAGGTGACGAAAGGAACGGAGCGGCGCGTGGAATTGTCGTCACCGATCGGAAACATGGCCCTAGTGTCCCGATTCCGAAGTTCGTGCGCGTTCGATGCCAGGTCCCAGAGCGAACTTCGGAATCAAAAGGGACACTAAAATCATGAAGTTGCTAGTGTGATTGAGATCGAGAAATTCGCTCAGACATCTGCCGCGAGCAACGGCGAATTTTTCGATCATCGCACGAGCCCTCCCCCGAGGCACCCGATTTTGTCGGTGATCGCTCGGCGGATGTCAACGCGAAGGCGCGACCTGACATGCGACCAAGCGGTCAAGCGGAAGCCCTTGCTCTCGTTGCGGGGCTCGGCTACGGCTCACGACCCATGCAGCTCTACCGCTCCTTCGCGACTGTCGGCGGCCTCACGCTTCTGAGCCGCGTCTTCGGCTTTCTTCGCGACATCCTCATCGCCGCAACGCTGGGCAGCAGTGCCGTGGCGGATGCCTTTTTCGTCGCCTTCCGCTTCCCCAACCTGTTCCGGCGCCTGTTCGCGGAAGGCGCTTTCAACGCCGCCTTTGTGCCCCTCTTCGCCAAGCGCCTCGAGGGCGAGGGCCGGGAGGCTGCGCGCGTGTTCGCCGAGGAGGCGATGTCGGGGCTCGTCTTCATCCTGCTGGCGCTGACGATCGTCGCCGAGATCGCCATGCCGCTGTTGATGTACGGCCTCGCGCCCGGTTTCGATGCAACGCCCGACAAGTTCGACCTCGCCGTGATGCTGACCCGCATCACCATGCCCTACCTCATCTGCATGTCGCTGGTGGCGCTACTGTCGGGCGTGTTGAACTCATTCGGCAAGTTCGTCGAAAGCTCGTCGGTCTCCATCGTCTTGAACGTCACCATGATGGCGGCAACTCTCATTGCCATGTGGTTGGGGCTGCAGAACGATCCCAGAGCCGGCGTTATCCAGGCCTGGGGCGTTTTCGCGGCCGGCATCTTGCAGCTCTGGCTGCTTCTCGACGGCATCCGACGCAACGGCATCTGGCTGAAGCTGCGTTGGCCGCGCATGACCGAGGGCATGCGCCGTTTGATCCATCTCGGCATTCCAGGCGTAATTGCCGGCGGCGTGACGCAGATCAACATCGTCATCGGCACCGTCATTGCCTCGCTGCAGAACGGCGCGGTCTCCTACCTCTATTACGCGGACCGCATCTACGAGCTGCCGCTCGCCATCGTTGGCATTGCCGTCGGCGTGGTGCTACTGCCGGACGTGTCGCGGCACTTGAGGGCGGAAAACCACGAGGCCGTCATGGACAGCCAGAACCGCTCGCTCGAGTTCTCGCTGCTGTTGACGCTGCCGGCAGCCGTGGCGCTCGCTCTCGTTCCCGGCGCCATCGTCGCAGCCCTCTATGAGCGCGGCGCCTTCACCGCGGCCGCCACGCCGCCGACCGCATATGCGCTGGGCATTTTCGCGCTCGGTCTGCCGAGCTTCGTGATGATCAAGGTGTTCTCTCCGGCCTATTTTGCGCGCGAGGACACCAAGACGCCGATGATCTATGCGGCCATCAGCCTGACGGCCAATACGATCGGCTCGGTTGCGCTGTTCTTCTTGTTCCGAGCCTACGGGCTCATGCCGCACCTCGGCATCGCGGTGGCGACCACGCTCGGGGGCTGGCTCAACGCCAGCCTGCTCTTTAGGACGCTCGTCGCAAAAGGTCATTTTGTCGCCGACCGGCGCCTGCGCCAGAAGCTTCCGCGCATCGTGCTGTCGAGCGCGTTGATGGGTGTTGCGCTCTGGTTCGTCGCACATTGGCTCGGCGCGAGCTTCGGTGAGCCGGCCTCGCCGTTCGTGCGCTTTGGCGCGCTCGTCGCGCTCGTGGGCTCGGGGCTCGCGGTCTACGGGCTTGCGGTCTTTGTCACCGGCGCCCTCGACATGCGCCAGTTGCGCGGTTTCCTGCAGCGGCGCGTCCCCTCCGAGCCAATCTGAGCTCCAAAACCCGCTCTTGCGCGCGGCGTCCTACCACGCGATAACGCGCCCCGATCGAGGGAGGGCAATTCGATGGCATTTAAGGAGCGGGTCTTCTCCGGCATGCAGCCGACGGGGAGCCTGCACCTCGGCAACTACCTGGGCGCCATGCTGCAGTGGATTGAGCTGCAGAAGACGCATGAGTGCATCTACTGCGTCGTGGACATGCACGCGATCACGGTCTGGCAGGACCCCGCAGAGCTCAAGTCCGCCATCCGCCAGGTCACGGCTGCCTACATCGCTTCAGGGCTCGACCCCAAACGCTCGATCCTCTTCAACCAGAGCGAGGTCTCCGCGCACGCCGAGCTCGCCTGGATCTTCAATTGCGTGGCCCGGCTCGGCTGGCTCAACCGCATGACCCAGTTCAAGGAGAAGGCCGGCAAGGACCGCGAGAATGCTTCCGTCGGCCTCTACGTCTATCCGGACCTGATGGCCGCCGACATCCTCGCCTACAAGGCGACGCACGTGCCGGTGGGCCACGACCAGAAGCAGCATCTGGAGCTGTCGCGCGACATCGCCCAGAAGTTCAACAACGACTTCAAGGCGTCGATCGAAAAGGCGGGCCACGCCGATGGCATCTTCTTTCCTTTGCCCGAGCCCGTCATCACCGGTCCGGCGACGCGGGTGATGAGCCTGCGCGACGGTACCAAGAAGATGTCGAAGTCGGACGTGTCCGATCTGTCGCGGATCAATCTCAACGATGATGCCGACACCATCGCCAAGAAGATCCAGAAGGCGAAGACGGACCCCGAGCCGCTTCCTTCGGAGGAGAAAGGCCTGGAGGGCCGGCCCGAGGCAGAGAACCTCGTCGGGATCTATGCGGCGTTGGCCGGCATAACGAAAGCGGACGTCCTCAACGAGTTCGGCGGCGCGCAGTTCTCCGCCTTCAAGAAGGCGCTGGCCGGCTTGAGCGTCGAGCACCTGGGGCCGATCGCCGCCGAGACCAAGCGTTTGATGGCCGACGTGTCGGAGATCGATCGCATTCTTGCCGACGGCGCCGCTCGCGCCCGCTCAATCGCCAAGCCGATCATGGACGAGGTTAAGGACATCGTAGGCTTCGTGAGGGCCGGTTGAGGGCGAACCTCAGATTGCGGCCTATCCCGCCCGGCATTTCCTTGTTGTAAGTCCCCCGTCGACGCCGTTGTTGTGGGTCTTCCCGCCTCGTGGCAGCATGTGCGCATGACCGAGAAAAAGAAACGTCGCTCCTTTGAAGCGGGCCACTTTCGCAAATTCCTCCTCGTCGTTGACGAGAGCCAGGAGGTCGAAGTGGCTCTCTACTATGCCGCGAGCCGCATTCAGCGCTCGTCGGGCTCGATCGTGATGCTCTATGTGATCGTGCCTCAGGAGTTTCAGCATTGGATCAATGTGCGCCAGCAGCAGGTGGAGGAGGAGACCACCAAGGCCAAGGCGCTTTTCCGCCTGTTTCGGCGCAAGCTCAATCTTGCCGGGTTCGAGAACGTGGCCTCGGAGGAGATCATCCGCGAGGGGGCCAAGGGCGAGGAGATTCGCAAGCTTATCGATGAGGACGAGGACATCGCCGTGCTCGTGCTCGGGGCCTCGACCGATCCGGCGGGGCCGGGTCCGCTTGTCGCCTCGCTGGCTGCCGGCACGGCTGCCGGCAGCTTTCCCATCCCCGTCACGATCGTGCCCGGGGCCCTGGAATTAGAGGATATTCAGGCCCTCGCCTGACGGCGCAGCCGGGGCTCGCAATTGCGGCCATTGCATCCTATCTTAGACCTGTTCTAAACGTCAGCGGGGCCTATACTTAACGGCTCCCGCTGGAGACGGAGAGGCGAGGCGATGTTCATTCAAACCGAGGCGACGCCCAATCCCGCCACGCTCAAGTTTATTCCTGGCAAGCAGGTGCTGGCGGAAGGCACCGCCGATTTCACCGACAAAAGCGAGGCTCTGGCATCGCCGCTGGCGAGGCGGCTGTTCGATATCAAGGGCGTGCGCGGCGTGTTCCTGGGTGCCGATTTCATCTCGGTCACCAAGGGAGAGGTGGAGTGGCAGCACCTGAAGCCGATGGTGCTGGGCGCCATCATGGAGCATTACGTGTCTGGCGCGCCCATCGTTGCCGAGGATGGGGCCAACGACGCTGCCGGCATTTCCTTTGATCCCAAGGACCAGGCGGTCGTCGATACCATCAAAGAGCTGCTCGAGACGCGTGTGCGCCCGGCGGTGGCGCAGGACGGTGGTGACATCACCTTCTCGGGCTTTCGCGACGGCGTTGTCTTCCTGCACATGCGCGGCGCCTGCTCTGGCTGCCCGAGCTCGACTGCCACGCTGCGCCACGGCATCGAGAACCTGCTGCGGCACTTCTGTCCGGAGGTCCAGGCGGTCCAAGAGGTCCAGGTCGGATAAGGGTCGGCTGACGCTTCAAGATTGTGGAACCCCGTCCTGAAGGGCGGGGTTTTCCGTTAGGATCGGGGGAGCTTCGGTCTCGAAAGGGTCCCTCATGCCGCAATCGATGGACGATGCAACGCTTGGCCAGCTGTTCCTTGACGCGCGCACGCACAACAAGTGGCAGCAAAAAGACGTCCCCGACAGCCTGCTGCGCCAGCTCGTCGATGTGCTCAAGATGGGACCGACCAGCGCCAATTGCTCACCGGCGCGCTTTGTCTTCGTAAAGTCCAAGGAAGCCAAGGAGCGGCTCAGGCCGCACTTGAGCGAGGGCAATCGCGAGAAGACCATGCAGGCGCCCGTCTGCGCCATCGTCGGCTACGACCTGAAGTTCTACGAGCACCTACCCAAGCTCTTTCCCCACACCGATGCGAAGAGCTGGTTTGCCGGCAAGCCAGAAAAGATTAAGGAAACCGCCTTTCGCAACGGCACGCTGCAGGGCGCCTATCTCATCCTCGCCGCGCGCCTGCATGGGCTCGACTGCGGGCCGATGTCCGGGTTCGACAATGAGGGGGTCGATAAGGCCTTCTTTGCCGACACCAGCATAAAATCGAATTTCCTGTGCAACATCGGCTATGGCGATTGGAGCGGAGTAATGCCGCGCTCGCCCCGGTTCACTTTCGACGAGATGGCAAAGATCGTCTGAATTGTTGCATTTCGGCTGGTGAATCCCGCGGGCGCTACCTGTAGGCTCAAGCGCCATGAACATCCTTGCCTTCGATACCTGCTTCGACGCCTGCTCCACGTGTGTGGCGCGGAGCCGCGACGGCGCGTTTGACGTGCTGGCTGGCGCGTCGGAGCGCTTCGAGACGGGGCATGCGGAGCGGCTGGTGCCGATGATCGACGAGGTGATGGCGCAGGCCAGCGTCGGCTTTGCCGACATCGATCGCCTCGCAGTCACCGTCGGACCGGGCACGTTTACGGGAACGCGGATCGGCATCGCTGCGGCGCGCGGGCTGGCGCTGGCAACCGGCATCGCCATGGTCGGTGCCTCGAGCCTCGCTGTCATGGCCGAGGTGGCAGCCGCTAAGCTCGGCCCCCCAAAGGCCGGCGAGGACCTTTTGGTTGCCGTCGACGCTCGCCGCGGAGAGGTCTACGCGCAGCTCTTTGGTGCGAGCGCACGCGATGCGCTGTCGCGGCCGTTGCTGCTGCCTATCGAGGCGGCCGCGCGGCTCGGCGGCAGCGGCCCGCTCGTCCTCGTGGGCTCCGGCGCCGCTGCGGTTGCCGAGGCGGCAACGCGAGCCGGCCGCCAGGCCACGGCGCGACTTGCGGACTTGCTGCCAGAGGCGAGCGCTCTGGCGGCGCTGGCCGTCGAGCTTGTTCCTGCCGCGGAACCGCTCGCTCCCCTCTATCTGCGCGCGCCGGACGCCAAGCCGCAGGACGGAAAGTCGATTGCGAGAGCCCAACGATGAGGTACGCCACGGACGCGCCGCTCGATCCCAAGAACTTGAGCCTCCTTTGGGCAAGCCCTGAGCGCGCCGAGGACATCGCCGCACTGCATGCCCGCCTCTTCGACCCGCCGTGGGACGGCGAGAGCATCGCGCAACTGATCGAGCACCCCGCGGCCGCCGCATTCGTTGCCCAGGTTCGCGAGCCCAAGACGCTTGCGGGTCCAAAAACGCTCGTGGGTTTCGTCATCGGCCAGATCGCCGCCGATGAGGCCGAGATCCTCTCGGTCGGGGTGGCGCCGGAGTGGCAGCGCCGCGGCATCGCCCATCACATGATCGAGGGCCTCGTGCGCGCGGCGCAGCGCGCTGAGGTGCGGCGCCTTTACCTGGAGGTTGCCGCCGACAACACCGCAGCCCTCAGGCTTTACAAGGGGCTCGGCTTTGCTGCGGCCGGCCGGCGCAAGGCCTATTACCGGCGCCCGGGAGGCCAGCCCGTCGATGCGGTGGTGCTCGCGCTCGACCTGTGAGGCCGCAAGGCGGTCTGTGCAAGACCAAGCGCTGGTGGACGCGTCGCTGCCGCCCACATATAAAGCCCTGAAAGAACGCGAGTTTATCGATCGCCGCGCATGTCCGAAACAGACAACAAATGCCTCAATCGCATCGAGCTCCTGTGCTCGGAGCAGGGCTTGCGCATGACCGGCCAGCGCCGCGTGATCGCGCGCGTTCTGTGCTCGGCCAAGGACCACCCGGACGTCGAGGAGGTCTACCGGCGCGCCAACGAGGTCGACCCCCGCATCTCTTTGTCGACTGTCTACCGGACGCTGAAGCTCTTTGCCGAGAAGGGCATTTTGGAGCGGCACGACTTCGGTCACAGGCGCGGTCGCTACGAGGAGGCTTCGAACGATCACCACGACCACCTGATCGACATGGACAGCGGGCGCGTCATCGAGTTCCGCAACGAGGCGATCGAGGCGCTGCAGGACAGGATTGCGCGCGAGCTGGGCTTCAAGCTCGTGGGCCATCGGCTCGAGCTTTATGGTGTCCGCGTGAAAGCTGCGAAAAAGTCTTGAGCATGGACGCGGCCGGAGGCGCGCGATGGGAGCGCTGAGAGGCGGAGCAATACTTGCAGGGTTCTTTGGCCTGACCGTGCCGCTCATGCCGGTGCAGGCGGTGCTGCTGCGCGTGAGCCCGCGCTTGGCGCGCCGCTTTCCCCACTGGTACCACCGCCGCGTCTGCCGCCTGCTCGGCCTTCGCATAGAGGTGGACGGCGAGGTGGCGCGCGATCGCCCGGTGCTGCTCGTGGCCAACCATACCTCCTGGCTCGACATTCCTGTGCTTTCCGCCGTCGCGCCGGTGTCGTTTGTCGCCAAAAAGGAGATCGGGGGGTGGCCGTTCGTTTCGTCGCTTGCCCGGCTTCAGCGCTCCGTGTTCGTCGACCGGGCCCGACGCGCGGCTGTCGGCGAGGCCGCCGGCGAGATCCTGTCGCGCCTCGCCCAAGGCGATACCGTCGTGCTGTTCGCCGAGGGCACATCGAGCGACGGCAACCGCGTCCTGCCGTTCATGACCTCGCTGTTTGCAGCGGCGAAGCCGTCGCAGAAATCGGGAGGGCAGGCGCCCGACGCGATCGTGCAGACGCTGTCCCTCGTCTACACGCGGCTGCACGGAATCCCGCTCGGGCGCGCCGACCGGCCGCTGGTCGGTTGGTACGGCGACATGGAGATGCGCAGCCACGCGTGGCGCCTCTTGAAGGCGGGGCCGCTCGATGTGCACATCCGCATTGGGCCGCCGGTGCCGCTTGCAAGCTTCGCCGACCGCAAGGATCTGGCGCGTCAAAGCGAAGCAGAGGTGCGCGAGCACGTTGTGCGCATTCTGCGCGCGAGAAGTCCGCAGGAGCCGCTTGTGATTGCGGCCCAGCAGCATGCATCCATTCCCGCTCGGCCACGCTCGGGCGCCGGCAAGGCGGCCAAGTGGATCTGATTTTGCCCACAGCGGCATTGGTCAGTCTGGACAAACGATCCCCGGAATGCTGCCATGCAACATAACCCATGAGCGCGTGGACGTGATGGACGATCGGGCGACGCCAGACGAGCAAACGGAGGACAGTATCGACGCCTCGGCAGTCGGCGCGTCGGTGGGCGGCTGCGTCCGTGCCGCGGCTAAGGTGTTCGTCAAGACGTTTGGCTGCCAGATGAACGTCTACGATTCAGAGCGCATGACGGAAGCGCTGCGCCTCGGCGGGTATGCCGAGACCGGCCGCATCGAGGACGCCGATCTCGTTATCCTCAATACCTGCCATATCCGCGAGAAGGCGGCGGAGAAGGTCTATTCCGATCTCGGCCGCGTCCGCCAGGTGAAGGAGGAGCGTCACGCTGCGGGACACAAGACGCTGGTCGCCGTCGTCGGCTGCGTCGCCCAAGCCGAGGGTGCGGAGATCGTCGCGCGCGCACCCGTCGTCGATCTCGTCGTCGGGCCGCAGAGCTATCACCGCCTGCCCTACCTCATCGCGCTGGCGCGCACGCAAGAGAAGGCACTTATCGACACGGCGTTCCCGGAGGAGGAGAAGTTCGCGCACCTGCCCGCTCGCCTGCCGCAACGCGCGGTCGCGGCGTTCCTCACGGTGCAGGAAGGTTGCGACAAGTTCTGCACATTCTGCGTCGTGCCCTATACGCGCGGCATGGAATACTCCCGCTCCGTCGCAGACATAGACAAGGAGGCGCGGCGCCTCGTTGCGAGCGGCGTGCGCGAGATCACGCTGCTCGGCCAGAACGTCAACGCCTACCATGGCGAGGGGATCGACGGCGGCCCGGCGTCGCTCGCCCAGCTTATCCGGCACCTCGCGCGCATCGACGGCCTGCAGCGCATCCGCTACACCACCAGCCATCCGGGCGACATGCGCGATGACTTGATCGCGGCACACGCCGAGGAACGGAAGTTGATGCCTTACCTGCACCTGCCGTTCCAGGCGGGTGCCGACCGCATTCTCGCTGCGATGAACCGCAAGCACACGGCGCAGCAGTACCGCGAGCTCGTGGCCCGGATACGCGCAGCTCAGCCCGAGATTGCGCTCTCGACCGACATCATCGTTGGGTTCCCCGGCGAGACGGAGGCAGAGTTCGATGCCACACTGGCGCTCGTTGCCGAAGTTGGCTTTGCGCAAGCCTTCTCCTTCAAGTACAGCCCACGCCCCGGCACACCGGCGAGCAAGCTTGCAGACCAAGTCCCCGATGCCGTCAAATCGGAGCGGCTGGCCCGCTTGCAGGCGCTGCTCGACCGCCAGCAGGCTGCGTTCAACGAGCGCAGTGTCGGGCGCACCTTGCCGGTGTTGTTCGAGAAGCCCGGTCGGCGTCCGGGCCAGCTCGTCGGGCGCTCGCCCTACCTGCAGGCAGTCCACGCCGACGCCCAGCCCGAGCTTTTGGGCCAGATCCTACCTGTTGAAATTTCTTCCTTTGGTCCCAATAGTCTAGCTGGTGTCATACGTTCGGCCCGATAAGCCGTTTACTATGCGCCGACCGCGCGATCTGCGCTCTTTTCGGCGCGGCGGGCGCGATATGCTAGGTTTAGCGGCGAGAAGTGACGATTCGAAACGAACGACGTCGGGAGCCCCGATTGGCAGCATTTCGCGGGAACCCGGTCTCCGGACCGGGCAGATCCCCTAAGGTCCAAGTTGCGAACAAGCGCGTGGTGGTGCCGTTCGAGGACAACCGGCACTTGACGCGGCTCCTGGGAGAATACGACAGCCATCTGGCACTCATCGAGGACCGCCTCGGGATCGAGGCGCACGCACATGGCAACGTCGTCATCCTCAACGGATCGGAAGCAGCCTGCGAGATTGCGCGCGGGGTGCTGGAGGAGCTCTACACTCGCGTCGGTCGCGGCGAGGTGATCGGGGCAGGCGATTTCGACGGCCTCATCCGCCATGCGCGCGAGGAGACCGCGCCCGTCGATGGTCAGGCGCAGATCGCAACGCGCCGCCGCGTCGTCAAAGCGCGCACGCCGACCCAAAGCGTCTACATCCGCGCGCTGGAGAAGGTCGATCTGGTTTTCGGCGTGGGGCCTGCCGGCACCGGCAAGACCTACATTGCCGTCGCGCATGCCGCCCATTGTTTGGAGCGCGGGCTCATCGAGCGCATCATCCTTTCGCGTCCCGCCGTCGAGGCCGGAGAGCGGCTCGGGTTCTTGCCGGGCGACATGCGCGAGAAGGTCGATCCCTATTTGAGACCGCTTTATGATGCGCTCTATGACGTGCTGCCGCCCGAGAAGGTCGAGCGCGATCTGGATACGGGCGTGATCGAGATCGCCCCGCTGGCTTTCATGCGCGGGCGCACGCTGGCCAATGCCTACGTCATCCTCGATGAGGCGCAGAACACGACCAGCATGCAGATGAAGATGTTTTTGACGCGCCTTGGCGAGAACTCCAAGATGGTCGTGACCGGCGACCCGAGCCAGGTGGACTTGCCCTTCGGCATGACCTCTGGTCTCGAGGAGGCCATCAAGCTGTTGGACGGCGTCCCCGGCATCGAGGCCGTTCGCTTCACGGGCTCCGACGTGGTGCGCCGCGATCTCGTCGCCCGTATCGTCGAAGCTTACGATCGGCAGAAGTAGCCGCGATCCATGCCTTCAGTCGTCCCCGCACGCAGCGTTTCGAGCCCCGATGGCGGCGACGTGCCCGCGCTTGCCGACGCGGAGCCTCCGATAGGTCTCTTAATCGCCGTCGTGCACGAAGCTGGCGACTGGACCCCGCTCGAGGCCGCGTCCGATGCCGTGAGCGCCGCCGCCGCAGCGCTCGCCGCCGAGCTCGCGATAATGGCAAGCGAGGCCTGCGTCGCGCTTTCGTCCGACGCCGAGGTTGAGCGGCTCAACGCGACCTATCGCGGCAAGCCGGCCCCGACCAACGTCCTTTCCTTTCCCGCTGGTCCGATGCCGGCGCCGAGCGCTGAAACGCCCGATGGCGGCGAGGTGCGGTTCCTCGGCGACCTCGTGCTTGCCGCCGAAACGGTTTCGCGCGAAGCCGCCGAGCTCGGCGTACCGGTTTCGCATCACCTGCAGCACTTGGTGGTGCACGGCCTGCTGCATCTGTTGGGCTATGATCACGAGACGGACGGCGAGGCCGAGATCATGGAAGCGCTGGAGGTGCGCATTCTCGCCCGCCTCGGGGTCGCTGATCCTTACGCGGCTGCTGGCGAGCCGCTCCAATTGCGCCGGGATCACACGGATTTTGCCAAGTCATGACCAGCACACCTTACACGCGCGACAAGAGCGAGCCCGGCGCCGATGAGCCGGCCTTAGGCGGCGGCACGCAACGCATCCTCTCGGCCCTGCTGTCCCGCATAGGACTTCGCTCGCCGACCTTGCGCGAGATGCTGGAGACCGGCCTCAAGGAGGCGCCGGAGGCCGACGGCGCCTTCTCCACCGAGGAGCGCGATATGCTGAGCCGCCTGTTGCGGTTCGGCGGCTTGCGTGTCGATGACATCATGGTGCCCCGTGCCGATATCATGGCGCTGGAGGAGAGCGAGCCTTTGTCGGAGCTTTTGCGCGTGTTCGGCGAGGCCGGTGTATCGCGCATTCCGCTTTTCAACGAGACGCTCGATGACCCGCGGGGCATGATCCACATCAAGGATCTGTTCCGCTGGCTCTTGAAAGAGGCCGCCGGTGAGACATTCTTCGATCAGCCCATAATGGTCGCCGACGCGCCGGAGGGCGCCCAGCCGAGCGCCGATGAAGACGCGACGCGTTATCTGGACCTCGCCCGTGTCGATCTCTCGCGGCCGATTAGTGTGACCAAGATCCGTCGTCCCGTGCTCTACGTTCCGCCATCGATGCCGGCGACGAACCTCCTCATCCGCATGCAGTCGACACGCATCCACATGGCGCTGGTCGTGGATGAGTATGGGGGCACTGACGGTCTCGTCACCATCGAGGATCTGGTCGAGCAGATCGTGGGTGACATCGAGGACGAGCATGACGTTGCCGAGGCTGCGCACATCACGGTCGACCCGAAGCTCGGCCTTGTCGCCTCCGCGCGCACGCCCATCAAGGAGCTGGAGGAGCACTTGGGGTTGAAGCTTCTCAAGCCTGAGGAGGAGGAGGATATCGACACGCTCGGTGGCCTCATGTTCGCGCTCCTGGGGCGCGTGCCTGTGCGCGGCGAGCTCGTGCGCCACCCTTCCGGGTTGGAGCTCGAGGTTCTCGATGCCGATGCGCGCCGCCTGAAGAAGGTCCGCATCCACCAGTCGCGCGCGTCCGACGCCGCGACCGCCGCCTCCGAAAAGGCGTGAGGAGATCAATGGCATCCTCGCGCGGCGCTTGGGGCGCCGTTGCCTCGAGCGCCAGCCGCTCCGTTGATGGCGTCGGCTCCTTGGCCCGGTGGGTCCGTGGGCTCTCCGGCTGGCGCCGACTTGCCGTGGCGTTCGTGGCCGGAAGTCTTTCCGTGCTCGCCATGGCCCCGTTCTTTCTTTGGCCGGTGCTGTTCCTGACGCTCCCGGTACTCGTGTGGCTCATCGATGGAGCGCAAACGCAAGGCGAGGCCGGTTCGGTCTGGAAGCGCCCTGCCGTGCGCGCGGCCACGGCTGGATGGTGGTTCGGCTTCGGCTACTTCCTGTTCGGGCTCTTCTGGATCGGCGAGGCTTTTCTGGTCGAGGCCGACAAGTTCGCCTGGCTCTTGCCGTTCGCGGTGACGATGATGCCGGCCGGGCTTGCGCTCTTCACGGCGCTTGCCACTGCAGCCGCGCGGCTCGTCTGGCCGTCCGGCTTGGCCCGCGTTCTGGTGCTCGCCATTACGCTGTCGCTGGCGGAATGGCTGCGAGGGCACGTGCTCACGGGGTTTCCTTGGAACGTGCTCGGCTACGCGTTGACTTGGCCGTTGCCCATGATGCAGTCGGCAGCGCTCATCGGCATCTATGGGCTGACGCTTCTGGCTGTCCTCATCTTTGCCGCACCGCTCGTTCTCGTCACCGATGCAAGCTCTCAGCGGGCGATGCAATGGGCCGTTGGCATCGCCGTCCTGCCGCTGCTCGCTCTTTATGGCTATGGTGCCTGGCAGCTTTCCGGAGGGGCGGCGCCGCTCATCAAGGGCGTGCGAATCCGCGTCGTGCAGGCAAGCGTGGACCAGCGCGACAAATGGAAAGCCGAGAAGCAACGCGCGATCTTCCTGGATCAGCTCGATCTGTCACGCCACGACGCGAGCGGCCGTCGCGACGACCTGGCGGGGATCACGCATCTCATCTGGCCGGAGGCGGCAATGCCGTTTCTGCCGCTCGAGCACCCCGAGGCGCTCGCCGCTATCGGCAAGCTCTTGCCCGACGGCACCCAGCTGATTTCAGGCGCTCTTCGCTTGAAGAAGCCTAGCGCCGGCGCGATCGCCAGCCGCCGCGAGGGCTATAACAGCCTCATGGTCTTCGCCGACACAGGCGCGCTGGAGATGCTCTACGACAAGATCCATCTCGTTCCCTTCGGCGAGTACCTTCCCTTTCAGACCGCGCTGGAGGCAATGGGTCTCCAGCAGCTGACGCGCTGGCGCGGCGGCTTCTCGGTCGGGCCGAGCCCCCGCCCCCTTCTTTCGATCCCCGGCCTGCCGCCGGTGGCGGGCCTCATCTGCTATGAGGCGATCTTTCCCGCCGCGATCGTGCAGGGGCAAAAAAGACCGGGTCTTCTGCTTAACGTTACCAACGATGGCTGGTTCGGCGATACCACCGGCCCCTTGCAGCACTTCCATCAGGCCCGCGTCAGGGCGGTGGAGGAGGGTCTGCCGCTGGTGCGCGCCGCCAACAACGGCGTATCGGCGGTCATCGACGGGCAGGGCCGCGTTCTTGCCCTGCTCCCCCTCAACGCACGCGGCGTCATCGACAGCGGCATCCCTGCTGCCCTTGCGCCGCCGCCCTACGCGCGGTTCGGAGATAGGACTTTCGTCGCTCTTGCATTGTTCTTCTTGGCAGGAGCAATTGTTCTCGCTCGCAAGCAACGGAACTGACTTGCAATTCAGCTGTTGCTTAGGCCCAAGCTTGCCGTCATAAAGCTAAAATTGAGGGTTGGGGCCTATGTGCTGTTTAATCCTCTCACCCTAGGTTGATGTCTTAGGTTTGCGCACTCTGGAGGTGTACTAAAGGCGCATGCCTAGGCGCGTGTAAGGTAAAACCCGCCATGTCGAGAGAGAATGCGGTGGAAGAATTAGTACCAGAAGACCGCGGCTCACGGCGCGCCAATCCCATAGATGTCCACGTCGGTAGCCGCGTGCGCCTGCGTCGCATGCTGCTCGGCATGAGCCAAGAAAAACTCGGGGAGCATCTGGGGCTGACGTTCCAGCAAATCCAAAAATACGAGAAGGGCATCAACCGGATCGGTGCCAGTCGTCTGTTCGATCTGGCAAAAGTCTTGGGCGTGCCCGTGCAGTTCTTCTACGAGGAGCTGCCGGTCGCCGGCGGCACGGATGGGGTCGCGGGCTTCGCTGACCGACCGGCCGAGAGTTATGCGGTGGAGTTCCTAGGCAGCCGCGAAGGCTTGGAGCTCAACAAGGCATTTGCCCGCATCACCGATCCGCGCGTGCGCCGTTCGATCGTTGAGCTGGTGCGCGCCTTTGCCGGCGGCACGGAATAGCCGCACCCGCTAACCCCCGCCTGAAAAACGCGGATATTGCGATATGCCGTGCGGCGAGCCTGCCGTGCTACGGCTTGACCCCGTGCGTAAAGCCTGAGACAACGCCCGCGATTTTTAAGCGAATCCGTCAAGAAACGCGCGAGGGCCTGGGTGGCACGAAAATCCTACCTTTTTACCAGTGAATCCGTTTCCGAAGGCCATCCCGACAAGGTGTGCGATCGCATCTCTGATGAGATCGTCGATCTCTTCTATCGCGAAGGTCCCAAGGCCGGTATCGACCCATGGGCAATTCGCGCGGCGTGCGAGACGCTCGCTACGACCAATAGGGTCGTCATCGCCGGAGAGACGCGCGGACCGGAGACGGTGACCAAGGACTGGATCTCGCACGTCGCCCGCATGGCGATCCGCGACATAGGCTACGAGCAGGAAGGCTTTCACTGGGACAAGGCCGCTATCGAGATTTTGCTCCATCCCCAGTCGGCCGATATCGCGCAGGGCGTCGACGCCCTGCAGCCCGGCACCAACAAGGAAGAGGGTGCCGGCGACCAGGGCATTATGTTCGGCTACGCCTGCACCGAGACGCCTGAGCTGATGCCGGCGCCGATCTACTACGCGCACAAGATTCTCCATGATCTGGCGAAGGCGCGGCATGCGAAAGAGGGCCCGGCGGCGCTGCTCGGCCCCGACTCCAAGAGCCAGGTGACCGTGCGCTACGAGGACGGCAGGCCGGTCGGCGTCACGCAGATCGTCATCTCGCACCAGCACATCGACGAGGATCTGCCCTCCTCCAAAATCCGCGAGATCGTTGAGCCCTACGCCCGCAAAGCGTTGCCCGAAAGCTGGATCGGCAAGGATACGATATGGCACGTCAATCCGACCGGTAAGTTCTTTATCGGCGGCCCCGATGGCGATTGCGGGCTCACCGGCCGCAAGATCATCGTCGACACATACGGGGGTGCTGCTCCGCACGGCGGCGGCGCTTTCTCCGGCAAGGACCCGACCAAGGTCGATCGCTCGGCGGCCTATGCGGCGCGCTATCTCGCCAAGAACGTGGTGGCGGCGGGTCTCGCCGAGCGCTGCACCATCCAGTTGTCCTATGCAATCGGCGTTGCCAAGCCGCTGTCGATCTATGTCGACACGCACGGGACCAGCAAGGTCGATGAGGCAAGTCTCGAGAAGGCGCTGAGCCAGGTCATGGATCTGTCGCCGCGCGGCATCCGCAAGCACCTCGACCTCAACAAGCCGATCTATGCGCGCACCTCAGCCTACGGACACTTCGGACGCGCACCGGACGCAGATGGCGGTTTCTCCTGGGAGAAGACCGACCTTGCCGACGCGATCAAGAAAGCCGCCGCCTGAGCCGGGCGCGGAATTGGCGCCAGGAACCGATGCGCGCGAGCTGCGGTCGTTCGGACGCCGCCGCGGACGCAAGCCGAGCGCGCGTCAACGGGCGCTTTTCGACGAGGTGTTGCCGCGCCTCGCGCTCGACCTGAAAAACGCTTGCCCGCTCTCCTTGAGTTCGTTGTTTCGCGTCCCGACCTCGGCTGTTTGGCTGGAGATCGGATTCGGCGGTGCCGAGCATCTCGTCTGGCAGGCCGGCCACCACCCGCAGGTTGGTCTCATCGGCTGTGAGGTGTTCGAGGACGGCGTCATCAAAGCCGTGTCGGCCGTGGAGGAGCAATCGCTCGCCAACGTGCGCCTCAGCACTGACGATGCGCGCGACGTGCTGCGCTGGTTGCCGGAGGCCTCGCTTCAGCGCGTCTTCATCCTGTTCCCGGATCCCTGGCCGAAGAAGCGACACGTGAAGCGCCGGCTGGTGTCGGAGGCATTGCTCGGCCTCCTGGAGCGCGTCATGGCGCCCGGTGCCGAGCTCAGGATCGCCACCGACATCGGCGACTACGCCGGCGCGATTTTGCTTGCGACCCGTGCGCGTCGAACCTTCGCGTGGCAGGCCGCAGGGCCGTCCGACTGGCGCGAACGCGGGCTGGATTGGCCGGGGACACGCTACGAGGCCAAGGCCCGCGCCGAGGGGCGGCGCTGCTATTTCTTGCGTTTTCTCAGGACAAAATGCCCTCCCGCTGCCACAATTTGCTTGCCAGAACCGTCATGATCTCGTAATGATTTGTTGCTCATGATCATCTCAACTCTGGGAGTGGGCCCTCTGGGTCCGCTCTTTTTGTATTGGTGCGGCGGATCGAGCACTGCCAATCGGATAGCTACGGATCATGCACGCTGGCGGCGACGGCGCCTTGCGCGATCGGTTCATTCACGAGACCGGCTTGGCGGCCCGAGTGGCGGACCTCATAGAGCCGGCGCTGCAGGACCGCGGTTTCCGGCTCGTCCGGGTGGCGGTCTCCGGCGGCGAGAGCAAGACGGTACAGGTGATGGCCGAGCGCGCCGACGGCACGATGTCGATCGAGGACTGCGAGGCTGTCTCGCGGGAAATCTCTCCTTTGCTGGACGTGCATGACCCAATCGCCGGCAGCTATCGCCTCGAGGTCTCCTCGCCCGGGATCGACCGCCCGCTCGTGCGTCCATCGGATTTCGAGGACTGGTCCGGGCACGAGGCCAAGATCGAGCTCAAGGAGCCGATCGACGGCCGCAAACGGTTCCGCGGCACCCTTGATGGCTTCGAGGACGGCGAGGTGCGGATCGCGGTCGATCTCGACCAGACCGGGAGGACCGTTATCGGCCTGCCGGTGGGGCTCGTCGGAGAGGCTAAGCTCGTGCTCACGGACGAATTGATCCGCGAGGCCTTGCGCCGCGCGAAGAAGAGCAAAGAGAAGAGCGTAGAAGAAGAGTAGCGTAGCCAAGAACGGCTCGGCCGACGCTTGAAGCGCAACGGGAGCCACAGGAGGACGAAGGACCATGGCAATGGCCGGTATCAGCGCCAATCGGCTGGAGCTTCTGCAGATCGCCGAAGCAGTCGCGCGCGAGAAGTCGATCGATCGCAAGATCGTCATCGAAGCCATGGAGGACGCGATCCAGAAGGCCGCGAAATCGCGCTACGGGGCGGAGAACGACATTCGCTGCGAGATCGATCCCAAGACGGGCGAGGCGCGGCTTTCACGCGTGCTTGCCGTCGTCGAGAACGTCGAGAACGACTCCACCGAGATTACGCTCGACGAGGCGCAGCACCGCAACAAGGACGCCAAGATCGGCGACCTCATCGCCGAGCCGCTGCCGCCCTTGGACTTCGGCCGCGTCGCCGCACAGAACGCCAAGCAGGTCATCGTGCAGAAGGTGCGTGAGGCCGAGCGCGAGCGTCATTTCAGCGAGTACAAGGACCGCATCGGTGAGATCGTCAACGGCACCGTCAAGCGGGTCGAGTACGGCAACGTCATCGTTGACCTGGGCCGTGCCGAGGGCGTCATTCGCCGCGACGAGATGATCCCGCGCGAGAACGTCAAGTATGGCGACCGCATCCGCGCCTACATCTACGATGTGCGCCGCGAGCCGCGCGGCCCCCAGATCTTCCTTTCACGCGCGCGGCCCGAGTTCATGTCGAAGCTGTTCGCCCAGGAGGTGCCGGAAATCTACGACGGCGTCGTAGAGATCAAGTCGGTCGCGCGCGACCCCGGCAGCAGAGCCAAGATCGCGGTTATCTCCAAGGACTCCTCCATCGATCCGGTCGGCGCCTGCGTCGGCATGCGCGGCTCACGCGTGCAGGCCGTCGTCAACGAGCTGCAGGGCGAGAAGGTCGACATCATCCAGTGGAATCCGGATGCTGCGAGCTTCATCGTCAATGCGCTGGCCCCCGCCGAGGTCACCAAGGTCGTGCTCGACGAGGATACGAACCGCATCGAGGTCGTGGTGCCTGAAAGCCAGCTCTCGCTCGCAATCGGCCGGCGCGGCCAGAACGTGCGGCTCGCCTCTCAGCTCACCGGCTGGGACATCGACATCCTCACGGAGCAGGAAGAGTCCGAGCGCCGCCAGAAGGAGTTCTCCGAGCGCTCGCAGATGCTGATGGAAGCGCTCGACGTAGACGAGGTGATCGCGCAGCTGCTCGTGACCGAGGGCTTCGCCTCGATCGAGGAGGTGGCCTACGTCGATCTGTCGGAGATCGCGCACATCGAAGGGTTCGACGAGCACACCGCCAACGAGATTCAGTCGCGCGCGCGCGAGTACCTCGAGAAGCAGGAAGCCGACCGCGACGCCAAGCGCCGCGAGCTCGGTGTCGCCGACGAGATCGCTAAGGTGCAGGGCGTCACCACCGCGATGATGGTGGTGTTCGGCGAGAACGGTATCAAGACGCTCGAGGACCTAGCAGATTGCGCCACCGACGACCTCGTCGGCTGGACCGAGCGCAAGAAGGAGAAGGACGCCGAGGCCGTCCGTCACAAGGGCGTCCTTGAGTCCTTCGATATCGGCCGCAAGGAAGCCGAGGACATGATCATGTCGGCGCGGGTGCTAGCCGGGTGGATTAAGCCCGAGGACCTGCTGCCGCCGCCCGAGCCGGAAGGGGAAGGTGTCGAGGCCGGCCAGGGCGAGGCCGGCGAAGGGGCGGCCGCAAGCGACGCCTCCGCCGAAGGCTAAGCAGCGATGTTGGGTGGAACCGGGAGATCGGCTTGGGCGCTGAAGACCAGCAGCAGCAAGATCACGGCGACGGCGTCGAGACCGCCGGCTCGCTGCGCCGCTGCGTTGTCACGCGCAAGGAGCGCGCGCCCGACGACCTCCTTCGCTTTGTCCTAGATCCCTCAGGGACGATCGTTCCCGATCTCGCCCGCAAGCTGCCGGGACGCGGTGTATGGGTGACGGCCGACAAGGCGAGTGTCGCTGCCGCCGTCAAAGCCAACGCATTTGCCAAGAGCCTGAAGCGGCAGGTCGCGGCGGCGCCCGACTTGCCGGATCGGATTGAATCCCTATTTGTAAAGCGGGTGCTCGAGGCGCTCTCGCTCGCCAATAAAGCAGGTCTTGTCTTGACCGGCTTCGACAAGGTCGAGGCGCTTCTCGATGCCGGACGGGCGGCGGCACTGCTGCATGGCTCCGACGCGGCATCGGACGGCACGCGCAGGCTCGATCGAAAATTCGCGGCCATTCAGGGGGATAAGGGCCAACCCGCCCCCATTGTTGATTGGCTCACCATCGATCAATTGAGCTTGGCCATTGGCCGGTCAAATGTGGTACATGCTGGCCTCAAACAGGGCGGAGCCACCAACCGGTTGCTGAGGGAGGCCGAGCGCTTGCGGCGCTACCGGTCGGGTATGGGCGCATCCTGAGGCGTCCCTGAGGACCTTGGCCCCGAAGGAAATTTTTGGAGTTTTGACGAGACGCGCATGACAGAAACGAAGGACACTACCGAGAAGACCCTCCTTGGAGGCGTGCGCAAGCCGCTCTCCCTGCAACGGACGGTCGAATCCGGCCATGTCCGGCAGAACTTCAGCCACGGCCGCTCGAAGTCGGTTGTCGTCGAGAAGCGCAGAACCCGCAAGCTTGCCGCTCCCGGAGCCGAGCCAGAGGTGGAGGCCGCGCCGCCGGAGGCTGCGCCCGAGCCTGCCGCGCCTAAGAGGAAGCCGGGCAAGTCTGAAGCTGCCGCGCCAAAAGCTGCGGCTGTGCCCGCATCGAGAACCCTCTCGGAGGAAGAGCGCGACGCGCGCGCTCGTGCGCTGGCGGCTGCCCGCATTCGTGAGGACGCCGAGCGCAGCACCGAGCGCGCCAAGGCGGAAACGCCTGCTCCTCCTCCGACGCCCGTCGAGACGGCGCCAGTCGCTCGCTCAGCCGAAGCACCTCCCGCTCCTGCGGCTACGCCCCGTCCCGGCCCAACCGTCGAGGCAAAGACGGAGAGTGCGCCGCCCTCCAAGCGCCAGACCTTCAATCCGGCGCTGCAGCCGCGCGAAGGCGGCAAGCCCCGCGAGATCGACATTCCGGTGCCCTCGCGCGCCAAGCCGGACGCCGAAGCGCCGGTGGCGAAGCGCACCGGACGTGCCGTCGCCGTCGAGGTCAGCGACGAGGAGGAGAGCCGCGGGCCGCAGAAAGGGCGCAACAAGCCCGGCACGCGCACGCCAGTGGTCAAGGCCGACGAACGGCGCGAGCGCGTCAAGCTCACCATCAACAACGCCTTCGACGAGAAGCAGCGCGAGCGCTCTCTCGCCTCGCTCAAACGCAAGCGTGAGCGCGAGAAGCTCAAGGCAATGGGCATCCCGCAAAACCGCGAGAAGATCGTGCGCGAGGTGGTGATCCCCGAGGTCATCACCATCCAAGAGCTTGCCAACCGCATGACCGAGCGCGCCGTCGACGTCATCAAGTACCTGATGAAAGAAGGCGCGATGCACAAGATCAACGATGTGGTCGACGCCGACACGGCCGAGCTCATCGTGCAGGAGTTCGGCCACACGGCCAAGCGCGTCTCCGAGTCGGACGTCGAAACCGGGTTCATCGGCGAGAAGGACGATGCGGGCCTGCTGCAGCCGCGTGCGCCGGTGGTCACCATCATGGGCCACGTCGACCACGGTAAGACGTCGCTGCTCGACGCCATCCGCGAGACGAACGTGGTCTCGGGCGAGGCCGGCGGCATCACCCAGCACATCGGCGCCTATCAGGTCACGACACCGAGCGGAGAGAGAATCACCTTCATCGACACGCCGGGCCACGAGGCCTTCACGGCGATGCGCGCGCGCGGCGCCAAGGTGACCGACATCGTGGTTCTGGTGGTGGCGGCCGACGACGGCGTCATGCCGCAGACGGTCGAGGCCATCAATCACGCCAAGGCTGCCGGCGTCCCGCTCATCGTCGCCATCAACAAGATCGACAAACCGCAGGCCGACCCCAATCGGGTGCGCACCGAGCTGCTGCAGCACGAGATCGTGGTGGAGAGCATGTCGGGCGATACGCTGGAGGTGCCGGTGTCGGCGCTGAAGCGCACCAATCTCGATAAGCTTTTGGAGGCGATCCACCTGCAGGCCGAGCTTTTGGACCTCAAGGCCAATCCGGACCGCTCCGCCGAAGGGATCGTCGTCGAGGCGAAGCTCGAGCGCGGCCGCGGGCCGGTCGGAACGGTGCTGGTGCAACGCGGAACCCTGCGCGTCGGCGATATCGTCGTCGCCGGCATGGCGTGGGGACGCGTGCGCGCCTTGATCGACGACCGTGGCGAGAACGTAGAATCAGCCGGGCCATCGGTACCGGCGGAGATTCTGGGCTTCGACTCTGCACCGGAAGCCGGCGACCAGTTCGCCGTGGTCGAGAGCGAGAGCCGCGCGCGCGAGATCACTGATTACCGGGTGCGCAAACGGCGCGATACCATGGGCTCTGCCGGCACGCCGCGCACGCTCGAGCAGATGATGCAGTCGTTGAAGGAGACGGGGCGCAAGGACTTCACGCTGCTCGTCAAGGGCGACGTGCAGGGGTCCGTTGAAGCCATCGCCGGGTCCTTGCGCAAGCTCGGCACCGACGAGGTTGCGGCGCAGATTGTGCATTCGGGCGTCGGCGGCATCACCGAGTCCGACGTGGCGCTCGCTAACGCTTCGAAGGCGGTCGTCGTCGGCTTCAATGTGCGAGCCAACGCGCAGGCCAAAGCTGCGGCCGACCGGGACGGCGTGGAGATTCGCTACTACAACATCATCTACGATCTGGTCGACGACGTGAAAGCCGCGATGTCGGGGCTGCTGGCGCCGACCATCCGCGAGATCTTCCTCGGCAAGGCGGAGATCCTGGAGGTGTTCAACATTTCCGGTGTCGGCAAGGTCGCCGGCTGCCGCGTGGTCGAAGGCAAGGTGGAGCGCGGCGCCAAGGTGCGGCTCATCCGCGACGACGTGGTGATCCACGAGGGCACGCTGTCGACCTTGAAGCGCTTCAAGGATGAGGTGCGCGAGGTGCCGGCTGGCCAGGAGTGCGGCATGGCATTCGCCAACTATCAGGATATTCGTGCCGGCGACGCCATCGAGTGCTTCAACGTCGAGAAGGTGACGCGGACGCTCTAGTCGCTCATGTGCGCTGATCGGATCGCTAATGCGATCCGGCGCGCGTCCAAGCGAAGCTTGGCTCCGCCAAGACGGGTCGCGTCCAAGCGCAGCTTGGCTTCGCCAAGACGCTCCCCAAAGTGAAGAGGCGGCGTGTCCCGTGCCGGTCCGATCCCGGTAGGATCCGAAAGATGTCCAGACAGAAATCACAACGCGCAAAAGCGCCGTCGCAGCGGCAGCTACGGGTCGGCGAGCTCATTCGCCACAAGCTGGCCGAAATGCTGGCGCGCGGCGATATCCACGACGACGTGCTGGCCTCGCACGTCATCACCGTGCCTGAGGTGCGCTTGTCGCCCGACTTGAAGCTCGCCACCGCCTACGTAATCCCGCTCGGCGGCGCGGACATAGAGGCGGTGATCGAGGCGCTCACCCGCCACAAGCGCTTCATCCGCGGTGAGATTGCGCACACGGTGAACCTCAAGTTCGCGCCCGACATCCGTTTCCTCCGCGACGAGACCTTCGAGGAGGCGAGCCGCATCGATGCGCTGCTTGCCGACCCCAAGGTCCGCCAAGACGTGGAGAAGGATTAGGCCCGTGGATCGCGATCTGACATACCAGATGCCCTTCGAGCGGCTGCGAAAGCTTGGCCGAAGGTCGGGGCGCAAAGCGTACCCGCGTCTGTGGGGCGCTCGCTGGTTCCTGCTCGGCACCGGTTTTGCCGCACTCATCCTTCTTGCCGCCTTCGATGACGCTGTCCAGCGTTGGCAGGCAGCGCTGGGACTTCCGCCGCTTTCGGCGCTCCTGGCCGTCTTCATCGTCTACTTAGTTGCGATGCTCGCACTGCGCCGGGTCGGTCTTCGCGAGACGCAAGCACGTGCGAATTTTCGGTCCGACGTTCGTCTGCATAAGGATGACGGGGGCATCCGCATCGCGACCGACGATATCGAATACTATCTGAAGTGGCCGGGCATCAGCCAAATGTTGATGGAGCACGATGGCGTAGTCGTCTCCCACGGCAACCTCTTCTTCCTGGTCCCCGATAGCGCTTTCGTGGATACCCAAGAGCGAAACGCGTTTGTTCGCGATGTATTTGGACGGCTCGGCGAAGTGGCGCGAAGCCGGAGCGAGAGAAGCGTGCGCTCTCTGCTCGACGCGGCCGCGGCACCGGCAAGGTCTTGATCATGGCGCGTCGCAAGAAGGGAAATCCCGTCCACGGCTGGCTCGTCCTCGACAAGCCGCAGGGGATGACATCGACGCAAGCCGTTGCTGCCGTGAAGCGGCTCTATGAGGCGCAGAAAGCCGGGCACGCCGGCACCCTCGATCCGCTTGCGACCGGTATTCTTCCGATTGCGCTGGGCGAGGCGACCAAGACCGTGCCCTTCGCGGTCGACGGAGAGAAGGCCTACCGTTTCACCGTGCGCTTCGGTGCCGAGACCGACACCGACGACGCCGAGGGCGCCATCGTTCAAAGCAGCGAGGCGCGGCCCTCGCGGCCGGCGATCGAGGCGGCGCTCGCTGCCTTCACCGGGGAGATCAGCCAGGTGCCGCCGCGCTACTCCGCCATCAAGGTCGAGGGCAACCGCGCCTACGATCTGGCCCGCAGCGGCGAGGTGGTCACGCTCGAGCCGCGCACCGTGGTGATCGAGGACTTGCGCCTGGTCGAGATGCCGGACGCCGAGACCGCCGTGTTCGAGGCCGAATGCGGCAAAGGCACCTATGTGCGCGCGCTCGCCCGCGACATGGGCCGCACGCTCGGCTGCTTGGGCCACGTCATTGCGCTGCGGCGCACGCGGGTGGGCGGGTTCGATGAGGCAGCCTCGGTGGCGCTCGAGACGCTGCAAAGGGCGGCGCAAGAAGGCGAGGCGGCGCTTGCCGCCCAGCTGTTGCCGGTCGAGGCGGCACTCGACGCGCTGCCGGACTTGAGCGTCGGCCCCAATGACGCGGCAAGTCTCGCCCGCGGGCAGTCGGTGCTGGTGCGCGGGCGCGATGCGCCGGTCTTGTCGGGGGCGGCGTGGGCCCATTTCAAAGGCCGGATTCTGGCCTTGGGCGAGCTGGAGAAGGGCGCCTTCCGCCCGACAAGGGTGTTCAACTTCGGCTAGGGCGGCACAAAATGAGAACATAGCCCGTCCGGCGGGGATGCTGGTGCAAGCCGGAGACTTTCCCCTCGCCCCCTCAGGCCGCTCGTGTATAAAGCGCCCAACTCTTTCTCGACCCTGCTGGACGACATCCCGGCTGTGGCCGAGCCCAGGGGCCAACGGCCCCTTTCCACTCCCAACAGAAAGGATGCCCGATGTCGATTCCGCCCGAGCGCAAGAGCGCGCTCATCAAGGACAATGCCACCAAGGCCAACGACACCGGCTCGCCGGAGGTGCAGATCGCGATCCTCACCGAACGGATCAACGATCTGACCGAGCACTTTAAGATCCACAAGAAAGACAACCACTCCCGCCGCGGCCTTTTGAAGATGGTTAGCCAGCGCCGCCAGCTCCTCGACTACGTGAAGCGTAAGAACGAGCAGCGGTACCAGGGCATCATCGAGAAGCTCGGCATCCGCCGCTGACGACAGGCGTGCGCAAGGGCCGGCAACGTCGTCTGCCCTGGCCACCCGCCTGTATCGTCAGGAGGCATCCAGCCTGCGCTTTGGCTATTGAGCCTGGGCTGGCGCAATCGGCAATCCGGTCGGCTGCGCATCGCACCGAGATGAGAGAAAGAAAGAACGAACATGTTTGACATCCATCGTGTGGAAATCGACTGGGGCGGGCGCAAGCTGACGCTCGAGACAGGGCGTATGGCGCGCCAGGCGGACGCCGCCGTTTACGCGCAGTACGGCGAGACCAGCGTGCTCGCGACCGTCGTCGCCGCGAAATCCCCCAAGCCCGGCATCGACTTCTTCCCCCTCACCGTCAACTATCAAGAGAAGACCTACGCCGCCGGCAAGATTCCCGGCGGCTTTTTCAAGCGCGAGGGGCGTCCCACCGAGAAGGAGACGCTCACCTGCCGCCTCATCGACCGGCCTATCCGCCCATTGTTCGTGCAAGGCTTCAAGAACGAGACGCAGGTCATCATCAATGTGCTCTCCCATGACATGGAGAACGATCCCGACATCCTCGCTCTGGTCGCCTCCTCGGCGGCGCTGACGCTGTCGGGCGTCCCCTTCTTAGGCCCCATCGCTGCAGCCCGCGTCGGTTTCATCGGCGGCGAGTTCGTGCTCAATCCCATGCTCGACGAAATGGCGGAAAGTGCACTCGATCTCGTCATCGCCGGCACCCAGGATGCGGTGATGA
The DNA here is from genome assembly GCA_963782555.1 of uncultured Alphaproteobacteria bacterium. Classification (GTDB taxonomy): domain Bacteria; phylum Pseudomonadota; class Alphaproteobacteria; order Rhizobiales; family Hyphomicrobiaceae; genus Hyphomicrobium_A. Next base: position 90,814 of record CAWAKB010000003.1, on the reverse strand, counting down.
TGGTCGAATCGGAAGCCAAGGAGCTGGACGAGAAGCAGATGCTCGAAGCCGTGATGTTTGGGCATGCGCAATTCCAGCCGGTCATCAAGGCGATCATCAAGCTCGCCGAAAAGGCGGCCAAGGACGCTTGGGACATCAAGCTGCCGGATGCGCAGAAGTATGCAGCCCAGGTCAAGAAGATCGCGGAGGCGGATCTGCGTGCCGCCTTCTCCACCAAGGAGAAGCAGAAGCGTCAGGAGCTGGTCGCTGCGGCTAAGCAGAAGGTGCTCGAAGGGGTCGAGGTGCCCGAGGGCGACGCCAGCGAGCAGGTCCTGCTTGCCGGCACGTTCAAGGCGCTGCAGAGTGAGATCGTGCGCAGCGACGTCGTCAAGACTGGCAAGCGCATCGACGGGCGCGACCTCAAGACCGTGCGTCCGATCCTTTCGGAAGTGCACGTGCTGCCGCGCACGCATGGGTCGGCACTGTTCACGCGTGGTGAGACGCAGGCCCTCGTCGTGGCCACGCTCGGCACCGGCGAGGACGAGCAGTTTGTCGACGCGCTCGAAGGTACGCGCAAGGAGCGCTTCATGCTCCACTACAACTTCCCGCCGTTCTCGGTGGGCGAGACGGGGCGCATGGGCGGCCCCGGCCGGCGCGAGATCGGCCACGGCAAGCTTGCGTGGCGCGCGGTGCACCCCATCATGCCGGATCACGAGGAGTTCCCCTACACGATCCGCGTCGTCTCCGAGATCACCGAGTCGAACGGCTCGTCTTCGATGGCGACCGTGTGCGGCACTTCGCTGGCGCTGATGGACGCCGGCGTGCCGATCAAGAGCCCGGTGGCCGGCATCGCCATGGGCCTGATCAAGGAGGGCGACGACTTCGCAGTGCTCTCCGATATCCTCGGCGACGAGGACCATCTGGGCGACATGGACTTCAAGGTGGCCGGCACCGAGCAGGGCATCACGTCCCTGCAGATGGACATCAAGATCACCGGCATCACCGAGGAGATTATGCGCGTCGCCCTCGACCAGGCGCGCGAGGGCCGCATGCACATCCTCGGCGAGATGAGCAAGGCGCTGGGCACGGCGCGCACCGAGCTCGGCGAGCATGCCCCGCGCATCGAGACCATCAAGATCCCGACCGACAAGATCCGCGAGGTGATCGGCTCGGGCGGCTCGGTGATCCGCGAGATCGTCGCCGAGTCCGGCGCCAAGATCGACATCGACGACGACGGCACCGTGAAGGTTGCCGCTGCCAAGCGCGAGTCGATCGAGGAGGCCTTGAGGCGCATCAGGGAGATCACCTCGGAGCCCGAGGTCGGCACCATCTACAAGGGCAAAGTCGTGAAGATCATGGACTTCGGCGCCTTCGTGAACTTCTTCGGCGCCAAGGACGGCCTGGTGCACATCTCGCAGCTGGCGCCGGGGCGTCCGGCCACCGTCGGCGAGGTCGTGAAAGAGGGCCAGGAGGTCTACGTCAAACTTCTGGGCTTTGACGACCGCGGCAAGACGCGGCTCTCCATGAAGATCATCGATCAGGCGACCGGCCAGGAGATCCCGCGCGCCGAGGGCGAGCCCGAGCCCGAGGCCGAGTTCAGCGCCTCGCGTCCGCCGCGGCGTGAAGGTGGCGGCGGTCGTGGACGCGGACCCCGCCGCGACCGCGAGGCCGGCTAGCGCCTCACGCGAACGCTGATTGCCAATACGAAAGCCGCCGGGCTCACCCCCGGCGGTTTCTTTTTAGTTTGACGTTCCTTTTAACTGACCGATGGGCCCGTTCTCTTGCCCTTTCGACCCGTCGACGCCCGGAGCCGGCTCCGGTAAAATTGCGGCGTGCTCAAACAAGTTGTCACCCGGCCCGGCCTGCCCCCCGGCCCTCGGGGGACGCTGATCGGCGGCAACCTCCGCCAGATCGGGCCGCGCCGTGTCGACTTCTTCCTCGAGCTTGCCCGCACCTACGGTCCGGTGGCGAGCTTCCGTGTCGGCCGCCACCAACTGTTCCTCGTAAGCGATCCCGATCTCATCGAGCAGGTCCTCGTCACCGACGCTCGCGCCTACATCAAGCACTTCGGCGCGCGCGTCTTCAAACCGGTCTTAGGCAACGGCCTGGTGACGAGCGAGGGAGAGTTCTGGCTGCGCCAGCGTCGCCTGATCCAGCCGGCCTTCCTCAAGGCGCGCGTCCAATCCTATGCCCCGGTCATGGCGGAGCTCGCCGAGGCCATGCTCGCGCATTGGCAGCCCGGGGCATCGGTCGACATCGAAAGCGAGTTCAGCGGATTGACCAGCGCGATTGCGCTCAAGACGCTGTTCGGGCTCGACGACCACGGCGACCGCGAGCAGCTCAACGGGGCACTGCGGCTTGCCTTCGAGCTGATGGCCGAGCGGCTCAACTGGCCGTTCCAGATCCCGATGTGGTTGCCGACACCGGCCAACCTACGGCTCAAGCGGGCCATCGGCGAGCTTGTCGGCGTTGTCGACAGCTTCATCGCCGCCGGGCGCGCCCGGGATCCGCCCGGCAACGATCTGCTCGCGACGATGATCGCGGCGCAGCACGAGGACGGCTCGCAGATGACCGACCGGCAGCTGCGCGATGAGGCCATGACGCTCTATCTCGCGGGACACGAGACGACGGCACTGACGCTCGCCTGGGCCTGGTATCTGCTCGCGCGCCACCCGCACGTGGAGGAGAAGCTCGTTGAGGAATGGCGCGCCGTGCTCGGCGGACGCAGCCCGCGTGCCGCAGATCTGGCGGCGCTGCCGTACACGAATGCCGTGATCTCCGAGTCGATGCGGCTCTATCCTCCGGTCTACGCCATCGGCCGCGAGGCGACCACGGACCTGGAGATCGGGGGCTACCGCGTCAAGCGCGGGTATACGCTTCTGATGAGCCAATGGGTGAGCCATCGCGATCCCAAGTGCTTTCCCGATCCGGAGCGGTTTTTCCCCGAGCGCTGGCGCGACGGGCTCGCCGCGCGCATTCCGAAATACGCCTATTATCCGTTCGGGGGCGGGCAAAGGATGTGCGTCGGCAGCAACTTCGCGCTCATGGAGGCGGCGATCGTGCTTGCCACGGTGGGGCAGCGCTACCGTTTCAGCATCGAGCCCGACGCGGTGATCGATCTGAAGCCGCAGATCACGCTTTTGCCGGTCGCTGGGATTCCCGCAACGCTTGAGCCGCGGTGATGATGGCACCGGCGCGGAGCCGGTCAAGGTGCCGCATCGCGCCCGGGCGGTGCCATCTGTGGAAGGGATGTGCTAGGGAGGGACGGCCCTCGGACTTGGCCAAGGCAAGAGGCTCGCCTCTTCTCATCTCTCCATTCAAACCCGTGTGAGTGGCCCACAATGCACCCAAATCCCCGCACACGATTTCTTTGCCCGTTGATCGCGCTGGCTTCGGTCGTGATCCTATGTCCGGCTGCGCCGAGCTTCGCCGACGATAGCGCCGCGCTGATGGGGCGCTGGCACGTTCCGCCCTTCGAGCAGGAACGATTTCGGATGAGCCAGCAGTGCCAGCGGCACGCGGATGCCGACGTGCAGGCCGTGGGCGCGAGCGAGGTTGAGGTCTTCCCCTGCGACGACCCGAAATTTGCGAGCGTGAAGCAGCGCATCCTTGCCTACGTGCACTCCGTCAACCCGATCTATCGGGCGCAAGGCCACCCGCTTTATTCGGAGCACATCTCCGGCCTGTGTGCCGTGGTCAAGGCCTCGCAGTCCGAGCGCAAGCAAGACCTCTGCAACCCGAGCAAGTCCTTGCGTGGAGCGCCGATCATCGGCCTGCCGGTGATCTGGAACATCCACAAGACCGGCGGCGGCGAGTGGGCGTATCGGGGTGACAGCTACTCGCCCTCGTCGGGCTACGGCGCCATCTCGTGTTTCAAGAATCCGGCGGGCGACAAGCTGGTCACCAAAGGCTGCCGCAGGTGGACGGTGGAGCTGCCGCTCATCGGGTCCGAGCCCTGCGATTGCGGCTGCAGCATGATCGTTTGCGATAAGTACGTGTGGCAACGCAAGTGAAGCGGACAGGGGGCGCGCTCTAAGCGGCGTCGTCGAGCGCCTCGATGAAGACCGTCGCGCCGCAACGCTGCCCAGCCCCCATGCGTCCCCAATGGGGACACGTCGCTCAGCACGCTGTCGACGAGCGGGGCGGCGGCGCTTGAGTCCGTCGGCGTCACCAACGATGCGACGGTGGGCGGGACCCTGGGAGTTACGGGCCTTACAACCACCAGCGGAATTGATAACAGCAACGGCGGGATCACCAATGCCGGCACCGTCACCGGTGTTACGGCCCTGAAGGGTGACGGCACCGGGAGTATCAGTGGGTTTGTGAATGTGACCGCGTCGGGCACAGTTCAGGGCGCAACGCTGACCGATGGCGCCGGCACCACGATTAGCGGCGGCACCGTCACCGCCACGACCGTCGCCGCATCAACCGGCAACATCACGGCGCTCAACGCCACTACCGGCAACGTGACAACGCTCAACTCCACGACCATCATCAACGCCGGCACGACGACGACAAACGCGCTCGCTGTTGGAGGCGGCGGCGTGGCAGTTGCGGCCGGCGCTCCCGTCAGCATGGGCGGCAATAGGGTGCAGAACGTCGCAACGCCCGTCGACGCGACGGATGCGGCGAACAAGGCATACGTCGACGCCATGGCGGGGGGCAACACTGAATATTTGGAATCGGCCATCAACGCGCAATCCGCGCGCATCGACAAGGCCTTCGCAGAGATCGCCGAGGGCATTGCCGTGGCGATGGCGATGGGCGGTATTTCTCTCCCTCAAGGCAAAAACTTTGCGATCGGAGCCAACATCGGCTTCTTTCAAGACAAGAGGGCCGCCGCCGCACAGACACTCATCCGCCTCAGCGAGACGCTGACATTCAACGGCGGAATTGGCGTTGGCCTCAGCAGCAATCAGCTCGGCGGCCGCGCCGGGTTAATGGCGGCCTGGTGAGCCGACGCCAGCGGATATGATGCGGGCACGCAAATGCGGTTCGTTGCCGGTTCACGACAACGTAGCCCCGCCCGGAGCTCCGGGCGGGGCTCGTCCAATCACGGTGCGCCCCCAAGCAAGTGAGGGGCGTTTCAACGATCAGTGGTGACCGTGGTGACTGTGGTGATCGTCGTGGTGGTCGTCGTGATGGCCGTGCGACTTCACCTTCACGTGCTTGTTGATCCATTTCATGATGACGTCGGCGACCTGCAGGTTGTTGTTGTCCTGCATGAACATATGGCTGTTGCCATGGATGCCCAGGTCCGGCAGCGCGATGAACGTCATATCGCCGCCGGCGTCGTTGATCTGCTGCATCATGGTGGTGCATGACGCGGGAGGCTGCGGCGACGTGAAATGATCGCCGACCACGATCAGGATCGGGATGTTCTTCAGCGTCTGGATGTTGTCGGCGGTGAGGTTGGTGAAGCAGCCGGTCTCGAGCTGGATTATGCCCTTGACCCCGGTCGAGCCTGGTCGAAGCGCTGCTCTGGTCGGAAACGAAGACGATTGCGAGTGACCAACCAGGATGGCGCCGCCGAGCCTGTTGGCGAGCATCGCCAGGTTGTCGGGACTGTTGAAGAAGGCATTCGGGTCGGATGGCGTGCAGGTTCCATCGGCGCATCCTGGCGGCGTTGCCCCGCTGAGCGTCGCATTGAGGTCAGGGATCACCTGCTTGTAGAAGGCCAGGTTGGATCCCGGGCCTACGCCGGCCGTCTTCATCGGGAACCGCTCGTCGGCGAACGGCGTCAACGTGTCGTAGTCCCCCCAGCGGAACACGTTCCAGGCGAACTTGTCGGTCGCGATCAGGATGGCGGGATTTGAGCTCGCGGGCGCGTCGCCGACGAGCACTTTTTGATACTGCAGAGCATCAAAGCCCGAGCGGCCGCGGCCGACCTGCTCGGCCATATAGGTCTTGAAGCCCTTGCGGGTGAAGTACTCGTACCAGCCCATGCGTCCGTCGGGCGTGGTTTCCCACGTCTTCGAGGTCAGGCAGCAGCCGTGCATGAAGACGATCGGATATTGGTCGATGGTGTACTTCGGGATCTGATACTGCACGTACATCTGGTTGATCATTGCGTTCCCTGCATCGACCGAGAAGATCGAGGGGGAGATGTAGGCGGCATCGACCTGCTCCGTGTTGCCGCCGACGAAGAAGCTGCCTTGACCCTTGAGAGTGAGCTCTTGTGAAGGTTTGAGATCTTCAAACTCTTGCGCCGCCGCCATCGTGGGCGCCGACGCAATTGCTAAGAGCGCGACGGTCGACAACACGCCGCTCTTGACCAGCTTTAGTTGTGTGAGACTCATTTCGTCATCCTCCTTGGAAGAAGGAGACTTAAACCCACATCCTAAGGCTCACGCTTTGCTTGGAAGGAACTGGGCTTCGTTGCCAGCGCACGAGGTCAGCCGGCGGTCGATTCGACGCAGATCGACAAGGCGGGCAGCCGTGTGCAGAGACCGCACCACGGAGCTGCGATCTGCCGACTCAGCACACCCAAGAGCGTGTCACTTCTTCTCTTGTGCCGGCTTGGCCTTGAAGTCGGCTGCAGGAGCCATGTATCCGGGCGGATCACTTTTTGCCTGGATGCGCAAGACTGTGGCATCGGCCTTCTCGGCCGCGCCTTCGACCACCGCGCCGCGCGTGACCACGACGCATTCGCCGTTGAAGACCCGCTCCAGAAGATGCATCTGGAACGCCTTGTTGTCGGTGCGGAGGCTCTGCAATTTGGCGACCTCGGCGCTCGAGGTGCAGCCGTAGCTCGCGACTTGCGCCTGATAGAACGCCACCTGCGCGGCCGCAGCGAGAACGACGAGGATCGTATGCATTAAAGGGCCCTCCACTGGACTGTATTTACGCAGGTCCACGTGCCCGCGCTCGGCTTGGAGCGAACTAGGCTTTGGCGGCAGTGCACGGGAAAGCGGAGGAAACGTCGGCAGGGCAAGACGGGGGTCAACAATCAAAAACCGCCGGATTGCTCCGGCGGTTCCTGTATCTCTAGAAGTAGAGATAGATGCCCCTTCTGCGGCGGCGCCTGCGCCATCTGCGGCGGCGCCTCCTGCGGGGCCCGATCCACAATCCCCAACCACGCCGACGGCGCCTCCAACCGCCCCCCCGGCGCCGTCTCCTGGCGTCGGCGGTCGTGGCTGATGTGGTCAGTGCTAGCGTGGAGAGGCCCGCAAGGCCGAGCCCATAGGTTCCAACGGAGCTAACGCCGTAGATCACGAGCATGGCCACGACGGCACAGGTCGCGATCACGCCGCGCCGAAAGCCGTACAGCAGCGATAACACGCCCTGCCAAGCCGCTCTGGTCGTGGCGATGACGGTTTCTCTCATGTATTCGCCCTCCGCGTTTCCTTCGCGCCGATTGGTGGCGCCGGGGGAAGTAGTGCCAAGGTGCTTCCCTCGCGAACGCAAGCTGCGCACCGCGGGCTACAGCGAACCGGGATGAGCACATCCTGACTCTGCTGATCAGTGGATACTATCGCTCCAAATAGCGTCCGTGCCAAGATGTTTACGCCAATTCTGAGCCTTAGCTCGTGCGGCACGGGTTCCCGAGGCTGAACACCGCACCACGCGGTTGGACAACAACGCTTGACGCGAGATACGCCACGATGGCACCAGCCTGATCCAACTTCCGCCCTCTGAACTCTGTGAAATCACAGGAAGATTCAAATTAGCCAGAACGAGACCTATGGCCAGCAACCATATCTACATTCTCGGCATAAATGCCTACGACCACGACGTCAGCGCATGCCTCTTGCGCGATGGCGCGATCGCCTTCGCCATCGCCAAGGAGCGCATCACGCGCGAGAAGCACGACACCGGATTCTATCAGGAGGTGATCGACTACTGCCTCAAGGCGGAGGGGATCACGCTCGACGACGTCGCCCTCATCGTGCGCAACTGCTACGTGCTCCCCGTGGAGGACATGGATGCGCGGCTCGCCTACGAGGACGTGCCGGAGTTCATGGATTCGAGCGAGCGCCGGCTGGTTGCAAATAGCCCGCTCTACCTCACGACGTCGGACAAGGTGGTCACGCTCTCCCATCACCTCGCCCACGCCTACAGCGCGTTTGCCGCGTGCCCTTTCGAGGAGGGCGTCGTCATGGTCGTGGACGGGGTCGGCAATTATTGCGTCGACATTCATGAGCCCGATCAGCTGACGCAGACCGTCAACCCGCTCGCGCGCGAATCGGAGAGCTACTACCGGTTCCAAGGCGCCAAACTGGAAACCCTGAAAAAGGTGTGGCTGGAGCCGACGCGCGGCTTCCTCAGCGACGAGTTCTTCTTCATGCCGGGGCTCGGCGCTCTCTACAGCCGCGTGTCGAGCTACATCTTCGCCGACTGGAACAAGTGCGGCGAGGTGATGGGGCTCGCGCCCTATGGGAGGTCCGGCGGGATCAAGCCGCTTGCTGATATGCGCACCGGCGAGCTCGAGGTGCCCGAGTGGACGGCAGAGTTTCATACCCCATGGCTGCCCGATAGCGACCCCAACTGGGAGAAGAGCCGCAACCTGAAGCACTGGCAGGACCTGGCCTGGCAGGTGCAGGACGATACCGAAAGGGTGCTGTTGGCGCGCGCCAAATGGCTGCGCGAGACGACGGGGGCGAGGAACCTGTGCATTGCCGGCGGCGTGGGCCTCAACTGCGTCGCCAACGGCCGCCTCGCACGCGAGGCCGGCTTCGACAAGGTGTGGATCCAGCCGGCCTCAGGCGATGACGGCATCGCCATCGGCTGTGCCTACTACGGCCATTTGCAGCTGCAGAAAAAGCCGCGCTCGTTCGTCATGGACCACGCCTATCTGGGGCGCGCCTACGACGACAAGGATATCGAGGAGGCCCTGAGCAAGGGGCTCGCGCGTCTCGAGACGGTGACGCGCCAAAGCGACGACGTGTGCGCCGAGACCGCTAGGCTTCTCTCGGAAGGCAACGTGATCGGCTGGTTTCAGGGCCGCTCGGAGTTCGGACCGCGCGCACTTGGCAACCGCAGCCTCCTGGCGGACCCGCGCACGCCCGAGATGAAGGACAAGCTCAACGCCCGCGTGAAGCACCGCCAGGCGTTCCGCCCGTTCGCGCCCATTGTGCTGGCGGAGCGGGCTGGGGAGATCTTCGAGGGCGAGGAGGACTCGCCCTTCATGCTGCTGGCCAAGCGCGTGCGCCCGGAATGGAAGGACAAGGTTCCCGCCATTGTCCACGTCGACGGCACGGCGCGCGTGCAGGCGGTGCGCAAGGAAACCAACGAGCGGCTCTATCGGCTCTTGAAAGAGTTCGAAGCGCTGACCGGCGTGCCCGTGCTCATCAATACCTCGTTCAACGTGAAGGGCGAGCCCATCGTCGAGACGCCGCGCGACGCCGTGGAGTGTTTCCTGTCGACGGGTATCGACCACCTCGTCCTGCACGACGCGATCGTCGCCAAGACCGCATTCCACCGGGCTGTCTCCCCGGTCATGAGCATGTATGCGGACATCGCCGCGATCGTCCGCGCCGGCTTGCAGTCGGACTAGCTGGGGTTTGGCTTTTCAAGCGCTCTCGCGAAGAGGCCGCGTCAAGGCGCTCAAATACTGCGTCGTGGCATCAGCAAGGATGTCCCGGTGCAGCCTATCGCTGTCGCCGAAGATTGCTGCCGACGCCTCCGCGTCGAGCATGGTGGTGCCGAGCCGATCGAATGCGGCCCCGAGGTCGTCGCCATCGAAATAGACGAGCCGCCTGTCGCCCTGCATGGGCGTGTGCAGCAGATCCGAGAAGTACTGCAGGAAATTCTCACCTTGGCGCGCCATGTAGGGACCGAGCACCAGCACCCGCAACTCGTTCCATTGCTCGGGGGATAAGAGCTCGTGCTTAATCTGCATTATGCGCATGTGGCAGGCGTCGAGCTGCTCGCGTGCCGCTAGCGCCAGCACGGGCAAGATGTCCTCGCGAACGCCGCGGGCAAATGCAGCCAGATCCGCAGCGGAGACTTGGCCGTTGATGATCGCTGCATCGAGGATAGCCCGCACCTTCGTGGGTATGAGGCTCTGTCGGAGGAGAAGCCCGCGGGCCACCTCCGCGCGCGTGTCGAGGTCATCGGTGGCAGCTTCGATCATCCCACGATAGCCGGCTATCGAGGTCAGTCGCTCCTGGGAGAGGGGCGTGCCGCCGTCCTCGTGCAGACGGCAGAAGGCGGCGAGCGGCATATGACCTAGGGTCTTCATCTTGACGTACAGCGGCGGCCGCAGACCCGGGAACCTCTCGGCCGCATGTCCGGTGCGGTAGAGCAGCAGCACGTCGTCGTCGATGACGATGAGCGCCTTTTGCTGCTGCTTCTCCAGCACCCTCGCGCGAGCTGCCTCGTAGATCTGCGTGAAACGCCGGTCGAGCCGCTCAAGATTGCTTGCCTCGTCCATTGCCGTCTCCTGGCCAGTGCGTGGCCTCTCGATGGCTCAGATCAGCTAAGGGAGGGTGTATTTCGACGAAGCGATTTGAGGAAACGCGGTGCGGCTCTTAGCCCGGCTCGACGACCTTCATGCGCACAGCGAGCCGCGCAAGCTCGATATCGGAGGCGACGGAGAGCTTGGATTTGATCAGATAGTGGTAGTTCGACACGGTCTTGGGGCTCAGGTTCAAGGTGGCGGCAATCTCGGCGATGGTCTTGGCGTCGGCGAGCATGCGAAAGATGTCGAACTCACGCGCGGTGAGCGTGTCCAGCAAATTTGCCTCGTCGCTGATACGGGCGAGCGCCAGCACGTGGCTCACGTCGGGGCTGATCGCCGTCTTTCCCGCGGACAAGTCGCGAATGGCGCTGACGAGGAGGTCGGGCGCGCTGCTTTTGGTGATGTAGCCCTTGGCGCCTGCTTGGAAGGCCTGCACGGCATAGGCTGCGTTCTGGTGCATGGTGAAGACCAGGATGCGCGCGCCGGGGTCCCATTGCCGGATCTGGCGGGCGACCTCGATGCCGCCCTTGCCGGGCATCGACAGGTCGAGGACGGTCACGTCGGGCTTATGCTGCTTGTAGAGTCGATAGGCGGCCTGCCCGTCTGGCGCCTCGGCGATGACGGAGAGATCCTTGTGCTTCTCGATCAGCCGCCGATAGCCTTCGCGCACCACCGCGTGATCGTCGACGAGCATGATGCTGATCATGACGGTCGCTCGTCTTTTGGCGCCTCCGCGGCAGGGACCGGCACGACGATGCGGACCGCGAAGCCGGAGCCGGGGCGGTCGTCGAGAGCGATGGTGCCGCCCAGGGCTGCGACCCGCTCCTGCATGTTGACGAGTCCCATGCCGTTGGCGCCGGCTGTGCCGTTGGGACGGCGCCCCTTGCCGTCGTCCTCGATGGTGAGGCGTATCCCGGTCGCGCCCCCATTTTTGGGCTGCGCCATGAAGACCGGCTCGACGCTCAGGCGCACGGTCTTGGCATCGGAGTGCTTGGCGGCATTGGTGAGCCCTTCCTGTGCGATGCGAAAGATGTGAATGGCGGCGGTATCGGAGAGCGGCGCCAGCTCGCGGGGGATGTTCAACTCGAAGCGCGTCTTGCTCCGCGCGCTTGCCCGCCAGACATCGACGAGCTGCTTGAGGCTCTCGGTCAGCCCGAATTTGTCGAAGTCCGCCGGGCGCAAGTCGAGCAGTGTTGTGCGCAAGGACTGCAGCATGCTCATGGAGATTTGCGACAGGCTGTGCGCCTCGGCGCTGAGGTCGGGGCAGTCCTCGTCCGCCGTCTTTTCGATTGCGGCGGCAAGCGCCGCGATGGCCGTCAGGTTCTGGCCGAACGCGTCGTGCAGCTCACGGGCGAGGCGGCGGCGCTCCTCCTCTTGCGCATTCATGAGCCGGCGCGACAGCTCGGCCCGCTCCGACAGCGTTGTCTCGATCTTCTGCGCAAGCTCGTTGGTGACCTCTGCGATCCGCTGCAGCTCCGACAGCTTGAAGTCCGGCAGACGGTGGGAGAAGGCACCAGTCGACAACGTGTTGAGGCCCGCGATCACATCCTTGGTTGGGGCCAGGGCCCGCGTGATCGCGACGTAGACGAGAACCGACAAGGCGAGGATCGTGAGCGCCGTCAGGATCAGGAGATGCTTCATCTCGTTCCAGGCGCGGCTCGCCGCCACCCTGGGATCCGACGAAACGACGACGGTTCCATAGTCTTTGCCCTTGTAGGAGACAGCGCTCGTTGCAGGCTTTTCGGGTGACAGGAACGACCAAACGGCAAAGAACCAGCCGGGCGCCTCATCCTTCTGCGCCAGAGATCCGACGCAGTCGCTGCGCACGATTGCGCCGCGCTCGTTCTCCAGGCGCACACACTGGCCGCGGGCGGGATTATTGGCGACCAGCACGTCCCAGTCGGGATAGCGTTTCGACAGATCTAATCCGGTATTGATGCGCAGCAGCTGAAAGCTGAGCTGCCGGGCCACAAGGTCGGCTGTCGTCGCCGCCTGCCCGCGCGCGTCGCGATCGGCATTCCAGAGGACCGCCGCGGTGACCAGGAGGAAGCACGAGATCGCCACGATGGCGATACGGAGGATCAGCGACGTCTTGAGGTCGATTTGGCGCCCACGCCGAGATTGAGGGCTCGTCATTGGTGGGAAGATGCGCATGGTGCCGACGTCATCCGGACCGATCTTATCTGCAAAGCTAGCAGAGAAATCTCGGGCAATTTGCCCGACGATTCTCGGGCAATGGCCCATTTCGCCCCCCTTTTCGCCTGCGTAGCGTCATCGCCCAAGCAAGTCGCGCGGCAAAAAAGGGGTAAAGCAGATTGGAATACCAAAGATCCCATGTCCATGCCCGCTCCCGGGCGTGCTTAAGGCAACTATTCGGCGCGATCCTGCTCGGTCTAGCGGCCCTGCAGGTTTGCGCGCCCGTTGCCCGCGCCGAGGCGCACCACTCGCAGCAGACGCTGGCTGTGCTCCCCTTCGAGATCGACGACAACTCCGGCGAGGTGGGCGCGCCCGGCAGGCACGACGCCATGCTCAGCCACGTGACGCGCTTCGTCGGCGAGAAGATCGCCGCTACCGGTCTCTTTCATGTGGTGGATCCGACCCGCGTAACGGAGGCCGTTGCGGCGGAAAATCCCGGCACCTATTTGCGCGCGTGCAACGGCTGCGAGCTCGACATCGCCAAGCGCGTCGGCGCCGACCGAGTAATGATCGGCTGGTTCTTCAAGATGAGCACGCTCATCGGCACGCTGCACGTTGTGATCAAGGATGTGGCGACTGGACATGTCGTCTACGCGAAGGACTTCGACTTCCGCGGCGACAACGAGAAGGCGTGGCGGCGGGCCGCGGACTACATGGTCGGGTCGCTCGCCAAGCGGATCAAGCAGAACGTGCCAACAAACTGATAGGGAGCGACGAGGACGAGATCGTCTTCTTCTCCAATCGCGGACAGGACGGCGTCATCTGCGAGATCCTCGACGACCAGATGAACACGCTCGCAACGCTCGGCCTGCAGGACTTCAAGGCGTTGCTGCAGGTGCAATAGTTCCCCCGAGCGCGGCAGGTGGATCGCGGCGCCTATGCCACGCTGGCGCCGCGATCGGCCGAATTGAGCTCACAGCCACCCGTTGCGGCGGAAGCCCGTATAAAGGCCCGCGATGACGACGGCGATCACACCCAAGATGCCGATGTAGCCGTACTGCCACTTGAGCTCGGGCATGTGCTCGAAGTTCATTCCATAAATGCCCGCGACCGCGGTCGGGACCGCGAGAATTGCCGCCCACGCCGCCAGGCGGCGCGTGATGTCGTTCTGATGCATCTGCCCGATCATCATGCTCGACTCGAAGACGAAAGCGAGCACCTCGCGCAGCGAATCGATCTCTGCCGTGACCGCATGGATGTGGTCGGTCACGTCGCGGAAATAGGGCTTCATGCCCGGCGCGAGCGGCAGCACATCGGCGTGCCTCAGTCGGCGGCAGACATCGGCTAGCGGAACGGCGGCCCCGCGCAACCGCAACAGATCGCGGCGCAAGACGTGCATGCGCTCGATGTCGGCCTGGCCGAGCGGGTCAGCGAGGACGCGATCCTCGATCTCCTCGACCTCGGCGTGAATGGCGTCGATCACGGGGCTGTAGTTGTCGACGATGAAGTCGAGGATGGCGTGCAGAACGTAGTGCTCGCCATGGGCAAGCACGGCGGGGCAGGATTCGCAGCGTGCGCGCACGGACGCATAGGGGGTCGAGGCGCCGTGCCGCACGTTGACCACATACCCGCGACCGACGAAAATCTGGGTCTCGCCGAATGCGATGCGCCCTTCGACCAGCTGCGCCGTCGACGCGACGATGAAAAGTCCATCGCCGTAAAGCTCCAGCTTGGGATGATTGTGCGGCTTGCCCGCGTCCTCGATGGCGAGATCGTGCAGGCCGAATTGAACCTGGACGCGCTGCAGCAGCTCGTAGGAGGGCTCGAGAAGCCCGATCCACACCACGTGCCCCGGCTGCGCGGCCCAAGCGCGGGCCTCCTCGATGGAAATGTCCCTGACGCGCCGGCCGTCGGCATAAACGCTGGCCGCGACGAGGCCAGGCTCGTTCTTGGGGGATTGGGGCGCGGCGACGCTCTTAGCCGCCAATCTCAGAGCGCGATCATCGTACCTGGCAGGTGCTGATGTCATTCGAGCGCTGGCTCGAATGCGACATTGCGGGCGCGTCCGACGCGAGCTGCGGCGAAGCGATCGGTGGCGTCATCCTCCGGGCTTTTCTGAAAGCGCATGACGGAGCCCCCACAAACTCTACGTGTCACATCACGCAGCGGCAACGCGCAGTCTCGCTGTTATACGAAGCTCCCCATGTCAGTTTTGCGACGGTTCGGTGACATGCGGCAGAGACCTGTTCAGAGATTTGCGTCTCTCGCTTCCGATGTCGCCGAAGTCCCGTCAATCATGCGCCGGCGTCGATCAGGATGCGAAAGATCGCGCGGAAGCTCGCGTCCGGCACCACGAGCCGCAGCCCCTCGCCGCTGATCAGCGCGTTGGTGGCAGCGGTCATCGGCTCGAGCGCGATGAAGTCCTTGTCCTTGGGGGCATAGACCTGCGCGTTCTGGAAGCCCTCGATAAGCGCCACCGAGATGCGGCGCCCGGCTCCGGCGATCGAGAGCACGGCGTTGCCGCCGAGCAGGGCGAAGCCGTCGTCGAAGGCCCGGTCGCCCAGCGGGGCATCGATCCCGCCGAAGGGCTCCTCGGTTCCGGTGGGGATTCCGCGCTCATCAAGTATCAGCCGGCGCATGGGCGGCAGGTGCAGGCGCCAGTCGGCACGCGGAAGGTCGGGCACGCTGATGTAAGGATGAAAGCCGAAGCTCACCGGCACCGGGCCGTCGCCCGCCTGCACTGCGGTCTCGATGGTAAGGCCGTCGGATTGCAGGCTCGCCCTCATCATCAGCCGGTGGCGGTAGGGAAATATTGCGAGCAGGTCTGCGTGCGACCAATCGAGGCCGGCGGTCAGTTGGTCGGGCCCGGTCTCGATGACGGTCCACTTGAGGCGCGACCAGGGTACGCCGTGGATCGGCAGCCCGTTTGAAATCGAAGTGGAGGAGCGGGGAGGCCGGATCGAGCACGACCTCGGGCCCGGCCTTCTTGTAGTGGGGCGCGGCGAGCCGGTTGGCCCACGGATAAAGAAACGGGATACCGGCAGTGCTGCCCTTCGCGGCGGCGGCTTCGAGGTCGTCGAGGCGGCGCAGGATTTCAACGCCCTTATGCCGCAGCGACACGCCGAGCATGCCGAAGCTCGGGAGAAAGCGCGCCTCGAGGTCACCGGCGATAAGCGTCGCCGCCGCCGGGTCATCGAGGGGATCACGTGATGGCACCGTGCTGTGCTGCGGTTGTTTCATCTTCGATCGGCACGCTCCTGATTTTTTCGCGCTGCAATTTTGCGCCAGCGGATGCTACCGACTCCTTTCCAATGGGGAAAAGTTGCGCTCCCGGGTTCGCAATTTCCAACTGGATCGGCGCCGCGACTTCCATCAACTCCTCCTCGGCCTCTTGCTGCGCACCCCAGAACTGCGCAAGCGTCAGGCCGGATCGTCTCGGCGGCTTCCTCAAGAACCCGATGATCTCGTGGGGCCAGACCCGGCGCCCCATCTGCGCGTACCAGCGCATGGCGTGGCGCAAGCTGCGGTCGGGGTGCATGTAGGTGCGCCGCAGTGCCTTAGGCCGGCATTGCAGAACCATCTCGGTGAACTTGACCCAGAGCAGCACGCGCCACGGAGCCATGTGACGTGTCGCCAGCACTTGGTGCTTATAGTCCCAGCGGCGTCTATCGGCCTCGATGACGCGGCGTTTCGCAGCGAGACGGAAATACGGCGTCCAGCGATGCGGCGTGACGTACAGCATCTGGATCTGGTCCGGATCGTAGGCAAGGAGGCGGCGCATGCCATTCCAATGATCGCGGTCGGTCTCCTCCTCGAACCCCACGACTCAGGTCGCCATCGACAGGATACCGTGGCGGCGCAGCAGGCGAATGGCCTCGCGATCGGTCGCGGTCGTCGCGCCCTTGCGAATGAGATCGAGCGTCGCCTCGTCGGTATTCTCCAAGCCGAGCAGGAAGCGCTCCCATCCGGCTTTCTTGTAAAGATGCAGAATGTCGGCGTCGCGCACGATGTCGTCGGCCCGCGTCGAGCCAACGAGGATCAGATCGACATTCTCTGCGATCAGGGCTTCGAGAAAGGCGCGCCAAGCCTTCTTTGACACCGTCGGGTTCTCGTCGGCGAAATTGAAGACCTTCAGCCCGTGCTCTCGGTGCAACCGCGCAAGCTCCTTGGCGAACATGACCGGATCGCGATGACGCCAGCGCGTCCAGAAGCCCCGCTGTCCGCAATAGTTGCAAAGATGTGGGCAGCCGCGCGAGAACTGAACAACGACGGCGCGCATGCCGCCCCAATAGCTGTAGCGCGCGTGATCGATCAGCTCCCAGCCTATGCGGTAGGCGTCGAGATCGCGGATAACCGGGGCCGGCGGCGTCGCACGCGGGCCGTCGGGACCCATGAACGCGATCCCGGGCACGCCATCGAGAGGTAGACGGCCCTCGAAGACGCGCAGCAGGCGCCGCACCGTCTCCTCGCCTTCGCCGCGCACGATTGCGCTGACGTAGGGCTCCTCGGCGAGAACCTCGCGCCAATGATAGGTCGGAAACACTCCGCCATAGACGACATGAAGCCCGGGCATCGCGGCTGCCGCCAGACGGGCGACCTCGGCGATGATCGGATGCCCCGAGGTCGACCCCGAATGGCCGAGCAGTAGCGCGTCGGGCGCGTGGCGAATGATTGCGCCGACCAGGTCCTCGATTGGCATTGGGCCGAACTCGCCATCGATCAGGCGAACCTCGTGGCCGTCGTCGATCAACGGTCCGCCGATTGCCAGCAGGCCGAGCGGGGGCAGGTGATCGTCCGGGATGCGGCTGCCAATGGCGGGATAAGGGACGTTGACCAGGAGTACGCGCATAAGGATCTCCGTCTGGCTGCGTTCAAGCGGCAACGATGGGCGTGAGGCCGCCGAAGCGGCGTTGCCGCTGCGCCAGCGCGGAAAGGGCATGCGCGAGATCTTGGGGCTTGAAGTCGGGCCACATCGTCTCGGTGAAGTAGAGCTCGGCGTAGGCGCACTCCCACAGCAGGAAGTCGGAGAGCCGGTGCTCGCCGCTGGTGCGGATCAGGAGATCGACGTCGGGAGCGGGGGACGCGCCGCCGAGGAGCCGCGCAAACCCCTCGCGCGTCAGATCCTCTGCGCCTGCGATGCGGGCGGCAGCGGCGAGGATCGTGTCGCGCGACGAATAGTCGAGCGCGACCCGCAAGTAGAGCTTGTCGCCGGCAGCCGTCGCATGCTCGGCCCGGCCGATCGCCGAGGCGAGGCCCGCGGGGAGCCGGTGACGTCGCCCGATGACCGTCAAGCGAACGCCGCTCTGTGCCAGCTGGGCGGTCTCCTGGCGAAGGTAGTGCCGCAGCAGCGACATGAGCGCGGAGACCTCGGTGCGCGGCCGGCGCCAATTGTCCGATGAGAACGCATAGAGCGTGAGGGTGCCGATGCCCTGATCGGGCGCTGCCTCGACGATGCGGCGCACGCTCTCGACGCCGGCACGGTGACCGGACTCGCGCGGCAAGCCCCGGCGGGCAGCCCAGCGTCCATTGCCATCCATGACGATGGCGACGTGTGGTTGCGAACTCAGAGTACTTTGCATAACAAAGTTACCTCGCAAAAAAAGAGACGCTCGGTTCAGGAGGTCGCGGGACGAATGCGGCCGGTGCGGGGGCGCTCATCGCTCTTGGCGGGTGCGGCGTCGCGCACGACACGCTCGAGCACGGCCAGATAGTCGAGAAAGCGCTTGCGTCCACTGGCGGTCAGCCGGCAGGTCGTGAGCGGTCGCGAATGCTTGAACGTCTTGAGGATCTCGACCAGACCGGCCTCTTCCAGAATTTGCAGATGCCTGCTCAGATTGCCGTCGGTCAGGCCGCACAGCTCCCGCAGCGTGCCGAAGGTGAGGCCTTTGGGATGGGACATGAGCGACGTCAGGACGCCGAGCCGCGCCTTCTCGTGCATGACGCGGTCGAGCCCCTCGTAGGCAAACGGCGCCTTGTTGTCGTCGTCAGTCATCGCTCTCTCCGCAGGCGACGCGCAGGATGCCGGCGAGCAAGAGCTGGCCAATCCCGAACGGCAGCCCCATGAACCAGGGGGAGACCTCGCGCATCTGCGCGGACAGCGCGAGCACCACGAAGCCGGCGACGATGTACCACGCGCCTCCGAAGGCGAAGGCACGGGGCATGGTGCGCAGCGAGGCAAAAATGCCAATTCCGACCAGAATCTGCCAAAGGCCAGGGAGCATCCAGAGCGTGTCGGGCGCAAACTGCGCCAACGCTGCGAGCAGCAGCACGCCTACAGCACCGGCCGGCAGAAACTGCTGCACGGCGTTCCAGAGCATCTCGTCGGCAAGGCCCGCGTGGTGGCGGTGCGTGCGCGCGACCATCTCGGTGCCGATAATGGCAACGGAAGCGGCTGCCACCGCGGCCCAGCAACCGAAGAACACAAGTGGATCGCTCCGCGGTGCGTCGAACCAAAGGCTCTGTGCCGCGGCCGTCGCCAACGCCAGCGCTCCGGTCGCCGCGACCGCGCCCGGACCATAGCCGCGGAAGGCAGTGCCTGCCGCGAGCTGGATCCTTATCTCCAGTATGTCGGCCAAGGCCTTTTCGAGGTCGCGCATTATGGGCTCTCTAACTTTGCATTACAAAGTACACCAGCATGCAAAGCCTTGGCAAGCACTCTCTGCGCAAAGCCGTTCGCGACAGCGCTAGCAGTAAAGCTCGGGGCGGCGGTCGCGGAAGAAGCCCCAGTCGGCGCGGTAGCTCTCGATCTCGTCGAGGTCGAAGGTGTGGAGGAGCACGCCTTCCTCGGTCGCGTCCAGCGTTTCGACCAGCTCGCCGCGGTGGTCGGCAATGAAGGAGTGCCCGTAGTATTTCTGGGTCACGCCGTCGTTGTCCTCGACGCCAATGCGGTTGGCGGCGACAATCGGCACCGCGTTCGCCACTGCATGGCCTTGCATCGCCCGCTGCCACTGCGCGTGCGTGTCGAGCGCGGCATCGTAAGGCTCCGAGCCTATGGCGGTGGGATAGAACAACACCTCCGCGCCGGCGAGCACCATGGCGCGCGCGGCTTCCGGGTACCACTGGTCCCAGCAGATGCCGACGCCGATATTTCCGGCTTGCGTCTTCCACGCCTTGAAGCCCGTGTCGCCGGGGCGGAAGTAGTACTTCTCCTGGTAGCCGGGGCCGTCGGGGATGTGGCTCTTGCGGTAGACGCCGAGGATCTTCCCGTCGGCATCGGCGATCGCCACGCTGTTGTAGTAGCGGGGCCCGTCCTTCTCGAAGAACGAGACGGGAATGACGAGCCTAAGCTCGGCGGCGAGCTTCTGCATGGCGACGACGCACGGGTGCTCGGGCGCGGGGTGCGCCGTTTCGAACCACTTCGGGTCCTGCTTGGTGCAAAAGTAGATGCCTTGGAACAGCTCAGACGGCAGCACGACTTGCGCACCGTCGCGCGCCGCCTCGCGCACGAAGGCTTCGGTCTTGGCGATGTTGGCCGCCATGTCGTGACCATAGGAGGTCTGAATGGCCCCAACCGTGATCGTGCGCCTGGTCATCTAGAGCGGTTCCTGCTGAGTGATGCAGTGGAACGATCCGCCGCCCGCGTCGCCGGCTCCTAAGAGCCCGCGCGAGGATACGCCGATCACCTTGCGATCGGGGAACACGGTCTGCAAGGCCGCAAGCGCGGCCTCCTGCATCGGCGTGCCGTAGACGGGAGCCACGACGACGTCGTTGGCGATGACGAAGTTCATGTGCGAGGCCGGCGCGATCTCGCCCGCCGCATTGCGATACAACCCGACGCCGGGGATGCGCACGACCTCGAGCCTGCGGCCGGCGGCATCGGTGGAGGCCTCCAGTGTGCGGGCGATCGCCTCCAGCGTTTCGGCGTTGGGATCGTCGGGCCCGGCCGGCGACTGGCAGACGACGCGGCCCGGTCCGACAAAGCGCGCGATGTTGTCGATATGGCCGTCGGTGTGGTCGTTCTTGAGGCCCTCGTCGATCCAGATGATCTTCTCGGGCCCGAAAGCCTGGCGCAGGGCCGCCTCCGCCTCGGCCTTCGTCCAGCCATTGCGGTTGGGATTGAGCAGCGTCTGGCGCGTAGTGAGGACCGTACCCTCGCCGTCATGGTCGATCGCGCCACCCTCCAGCACGAAATCGAAACGGCGCACCGGCGTTCCCGCCGCTTGCGCGACGTCGTCGCCGACCGTGGCATCGTCGGGCAGTTGATACTTGCCGCCCCAGCTGTTGGTCTTGAAGCGCAAGGCGATGAGGCCGCCGGGGCCGTGCGCGAAGATGGGGCCAGTATCGC
This sequence comes from uncultured Alphaproteobacteria bacterium, assembly GCA_963782555.1. GTDB lineage: Bacteria > Pseudomonadota > Alphaproteobacteria > Rhizobiales > Hyphomicrobiaceae > Hyphomicrobium_A. Next base: position 70,013 of record CAWAKB010000003.1, on the reverse strand, counting down.
GCAGCCAGATGTCGCCGTAGCGCGCGGGCACGAGCTCGACGGCCGCGCCGAGGGCCGCTTGCGCCGACGCCACGGCCTCCGGCCCGTTGACGAGCAGGTTCACGGTATTGGAGGGCTTGAGCGCGCGCACGAGCGCCGCCACGTCGCGGCGCGGCGCCTCGAGGTCGTCGTTCCATTCCGCAGGGTCGGCGGGCCAGGCCGTCCAGATGGCCTTCTGCGGCGCCCACTCAGCCGGCACGGAGATCGCAAATTCGGTCAAGCTGAGTTCCATGACAGTCCTTCCAGCAGTTCTCTGGCGGCTTGATAGCGCCCAAACCGCGCGAAGGGGAGAGGATATTGGAATTGGGACCGCTGCGCGCCAGGGCGCGTCGATCTACGGGCGCGACCTGTCGTCGGAAATGGTGAACTTCGCTTTCGCGAGCGGCCGCGGCGTGCCGGCGCAAATGCAGGCCGAACTATGCAAAGGCTCCGGCACGGCGTCGCGAGGACGGACGCCGTGCCGGTTTCAACCTCTCGCAATGGACAAAGCGAGGGGTTATGCCGCGGTCGCCGGTGCCGCGATGTCTCGCGCGGAACTACCGGGCGCAGTCTGCTGTATCCGTCGCAGGGCGGGCGCGCATTGAGAAACCGGCAACGAATCTCTCGATCCGGTTGGCGGTGAAGGTGGATCTTTGGGCGTGCCGTGAACCGTTTCTTTCCCCTGCCGAGAGGTAGCCACCTCGTCGATCCTGGTCCCGGCCTATGGTGCCGGCCTCGTCTGCCTGCCCCGCAGCCTCGCCTGCGGAAGGTGTCGATTGGGACTTCGCTCAAAGAGGAATGTCATGGTTCGCAATTGGTCGGTTGCGCTTCTCGCTGGCGCGTCACTCATGGCCTTGTGCTGCTTTGCAAGCGAAGGCTTCGCGCGCGGAGGCGGCCATTTCGGCGGCGGCGGCCACTTCGGCGGTGGTGGGCGCATTGGCGGCGAGCGCTTTGACCGTGGCCGTCCCGAGATGCGTGAGCACATGGAGCGTCGGCCCGAGGGCGAGCACCGATCCGAGGGTGAGCACCGGCACGAGGATGCCGCGGGTCATCGCGACGACGCCAATCGCGAGGCGCGCGACAGGGCACAGGAGCACCGCGAGGACGCCGCACGCGAAGCGGGAGAGCATCGCGATCTGGCGAGCCGCGATTTGCAAAAGCCGGCCAACGTCGGCCACTGGGACCAGAACCAATTCTGGAACAAGAACTTCGGCGCTCGGAACTTCAACTGCTACAACTGCCGTTGGGGCTGGGCAGGCGCCGTGTTCTGGCCGTTCGCCATCGGCGACATCTTCTCGTACGCCTGGTGGCCAAACGCGGGCCCGCCGGCATTTTGGAACTACGGTCTCAACTATATCGTGACCGGTCTCTTCTGGCCTTATGGCGCCTACGCGTGGCCGGATGGCTATGGCGCTTACGCGTGGTCAGGCGACGGCAACTCGTACAAGTATGCGCGTGAAACGCATCAGGACGTCTACAGCACCGGGCCGGAACAAAGCAGCGAAGACGCAACCGCGCCGAAAGACAACGCGGCAGAGATTGCGCAGTCGTGCAGCGGCTTCGCCCCGGGTGTCGGAAGCCTGCCGATCAACCAAATCGAGCAGACGGTGAAGCCGACCGCGAGCCAGCGCGGTGCCTTCGACGACCTCAAGGCGGCCTCCACCCAGGCCGATAAGATCTTGCAGGGTGCCTGCCCCAGCGAGCCGCCGCTGACGCCGGTCGGCCGGCTTGACGCCCTGCAGAAACGCCTGGAGGCCATGGATCAGGCCGTCGACACTTTGAAAGGGCCGCTTGGCACCTTCTCCAGCGCGCTCAGCGCCGATCAACGCAAGGCGCTCGACGGACTGGCAAAGCCGGACGGCGGCACCGAGACGGCGACGGCCGGCGTCGGCCGCTGCAGCGACGAGGGCCAGGAGTTCGTGGATCTGCCGGCGCAGGAGATCGCCCAGTCCGTGCAACCCGACGCCAAGCAGAGCGCCGCGCTCGACAAGCTCGAGGCGGTGTCGGGGCAAGCGGCCGAGAGGCTGCGGTCGCAGTGCCCGTCCGGCATTCCGAAGACGGCGCAAGCGCGGCTCGACGCCATGGACAGCCGCTTGCACGAGACGATCACGGCAGTGAACGAGGTGCGTCCCGCCCTCGTCGGCTTCTATGATTCGCTCAACGACGAGCAGAAGGCGCGCTTCAATACGCTTCCGCCCGAGCAGGCCACAAAGTAGCAGGGCCTGCGAAACCGGCGCGCTGCCGAGCGCGCCGGTCAGTCGGCTCAGGATCCCGGTGGCCTGGCGAAGAAATCCCACACCACTTGCGCCGTCTCCAGGTCATGGTTCTGGAAGCCGAGCAGACGATCGATCCACGGATGGGGATGATCCTCGTGGCCCGGAATGCGGTGACCGCCGCCTTTGATGCGCACCAGTGCGACCGGCGCGCCGGAACGGCAGTGATCATAAAGCACGACCTCGGCGCGTGACGGATCGCCGTTGTCCTTGTGCGGCACATTCGAGCGCAGGGCCTGGTCGGAGCAGGCATTGAAGCGGCGCCACGCCGCAAGCGTCTCATCGGTCGAGAGCACCGCGCCGCGACGACCGCCAAAGCCTACTCCGCCGCCTTGCCAGGGCACGAGGGGATCGTCCGTGCCGTTGATAATCAACATCGGCGTCGGACGCCGCGGCCGGCACGTGTCGGCAGTGTCGGACGGCAGGTTGGCGATGATCGGTGCAATTCCGGCAAACAGCTGCGGCGCATCGCACGCCATGCGGAAGCTCATCATGCCGCCATTCGAGACGCCCGTCAGATAGATGCGCGCAGGGTCGGCGAGGCCTTGGCGCGTGAGCTTGGCGATGACCGCCTTCAAGAATGCCACGTCGTCGGCGCGCCCGACGGCCCCGCGCTGGCGCAACTGATCGATGCGGCCGTCGTTCCAGCCGCGGCGAAGACCATCCGGATAGGCGACGATGAACCCTTGGCGCTCCGCCACCTCGTCCATGTGCATCTGACGGCGAATGATGGCGCCTGTCTGGAGCGCGCCGTGCAGAACGATGACGGCAGGCAGGGGATGCCTGGAATTGGCGAGCCGATCCGGAACGAACACGGTCACGGTGCGTTGGAAGCCCCCGACATCAAACGTCATCTGCGCATCGTGAGCCCAAGCTTGCGGCGCAGCGCCGGCAAGCGCAGCGAGCGCGAGCGCAACTGGGAGCAGGGCCGATCGGAGTTGCAGCATGACTTAATCTCCTTCTCTGGGTCGCTGAGCGCGAGGCCCGCAGTGCCCGGCGACAAGAGAAGAGTAATCACACCACGTTGGCGGCGAATGTCCGAAATCAGTGGTGTGCGTTACGTTTTGTAACGAGCCTCAGACATCCCCGCTCTCAGAGCCGCCGGGGTGTGCCGACGAGACCGCGTGCGCACTCCAAGGACGCGCGGTCCCAGCTGCCCAGACGTGCGGCTGCGTCGTAGGTCGACTCGAGGAAGCTGAGGAGGCAGCGGTCTGGGTCGGAGGCATTGCGCGCGGCGTCATAGGGGAGCAGGAACTCGCCGGCGCCTTGATGGAAAAAGGCCTCTTTCGGCTCGACCGCCTGGGCGGAGAAGCCCTCCGGCGCGGGATAGGCGTAGGAATAGAACGACGGATAATCGACCGGCCCGCCCCCGGGCCAGAAGCCGGCAGAGCTCACCTCGTGCGAGTAGGCTTCGCGCGTCACGGCGTCGGGCAGGCCCGGTATGCCACCGGGATGCACCGGCGCGCAGCGGCCCGAAAAACGCGTCACGGCGAGATCGAAGCTGCCCCAGAAGAGATGGACGGGGCTGACCTTGCCGAGAAATCCGGTACGGAAGTCCTTGAGCACACGATCGACCTGAACCAGCGCGCGCCAGAATCGGTGCACGGCATCCGCATCGTAGGAGCCATGCATGGTGTCGCTGGCGAAGGGCTTGGGCTCGGGCACTTCGTTGGGCATGCCGTTGAATGGGGCGCTGACGCCGAGCTCGTCGATCAACGCGATAAAGCGCTTATGGAATGCAGCAACGGTCATCGGCTCCAGAACGAAGGAGCCCATTGCGCCATCGCGCACGCTGCCGATCAGGGTGTGATCGATGAAATCGAAATCGAATTGCACGCCCCGGTCCCCCGCCGGGATCAGGGACGTGGTCAGCCCGCGCGCCGTCACATAGAGCGTGGCGTGCCATGAATGGTTGACCCACGGCGCGCGCGCTAAGCGATACTTGCCGAAGATCTGGGTCCAAAGATGCAGGGTGGCGCAGGAGTTTTTCCAGGGCTCGAAGGGAATGTCGGGCCACGCTTCCATCATAGCTGCCACCTCAATTACCATTGAACCCCAGGCGCTATTACCATCGTGCAGCCACGTTGCGGTGCGGTTATCAGCAACAGCGTGTGGCGAAACGGTTGGCGGACACCAATGAAATCGATCCTGCATCACCCGGCCTGGGTCTTAGGCGCGCTCGGCGCAGCGTCAGGCATCCTCGGCTCGTTTGCTCTGGGCTTGGGCTACGGAGAGGCGCCCCGCCTCGGTCTCTATATGATCCCGTCCGGTACGTGGTTCGGCCTCGTCGTCGGGTTCGGCGTCTGGCAGTGGGGAAGCCGTTCCTGGGGCGCGGCGGCGGTGGCCCTGGTGGCGACCTGGGTCGGATGGGAATTGGCGGTCAATCTCGCCCTGCAACTGGATCAGAATTGGCTCAAGGCGGCGGCGATGCCCGACGCGTTCAGGACCTATCTCCCTGGTTTCGCTGCCGGAGCCGTCGGGGCGTTCGTCACCTGGGCGGGAGCCGCCTCCTTTACGCGCGCGTTGCGGCGACCGTCCGTGGCTGTCGCCGTCGTTTCGGCGGGGGCGGTGCTCGGTTTGCTGCTGCCCTGGACCAGCGACTACGACAACCCCACCATCCTGCTTCTGCCGTGGCAGACCGCGATCGCAGCGCTCCTTGGGCTGGGCATGGCGGCGGAGCGAGATGCTCAGCGCCCCGACGCTAGTAGACTGGCGATCAGCTGAGGCCCGGGCCAAGCAGGAACGGCCGCGGCAATACGTTCAGCGATCGAGCTTCACACCCCGCAGGCGCAGCGCATTGGTGATGACGCTGACGGAAGACAGCGACATGGCCGCCGCAGCGATGATCGGCGACAAGAGGATGCCGAAGGCGGGGTAGAGCACGCCGGCGGCAATCGGCACGCCCGCGGCATTGTAGATAAAGGCGAAGAACAGGTTCTGGCGGATGTTGCCCATCACCGCCTCCGACAGCCGCCGCGCGCGCACGATGCCGCCGAGGTCGCCTTTCAAAAGCGTCACGCCCGCGCTCTCGATGGCGACGTCGGTGCCCGTCCCCATGGCGATGCCGACGTCGGCGGCGGCCAGCGCCGGGGCGTCGTTGACGCCGTCGCCGGCCATGGCGACAATGCGGCCCTCGCGTTTCAGCTTGGCGACGACGGCGCTCTTCTGATCGGGCAGAACCTCGGCCTCGACTTCTTTGATGCCGAGCCGCCGGGCAATGGCGTCGGCGGTGGTGCGGTTGTCGCCGGTCAGCATCACGACGCGGATGCCGTCGTCTCTCAGTGCCTTGAGTGCTGCGGGTGTCGAGGCCTTTACAGGGTCGGCGATGGAGATGACGCCGGCCGCCTTGCCGTCCACGGCTACGAAGATCGCCGTGGCGCCGTCCTTGCGCGCGTCGTCGGCTGCATTCTTGAGTGCGGAGACGTCAACGCCTTGCTCGCTGAGCAGGCGCGCGTTGCCGATGAGGACGCGTCGGCCCTCGATCGTGCCGAGGGCGCCTTTGCCGGTGGGGGCCTCGAAATCGGCAGCGGAGCTGAGCGCAAGCTGGCGCTGCTCGGCTGCGGCGACGATTGCTGCCGCCAGCGGATGCTCGCTTGCCCGCTCCACGCTGGCGGCGAGCCGCAACAGCTCGTCCTCTGCAAAGCCGCCGGCCGTCACGATGGCGGTCACCGCCGGCTTGCCCTCGGTCAGCGTGCCCGTCTTGTCGACCACGAGGGTGTCGACCTTCTCCATGCGCTCCAGCGCCTCGGCGTTCTTGATGAGCACGCCGGCTTCGGCGCCGCGCCCGACGCCGACCATGATCGACATGGGCGTGGCGAGCCCGAGGGCGCAGGGGCAGGCGATGATCAGCACGGCGACCGCGGCGACGAGGGCATAGGAGAGGCGCGGCTCCGGGCCCCAGGTAGCCCAGGCGGCAAAGGCGAGGATGGAGACGAGGATGACGGCGGGGACGAACCAGCCGGCGACCGCGTCGGCGAGACGCTGGATGGGCGCGCGGCTGCGCTGCGCTTCCGCCACGAGGGCGACGATGCGCGCCAGCATGGTGTCGCGGCCGACGCGCTCAGCCTCGATGACGAGGCCGCCGCTGGCGTTCAGCGTGCCGCCGATGACGGTGTCGCCCGCTGCCTTGGTCACGGGCATCGATTCGCCGGTCACCATCGATTCATCGACTGCGCTGCGGCCCTCGATGACCTTGGCGTCGACCGGGATCTTCTCGCCGGGACGCACGCGCAGGCGGTTGCCGATCGCGACCTCGTCGAGCGGCACCTCGCTCTCGCTTCCATCGGCGGCGATGAGCCGGCCGGTCTTGGGCGCAAGGTCGAGAAGGGCACGAATGGCGCCGCCGGTCGAACTCGCGGGCCCTGAGCTCCAGCACCTGGCCGAGGAGCACCAGCACGGTGATGACGGCGGCAGCCTCGAAGTAGACCGCGACGGTTCCGTCCGGCCCGCGGAAGGCTGCGGGGAAGATGCCGGGCGCCAGCGTGGCGATCACGCTGTAGGTCCAGGCCGCACCGGTGCCGAGCGCGATCAGCGTGAACATGTTGAGGTTGCGCGTCACGATCGACTGCCACGCGCGTACGAAGAATGGTGCGCCGGCCCACACCACCACCGGCGTGGCAAGCACGAGCTGGACCCAGTTGGATACCGTCGGCGCCAGGATCGGGCCAAAGACGTGGCCGCCCATCTCCAGGAGGAAAACGGGCAGCGCCAGCGCCAGGCCGATCCAGAAGCGGCGCTGCATGTCGATCAGCTCGCGGTTCGGCCCTTGCTCGGCGGTGACGTCAAGCGGCTCCAGCGCCATGCCGCAGATCGGACAGGAGCCTGGGCCCACCTGGCGGATCTCGGGGTGCATCGGGCAGGTGTAGATGGCGCCGGGCTGCACCGGCTCCGCCTTTGCGGCCTCGGGCGACAGATAGCGCTCGGGGTCGGCCAGGAACTTGGTGCGGCAGCCGCCGCAGCAGAAATAGTAGGTGCGCCCGGCATTCTCGGCGCGGTGCTGCGTCGTGTGCGGGTCGACGTCCATGCCGCACACGGGGTCTTTGGCGCGGGTCTCGGCCTCGTTTGCTGCAGCGTGCGCGCAGCCGGGGCCGTGCTCGTGTGCGCTCTGGTGCTGTTTGACGCTCATGATGGTCCCTGGGGCGGCTGCTGGTCGGGAGGGACCTTAGATATAGGATCGGTTTTGCAAAGATTGCGAGGCTTCAGGCCGCAGAGCGCTCGAAGGCGGCCACTTCCGGCCAGAAGATGCGGGCGCGTGCGCTGATTTCCGCCGGGCTGCCGGTCGTCAGCAGCAGGAGCGAGCCGCCGCAGTCGCCGGCGACGTAGTGCGGATGGCGGGCCAGATAGTCCTCGAAGCTGTCGGCGACCACCTCCGGCTGGGAAAGGATGCGCGTGAAGGGGGGCAGGTGGCGGCGGAACAGGTGCTCAACCAGCGGGAAGTGCGTACAACCCAGGATGGCGCGATGTGGGGGCACCCCGCCCGTCTGCTCCAGTACGCCGCCAATGCCCTCCTCGACCAGGCAGTCGAGCTCGGCTTCGGGAGCTTCTTCCTCGATGGCGCCGGCAAGGCGCGCGCAGACCTGCTGCACAACCGTGACCTTGGGGCAGCGCTTGCGGATCTCTTCCGGGTAGACGCCGGACGAGATGGTGCGCGTGGTGCCGAACACGGCGATCAGGTCCGTGTTGTACTTCTGCGGGTATTGCGGTGAGGAGACGGCCCATGGCGTCTGCGTGGCGGCCTCCACCGTCGGGGCGACGATGCCGAGCACGTTGTGTCCGCGCCACGGGCTCGATGGCAGCCATGTCTGCTGCAAATGCCTGGCGGCCACCGCAGTTGCCGTATTGCAGCCGAGCAGCACGAGCTTGCAGCCGGCTGCAAACAGCGCCGCGGTACCCTGCCGCGTCAGCTCGATGACCTCATTGGAGGTCCGGTCGCCATAGGGGACGTGGGCGTGGTCGCCGAGATAAATGAAGGGCAGGTGCGGGAATCGCTCGACGAGCGCACGCAGGACGGTCAAACCGCCGAGGCCGGAATCGAAGACACCGATCATGCGCGTGTGTGCGACGCCGCCATGGGACCGTCAAGATGCGAAAAGGCCCGGCCGAGATCTCGATCCAAGATCCCGGCAGGGCGCTCGCATGATAGCACTAAGCTAGTGCCGCCGACTGGCACGCAGACGCAACGTCGTGCGTACCGTCGCGCATTAGAACCAGCCGCAGCGGCGGTGGCACCGCCAGGGGCTGTGCCCATGGGCGCGGCAACGGCGATAGCACTTCCTGTGTCTCCAGCCCACGCCCTGGACGATCGGAGCCGAGGGGGTCACGTTGGTGAGCCCGCTGGTGGCGACGCCGGCGGAGGCCGCGCCGCCAACCAAAGCAACAAACGCAAAAGCAATTGCAGCAAACATGCCGTACTTCATTGCACTCTCCCTGAGCCTGAGTTGTATTGCCTTAAGTCGGCGTGTGACCCTAGCGAAGTTAACGCTAGCGGAAAAGTCCCTTGGGCCGAGGAAATCCTGTTATTCCGCGGCTTCCGAAGGGGGGCGCCCACCCGGAGGGGAAGCTACGGCATCGGTGTCGTGCGCCTTCAACGTCTCCAGGCTCGGCATGGCCACCGTGGAGTAGCCGCAGTCGACGAAGTGCACCTCGCCCGTCACTGCGCCGGACAGATCCGAAAGGAGATAGAGGGCCGATCCGCCGACCTCGTTGAGCGTCGGTGTGCGCTTCAACGGAGAGCTGTCCTTCTGGAAGTTGAAGAGGATGCGGGCATCCGAGATGCCGGCGCCGGACAGCGTGCGCATAGGCCCTGCCGATAGCGCATTGACGCAAATCCCCTGTGGCCCGAGATCGGCGGCGAGATAGCGCACGGAGGCTTCGAGTGCCGCCTTGGCGACGCCCATCACGTTGTAGCAGGGCACCGAGCGCGTGGCGCCGCCGTAGGTCAAGGTGAGCAGCGAGCCGCCGTTGGGCATGAGCGGAATCGCACGCTTGGCGATCTCGGTGAAGGAGAAGCAGGAGATCACCATCGTGTTGGTGAAGTTCTCGCGTGTGGTGTTGACGTAGCGGCCCGACAGCTCGCGGGGGTCGGAGTAGGCGAGCGCATGCACAACGAAGTCGAGGCCGCCCCACACCTCCTCGACGCGGGCGAATACATTGTCGACGCTCTTCAAGTCGAGAACGTTGCAGGGCTCGATGATCTCCGAGCCGAGCGATTTTGCGAGCGGTAGGGCGCGGCGCCCAAATGCGCCGTCCTGATAGCTGAACGCCAGCTTGGCGCCATGGCCAGCGAGAACGCGGGCAATGCCCCAGGCAATCGATCGCTCATTGGCGACCCCCATCACGAGGCCGCGCTTGCCGGCCATCAAGGGGCCGGGTTTTGCGATGTCGATCTCAGTCATGGGCATCACCATCGTTGCGCCGAATGCGCGTCCGTGTACTTCGAACCAGCCGCTGCCGTTCTTGTAAAGTCTCATGCTGAGGAAGCCTTTAGGAGTTCAACTTGAGAGAACTCCTTGCCGCCGCAACATGACAGCTTATTAACTGCTCAGACGGCGAAACACGAGCGTTGCATTTGTCCCGCCGAAACCGAAGCTGTTCGACATCACACAGTTAAGGCTAATTCCGTCAAGCCGCTCGCGCACGATGGGCATGTCCGCAAAGGCCGGGTCGAGCTCGTCTATGTTGGCGCTTTCGCAGATAAATCCGTTGTTCATCATCAGGAGGGAGAAGATGGCCTCCTGCACCCCGATGGCGCCGAGAGAATGCCCGGTGAGCGACTTGGTGGCGGAGATCTTGGGCACGTCCCCGTCGAAAACGGTGCGGATCGCCTCGATCTCGCGCAAGTCGCCGATCGGCGTCCCGGTGCCGTGGGGGTTGATGTAATCGACCTTGTGACCGACGCCCTTGCCGTCCAGGCCCTCGAGCGCCAGCCGCATGCATCGGACGGCCCCTTCGCCCGACGGCGCCACCATGTCGAAGCCGTCCGAGGTCGCTCCGTAGCCGACGACCTCGCCATAAATGCGGGCCCCGCGCGCTTTGGCGCGCTCCAGCTCCTCCAGCACCACGACGCCGGCCCCCCCGGCGATGACGAACCCGTCGCGGTCCTTGTCGTAGGCCCGGCTCGCCTTCTCCGGCGTGGCGTTGAACTTGGTCGACATGGCGCCCATGGCGTCGAACAGCACCGAAAGCGTCCAGTCGAGCTCCTCGCAGCCGCCTGCGAACATGACGTCCTGCTTTCCCCAGGCGATGTGCTCGGTGGCATTGCCGATGCAGTGGGCCGAGGTGGAGCAGGCCGATGAGATCGAGTAGTTGACCCCCTTGATCTGGAAGCTCGTGGCAAGGGCCGCGGAGGGGCCCGAGCACATGGCCTTTGGCACCTCGAAGGGGCCGATCTTGCGCGGGTCTCTCTCGCGCGCGGTATCGGCGGCGGCGACGATGGCGCGCGTCGAGGGCCCGCCCGAGCCCACGATGATGCCGGTGCGCTCGTTGACGACCTCGTTATCCTGCAGGCCCGCATCGCGAATGGCTTGCTCCATGGCGATGTAGTTCCATCCGATGCCGGCGCCCATGAAGCGCTTGGCCTTGCGAGGCACTTGCGCCTCCCAATCGAGATGGGGCTCGCCGTGCACCTGGCAGCGGAAGCCGAGCTCGGCGTACTTGTCGGCGCGCACGATGCCGGACTTGGCCTCGCGCAGTGAGGCGAGCACCTCTTGGCAACTGTTTCCGATCGAGGAAACAATGCCCATGCCGGTGACGACCACACGTCTCATCCGCCAATCCTCTCCGCTTCGCCCCGGAAGCGTGCACGAAAAAGCAACGAGATCAAGGACTGAGCGCGGCCGTGGCCTCGCCGACTTCAAAGAGGCCGACCCGCAAGTCGGTGGCCGTATAAATGATTTGGCCGTCAGCCTTCATGACACCGTCCGCGATGGCCAGCTTCAGCTTGCGCAGGATCACCCGTTTCAAGTCGACGATGTATTCGACCCTGGAGACCGTGGGCACTACCATTCCTGAGAATTTCACTTCGCCGACGCCGAGCGCCCGCCCGCGCCCGGGCGCTCCCAGCCATCCCAGGAAGAAACCCGTCAGCTGCCAGAGCGCATCGAGGCCAAGACACCCCGGCATGACCGGGTCGCCGTCGAAATGGCATTTGAAGAACCAGTCGAGCCGACTGTTGCCGGCCACCTTGAGCTCGGCGGCCACCTGCCCCTTGCCGTGCTCCCCGCCCGTCTCGGTGATGGTCGAGATTCGGTCGAACATCAGCATGGGAGGCAGCGGCAACTGTGCGTTGCCCGGCCCGAAGAGCTCGCCATGCCCGCACGAGAGGAGATCTTCGTATTCGTAGCTCGTGCGGCGTTCTGTCATGATCCTTCGCTCAAAATGCCCAAACGCGCCGTCACCGGTCAGCGTCCGCAGTGGGTCGCAGTCGCGGGCTTCCTAACACAGACGACCCGTCTTCAAAAGGGATTGAGGGAGGCTCCAAGAGGCTGATCTACGTCGCCGGTGCGGCGGAGGCCCGAGTTGCAGGCCTCTCTTTTGGACCCTATACTATACCGTAGTTATAAGCTTCTTTGACCGCTCTGCCACGGAGGCACGTCGGTTTCAACATGGCCAAGGCCGATTAGGCGCCAGTCGCTCGAACGCATGACCAACACGGGTGCACGATCTCAAAAGGACAAGCCGGCGCGGAGCACGGCGCAGATTTTGCGTCACGCCGGGCTGCGGCCGACGCGTCAACGCTTGGCGCTGGGCGCGCTGCTGTTCGAGGGCGAGGATCGCCACGTGACGGCGGAGCTGCTGCATGCCGAGGCGACGGCCGTCGGGCACCATGTCTCGCTGGCGACCGTCTACAACACGTTGCATCAGTTCAAGCGTGCCGGCCTGCTGCGCGAGTTGGCGATCAATGGCTCGCGGGCCTACTTCGATACCAATACCTCGAACCACAACCACTTTTTCGTGGAGGCCGACGGCGAGCTCCACGACATCCCCGGCGATGCGATTCGTGTCGACGGCCTGCCCAAGCCGCCCGAGGGAATGACGGTCAGCCACATCGACGTCGTGGTGCGGCTCGTCCCCAAGAAGGGCTGATCGGCGCGGTGCGCCTCAGCGCCCCGTCGTCGACGCTACTTGATGACCTCATTCTCATAAACTCCCCACAGCTTCTTCTGCTCGATATAGCCGCGGAATCTGTCGATGCTGACCCGGCACCAGCTTCCGTCGCACGAGGCGATGTTGGCGATGACTCCAGCCTCGACCATGGCCACCGGGCGTGCCCGCTCGCTGTCGTCGTTGCGCAGTGCCACCTTCGGCGGCGCGGTGCCCTTCTTGACGTCCCAAGGCAGCACCAGTGCCGTGCGCCGGCCGGAGAGGAAAGATTGCAGCACCCACCCGGCGGCGCCATCTGCGTCGCGCACTTGGCGCCAGCCCTCGAACTCTTTGATGACCTCGAGCGGCAGCCCCGCGCGGTGGTAGACCCAAGCGGTGGGATAGTCGGTGCCGGGCCCCTTGCGCATGTTGACCCGGTCCGATTTGAGACTTACGAAACGCGGCACTTGCAGGCCGCTGCCCCCGCGGAAACTGGGGTCGGCGGGCTTGGATTGCGCCTCCGCCGCCGCCGTCATCGCCAGCAGCCCCCAGAGGGCCAGCCGTACGCATCGGCCTGCCGCCCCTATGGCTCGCACCCGCATCCCGCTTCCTCTTTGATTAGACCGCACATCCGAGATTTGCCAACGACTGACAACACATCCTTAAGCGCGCTGCGAGACGGCAGTTTGCCTCTGCTTGGGCGCACAGCCTATCCGCCACTTTGTCATCGCAATGGCCATCTGTTAGACACTGCCTGAAACGAGCCGCAGGCGCGTCCCGGCACCCCGCCCGGGGCGTTCCCCCCGCCACTGACACCTAAGGCAACTCCGGAACCCCCCATGCCGACCAGCGCCAAGAAGCCGATCGTCATTGTCACCCGCAAGCTGCCTGACGTCGTCGAGACGCGGATGCGCGAGCTATTCGATGCCCGGCTCAATGTCGACGATGCCCCGATGACGCAGACCCATATCGCCGAAGCGCTGAAGATCGCCGACGTGCTCGTTCCCACCGTGACCGATCGCGTCGACCGCGCCGTCATCTCCCAGGCCGGCCCCCAGTTGCGGCTCATTGCCAACTTCGGCACGGGCGTCGACAACATCGATCTCGACACCGCCCGCAACCGGGGCATCACGGTCACCAACACGCCCGGCGTGCTGACCGAGGACACCGCCGACATGACCATGGCGCTGATCCTTGCCGTGCCGCGGCGTCTGGTCGAAGGCGCCGACTTCCTCAAGAGCGCTGGCAACCATTGGGGCGGCTGGTCGCCCACCTGGATGCTTGGGCACCGCATCTACGGCAAGCGGCTCGGAATCGTCGGCATGGGCCGCATCGGTCAGGCGGTCGCACGCCGCGCCAAGGCCTTTGGTTTGCAGATCCACTATCACAACCGGCGGCGCGTCACTCAGGATGTCGAGAAGGAGCTCGAGGCGACCTACTGGGAGAGCCTCGATCAGATGCTGTCGCGGGTCGACATCGTCTCCGTCAACTGCCCGCATACGCCCGGCACCTATCATCTGCTGTCGGCGCGGCGGCTGCGTCTGCTGAAGCCATCGGCCTATGTCGTCAATACCGCGCGCGGCGAGATTATCGACGAGAACGAGCTGGCGCGCCTCATCGAGGCGGGCGCCATCGCGGGCGCGGGCCTCGACGTGTTCGAGCACGAGCCGGCGGTAAACCCGAAGATCCTGCATTCCGAGCGGGTCGTGGCCCTGCCGCACATGAGCTCGGCGACGATCGAGGGGCGTATCGACATGGGCGAGAAGGTCATCATCAACATCAAGGCCTTCCTTGATGGCCACGCTCCGCCCGACCGTGTGCATCCGGCGATGTTTTAAGGGGGCTGCCGTCCATCGCCGCACACGACAGCGCGGATCTGGCAGGCCCTGCCCGCGCGCGCATCGCCGTTGCAGCGCTCCAGCGCCGAGCGCCGCGCGTCCGCGCGGGTAACACCGCCGCCGGCGTAGGTCACGTGCAAAGCCTTGGCGGTGCGGAAGGATGCAATCGCCGCGCACACCTCCTGGCGGAAGCTCACGACCTGACACCTGCCGCGCTTGAACTTCCCGCAGTCGGCAAGGACCTTCGCCTCGGCTTCACCTTTGGAGGCGCGCTTCCAGACCGCGCTGAAGGAGCCGTCCGCGGTGAAGGCGATGGCGCCGTACTCGGGCGGGGGCGCTGACGGCTGCGGCGGCGTCAACGGCTCCTGATCGAGCGGCTGCGCCAGCAATTCCGCGGACGGCAGCAACAGCAAGGCTGCCGTGAGCAATCGCCAGGTGGTGCGACGCGAGGGCGGCATGGGGCGTGTGGATCGCATGGAGCCGCGCTATGGCCTTGGGGCCGAGGGCTTGAGGACGCAGGGCCTGACGGCCTGGTGGAGCCACGACGCCAAGCGCATGGTCGCTAGGCCGCGCAGGCCGGGCCCGACTTAGCCTGCGCGTGCATCGACAAGTCCTTGATTGTCGGGTTGCGGCCGGTCAGCGGGTTTTCGGGGTCCCAGGCAAGGGTCAAGGTCTCGAAGCGGCTCTCGAGCGCATCGTAGATGAGAAGGCGCCCGGCAAGGCTCGAGCCGGCGCCCAGGATCTCCTTCAACACCTCGGTTGCCTGCAGTGTCCCAACCACGCCGACCGCCGCTCCGAGCACGCCGACCTCGGCGCAGTTGGGCACCGTGCCGGGCGGCGGCGTCTCGGGGAAGAGGCAGCGGTAGGTCGGATAGGGCGTGCCGTCGTCCATCCTCTCGTGCGGTTTGAAGGTGGAGACGTAGCCGTCGAACGGACCAACGGCTGCAAACACCAGCGGCCGCTTGGCGAGACAGCAGGCGTCGGAGACGAGATAGCGGGTTTCGGCGTTGTCGGAGCCGTCTGCCACGATGTCGTAGCGCGAGATGAGCTCAAGCGCGTTGGTGGCATCGAGCCGCGCCTCGATCGCCTCGATCGCGACGTGCGGGTTGAGACGCTCCACCGTCTCGCGCGCGCTGGCCGTCTTGGCCCTGCCGACAGCCGCAGTATCGTGCGCGATTTGTCGTTGGAGGTTGTCGAGCGAGACGCGGTCGTCGTCGATGATGCCGATGGTGCCGACACCGGCTGCAGCGAGATACATGATGAGCGGCGAGCCGAGCCCGCCCGCGCCGACGACGAGGACGCGCGCAGCCTTGAGCTTCTGCTGCCCCTGGCCGCCGACCTCCTTCAAGACGAGGTGGCGCTTGTAGCGCTCGATCTCTTCAGACGACAGAATGTGAGAGGAAGTCTCTGGCATTTGCGCTCATAGTACCCCGCCTGCCGAGCCGGCGTCCAGGTTCGCGGGGGAGGTTAAGGCGCCAGGGCACGGGGGGTATGATTGCGTCGGTCAACTCAGGGTAAACCGGAGGCTAGCATGCAAGCCGGCGCGCCGCGGCACATGGTGCTTAACTACACGGCAATCGCTGACAAGATGGTGAAGCCGCGCAAGCACGGTGCCAGCGCGGCGAAGGACAAATCGCGGATCGCCAACGTCTCGGCGCTGGCCCCCGTGGGAGAGCACCTGTGGACCGCCTCGGACGAGGAGGCCTGGATCGAGCGGCTGACGCGCGACGGCTTAGGCTACGCACGAGCCAAAGACTGGGACCTCAAAGAACTTTTTCCAGCCTTCGCGGCGGCGTGCCGGAAGGCCAAAAGAGAAGGAGAGGCCGGAAAGAAGTCAGAGGCGGATCTGGAAGGATTGGCCTTTGATCCTGAAAGGCGACGGCTGTGGCTCGTCGGCTCGCACAGCCGCGGGCGCGGCAGCATGAGCGACGTCGCGCCGGAGACCTTGCGCGGACCAATAGCGCAAGACCTTCGCGTGGCGCCTCTGAGGACATTGCTCGGCTTCGTGCCCATCGGGAAAAGCGGCGAGCCCGCGACGGGCGCCGGGCTCGCCTTGCCCTTCGGCGAGGCGCGCGGTGGCTTGCGTGCCGCGGTGAAGGCCGAGTGCGGCCATCTCGCCGAAGCTCTCAGCTGGCCCTCGAAGGAGAACGGCTTCGACATCGAGGGCATTGCAGTCAAGGATACCGCGGTCTTGTTGGGGCTGCGCGGGCCTGCAGCGGGCGGTTACGCCACCGTCATGCGTCTCTCGGTGAGGATCGGCGCCAAGGCGCTGTCGCTGCGCAAAGAAAAGCAGACGAGCTACGGCCTGAGCTTTCTCGGCCTCAACGGTCTCGGCGTTCGCGACCTCTTCCGTCAAGGCGACGACGTGCTGGTGCTCGCCGGGCCGACGATGGATCTTGATGCGCCATTCGCGCTCTATCGCTGGCACGGCGCCTTTGCCCGCCGAGCGACGCGCGACGAGAGGCTTGAGCCGGGCAGCGAGCAGCTCGAGTTCTTGTTCGATCTTAGGACGCCCAAACGCAGTCTGGCGGGCGGCCGGCCCGAGCCGCACGAGCGACCCGAAGGCATTGCCGTGGTCGGCAGGGGTGCTCTGCTCGTCGTGCACGATAGACCCGGCCGGCGGCGCTTGACGCCCCGCGGGACGCTGAAGGCGGATCTGCTCAACCTGCCGCCGTCGAGCAAAGTGCGCCGCCCACCGGAGTGAGGCGGCGCTGCTTTGACGGCCTGAAAAATTCAGTTGAGCGGCCGCAGGGTCACTTCGCCAGGTAGTTGCGGTGCACCCAGGCTCCGTCGCTGCGCCGCGCCTCGACGAACAGCGCCTTGTCGGCGTCGCGGACCTCCTGGCGGCTCAGATCGTTGACGACCTCCTCCTGTGCCTTGCCGCCTTCGGCTGCCACCAGGAACTTGTTCACCGCCGCGACGCTCGGCGCAGCAGCCGCCTTGCCGCTCTTGGCGCCGATCGCCTCGGTAACGGCGGCTGCCAGCAGCTTCGGCCACATCTTGCGGAAGAGCGCGTTGGAGGGGTACACGTCGGCGCTCGAGACGTTGCCGTTGACGGCGATGGCGTAGCCGACGATGTCGTCCTTCTCCATGCCGGAGGCCTCGAGCGCGCTCGTGTAGCCGGCGCGCGCCTGTTTCAGCTTCTCGTTCTCGAGCGACAGCTGCAGGCTCGTTTTGGAGCGCGGCGAGGCAACGGCGCCGCCGAGCTCGTCCGAGAGCCGGCTCTGGGTCGCCGCCACCGAGGCCCAGACCTCCTGCTGGCGCACATAGACGGCGTCGGGTGCAGCCGTGCTCCGCGCGCTGCCGGGCGGCGTTGCCGCCGTCACCATCGGCGCCCTCATGGCGAGCTTGGCCTCGCGCGACGGCAAGGCCTCGTCGGCGCTCGCGAAGGCGGCGACGTTCTCCGTCCCCCGCGCCGACCAGCGCCCGGCCTCGACGCAAAAGGCGGCAATCGGAACGGCGCCCGATTTCGGCGGCAGCACGAAGCTCATTCTCAGCACGCGATCCTGCTTGCCGCCTTTCACGATGTCGCCCGACTGGATGAAGATATCCTCATGACCCGTGTTTTCGATCTTGAGCTCGTTGACGCTGCCGGTCTCCAGCACGCGCACGCTTCCCTTGTCGAGCGCCTCCTGCAGCGTCAGCGGCACGGGGCCTTGGGCGCTCGCTCCATGAATGAAATAAACGGCGAGGTTCTCGTGAGTATTGGGGCCGGAGATGCGCGTCTTGGTGTCGGCAAAGGCAGAACGTGGTGCAGCGGCCGCAAAGCTCAAGACCGCAAGCCCCACCGCAGCGAGAGAAACGATTTGCATGACAACTCCCTTTCCGGATTGAGCCAGAAGAGAGTTGCTGTGTTAGGCGCCGTTTGCGGCCCCGCCTCGATGGTCTCGTGGCGGCACGAGGGGATTGCCGTGTCCCAATCGTGGCGCGCTAGCTCATTCGGCGGCAGTCTTGGCCGCCGGCTCGACGAAGAGATCGCTTGAGAAATAACGCTCGGCCGAGGACGGCGCGAAGGTCACGATGGTCTTGCCGGCCATCTCCGGTCGCTCGGCCACTGTCAATGCTGCCGCGAGATTGGCGCCGGTCGAGATGCCGCCGGGAATGCCTTCGACCTTGGCCAGCATGCGCGCGACGTCGAAGGCCATCTCGCTCGACACGGTGACGACCTCGTCGATGAAGCTGGTGTCGAGGATCGAGGGAATGAAACCGGCGCCGATCCCCTGGATCTTGTGGGGCCCGCGCGGCTTGCCGGAAAGCACGGGGCTGGTCGTCGGCTCGACCGCGACGATCTTGAGGTCCGGCTTGCGCGGTTTCAGCGCGCGCGCGCATCCCGTCAGGGTGCCGCCGGTGCCCACGCCGATGACGAGGACGTCGACATTGCCGCCGGTATCATTCCAGATCTCCTCCGCCGTGGTCAGCTCGTGCACGAGCGGGTTGGCGGGGTTGTCGAACTGGCCGGGAATGACCGCGCCGGGAATGGTCTTGGCGAGCTCGGCTGCCCGCTCGACCGCCACCGGCATGCCCCCGGCCGCCGGTGTCAGCTCCAGCTCGGCGCCGAGGTGGGTGAGGATCTTGCGGCGCTCAATCGACATGGATTCGGGCATGACGAGGATCAACCGGTAGCCGCGCGCCGCCGCCACGAAGGCGAGCCCGATGCCGGTATTGCCCGAGGTCGGCTCGACCAAGACCGTCTCGCCCGGCTTGATCTTCCCTTCCGCCTCGAGCGCATCGATCATTGCGACGCCGATACGGTCCTTGACCGAGGACAATGGATTGAAGAACTCCAACTTCATCAGGATGTCGGCCTTGGTCTTGGCCGCAGCCATGATCTTCGACAGGCGCACCAGCGGCGTGTGCCCGATGGTCTCGGCAATGGAGTCGTAGACGCGGCCGCGCCCCCACGACTTGGTTGCGGCTAAAGTCTTGAGCTCGGATTTATCTGTCATAGCAAAGCGTCCATGTGTCGTCGGCTGCGCCCTTGCGGGGAGGAAGACGGTTTCTCGGCGCTCCAGCGGCAGCGCTCAAGGGCAGGTTGAGGGAACGGAGTTGCGTGTCAAGCGGAAGCACGGTTTCATCGCTTCGCCGCGCGTCCGCTTCGCGAACGGGTTTTCGCGGCGGCGGGGCGCGGTGGCATGGCTTTCTTTTTTCCCTGCGGCATCTTTGCGGCGGTGCCGTGGGACTTGCCGGTGGAGCCGAAGCCGCCGTTGCCGCGCTGGGTATCGCTGACCTTGGGAACCTCGACGAGCTCTGCACGCGCGACCGGCTGCACGACGAGCTGGGCAATGCGCTCGCCGCGGCGGATCTCGAAGGGGGCATGCCCCAGGTTCGCCAAAACGACGCCGACCTCGCCGCGGTAGTCGCTGTCGATGGTGCCGGGGCTATTGAGGACGGCGATGCCGTAGTTGAGGGCGAGCCCTGAGCGCGGGCGCACCTGGGCCTCATAGCCGGCCGGCAATTCGAGGATGAGGCCGGTGGGGACCAAGGCGCGCGCGCCGGGCGCCAGCGTCAGCGGGTGCTGCGTGTCGAGAGCGGCCACGAGATCGAGGCCCGCTGCCCCTTTCGACTGGTAGGCCGGTAGCGGCAGGCCGACCGCATGCGGGAGCCGGACGACACGCACCTTGGTGCGCCCTGGTGTCCGCGTTCCCGTCATTCGGCCGCCGCCGTGTGCGTTCGCAGGTACTCGGCTGCGCGCAGCATGAGGCGCTCGGCAACTGCGTCCTTGCTCATGCAGGGCCAGTCCTCCACGCCGTTCTCGGTGACGAGATGCACGGTGTTGCTGTCGCCGCCGAAGACGCCGCTTTCGGGCGACACGTCGTTGCCGAGGATCCAGTCCGCGCCCTTGGCCTTACGCTTTCGCTCGGCCATGGCCGTCGCATCGCCGGTTTCTGCCGCAAAGCCGATGACAAGGCCGGGCCGCTGCTCCGGAGTTCCGGCTACGCTGGCGAGGATGTCGGGATTCTCGACGAGCTCGAGTGCGGGCGCCTTGCCGGTCTTCTTGATCTTGTCGCGTGGCGCGCTGGCCGCGCGCCAGTCGGCAACCGCTGCAGCGAACACGGCGACGTCGGCGGGCAGGCTCCGCTCGACCGCGTCCAGCATCTCACGTGCGGTCTCGACGTGGATGACGCTGGTGCCCGGCGGATCGGGCAGTGCGACCGGCCCCGAGACGAGCGTCACACGCGCGCCGAAGGCGGCGGCGGCCTTGGCAATGGCGTGGCCCTGCTTTCCGGAAGAGCGGTTGGCGATGTAGCGCACCGGGTCGATCGGCTCGTGCGTCGGGCCGCTCGTTACCAGCACGTGTCGGCCAGCGAGCGGGCGACCCGTGCGCAGCTGCGTCACGGGACGCTCCGCGGTCAACAGCTTGCGCACCGCCGCCAGGATCTCCGACACCTCGGCGAGCCGTCCCGGGCCCGCCTCGTCGCGCTCGGCCATCTCGCCCGTGTTGGGGCCGACGAAGCGGATGCCGTCGGCTTCGAGCTGGGCCACGTTGCGGCGCGTCGCGGGGTTGAGCCACATGCGCGGGTTCATGGCGGGAGCCGCCAGAACCGGCTTGTCTGTTGCGATGAGAACCGTCGAGGCGAGGTCGTCGGCGTGCCCGCCGGCCATCTTGGCGAGAAGGTCGGCGGTCGCCGGTGCGACGATGATCAGGTCGGCCTCGCGCGACAGGCGGATGTGGCCGATCTCGTGCTCGTCGTCGAGGTCGAAGAGATCGGTGAGCGCCTTCTCGTTGCTGAGGGCCGCCACCGACAGCGGCGTCACGAACTGCGTCGCCGCCCGCGTCAGCACGGCGCGCACAAACGCGCCCTCCTCCCGCAACCGGCGGATGAGGTCCAGGCACTTGTAGGCGGCTATGCCGCCGCCGATGACGAGCAGGATGCGCCGTTGCTTCACGGGGAGCTTGCCAATTCACCAGAGCTGCGGCCGCAGACTAGCACAAGTCGCGGCGGCAAGGGGTTAAGCGCCTAACGGGGCCGGGTGCCGGAGGTCTTCCCCAGTCGCGGCATCGGACATAGGGACATGCCTCAATTGCGCTCAAAGGCTCCCCTAGGGCTTGGCGGGAATGGTTGCTTGGGTTCAAGGTGCCGGGTGTGGATTCCCCCTCGGCCAGGACGACGATGAGAGTGAGAAGTCATTGCAGCGGTTGCCGCCCTGCTGGCCTTGGGTGCCGCAGGCGCCGCCATGGCCGCCGATCCGATGGGCGACTGTCTGAGCGACGACAACGCGCGCCGCATCGACGGCTGCTCGGCCATGATCGATGATCCCGGGCTGGCGCCCTCGCAGAAGAGCTTCGCCTACGGCATGCGGGCGCTCGCCTACTCGCTGCAAGGTGCGTTCGATAAAGCGCTCTCCGACTATGACAAGGCGATCGACCTCAACCCCGATTTCGCGGTGGCGCTCAACAACAGGGCCTGGGTCTATTTCAAGCTCGGGCGCGGCGCGGAGGGTACCGACGACGTGGAGCGGGCACTGCGACTGTCGCCCGGCAGCCCCTATGCGCTCGACACGCGCGCGCACATCCACCAGGCGGAGGGCGACAGCGAGGCGGCGCTCGCCGACTACGAGCGCGCCATGCGCACGGGCGGCGGACGCATCGTCAAGCTCTACCAATGCGGGCTGCGCTCGCAGGGCCTCTACTTCGGAATGATCGATGGCATCCGCTCGCTCGCCGTCTCTCGCGCCTTGCGCGCCTGCGTCGACAATCGCGATTGCGACCCTCTGCCGGCGGACGAGGACTGCAAGCCGTCGGTGTCCTGAGCACCGATCGGCTGGGCGTCCGTAAATCGCTGCAGTGCATCAGAAAAACTGCGTACGAGATTGCTTGACGCTCGCGCGCCGGTCGCACATTGTGCGCGGGTCGACGAATCATGGACCACTCAGTCGGCCGCGAAATAAGACGAACAAGGTCCAAGTCTAGGGAGAAGATCCCGGGCGGGGAGATGCCGCGTGTATCGCCCCGCCTTCTCCGCTGCACCTTCGAACATTTCTGTGCGAACGCGCGACTCCGGAGGTTCCGGCTCGCGGGCGCACCGTGCCCCGTGTCACAAAAATTCCTGAGGCTTGATCGCGTTGAGGATGCGCGGCAGTGTGCGCCCGCGCGATTGCTTTGGGGAACGGGGGGAGCCAGTGGCGTCAAACGCTCATCGGTCCGACGCTGCGGAGCCGCGCGGCCGGGCACGCCGCTTTCCCTATCTGGCGCTGCTGGCGTGGCTGCTGTTCGCGCTCGTCATTCCCTATTTTGTGCAATCGCTCAACGGCGTCGACGTGCTGGCCTTCCCGCTCGGCTTCTTCATGGCGGCGCAGGGCTCGCTGGTCGCCCTGCTTGTCGTCGCGGTTGTTTCGGCGCGCCGCCGCGATCGGATCGCTGCATCCGTGGACCGGTAGGAGGCTGGCTCCATGGCGCTCGAGCCGAACAGCATAGGCGAGGGGCGGGCGCGCGCGGTACTCCGCGGGCTTGCGCTCGCCGCCGACACCATATCGGCACCGTTTCTCCTCGGGCTCTGCGGCGCCGTCTTCACCTGGGGCTACGACGGGCTCGCCTTCGGGCTGGGGCTCGGCGCCGGCTATCTCCTGCTTCAACTGCTGGTGGCGCCGCTCTTGCCGCAGATGGGGGCTGCCTCGGTGCCCGAGCTCTTCGCCCTGCGCTTCGGCGGCACGGCTCCGCGCTGTGCAGCTGCGCTGGTTGTCGTGCTGTCGATGGCGACCTTGCTCGTGGCCCAGCTCATGGCGGCCGGCCTCGTCACCGCGCGCCTGCTCGGTCTCGGGCTCGGCACCGCCATCGCGCTTGCCGGCATCGCCCTGCTTCTGGGCTTCGTGCTGAGGGGCCTTTGGGCGTCGGCTTGGGTTCGCGCCGTCCTCTTTCTTCTGATGCTGCTCGCTTTGCTTGTGCCCGCAGTGCAGCTCTCGGCACATTGGTACGGACAGCCCGTGCCGCAGGTCGCCTACGCCAACGCGCTTTCGCAGATCCAGGGTCTGGAGGAGACGCTGCTCGAGCAGGATCTCGCCGACCCTGCCGTGATGAAGCCGATGCTGACGCCGTTCGTCACGCTCGATCCGCTCAACTTTCTGGGTATTGTGCTCGCCCTTGCGCTGGGCCTCGCCTCGCTGCCGAGCGTGCTCTCGCGCCACGTCATGGGGGCAACCGCGCCCGCGGCGCGCTGGTCGGCCGTATGGGGATTGCTGTTCGCCACGCTGCTGCTAACGACGGCGCCGGCGTTCGCCGCCTACGCCAAGCTCTCGGTCCTCAAGCTCGTTGCCGCCCCCACCGATCTTGCACATCTGCCGGCGTGGATCTTTGCCTACGGGCGGCTCGGTCTCGTCGAGATCTGCGGCGCGGCCGCGACCGATGCCGCCAGCGTCGCCAAGGCCTGCGCCGCGCTTCCGGACGCCAGCACCGTCTTGCGACTGCAGGACCTGACGCTCAGCCCGGACATGATCACGCTGGCGGCGCCGGAGATTGCGGGGTTGGGCCACGCGATGCTCGTGCTCGTCGCCGCGGCCGCGCTCGCGGCCGCTCTGATCACGGCCGATGCGCCGCTGACCGCGCTCATTGCGGCGTTCGGTTGCGATCTGCATGGCAGGTCCGGCAGATCCTGGCTGGGTCCCTACGCTATCGCGGCCGGCGCCCTCATCGTTGCGGGGCTCATTGCCGCGACCCATCCGGCTCCTATCCTCGAGGTCGCAACCTGGGCCTTCACCATTGCCGCCGCCGGTCTCTTTCCGGCTCTCGTCGTCGGGCTTTGGTGGCGCCGTGCCAGCGCGCCGGCGGCAATTATCGCCGTGATCGCAGGCCTCGCCGTCGCCCTCCATTATCTGCTGGCAACGCGCTATCTCGCGGTCGGTTTCTTCGAGACGTGGCAATCGCTGTCGAGTGCAGGGCCAACCGCCAGGGAGATCTTTGGCGAGCTGAAAGACGCCTGGGTGACGGCCGCGCCCGGTCCCGCCAAGGACGCAGCCTGGGCTGCCCTCGATGCGCACGCCCAAGGTATCGCCAACTGGTGGGGCATCGGGGCTCTCGCCACCATCCTCGTCGCCTTGCCGGTCGGAATAGCGGCCATGGTCCTCGTATCGCTTGCCGTGCCGCAGCGGCACCCGCCGGAAACGGCCTCATAACAGCTTGCGTGCTAGCTTGAGCCCATGACTTACGATCTCGTCGTTGTCGGCGGCGGCATCAACGGCGCCGGCATCACTGCGGATGCCGCTGGCCGCGGCCTCTCCGTCCTTCTTGCCGAGATGGGCGATCTGGGCGGCGCCACCTCCTCGGCAAGCTCCAAGCTCATCCATGGCGGCTTGCGCTATCTGGAGCACTTTGAGTTCCGGCTGGTGCGCGAGGCGCTGCGCGAGCGCGAGGTGCTGCTCGCCAATGCCGGCCACATCGTCTGGCCGCAGCGCTTTGTGCTGCCTCAAGTCCCCGGCGGACGCTCAGGCCTTCTGCTGCGCGCCGGGCTCTTTCTCTACGATCACCTGGGCCGGCGCCGCCGCATCCCCGCCTCCTCCGCGCTCGATCTCAATCGCGATCCCGCCGGGCTGCCGCTGAAAGCGGAGCTTGCCAGCGGCTTTGCCTATTGGGACTGCAGGGTCGATGACGCGCGTCTCGTGGTGCTCAACGCGCGCGCCGCGGCCGAGCACGGCGCGGTAATCGAGACGCGCACGCGGGTCGAGCGCGTGAGCGCCGCCGACGGGACATGGCGCATCACCCTGAAGGGGCGCAATGGCACGCGCGAGGTGCAGGCCCGGGTGCTGGTCAATGCCGCGGGCCCTTGGGTGCAGCCGGTGGCCGACGAGATCGATGGCGCCGTCGCGCACGCGCGCGAGCCCCTGCGCCTGGTCAAGGGCAGCCATATCGTCGTGCCGCGCATTCGGGGCGCGGAGGACGCCTACCTGTGCCAGAGCCCGGACGGGCGCGTCGTCTTCGCCATTCCCTACGAGGAGCGCTTCACGCTGATCGGGACGACCGACATCCCCTATGCCGCCGACCCGGCGGCGGTGGCGATCAGCGCCGAGGAGGAGGACTACCTGCTCGATCTCATGCGCGGCTTCTTCTCCGATGCCCCGACGCGCGCCGACATCGTGTGGCGCTACGCCGGCGTGCGGCCGCTCTATGACGAGAGCGGCGGCGCCGATCCCTCCTCGGTGACGCGCGACTACCGCTTCGAGCTCAGCGTCGATGCGGGGCGGCCGCCGTTGCTGACCGTGCTCGGCGGCAAGCTCACCACCTACCGGCGGCTGGCCGAGCACGCACTTGCGAAGCTGGCGCCGCATATGGGGCCGATGAAGCCCGCCTGGACGGCCGGCACCCCGCTGCCCGGCGGCAATCTGGGCGAGGGGGGGCTTTCAGGCTTCGTTGCCAGGCTTTGCGCGCGCCGGCCGGGGTTCGATCCGGTCTTTCTGGAGCGCCTGGCGCGGCGCTACGGCACTCTGATCGACGAGGTGCTGGGCGAGGCCCGCTCTGAGGCCGATCTCGGCCTTTCGCTCGGCGGCGGTCTCACCGAGCGCGAGGTCGTCTATTTGGCACAGCGAGAATGGGCGTGCGAGCCCGAGGACGTGCTCTGGCGGCGCACCAAATGCGGTTTGCATATGACGGCCGCGGAGCGCGCGGCCGCTGAGGAAAACATCGCCAAGCTGCTGTGAGGGGGTCGAGCCGAGAGGAGCGGCGAGTTCAGCTGCGCTTACGGGTTGGCCGTGCTGGATTCCACGTCCGGCGCCGTCCAAGGCCCGTGCATGTCGATCACGTCGGGCTTCTTTGGCACGGGGGTATTCGTCGCGCTCGCTTGCGCCACGTCGCCGATCGCCAGCTCGAGGTCCAGCCTGTGCGTCGGCAGATCGATGGCACCCTCGGCCGTCATGGCGCGCTTGCCGGCGACCGCCTCGGCACTTTCGGTGCGGATGACGCCCTTGTCCACGGCGAAACGCGCTTCCAGCGTGTCGATGGGCATCGCGCTGCTGCTGGCGGCTTGCCAGGCGCTCTGCGGTTTGGGGGATTTCACGGCCGCGGTGAGCTGATCGAGGTCGATCCCGAGCTGGCCGCCTTCGTCGAGCGACACGCTCAGCTTGCCGTCGAGCGAGCCGAGCAGCATCGCCCCGGTGTCGCCTTCGGCTGAAACCTCGACAATGACATCGCCGCGTCCCTGAATGGTGGGATGGCCGAAAATGGCCTGACCGGCGCGCCCGAGGTCCAAGGCCTCGAGCTTGCCGCGGATGTCGTAGTTCGGGTGCGATCCCGTGGCATCGATACGCAATTGCCCGCCGCCGCGCGTGCCGTCGTCGATCTCGAGCTCGGCGATGTCGGCGATCATCTTGCCGCCCTTGAGCGAGATCGTTGCCGCACTTCGCCCGATCGTCACGCCGGGCAAGACAACGCTGCTGGACGACAGGCGCAGATCGGCGTCGATGGCTTGAATAAGCGGGAACTCGAGGCCGCTGGCCGAGCTCACCATGGACAGCAGGCTCTTCTCGGCCGGTTGGTCGGTGTTGCCGCCGGCGCCGACGTACATCGTGAGGTCGAGCGTCTTGAGACCGAGCGTGCCGTCGAGGGCCGGACGCGGGCCGCTGAAGTTCACCGATAGCGTGCCCGTCGCCTCGTTGCCGTCCATCTGCACCGTGGCATTTTGGAAGGCGACGGTGTGGTTGACCCATTCGAGCTGGCCCTTGGCATGGAAGTTCTCGAATGCGTTTCCGGGCGGCCAGCCGGCGCCGAGCCAGCGCGCGGCATGGCGCACATTGGGTATGGTGAGATCGGCTTCGGGCGACAGCAGACGCGGGCTCTCCCCCATCATGAGCTGGCCGTCGAGGCTGGCACTGAGCACTGCGCTCGTGAGCGAAGCCGTTATGGGGTAGCCGCCGCTCTGCGGGTCGATCTGGGTGGCGAGCGTCGTGTCGAAGGAGACCTTCTCGCCGCGGAAGACGAACGAGCCCACGGCGCGGATGCTGCCCTTTTGCTTCGCCATGATGTCGGTCGTCACGTCGCCGAGCTCGAGGACGGAGCCGTCCGCCAATTTGATGCGGACGGTGCTGTTGCGCACGGCGAGGGCATCGAACTGCAGCTTTTGCAGCGTCGCAACCAGTGGGGCCACGCCGCCTTGCGCCGATCCGTGCGTGAGCACGGCCTCGTTGGCGGAGAAATCGGCGGCGATGCTCGCATTATCCAGCTTCATGCGCGCGCCGTTGCCGGTGATCAGCATGGCGATCATCTCGCCGCTGCGCGCAAGACCGGTTCGATTTGGAGGCATGGACAAGGTCCCGCTCTCCAGCGCGATCATCGGCGTCTGCATCAGGCGAACCGGAGAGCTGAGGCTGTAGCTGTCGCGAGAGGCGGCGAAGACGGCTGCGCTCCTGAGGCCGATCTGATCGAAGCGGCGCTCGACCAGATAGGGAGCGGAGATGAGAAAGATGAGACAGAAGAAGATTGCGACCGCAACAGATGAGCGTCGCAACATTTGCCTCGGGCGTTTCATTGACCCTGCCGAATCCAGCCCCGTCGTCCTTGCCGATCTCGCCGTGCCAAAGCAGGGATCTTAGGCCGGACGACCCTTGTCTGCGCCTTGCGGACCTCGACAGTCTTAATGATGGCCGGGTTGGTGCGCAAGCGCTCTGCTGCTTGACAGTTGACGCGGGACAACGCGTCGCCGCAGCGACTCATTTGTATACCTGGCAAGCTTTAAAAGCGAGCCAAGTAATGGGGGAAAGCACTAGGTTCCACCGCTGCTTGGGCCAATTGTGCCGCTTGCGGTGACAGCAGAACGCCACCCCCATGCCCATGGGCCGGAGAATTCGCGCACGAATATTGGCAACGATACTGGAGGCGCGGCCTTGCGCGCCTTCAGCCACTCGTGCACTTCATGGACGCTCGGGATTGGAATGCGCGCTGGAAGCTGGTCGTGAGACAACCGTTCGTCATCGGAGGATTGTCGGTCAAGCCGGGCGAGCGCCAGCTTGTCGATCTGCCCATATCCAAGCTCTCCAACCACGCTCCGGTAACTTTGCCGGTTCATGTCCTGCACGGGCCGGAGCCTGGCCCCACCATGTTCGTGTCGGCGGCGATCCACGGCGACGAGCTCAACGGCGTGGAGATCATCCGCCGGCTTTTGCGCACGCTCGACCCCCAGAGCATATGCGGCACGCTTTTGTGCGTTCCCGTGGTCAACGTGTTCGGATTCATCAGCCGCTCCCGCTATCTCCCCGATCGCCGGGACCTCAACCGCTCTTTCCCTGGGGCCGCGGGAGGCTCGCTGGCGGCACGGCTTGCGCATCTGTTCCTGACGGAGATCGTCAAGCGCTCGCAGATCGGCATCGATCTGCACACCGCAGCGATCCATCGGATCAATTTGCCGCAGATCCGCTGCGTTTTCCGCAAGCGCCCGCGGTGTCAGGAGCTGGGGGTGGCGTTCGGGGCCGACGTCATGCTCGAAAGCCAGGCGCGGCCCGGCTCGTTGCGCGAGGCCGCGCGTGCGGTGGGGGTCGACGTCTTGAGCTACGAGGGCGGCGAAGGCCTGCGCTTCGACGAGTTCGCCATCAGGGCGGGCGTGGAAGGCATCACCGGTGTCATGCTGCAGGTCGGGATGCTGGAGCTCACGGACGGCGTCGAAGTCCCTGCGGGCGATCGCCGCGCGCCGGTGTTCATCAACGCTTCCAGCTGGGTGCGCTCGCCCGAAGGCGGGGTCTTCAGGACGACGAAGCGCATCGGCGACACGGTCGAGGCCGACGAGGTGGTGGGCCACGTCGCCAACCCTTACGAGGATATCGCCGTCGAGGTCCGCTCCACGCGCCGCGGCATCATCATCGGGCGCACAACGCTCCCCATCGTAAACATGGGAGATGCGCTGCTCAACATCGGCTGGTCGGAGGAGGTCGCCGAGGGCGGCAGCTCGCCGGAGCGCGATTTCCTCGAGGCTCCGCCCTTCGACGAGGAGGACATGGTCGACTAGAGCGGCCTCATAGGATGTCGGATCCCGGGCGGCCGCCGGCGATCGCCTTGTGCAGCAACAGCACCGGCACGAGCCCCACGAGCACGATCGTCAAGGCGCCGAGCGCGGCCTCTTCCAGCTGCTCGATCGAGGCCAGCCCATAGACGTGGGTGGCGAGCGTCTCGAAGTTGAAGGGGCGCAACAGCAAGGTCGCGGGCAGCTCTTTCATGCAGTCGACGAACACCAAGAGCGCGGCGGCGCCGAGCGGCGCCAGCAGCAGGGGAAAATGCACGCGCCACAAAGTCGACAGCGCGCTGTCGCCCAACGTGCGCGCGGCGGCATCGAGGCTCGGAGAAATGCGTTCCAGCCCCGCCTCGATCTGCCCGTGCGCCACGGCGAGGAAACGGATCACGTAGGCGAGCGCGATGGCAAAGAGCGAGCCCGACAGCAAGAGGCCGGAGGAGACGCCGAAGACGGCGCGCAGGATCGCGTCGACGCGGTTGTCGAACGCCGCCAGCGGATAGAGGAGGCCGATGGCGAGCACGGTGCCCGGGATCGCATAGCCGAGGCCTGCGAGCCGCACCGCGGGGCGCACGAACCCATTGCCGGCGACACGGCGCGCATAGCCCAGCGTGAGCGCAATGGCGACTGCGGCTGCCGCGGCGATGCTGGCCAGTACCAGGCTGTTGGCGGCCGCCGCCAGGAAGCCGCCGGCAATGGCCCCGCGCGTGTGCGTCACCGCGCCCTGCATTATGACCAGCACCGGCACCAGGAAGCCCAGCACGAAAGGCAGCGACGCCAGCGCCGCGGCCGTGAGGCCCTTCCAGCCATCGAGGTCGTGGAAGGGGATCGAGCGGTAGCGCCCCGTCGTGTGGTGGACGCGCGCGCTGCCGCGGGCGCGGCGCTCGAAGCCAAAGAGCGCAACCACCATCAGCAGCGTGACGGCGGCGATCTGCGCCGCGCCGCCGAGATTGGAACGCTGCATCCAGGTGGCATAGATGCTCGCCGACAGCGTCTCGACGCCGAGGTACTGCACCGCGCCCAGATCGTTGAGGCACTCCATGACGACGAGCGCCACGCCGGCGGCGATCGCCGGGCGTGCCAGCGGAAGTGCCACCTCGATGAAGGCCCTGAGCGGCGTGCGCCCCAGCGTGCGCGCGACCTCGAGCACGCAGACCGATTGCTGGGCGAAGCTCGCGCGCGCGGTGAGATAGACGTAAGGGTAGAGCACGGCGGAAAAGATGAGGACGGCTCCAGGCAGCGAGCGCACCTGCGGGAACCAGTAGTCGATTACGCGCTGCCAGCCGAAGAACGACCTGAGCCCCGATTGCAGCGGGCCGGCATAGTCGAGAAGCTCAACGTAGCAGTAGGCGACGATGTAGGTCGGCACCGCGAGTGGCAAAACCAGGAGGCGGTCGAGAACCTCGCGCCCCGGGAAACGGTACATGGTGACGAGCCAGGCGGTTGCCGTGCCGACGGCGAAGCACAGGGTGCCGGCGCCTGCCGCGAGCACGAGCGTCCGCACGAGCGAGCCGGGCAGCACCGTGCGCACGAGGTGCGGCCAGATATTGTCGGTAGGGGTCAGCGCCAGCAGCAGCACCGTGCCGACGGGCAGCGCCACCACGGCCAGGATGAGCGCAACGGCGATCGTCCATGCGGGCGCGGCTTGCCGCTTGCGCCGCCATGCGCGCAGCGTGCGCAACATTTGCGCGAAAGGCATGCCGATGCCGCTTGCCAGGCGCGGCGGCAGCGAGTGCGGCCAGGACATCGCGCGCGGTTCTTCTTGTCTTTGCTCGCCGTCGCGACCGTCGGGCGAGATCAGCCGTGGCCCTGCAAGCCGGGCGATACCAGGCCCGCGCCCATGGACACACTGCCGGGCGAGAGCAGCTGATCGGCCTGCTTCAGGCGCAGCGCGAACTCCTCAGCGCCTTCGATGGCCTCCTCGATCTCGTTGGAGCCGAGCAAGGCCACGGCGCAGGCGCGGAACGCCGGACAGGCCGAGTGCTGACAGGCAGCGACCATGGAGATGGCGAGGCACTCGTCGCGGCAGAACTCCCGGCATTGGGCGGGATAGACCTCAATTCTGCGCTCGGCCGAATCCTGCACCGCGCGCACCCAGCAGGCGAGCTCGGTCATCAGCGGTTTGGCTGCGCGCGGACCGACGGCCCGCGAGAACTCGTGCCAGGCGACCTCCCAGCAACCGATGTCGCTCGTCTGGAAGCCGGCGAGCCAGCAGCGGAAGCCGACGCCAACGAGACGCTCAGGTGCGGAGAGCATGGCAGCCGCCGATATCGCGGAAGCGCGAGACGGACGGCCGTTCCGGAATGTATCGATTTGCGACATCAGAAATTCGGCCCCTGATCGAATTGCACACGGTCGATGAGTTCGGACGCCTTCTTGCGAAGCTCGGCGATCTTGGTGAGCGGCAGCGGATCGGCGTGCAGCTTCCCCCAGCTCTGAACCAGCGGCGAGGCGGGCACGCCTTCCACGACGGGATACTCGCCGTTGGCTTGCGCATAGATTTTCTGCGCCTGCGGCGAGGCGAGGAACTCCATCAGCCGCACCGCATTGGCCTTGTTGGGCGCATTCGCCGTCAGCGACGCGCCCGAAACGTTGACATGGGTGCCGCGGCCGGCGGCGTTGGGGAAGATGATGCGCACGGCATCGGCCCAGGCCTTCTGCTCCGGGTTCTTGAGCATGGAGGCCATGTAGTAGGTGTTGCCGACGGCAAGGTCGCAGAGCCCGGCCGCGACGTCGCGGACGGCCTCGCGGTCGCCGCCCGAGGGGCGGCGCGCCAGATTGTCACGCAGGCCCGTCAGCCACGTCTCCGTCTCCTCCTCGCCGTGGTGGGCGATCATCGAGGCGACGAGGGCGACGTTGTAGGTGTGCTGGCCGGAGCGGATGCAGATCTTGTTGCGCCACTTCGGGTCGGCCAGCTCCTCATACGTGATCTGATCCTGCTTCACGCGCTCCTTGGAGGCGTAGACGACGCGCGCACGGCGCGTGAGCCCGAACCACTGGCCGGCCGGATCGCGCAGCTGCGCGGGGATGGCCTTGTCGAGGACCGCGGAGTGCACCGGCTGCGTCACGCCGGCCGCTACGGCCTGCAGCAGCAGCCCCAACTCGTTCGTGAGCAAGAGGTCGGCCGGGCTATTGCGCCCTTCCGCCGTCAGCCGCTCGATGAGCCCGCTGGTGGCAAAGACGACGTTGGTCTTGATGCCGGTCTCTTTGGAGAAGGCCTCGAGCAGCGGATTGATCAGGCCCGGCTCACGGTAGGAATAGATGTTGACCTCGCCCTCGGCACGGGCGGCGCCAGCGGCGGCGAGGACGCCAGCGAGTGCGAGAAGGGCGACTCTGGGCGCCTGGCGCAGACGTGCGCGCAAATTCCGCATCAGGGACTCCAATAGTCGGGGGTCAAGGCCCCGGTATCGGGGATCATCGGGTTGACGGCTCTTAGAGAGCCGTACGCATGCTCCATCCCTAACGTGAGGCAAAGCGCACAGTCAACAAAAGTGCATGCAAAGACAATAGATTAGAAATTGTCTAATTCGAATTTAGGTGCGATTTCGCCGCACGCGCGCGCAGCTGCGGCGCGTTCCCAGCGACTGAAGTGTTTCCGACATCGGTTGGATCGAGACCCGGTTGACCCAGAGCGTCCGGCACCTCTCCCTCCATGTAAAGTTGTCCTCGGGGAGACTGGCGTGGGTCCCGGCCGTCCATGCGAAGCATGGCTTCGGCATGACGGGATGACGGTAGAGAGTGTTGGAGCCGCATGCCTCAATTCAACGTCATCCCGCTGTAGAGCGGGACCCACGCAAGCTTCAGCAAATGCTTCTGGTGCGGCAGGATCAACGGCTTCAATCTCACTACAATACGTGAGCCGGCCGCACGCCTCGTCTAATTCGTGCTGGGCGGCGGCAATGCGCGCTGCGCCGCCACGCAGCTCTTCGGGAAGATGAGTGCGACCACAGTGCCTTCGCCGGGCGTCGAGTCGATCTCGAGACGCGCGCCGTTGGCCTTGGCGAGGCTCAGCGCGAGCGGCAGGCCGATGCCGAGACCGCCGGCCTCCTTGGGCTCGGGCTTGGGCGGCGCCTCGGCATCGAGCGCGCGGGCGATCTCGTCGGCGCTCATGCCGGGCCCGGTGTCCTGCACCGCGACGAACACCGAGCGATCGAACCCGAGCCCGGTGACGACGCGCACCTCGCCCTCCTTCTTGGTGAACTTGATGGCGTTGGCGAGCAGGTTGAACAGGATCTGCTTGACCGACATGGCGTCGGCAATGACGCGCGGCAGGTGCGAATGCAGCTCCTGCATTAGCTCGAGCTCCGCCTCCTCGGCGACGGGGCGCATGGCCGAGACGCAACTCTCAGCCACGCCATTGAGGTCGAGCTCGGCGGCTTGCCGCCGCGCCGCGGCGCTCTCGGGCGCGCTGCCGCCGAGCAGGCGATTGACCACCTCCAGCGCGTGGCGGGCGTTGTCGTGAATGTCGCTCGAGTAGCTGCGATAGCGCTCGTTCGCCAGCGCGCCGAAGCGCTGGTCCTTCATGATCTCGGCGGCGAGCACGATGGCGCTCAAGGGCGTTCTGAGCTCGTGCGCGAGCTTGGAGACGTCGGCTGGGCGTGCCGGAGGTGGGTATTGGTGCTCTCCGGGCGGCTCGGCGTCGCCCGTTGCCTCCGCGCCGGTGGCGGGCCCGGCGCCCGCCTCGGCGGCGGAGGGCTGCTCCTTGGACTTGGCAAAGCCCGTGCGGATGGCTCGCGCGATCTTCTTCATGGTGGCGGCATCGTCGGCCGAGGGGGGGATCGCTGCGGCAAGTGGCGTGCGCTCTGCCGGCTCGTCCTCGGCGCCGACGATGCTGACCAGCACCAGGGCGGGCGAGGCCGGCTCGGCCAGCGTGCTCACGTTGCAGAGCAGGCTTTCGGCCCCGTAGGCCGTCCAGAAGATCAGAGGCTCGCGGCGGCCCCCGTTGAGGGACTCGTGCATGAGGGCTCGCAGCCGCACCAGCCCCGGCATGGCGGCATCGAGCGTGCCTGAGGCGGCATCCGGGCGAAGCCCCAGCCGCGCCGCCCCGGCTGCATTGGCCGCCAGCACGCGGCCCCCGGCGGGGTCGATCACCCAGGCGGGCGCCAGGCAACGCGCTAACGCCGCCTCAGGGCCGGTCCCGATCGTTGGTGGCGATGCGCGCTGTCCGTGGACATGCATGGACGAAACACCAGGGCTCAAAGTCTGTTAACGCGGCCGGCTGCCGCCGTCCACGAGCCGGACCGGCGGGGCCGTGCTATCCACACTCATTTCGAGATCGCTTCGTCACCGACCCTTGTTATAATTGCATAATGCCCGACGACCATAAGCGGGCGTCAAAAAGCCACCCGGCTGCCTAGGAGGAGACCGCCCATGTACGACAAGCCACAGTTCGAGATTCCCGAGGCCGTACGCGAGCTCGCCGAGCGCAACGTGGAGCAAGCCCGCTCCGCCTACAATCAGTTTATGGATATGGCTCGCCGCGTGCATGAGACGTTTTCTGGCTCCTTCCAGGGCGTGATGGCCCCGGGCGCCCTGGAGATGCAGGCGCAGGTGGCCAAGTTTACCGAGGAGAACATCCAGGCGAGCTTTGCTTTCGCGTCCGACCTGTCGCGCGCCCGCGACCTCAAGGAATATATCGAGATCCAGCAGCGCTACGCCCAAAAGCAGATGCAGGCCTATGCGAATCAAGCCCAGGAGCTGGGCAAGCTGATGACCGAGGCCGCGCAGAAAGCCCAGCCCAAAGGCTGATCAAGGCTAGAGGCGACGGATTTGCCGGCGTTGCCATGTTCTGGATGCAGACCTGCCCCAGCGCGCGCAGGCAGGCGCTGCCAGGGGCCGTTTTTCGCTTGACGATGCGGCTGCCGAAGGGGTTTTAAAGCGCGCCGGGTAGGCTCCGCTCCTTGCGGGCCCGATTGTGTGCCGCCTTAGCTCAGGTGGTTAGAGCGCTAGATTGTGGATCTAGAGGTCCCCCGTTCAAGTCGGGGAGGCGGTACCATCACACAGTGCCTTTGGTTGTGGGCCGCCCCTAGATAGAGCGAGCTCATAGACGCGGCAGCGGCCGCACCGGGGGCGCCGGTACCGGTCTTTCCCGGCCCCTCACCGCACCCCATCTCCCCCAATCGCCAACACCAGCGGATGGTCGCTGAGCTTAAGATCGATCGACGAGACATGGCTCAGCGTTCGGATAGGCGTGGTGCCGACCGTCGGATCAAAGATCGTCACCGACGGTTGCTTGGCACCAAATCGCACCGTCACCTGATCCTGGCCGGTCAGGCGTTCCCCCCAGACGACGAGCTGGAACGTGCCGTCGCTCCTCTGCAAGAGCAGGTCGTGGACGGTGTCGGGCTGGTTGGGGATTTCAAAATCGAGCTGGCCCGGTTTTGCGATGCTGCCTTCGTCCGCCAAGATCGTCGTCATGTTGTGGAGGTAAAGTGCGCCCTTCCGCGGCGTGTAGTTGGCTCGATAGAATCCGAAGGCCTGGTTGCCGCCTTCGTCGGTCCGGTCCCGCAGCACGTAGACCGACGTGTGGGCGAAGCCGCGCTTGAACTGCGCAAGGTACATGTTCAGCAAATTCAAGCCCTGCAACTCTTCCGTGACCGGCCCTTCGATGAGGGCGCCGGTTTCCGTCGTCACGCGCGGCAGCGTGTCGAGCTGCTTTTGGGTGTAGCCTCGAAACCATCTCCCCCAGGTGATGCCGAAGTTGCCGAACAGGCCGTCAACTTTGGAGGCGGCCGTCGGATCGGCGGCGTCCCACGCCTTGTTGTCGGCGGGTGCCGGGGAATGGGGATGGTAGATGTAGTTGTGCACGTTGGCATAGTCGGCGTACTTGGTGCCGTCGGGCATCAGGGTATTGGCGCCACGCGGGATCGTTAGGAACTGCAGGCCGACGTTGTCGCGCTCCGCGCCCGGCTCCGAGATCGACCACACCGGGTACTTTGCGAGCAGCGGATCGCTTTTGACAGCCCGATAGAGGTCACGCTGCAGCCGGGCGACGGCCATCCAAGAGCGCCGCCCGCTACCGCCGCCTTTTTTGCCCCTGTAGGTAACACCCCAATTGTTGGGCTCGTTGTTGCCTTCGATTGCCAGCAGCGCGCCGGCCTTTGCCAGCACCTTGGCGGTGTCGATCAGCTTACCAACGTCGGTGCCGCCGCTGACCAGTCCCCAACTGATCCGCACGCCGGTTTCACGATGCAAGTCGAGGAATGTCTGCATCGTGGTCGGGCCGTCCTTGCTCAACCCTTCGATGCCTGCCCTCACCCATCGGAAGCCGCAGTACCGGACCATCTCGATCGTCCGCGCCAACGGCTGGCCGCGATCGGGGAATGTGCTCACGACGCCGATGCTGTTGAGGAAGTCGTCCGTCGCAACGGCGGTTTGGGCGGCGGCAAGCGCGGCGCGAGGCAAAAAGAACAGCATCGCGGCGAGCGCCATGCATGCGCCGACACGGGAGGGCAGTACTTTGAAGGAGCGTGGCGCCGGGGACCTGATGCTAATTTCCTTTTGCGCGACCAGTATGCGAGCGCTCACACGCCGGCAGGACCGGTGCGTCTCGACGTACTATGCCAGGGCTGCGCTCCTGGCGAGGAGGGTGGGATGCGATCATTTCCACCAAGTAAGGTCGGTCATCGGAACAGCCAAATTTTGCGCGTGATAGCATCCCCGCGGGGAGCGCCAAGCCTCCAAGCCGCACCATGGTAAGCGCCGGATGCGACGGCGAACCCGTCTCCCGCCCGCCTGCGACAACGCGCCCGGCAGTCGCGGCGGGCCTTGCCGCCGACGGCAGTCCTCTCGTGCCTTGTCACTGATAGCGGCGCGGTGCCTTGCGTCGCATTCCGGTCGGGGCCGTGCGCGCCCAGTCTGTGCCGGTGAGCTCATAGGCGCGCGCGGTTGCCGCGGCGATTGGAATGATCGGTCGTCCCGAATGCCGCGCCAAGGTCACATTGCCCGCTCCCGCAGTCCGCAACTCGCCTAGGGGCACGTCGGCCATCATGGCGACGACCGTGCCGGCGTCCGCTCCCCGTCTACGTGGTCTCTTGCGGTCCTGCCAGCCCCCGGCCGTCATCGCGCAGCACGATGTAGATCGCCGGGATGACGAGCACGGTCAGCAGCGTCGAGGACGCGAGCCCAAACAACAGCGAGATGGCGAGGCCCTGAAAAATGGGGTCGGCCAAAATCACCGCCGCGCCGATCATGGCGGCCAGCGCCGTCAGCAGGATCGGCTTGAAGCGGATGGACCCGGCCTCCAGCAAGACTGCGCGCAGGGGCTCTCCGCTCGCGCGACGATTGCGGATGAAATCGACGAGCAGGATCGAGTTGCGCACGATGATGCCGGCGAGCGCGATGAAGCCGATCATCGACGTTGCCGTGAACGCCGCGCCGAACAGCCAGTGGCCCAGCATGATGCCGATCAGCGTCAGCGGCACCGGCGTCAGGATGACGAGCGGCAGGGTGAAGGAGCGGAACTGCGCCACCACCAGCACATAGATGCCGAGCAGCGCGACCATGAAAGCGGCGCCCATGTCGCGGAAGGTCACGTACGTCACCTCCCATTCGCCGTCCCACAGCAAGACGGGTTTGCTCTCGCTCAAGGGCTGCCCGTGCAAGCTGATCTCAGGCTTGGGCAGGTTGCCCCAGTCGTGCTTGTCGATGAGGTCGGCGACGGCCAGCATGCCGTAGATGGGGGCTTCGTACTGGCCGGCGAGCTCGCCCATCACCATCTCGGCGGCGCGCCCGTTGTGGCGGAAGATGGGATAGGACGCCTTCTCCCGCGTCACATGCACCACGTCGCCCAGCTCCACGATGTCACGCCCGCCGGGGAGCGCATTGGCGGGGACCGGCGTCGACAGCGTCTCTTCGGTGATGGCGAGGTCGTTCTTGGGCAGCTGCACCGCGATCTCTACGGGATAGCGGCCGCCGCCTTTGTGGGAGTAGCCGACCGGCGTGCCGCCGAGGTAGGCGGCGATGGTGTCGTAGACGTCCTGCTCCTGGACCTTGTGGAACTCCAGGTTGTCCTGGTCGATCTCGAAGCGCAGCCGCGGCGCCTGCTCGCGGAAGCTCACGTCGTCGTCGACGATGAACGGCACGGCGCGGAAGATGGCGCGCACCTGCCGCGCCACCTCGCGGCGCTCGTTGGCGTCCTTGCCGTAGATCTCGGCGAGAAGCGTGGCGATGACCGGCGGCCCCGGCGGCACCTCGACCAC
Source organism: uncultured Alphaproteobacteria bacterium (assembly GCA_963782555.1). Taxonomy (GTDB): domain Bacteria; phylum Pseudomonadota; class Alphaproteobacteria; order Rhizobiales; family Hyphomicrobiaceae; genus Hyphomicrobium_A. Next base: position 31,686 of record CAWAKB010000003.1, on the reverse strand, counting down.
CTTCAAGGTCGTGCCTTCGGGCGACGGCACGCCCTTGAGACGCTTGCGCACGTCGAGCGCGATCTGGTGGCTGGTGCGGTGGCGCGCGCCCTTGGGGGCGAGATTGACCTGCAGATCGCCCTGCTGCGGCTCGTCGCGCAGGTAGTAGTGGCGCACCAGGCCGTTGAAGTTGAAGGGGGCAGCGGTGCCGGCGTAGGCCTGGATCGAGGAGAGCTCAGGGAGAGCGGCAAGCCGATCGGCCGCGGCGGCGAGCACCCGGTCCGTCTCCTCCAGGCTCGCGCCCTTGGGCAGATCGACGACGACCTGCAACTCGGACTTATCATCGAAGGGCAAGAGCTTGACGGTGACCGACTTGGTGGCGAAGAGCCCGAGCGACAACAGCGTGGCAACGCCGACCAGGATCAGGAAGGTCAGCGCGCTTCTGCGCGAAGCGATGATTGGGCGCGCCACGGCGGCATAGCCGCGCCCCAGCCGGCCGCCTCCTGGCGCCTCGCTGTCGTGGCCGCCGCGTTTTCCCCCAAAGCGCAGCATCAGCCAGGGCGTCACGATGACCGCTACGAAGAACGACAGGATCATCGCCGCCGAGGCGTTGGCCGGAATGGGGCTCATGTAGGGGCCCATGAGGCCCGACACGAACAGCATCGGCAAAAGTGCCGCGACGACTGTGAGCGTGGCGAAGATGGTCGGATTGCCCACCTCGGCCACGGCCGCGATGGCCGCATCGACGCGGCTGCGCCCATCGTGCATGGACCAGTGCCGCGCGATGTTCTCGATGACGACGATGGCGTCGTCCACCAGGATGCCGATGGAGAAGATGAGCGCAAACAGGCTCACGCGGTTGATGGTGTAGCCGAGCAGCCAGGAGGCGAACAGCGTCAGGAGGATCGTGGTGGGGATGACGACGAGCACGGTCGCGCCCTCGCGCCAGCCGATGGCCAGGCCGACCAGCACCACGATCGACAGCGTCGCAAGGCCGAGGTGGAATAAGAGCTCGTTGGCCTTGTCGTTGGCGGTTTCGCCGTAGTTGCGCGTCACGATCACGTCGACGTCGTCGGGGAGAAGCGTGCCCTTGAGCTCGGCGAGGCGATCAATGATGTGCTGGGAGACGACGACGGCGTTGGCGCCGGCGCGTTTGGCGAGCGCCACCGTGACGGCAGGCGTCCGCTTGAGCGTGCCGTCCTTCGCCTTCATGAAGTTCCACGCCTGGCTCTCGAGCGGCTTGGCGCCGACCACGACGTTGGCCACGTCGCGCACGTAAACGGGGCGGCCGTCGCGCGCGGTGAGCAGGAGCAGTCCCACGTCGGGTATGCCTTGCAGCGTCTGGCCCGCGGCCACGGCCATGCTCTTGTTCTTCTCGCGTATGCGGCCGGCCAGGAACTCGCGGTTGGCTTGCCGCACCTTGTTCACGAGCTGGGTGAGCGTGATGCCGTAAAGCGACAGCTTCTCCGGGATCGGCTCCACGCGGATCTGATCGGGGCGGCCGCCGACGATGTAGGAGAGCCCGATGTTATCGATCTTGGCCAGCTCCACCTGCAGGTTCTCGGCCATTTGGTAGAGCGCGTTGTCCTGATAGCGGTTGACGCCGGGCTTGGGCGCCAAGGTCAGCGTCACGATCGCCACGTCGTCGATCCCGCGCCCCACGATCAGCGGCTCGGGGATGCCGAGCGGGATGCGGTCGTAGTTGGCGCGCACCTTCTCGTGCACGCGCAGGATCGCATCGTCCTGGGGCGTGCCGACGAAGAAGCGCGCGGTGACGACCACGCGGTCGTCTTCGGTGTTGGAGTAGACGTGCTCGACGCCGTTGATGCCCTTGACGATCGTCTCCAAGGGCTCGGTGACGAGCTTGACCGCGTCCTCGGCCTTGAGACCGTCGGCCGTTACGAAGATGTCGACCATGGGCACGGAGATCTGCGGCTCCTCCTCGCGGGGAAGCGAGATGAGCGCGATCAGCCCAAGCGCGAGGCCGGCGAGCAGGAAGAGCGGCGTCAGCGGCGACTGGATGAAGGCGCGCGTGAGGGTGCCGGAGACGCCGAGACGATTATCCGGCGTCATGGCTGCACCAGCCTGTCGCCGGCGCCGACGCCCGCCAATATCTCGACCTCGGCTGGGCTGCCGGTGTTCTTGACGTCCTGGCCGGTCTGCACGACGACGTCGGCGGTGCTGCCGTCCTTGCGCTTCAGCCGCACGTAGTCGAGCCCGAAGCGCTTGAACACATAGGAACGAGGCACGAGGAACGTCTGGCGCTTGCCGGCCGAGATCCACACGAGCACGCGCTCGCCGACGAAATAGGAGCCGAGACCAGGGACCTCCGCGTCAGCCAGGACCTGGCCGTTGTCGAGCTCGGGATACACTTGCACGATGTGTCCTTCTGCGAGCGGCTTGTCGTCGGCACCGAGGCCGCGCGCGCCGACGTGGACCGGATCGCCGGCCTTGATGAAGCGGGCGTGCCGCTCGGGCAGCGCGAGACGCAGCAGGTATTCATTGGCCGCGATGGTGGCGATGGTTTCGCCCGCGAGCACGACGCTGCCTTCCGTGACGGGAACCTTGAGCACGCGCCCGGAGGTGGGGGCGAGCACCTCGCCCTCTTGGCTCTCCGTTTCGATGACGGAGCGATCGGCGCGCGCCGATTTGAGCTCGTTGACCGCCACGTCGTAGCCCGTCTGCGCCTGGTCGAGGCTCGCCTGCGAGGCAAAGCCCTTCTCCTGCAGGCTGCGCGCGCGATCGAGCACTGTCTTGGCCGTCTCCAGACGCGATTCGTCGGCGACGATGCGTGCATCGAGCGCCTTGATTCTGAGCGCGAGCTTCGGATCGGTCACCAGCGCCAGCACCTGGCCCTGCTTGACCCAGTCGCCATAGTCGACCTTCAAGGACACGATGGTCCCCGGGGTGCGGACGCGGGCCAGAGTCAGGTTCTTGCTGCGCACGGTGGCGTAGACGGACTTGAGGTCGTCGATCTCCTGCGGCTTCACCTCGAAGGCGGGGGCAGCGTCGGGCGTTTCGGCTGCGAGGGCTCGTCCTGGGACCAGTATCGGCCCGAGAAACAGCGCCAGCATCAAGAGGCGGTGCGGTGCGCGACGTACGGCCATTGCGGCTTCCTTGCTTCGTTGGACCCCGGCAGCAGCACCGGGGCGCTTGACAATATATTAGTATCATCTAAATTAGCAATCATGAATATGCAAGAGCTCGCAGCGAACAGCATGGAAGCCGAGGAGCTTTTGAAGGCGCTGGCCAACGGCCATCGTCTTATGATCCTGTGCGAGCTGAAGGACGGCGAGCGCTCGGTGTCGGCCTTGGAGCAGGTCGTGCCGCTGGCGCAGTCGGCTCTCTCTCAGCATCTGGCCAAGCTGCGCGAAGGCGGCTTCGTCACCACCCGGCGCGAGGCGCAGACCATCTACTATTCGCTCAGCGACGCGCGGGTGGCGCGTCTCATCGAGGTTCTTCACGAGCTGTTCTGTGCTCCGGCAAAATTTCGAACCAAGTGGAAATCCCCATGACAGTTGACCGCGCCGTGATGGCATTTGCAGGCTGCATGATCCTCGTGAGCCTGGCCTTGAGCCAGATCATGAGCCCCTACTGGCTCTGGTTCACCGCCTTCGTGGGCGCGAACCTCTTGCAGTCGGCGTTCACCGGGTTCTGCCCGGCGGCAATGATCTTCAAGCGGCTCGGCGTGCGCGCCGGCACGGCGTTCTGAGTCGGCCCGCCCGCTCACCCCCAACTGACGGAGACAAGACATGACAGCCGATTGGATCGGCATGACCAAGGATTTGCGCGCAGGCCTGCGCGAGATGCGCTCGGGCGCGCCCGAGGTCATGAAGGCGTTCGCCGACATCGCGCAGGCCGCGCTCGCGACGAAAGCGCTCGACAGCAAGACAAAGGAGCTGATCGCGCTCGCCATCAGCGTGGCGGTGCGTTGCGAGGATTGCATCGCCTTTCACGCCAAGGCAGCCGTGCACCAGGGCGCCACCAGCGAGGAGGTGCTGGAGACGCTGGGCATGGCCATCTACATGGGCGCCGGCCCCTCGGCGATGTATGCCGCCCACGCGCTTCAGGCCTATAAGCAATTTGCAGAGACACAGAAGGCCGACGGCGCGGCTCCAGGCGCGCAAGCCTGACCTACGCGGGCCCCCAGCACACGCCCACGCAATAGCGCCGGCCGGCGCGGTCGAGCCAACCCGTACTCATGTCAGCGCCGATGCGCCCCTCGAGCGTGAACGTGGCGGGGCTCTCACCGTCCTTGAGGATGTCGGGGAGCCGCTCGCTCACGAGGTTGCGGCCGAGCCGCTTCAGCCGCGCCTCCTTGAGCGTCCACAGGCGGTAGAACTGCGCCACTTGCGCCGTCTCCGCTTGTCCTTTCACGAACGCGAAATCGTTCACGCCGAAAAGCTCCGGATCGATCGCCAGCGCGTCGAGCTCGGGGTCTATGCATTCGATGTCGACGCCGATCGGGAACGGCGCGACGGCAAGCGCGGTCGCGCCTGCGGCATGGCTCAAGGACAAGTGCAGGTCGTCGCAGCCACGCACGGTCGGCCGGCCTTCCGCCAGGCGCACGACCGGGCGGTCCGGCAGCAGCGCCGCGATGAGGTGATCGAGCTCGGGTGGCGCCAGTCCGCGGCTCGTGCGCCTGGCGCCCTCGGCCACGGCGACCTCGAGCCCTTGCGGCGCACCGCTTAGTTGCAGGCGGGTGATCATGGCCGGACCCCCGCAGCGCGTGCGTGCCCTCGGGCCGGCGGCAGCGCCACCTCAACAAGCTTCAACCGCCGCGACGTCTTGCGCACCGAGCGGGCCGGATTGCCGCGCCAGGCGGAATTGGGATCGGGGCTCTCGCCCTTCATCAGAAACGAGTCGGGGTCGAGCACCACGTTGTCGCCCATGGTAACGCCGTAGTGCACCAGCGCGCCTGAGCCGATGGTGCAGCCAGAGCCAATGCGCACATAGTCGGCTTTGAACACGCCTTCCTCCAGCGAATGGCCTTTGAGCAAGCACTGGTCGTTGAGCGTGGCGTAGTCGCCGACCTCGAGCAGCGTCTTGTCGAAGAACAGGCAGCCGTCATCGAACACCTTGCGGCCGAGCTTGATGCCGACGAGCCGGGAGATCAGATTCTTGAGCGGCGTCCCCTTAAAAAACAGTAGCAGCGGATTGCCGCAATACTTCCAGTGCCGCTCGTGGAACCAGAAGCCCTTGTCGTACATGGATACGATCTGCGGCTTTAGCTGGCCGAAGTGCAGGCTCGCGCGCTCCAGCAGCACGAAAAACAGAACGTTGACGACCAGTGAGGCCCAGCCGAAGGCGATGATGCCCCAGGTGCCGTAGGTGGTGAACTGCACGATCGCCGCCGCCAGCATGAGGAGGTTCACGGCAAACAGCGCCCAGATGCACGCCAGATAGCCGGCCATGGTGGCGACGTTATAGCGGGTCTTCTCGGCGATGAGCTTCGAGCGCAGCGCCTCATCGTGCACCTGCAGTTGCTTGTCGCGGTCGACGACGCGCGGGATCTCGAACGGGGGCGAGCCCAACAGCCCGATGTTCTCGCGCATCGGCCCGTCGACCGGCACCATGACCTTGGTGCCGAGCAGGCAGTTGGCGCCGACCTTGGCGGCGGCGGGAAAGTTGATGTTGTTGCCCAGGTAGGTCTTCTCGCCGATGCGCACCTCGCGCAGCACAAACGACGAGCTCGACATCGGTGCATTGAGCATCGCCAGCCCGTCCGACACCATGGTGCCGCTGCCGATGTCGCACAGGAAGGGGTCGTCGTGCTTCTGCACGAGCCCGAAGTTCGAGCCCGTCTGCACCACGTTGTTGAGCTTGTAGCCGATGAAGCGGACGTAAGGGACGATCAGCGCGCTGTCGCCGAACAGCAGATTGTAGACCGGCGAGTTGCTCAAGAGGCCGATCGCGCGATAGACCCAGTAATGGAACCCGTAGAGGGGATAAGTCACGTCCTTAGCGATGAAAGCGTGCAAGAGCCGCGGCACATAGCCGACGACCAGCAGGCCCAGCAGCAGCGCTCCCACGTACAAGACGAGCGACAGCTCCAAGACCTCGAGCGCCAGCACGGCCAAGTCGGGCGCGGTTGCCGCGTCGGTGAGCTGGGCGCCCATCGAGGCGCTCAGAAGCGTGGGCACCGCGTAGTAGAGGACGAGGACGGGCAGCCCCAGGAACCCCAGAAACACGCCCGACAGCTGCAATCCCGAGTACAGCGCCCGCCTGAGCGGCGTGCAGGAGCGCGACTCGACGAAGCGATAATCGGCGCTCGTCTCCTGCGCCGGCGAGCCATGGTAGTGCTTGCCGGCGGGCACGCGCTGCCCGCTCTGCAGCGAGGACGAGTGTCCGAGCTGCGTGCCGTCCTCCATCACCGTGTCGATGTCGAGCACGCTCGACTCGCCGACGATCGCGTCGTCGCCGATGTGGATCGGGCCGGTATAAATGTAGTTCGCCTGCGCCTTGTAGCCGAGCATGAGGCAATCGGTGCGCAGGATCGTGCCGGCCCCGATCGATAGAAGGTCGGGGCACACGGGCACGAAGCGGCAGCGCAGGACCGTGTTGGCACCGATGCGGGCGCCTAGAAGGCGCAGATAGACATTGTAGATCGGCGTGCCGCGGAAAAAGATGACGGGAGCGCCGTGGATCAGCGTCTTGACCAGCCAGAACTTGAAGTAGCCGAAGCTCCAGACCGGGATCACGTCCTTCTTGAATCGCCCGATCAGCGTCCACTTGGCCACGATCGGGATGGCGGTGAGCAGGAAGAACAGCCCGGCGGCGACGGCAACGACGCGCGCATAGGTCTCGAACAGGTTGTCGACGCTGGCGTACGACCACGTCACGCCGGCCACCAGGAGCCACAAGACGAGCGAGCCGTAGCCGAAATAGAACAGCAGCTGCGCTGCGCCGCACCCGTAGTAGGCGAGGTCGGAGGCAACGCGCAGTGGCCGGCGCGGCTCCTCGAGCACCTCCTCCTCGGCGAGCGAGCCCAGATGCCGGGCGAGCTTCTCGATGGTGGGATTGAGATAGATGTCCTTGATGGCGACGTTCTCGCCCGCGCGGCGCAAAGCCGAGCAGAACCGCGCCATCAGCAGCGAATGGGCACCCATGTCGTGGAAGAAATTGTCGGTGACGGAGACGCGGTCGACCTTCATCACCTGTTTCAGAGCGTCGGCCAGCGCCGTCTCCCTGGGCTTTCGCGGCGCCACGTAGGCGCCGGCTCCGACGGCGAAGCGCGGCCCCTTGGGCGCCGGCAGGCTCTTGCGGTCCGCCTTGTTGCTGCCGGTCATGGGGATGGCGGCGAGCTTCTCGAAGTAGGCGGGGATCATGTAGCCCGGCAGATGCGCTTTCAGCGTCTGCGCCACCGCCTCCATGGGCAGCTCGGCTTCGCCCTGCTTCAACGTGTAGTAGGCGACGAGCTCGACCGTGCCGGGCCCGGGCTCCCAGGTGTGGACGACGGCCTGGCCCACCTGCGGCAGCTGAGCCAGCACCGCCTCGATCTCGCCGAGCTCGATGCGGTAGCCGCGCAGTTTGACCTGCGTATCGATGCGGCCATGGAACTCGACCTCGCCGTCCTCATTGATGCGGCCGACGTCGCCGGTGCGGTAGATGCGCTGCGAGGGGTTGTTGGGAAGCCCGAGGAAATCGGGAATGAACTTCCGGGCGGTGAGATCGTCGCGGTTGAGATAGCCGCCCGCGAGACCGATGCCGGCGATGCCGATCTCGCCGAGCGCGCCGCGCTTCAACGCCTTGTCCTCGTTCTCAGCGAGGATGACGATGGTGTAGGTCGGCAGCGGGCCGCCGATGGTCACCGGCTTGTCGGGATAGAGCTCGGTGAGGGTCGCCGTGACCGTCGCCTCGGTCGGACCATAGGCGTTGAGGATCGTGCGCCCGGGCCGATGCCAGCGCGTCACGAGGTTCTGCGGGCAGGCCTCGCCGGAGACGAGCAGGATGCGCAATTCAGGCAGATCCTTCTCTAGCGTTGCAAGCAGCGTCGGCACGCAGGCCAGATACGTCACTTTGCGCTCGAGCAGGAAGTCGGCGAGATCCTCGCCGACCAGGCTCGCGCCCGGCTTGCCGGGAATGAGCGTTGCGCCTTTGATGAGCGGGACCCACAGCTCCTCGACCGAGAAGTCGAAGGCGATGGTCATGCCCTGGTAGGCGCGGTCGCCCTTCTTAATGCCGTAGACCTCGCCGGCGACGCGCACGAAATTGCAGATGCTCGCGTGCTCGATGGCGACGCCCTTGGGATTCCCGGTCGTCCCCGACGTGTAGATGACGTAGCAGAGCTGGTCCTTGGGCGCGGGTCGCTCGGCCGTCGTGAGGCGCTCGGGCCGCTGCGCCCCGATCTCGTTGCAGGCGGCATCGAGGTAGATCTTCGGCAGCTCGAAGGCGCTGAGCTTGTCGGCGAAGCTCGACATGGAGACGACCGCCTTGACGCCGGCATCCGCCAGAATGAAGGCGATACGCTCCTTTGGAAAGCTTGCGTCGAGCGGCACGTAGGCGGCGTTGATCTTCATCACCGCCAGCAGCGCAACGTAGGTCTCGATCGTCTTGTCGAACAGCAGCCCGATGCGGTCGGCCGCCGTCAGGCCTTGCGACAGCAGGTAGCGCGCGGCCCTATTGGCGCGCTGATCGAGCGTGCCAAACGACACGGTCTCCATGTCGGTGACGATGGCGGGATGCTCCGCCTCGCCGGCGGAGGCAAGCGCGTCGCAGCGCTGCTCGAACAGATGATCGAGCCGCTCGCCTTCCTTCCAACGAATGGCGTTGTCCGCCGTCTTGCAGACAAGCATCTCGGCCCCGCATGAATGGCTCGGGTCAGACAAGGAGCTCGAGCTCAGGCGCGAGATCGCACACCACGGTCGGGCCGCGCAGACCCGGGCCGAGCTCCTCGGCGAGCGAGCGTGCCAGGATATCCAGGCCTTCGTCCAGCTCGGCATAGGAGGTGGTGAGCGGCATCATGCACTTGATGACCTCGTCCTCGGGGCCGCAGCGCTCGATGACGAGACCGTGCTGGAAGGCCCGCTTGGTGACGGCCGCGGCGCGCTTGGGATCGGCGCAGCGCACGCCGATCATCATGCCGCGGCCGCGCACGTCGACGAGGTGGGGCGCGAAGCGGTCGACCAGCGCCTCGAGACGGGCACGCAGGTGGAGGCCCTTCGCCCGCACGCTTTGGGCGAAATCCGGCGTGCGCCAATAGTGCTCCAGCATCGCCGTGGCGGTGACAAAGGCGTGGTTGTTGCCGCGGAAGGTGCCGTTGTGCTCGCCCGGCTTCCAGACGTCGAGATCCGGCCTGATCAGCACCACCGAGAACGGCAGCCCGTAGCCCGACAGCGACTTCGACAGCGTCACCACGTCCGGCTTGAGGCCGGCCGGCTCGAACGAGAAGAAGGTGCCGGTACGGCCGCAGCCGGCCTGGATGTCGTCGACGATCAGCACGATCTTGTGCTTGTGGCATAGGGCCTGCAGGCGCCGCAGCCACGCCGGGCTCGCCACGTTGAGACCGCCTTCGCCCTGGACCACCTCGAGGATGACGGCCGCCGGCAGCTCCAAGCCGCTGGAGGAATCCGCCAGCATGCGCTCGAGCTGCTCCAGCGTGTCGATGTCATCGCCGAGATAGCCGTCATAGGGAAGGGCCGTCGCCCCTTGCAGGGGAACGCCGGCGGCGCGGCGGAAGTACTCGTTGCCGGTCACGGCGAGCGCGCCGAGCGACACGCCGTGGAAGCCGTTGGTGAAGCAGATGACGTTGGTGCGCCCGGTGGCCTTGCGGGCAATCTTCAAGGCCGCTTCCACGGCATTGGTGCCCGTCGGCCCGGTGAACTGGATCACGTAGTCGAGGCCGCGCGGCTCGAGCACGATCTGCTGCATGGCCTCCAGGAATTTTTCCTTGGCGACGGTGTGCAGGTCGAGGCTGTGCGTGATGCCGTCGTCCTCGATGTAGGCGATGAGGGCCGCCTTCAGCAGCGGATTGTTGTGGCCGAAGTTCAAGGAGCCGGCGCCGGCGAGAAAGTCCAGATGCCGGCGGCCGTGCACGTCGAACAGCTCGGTGCCGATCGCGCGCTTGAAAATGTGAGGAAAGGCGCGCGCATACGACTGCACCTTCGACTCGTAACGGACGAAGACGTCGTTCTCGGCAACGAGCGCGCCCTTCGCTAAGGATAACATCGACTACTCTCCTCACCATTCGACCAGCCACGCGGCCGGCAACTCGTTTACGCCGCTTGCTTCTCAACGAAGTATGCCGCGATGACTTGTGCGCCCGCTCCGAACTCGGAACGGATGAATCGCAGCGCAGCCTCCAGCGTAAAGAAGCTGCCGCCGCGGCGCCCACGCTCCTCGCGCACGACCCAAGTGCCGGCCCGAGTCTCGCGCATGTACAATCGGGTTTGAGCTGGGGCGCCCCTGCGGGGCTCGATTGAAGGCAGTCCTCCCAACGCGATGTCCTTTGCGGACGATGATCTACTCAACTGTCGACTCCTGGATCGCCGTTGCTTGCACCGTGTCGGGACTTCGTCGCTACAAGCGTCCGGCTGCTTATTCCTGCGAATGCACTCGAGCGTTGCGGGCCGAAGCTGAACGATTGAAGGCAGTCCTCCCAACGCGATGTCCTTTGCGGACGATGATCTACTCAACTGTCGACTCCTGGATCGCCGTTGCTTGCACCGTGTCGGGACTTCGTCGCTACAAGCGTCCGGCTGCTTATTCCTGCGAATGCACTCGAGCATTGCGGGCCGAAGCTGAACGGAGGCTGATCCAGCAGTCGTCTCCGGTTCAGGTTCAGCCGCCGGGGCGCAAACTATGGGGGTGCGGGGTGGCTAGCTGTCTCGTTTGGAACACACCTTTGGCTAATTTTGCCGGTCCCCTAGCGCGGCTCGTGGCCCCTGGCTGCGACCTTTGCAACAGCTTGCGGTGCAGCCCGCGTGCCAAGCTGGGCCCCTTAATGGCCAAGGCCGCTGGGGTGCCCCCGAGACAAAACCCCAGGCAGTGCCTATTTGGGCCAAGGCAACGACCTCAGACGGGACGCGGTGGATCTGGATGGCACGTGTCGGCAGACGCCTGCTCTTGGCTGGGTTGGCCTGTGCCTTCGGTCTGGCCGCGCTAGGAACCTACTACGTCATGCGCAAGCCGGAGCTCAATCGGGAGGACGCCGCCCGGCAGGCCCGGCTGAACGGCGTTTGGCGCTCTCGCGGGTACGGCTGGCTTTGGGAGATCGCTAACGGGCGCGTGCGCGTCTTCGACGAGAGCGGCACCTATTGCATCGCACGTCCGGACGTTCGCCAGAAGCTTCAGGACCTCGCCGATGATCTCGAGCTGAGCGCGGACGGGCGGCGCTTGCGCCTTCCGCTCGAGGACAGCGCCTACCGTTTCACCTTCGACAAGATCGACGCTCTGCCCGCGGCCTGCGCCCACCCGCCGGCGAGCACGCCGGCTGGCGTCATCGCGGCGCTGGGCGACATCTTCTCGGCGCACTACGCTTTCTTCGCGGCCCGCCATGTCGATTGGCCGACGCTGGTCGACGCTGCGAAAAGCAAGGTCCATTCCGGCACGAGCGAGGCGGAGCTTCTCCAGGTCGTGCAGGGTCTTCTCGGCAACTTCGACGACGATCACGTCAGCCTGCGCGCGAAGATCAAAGGCCGGCGCGTGGTGTGCAACACCGGCGAGGGGCCGGCGCTAAAAGGCGTCGCCGATGCGGCGCGCCAGGAAGGCGTCGAGCTCAACGACATGATCGAGCGCTGGAAGCAGACGGTGCTGACGCCCGAGATTGCGGACGAGCTCTTCGACGGAACGCTGAAGACGACGGCCAACGGCAACGTCAAGTACGGCCTCATCAATGGCAACATCGGCTACCTCGGCCTGCTCTCGATGGAGGACTTCGATGCCGGCGATGCCGACGAGGCGGCTCTCAACCATGCACTCGACGAGGCGATGACCAGGTTCGAGGGGGCCAAGGCCGTCATCGTGGACGTGAGCCTCAACGACGGGGGTGAGGACACGCTGGCCCGCGCGATCGCGGCCCGCTTTGCCGCCAAGCGCACGCTCGTCTACTCCAAGTTTGCCGGCGACGCGCGGGGTGCCGTTCCCCAGCCGATCTTTCTGGAGCCGAGCAGCGGGCCGCGCTTCACCGGGCCCGTCACCTTGATCACCAGCAACGTGACGGTGAGCGCGGCGGAAGTCTTCACCTTGGCGATGCGCGCCTTGCCCAACGTCACGCACGTGGGCCAGCGCACGCGCGGGTCCCTGTCCGACGTGCTGACCAAGCGGCTGCCGAACGGCTGGTTCGTCACCCTGTCGAACGAGATCTATCGCGACGCCGACGGCAAGGCTTGGGAAGGTGCCGGCATTCCTCCGGCGGTGGCGATCCCGCTCTTTACCGGGAGCGACGACGCGGCATCCTCGCACGCCAAAGCCGTACGCGCGGTCGTGGCGCGCATCGGCTAGCTTTACATTTGAATGTCGGCGCGGCCGGTCTTGGGGTTGCGGCCGCCGCGATACACAGGGGTCTTGCCCTCGTCGGGCGGCGTGGTCGTGCCCCAGTCGCGCCCATCGGCGTAGGTGCGCGATGGCACGGCGGGAGCGCCGCCCATGCGCCAGGCCGGCTGCCCCTGATCGGCAACGGGGCTCTCGCAGCCGCCGGCCAGCAGCGCGGCACCGATCACCGCACCCAGACCTATCAGCCGTAGCCTTTGCTTCGTGAAGGTTTTGCGCGTCATGACGCGCCTCCACCGTCGTTGCGATCGTCAAAAGAACGCCGCGGAGCCTCGCTCGGTTCCGGCGGTCAGGCCGGCCGGGCTGCAGCAGCCATGTAGTTGACGTCACAGTCGGTATCAAGCCGCCAGGCGTCGTGCATCACGTCATAGACGATGCCGGAAAAGCGCGGCGCCTCGAAGCCGGCGGCCTTCAGGTGGCGGCTGAGCTCATCGGGTGTGACGAAACGCTGCCAATCATGCGTGCCGCGCGGCAGCCAGCCCAGAACGTACTCGGCCGCGACGATCGCCAGCGCGTAGGCTTTCCAGGTGCGGTTGAGGGTCGAGAGCACGAGCATGCCGCCCGGACGTACCAGCAGCGCTATGGTTCGGGTGAAGGCGGCAACGTCGGGCACGTGCTCGACCACCTCCAGGCAGACGACGGCGTCGAAGGTCTCACCCTCCGCCACCAGCTCCTCGGCGCGCGCTGCGCGATAGTCGATGGCGAGACCCTGGGCCGCCGCATGCCGGCGCGCGACCTCAATCGAATCAGGCGTCGGGTCCACGCCCGTGACGCGGGCGCCGAGCCGCGCCAGCGGCTCCGACACCAAGCCCCCGCCACAGCCGATGTCGAGGATCGAAAGCCCCGCCAGCGCGTGGCGTCCGCCGCCGGCGCGGCCGAAATGGCCCGTTAGCGAGTCCCGAATAAATCCCAGACGCGCCGGCGCCTGCTGGTGCAGGGGCCGGAACTTGCCGTTCGGGTCCCACCACTCGCCGGCCATCTGCTCGAAGCGCGCCACCTCGCGCGGGTCGAGCGTGGGACCGGCCTCTGTGGTGGATGCAAGGTGAGGTGCGCTTTGCATTGCGAAGGGATACGGGGGCTGGCGGGGCTCCTTGTCAAGGCATGGGCAACCCGGGTGGCGGTGAGGAACCGGGAACCTACGCCAGATATTATGGGCCGGATGTTGCGGGTCTCTGCCGATCCCGTTATGAGAACGGGCCGTAACCGGGATTTCTGTTCGCTCAAGGCCGTTTATGCCGATCGGGCCGAGCTTTCTTGCCCGCGGGCGGCGCCCAGCGGGGCAGCTCCATCACGATTTGTTACAAGGGCGCAGAAGGGCGCACACGGCGGGAAACGCGAATGGCTGTTGTAGTCATGAAGTTCGGCGGCACCTCCGTGGCCGACGTCGAGCACATCCGCAACGTCGCCCGTCACGTCAAGCGTGAGGTCGACGGCGGCAACGCCGTGGCGGTGGTGGTCTCGGCCATGTCGGGGGTGACCAACCAGCTCGTCGCCTACGTGCGCGAGGCTGCGATCCTGCACGACGCGCGCGAGTATGATGCGGTGGTCGCCACCGGCGAGCAGGTGACCGCCGGGCTGCTCGCCATCGTGCTGCAGTCGATGGGGCTGCAGGCGCGCTCGTGGCAGGGCTGGCAGATTCCGATCACGACATCGGCGGCGCATGGCTCGGCGCGCATAACAGGTATCAACGGCTCGGAGATCGCACGGCGCCTGAGCCAAGGCGAGGTGGCCGTGGTGACCGGCTTCCAGGGCATCGAGCCGGAGCGCCGCCGCGTTGCAACATTGGGCCGCGGCGGATCCGACACCAGCGCGGTGGCCATGGCCGTCGCGCTGAAGGCCGATGTGTGCGACATCTACACGGACGTGGACGGTGTTTACACGACCGACCCACGCATCGTGCCGAAGGCGCGCCGCCTGCCGAAGGTGTCGTATGAAGAGATGCTGGAAATGGCCTCGCTCGGCTCCAAGGTGCTGCAGACGCGCTCGGTCGAGCTTGCCATGGTCAATCGGATGACCGTGCGCGTGCTCTCGAGCTTCACCGCGCCCGAGGCCATGGCGCCCGTGCGCATGGAGCGGCTCGAGGATATCGGCACCATCGTTTGCGATGAGGATGAGATCGTGGAGAGCCAAGTCGTCAGCGGCATCGCCTACGCTAAGGATGAGGCGAAAATCACCCTCGTCAAGGTCGAGGACAAGCCCGGCGTCGCCGCACGCATCTTCGGGCCGCTCGCCGACGCCAATATCAACGTCGATATGATCGTGCAAAGCGTCACGCCCGACGGCAAGCACACCGACATGACCTTCACGGTCCAGGCCTCAGAGCTGCCGCGCACGCTCGAGGCCTTGAAGGGCGCCAAAAAGGACATCGGCGATTTCGAGGTCAAGAGCTCCGCCGACGTCGCCAAGATCTCCGTGATCGGCATCGGCATGCGCAGCCACGCCGGCGTCGCGGCCATCATGTTCAAGGCATTGGCCAACAAAAGCATCAACATCCTGGCCATCACCACGTCCGAGATCAAGATCAGCGTGCTTATCGACGCCGCCTACGCCGAGCTTGCTGTCAGGACGTTGCACTCGATTTACGGTCTCGACGCGGACTAGCGTCCCGATTCCGAAGCTCGCCTGCGTTCGATGCTAGGTCCTGGAGCGAGCTTCGGAATCAAAAGGGACACTAGCATCCGCAAACCGCAGGAGCTTGCGGCGCGGCTTCGGTGAAAGGAACTGAGCCTGGGGCCGCCCATCGGCGGATCGCACCGGGCGGCACGGGCCATGCAGAGGCGAGGCGACGAGCCACGAGTTATGACGTCAGAACCCGCACTGCGTCTCATCATGCGGCGGCTGCGCGAGATCATGTCCGAGCCGGGCGACGGACAGGCGCGCCTCGACAAGATCGTCAAGCAGATCGCCGGCGTGATGGTCGCCGAGGTGTGCTCCATCTACCTGAAGCGCCAGGACGGATCGCTGGAGCTGTTCGCAAGTGAGGGTCTCAACCCGTCAGCGGTGCATGCGACCCGCATGAACCGTGGCGAGGGTCTGGTCGGGCGCTGCGCCGAGCTCAACATTACGGTGAACGAGCCCGAGGCTTCGAGCCATCCTGCCTTCTCCTACCGGCCGGAGACGGGCGAGGAGATCTATCACTCCCTGCTTGCCGTTCCGATCGGGCGCTCAGGCCAGGTGCTGGGCGTGCTCGTGGTGCAGAACCGCACCCAGAAGGAGTACTCCGACGAGGACGTGGAGGTGCTGCAGGCGACCGCCATGGTGGTCGCCGAGCATCTGGTGACGGGCGCCGTCGCCGGTGCCGGCACCGCCATGGAGCTCGGCAAGTCGCTGTCCGCGGTGATCCAGGGCGAGTTCGATCTCCGAGGGCGTGGCGCTCGGCCACATCGTGCTGCACGAGCCGCGCATCGTCGTGACCAAGCTCATGGCGGAGGATCCGGCCGTGGAGCTGGCGCGCCTCGAGACGGCGATTGCCGTGCTCAGGGCCTCGCTCGACGAGATGTTCGGCCACGAGCATTTGGCGAGCGCCGGCGAGCACCAGGACGTGCTCGAGGCCTACCGCATGTTCGCGCACGACAAGGGCTGGGAGCGCCGCCTGCGCGAGGCTGTCGAAGGCGGCCTCACGGCCGAGGCGGCGGTGGAGCGGGTGCAGAACTCGACGCGCGCGCGCATGCTGCGCCAGAACGATGCCTATTGGCGCGAGCGCCAGCGCGACCTCGACGATCTCTCCGACCGCCTCTTGCGTATCCTAGCCGGACGCATCACCAGCGCCGACGAGCCCTCCAAGCTGCCGCCCGACACCATCCTCGTGGCGCGCACGATGGGACCCGCCGAGCTCTTGGACTACGACCGCAAGCGCCTGCGCGGGCTCGTGGTCGAGGACGGCAGCGGGCAGAGCCACGTGGCGATCGTCGCCAAGGCCTTGGGGATAGCCGCGGTCGGCCAGGCAGCCGGCATTGTGGAGCGCGTCAACGCCGGCGATGCGACGATCGTCGACGCCATGACCGGCCAGGTGCACTTGCGCCCCTCCTCCGACGTCATCTCCGCCTATGCCGACAAGGTCCGCTTCCTCGCACGGCGGCAGCGGCAGTATCGCGCCTTGAAGGACGTCCCCGCCAAGACGCTCGACGAGGAGCGGGTCGAGCTGCACATGAATGCCGGCTTGCTGGTGGACATGCCCCACTTGCAGGAGTCGGGTGCCGACGGCGTCGGGCTGTTTCGCACCGAGCTTTTGTTCATGCTGTCGAGCACGCTGCCCAAGCTCGAGCGGCAGGTGGAGTCTTATCGCGCCGTCGTTGCCGAGGCCGGCGACAAGCCGGTGGTCTTCCGCACCCTCGATATCGGCGGCGACAAGGTGCTGCACTATTTGCGCCAGCCCAAGGAGGAGAACCCGGCCATGGGCTGGCGGGCCGTCCGCATGGGGCTCGACCGTCCGGCGCTGTTGCGCACGCAGCTGCGCGCGTTCCTGCGCGGGGCCGCCGGCCACGAGCTCAGGGTCATGATCCCGATGGTCTCGATGGCGCAGGAGATGGATGCGGTCTACGAGCTTCTGGACAAGGAGCGCGCCATCGCCAAGGCCAAGGGCTACGAGCCGCCCAAGCGCATCTCCGTCGGTGCCATGATCGAGGTGCCGTGCCTGCTGTTCGAGCTCGACGCTTTGATGAAGAAGGTGGACTTCGTCTCGGTCGGCTCCAACGATCTGCTGCAGTTCATGTTTGCGGCCGACCGCACCAACGCGCGCGTCGGCAGCCGCTACGACTCGCTGTCGCCGGCGCCGCTCAGAGCTTTGAAGGCGCTGGTCAAGGCGGCCAGCAAGCACAACGTGCCGCTCACCGTGTGCGGGGAGATGGCCGGCCGTCCCATCGAGGCCATGGCTCTCATCGCATTGGGCATTCGCACGCTGTCGATGGCACCGGCCTCCATCGGTCCGGTCAAGACCATGATTTTGTCGCTTAACGCCGCGCGCGCCACAAAATTGCTCGAGGACCTGATCAGAAAGGGTGCGCAAGACATTCGCGCGCAGCTTGAGGCGTTCGCCAAGTCGGAAGGCGTCGAGATCTAGTCTGCGGCCGCTGCCAAAGGCGAAGCACAATCGGCAATGTGCTCAGATTGCGCAAAGCCGCGGCGTTGCCGATGCGGAGGCTTGACGGTTGCTCACGTCGGTTTCGGCAAGCGCTCGTGGGGGAGATTGCCCAGGGTGACGCACGCAAGACCGGTCACGTCGGGGAGAGGCTGTTCGTGCCGATGACGATGGAGCGGGAGGCGTCTTCCGCGTCATGATGGACCCTCTCACGCTGTTCGGCCTCGTCGCCGTCACCGCCATGCTGGTGTTCTATGCGTTGGAGGATCGCAGTCCTTGGTACGTCCTCGCCTTCGCCGGATCCTGCGGGTTGGCTTCGGCCTACGGCTTTCTGCAGGGCGCATGGCCGTTCGGGATGGTCGAGGCGATATGGGCGGGTGTTGCCGTGCGGCGCTGGTGGACCAAAAGAACCGTTCCGGCCGGGCACGGCCTTTGACAAGGCCGGGCTTTTGCCGGAGCCTGCGGCTTAGGGAAATTTCTAGTCCGATGGGCGTTCGTCATGCGTAGAGGCCACGAGCCGGTGAGGCCGCAATTCGGCCCGCGCCCGGCGGGCGCACGTTTTGCCGCGCCGGTATCGGTGCATGCGACGGCTCAAGGCCAGTCGATGGCGCTCGAGGTCGGGCGCTTCTTCAGCGATCTGAGGCGCGCGTTCCGTCTCTCGCAGGCGCAAATCGCGGAGCGGCTGGCGACCCGCATCGACATCATCGCCACGCTGGAGGCGGGGCAGGTGCGGGGGCTGCCGCCGTGGCCGGAGACCTGCCGCATCGTCAGAAACTATGCAGCCCTCGCCGGACTGGATCCGCGGCCTGCGCTCACCTCGCTGGAGATGCTGCTGGCGGCCGAGGTGCATGCGCCTGCGCCCAGGCCGCGCCGCCGCCGCGGTCGCAGTCTCGCCGACAGCGGCAGCGCATTGCGCGAGCTGTGGCACGGCCACGTCGGCCAGGCCGTGGCGGTGCTCTTTGCCGTCACCGTGCCCGTGGCCCTCATCGTGCTCATGACCCAGACCTCGGTTCTGGAGGCGGCCGTCGCCCAGCTGCCGCCGTCGGTCGCCCGCATCGTGCGCGGGGCCCAGAACTACGTCATCGTGCAGTTTGCGCCCATGCGCGACGGGCTGCGCTGGATCGACGTCCCCGATCCCCGCTCGCGGCGCGGCGATAAACTGCAGACGACGGCGCAGTCGGAGTAGGGCGGGGTCTTGGTCCGGCCGGTCGCTAAAGTCATTCCAGACTCGGGCTGAATTCGTTCATTCTCCTGCACGAGAAGAATTTGCTGAAGCTTGCGTGGGTCCCGCTCTGCAGCGGGATGACATTGAAAGGAGGCGAGCGGCCTTCGCACTCACTACCGTCATCCCGGCGCAGGCCGGGACCCACGCCAGTCTCCGCGAGGACAACGGCAGCGGGGAATCGGGAGGTGGCGTCGTAGGTCGGGTTAGGCCGCGCAAGCGGCAACCGCCAACGGGAAACCGCAAAGCGTTGGGTTACGCTCGACTCATACGAGCCTCGCTAACCCAACCTACGAAGCGCGCTTCGACGTGTTCAGCGCTATCGCCGCGCGAATGAGCGCCTTGAAGGCTTTTGCATCGATCTTGTCGCCCTCGTGGATGTCGATGGCGCGCCGCACGTTGCCGTCGAGGCTGGCATTGAACAGGCCCGAGGGATCGTCCAGCGAAGCCCCCTTGGCGAAGGTCAGCTTCACGTAGGTCTTGTAGGTCTCGCCGGTGCAGAGGATGCCGGCGTGCTCCCACACCGGAACCCCCATCGGGTTCGACGGCTTTCGCCATTTCACCGCCTCGACCACTGCAGCGTCGGCCTCGTGGATGAGCTTGCGCACCCGCGCCAGCGTCTCGCCCCGCCAATCGCCGAGCGCTGCGATGCGGGCATCGATGAGCCGGGAGGGAGAGGCTTCGCCTTTTGCTTTCTTCGAGGCGATCTCGCTCTTCTTCATGGTCAGTGTCGCCAGTCCGTCACTTGAGTAAATTGGGCGTTCGCGCCGATCGCCACCTTACTCGAAGTACCAGTTATCGCGCTCGATCAGGTCGGCTAAACCGCACCAGTCGATCTTCTCGGCATTGCAAACGTCGGGGATTCGCACCTTGCCGGCGAACTCCTCAGTCACGACGGTCATTTTTGGATTGGTACTAGCCGCGAGCGCGATCACGAACGGGTCGGAGCCAGATCGACCCTTAACCGTATCGACGAGGCGAGGATATATCTTCATGATCCGTGCGACTTGCGCTTGAATTTTGTCGTCGATGTCGACAACCAGCTTTTCCTTGCGCTCCTCCGCAACTTCTTCAAGTTTTGGAACGTGCTTCACCTTCAACCCGAGATAGCCGGAGACTTCGCTAAGCGTCATGCGGTCTTGGTGATAGCTGTCCAGCAACATGTTGACGAGTCGCTTGCCGAAGTTGCTGACCGTCTCTTGCGGCATGTTGCGCTTCATTTCAGTTTGGGCGGCCTTCTCCTTCTTCCGCTTTTGGCTTGCCAAATATTCATCGATATATTGAGCGCGCTTCTGCCGATAGAAATCGGCTGTGGTTCGATTCAGCGCAAGCAATCGTCGCAATACCGCTTCACGGCTCACATTGAAGTTCCGCGCTAGGTCACTGATTTCGCCATCACTCCAATTTGCCGAACGTATGCCGCGCGCAACAACGCTGGGCTCCGACAACAACACGTCACCCGGAATAAGAGCCGCTGCAGCAACGCTGTTGCAGAAAACCTCAATGCGCTGGTCTTCCGGCGGTCGGTCCACGTCCGTTTCGAGTTCAGACACGCCGCTGACCCGGATCATCAAATGCGCAAGCTCATGCACAAGACTGAATGTCCGCCGGGTCAGTGCTTCATTTCGGTTGACCGCGATCACCGGGAGGGTGTTGGCGGCAATGGCGAAGCCGGATGCTTCGTTGGATGGAAAGCGGGTCGTCTGAAAGACTAGTACGCCTAGATTTTCGATCCGGCCGCGCCAACCGTTGAAACCGGCGCGCCCGTCATTGTCGCGCCAGTGCAATTGCAGGTCTGTGGTGATGCCAAGCGCGGTCCTAATGCGCGCGCCGACCACTTCCGAGTCTTCCTGCATCGTGGCGCTCAGAGTGAACTTTGGAACCTCTTGATCAAGGTCTTCCGCAAGCTCCAAGGCCAATTCGCGGCGCTCGTTCGCCGCGCGGATTTCGAGTTGCACGGCGGGCGAGTAGCTTCGCGCGCCGACGCCGGGTAGCCGCCGAAGGTCGCGCATGACGTCGAACCGCGGCGGGGCCTCTTGTAGATAGAAGATCGCGAGCGGACGCTTGAAGAGCGCTGCAATCTTCCGAAGTTGGGGAATTGACGGGGAGTCTTCGTTCGCGGGGTCTTCCCATGCGGCAAGTCGCCCCTCGTCAATCTTGAGGCGGTTTGCCGCCTCTGCTGGCGTGAAGCCAGCCGTCTCCCGCGCCCATGTCAGGAGCGCGGGATTGATTGTCGATTTCACGCGAGCGGCCATATGACAGCGAACCTCTTCCTATTCTACCCTAAATCAAAACCCGTAAACAACGCAGCCATCATGGTAAGGGGAGGAGATGGCCAGCCGGTTGGGCGTGCCAGCGGGTAGGCCCTGCGTGATTGCTGGTCCCTCCCTGTCCGTCGGCCATTTCCGGACATTATCGCCAATTGATCCTGATATGATATCGTCGCGTGATACTTGGTATTCGCTCACGCCGCGTATCACGCTGCGTCTCGTTTCGATTGCGAGTAACCTGCTGTTGCGACCGCTCTAGGAATTTAGGAGGAGTGCTCATGCCGCTCGAAGTCGCCTCCGACAAGATGCAAAAGTACTTGGGCGGCGTCCTCGGCCGCGCCGATCACCACGCAGAAGCTGTGCAGGATATCATTTTTGCCCTCGTCGGCGCGGTGATCTGGCGCAAGGTCGGCACACTCGAAGTTCGGACGTACGAAGGTGAGCCAGCGAACGTTATCTGGTTCCACACCGAGAAGGCCAAGTACGCGCTAGCATTCAACCACAAGACGCGTGAGATCGAGCTTCGAGAGCGCACTCAATCAGGCAACGTGCTCCACACGTTCAACAATGAGACCCCACTTAGTGAAGTTCGGACCGTCTTCGCCGAACTTTGACACAGATTAAGTCGACGATGCGGGGACGCTCACGGTGCCGCCCCGACACCCCACCCCAAAAAATCGCACACCCGCCCAATCGGATTACACGCGCGCCGCGCAGGTCCGAGCGCCGCCCCGCCCTTCGCGCCGACGCATTGCCATCACCCCTCCGTCGCCCCCGCCCTCCGCAGCCTGATGAAGGCGTAGAAAAACCCAAGCCAGAGCACAATGGACAGCCCGTAGAACACGATCACGCGCAGCGACCACCAGGGCCAATAGCCGGCGTGGCCGATGGCGATCACGTTGGGGTACTTGGACAGAAGCGTGGAGCGCCAGCGGTTCCACAGCAGCGTCATTTCCGTGTTGCGATCCTGCGCGGTCTTGGCGTCGTTGAAGACCCGCTCGCTGTTGCGCTTCAACCACCACCAGGAATCGTCGTTGATCAGCTCCATCCCCCGGTCGGAGCGGTTGCGCATGTAGATGTATTCGATGTCGGTGGTTCGCCCACGCGAGTCGGGATCGCTGCGGCGCACTTCCGTTCCCGTGATGAGGCCGCTGGTCCAGGTTGGACGCGCGTATTCCCATCCAAACCACAGCGGCACACCCACCACGAGGGCGGCGATGGCGAGGGCGGGGCTGCCCCCGCGCCACAAGATGAAGGCGAGCACCAGAACTGCGAGCAGGACGATGTAACCGACAGACAACCAAGCCTGGAGCATGGCGCAAACCTCACCCTTGGATCAGGCTCGAAGCGGTTGAGCCGCGGTTGCAATGTAGTCGATCCGGCCGAGCGGGTCCCGCCCCCAAAAAATGGCGCTCCCCGACTAATCGGACCGGAGCCTTCCGACTGGGTTTGAAGCCGTTCATTCTCCTGCACCAGAAGAATTTGTTGAAGCTTGCGTGGGTCCCGCTCTACAGCGGGATGACGTTGCAAGGAGGCGAGCGATCGTCGCACCCACAACCGTCATCCCGTCATGCCGGAGGCATGCTTCCAGCATGACGGCCGGGACCCACGCCAGTCTCCGCGAGGACCACGGCAGTGGTGAATTGGGAGGTAGGCAGGCCCAGGCCCGGTGCCGATGCAATCGATGTCGGAAGGATTCTTAAGTCGGCCCTATCCAGCCCGGGCACCTATATACTGAGCCTCATATCGATCCCGAAGTTGCATTTTTTTGACCGATGGGATTGGTTCCCCGGTTCCAGGAAAGCGGTGCGGCAGTGCGCCCTCAACCCACGTCCCACACCATGAGCACGATCCCCCAACAGAAGCTGGAAAAGCTGGTCGCCCGCTGGAACGAGATCCAGGCGCAGCTCAACGCCGGCGTCAACCAGGCGACCTACGCCAAGCTCACCAAGGAGTTTGCAGCCCTCAACCCCCTGGTGGCGACGATCGAGGCGCTGCGGGCGGCCGAGACCGAGGCGGCCGAGCTCAAGGCCCTCATGGGCGATCCGGGGTCCGACAAGGAGATGATCGCCTATGCGCGCGGCGAGCTGGAAGCGCTGGAGCCGCGCCACGAGGAGTTGGAGCGCACGCTGCAGCTGCAGCTTCTGCCCAAGGACTCAGCCGACGAGCGCAGCGCCATTCTGGAGGTGCGCGCCGGAACGGGGGGCGACGAGGCGGCGCTGTTCGCGGCCGACCTGTTCCGCATGTACACGCGCTATGCCGAGCTGCACGGCTGGAAGGTGGAGATCATCTCCATCTCCGAGAACGATCTCGGCGGCTACAAGGAGGTGATCGCCTCCATCTCGGGCGAGGGCGTGTTCGCGCGCCTCAAGTTCGAATTGGGCGTGCACCGCGTGCAGCGCATCCCCGAGACCGAGACCGGCGGGCGCATCCACACTTCGGCTGCCACCGTGGCGGTGCTGCCCGAAGCGGAGGATGTCGATGTCGACATTAAGCCCGAGGACATCCGCATCGATACCATGCGCGCGGGCGGTGCCGGCGGCCAGCACGTCAACAAGACGGACTCGGCCGTGCGCATGACGCATCTGCCCACCGGCATCGTCGTCGTCTCGGCGGAGAAGTCGCAGCACCAGAACCGGCGGCTCGCCATGCAGGTCTTGCGCTCGCGCGTCTACGAGCTGGAGCGCGAGAAGGTCGATGCCGCGCGGGCCTCGGCGCGCAAGGGGCAGGTGGGGTCGGGCGACCGCTCGCAGCGCATCCGCACCTACAACTTCCCGCAAGGGCGCGTCACCGATCACCGCATCAACCTGACGCTGCACAAGCTCGACGCCGTGCTCGAAGGCACCGCGCTCGACGAGCTGGTCGATGCGCTCATCACCGATCACCAGGCGAGCCAGCTGGCCACCACGGAGGCCCGCGTTGGCGCTTGAGGTTTCCAGGCTTGATAGCGACGGCGCGGGCGCGCGCGTTGGCGCCCTCGTGCGCCAGGCGGCGGCCGCGCTGGTCGGGGCCGGCGTCGAGACGCCGGGGACCGACGCGCGCCGGCTCGCCGAGGCGGCATTGGGCCGCACCGCGGCGCAGCTGATCGCAGGGCCGGAGGCGCCGGTCGCGCCCGAGGCCGCGCGGCGCTTTGCTGACATGATCCGCCGGCGCTGTGCGCGCGAGCCGGTCTCGCGCATTTTGGGTGAGCGCGAGTTTTACGGGCGCACGTTTCAAGTGACGCCCGCGACTCTCGATCCGCGTCCCGACTCAGAGACGCTGATCGAGGCCGCGCTCGCGATCGTCGACGAGATGGATTGGCGCCAGCGTCCGCTTCGCATACTCGACGTCGGCACCGGCTCGGGGTGCCTGCTGGTCACGCTGCTGGCCGAGCTGCCACAGGCGTCGGGTACGGCCGTGGATATTAACGCTGAGGCGCTGGCAGTGGCGGCCGACAATGCACGCCGGCACGATGTTGTGTCACGCATGCAGGTCGCTTTGCACCATGGGTTTGAAGGCGTTGCGGGGCGGTATGACCTCATTGTTTGCAACCCGCCCTACATCCCCACGGACGACATTTCCAACTTATCCCCGGAGGTGCGCGAGTATGATCCGCGCCTCGCTCTCGACGGCGGGACCGATGGTCTCGACGTCTATCGCGCGCTCATTCCGGCCCTTTGCCGCGTCGTTCCGCAGGGCTGGGTTCTGTTTGAGGTGGGTGCGGGCCAGGCCGATGCGGCTGCGCAACTGCTGAAGCAGTCCCTACCTTCCACATGCCAACGCGAACTCCGATTCTGGCGGGATCTCGCTGGCCATAAGCGCTGTGTGGCCCTTCAGATACAGTTGTAACGATGTCGCAAAGAAACAGTTTGATTTGGGACCGTTCCGCGCTACTCTTGAAAACAGCCGTATTGATCGTGCGTCGCGCTTCGCTGTTTGGGTGCTTGGAGAAGCCGCACGAGCTGGGATTGCGAAGCAAGAGGCGAGGGCGCGTAAGCGCGAACATCCTCCTGCTCCCGCTAAAATGGCGATCGCTAGCGGCCTGGCGTGCAACGCCCCTTTCCGATTGGATGTAGCGACTGCCGTTTGAGCGTCACGAGATTGAGACCAATAGTGTGCGCCTATGAACGTGCACATGAGCCTGGGATGGCAACGCCTGCCCTGAGGGCGGTGCACTAACGACAAGGCATCGCGGCTGGGGCTGGGGCGCAGGCTTTCACGACTTCATCACGACCGAGAACGGAGCCAATGAGGCAAGGACAGCAGAACCGCAGGGGTCGCGGGCGCAACCGCAAGGGACAAAGCCCGCTCACACGTAGTTTCGAAAGCACGGGGCCGGACGTTAAGATCCGCGGCACGCCGGCTCATATCGCAGAAAAGTACATGTCGCTCGCACGCGACGCCTCGTCTTCGGGCGACCCCGTGCTGGCGGAAAACTATCTGCAGCACGCCGAGCACTACAACCGCATCATTATGGCCTTCCGCGACCAGCAAATCGCCCAGGGCGGCGAGGCCATGAACGGCGCCATGGGCCGGAATCGCCCATTCATGCATGACCCGATGGAACCGGGTGACGAGTTCTCTGACGACGATGAGGAGGGCGATGGTCAGCCATTGCACTCCGGCATGCGTCAGTACGATCCCCAGCCAACCGTCGATGGTCAGCGCTTCGAAGGTCAACGCGGCGGGAACGAGCAGAACCGCTTCCGCGACCGGAACGACCGCCACGATCGCCACGACCGTCATGATCGGCAGGGACGCCAGGGCGGCTCCGAGCAGCGGGGATTTGGCCCACCGCGGCAGCAAAATGCCGAGGTCAGCGCCGACAGTGCCGGTGGTCCGCCGAGCCCGGAGGCTCCGGCGCGGCGGCGCGAGCGGTTTACGCCGACCCACGAGCAGCCCGAGTTTCTGCGCCGGCCCGTGCGCCGTCCGCGCCGGGAAGCCAGCAATGGGGCCGAGCCGAGCGGCGTCACCGAGGAAACCGACCAGGATTGAGGCTGAAGGGCATACGTCCGCCGCTCCGGCTGACGAGGTCTGCGCTTACCCTGGCGCGGCGACAGCATCGCCGATGGCGATCGTGCCGCTCCGCGCAATCCGCGCATAGACGCCGAAATCGGCATGTCCCCACGTCCGCTCCAGCACGGCGGGAATTGCCGTGTCACGCTTGCCCGTATCCGGATCGACATCGGTTGCCGCGCAGCGCTCGGTGCGCTTGAAGACCTCAAGCTCGATGTCACCGACCGAGATCGTCTTGCCGACCCAGCCGAATTCCTCCCAAGCGCCAAGTCCCTCAATGACGATGTTGGGACGAAAACGCAGGGGGTTGAGCGGCAGCCCCACGGCGCGTTCCAGCTCCAGCAAGGAGTCGCGGCTGACGACGTGCAGGCATTTGGCTGACACGTCCGAGAAGCTGTGCCCTTCCGCAAAGACGATCTTAGGTGCGCCGCGCAGCTCGGTTTGCATGTAGGCCGCCAGGAACTGCTCAATCATTTTTCGCCCGAGCGGGGTGGAGAGCTGCCCGCGTGCGACCTGCTTGCCGTCGCGCAGGATCGTCAGCGTATGCGTCGTCTCGTCGAGGTGCGTCTTGAGGGTGGCAAGCCGCTCATTGCGCATCAGCATCAGAAGATTGATCTTGGGTAGGTGTTGGGGATTCTCCGGGTCGAAGCGCCCGGGCCCGTTCTCGATCGCATAAGCGCGATCGAACGGCACAGCCTCTCCGGCGCTGAGCGCCATCTGCACCATGGGCTCGGCCGACAAGCCTTTGACGGGATAACGGTAAAGGTCGCTGACGTGAGCTCCGGCTGATAGCGCCATCGTGGATGCAACTCGGGCTCCCGGTTGGGCGCTTGACCGCGCCCCCTTTTGCCGGGTTTCTCCCGCACTATATCACCTGTTGGAAAGGTTTCGGACTGATGCTCATCAAAGACCAGAGGTCGGTCCGAGCCCCATAATCCTGACGCAAAGGGCGCTTTTCCGTGCCACGTGGGCGGAGTGGGCGTGCTCAAGGAGGGACGATGAATTTTGAAATGTATACGGACCGCGCCCGCGGTTTCGTGCAAGCCGCGCAGACCATCGCTCTGCGCGAAGGTCACCAGCAGCTCACGCCCGAGCATCTCTTAAAGGCACTGCTCGACGACAGCGAGGGGATGGCCGCAGGTCTCATCCGCAAGGCGGGTGGCGACCCTAAGGCCGCACTGATGGCGGTCGATACCGATCTCGCCAAGCGGCCCCAGGTCTCCGGCGGCGGCGCAGGCCAGCCCGGTGCAACGCGCGAGCTTGCGCGTGTCTTCGACCAGGCCGAGAAGGTCGCGGAAAAGGCAGGCGACAAGTACGTTACCGCTGAGCGGCTGCTGCTCGCACTCGCGCTGGAGAAAGGCACCGAGGCGGCAAAGATCCTTGCCAACGCCGGCGTCACTCCGCAAGGCCTCAACACCGCCATCAACGAGCTGCGCAAGGGCCGCACGGCCGACACGGCATCGGCCGAGCAGGGCTACGACGCGCTGAAGCGCTATGCCCGCGACCTGACCGAGGCCGCCGCGGCGGGCAAGCTCGATCCCGTCATCGGCCGCGACGAGGAGATCCGTCGCACTATCCAGGTGCTCTCGCGCCGGACCAAGAACAATCCTGTGCTGATCGGCGAGCCGGGCGTCGGCAAGACGGCGATCGCTGAAGGCTTGGCGCAGCGCATCGTCAAGGGCGACGTGCCCGACAGTCTCAAGGACAAGAGGCTTCTGGCCCTCGACATGGGCGCGCTCATTGCTGGCGCTAAGTATCGCGGCGAGTTCGAGGAGCGCCTCAAGGCCGTGCTGTCAGAGGTGCAGGCCGAGGGTGGCCGCATCATCCTCTTCATCGACGAGTTGCACACCATCGTCGGCGCGGGCAAGACCGAAGGATCGATGGACGCCGGCAACCTTTTGAAGCCTGCACTCGCGCGCGGCGAGCTGCATTGCGTCGGCGCTACCACGCTCGACGAGTATCGCAAGCACATCGAGAAGGATGCAGCGCTTGCCAGGCGCTTCCAGCCCGTCTTCATCAACGAGCCGACGGTTGAGGACACCATCTCGATCCTGCGCGGCCTGAAGGAGAAGTACGAGCTGCACCACGGCGTACGCATCACCGATTCGGCGCTGGTCGCGGCGGCGACGTTGTCCAACCGCTACATCGCCGACCGTTTTCTGCCCGACAAGGCCATCGACCTCGTCGATGAGGCCGCGTCGCGCCTGAAGATGGAGATCGAACTCCAAGCCCGAAGCGCTCGACGCCATCGACCGGGATCTGATGCAGATGAAGATCGAGCGTGAGGCGCTGCGTAAGGAGACCGATGCGGCCTCCAAGGACCGGCTCGCGCGCCTCGAAAAGGAGATCGCCGATCTCGAGGAGGAGAGCAAGAGTCCTCACCCGGAACTGGGAAGCCGAAAAGGAGAAGCTCGGCAGCGCCCAGAAGCTGAAAGAGGCGCTCGATCACGCACGCACCGAGCTGGAGCAGGCGCAGCGACGCGGCGATCTCGCCAAGGCCGGCGAGCTGGCCTACGGCCGCATCCCCGAGCTCGAAAAGAAGCTAAAAGAGGTCGAGGCTCAGGAGCAAAAGGGCACGATGGTCGAGGAGGCGGTGACGCCGGACCAGATCGCCGGCGTCGTCTCGCGCTGGACCGGCATTCCCGTCGATCGCATGCTCGAGGGCGAGCGCGAGAAGCTCCTCAAGATGGAGGACGCGTTGTCCAAGCGCGTCATCGGCCAGCGCGAGGCGGTCGACGCCGTCTCCACCGCGGTGCGCCGCGCGCGTGCCGGTTTGCAGGATCCCCACCGGCCGATCGGCTCGTTCATGTTCCTGGGCCCGACGGGTGTCGGCAAGACGGAGTTGTCGAAGGCGCTTGCCGCGTTCTTGTTTGACGACGAGTTCGGCGCTGCTCCGCATCGACATGAGCGAGTACATGGAGAAGCACTCGGTCGCGCGCCTGATCGGCGCACCTCCGGGCTACGTCGGCTACGAGGAGGGCGGCTCGCTCACCGAAGCGGTGCGCCGCCGGCCCTATCAGGTGATCCTTTTCGACGAGATCGAGAAGGCGCACCCCGATGTCTTCAACGTGCTGTTGCAGGTTCTGGACGACGGGCGCCTGACCGATGGTCAAGGCCGTACGGTCGACTTCCGCAACACCATCATCATCCTCACCTCCAACATGGGTGCGGAGTATCTCGTCAACCAGAAGGAGGGCGAGGACACCGAGGCGGTCCGCGATCTCGTGATGGCCGAGGTGCGCGCCAAGTTCCGACCGGAGTTCCTAAACCGGCTGGACGACATCATCCTGTTTCACCGCCTTCAGCGGTCGGAGATGGGCGCGATCGTGGACATCCAGATCGCGCGGCTGCAGAAGCTGTTGACCGAGCGCAAGATCACGATCGAGCTCGACGACAAGGCACGCACCTGGCTCGCCAATCGCGGCTACGACCCGGCCTATGGCGCTCGTCCCTTGAAGCGGGTGATCCAGCGCCACGTTCAGGATCCGCTTGCCGATCAGATCCTGTCAGGCCGCATCAAGGATGGAGACGTGGTGCGCCTGAGCGTGCGGGACGGCGACCTCGTTTTGAACGGCGAGCCGGTGAAGGCCGCAGCTTAGTTCTCCTTCACCCTAACCCTCTCCTCATGAAGAATGGGGAGAGGGACAAGGCGATCGCTACTTGCTCGCCGTCATCACCGGGGCCAGATGGCGCAGGTCGTCGATGCGCGTGCGCTCCTTCTGGAAGTCGACGAGCTGTTGGCCTTTGAGCTCGCGCTCGCGTGGAACCTGGATGGACAGCGGATCGACGAAGCGGCCGTTGATCAGCACTTCGTAATGAAGGTGCGGACCCGATGCGAGGCCCGTGGCACCGACGTAGCCGATGATCTCGCCCTGGCGGACCTTGACGCCGGGCGCGATGCCCTTGCGGAAGCGAAGCATGTGGCCATAGGCGGTGTGATAGCCGTTGGGGTGGCGGATGCGGATGTAGTTGCCGTACTGGCCCTTGCGACCGGCCTCCTCGATGACGCCGGTGCCGGCCGCCAGAACGGGCGTGCCGGGCGAGGTTGCCCAATCGACGCCCGTGTGCATGCGCCTCTCGTTGAGCAGCGGATGAAAGCGCATGCCGAAGCCTGAGGTGAGGCGCACGTTCTCGCCGCGCACCGGCCGGCGCATTAGGAACTTCTTCGAGTTGTTGCCGTTTTCGTCATAGTAGTCGACGACACCATCCGAGGTGCGGAAGCGATAGAAGCGATAGGTGTCGCTGCCGCTGGTAATGGCGGTGTAGAGCAGCTCTCCGGGCGCGGCCTCGGGACTGGGATCGTCCTTCATATCGAAGAAAAGCTCGATCGCATCACCCGGCCGCAGGTGGCGGCGGAAATCGGTCTCGGACGCGTGGATCCTCATGATCTTCATGATGGTCTCGGGCGGAATGTGCTGCAGCAGCCCCGCGTAGTACACGCTCGCGTAGACGGTGGTGGACGAGGCCCGATCGTTGTCGCCCAGCGCTACCTTGGCGATTTCGTCCTCGATCGCGGGCGACTTGCTGGCGACGAACTCGCCCGCGGAATTGCGCATGACGCTTACGAGGTGATCGTGTCCGGCGGAAAAGACGCTGAAGCGCGCCGGCTCCTTGCGATCCTTCTGCGTGAGTGAAGGGATGAGCGTGATGCGCACTTCCTGACCGGCGCTTAAGTTCGATTCGGGGAAGATGTTGCGCGCGGCCTCGACCATGCTCCGCGCCTGCCAGTTGTCGGCGCCGGCGCGGACCAGAATTTTGCGCAGGCTGTCTTTCTCGCCGACCTTCACCACCAGCGTCTCGCGCCCTTCAAGGTCGGACAAGGAGTTGTCCGCATCCTGGGACGGCTTGGCGAGCACGGTCGTGTTCGGCGGCACGGCGTCGGGCGACTCGTCGGTTGCGATCGCACCCGCGTCGGTGCCGGACGCCGACCGATTGGCATCCGCCTCAGCGCCTGCCCGCATCTTCTCGGCTTCGGCCTCGGCCTCCTTGGCGCGCGCGACGTGCTGGGCCACTTCCGCATCATCGAGCTCCTCACCGTCCTCGACGGGAGAATGCCGCCGAGCAGCTCCACGACGTTGACGGCTACGCTGCCACGGTCCGCCGACGGCGATTGGCTCTCCTCAGAGCCGTCCGCCGGCTGGTTGAGCGCGTACAGCTTCAAGGGATTGAAGGCGGGTATGAGGTCCTTGTAGTCGGAGGGAACCGGTGCCAGACGCCCGACGATGCGCACGTAGGGCTTGGCGTGGATGTATTCGCGGCCAGCGCGCCGTTGCTTGAGGGATTCGTTGATTAGGTAGCGCACGGTCACGGCGCCGCTGGTGATCTGCAGCCGGTCGCTCTTGGGCGTGGCCCATTTGAGCCCGTTGCTGACGCGCGGGAACGGCATCCCGCGTCCCGACAGACCGGCTTCGGTAAATTGTTTAAGCGCCGGCAGAAATCCGCCTCTGGCTTCGCGCTGATCGGCAGAGCCGTAGATGACGACAAAGATGGAGATGGCACCGACCATGCCGGCTAGGCAGGTGCTGACCAGCCAGCGAAAGCGGCCACCTTGGCGTGGCTCGGCGTGGTCCGTCTCGTCGAGATCTTTGAACGTGCTCGCAGCACGACCGCGGCAGAGCTGGGGCAAGCCCTTTGGCCGGTCTAGGCCCGCAAGC
>CAWAKB010000002.1:0-188555 GCA_963782555.1 uncultured Alphaproteobacteria bacterium | reverse complement strand
CTTCGAGGCGGTAGCCGATGCCGAGCTCGGTCACGATGACCTTGGGATCGTCCGGGTCCTCCTCGATCTTCTGACGCAACTGGCCGATGTAGACGCGCAGGTACTGCGTATCTTCCACGTGCGCGGGGCCCCACACCGCGGTGAGGAGCTGCCTGTGTGTCATCACCCTGCCGGCGTGCCGGGCGAGGCAGTCGAGCAGCTCGAACTCCTTGGGCGTCAGCTTTATCTCGCTGCCGGCGCGGGTGACGCGATGGCGCGCGGTATCGATCTCCACCGCACCGACCTTGAGCACCAGCGTCTCGCCTTGAACGCGGGCCCGGTGGCGCAGCGCGGCGCGCAGCCGCGCCATCAGCTCGCCGACCCCGAACGGCTTGTTGACGAAATCGTCGGCGCCGAGGTCGAGCGCCTCGATCTTCTCGGCCTCGCGCTCGCGCGCCGAGAGCACGACGATGGGCACATCCGACCATTGCCGCACCTGGCGGATCAGGTCCTTGCCGTCGCCGTCGGGCAGACCGAGGTCGAGGACGACGATTTCGGGCACGTCACGGGCGATGCGCTTTGTCGCTTCGTCAACGGTAGTGGCTGCTTGGACGTCGTAGCCGCTCGCCTCCAGTGCCGGCTTGAGAAAGCGCAGGATGGCCGGCTCGTCGTCGACGACAAGTACGCGGGTCTTGCCCGTCATTTGTCTGCCTCTTCGAGCGGAAACGTGAAAATGAGGCGCGTGCCATGGCCCTTTGCGACCGGACTTTCCACCGCAATGGAGGCGCCGTGCGCATCCATAATGCCCTTGGCGATGGTGAGGCCGAGACCGGTCCCTTCTCCGCCATCGGCCGAGCCCGGTTTGAGGCGCCGAGCATGCACGAACTTCTCGAAGACATGCGGCAGCATTTCTTCGGGAATGCCTGGTCCGTCGTCGCTTACGCGCAGCTGCACGGCCCGGCGCGTGACCTCAGCGTCGATGACGACCCGCGTCTGCGCCGGCGTGTGTGCGACCGTATTCGTCACAGCATTGGCGAGCGCCTGCTCGATGAGCCTGGCATCGGCCCGGATGAGCGGCACGTTCGCAGGCAGCCGCACGTCGAACGTTTGGCGTGCACCCCGCCGTCGCGCCGCGCTTGCGACCCGGTCCACCAGCTCTCGCAGATCGACCCAGTCCCGCCGCACTTCGAGCACGCCGGCGTCGATGCGGGTCATGGACAGCAGATTGCGCACCATATCGTCGAGGTCTTCCGCCTCAGTCTTGATCTGACCGAGCAGCTCCTCTTGGGCCTTCGCGTCGATCTTGTCGCCGAACTCGAGGAGGCTCGTTGCCGAGCCCAGTATCGAGGCCAGAGGCGTGCGGAAATCATGGGAGATGGAGGCGAGTAGCGTGTTGCGGACGCGCTCGGTCTCGGCGGCGCTGCGTACTGCCGACATTTCCCGGCTCAGCGAGGCACGATCGAGTGCCGCCGCCGTCTGTTCCGCAAGCGTCTCGAGCAGGGTTCGCGCCTCCGGATCGAGCGGCAGCCGATCGCCTTCCTGGCCGATGCCGACGACGCCGAGAGGTCCACGGGCGGTCTTGAGCGGGAGGAAGTACCACGGCACCGAGGGCAGCGTCGCAGTGTCCGCACCGGATGGCTCGCCATGTTTGAGTGCCCAGCGTGCCGCGGTCATGGCGGCGGTGTCCAGCCGCTCTCGCAAAGGCGATGCTGCCCGCAGCTCCAGCTCCTCGTTCTCGCTGATCAGAATGACCGCGGGCCTTGCAAGGCTCGCATGGATCTCCGTGGCAGCCGCTTCCGGCAGGTCCTCGAATGCGGCAATTCCCGAGAGCCTGCGCGTAAACTCGTAGAGGCGCCGCGTGGCGCGCATACGGCCCACCGCGATCTGCGCCTGCTCGCGCACGCGCCCCGCAAGCGTCGACGTGATCACTGCGATCGCCAGAAAGATGACGAGGGCCAGGAGCTCGTCCGGCTGGGCGACGGTGAACGTATAGAGCGGCTCGATAAAGAGGAAATTGTAGGCGATAAACGAGAGCGCGGAGGCAAAGATGGCGGGCCAGATGCCGAACGTTACCGCGGCGAACACAACGGCCATGAGAAAGACCATGGACACATTGGGAAATGCCGTGATGAGCGTGAGCGCGTGGCCCATGCCGGCTGCCACGGCGACTGCCACGGTCGACCAGAGGAGCGGCAGAAAGTTCGGTTTCGGCCACGGCGGCAATTTGACCAGCGCAGGGCCAGTTCCCTTCTCACGCGAGGTCACCACATGGACGGCAATGCCATCGGCGCGGCGCACGAGCTCGTGTGGCAGCGAGCGGCGCAAAAGCTCGGTCAGGAAGCCGCCGCGGGAGCGACCCAGTACGACCTGCGTCACGTTCTCGAGCCTGGCGAAGCGCAAAAGCTCCGCTGTAATATCGCTGGCCGCAAGCGTAGCCGTTTCGGCCCCGAGCGATTGAGCCAGCCGCAGCGCCCTGTCCACATACTGGCGCTCCTTCTCTTCCAAGGGCCCGCTCGGCTTCTCGACGGTGACGGCGATCCACGGCGCATCCATGAGATCGGCCAGACGTTTCGCGGCCCGCACGATCGTGGGAGCGTCGAGGTCGGGTCCGATGCAAGCCAGGATGCGCTCACCCGCCGCCCACGGACCTTCGATGGCCTGGGCCTGCATGCGATCGATCAGATCGGCGTCGATGCGTTCTGCCGCGCGGCGCAACGTGAGCTCGCGCAGCGCTGTCAAGTTCTCAGGCTTGAAGAAGCGCTTGCGCGCCCGCGCCGCCATGTCCTCGACATAGACCTTGCCCACGGTAAGCCGCTTTAGAAGCTCCTCGGTCGGCAAGTCGACGAGGACGATGTCGTCGGCTTCCTCGAACACGCGGTCGGGCACAGTCTCGCGCACCTGGATGCGCGTGATCCTCTGCACGATGTCGTTAAGGCCCTCGAGGTGCTGGATATTCAGCGTCGTCCAGACGTCGATGCCGGCTTGACGCAGCTCCTCGATATCCTGCCAGCGCTTGAGATGGCGGCTTCCAGGAATGTTGGCGTGGGCGAGCTCGTCCATGAGCAGCAGGCCCGGGCGGCGCGCGAGCGCCTTGTCGATGTCGAACTCGCTCATGATGCGGTTGACGTAGACGACCGGCTTGCGCGGGATGACCTCGAAGCCCTCAACGAGCGCCTCGGTCTCGCGACGCCCGTGCGTCTCTACGAGGCCGATGACCACCTCGCGCCCTTCGGCCTTGGCGGCGCGCGCCGCGCTCAGCATCGCGTAGGTCTTTCCGACGCCGGGGGCCGCACCAAGAAAGATCTTGAGACGCCCGCGATGCTCCTTCTCTGTGAGCGCAAGCAGGGCGTCGGCGGACGCGCGTTGGCTAGAGTTCGGCAGGCATGGGGCTCGGGGGGCATTAGGTATCCTTGGGGGCTATCCTTCGGCCGGCAAGACTACTCCCGCAGCCCGTCGAGCGCGATATTGAGCGCCAGCACGTTAACGTGCGGCTCTCCCAAAAAGCCGAGCGCGCGTCCCTCGGCTTGCTGGTTCACCAGAGCGCGCACCCGCTTCTCGGTAAGCCCACGTGCCTTGGCAACCCTCGGCACCTGTAGCTGCGCGGTTTCGGGCGAAATATCGGGATCAAGCCCGCTCGCCGATGCCGTTACCGCGTCGACCGGGATCGGCCCTGCAACACCCTGACGCACGCAGGGCGTCAACGCTCGCCTTCGTGCGGTCCAGCAGCTTCTGCGTTATGGGACCGAGGTTCGACCCGGTAGATGAGGCTGCATTATAGGCGGGGTCTGTGGCCGAGGGCCGCGGATGGAAATACCTGGCCGAAGCGAAGTCCTGGCCGACGAGACTTCGAGCCGACAACCTTGCCGTCCTTCGCGACGAGGCTCCCGAGAGCCGCGTCGTGCATCATGATCCAGGCGAAACCGGTAACGGCGAGCGGATAGACGAGCCCCGTGATCAGCGTGAAGCCCAAGAGCATAACGAGGGGTGCGCGCAACTGGCGAAGCATGGCTTTCCTCCACTTAAGTCCTCCACTCTAAGCAAGACCGAGGGCGCCGACCGCGAGATCGATCAGCTTGATGCCGATGAAGGGCGCGGCAAGGCCGCCCAGCCCATAGATCAAAAGATTGCGCCGCAGCAGCGCAGCCGCTCCGACCGGACGGTAGGCGACGCCCTTCAGCGCCAGCGGAATGAGCGCGACGATGATGAGCGCATTGAAGATCACCGCCGACAAAATAGCGCTGTGCGGCGTGGCGAGCCCCATGACGTTGAGCGCGCCAAGTTCCGGCAGGGAGGCGACGAACAAGGCCGGGATGATCGCGAAGTACTTCGCTACGTCGTTGGCGATCGAGAAGGTCGTGAGCGATCCGCGCGTCATCAACAGCTGCTTGCCGATCTCGACGATCTCGATCAGCTTGGTCGGGTTGGAATCGAGATCCACCATGTTGCCGGCCTCGCGTGCCGCCTGCGTGCCCGTCTGCATCGCGACCGCAACGTCGGCCTGTGCGAGCGCGGGGGCATCGTTGGTGCCGTCGCCGCACATTGCAATGAGGCGGCCCTGCGCCTGCTCATTGCGGATGTAGCGAAGCTTGTCCTCAGGTGTCGCCTCGGCGACGAAATCGTCGACGCCGGCCTCCGAGGCGATGGCGGCGGCTGTGACCGGGTTGTCGCCGGTGATCATCACGGTCTTGATGCCCATGCGCCGCATCTGCGCGAAGCGCTCCTTGATGTCGGCCTTCACCACATCCTTCAAGTGGATGACGCCGAGCAGGCGGCCCCCCTCGGCAAGACCAAGTGGCGTGCCGCCGGCGCGCGCGATGCGCTCGACAGCAGCACGGAACGCCAGCGGCTCGGCGACGTTGCTGTTGGCCTCCTCACGCGCGAATTTTAAGATCGCATCGACGGCACCCTTGCGCAGCTTGCGGTCATCGAGATCGACGCCGGAAAGCCGCGTCGTCGCCGAGAACGGGACGAAGCCGGACTGCGGCACCGGCTCCGGCGGCAAGATCCCATATTTCTCCTGCGTCAGCGTCACGATGGAGCGGCCCTCGGGGGTCTCGTCGGCAAGGCTGGCGAGCTGGGCTGCTTCCGCCGCCTGGCGCTCAGAGACGCCGGGAACGGCAATGATCTCCGTTGCCAATCGGTTCCCGAAGGTGATGGTGCCGGTCTTGTCGAGCAGCAGGGTATCGACATCGCCCGCCGCCTCGACGGCGCGTCCCGACATGGCGAGCACGTTGAACTTCAGGAGCCGATCCATGCCGGCGATACCGATGGCCGAAAGAAGCCCTCCTATGGTCGTCGGGATGAGCGTGACGAAGAGCGCGACCAGCACCGGAACGGGCACGGAGGCACCGGAGTAAGCGCCGAGGCCCG
Organism: uncultured Alphaproteobacteria bacterium; assembly: GCA_963782555.1. GTDB lineage: Bacteria > Pseudomonadota > Alphaproteobacteria > Rhizobiales > Hyphomicrobiaceae > Hyphomicrobium_A. The sequence continues at coordinate 183,206 of CAWAKB010000002.1, read as the reverse complement.
TCAGCGTTACGACGGCAATGAGGAAGATGAGGCTCATGCCGGCGAGCAGCACGCTGAGCGCTATCTCGTTGGGCGTCTTCTGCCGCTCGGCGCCCTCTACCAGTGCGATCATGCGATCGAGGAACGATGAGCCCGGCGCCGACGTGATGCGCACGATGATCCAGTCGGAGAGGACGCTGGTGCCTCCCGTGACGGCCGAGCGGTCTCCGCCGGCCTCGCGGATGACGGGCGCCGACTCACCCGTCACCGCCGCCTCGTTGACCGAGGCGACACCTTCGATCACCTCGCCATCGCCCGGGATAAGGTCTCCGGCCTCGACGAGCACGAGGTCGCCGGGGCGCAGATCGAGCGCCGAGACCGTGTCGAAGCGGTCGCGCTTCTTAGCATCGGCGATGCGCTTGGCCGACGTTTCGGTGCGGGCGCGGCGCAAGGTATCGGCCTGGGCGCGCCCGCGCCCCTCCGCCAACGCCTCGGCGAAGTTAGCGAATAGCACGGTGAACCACAGCCACACCGCGAGCTGCCCAGTGAACGCCGCTGCCGCGCCGTTCGCGAGGTCGCGTACAAAGAGAACCGTCACCAGCGCCGAGACCACGGCGGTGACGAACATCACCGGGTTCTTCACCAGCTCGCGCGGATCTAGCTTGCGGAAGGCATCCGCGATCGCGTTCGCGATCAGCGGACGGTTGAGCGCTGCAGCTGCGTAACGTTTGCGAACCATGGCACTTTGCTCCTGAAAGGGCTCAGTAGGTCTTGCCTGCGAGCATCTGGAAGTGCTCGACGATCGGCCCGAGCGCGAGCGAAGGAAAGAACTGCAGGCCGCCGAGGATCAGGATCACGCCCGTCAGCAGCCCGACGAATAAGAGCCCGTCGGTGGGGAAGGTGCCCGATGACGGTGCGAGCTTCGGCTTGGCGGCGAGGGAACCGATGATCGCCATCACCGGCACGATGACGGCGTAGCGGCCAAGGATCATGGTGATGCCTTGCGTCGTCGCGTACCACGGCGTCGCCGCATTGAGCCCGGCGAAGGCCGAGCCGTTGTTGCCGGCGGCGGACGAGAACGCATAGAGGATCTCGGTCAGACCGTGCGGGCCGGGGTTGGCGAGGCTCGCCAGCGCCGACGGCAGCACCGCGGAGACGGCGGAAAAGCCGAGGATCAGGATTGGCAGGATCAGCACGGCGAGCATCGCCATCTTCACCTCCCTGGCCTCCAGCTTCTTGCCGAGATATTCCGGCGTCCGCCCGACCATCAGCCCGGCGACGAACATCGCGAGGATCGCGAACAGCACCATGCCGTAGAGGCCGGAGCCGACGCCGCCCGGCAGCACCTCGCCGAGCTGGATCAGGAACAGCGGCACGAGTCCGCCCAGCGGCATGTACGACGCGTGCATGGAATTGACCGAGCCGTTGGAGGCGCCGGTCGTGAATGCCGCCCAGATCGCCGATTGCGCCGTGCCGAAGCGGACCTCCTTGCCTTCCATGTTGGGTCCGTCAATGCCCATGGCGTGCATCAGCGGGTTGCCGCCCGCCTCCGCCCAGTAGGCGGCGGCACAGCCGGCGGCAATGAACAACATCATCACGGCCAGCAGGGCCCAGCCCTCGCGCTCCTTGCCGAGCATGCGTCCGAAGCTGATGGCGAGGCCGAGCGACAGCGCGAGGATGGCCCAGGCCTGGATGGTATTGCTCAATACATTGGGATTCTCGTAAGGATGCGCGGAGTTCACGTTGAAGAAGCCGCCGCCGTTGGTCCCGAGCTGCTTGATGGCGAGCTGGCTTGCAACGGGTCCTTGCGCGATCGTCTGCTTGGCGCCTTCGAGCGTCGTCGCATCGACGTAGTTGCTCAGGTTTTGCGGCACGCCGAACGCAATGAGGACAATCGCCATCACGATCGACAGCGGCAGCAGCACGTAGAGCGTGGTGCGAGTGAGATCGACCCAGAAGTTGCCGACGGTCGCGGCGCTGGCGCGGGTAAAGGCACGCGCCAGCGGAACCACTATGGCCATGCCGGTTGCCGCCGACAGAAAATTCTGCACGGTCAAGCCCGCCATCTGGCTGAAATAGGAAAGCGTGCTCTCGCCGCCGTAGGCCTGCCAGTTCGTGTTGGAGACGAACGACGCCGCGGTGTTGAACGCCATGGCGGGGCTCATCGGCCCGAAGCCTTGCGGGTTCAACGGCAGGAACTGCTGCAGCCGCAGTATCGCGTAGAGCAGCACGAAGCCCGCGGCATTGAAGAGGAGCAGTGCCGAGACATAGCCGAGCCAGCTCTGCTCGCGCCTTTGATCGATACCGGCGTAGGCATAAAGCCGCTGCTCTACGGGCTGAGCGAGCCGATGCAGGAACGTATCGCGTCCATGGAGAACCACGGCCATGAAGCGGCCGAGCGGGCGCGCCGTCGCAACCACGAGGGCGAGCATGAAGGCGATCTGGAAGCAGCCGTTGAGTGTCATGTGACGAGCCTCAGCTGCGCGGCCACACCTGGCGGCGCGCGCGGATGATCAGAGCTTCTCGGGGTAGAGGAGAGCATAGACGAGGTAGGCGCCGATGCCGGCGGCCACGATCGCACCGAGCACGAGATCGAGCATGGCAGGCCTCACACGCCCGCCGCCCAGCGGGCATAAAGGCTCATCAGAGCAAAGAGCCCGAGCCCGAGCGCCAGATAGACAAGATCCAGCATGTGACGTCCTCCTGTCGCTGCGACGAGGAGGACCTAGAGTTTGGCGCATAAAGATTCGATACGGATTTAGGGGCCGCCGCATAAGCGCGAGATAAAGGCGCCCGCAAAGGATGTCCGCTTGGGGTCACTAGCAGACATTTGCGGATCAGGCGCCGCGCTCACCGCGCCTTGCGCGTCTTAATCGCCGCCTTCCCACCCGCCTCAGCCGCGACGCGCACGATCGTCTCGCGCAGCCAGATGTGCGCGGGGTCCTTGTCGTAGGAGGCGTGCCACAGCAGCGAGGTCGTCAGCTGCGGCAGCTCGACCGGCGGCGGGCTCAAGCTTAGCCCCAGCTCGTCGGCAAAATAGCGCGCGAGGCGCGCATGCATGGTCGTAATCACTGCCGCGCCCGCGACGAGAAACGGCACGGCCACGAAGCGCGGCGTCACCAGCGCGATTTTGCGGCTTAGCCCCAACTTCTCCAGCGCCTCGTCCACCACGCCGCGCTCGCCGCGGCGCAAGCTCGTGAGCACGTGCGGCAAGCGCACGTAGTCCTCAAGCGAGATCGGCGGCTTTATGGGCACCTTCTTGGCATTGAACATGACGAGGTAGGTGTCGGTGGCGAGCACGCGCCGCTTGTGGTGCACCTGGCCGCCGGCAAACGCGCCGACCCCGATGCCGAGGTCGAGGCGGTCGGCGTCGAGGTCGTCGAGCAGCCCCTGGCCTTCGGCGGCATAGAAGCGAAAGCGGATGCCGGGCGCATGCTGGCACACGTCGGCGAGCAGCGCCGGGCCCACCAGCACCTCGACGCTGTCGGGCAAGCCGATGCGAAACACGCGGGCTGCCGTCGCCGGGTCGAACGCGTCGGCGCGCGAGACCAGCGTCTCGATCTGTGCCAGCGCGATGCGCACCGGGTCGGCGAGCGCCAGCGCGCGCGGGGTCGGCTGCATCCCGCGGGGACCGCGTGTCATCAGCTCGTCGTCGAACAGCTCGCGCAGCCGCGCCAGGTTGTGGCTCATGGCCGACTGGCCGATGCCGATGCGGGCCGCCGCCTTGGTGACGCTGCGCTCGGTGAGCAGCGCGTCCAGCGCCACCAGCAGGTTGAGATCCACCCGGGCCAAATTGATGTGGTCGATGGGCATTATTGATCCAATCTGTTGGACTAATTATGCCCCCCGTACCATCTTCCCTCGCAACAGACCAGCGCATCCGCCCTGGCCTCCACCACCAGAGACAGGAGACAGTCATGAGCTTCCGCAAAGTCGCCTTCATCGCCGCGGCCGTCACCTTGGCCTCGATCGGTTCAGCCTGGGCCGGTGGGCCGAGCGCCCACAAGATCGACCTCGGCGCCGTCAACGGCGTTGCCTACTACACCGAGGAAGCCGGCCGCTTCCATGTCGTCGCGACGCTCGCCCAGCCACAAGGGCAGCCCATCCGTTTCGAGACGGTGCTGGCCCCGGGTCAGGCGATCGTGCTGTCCACGGCGCATGAGGTGGCCACTGTGCCCACGAGCGTCGAGCTCAGCCGGGAAGCAGGCGGCCTCATGGTTCGCACCGTTGCTGTGACGAACTAAATCGGCACTTGCATGAGAAGGCCCGGCGCCAACGCGCCGGGCCTTATTGTTTGCGGAGGTTGGGCGAGAGCTACTCCAGGCCGCTCTTGTGCAGCAGCCGCAGGACGGCGGTGCAGGGCGCGACGAACGTCTGCCAGTCGTCCTTCTTCTTTGGATCGACGTCGTAGCGGAAGTTGTTGTCGGCGCCCGCAACCCCTTGCGCGACGACGCCGACCAGCGCGCCGCTTTCATCCACCACCGGTCCGCCGGAATTGCCCGGCAGCGAGTCGACGCTGGTGGCGATATACGTCGACATGACTCCGCGGAACTCGGCTCGCCCGAGACCGACGAACTCCCCCTTGCTCCAGCGCTTCTCGTCGCGGTGCAGGTGCAGGGAGCGACGCTTGCCGACACCGGGGAACCCCACCGCATAGATCTCGCGGTGCAAATCCTTGTCGCAGGTGTTGCCGACCTTGAGCGGGCTGCCGATGCGGAGCCTCCTGGCGCTGGCCCGCGCCCGGACGACGGCCAGGTCATAGGCGTCATCGATCTGGACCAGCTGCACATGGTGGAGCCGCTGCGGCGGTCTTGCGACCGTTATTCCATCGCTCTCGAACTCGGGCTGGTTGATGTTCTCCACCAGATAGCGCCGCCGAGACTTGCAATCCTGGATCGCGTGCCCCGCCGTGACGAAGATGTAGTCCGCCCTGTCGCCCGCCGTCCCGACAAAGAAGGCCGAGGCGATATAGGTGCCTCTCCGGCCCTCGCACACGAAGGCATAGACCGACGGCCAGATGGCGCGCACGGCCGCCGGCCTGTCGTCGACGTGGAAGCCTTCCTCGGCACGCGCTTGCGCAGCCAGCGCGCATAAGGCCATGCACAGGAGCAGCCGACTGACTGTCATCCTCGGGCCATGCCGGAGGCATGCTTCCAGCATGACCCCGAGGACCCACGTTGCAGCGGGCTGCAAAGCTGCGATTGGGGCAAGCGTTCGCGAATGCTTTCTCTTTCCGGATAAGCCGCGAGTTGGATCCTCGGGACAAGCCCGAGGATGACACCTGGGGGCATGCGTCAGTGCGCGAGCGCCTTGACGATGTTCTCGGTCATCTTCTTGGCGTCGCCCAGCACCATCACCGTGTTGTCGCGGTAGAACAGCGGGTTGTCGATGCCGGCATAGCCCGAGGCGAGGCTGCGCTTGTTGAACAGCACGGTGCCGCCCTTCCACACCTGCAGCACCGGCATGCCGTAGATGGGCGAGGTCTTGTCGTCCTCGGCCGCCGGGTTGGTCACGTCGTTGGCGCCGATGACGTAGACGACGTCGGTCTGCGGAAACTCGGAATTGATGTCCTCGAGCTCGAACACCTCGTCGTAGGGGACGTTGGCCTCGGCCAAGAGCACGTTCATGTGGCCCGGCATGCGTCCCGCCACGGGGTGGATCGCGTACTTGACCTCGACGCCCTCCTTCTTGAGAGCATCCGCCATCTCGCGCAGCGCATGTTGCGCCTGGGCGACCGCCATGCCGTAGCCCGGCACGATGATGACGCGGGAAGCGTTCTTCATCACGTAGGCGGCGTCCTCCGCCGAGCCGAGCTTGACGGGCTTCTGCTCAGCCCCGCCCGCCGGTCCCGCCACCTCGCCGCCGAAGCCGCCGAGGATCACCGAGATGAACGAGCGGTTCATGCCCTTGCACATGATGTAGGACAGGATCGCGCCCGAGGAGCCGACCAGCGCGCCCGTGATGATGAGCGCAATGTTGGACAACGTGAAGCCGATGCCGGCGGCCGCCCAGCCCGAATAGGAGTTGAGCATCGAGATGACGACCGGCATGTCGGCGCCGCCGATGGGGATGATGATGAGGATGCCGAACAGCATGGCCGACAGGGCGATGCCCCAGAACAGAAGGGGTTCGCCGCCCGACTGGCAGAAGCTGTAGATGAGCCAAACAAGGAACGCGAAGAGGGCCAAGTTGATCGTGTGGCGGGCCGGGAGCGTGATGGGCTTGCCCGACATGCGCCCCGACAGCTTCGCAAACGCGATGACGGAGCCGGTGAAGGTGATGGCGCCGATGGCGACGCCGAGCGACATCTCGATGAGGCTGGCGAAGTGGATGTCGCCGGGCGTGCCGATGCCGAAGGAGCTCGGCGCATAAAGCGCGGAAGCCGCAACGAACACCGCCGCCAGGCCGACCAGCGAGTGGAAGGCCGCGACCAGCTCCGGCATCGCCGTCATGGGAATGCGCCGCGCCGTGATGGCGCCGATGAGGCCGCCGACGGCGAGGCCGCCGACAATCAGGTACCAGGTGATGGAAAGCTCGGGCGCCGCCACGGCAAGCGTCGTTCCCATGGCAATCGCCATGCCGAGCATGCCGGCGTAGTTGCCGCGCCGCGAGGTGGCGGGGCTCGACAGGCCGCGCAAGGCGAGGATGAACAACACGCCGGAGGCCAGATAGAGGCCGGCGACGAGATTAGGCGACATCGTCATGGGAGCCGTCACCGCTTGTCGCCTTTCTTCTTGTACATGGCGAGCATGCGCTGCGTGACGAGGAAGCCGCCGAAAATGTTCACGGCCGCCATGGCAAGCGCGAGCAGCCCGAAGGCTTTGGAGAATGTGGGGTTGCCGAAGCTCATGAGCGTCTCGATACCGCCGTGCTCGACGGCGACCGCGAGCAGCGCGCCGACGACGATCACCGAGGAGATGGCGTTGGTCACCGACATGAGCGGCGTGTGCAGCGCCGGCGTCACGCTCCACACCACGTAGTAGCCGACGAAGATCGCCATCACGAACACCATCAGCTCGTAGATGACCGGGTCGATGGCGCCGCCGATGCCCTCCGCCGCAAACGCGGGCGCAGCCGACGTCAGCAGTGCTGCGAGCGCGGCGGTCATGGTGCGTTTCATCATCTCACGCTCCCTGCGTCAGGCTGGGGTGGACGATCTTGCCGTCCTTGGCGACGAGCGTGCCTTTGACGATCTCGTCGTCCCAATCGATCTTCAGGGCCTTCTCGTCCTTGTCGATTAGGATGCCGAGGAAGGCCAACAGGTTCTTGGCGTAGAGGCTCGAGGCGTTGACGGCGATCTCGCCCGCGAGATTGAGCGGGGCGAATATGCGCACCCCACCCACGTCGATGGTCTTGCCGGGATCGGTCAGCTCCGTGTTGCCGCCGCGCTCGGCCGCGAGATCGACGATGACGGCGCCGGGCTTCATGCTCTCGATCATGGCGCGCGTGATGAGCTTGGGCGCCGGACGACCGGGGATCAGCGCCGTGGTCACGACGATGTCCTGGTTCTTGACGTGCGCGGCGACCAGCTCGGCCTGCTTGGCCTGATACTCCGCCGACATCGGCTTGGCGTAGCCGGCTGCCGTCTGTGCCTGCTTGAACTCCTCGTCCTCGACCGCGATGAACTTGGCGCCCAGTGAGGCAACCTGCTCCTTGGCGGCGGGGCGCACATCGGTGGCGGAGACCTGCGCACCGAGCCGGCGCGCGGTGGCGATCGCCTGCAGCCCGGCGACGCCGGCGCCCATGACGAAAACTTTTGCGGCGGGCACGGTGCCCGCCGCTGTCATCATCATCGGCATCGCCTGCTCGAACATGGCCGCAGCATCGACGACGGCCTTGTAGCCGGCGAGGTTCGCCTGGCTGGAGAGCACGTCCATGGATTGGGCGCGCGTGATGCGCGGCATGAACTCCATGGAGAACAGCGCCGCGTTGGCGGCAGCGAGCGCCTCGAGCCCGGCCCGGTCGCCGAAAGGATCGAGCATGGCCACGACCAGCGCGCCCGGCTTCAGCGCCTTGACCTCATCGGCGCTCGGGCGGCGCACTTTGAGGAGAATGTCGGCGTCGCGCAGCGCATCGGCCGCGCTCGCTACGATCTCGGCGCCTTGGGCCTTCAGCGCCTCGTCGGAAAAACGCGAGCGCTGGCCGGCACCGGCCTCGACCTTCACGTGAGCGCCCAGCGCGGTGAGCTTCTTTGTCGTCTCAGGCGAGACCGCGACACGCGGCTCGTCTGTCCCCTCCGCCGTGACAGCTATGGTGACCATGGGAACTTCCGATTGTCCGGAGGACTCCGGCGCCGGGACGTTGCGAAAGCTTCAAGAAATCAAACCCGCCTCGCGTCTCCGGATGCCTCGGCCGCGATCAGTCCGTGGATCAGACCAAAAAGTAGGCCATCCCCGCCAACAGCAGAACGAGGAACACGATCGCGACCTTGGTGAAAAGCAGGAACTGCTTGTAGGTCTTTGCGTGCTCGGCGTAGTCCATCGCAGGATTGCCGCTCGTCAAGTCGATCGCCACGATTCCCCTCCCTCGGGTTTGCTATCGTTGAAAAACCTCGTACCTCAACCCACGCCCGCTATCAAGCGATCAGAGCCAAAGCGCGTTGGCGCAGGCCAAGTGATTGGCCCCAGAGTGCATTTCGCGGCTCCCCGCGCTGCACCGCGACACGCGATTAATTAGCATTTTAAGATAGCCTCGGGAGCGGAGCCTCCAGCCAGCCCGGACGCGACCTTGGACACATTCGAGCTCATCGAGCGCCTCGCCGTCGCTCTCGCCATCGGCCTCGTCATCGGCATCGAGCGCGGCTGGAAGCAGCGCGAGGAGGCCGAGGGGGACCGTGCTGCGGGCCTGCGCACGCACGCCCTATCGGGGCTCTTGGGCGGCATTTGGGGGGCGCTGGCTTTGGCCGGCGGCGCGTGGGGCGTACTCGCGCTCGGGCTCGCCTTTGCCGCCTTCGCCGCAACGATCACCGTCTTCCGCTACCGCGAGATGGAGCACGACAAGACCTTTGGCGCCACGACGGTCGTCGCGGCGATGCTCGCATTCGCGCTCGGGGCGCTGGCGGTCATGGGCGACAAAACTGCGGCGGCGGCAGCGGGCGTGGCCACCGCCTTGTTGCTCGCGCTCAAGGCTGCGCTGCACGAGTGGCTGAAGCGGTTGACCTGGGAGGAGCTGCGCGCCGGCCTGATCCTTGCCGCCATGACGGTGATCCTGCTGCCGCTCCTGCCCGACCGCGAGCTCGTGCGCTGGTTCCCGGTCAACCCGCGCGAGGTGTGGCTCCTCACCATCCTGATCGCGGCCTTGTCGTTCGCCGGCTACGTGGCGATCCGCTACGCAGGCGCCGGCCTCGGCGTTCTCCTGTCGGGGCTCACCGGTGGGCTCGTGTCCTCCACGGCGGTGACCCTCAACATGGCGCGGCTCGCACGCCAGCACCCGGAGCGGGAGAAGCTGTTCGCGGCGGGCATCATGCTGGCGAGCGCCATGATGATGGTGCGCGTACTGGTTATTGTCGGCCTCATCAACATCGCGCTGCTACCCGTTCTTGCGGTGCCGCTCGTCGTTGCAACGCTGGTGCAAGCGGGCATTGCGGGGTTTCTCGGCAATTGGGCGCGCGACGACAACGAGGGCGCCGGCACGCTCACGCTGCGCAACCCGTTCGACCTCGGCGTGGTTTTGGAGTTCGGCGCCCTGCTCGCACTGATCATGGCGCTGGCCAAGGGTCTGGCGGCATGGGCCGGCTCGAGCGGGGCTTACGCGCTCGCCGCCGTCTCCGGCATCGTCGACGTCGACGCGATCAGTCTGTCGATGGCACGGCTCGCACCCAGCGGGCTCAGCACCGACAGCGCCGCCTTCGCCATCCTGATCGCGGTGACGGTCAACAGCCTGTCCAAAGTGGCGCTTGCCACGACGGCCGGCGGCCTCCGGCTCGCCAAGCTTCTCGCGCTCGCTCTCGCCGCAGCATTCGTCGCCGGCGCGATCGGGCTGTGGGCGGCATTTAGAATGTGAGCGTCGACAGAGCTCGACGCAGGCCTTCCGGGCGCGCAGCAAGCTCAGACTCTGTTGGACATGTTTCTTCACTTGTGATCAAATGCATTTGGGTGGCAATTGGGCTGCCAATTTTCGAATTATTGCATCGCGCATCTGATCCTTTATTTCTTCCTCTGCGGCCCCCTTGCTCGGCCGCTTGGCCCAGCGCCTGAACAAGCCTAGACCCTGATGCGATGGTGCATTTCTTGCGTCCGCGTCACGCCCCCGTAAATTGCGGCCATTTAAGACCGCCGCTTGTTTTCAATTCTATGGATTGCGAGGTTCGATCATGCTGTTAGCAAAAGCTGTTGCCAACTACTACGAGCTAAAAGGTCCTAAATCCACTATCTCGTATGGAATTGATATCACTGGAAACCCACAAATCGTATTGAACAACAAAGCTTATTTCGGTGTTCTGGTGCAGCGGACCGCCGCCGGGCCAATGGCGTCGGTGGCGATCGAGACTGCCCCTGATGACTACACGAAATTCTTATCCCTGCTCATTCCACCGGTTCAACTTCCAGCAGGCGCCTCCCAAGCGAAAGTCGAAACGACTGCGATCTTCTCCATGCATAAGACGACCATTGCCGGCCCGAAATTGGTGGATGGGCAAACGATCGAGTATGAGGCCGAGACTTTGAAGGAAACGGCGAGCTTCATACTGACATAGGCACGAGCAGGCCAATTCCATCTTAGCGTCGCCCATCGATCCGCCTTGGGGATGCGGAGCTGCGCGCCCGGGCCTTGGCCCCCATCTCTGCCGCCGCTCTCTAAGACGTGGTGTCCCGTATCCCATCGTCGCTCTCAAGAACGAGCTGCGTACTGGGGCGCAATGAAAGCACTCTGCCCACGGAATCTCGAACGCGCGCGGGTTGACGGCCCTGACGGCGCACTGCAGTTTGCGGCAAGGCGACAGAGGGGGCAGAACATGCTCGGACTTGCGGCGCTTGCCCTGTTCTTGATCTTCATTAGCGTCGCGGTGCATGCCGTCGTCGTCGCGCGCATGATGGTGCGCCTTATCGACAGCGTGCACTTGCGCGTGATCAACGTCTTCCGCGCGCACGCGCTGCTGCTGTTCCTCGTTTTCACCGTTCTGCTCGCGTCGCACCTGGTGCAAGCTCTGCTCTGGGCGCTCGCCTACTACGCGATCGGCGGCTTCGACGACCTTGCCACCTCGCTCTATTTCTCGCTCTCGAGCTACACGACGGTGGGCTACGCCGACGTGGTCCTGCCCCAGCATATGCGTTTGCTGGGCCCCCTCGAGGCGGCGACCGGCGTGCTCATGTTCGGCTGGTCGACGGGCTACATCTTTGCCTTCGCCACGCACATGATGGCTGCGGAGCAACGCGGCCGGGAATCGGACACCCGCTAGCCCAGCGCCGGTCGCTCCCGATTACGGGACGCCAAGCGGCACGCTGACACCGGCGCCGACCGTGACGTCCCACGCGCTCGTGTCGTCGATGTGCGTGCCGACCCGCCCATGCTTAGTTCGATTTGCGCAGCGACATGATGAAGGCGGCAAGCTCATCGATCTCGGTAAGCGTCAGGTGGTGGTCCGGCATCATCGGCGGCACCGCCTTGAGCCAGCGCACGATGCCCCCGAAGGTCTGATCGGGGCGGTTGGCCACGGCGACGAAGCCCGGCACCCCCATCGGCCCCTGTTTCTCCCCCTGGCCCTCGTTCAAATGGCACTGGGCGCACAAAGTCTGGGCCAGCTGCCGGCCCTTGGCGACGTCGGGATCCTCCGCACGCGCCGGCAGCGCGCCCGCGCCGGTCAGCAAAAGCGCCGCCATCGCAACTCTCCTCAGACGCAGCATCGACGTCTCCGCTCAAAGCTTGGCCCAAGTCTAAAGGCTTTTCTCCGGCAAGGGCATGGGGGGCGCGACAGACCGCGGCGTCGCACGGGCTGGTTTTGCATCCGCGCTTGACCCACATCAGTTTGGGGCCGCGCGCAGTGGTTTAGCTTCTGGGCCGGCACTGGCTGCCGAGCGCAGCCGTCCGCGACCTCAGGAGCAACATCATGACCAGGAACGAAGGAATGCTCGACCGCATCGTGCGCGTCGTTGCCGGGGTGGCCCTTATCGCCTCACCGCTCGGCCTCTACGGATCGGACTACACGTACATTTGGGGCTGGATCGGCGTCGTGCCGCTGGTCACCGGGCTCGTCGGCGTCTGTCCGGCGTATGCGCTCGTCGGCGTCAAGACGTGCAGCACCTGACGGTGATGTCTGATGACCCGACTGCTCGTGTTGGTGCTGTGGCTGGGGCTGATCACACCTGCCTCGGCCCAGACCGGACAAGGTGGCTGGCACATGCATGACTGGGGCATGGGTTGGGGAGGCGGAGGCATGGTGTTCGGTCCGCTGCTGACCATCGGGCTCATCATCCTGCTCGTCGTGCTGATCGTGCCGTTCGTCCGCTCAATGGGAGGCGGCAATGCGGGCCCGCGGGGCCGCACCGCACGCGACATTCTCGATGAGCGTTATGCGAAGGGCGAGATCGACCGCGAGGAGTACTTGCGCCGCCGGCAGGACATCGTCGGCGATTAGCCGCTGACTTACGCCGCGTCAGGTAGCGGAACGCCCGCCGCGGTGAAGGCTTGGCGCTGGCGCGCGGAAACCTCGTCGAGCACGAAGCCCTCGATCGTCTCGTTGAAGAGTCGGTACCAGTTCTGGCGCGCGCCCAGGTGCAGGAACACGCCGCCCAGCCCGATCGCTGCGCGGTCCATGAACACGAACTCGCGCGGCACCGTCACCGGTCCCTTCTCGCGCAGGATCTTGTGCACGGTGAAGGCCTCATGGCGCCCGTACTCGCCGGGCGTCGTGCCCTCGGCGATGGCGCGCTCGCGGTCGTCCAAGAGCGGCCCGTAGATGAACTTGGCCCAGATGGTCATCGCCTCGATCAGCTCAGCCGACAGGCCCTGGAAGCCCCAGGTCTCATAAGCGTGCACCACGAGGGCGCGGTCGTTTTTGAGCAGGCCGTTGTAGAGGTCGATGACGCCCTGCACGAAGGGCACGCGGAAGCTGCGGATGCAGCCGTAGTCCAAAAGGTTGATGCCCGCAGGGCGGCCCTCGCGCTCGAAGACCGTATAGTTGCCGAGATGTGGATCGCCGTGGATGACGCCGTAATGGCTGAAGGGAAACCACCATGCGCGGAACATCGCCTGCGCGATCCGGTTGCGGTCCTCGAGCGGCGCCGGCTTGTAGTCGAGAAGCTTGCGGCCCTCGAGCCAGGTCATGGTCAAGAGCCGCTTGGTTGACAGCTCGGGGATGACCTCGGGCACGCGGATGCGCTCGTCGCCGGCAAAGATGGCGCCATAAAGCCGCGTGTGGCGCGCCTCTAGCTCGTAGTCGAGCTCCTCTCTGAGGCGGGCGGAGATCTCCTTCAAGATCTCGCCGGTCTCGACCGCAGGCGACATGCGCGCGTGGATGGCGAACACGGCCTTGAGCTGGGTGAGATCGGCTTCCACCGCCGAGGACATGTCGGGATACTGCAGCTTGACCGCCAACAGACGCCCGTCGTGGGCGACCGCCTTGTGCACCTGGCCCAGCGACGCCGAGGCCGCGGCTTGTGTATCGAAGCTCTGAAATCGTGTCTGCCAATCGGGGCCCAGCTCGACTTGCATACGCCGCTTGGCGAAGGCCGGACCCATGGCGGGAGCGGCCGACTGCAATTGCCCGAGCTCTCGCGCGTATTCGGCCGGCAGCGCCTCGGGGATCGTGGAGAGGAGCTGCGCCACCTTCATCAACGGGCCTTTGAGGCCGCCGAGGGCGGTGGCGAGATCGGCGGCCGAGCGCGCGCGGTCGGGCTCCAAGCCGAAGAGACGCTCGCCCGCCATGCGCGCAGCGACGCCGCCGACATTGGTGCCGACGCGAACGTAGCGCGCGGCTCTGGCGGAAAACCGGTTCTCCTCGTTGCCCATCGACGATCCTGGTGTGAGCGGCGCGATCAGGACCGCCGCCTCTCGCATATCGGGGGGCGTGCCGGCGCCGGCAAGGGCGGCCGCTACACGGCCACTTGGGTGCCGACCTCCACGACGCGGTCGGTCGGGATCTGGAAGTAGGTGGTGGCGTCCTGGGCTGAGCGCGCCAGCGCCACGAACAGGTGGTCCTGCCAGCCCGGCATCTCCGACTTGGGCGTCGGCTTGAGGTTGCGCCGCGACAGGAAGAACGAGGTGGCGCTCATGTCGACGTTCAGGTCCTTGCGCCGGCATTGCTCGAAGATCTTAGGCACGCTCGGCGTCTCCATGAAGCCGTAGCGGGCGACGACGCGGATGAAGGTGTCGGTCACGCGCTCCACCGTCACGCGCTCGTAGCGGGGCACGCGCGGGGTATCCTCGGTGCGGATGGAGAGGATGATGTTGCGCTCGTGCAGGACGCGGTTGTGCTTCAGGTTGTGCATGAGCGCGGTGGGGGCGGCCGTCGGATCGGCCGTGAAGAACACCGCGGTGCCTGCTACCCGGTGGGGCGGCTTGGCCTCGAGCCGGCGCAAGAGCCAGTCGAGGTCGGCCTCGTTCTTACGCGTCTGGCGGGCGAGCAGGCGCGAGCCCCTGACCCAGGTGATCATGATGAGGCCGACGCAGGCCGCCAGCGTCAGCGGCACCCAGCCGCCCTGGAACACTTTGAGGAAGTTGGCAGTGAGGAAGGTTTGCTCGAGCAACAACAGCGGCAGCACGAGCAGCAAGGTTTGCCACAGCGGCCACCTCCAGAATCGCCAGATGACGAAGAAGGCCAAGAGCGTGTCGATCACCATCGCAGCTGTCACCGATACGCCGTACGCCGCCGCCAGATTGGACGACGAGCGGAAGATGACCACGACGAACAACACGCCGACGAGCAGCATCCAGTTGACGCGCGGCATGTAGATCTGGCCCGAGACCGATTCGGAGGTGTGCGTGATGCCGAAGCGCGGCAACAAGCCGAGCTGGATCGCCTGACGCGTCAATGAGAATGCGCCGGTTATGACCGCCTGGCTGGCGATGATGGTGGCAAGCGTCGCCAGGATCACCATGGGGACGAGCGCCCAGTCGGGATAGAGAAGATAGAAGGGGTTCTCCAGCGCTTCCGGGTGCTCCAGCACCAGCGCGCCCTGCCCGAAATAGTTGAGCGTCAGCGCCGGCAGTATCAGCCCGAACCACGCGGTTTGAATGGGTTTGCGGCCGAAGTGGCCGAGATCGGCGTAAAGCGCCTCGGCACCCGTCACGGCGAGGAAGATGAGGCCCAACACGGTGAGGCCGATGAGGCCGTGCCGCAGCAGGAACCGGATCCCGTACCAGGGATTGACGGCGACGAGCACCTCCGGGTTGATCACCAGATGCACGATCCCGCCCAGCGCCAGCACGGTGAACCAGACGACGGTGACGGGCCCGAAGAAGGTTGCGACCTTGGCCGTGCCGCGCGATTGCGCCGTAAAGAGCCCAATCAGGATCACCAGGGACAGCGGCATCACGTACTGATCGAACGCCGGCGAGACGAGCGTCATACCTTCGACGGCGGAGAGCACGGAGATGGCTGGCGTGATGACCGCGTCGCCGTAGAAGAATGAAGCACCCGCAATGCCGAGCCCCATGATCACCGGCGCTGAGCGCTTGGCAACCGACTGGCCGAGCGCCATCAGGGCGAACATGCCGCCCTCGCCCTTGTTGTCGGCGCGCAAGAGGACGACGACGTACTTCAGAGTGACGATAAGCAAGAGCGCCCAAAGAATGAGCGAGAGCACGCCAAAGACCGCCTCGCGACCGGCAAAGCTCGAGGCCTTGGCGGCGATGACGGCCTCACGGAACGCGTAGAGTGGGCTCGTGCCGATATCGCCATAGACGACACCCACAGACCCCAGGACGAGCGGCCAAAAGTGCTGGTAGGGGGTGCCGTCGGGCTGGCCCTGATCGGCGCCCTTTGCGACGTGCGATTGTGCCACGTCGGCACCTCACGTTGAGCTGACTGCAGTGCAGCAATGGCGCGCGCTTCTAACCCCTAATGCTGCCTTAAGGGAACCCCTTAATTCACGAATGTCCCCGCTTCACAGCCTTGACAATGACGCAAGACTCTGGGGCCGGGAACATGGTGCGCTGCCGCGTCGCGGCAAGGACGCGCAACATTGTTGCACTCCTTGCCGGTATCGCCGCGGCCACAGCGCCATCCCCCTACGTCACGGCGTCCATCTTCTCCAGCTCGTCGATCATGCCTGCGATGACCTTGAGGCCCTTCTGCCAGAACTCCGGCTTGGAGGCGTCGAGGCCGAATGGCGCCAGCAGCTCCGAATGATGCTTGGAGCCGCCGGCCTTCAGCATGTCGAAGTACTTGGCGACGAAGCCCGGGTGCGCCTCCTCGTAGAGGCCATAGAGCGAGTTCACCAGGCAGTCGCCGAAGGCGTAGGCATAGACGTAGAACGGCGAGTGGATGAAGTGGGGCACGTAGGTCCAGAACACCTCGTAGCCCGGCTTCAGCTCGATGGCCGGGCCTAGGCTCTCCGCCTGCACCTCGAGCCAGATTGCGTTGAGCTGGTCGGGCGTCAGCTCGCCGTTGCGGCGCGCCTCGTGCACCCTGCGCTCGAACGTGTAGAACGCGATCTGGCGCACCACCGTGTTGAGCATGTCCTCGACCTTGCCGGCGATCATCGCCTTGCGCTCTTTCGGATCCTTGATCTCCTTCAAGAGCGCTTTGAACGTCAGCATCTCGCCGAACACGGACGCGGTCTCGGCGAGCGTCAGCGGCGTCGAGGCCATCAGCGCGCCTTGCGGGCGCGCCAGCATCTGGTGGACGCCGTGGCCGAGCTCATGCGCGAGCGTCGTCACGTCGCGCGGCTTGCCCAGATAGTTGAGCAGCACGTAGGGATGCACCGACGGTACCGTCGAAGCCGAGAATGCACCCGGCGCCTTGCCCGGCCGCACCGGCGCATCGATCCAGCTCTTGTCGAAGAACTCCTTGGCGATGTTGGCCATCTCCGGCGCAAAGCCGCTGTAGGCGCCGAGCACCAGCTGGCGCGCCTCCGACCAGGCGAAGACGCGCTCCGGCTGCTTGGGCAACGGCGCATTGCGGTCCCAGTGGGCGAGCCGCTCCTTGCCGAGCCACTTGGCTTTCATGGCGTAATAGCGATGCGACAGCCGCGGGTAGGCCTCGCGCACGCTGTGGGTCAACGCATCGACCACAGGGGCCTCGACGCAGTTGGCGAGATGCCGGCTATCGGCCACGTCCTTGAAGCCGCGCCAGCGGTCGGAGATCTCCTTGTCCTTCGCCAGCGTGTTGGTGATGAGCGTGAAGAGGCGAACGTTCTCCTGGAACACTTTGGCGAGCGCTTCCGCCGCCGCCTTGCGCTTCTCCTCGTGCGGGCTCGAAAGCAGGTTCAAGGTGAGCTCGAGCGGGAAGGGCTCCTTCTCGCCTTCGACCTCGAAGCGCAACGCCGCCATCGTCTCGTTGAAGAGGCGGTCCCAGGCCGAGCGCGAGGTCTGGCTCTTCTCGTGGAACAGCCGCTCGATCTTCTCCTCGAGCTGGTAGGGCTTCTCCTTGCGGACGTTGTCGAGCCACGGCTTGTAGTGGCCCGCGCGCGGAGACTTCAGAGCCTCGGCCATCGCGGCATCGTCGATCTGGTTGAGCTCCAGCTCGAAGAAGATGACGTCCATCGAGATGGCGGTCAGCTTTTCGGAGATGTCGCCGTAGAACTTGGCGCGCGCGGCGTCGGACTGATTGCCGGCATAGTAGAGCCCGGCGAACGAGCCGAGGCGGCCCATCACCTCGACGAGGCGCTCGAACTCCTCGATCGCCAGCCCTAGCTTTTCTCCATCGCGACCGATCTCGGCGAGCTTGCCGTGGTAGGTCTCCTTGATGCGGCGCGCCTGCGCGGCTGCGTCATCGAGATCGCGCGCGATCTCCGGCGCATCGGGCCCCGCATAAAGATCGGCGAGGCTCCATTCGGGAAGCGGACCGAGCTCGGCAGCGGCGGTGCTCGCGCCTCCTTCCTGCTGGCGAGCCGTAAGATTGAGCAATGCGCCGGGGGTGCGCAGTTCCATTCGCATCGTGTGCTCCAGAGACGGTTTGGGTTGGCCTTAACCATGCGCGATAGAGGGCCAGCGATGCAACCCGAGTTGCGCTCGTGCCGCGGCCTGGCCAAAAAAGGATCAACCTGGGCCCCATCGCAACGGCTTATTTACCCATGTTGGGCAATCTCTCCTTTGTTGAGTGACCCGCCGGTGGCCGAGTGTCCAGTCCTGACGCAGTTCGGGAGGCTCGGTTGGGGTGAGGTTGGTAGAGGTTGAGTTCGAGTGCCCCATGGTCAAGAGTCTCCTAATTGTCGACGACGACCCCGCCCAGCGCCGTATTCTCGAGGAAATGATCAAGCGGCTCGGCTTTGACGCCAAGACCGCGAGCTCGGGCGAGCAGGCCCTGCAGATCCTCGAGGGGCCCGAGCGCTCCGAGATCTGCCTGGTGCTGCTCGACCTAGTCATGGACGGCATCGACGGCATGGCCGTGCTCGACAAGCTTAACGGCAAGCCCGGGCTGCCCCCCATCATCGTGCAGACCGCCCACGGCTCCATCGACGCGGCCATCAATGCCATGCGCGCCGGCGCCGTCGACTTCGTGGTGAAGCCGGCCTCGCCCGAGCGGCTCGAGGTCTCGATCAAAAGCGCGCTCAAGATCGAGGCGCTCGCCGACGAGATCAGCCGCATCAAGAGGAAGGTCGAAGGCACGCTCACCTTCGACGACCTCATCATTCGCGGCGACGGCATGGAGCGCGTCGTGGGGCTCGGCAAGCGCGCCGCCAACTCCCACATCCCCGTGCTGATCGAAGGCAAGTCGGGCGTGGGCAAAGAGCTCATCGCGCGCGCCATCCAAGGCGAGAGCGAGCGCTCCGGCAAGCCGTTCGTGGTCGTCAACTGCGGCGCCATCCCCGAAAACCTGGTCGAGAGCATCCTCTTCGGCCACGAGAAGGGCTCGTTCACCGGCGCCGTCGAGCGACGCGTAGGCAAGTTCCAGGAGGCGGACGGCGGCACGCTGTTCCTCGACGAGATCGGCGAGTTGCCGCTCGAAGCGCAAGTCAAGCTTTTGCGCGCACTGCAGGAGGGCGAGATCGATTCCGTCGGAGGCAAGAAGCCGATCAAGGTCGACTTCCGCCTCATCTCGGCCACCAACCGCAACATGATCGAGCTGGTGCGCGAGGGTAAGTTCCGCGAGGACCTCTACTACCGCATGAATGTGTTCCCCATCTGGGTGCCGCCGTTGAGGGAGCGTCTCGCCGACGTGCCCGAGCTCGCCCAGCACTTCATGGCCCGCTTCGCCGCCGAGGAAGGCAAGCGCATCAGCGCCATCAGCGAGGATGCACTGCGCCTTTTGAAGACCTACCCCTGGCCCGGCAACGTGCGCCAGCTGGAGAACGCGGTATTCCGCGCCGTGGTGCTCGCCGACGGACCCGAGCTGACGGTCGCGGAGTTCCCCCAGATCGCCGCACATGTCTCCGGCTTCGAGACCGCGGTGCCGGCCGCACCGGCACCGGTCACCAACCGCGGGACGTTCAAGGGACCGGCGCTGCTGGGCGCGGAGGACATCATCCCGCAGACCATGGAGATCCGCGCTGGCGGCGGCGAGAGCGCGCTCGGCATTCCGGTCGTCACCGAGGCCGGCGACATCCGGCCCCTGGACGAGATCGAGGCGGACATGATCCGCCTCGCGCTCGGACGCTACCGCGGCCACATGACGGAGGTGGCAAAGCGTCTCAAGATCGGCCGCTCCACGCTCTACCGCAAAATGCAGGAGTATGGGCTCGAGCCCCGGGCTTAGACGGGCACTCGAGCCTCGGTCCGGGGCGGCGATGCCCTCCGCCGCCCCGCCGCCGCCTTCGCCACCAGGTCCATAAAGTCGCATGCAGACTTGAGCCCCGCGGGACCGCCCCCGCGCGGGCCGCCCGGCGTATTTCAGCCACACTCCTCACGCCCCGTTCGCACCCCGACTGCGGAATGGAATCGCAGGGGGTGGTCAGCACGTGTGGCCTCGGCTAGCGTGCGGCCGCGGACAGGAGACCGGCGTAATGTACATGCGATGCGTTTTGGCGTTGGGATTGGCCACAACGGCGATCCTGGCAGGGGGCGTAAGCGCGCAGGCGCAGACCGAGAAACAGACCCAAAAGCAGACCAAGGCGCCGGCGAACGCGCACCAGGTGGCGACGGTAGCCCCGCCCCCGGCCGAAGCAGCGCCGGGCCCCGCGCCAACAGCCGCGCCTGTGCCCGAGCCGACCGACCCGCTCGGCATCGCGCTGAAGCAGCTTTTGGCCACGCCGCCTGCCAGCGATGCCGACGAGCAGGCGCAAGCCGACCTGAAGTCCCTCACCACCTTCTACCAGGGACGCACCTTCGCCCCCATCTGGGTGGACAAGGACGCGATGACGTCCAAGGCCGATGCCGCCATCGCCGAGATCAAGAAGGCGGACGATTGGGGGCTGAAAGCGTCGGACTTCACGCTGCCCGGGCCGATCACCACGGCCACGCCCGAGACCCTCGCCGCAGCCGAGCTCACCCTCTCCAAGGCCGTCCTCAAGTACGCACGCTATGCCCGCGGCGGTCGTATCATGAATCCCGCCGGCGACTTGAGCTCCTATCTCGACCGCACACCGCAACTGCTCGACCCGCAGGACGTGATGGCCAAGGTCGCCGACGCCAGCGCGCCCGACGCGGTGCTGCGCGGCTTCAATCCGCAACATCCGCAGTTCGAGAAGCTGCGCCAGAAGCTGCTCGCGTTGCGCAAGGGCGCCGCCGCAGCCGAGATCGTGCGCATTCCCGATGGGCCCCTCTTGAAGCCCGGCACCAAACATCCCGACGTCGCGTTTCTGCGCAAGCGCCTGAAGGTCGCTCTGCCCGCGGCGGCGGCTGATGGAACGCCCGCGGATGAGACCTTCTACGACGACGCGCTCAAAGACGCGGTGATGGCCTTCCAGAAGGAGAAGGGGCTGAGGCCCGATGGTCTGATCGGAAGCGGCACGCGCGCCGTCCTCAACGATTTCGAGGTCCTGACGCCTGAGAAGCTCATCGCCAACATGGAAGAGTGGCGCTGGATGCCCGAAGACATGGGCAATCTCTACGTTTGGGTGAACATCCCCGAGTTCAAGGTTCGCGTCGTCAAGGACGGTAAGGTGATCCACACCGAGCGCGTCATCACCGGCAAAGTCGACAAGCAGACGCCGGTGTTCTCGCAGAACATGACGACCATCTACTTCCAGCCGCGCTGGAACGTGCCCAACTCGATCAAGGTGCGCGAGCTCTATCCGAGCCTGGCGCGCGGCGGCGACTACTTCGAGCGCCAGGGGCTGCGCCTGTCGCAGAACGGTCGCCCCATCGACCCCAGCGACGTCGACTGGGACGAGACCGACATCCGCCGTTTCGACATCTACCAGCCTCCGGGTCCGCACAACGCGCTCGGCATGGTGAAGTTCGCCTTCCCCAACAAGCACCTCGTCTACATGCACGACACGCCGACCAAGAGCCTGTTCGAGCAACCAGTGCGTGCCTACAGCCATGGCTGCATGCGCGTGCGCAATCCGGAGCGCTTGGCCGAGATACTCCTCAACGAGGACAAGGGGTGGGACGCCGCCAAGGTCGACAACCTCATGGAGCATGGACCTCAGAACAACGAGGTTCCCATCGAGCACCCGATCCCCGTCCACGTCACCTACTTCACCGCCTGGGTGGACGATGACGGCAAGACGCAGATGGCCGCCGACATCTACGGTCACGAGAAGCGCATCGACCAGGCGCTTGCCGGCAAGTGGGACCAGATCGCAAAGGGCCCCAACCACCTGGCACCCGTCCAGCTCGAGCGCGTCGATGACGGCGGCGGCTTCTTCTCCTGGAACAGCACCAGCGGTGGCAAGCGGCGGCGCGGCAATAGCGTGGGCGACTACGTGCAGTCGGTCCTGGGCGGCGGCTTCTGACGGCCGCCCCCGCGCCGACGGGAATTTCCAGCCAGCTCCGCATTCGCGCGGCAACGCACGCCCGGCGCCGCATCAGGCCCGCCGCGATCTTGCCCTGTGCGAGCCCACATCTGCCCGCATTCAAAGGTTACCAACTCTTAAGGGTTTCGCATTAACCCTGAGGGAACGTGAATGCCGGTCGCATACCGGAACGCCCGCCGCAACGCGCGGGCGCGAGGGACGCCGGGCAGGACACGGGGTGCCACGTTGGTATTGCGTAAAAGAGGGATCCTCGCGGGCCTGGCCGCGGCGCTATTGGGCTTGAGTGCCGGCGCGCCTGAGGTCGTCGCCGACTTCGGCTCGACGCGCACCATCTCGCTTTATCACATCCACACCAAAGAGAGCCTGACCATCACCTACAAGAAGGACGGCAAGTACGTCCCCGAGGCGATGACGAAGCTCAACTGGTTCTTGCGCGACTGGCGCGAGAACAAAGAAACCAATATGGACCCCAAGACCATCGATCTGTTGTGGGAGATGCACACCGAGCTCGGCAGCAAGAAGCCGATCTATATCATCTGCGGCTATCGCTCGGAGAAGACCAACAACATGCTGCGCCATACCGTCGGGGGCCAGGCCAAGCGCAGCTACCACATTCGCGGCATGGCGATCGACGCGACGTTTCCCGACATCTCACTGAAGCAGATGCGCTACTCCGCGCTCATCCGCGAGCGCGGCGGCGTCGGCTACTATCCGACGTCGGGCATTCCCTTCGTGCACGTCGATTCAGGGCCCGTGCGCGCCTGGCCGCGTCTGCCGCGCTACGAGCTCGCCCTGCTCTTTCCCAACGGGCACACCATGCACAGGCCCGCCAGCGGCGGCCCCCTGACGCCAGCCGACGTGCGCGTCGCGCGGGCGCACCACAAGGATCTGGCGGCCCAGGTCGCCGCCTTCTTCGATTTGCACAACAAGCCCAAGGTCGAGGTCGCCGAGGCAAGCGCGCCCGCCCTCAAGGTGCCGCCCCCGCAGCCGGTAAGCCCGCCGCCGACCCGCGTCGCCTCGCTCGCCCCGGCCTTGGTTGCACGCGATGCAGCGCCGTCGGAGACCGAGCGCGGCCGCCTCAACGAGCTCATAACGCTGGCCTCGCTGAGAACGCCGGACAACTCCTCGCCGCGGCCTCCGGCGCCGGACCGCGATAAGCTCGCCCGGCTGGTCAGCGCCTCGCTGGAGGAGACCACGGCGATCTCGCCACCGGCCCCGCGTGAGGCGCATCCAGCGCCAACGCGTCTTGCCGCACTCGCGCCCGAGACGCGCCCCGGTGCAGATGCGACCCTCTCGGATGCAGACAGCGCCGGCTGGAGCAACGGTTGGGCTTCGCAGCCGGAGTTCGATGAGGACCACCCCGAAGAGGTGTCCTACCGCCCCTTCCCCATCGCGCCCTTCCTGACGCAGTCGCCATCGGCCGACGACGGTGCTCTCGTCAAGCTCGTGCGTCCCGACGTCATGCGCACGCTCGCGCTCTTGGACGACCGCCCGATCGTGCTGCCGCTCAAGCTGCGTCCGGGATTGCAGATGGCCGAGACGATGTGGGCTCAGCAGTTCCAGGGCGACGCCGTGGATGTATCCGCCCTGGAGGAGGCCCAGCGCATGCGCGAAGCCCCCTCGAACCTCGCCTCGCGCTCGGTCAAGACGACGACGCGGTGAGCGGACGCTTGTGCCGCGGATTCTTGCGACCCGGCGGGACGCACCCCTTCGACCACGCAACTTTGATCAGTCGACCAAGCTCGCGGAAATCGGCGGCCCTCGGCGACGTCGTGCGCCAGGCGAGGCCCACGGTGCGATGAGGCTCGGGCTCGACGAAACGTGTCAGCCCGATCTCGCGGCCGCGCGCCTCGACGTTGAGGCACATCTCGGGCAGCAGCGTGATGCCGTAGCCCGCTGCCACCATCTCCACGACGGTGGATAGGCTCGACACGCCGAACGTGTTGACGGTGGAGACTTGCTGCAGGCTGCAGTAGGTGAGCGCCTGGTCGCGCAGGCAGTGGCCTTCCTCCAAGAGAAGCAGGCGCTCGTGCTCGAGCAAATCCTTGGTCGCGCGCACGCGGGCGTTCAAGCGCCGCGACATCGGTAGCGCCAGCAGGAAGCGGTCGTCGAACAAGGGCTGCGTCTCGACCTCGGGATGGATGATCGGCAACGCCAGGAGCAGCACGTCGAGCTTGCCGTCGACCAGCTCCTGCGTCAGAGGCAGCGTCTGCGTCTCGCGCACGTGCAGCTCCAGATGGGGATAGCCGTCGCGCAGGAGCGGCAAGAGCGGCGGCAGCATGTAAGGCGCGATCGAAGGAATGACCCCGAGCCGCAGGGAGCCGGAGAGCACCTCGTTGGCGTGCTGCGCGAACTCGACCATCTCGCGCACGTCTCCGAGGATGCGCGCCGCCCGCGCCGCGACCTCGCGGCCCCTGTCGGAGAGGAGCACGCCCGAGCGGGTGCGCTCGACGAGGACGAGGCCCAGCTGCTGCTCCAGCTCGTGAATCTGCATGGACAGCGCCGGCTGCGTCACGGAGCAGGCCTCGGCGGCGCGGCCGAAGTGCTGTTCACGCGCCAACGCATCGAAATAGCGGAGCTGCTTCAGCGTGACATGCGGAGGCATAAGAAACTCTGATCCACTGGGAAACAATATACGATTAGAACTTATGCCTTCCCCTGTCTAGACCAGGACACGTGGACTTCCCGCCGATGTCGCGCGAGGCCTCCTCGGTGATGTCGTCCCCCTCAATCGGCGGGGTGGGGGAAACCCTTACTCTTGCCGTGGGCGCCTCGGCCGAGCGCCGAATCGGACCGAGGCGCTCTCTTCCTTGCGCGAACATCGCAAGGCGCCCGTGCGAAGCGCGTTGAGTGCGCGGCAGCGGCGCTGCGGCCCCGTGCTACTCGGCGGCGATCATGGCCCCGGCTGCCTCGTCCAGCATACCCAGCGCATGCAGGTAGACCTCGAGGATCGCCTCCTCCTCGGTTCGCTCGGTGGCGCTCTTCTTGCGCAGGCGCACGATCTGGCGCAGCGCCTTGACGTCGAAGCCCAGCGCCTTGGCCTCCAGATATTTGTCGCGGATGTCGCCCGACAGCGCCTTCTTCTCTTCTTCCAACCGCTCGATCTGCTCGACGAGCTGACGCAATTGATTCTGCGCCGAAGCCTGTAGCGTCGTCATCCCTCGTCTCCCCGCTGTGATGGAGTCGGTGGAACGCTAACGACGGCACCAGGCGCCTTCAAGGCGCCAGCGCGCCCCATCCAGAGGTTTCTTGACCATGGCGTGACACCCGCATGTCACACAGCTGTGGCGCCAAGCAATAGCTCTGTCACGAGCCTTTGCTCGCGGCCGCGTGAGCACCGCCTGCATGGCTGGAGAAGGGCGGCGGACCCTCGTTGTCGGTGTGCGAGCCGAAATACTGCACCGCATGCAGCGAATCATGCAGATCTGGGCGGGCGAGAATGCCGATCACGGCGTCAGCGATTCGCTCGGCCCACTCGGCCTGGCCCGCCTCCTCGCGTATGAGATCCTGGCGCACCTCGAGAATCGTGTGCGCGAGCCCGCGCCGCGTCCCGTGCTGCCACATGCAGTCGCCGGCAAGCTTTCCATCGTAGGGCTCGTTCTCTCCGAAGAGGAGGCTTTTGTCTGCGCGCAGCGCCTCGAGCAGAGGCACGGAGAAACGGTAGTCCCGGTCCCACAGGATCGCCGCATGCCACGGCCGCGGCGCACCCTTCCAATGCTCGGTGAAACTGTGAATCGACAACAGCACCGGCGGGACGCCGGCAGCCATGCACTGCTCGATCAGATCGTCGATCGCCTGATGGTAGGGTTCGTAATAGGTGGCAACGCGCCGCGCGCGCTCCTCAGGCTCGATCCGCCTGTTGCCGGGGACGACGGCGCCATCCGACAGGCGCATGATGAGGGTCGGGTCGTCCAGGCCGCGATTGACATCGATCAGGAGCCGCGAGAAGCGGGTGGAGATCGCCGGCACGCCCAACGTGCGGGCCACGCGCTGCATCACGGCATAGGCACCGATGTCATAGGCGATATGCCGCTTAAGCTCGCCGCGCGGCAAGCCCAGCGTGCCGTAGCCTTCGGGCAGAGCGTTGACGGCGTGGTCGCAGATGAGCACGAGCCCGGCGTCGGTGCGGCCGGGCAAAATTTCGTAGCTTTGGTTGAGGGAGGGTGCGACGAGAGGAGCGGGTGCGCACCCGGCAGGGTCTGACATGGATGCCAATATAGCGGCAGCTTGGCCTTGCGAAAACTACCCGCGGCGGTGCGCCGCTTGACGGCCGACAAGCGATTGCGCAAACCACGCCCTGAAGCAACGTCATCAGGACCCACAATGGCAAATGCGCCCTACCCTGCGTGCCCGGTGCGGGCCGTGGCGCGAAGGCGGCTGCCGGTCCCTTCGGGTCCGCAACGGCAGCGCCGCCAGCGCCACGAAAAACGCTATCTCATTGCCGCCAACTTCGTGCGGCTCAAAGTTGACCTTCCACGGCGAGGAATGGAGTTGACCACGTGCGGCCCAGCAGACCAGAGCGGCTATGGCCCATCGTGCGGCATCTCCTCGCCGCTGGGTTGCTGGTACCCCTGCTCGTGATCTCGAACGCCCCGGCGCGGGCCGACCTCAAGCTCTGCAACTCGACGTCGAGCCGGGTTGGCGTCGCCGTCGGCTACCGCGACGCCAACGGCTGGGCCACGGAAGGCTGGTGGAACATCGCCTCGCAGACCTGCGAGACGCTGCTCAAGGGCGCCGTGCCGAGCCGCTTCATCTACGTGCACGCCCTCGATTATGACCGCGGCGGGGAATGGGCCGGTAAAAACTTCATGTGCACCGAGGACAAATCGTTCGCGATCCATGGTGTTCAGGATTGTGTGAAACGCGGCTACAAGCGCACGGGGTTCTTCGAGGTGGACACCGGCGAGTCGCAGGAATGGACCATCCGCCTCACCGATCCAGAGGATCAAGGGGCGAACGAGAAATGAGACGCGACCGGCGGGTCAAGGTGGTGGCAACCTTGGGCCCGGCTTCCTCTGCGACGGAGATGATCGAACGGCTGTTCCTGGCCGGCGTCGACGTGTTCCGCATCAACATGAGCCATTCCTCGCACGAGGCGGCGCGCAGCTTGCTGAACTCGGTCCGCTGGGTCGCGAAGCGCCATCGTCATCCCATCGGCATCCTGGCGGATCTGCAAGGCCCCAAGTTGCGTATCGGCGAGTTCCCGGGCGGGCGCGCCTTCATCAACGACGGCGCCAGCTTCAAGTTTCATCGCGAGGAGAAGCCCGGCTCCGGCGAGGGCGTGTTTCTGCCGCATCCGCAGATCTTCGCCGCCGTCGAGCCAGGGCACATGCTGTTGCTCGACGACGGCAAGATCCGCATGCGGGTGCTGGAGAAGAAGTCCGACAGCATTGCCGCCGAGGTGCTGGTGGGCGGCGCGCTCGCAAGCCGCAAGGGCATCAGCATACCCGACACCGTGCTCCCCGTCGGCCCTCTCACCGAGAAGGACGCTGCCGATCTTGCGTATGTTTTGAAGCTCGGCGTGGACTGGATCGCGCTGTCGTTCGTGCAGCGCGGAAGCGACGTGCAAGGCGTGCGCAAGCTCGTGGGCGAGCGCGCGGCGATCCTGGCCAAGATCGAGAAGCCGTCCGCCATCGCCGATCTCGACGCGATCATCGCGGCCTCGGACGGCATCATGGTGGCCCGCGGCGACCTCGGCGTGGAGATCCCAGTCGAGCGCGTGCCGGGGCTGCAGAAGAAGATCACGCGCAAGGCGCGCGCCGCCGGCAAGCCGGTGGTAGTCGCCACGCAGATGCTGGAGAGCATGATCTCCTCGCCGGTGCCCACGCGCGCTGAGGTCTCCGACGTGGCAACGGCGGTGTTCGACGGCGCCGATGCCGTCATGCTGTCGGCGGAGTCGGCGATCGGCCAGTTTCCGCTCGAGGCGATCCAGATGATGGACCGCATCGCCATCGAGGTGGAAAGCGATCGCAGCTACGACGCCATCGTGCACGCGACGCAAACGACGCCGCAGCCGACCGGCGCCGATGCGATAGCGGCGGCCGCCCACGCCATCGCCGACACGGTGAAGCTCGCCGCGATCGTCTGCTACACGGCTACGGGCTCAACCGCGATGCGCGTTACCCGCGAGCGGCCCGGGCTGCCCGTCATCGGCCTCACCCCGGTCGAGGCCACGGCCCGGTGCCTGTCGCTCGTTTGGGGAATCCAGTCGGTGCTGACGGGCGACCCGGCCAACCTCACCGACATGGTGAGCAAGGCCTGCCGCATCGCCTTCGACGAGGGGTTCGTGCAGCCGCGCGACGGCATCCTCATCACGGCGGGCGTGCCGCTGGGATCGCCGGGCGCCACCAACATGATCCGCATCGCCTTCGTGGACGAGAACGGCGCACCCATAGCGGAAAGCCGCTGACGGCCTAGATGCCTTGGCCTTCGACCTCGACGGAGAGCTCGTCGACCGCCTCTTTGGCACCGGGCATGAAGGGGTAGATGCGCAAGAGCTGTCTATAAACCTTGAGCGCGCTCTTCTTCTGGCCGCTCTCGCGCAGGATGCGCGCAAGCCCATCGAGCGCCTTGAAGTGATTGGGCTCGAGCGCCAAGGCGCGGCGCAGATCGCCGACGGCGCGGTCGTAGTCGTTCTGCAGGTAGTAGACGTAGGCGCGCCGGCTAAACCCTTCCGCATAGTCGGGACTGAGATCGACGACGGCATTGAGCAGCTTCAGGGCGAGATCGTTGCGCTCATCGTTCACCGCCTTGAGCGCGCGGTGCATCAGCAGCCCGATGGTCGGGCTCCCCGAATTCAGCCAAAGCACCTCGATGGCCTTGGCGATGGGAGCTGCCTGCTCGGCGTCCGGCGCCTTGGCGAGGCGCCCATAGAGCTCCGCCAGCATCGCCTCGCGGTCCTTGGGCGCCTTCGAGCGTGCCGCATTGTTGCGCTTGGGTGCGGGCGATACGACGCCGGGGCCGGTAATGTCGGGCGGCGTCCGGGGACGCGCGCCTTGATCGCCGGAGGGCGGTGAGGGCGATAGAGAAGGGAAAGGCAGCGACGGATCGGGCTGCGCGGACGGCAATTCCTGCGCGGCCACACCCTCCGTCAGGAGGCAGGCGGCGGCCACAATCGCGACGAGAGCCGGGAGGATCTGTGTGCGCATCCCCAAGACATAGGATGCCGAGCGGTGGGCGTCAAAGCGGGCGTCCATGCGAAGCACGGCTCCGCCATGACCTCAGCCCTGGCGCGCCTTGAAGCGACGCTGCACCTTGTTGATGACGTAAAGCCGCCCTTTACGCCGCACCAGACGGTTGTTGCGGTGGCGTGCGCGCAGCGACTTCAGTGAGTTCCGGACTTTCATCTCAGTACCGATGGCCAATCATGATGGTGGGCGCGACAGGGATCGAACCTGTGACCCCTACGATGTCAACGTAGTGCTCTACCGCTGAGCTACGCGCCCCTGAAGGGCGTGGTTCTAGGCGGTAGCCGGCTCTGCGGTCAACCTTTTTGCGCCTCAGGCACCTCAGGCGGCCAAAAGCCGGTCGACCTCGCGCACCAGGTCCTTGAGGTGGAAGGGCTTGGACAGCACGCGGGCATCCTTCGGTGCGGCAATATCGTTGTTCAAGATCACGGCCGCGAACCCGGTGATGAACATGATCTTCAAGTCCGGGTCGAGCTCGCTCGCCCGCCGGGCAAGCTCGATGCCATCCATCTTCGGCATGACGATGTCGGTCAAAAGCAGCGTGAACGGCTCCGACTTGAGGCGCTCGAAGGCCTCCTCACCGTTGGCGAAATCGATGACCTCGTAGCCCGCCTTCTTGAGGGCTCGCACGAGGAAGCCGCGCATGGACTCGTCGTCCTCGGCCAGCAGAATACGGGAAAGGGTGACGCGAGATGGCTTTGCGGTCATTGACTCGACTACTCTGCTGATCGGTTCGTTGCTTTAGACTCGGGAGTTCGAATGTGGTGGCAGTATGGTAAACGGAACGTGAAACCGGGACGCCAGCCGTGCCCTTAGGCACGTCCCAACGGTCGATTCTCCACCAATGAGGCTTGCAACCCTGCGCCCTCCCGATGGACATATTGAGGGCAGGTGGGCACAGTGGGCAAGCGGCAAATGTTGCACGAGCGCCGCCAGGCTCGAAGCACTGCGCGCAAGGCTCGCCCCGACGATTGCCATCGGGCGGCGAATCCGCGAGGAGCAAGGGCAAGACGACGCAGCAATCCTAGGACACTTGCCGCCAACGACGACTGAGACGACCTCACATTCACCGCAACCAATCTTGTGCAAAACCGCATGCACCCTCGCGATTACCCCTCGGTCCCTACGGAGCTGCTGCCGCCCTACCGTGTGACCGCACCCGAGGCGCAGCTTGCCCCCTTCGTGTTGTGCTCGCCGCATTCTGGCAACGTTTACCCTTCCGACTTTTTGGCCGTCTCGCGGCTTACCCCACACTCCCTGCGAAAGTCGGAAGATTGCTTCGTTGACGAGCTGTTCTTGCCGGTTGCAGCCGAGGGCGCGCCCTTGATCGCGGCGCGCTTCCCGCGCGCCTACCTCGACGTCAACCGCGAGCCCTACGAGCTCGATCCTGAACTCTTCATCGAGGCGCTGCCGGATTTTGCCAACACGCAGTCGGTGCGGGTCGCCGGCGGGCTTGGCACCATCGCCCGCATCGTCGCCGACGGCGAGGAGATCTACCGCAACAAGCTGCCGCTGGAGTCGGGCCTCGCCCGCGTGGAGCAGCTCTATATTCCCTTTCACGCCGCGCTCGCCGAGCTCATCGAGGAGACGCGCCAGCGGTTCGGCTACGCGATCCTCATCGACTGCCACTCGATGCCGTCGGCCGCCATGGCGCCCGCCGGCGGCCCGCGCCCGGACGTCGTCCTCGGCGACCGCTTCGGCGCCTCGGCCGACTGCAAGATCACCCGCTTCCTCAAAGATCTGCTGGTGGGGCTCGGCTACGAGGTGCAAATGAACCGCCCGTACGCCGGCGGCTACATCACCGAGCACTACGGCCGGCCGGCGCGCGACGTGCATGCGGTGCAGATCGAGGTCAACCGCGGGCTTTACCTCAACGAGATGACACTGCGTCCCACCGCGGCCTTCGCCGAGCTGCAGCGCGACCTCAAGACGATTGCGGGTCCGCTGTTCAGCGAGCTGCCGGCGCTGCTGGAGCGGCGCGCCGCCGCCGAATGAAGCAAAGCGCACCGAGGTATGCAGCAGTCACATGCTGTGACGCGCCGTACCGATCAGTACAAAGGCGATGAGCTCAATTTGAGTGCGTGCGCACGCCAACGCCTCAGCTCCTCTGCGAAGCGGCCCCAAAAAAGAAAAGGGGCCGTTCGGGTCTCGAACGGCCCAAGTCTAGGGAGGAAACGCCCAAGGAGGGCTACGACACAGCGAGCCTCGCTCGCGATGTCGCACTGCAAAACTTAAGGGTGCATCGCAGCATTTTCAAATGCAAATTTTGCAGAGCTGCACATCCGCAAATGAAGGGCTCGGGCGGCAGCTGCCGAACCGCGGAAAAAAGGCCGTTCGTGCCCGAACGGCCCAAGTCTAGGGAGGAAACGCCCAAGTGGGCTAACGGCAGCCATCAGAACTCACTGACGCCACCGCGCACTTGAGATATGAGCTTGTTCGCGGGCCCCAGCAACGGACCGGCCGGTCGGGTCAAGGTCTTTCCTGAGGATATGTCGCTCTCCAGCAACAGCTTGGGAAAGTTGGCCACACCTTGTTTAACGAATTCAACGCGCCCCGCCTATGCCAGCTCAGGGCACCCGCCTGTGGATATCGTCACATCCTGGTCGGGGAGGGAGGGATATCGTGAAAAGCGGCGCGCGCCCAAGCTTCAAGTCCCTTCTCGATTTCGCCCACGAGCTCGCAGACCTCTCCGGCACCGTCATCCGCCCCTATTTCCGCAAACCGCTCGCCGTGACCAACAAGGCGAAGAAGGGCGCGTTCGATCCCGTCACCGCCGCCGACCAGGCGGCCGAGCGCGCCATCACGCGCGCCATTGCCAAGCGCTGGC
Organism: uncultured Alphaproteobacteria bacterium; assembly: GCA_963782555.1. Classification (GTDB taxonomy): domain Bacteria; phylum Pseudomonadota; class Alphaproteobacteria; order Rhizobiales; family Hyphomicrobiaceae; genus Hyphomicrobium_A. The sequence continues at coordinate 151,257 of CAWAKB010000002.1, read as the reverse complement.
CCGACCATGGTCTCATCGGCGAGGAGTTCGGGCAGGCCCGCGACGGCGCCCACCTGTGCTGGGTCATCGACCCGATCGACGGCACGCGCGCATTCATCATGGGCTCGCCCCTATGGGGCACCCTCATCGGACTGCGTGACGGCGAGGTCCCTATTCTCGGCGTGATGGACCAGCCCTTTACGCGAGAGCGATTCTGGTCGGCGCAGAAAGCCGCGTTCATGCGCACCGGCGACGGCAAGGCGCGCCGCCTCAGCACCCGGTCCTGCGCCCGCCTCGCTGATGCCGTCGTCACCACCACCCACCCGGACCTGTTCGAGCCCGGCGTAGAGGCGCAGGCGTTTGCACGGCTCAAGGCCAAAGCGCGCATGACCCGCTACGGCGGCGACTGCTACGGCTACTGTCTGCTGGCGGCCGGTTTCGTCGACATCGTGCTCGAGACCGGCCTCAAGCCCCATGACGTGGTGGCACTCATCCCCATCATCGAGCGGGCGGGCGGGCGCATCACGACCTGGAAGGGCGAGCCGGCCATGGGCGGCGGCCGCATCCTCGCCGCGGGCGACGCGCGTCTGCACGCGGAGGCCCTGGCGGTTCTGGCACGCTAGAGCAGCCCTCAAGCGACCTTGGTGTCGACCCCGAGATAGGCATCGAACGCGGCCCAGAAGCGCGTGCGCACGGCATCGGTCTCCTGCAGGATCTCGTGACGCGACGTCGGCATGAGAATAGAGGAGGCGACCTTGGTGTTGACCGCAAAGTCCTCGATGGCGCGCGTCGACACCACGGTGTCGTTGGCCGCCGCAAAGAGCAGCAGCGGCACGTTGATGCGCGCCGGATAGTCGGGATGCGACAGGCGGCGGCAGGAGCGCAGCGCCGCCCTCAGCCATCCGATCGTCGGCGAGCCGAGCCCGAGCTCGGGGGCGCGGTCGAGCACCGCCTTGGTGCGCAGCCAGCGCTCGTAGTCAGAGGTGAGCGTATTGCCCTCGAACGGGCGGTTGGTCTCCAATTCGTCCGAGCCGCCAGACACGTATGCCGTCGACATCCCGAGCGCGCACCCGATCTCGGCGTAGACCCGGGCGCTCATCGGCCTGGGACCGAGGATGCTGTCATGAATGGCGATCATCGGTGCCGTGAGCACGATGCGCTCAAACCAGAGCCCCGGCATGGTGGCGTTGCGCAGGAGCACGTTGCCGCCCATGGAATGCGCCAGCCCAATGAAGGGCGGCAGGCAGTCGGGCAGCACAATATCCTTCATGAAGCGGATGAGATCGCGGTCGTACTCCCAGAAGCCGCGGACGTACCCTTTGCGCGGGTTCGACAGCATGCGCTGCGAGCCGCCCTGGCCGCGCCAGTCCATGGTCGCCACGGCGAACCCTCGCCGGCGCAGGTCGGCGATCACCTCGAAATATTTCTCGATGAACTCGGTGCGCCCTCCGAACAGGCACACAGTGCCGCGCCGCGGCATGCGCGTCGCGTCCCAGCGCGCAAACCTCAGCTTGGCGCCGTCATAGCCCTTGAAGAATCCGACGGTCGCCCCGCTCGGAACCGGATTCTTGGCAAGCGTCACCAGCTCCATTGCGACCCCTCTGCCGTAGCTCAACTCTCATTGCATCATACAACGAGCCGCCGGCCGCGACAGGGTGGCGTGACAGAGTGGTGCGGCAGTGAGCCGGCGCCTAGTAGGGCTGCCAGTACCGGCGCGGGCCTCCGGCGAAGGAGCGCCTGTCATAGCGCCCGTCAAGGGGACGCGCCGCGACGACCTCGCCCGAGCACTTGTCGATGGTGAGATCAAAGCGCCGCCCCGACGGCCGCCGCGCCTGCAGCAGCACCACGCGGCCCCGCAGCTGAGGATCGCGGAAATCGGACCACCCGTCGGCGCGCAGCCGCGCGCGCTCCGCGTCGCGGGAAACGCACCCGTCATCGGCGTAGCCACGCTCGAACGCGTCATAATCCTTGTTGGGAGGCCGGCGCGGATAGGGTCCCTCGAACCCCTCCTCCGCCTCGCCATAACGCTCGTAGGCGGGGCCGTCGTCCCCGTAGTTGTCGCCGTAGCGGGAGTCGTCATAGGCAGAGCCATGGTGCGGCGGCTCGTAGAGATCGGCGGCACGGGCAGGCAGGGTGGTGACGAAAAGCGATGCGGCAACAGCAGACACCGCAGCAAGACCGGCTGACGCTGGCATGAGCACACTCCTCGAAACTTGGTTGTGGCTGCTCCCCAAAGCCCAGAGAAGGTGTGCGCGCCAACATGAACGGGAGCTGAAGGGGATTAAATTCCTCGTTACAGCAACGTGACTTGGCATGCGCGTCTGATCTGGTTGCGACGACAAACTAATCCGCGGCGGCGAGTGGGGGCGCCACCAAACGCCGCCGTGGAGCTTCGTAGCCTAGATCGATCCACACGCCGCCACGCCAATAACCGTGGCCTTTGTGCTCGCGCCACCTGTACTTGTCGTGGTCCTTCCACTTCCAATTGTCGCTGTGAACGTGAAGCTTCAGCTCCGGCTTATATTTGGCGTGCCCTTTGGCATGCCAGCAGTCGCCGTCGTCGTTGCATACGACGGCCGCGGATGCACTGGTGGCAGCCACGCACAACGCGGCCCCGCCTACCAGAATTGCCTTCATGATCGATCTCATATCGTTCTCCTTTTCGAGCCGGCACGAGCCGGCGTCGCGGTGAACGAAACGACCCCTGTTTGGTTCCAGCTCGGTATGCTCCTGGCCCCACAGGCCCAAGTGCACTGCCCGTCGACGTCCGCTGACAATGGTGAGGGCTTGCACCCAACCGGGAAGGCCTTGAACGCGGGCGGGCCGCTCCTAAATCAATGCTCGCGCACGCCCATTCGGGGTGCGCATCAAAGCAGTGGTCCGGCCCTCATGGGCGGGCCCAATGCATGTCGCTTCATCAAGGAGGATATGTCATGCGACAGTTCGATCTCGCCCCCCTATATCGCTCGAGCGTTGGATTCGACCGGCTCGCCAAGCTGATGGACAGCGTCGGCGGCATCGATGCGGACGGCTACCCGCCCTACAACATCGAGCGGCTCGGCGACAACGAGTACCGCATCACCATGGCGGTCGCCGGATTTGGCAAGGACGAGTTTAAGGTCGAGGTCAAGGAGCAGGCTCTGGTCGTCAGCGGCGAGAAGAAGCCCGACGACAAGGAGCGCGTGTTCCTGCATCGCGGCATCGCCGCCCGCTCATTCGAGCGCCGCTTCCAGCTCGCCGACTATGTCGAGGTCAAGGGCGCCGAGTTCAAAGACGGCCTGTTGCACATCGATCTCGTCCGCAACCTGCCCGAGCGCATGAAGCCGCGCACGATCGCCATCGCGTCGGAGTCCGACGCCAGGCAGATCGAGGCCGCCGCCTAAGGCGCATATCGCGCACAAGGCCTGACGCTGCGAAGGTGGCGGCCGCCCCGCCGCATCGCGCGCACCCGGGCCCGCGCAGCGCATGGCGCTTGTGCACCCCCCGAAAATCTGCGAAAGTCGGCCCAAAAGGTCAGCAATCCTGTCCTTTATGGCGGTTGTGATAGGCTGACTTGGCGCCGGAGCCTCAATTTACGGGGCCTCCGCTGACAGTTGAGGAGCGCGCGAGCAAGCAACGCAGGCGAGCTGGAGCAGGCGGGCGTCGGACGCAAAGGACGTCACCAGGCTACCTCAGAGATGCCGACGATGTGCCGATGCCGATGCAGTCCGCTGTGCGGCGGGCGTCGGCCACCTGATCCGAAAGCTTGACGAACCCTGCAAAGGACCGATCAAATCGATCCGAGGCGCCGGCGCCTCTCCATGAACAACCGATGAGACCTGCGCACCGAGGCCGCAGAATGACCAAGAGCTCACATCAGACCCTCGCCGATCGGCGTCCTGGCGCGACCGCGCTCCCCGAGGCGCAGGGTCTTTATGATCCCGCGCACGAGCACGATGCGTGCGGCGTCGGCTTCATTGCCGACATGAAGGGGCGCAAGTCGCACAAGATTATCACCGACGCCCTGAAGATTTTAGAGAACCTCGAGCACCGCGGTGCCGTGGGCGCCGACCCCTTGGCCGGCGACGGGGCCGGCATGCTGGTTCAGATCCCGCACGACTTCCTGAAGGAGGAGTGCCGCAAGCTCGGCTTCATGCTGCCGCCACAAGGCCGCTACGCCGTCGGGCACATCTTCATGCCGCGGGATGCGCGACTGCGGAAGCATTGCGAGCGCGTGTGGGCGCGCATCGTCAAAGAGGAAGGCCTGCAGCTGCTCGGCTGGCGCTCGGTGCCGGTCGACAACGCCTCGCTTTCGGAGCTGGTGATCGCCACCGAGCCCGTGCACCGCCAGGTGTTCATCGGCTGCCCCTCGACGATCCTCGACCAGGACGACTTCGAGCGCCGCCTCTTCCTCACGCGCAAGATCGTCTCCAACGCCGTGCAGCAGGCCTACAAGGGCCGCGACATCGGTCACTACACCGTGTCGCTGTCGAGCCGCACGCTGGTCTACAAGGGCATGTTCCTGTCCTACCAGCTCAGGGCCTACTACAGGGACCTCTCCGACAAGAACTTCGTCTCGGCGATGGCGCTCGTGCACCAGCGCTTCTCGACCAACACGTTTCCCTCCTGGAAGCTGGCCCATCCCTATCGCTTCGTCGCCCACAACGGCGAGATCAACACGCTGCGCGGCAACGTGAACTGGATGGCCGCGCGCCAGGCCTCGGTGTCCTCGCCGCTTTACGGCAGCGACATCCAGAAGCTGTGGCCGATCTCGTACGAGGACCAGTCGGACACCGCCTGCTTCGACAACGCGCTCGAGTTCCTGGTGATGGGCGGGTACTCGCTGCCGCACGCTGCCATGATGCTGATCCCGGAGGCCTGGGCCGGCAACCCGTTGATGGACCGCAAGCGGCGCGCCTTCTACGAATATCACGCCTGCCTCATGGAGCCTTGGGACGGCCCCGCCGCCATGGCCTTCTCCGACGGCCGTCAGATCGGCGCCACGCTCGACCGCAACGGCTTGCGCCCGGCGCGCTACTTCCTGACCAAGGACGACCTCGTCGTCATGTCCTCGGAGGCGGGTGTGCTGCCTACGCCCGAGGAGGAGATCGTGCGCAAGTGGCGGCTGCAGCCCGGCAAGATGCTGCTGATCGACCTGGAGAAGGGCCGCATCGTCTCCGATGAGGACCTGAAGAGCGAGATCGCCGCCTCAAACCCGTACGAGTCCTGGCTCAAGCGCACGCAAATTCTGGTGTCCGACCTGCCGCTCGCCAGCGAGCGGTCGGCGGCGAAGAAATCCAACGTCGGCTTGCTCGATATGCAGCAGGCCTTCGGCTACACGCAGGAGAGCCTCAACCTCCTCATGAAGCCCATGGCCGAGGCCGGGCAGGAGGCGATCGGCTCCATGGGCAACGACACGCCGATCTCGGCGCTGTCCTCGCGCTCCAAGCTGTTGCACACCTACTTCAAGCAGAACTTTGCCCAGGTGACGAACCCGCCGATCGAACTCGATCCGCGAGGAGCTGGTCATGAGCCTGGTCTCCTTCATCGGGCCCAGACCCAACATCCTCGACCTTGAAGGCACCTCCAAGCAGAAGCGGCTCGAGGTGTATCAGCCGATCCTGACGAATGAGGACTTGGAGCGCATCCGCCAGATCGGCGAGGTGAAGGACAACGAGTTCTCCTCGATCACGCTCGACATCACCTATGCGGCCGAGAAGGGCCCGGCCGGGATGGCGCCGGCGCTCGACTGCGTGTGCGCGGAGGCCGAGGAGGCCGTGCGCTCGAAAGAGTACAACATCATCATCCTGTCGGACCGCGCAGTCGGGCCGGATCGCATCCCGATCCCGGCGCTGCTCGCCACCTCTGCCGTCCATCATCACTTGATCAAGCAAGGCCTGCGCACGTCGGTCGGCCTCGTGATCGAGACCGGCGAGGCGCACGAGGTGCACCAGTTCTGCACGCTCGCCGGCTACGGCGCGGAGGCGATCAACCCCTATCTCGCCTTCGAGACGCTGGAAGCGATGCTGCCGCACCTCGACGAGGCGCTGACCGCCGAGGAGGTCAAGACGCGCTACACCAAGGCGGTCGGCAAGGCCATCCTCAAGGTGATGGCCAAGATGGGCATCTCCACCTACCAGTCCTATTGCGGTGCGCAGATCTTCGATGCCGTGGGCCTCAGGTCATCGTTTGTCAGAAAGTACTTCACCGGCACGCACACGCAGATCGAAGGCGTGGGCCTGCGCGAGATCGCGCAGGAGACGGTGGAGCGGCATCAGGCGGCCTTCGGCAACGTCCCGGTTCTGGAGAACGCGCTCGACGTCGGCGGCGAGTACGCCTTGCGCATACGCGGCGAGTCGCACGTCTGGCGCGCCAACGTCGTCGCCGACCTGCAGCACGCCGTGCGCGGCAACCTGCCCGACCGCTACCGCTCCTTTGCCAAGCTGATCAACGACCAGTCCGAGCAGCTGATGACCATGCGCGGCATGTTCCGGATCCGCTCAGCGGAGTCTCTCGGCCGCAAGCCGGTGCCGCTCGAGGAGGTCGAGCCGGCCAAGGAGATCGTCAAGCGCTTCGCCACCGGCGCCATGAGCTTCGGCTCCATCAGCCGCGAGGCGCACACCACGCTCGCCATCGCCATGAACCGCATCGGCGGCAAATCCAACACGGGCGAGGGCGGCGAGGAGACCGACCGCTTCAAGCCGCTGCCCAACGGCGACTCCATGCGCTCGGCCATCAAGCAGGTGGCCTCGGGGCGCTTCGGCGTCACGGCCGAGTACCTCGTCAACTCCGACATGATGCAAATCAAGATGGCGCAAGGCGCCAAGCCGGGCGAGGGCGGGCAATTGCCCGGGCACAAGGTCGACAAGGTGATCGCCAGGGTGCGCCACTCGACGCCGGGCGTCGGCCTCATCTCGCCGCCGCCGCACCACGACATCTATTCGATCGAGGATCTGGCCCAGCTCATCTTCGATTTGAAGAACGTCAACCCGACGGGCGACGTGTCGGTGAAGCTCGTCTCCGAGGTGGGCGTCGGCACGGTGGCCGCGGGCGTCGCCAAGGCGCGCGCCGACCACGTGACGATCTCCGGCTTCGAGGGCGGCACTGGCGCCTCGCCGCTCACCTCGATCAAGCACGCGGGCTCGCCCTGGGAGATCGGGCTCGCCGAGACGCATCAGACGCTGGTCTTGAACCGCTTGCGCGGGCGCATCGCCGTGCAGGTCGACGGCGGCATCCGAACCGGGCGCGACGTGGTCGTTGGCGCGCTGCTCGGTGCCGACGAGTTCGGGTTCTCCACCGCACCGCTCATTGCCGCCGGCTGCATCATGATGCGCAAGTGCCATCTCAACACTTGCCCGGTCGGCGTCGCCACCCAAGACCCGGTGCTACGCGCCAAGTTCCAGGGCAAGCCCGAGCACGTGATCAACTACTTCTTCTTCGTGGCCGAGGAGGTGCGCGAGATCATGGCGGCGCTCGGCTACCGCACCTTCAACGAGATGATCGGGCAGACGGAGGCGCTGAACAAGGACCGCGCCATCGCGCACTGGAAGGCCAAGGGGCTCGACTTCACCCGCATCTTCCATAAGCCGCGCGTACCCGACTCGGTCGCCGTCTACCATCGCGAGCGCCAGGACCACGGGCTCGAGAAGGTGCTCGACAACAAGCTGATCGAGCTGGCGCGGCCCGCACTCGAGCAGAAGAAGCCGGTCAAGCACGAGCTCACCATCAAGAACACCGACCGCTCGACCGGCGCCATGCTGTCGGGCGAGGTCGCCAAGCGCTATGGCCATGCGGGCCTCGCCGAGGATACGATCTGGCTCACGCTCTCAGGCACCGCGGGGCAGAGCTTCGGCGCCTTTGCGGCGCGCGGGCTCACCCTCGACCTCGTCGGCGAGGGCAACGACTACGTCGGCAAGGGCCTGTCCGGCGGCAAGCTGATCGTGCGCCCCAATGCGCTCTCCGGCATCACGCCTGAGGAGAGCATCATCGTCGGCAACACCGTGCTCTACGGCGCCATCACCGGCGAGTGCTACTTCCGCGGCATCGCGGGCGAGCGCTTCGCAGTGCGCAACTCCGGCGCCGTCGCCGTGGTGGAGGGCACCGGCGACCACGGCTGCGAGTACATGACAGGCGGCGTGGTCGTCGTTCTGGGTCCGACGGGGCGCAACTTCGCCGCCGGCATGTCGGGCGGCATCGCCTACGTCCTCGACGAGATCGGAGACTTCGAGACCAAGTGCAACCTCGCCATGGTCGCGCTCGAGCCGGTCGAGGCCGAGGAAGAGGTCATGGAGCGGATCATGGGCCAGGCCGGCGATCTGGAGAGCCACGGCCTGGTCGAGGTCATGGCCGACATGACCAAAGGCGACGCGGAGCGGATCTACCAGCTCGTCGCCCGCCAGGCCCACTACACCAACTCGGCCAAAGCCAAGACCATCCTTGCCGACTGGCGCGCCTACCTGCCGAAGTTCCGCAAGGTGATGCCGGTCGAGTACGCCCGTGCGCTCGCCGAGATGGCCAAGGCCCAGGCGGCCGAGGCCCCCGATCTCGAAGAGCTCACGATCGGGCTCAAGGCAGCGAAGGCTTGAAGAAAAACTCCTCTCTGTGAAATGATGAGAGAGTTTGGGTGTCTGACCCTGTTTGTTGCCTGCTTCCAGCAGGACGGGTCTGACACCCTTTATGAACGCGGGATGGCTCGGTGTCAGACCCGAAGGGTCAGACACCGGTTCACAGCACGGAAAGAACACGGAAAGAAAATGGGTAAGATAACCGGGTTTCTCGAGTTCGAGCGGAAGGAGCGCCGCTACGCGCCCGTCGCCGAGCGCGTGAAGCACTGGCACGAGTTCGTGCTGCCGGCGAGCGAGGAGGAGACCAAGATCCAGGCAGCGCGCTGCATGGACTGCGGCATCCCCTATTGCCACACCGGCTGCCCCGTCAACAACCAGATCCCCGACTGGAACGACCTCGTCTATCACAGCGACTGGAAGCGCGCGGCGCAGAACCTGCACTCGACCAACAACTTCCCAGAGGTGACGGGCCGCGTCTGCCCGGCCCCGTGCGAGGCCGCCTGCACGCTCAACATCGAGGACGTGCCGGTCGCCATCAAGGCGATCGAGTGCGCCATCGCCGACCGCGCCTTCGAGCAGGGCTGGATCGCACCGGAGCCGCCGGAGACCAAGACCGGCAAGCGCGTCGCCATCGTCGGCTCGGGGCCCGCGGGCCTCGCCGCCGCCCAGCAGCTGGCGCGCGTCGGGCACGAGGTGCACGTCTACGAGAAGAGCGCCAAGCCGGGCGGCCTGCTGCGCTACGGCATCCCCGACTTCAAGATGGAGAAGGGCATCGTCGAGCGGCGCGTGAAGCAGATGGAAGCCGAAGGCGTGACCTTCCACTGCAACGTCAACGTCGGCAAGGACATCTCCGCCAAGGTGCTGGAGGCGGCGCACGACGCGGTGCTGCTCGCCGGCGGCTCGGAGGCCCCCTTCGACTTTTTTGCCAAGTCTCCCGGCCGCGACCTCGACGGCATCCATTTCGCCATGGACTTTCTGCCCCAGCAGAACCGGCGCGTGTCGGGAGAGGTGCCCCCCGCCATCGCCGACGCCAAGGACATCCTGGCCAAGGACAAGCACGTTATCGTCATCGGCGGCGGCGACACGGGCTCGGACTGCATCGGCACCTCGTTCCGCCAAGGGGCGAAGTCGGTGACGCAGCTCGAGATCATGCCCATGCCGCCCGAGCACGAGAACAAGGAGATGACCTGGCCCAACTGGCCCTTGAAGCTGCGCGTCTCGTCGAGCCAGGCCGAGGGCGCTCATGTCGAGTACTCGGTCTCCACCACCGGCTTCTCGGGAAGCAACGGCAAGATCGAGAAGCTGCACTACGTCGAGGTCGACAACAAGCTGCAGCCCATACCCGGCACCGACGCCGAGTTGCCCGCCGACCTCGTGCTGCTCGCCATGGGATTCTCAGGGCCGACCGCGGAAGGGCTCGTAGAGGAGCTCGAGCTCGATCTCGTCGCGCGCGGGCGCTTCAAGGGTGTTGACGCGGATGAGCGCGACTACAAGGTCGCCGGCCGTGAGAAGCTTTATGCCGCCGGCGACGTCCGCCGCGGCCAGTCGCTCGTCGTCTGGGCGATCCGCGAAGGCCGCCAGGCCGCGCACGCGATCGACAAAGCCCTGATGGGCAAGACCACGCTGCCGCGGTAGTTTTTTCTGCTGAAAACTAAGGCGCCGGCGGCGCCGACGGATCGGCGGTGGATCCCGTGTCGACGGACGCTTGCTGGCGCGGCCAGGAGAAGTCGTCGATGCGGCCGGGCTTGGGCACCAGCCGCTCTCCCCGCTCGAACACGCGGAAATACGGCGTCTGCGTCGGCGACAGCCGCCGGCGTCCATCGCCGCCGCGCGGCGGCACGATCGAGCTCATGACGGTGAGCCCGCCCGGAATCTGGTCGACCAGGATGTCGCCCATCTGGGCGGCGCGGTTGGCGCTCGATCTGCGGGTCATCAGCGCGACGACGGAGGCGGGAATGGCCGGACGCACGATGTCGACCGTCACCACCTGCTCGGTGCCGCCCGGCCCCGCGACCTTAATGTCGACCTTGCCGGTCTCTGCCTTCTGCTCGCGAGCGCCGCCTGCGGCGGCGGGAGCCGCCACGCCAGCCTTGGCAGCGCTGCCCTTCTGTCCCTGAGTGTGCGCCGTCTCCGCCTTGAGTCGGGCCCGGTCGGGATTGACCTTCGCCTGCTCGGCAGGATCGCCCGCCAGCGGCACCGAGCGCTCCTGGCGCGCTTGCGCAATATCGCGCTTGAGCTCGCGCTCGACGAAATGGGCGAGCTTGCGGTAGCCGGCGTCGGTGAAGTGGATGCCATCGGAGTCGCGCAGCCGGCTGATCTTGCCGGTGACGTCGGGACCATAGACGCTGTAGCCGCCGCCCTCGTCGATGAAGCTCGCATAAGCGTCGATGTAGCGTACGCCATTCAAGTAGGCGCGCTCGCGGTAGATATCGTTCATCATTTGCGCGCGCTCGTTGTCCTGATAGCGGCGCATGTTGGGCAGCCCAACCCAATAGACGGCGCGGCCACCCTTCTTCAGGATCTTCATGACGCGGTCGACGCGGGCGCCGTACTCGGTGCGCCATGCCTCGTCGGCCTTGGGAGAGCGCCGCGTGCCCAGGCTGTAGCGGTCCTGCACGCCGAGCATCACAATGGCGATGTGGCTCGGGTCTTTGGCGAAGTTCTGCTCCAGGTCGTCGATATCGCGGTTGCGCATGAGCCCGGAGAGGCTGTAGCGCTTGCGCGCGAATTGGGCGCCGCTCGGGCTCGTCGCGAAGGCCTGGACCAGACCGCCGAGCAGGCCGTCGGCGAGCCAGTCGCCGATGACCTGCACTTGGTAGGTATCGTTCTCCGGGAAGGGCGTGATGAAGCTGCCGCCGAGGCCGGGATCCTGCGCTAAGGCAGGACTCGCCATCGCCCCAAACCAGGCTGCGACCGCCAGAACCGCTGCGGCGATGGTGCGCTTCACGTCCGCTCGCTCCTCGATGCCCACGCTGGCCAAGGTGCCCAAGGCGCTAAGATCCGCATGCCGCGAATCCGCCGGGCGACACAGTAGACGTTTCTACTGCGTCGCCCAAGCACAAGGCGGAAACATGGCCCTTGGCGGCCGGCGGCGTGCGAGAGGACGGCCGTCAGGCCGCCTTCCTGGTCCGCTTGACGCTCTTCAAGCGCACCGGCGCCTGCTTGGCTGCAGCCGCCTGCCACTTGAGCTCGTCGAGCTCGGAGCCCCGGTGGTGGGTCTTAACCACCACGTCGCGTGCCGAGAAGGCCTCGCGCAGCACACCGACGCACATCTGCGGCTTGGCGTCCCCGCACATGAACACGTCGAGTGCCGCGTAGTCGGCCTCGGGCCAGCTATGTATGGAGATGTGACTCTCCGATAGCACCGCGACACCCGAGACGCCGCCGTTTGGCGTGAAGTGATGCAGGTGGATGTGCAGGAGCGTTGCGCCTGCCACCTCCACACATCGTTTCAAGGTACGCTTGATGTGCTCGATATCATCAAGCCGTCGGGCGCCGAAAAGGTCCACGATCAAGTGGGTCCCGGCGAACCGAACGCCATCGCGCTCGATGAAGAAGTCCTTCCTGTCGTCATGCGCAACGTGCGCATAGTCTTCGTGCGCTACAGGCGCAGCTACACGATGATCTTCCTCTTGGGCGGTGCTTGAACGAGTCAAGTCCATCCCCAATTGGAAGAGGGTGTCATTAAAGGCCATATGACCCTCCCCAACCAGCAGATAGATGTGACCCGCCCGCTCCTTACCTTTGGGGTTTCTGGAAAACCTCGACCTTAAGGGCAGGTGGACGAACGGAGAGGGGTCATATGAGGCAACACCCCCCCCTACGCAAGAAAAAATTGCCCCCGCGCGTCAAAAAAATTTGTCATGCCGTTGACGCGATTTTAGCCGAGGCAGTTACCGACGGAGCAGCGCCCGCCTTGCTGCGACGCCGCGACGCGCGCGCTCACTTGCCGAGAAACTTCTGCAACAGCTTCTCCGCCTTCGACGGCTCGCCGTTCTCGCCCTTGCCGAAGAGGCCATCGACCACCTCGCCCGCGCTCTTGCCCTTGAACTCCTTGCCGAGCTCCTTGACCGCTTCGACCGCATCGGGGTTGTTGATCACACCCGCAATGTCGGGCTGGATTTTGGGCTTCTCCCAGGAGCCGGTGATGTGCACGGGAATTTCGATGCCGTGCAGACCTTTCTCGCCGCCCTGCCCCTGCAGGCTCGCAACCACCTTGGGCCGCACCGTGTAGTCGAGGCTGCGCGCCGGCAGATCGACGCTGCCGGCGCCGGTCGCGCGCAGAAGCGGGCTTGCGAGTTTCAGATCGTCGTTCTTGGCGATGCCGTCGGTGATGACGAAGCTGCCGGTCAGCTCGCTGAAGTCGGTCTTCTCATCCGGCGAGCTGCGGAAGTCGGGAACCTTGCCTTCCGACAGCGCGCGCATGGCCCCGCCCAGATTGAAGCCGATGATGGCGCCGTTGCGCACCGCAACGTCGGACTTGCCGTTGAGCGACTGCACCATGGCGGTCTCGCTGGCACCGCGACCCGAAAGCGCCAGCGTCACATTGCCGGTGCCGGCCAGCCAATCGATGCCCGCCGCGTCCTTCAAGAGTGGCCGCGCGGCGATGCCCGAAAGCTGGAGATTGGCGGCAACAGTGGCCTCCGCTCCCGCGCCGTCGAGCGTGATGAAGCCCTTCCCACGCCCCTCGTAGAGCCTCACCTCCTCAAACGTGGTCTTAAGCACGCGATCCTTGAGGGCGACGCTGAGCTGCGAGGCGTCGACGTGCACGTCGCCGTAGCTGAGCCCGGTGACGGCAAGCTTGGCGTCGGCATCGACGAGACCCAAAGGCGTCAGATCGAGCGGCTCGCCGCTCCAGCCGGCGCGCTGCGTGAAACCGCGCACCTGCGGGCCTTGCGGGGCTTGTGGGCCTGGGGGACTTGAGCGGTCGAGCAGGTCCTCGATCGATTGCGGCTGCGCCGCAGCGGCCGGCGGCGCAGACACAGCGCTGTGCGCAGGCGGCGGTGCGCCGGCCTCGCCCTTGCCGCCGAGATAGTTGCCGAGATCAAGGCCCGCGACCTTCAGGTTGGCCTCGACGTAAGGTTTGGCGCGCGCGGTGGTGACGTCGATGGTGCCAGTCGCCGTCGCCCCATCGAGGGCGAGCTTGACGTCCGACAGGCGCACCTTGCTCTTGTCGGCATTGAGATAGCCCGCAAGCGACACTTCGCGATAGCCGCGTGCGCGCGGAAGCTTCGTCCCCAACCAGCCGGCGAGCGCGCGCAGCGACGGCGCGTCGCCCGCGACCTTGCCTTCGGCACCGGCCGCATCGCCCAGCGTCACCGAGCCGTCATAGCTCAAGGCGAAGGGCGCGCCTTTGAGGCTCAAGGCCAGCTTGGCGGGCTGCTCGGCAAGGAGATCGGCGGGCGACGTCAGATTGCCGTCGAAAGCGATTGTCTCCTTGGCCCACACGAGATTGCCTTTGGCGCTGAACGGTTGCGCGAGCGCCTCCAGGTCGGCTTCGGCGTTGATCGCCTCGATCTGGTAATCGGCGCCCGAGCGCGCGTCGGCATAGCGGATGGTCCCGTTGTCGATGCGGATGTCGCCGAGCGACAGCTCCGATGGCCCCGACCGGCGCGTGGCGCCGCCAAGGTCGATCTCGCCGGCGGAGAAGTCCCTCAGCGTGCCTCCGCCAGTGTCGGCCTGCGCCAGGCGGACCGGGCGCGAGGGCGCCAGCGCCGCCATGTCCCAGCTTTTGCGGCCCTGCGCGTCGACGCGCAGCGCGAACACCGGCTCGTGCAGCACCAGACGGTCCACGACGATCTCCTGGCGCAGCAGCGGCAGCAGCCGCACGCCGACATCGATGCTCTTGGCGGTGAGGAAAGGATCGCCGCCCATATCCGGCGGCGCCGACAGCGACACCTCGCTGGCGCGCACGCCGAGCGTGGGAAAGAAAGTGAACGATGCCCCTCCGGCGATCGTGAGCTCGCGCCCCGTGGCGTCTTTGACCTGCGCAACGATCTCGTGCCGGATAAGGTCGGTCGGCGGCGCCATCACGACGAAGGTGACGGCGGCGACGGCGAGCACCAGGACGCCGATGCCGCCATAGACGAGCCCCAGAAGCATCGGGGACGGCCCGTGCGAAGCGGGACGCCCGCGCGAGACTTGCCGCGTGCGCTCGCGCTCTGCGGGGTACGTGTAATCTTCAGGACGCGGAGGCGGTGCGCCGGGTGGCCTGCGATTGGTCATCGTGGATTCCGTCTGCTCTTGCTGCCGCGACGTATCACGTGAATGGCAGTGCGCGGCACCCGACCCGACAGCCGGATGTAGGAACGAATTATGTCACGCTGCAGCCTTCAGCCCAAAATGCGGCCCACAGCTTTTTCCACGCCGTCGCGCGCGCCTGAAGCCCGCGTGCCGCGCGTAACAGCGCTGCCAACAGCGCGTTGCTAGCAATGGGGGAAGCGCCGCAGTTCGATAGAAGCTTTTTTCCTGGCAAATATAACGATATGGTAACATAATCTTGCGCTGCACACTAAATTTGCTGCGGCGCAGCGAAATCGAAGGGCGCCTCGCAATGCACTATTACGCTTACGAGTTCGCGCACGCCGTTCTTTCACCACTCCGCATCGGTGTTAACGGTATGCGCAGCATGCTCGAGCTGCCTTTCAATCCGCTCGCGGGCACACCGTACGGGCGGCATTTGCTGGCAGCCTGCGAGGTCTTCGAGAACCTGACCCGTCGCTACGGCAAGCCCGACTGGGGCTTGAAGACCACGCGCGTCAACAACATCGCGGTGCCCGTGCACGAGCATGTGGTCGCCGCCACGCCGTTCTGCAATCTGTTGCACTTCGAGCGCGACACCACCGAGATCGGCGCGCGCTACGATCCCAAGGTACTCGTCGTCGCGCCCTTGTCGGGACACTACGCCACGCTTCTGCGCGGCACTGTCCGGGCCATGCTGCCCGAGCACGACGTCTACATCACCGACTGGACGGATGCGCGCGACATTCCCCTCGCCATGGGGCGCTTCGACCTCGACGATGTCATCGATCACATCATCGACTTCATCCGCATCATCGGGCCGGAGACGCACGTAATCGCGGTGTGCCAGCCGGCGGTGCCGGTGCTCGCCGCCGTGGCGCACATGGCCTCGCTCGACGATCCCTGCCAGCCCGCGTCGATGACGCTGATGGGCGGACCCATCGATACCCGGCGCAACCCCACCGCCGTCAACCGGCTGGCGGAGACGCGCTCGCTCAACTGGTTCGAGCACAACGTGGTCTCGGCCGTGCCGCTGCCGCACGCGGGCTTCATGCGCCCGGTCTACCCGGGCTTCATGCAGCTCACGGGCTTCATGACCATAAATCTCGAGCGCCACATGAACGCGCACGTCGACCTGTTCAACAATCTGGTCAAGGGCGACTGCGACTCGGTCAAGCAGCACCAGGACTTCTACGAGGAGTACCTGTCGGTGATGGATCTGACCGCCGAGTTCTATCTGCAGACCATCAAGACGGTGTTCCAGGAGCATGCGCTGCCCAAGGGCACGATGCTGCACCGGGGCACGCGCGTCGACTGCTCGCAGATCCGCGACACCGCGTTGATGACGGTCGAGGGCGAGCGCGACGACATCTGCGGGCTCGGTCAGACGGAGGCCGCCCAGCTCCTGTGCAGCGGCCTGCCCGAGCACATGAAGGTGCACTACGTGCAAGAGGGCGTCGGCCATTACGGCGTGTTCAACGGCACCCGCTGGCGCACCGAGATCCAGCCCCGCATCCGCGAGTTCATCCGCACCATCGAGTATGCGCGGGGCGCCATCCCCACCGATAAGCGCACGGCGCGGCGCATGCAGCATCCCGAGCTCGCCGTCTCCCCCGTCTGACGCGGTCTTGGCGCGGTCTTAGCGCCCCCTTAGCCTTCTTGCGGCAGGCTCCTCCCATCCTGGACCAGGTCCTGGCAGGGAGACGCCGATGCCCCGGCCCTATGTAGCGATCTTTGCGCTTTTGGTGCTGCTCGACCCGTTTGCGGCACAGGCTGCCAACGACGACCTCGAGCTCGCCTTCAACGACCACTGCCGCGAGTGCCATTCCTTCGTGAAGGACGACAACCGGCTGGGGCCCTCGCTCTACGGGGTGGTGGGGCGCAAGGCCGGCACGGAGCCGGGCTTCGCCTACTCAGAATCGGTCAAGGGTTCCGGTGTCACCTGGACTGCAGCGAACCTCGACAAATGGATCACCAATCCCGACGCCTTCATCCCCGGCAACGACATGAGCCCGCCCTTTCCCGGCGTCGACGACCCGGCAATCCGCAAGAAGATCATCGCGTTTCTGGAGACGCTTGGGCCCAAGCGCAAGTAGGCACGAAGGACACAACACATGTCATCCTCGGCTTTATGCCGAGGACCCACCTCTCCGCTTTTCCGAAGGTGGCGGATCGGCATCGACAATCGAGGTTGCTGGACGCTGGGTCCTCGGGACAAGCCCGAGGATGACACCCAGAGTATGGCCCGAGCCACAAAAACAGACGGCACCCGGTGAACTGAGCGCCGCCTGAAATCAGCATGAGAAGTGTGATTGAGATCGTTAGATGATGTCGATCTCGGCCGGCAGGTAGGAGGTGACCTCGAGGCCAACTTCCTGCTCGCGCACGGCGGGCTTGCTCCAAACCTTCATGGTATTTCCTCCAGTTTGAGCCACGCGAAGATCGCTTGGGCTCGGTCCCCAGCATGTAGGCATCCGCGGCCATAAGCGCCAATCGCATTTCCTTGGCATTTAGATAAGCGCCGCTGATGGCGCCTTCAAGGTCGGCGGAGGCTAGTCAGACTTGAGGGTGTCCCAATTGGGGTGTTGGCTTGGCGATGGGGCAGGGCAAAAGGAGGGCGCCATGTCCAGCACTACGAGACCCGTCGAAGAGCATAAGCGCGCCGTTCGCGAGCACTGGAACCGCTGCATGCGCGGCGACTTCGATCCCTGGGCCATCCCAGCGCACACGCCGCGGGCAGAGGACAGGATGCTCGCCGCCATGGAGTACGCAGCGTTTCAGCTGGGCGAGATCAACCAGCGGCTTGCGCGCATCGTGGATCTGACGGAGGAGGTCGGTCGTCGCGTCAGGAGCTGACGGACGACCTTAGCTCGCGAAGGCCGGCGGGGCTCTACCCAGCGGCGGGGCCCCTGCCCGCGCGCTTGCTCACCGTCAATGCGCGGCTTCCCAGTTGTCGGCCGCCTTGGCATCGACGTGGATCGGAACTTTCAGCGCCACCGCCGGCAACGCCGCCCCCTCCATCACCTTCCGTACCGTCTTCAAGGTCTTGGCGACGTCCGCCTCCTTCACCTCGAAGACGAGCTCGTCGTGCACCTGCATAAGCATGCGCGCCGATTTGAGCCCCGCCTCGGCGAGCGCGCCCGGCATGCGCACCATGGCGCGGCGGATGATGTCGGCGGCCGAGCCCTGGATCGGCGCATTGATCGCCGCACGCTCCAGAAAGCCGCGCATGCTCGGGTTCTTGGTGTTGATCTCCGGGTAGTGGATGCGCCGCCCGAACACCGTCTCCACATACCCTTGCGCGTGCGCGCGCTTCTTGGTCGCCTCCATGTAGTCGCGGATGCCGGGGAAGCGCTCGAAGTAGGTCTTGATGTAGGCGCCCGCGTCTTCCCTCGATATGCCGAGCTGGTTCGCCAGCCCGAACGCCGAGATGCCGTAGATGATGCCGAAGTTGATGGCCTTGGCGCGCCGGCGCACCTCGGGCGGCATGTCCTTGACGGGGACGTTGAACATCTCCGATGCCGTCATGGCGTGGATGTCGAGGCCCTCGTCGAAGGCTTGCCTGAGCTGGGGAATGTCGGCGATGTGCGCGAGCACGCGCAGCTCGATCTGGCTGTAGTCGGCAGAGACCAGCTTCATGCCGCGCTCGGCGATGAAGGCGGTGCGGATCTCGCGCCCCTCCTTGGTGCGGATGGGGATGTTCTGCAGATTGGGCTCGGATGAGGCGAGCCGGCCCGTCGTTGTCGCCGCCAAGGAGTAGCAAGTGTGGATGCGGCCCGTGTCCGGGTCCATGTAGCCCGGCAGCGCGTCGGTGTAGGTGGAGCGCAGCTTGGTCAATTGCCGCCACTCGAGCATGACGTTGATCAGGCGGCGGGCGTCCTCGGGCAGCTCCTCGTTGGCGGCGAGGTCGTCCAGAAGTCCCGCCCGCGTCTCCCACTGACCCGTCTTGGTCTTCTTGCCGCCCGGCAGCTTCAATCTGTCGAACAGCAACTCGCCCAGCTGGCGCGGAGACGCCAGGTTGAACTTGTGGCCGGCGAGCGTACCGACCTCGTCCTCGAGCCGCGCCATCCCCTGCGCGAAGGTGCCCGACAGCCGCGACAGGATCCCGCCGTCGACCTTGATGCCGGCAAACTCCATGTCGGCGATGACGGGAACGAGCGGGCGCTCCAGCGTCTCGTAGACGGTCACCATGCGCTCGGCCGCGAGCCGCGGCTTGAGCATCATCCACAAGCGCAGCGTCACGTCCGCATCCTCGGCGGCGTACTCGGTCGCCTTGTCGACGGGGACAGCAGCAAACGTCCGCTCCGACTTCTTGCCCGGCACGTGCGCCATCACGTGCTCAAACGAGACGCAGGCGTGGCCAAGGTGGCGCATGGCGAGCTCGTCCATGCCGTGGCTGCCCTTGCCGCCGTCGAGGGCGTAGGACATGAGCATGGTGTCGTCGATGGGCGCGATGCGCACACCGTAGCGGGCCAAGACGTTGAAATCGAATTTGAGGTTCTGGCCGATCTTGAGGATCGAGGGGTCCTCGAGCAGAGGCTTCAGCAGAGGGACCGCCTCGCTCGCCGACAGCTGCGGAATCTTCTCGCCGTCACCGAAATCGAGCTCCCCCCCGCTCTTGGCGTGCGCCAGCGGCACGTAGCAGGCTTTGCCGGGCGCTACCGCCAGGGAGACGCCGACGAGGTCGGCGCGCATGGGGTCGAGGCCGGTCGTCTCGGTGTCGAAGGCAACGCGGCCGGCGGCAAAAGCGTCGGTGATCCAGGCCTGCAGACGGTCCCGGGTCGTCACCGTCTCGTACTTTGAACGATCAAAGGGTGTCTTTGCCGCCTCGGCGGCGTGCATCACGGCGGCAGCGGGCGACTCGGCGGCCGCCGACGCCGCAGGTTTTGGCTTGGCGAACGTCGACCTTCCAGGAATTGCCCGGGCGACAGGCGCCTTGGCCTCCTTCCTCGACACGCTCGACCCGACCGACGTCTCCAGCGCCGCGGGCACCTCGGCGCCGAGCGCCTCCGCGATACGCCGGGTGAGCGTGTTGAACTCCATGTCCCGCAGGAAGCCCAGCAGCGCTGCCGGATCGGGATCGTGCACACCCAGCGCGTCCGCCGGCACGCCGGTGTCGACGTCGTCTTTGAGGCGCACCAGCTCACGCGACACGCGCGCCTGGTCGGCGAACTCTATGAGCTTCTCGCGCCGCTTGGGCTGCTTGATCTCGGAAGCGCGCTCCAAAAGCGTGTCGAGGTCGCCATACGCGTTGATGAGCTCGGCCGCGGTCTTGACGCCGATGCCCGGCACGCCCGGAACGTTGTCGGTGGAATCGCCGGCGAGCGCCTGCACGTCGACGACCTTGTCGGGCGGCACGCCGAACTTCTCCATCACCTCATCGCGCCCAAGCTTCTTCGATTTCATGGCGTCGAACATGACGACGCCGGGGCGCACCAGCTGCATCAGGTCCTTGTCGGAGGAGACGATGGTGACGTCGCCGCCGGCGTCCACGATCTCGCGGGCGTAGCTGGCGATGAGGTCGTCGGCTTCAAAGCCTTCCTGCTCGACGCAGGCGACGTTGAAGGCCTTCACCGCGTCGCGGATGAGCGGGAACTGGGGCACGAGCTCGTCGGGCGGCGGCGGCCGGTTCGCCTTGTAGTCCTCGTAGAACTCGTTGCGGAAGGTCTCGCGGCCCGCATCGAACACCACCGCGATATGGGTCGGGGCCTCCGAGGCTTTCGTCTCGCGCAGGAGCTTCCACAGCATGGCGCAGAAGCCGTGCACGGCCCCGACGGGGAGCCCGTCGGAGGGGCGCGTCAGGGGGGAAGCGCGTGGAAGGCGCGGAAGATGTAGCCCGAGCCGTCCACCAGATAGACGTGGCTGCCCTTGATGATGGGCGTCGCCTCGCCGTCGGGGACGGTGAAGACCGTGCCGGTCTTGGCCTGGGGCTTCGGCGTCTTGGCTTTGGGCTTGGGGGGGGACTTGCTATGGCTCATGTAGCGGGAATATAGGCGCTTAGCTCCGCCCGGTCACGGCAGGCCGATCGTCCTCAACAAGACAGGACGGCTTTCGAGCGCGGCGGCACGATGACGGGCGGCAGGGTGAGCGTCGGCGCCTCGGGGGCCGCTCCGAGTTGGGAGCGGCCCACGCCAAGCCATGGCGTCCGACGTCACGGGCTCGGCATGTCGTCCGGAGCAGCCGGCGGAGCTTCCTCGGCCGGGCTTTGCTCGGGCGGTGGTGCCGGCGGGGCTTGCTTCGCCGTCGGTGCCATTGGCTGGGCTGCGCCTTGAGGCGTTGCGGCCTTCGCCTTCTTTTTCGTGGTCCCCCGCTTGTGGCAATAGGGGCTCTTCACCTTGCCGGACTTATCGACCTCCTTCGGGATGATCCACACACAGGCCTTGTTCTTCCGGCACGGCTTGTCGGCGAGGCCTTTGCACCCCGAGGGATCAGCGCTCTTCGCCTTTGGAGCGGCAGGCGCCGCAGAAACTTCTGCCGGCGTCGGATGCGTAACGGGCGGCGGCTCCTGAGCCGAAACGATGGTGGGACCTACGAGTAGCGCAAGCGCACCAGTCGCCGCCGCGCGAGTTGCCCAGCAGATGAGTCTCTTCACGAAAGTTATCTCCGATTGCTAATAAGACCACGGTCGCCGAGAAAGCGGCTTTTCTTTGGTTATTGCAGTGCAACCGGCGGCTTCCGCACCGGTTGGCGTCGACGGACGACACTCAATAAGACGAAAGGACTCTTTGGCGGGCGACGTCGTAGGTCAAGTTGCTCGTTCTCCGTCTTCATGCCTAAATCAGTCCAATGCTTAAATGACATTTTGCAGGGGAACACGTCATGGGCGAGGGAGCGCGTGACGCCGCAGGACTCGAGCGGCCCGGAGCCGGCGGCTCCACCGAGGCCCAATCGGGCCGTCTGCGTGTCTTCATCTCCTATAGCCGCGACGACATCGACTTTGCCGACCAACTCGAAGCCGGGCTAACAGTGACCGGCTTCGACGTCGCCATGGACCGGCACGGGATTACGGCGGGCGAGGATTTCCAGCGCCGCCTGGGTGCGCTCATTCGCGAGGCCGACACCGTCGTCTTCGTGCTGTCTCCCTCCTCCGCCCGATCGCAAATGTGCGCCTGGGAGGTCGATGAAGCCATGCGCTTGGGCAAGCGCATCATCCCCGTCGTGTGCTGTGGCCTCGAGGGCAATGAGCCGCCACCGCACCTCAAGAGCCTCGACTATGTGTTCTTCTACGCCGAGCCCAAGGTGGCCGGATCCGGCTTCGGGCACGGGCTAGCACGCCTTGTCGCCGCCTTGAACACCGACCTCGACTGGATGCGCGAGCACACACGCCTGTTGGCCCGGGCGACGGAGTGGGAGACGGCCGGCCGCGTCGAGAACCGCATGCTGTCGGGGGCCGACATCGCGGCGGCAAAGGAGTGGGCGTCGAAGCGCCCGAAAGGCGCGCCCGAGCCTACGGCCCTGCATCTCGACTACATTCGTGCCAGCGAAGACGTCGAGCACGCGCGCACCAATGCCGAGCGCAAGCGTCTCGCCGAAATGGCCGCAGCTCAAGCGGAACGCGAAGAGGCGCTCAAGAAGGCCGAGGTTGCGCAGCAGGAGAAGGCGCAAGCTTCACGGCGTCTCGTGCAGCGGACGATGGCCGGGATGGTCGTGGCACTTGTTCTGGCGATCGCGGCCAGCGGCGCAGGACTGGTGGCATGGCGCAACCAGAAGCTGGCCGTTGCCGAGCGCCAGCGCGCGGAAAACAATCTCAGCGCCATCAACGAGGCGCTGACGGTGTTCGACAACCAGTCGAAGCCCGAGGACGTGGCGCAGAGCTTTTTCAGGTTGGCGCACACTTATCTCAGCCAACAGCGGGTCCAGGATGCCATCAAGCTCTACCAGCGCAGTCTCGCAATCTTGGAAAAGCAGCCCGGTAGCGCCGACAGTGCGGAAATTGCCGCCGTGCGCAGCCAGCTCGGTGTGGTCTTTACGAAAGTTGACAACAAGCAGGAGGCCGAGCCACTGCTGAAAGACGCCCTCGACTACTACGAGCGCAGCCGCAACACGTCGCATCCCAATGTTTCAACCATCCTCGCAACGCTTGCGGACATCTATAAGTCGCAGGCGAGGACCGCTGAGGCCGCCGACATCGCTGAGAAGGCACGCTTGATCGCGATTTCGAGCGAAGCCAGTTTGGTGCCGGTCTACTACGCCACCGATCGAGCGCCGGTGAGCGGCGACGGTCGACAGAATTTCGGGTTCAACCGTGGCCGAGCGCTGCAGATCGGCAAAGCGCTCGTCAGCATTCCCAAGGTTCACGAGCTGTCGAGCATCGAGCGCCCCTGGCGGCTGCGCGTTCCCTATTTCGACTACGACATCTATGCGCAGAACGAGGACCCCAGGCTGCACTTCACCATCGAGCGGCTGTCGCCGCTGGCAACGCCCGAATTCATGAGCGGCGTCAAAGAGCGTCTTGCAGCCTCGACGACCTTCAACGGCAAGGCCTTCGTATTTGTGAACGGTTACAACACAAGCTTCGACAATGCCGTCTACCGGGCAGCGCAGCTTGCCTACAGCATGAACTTTGACGGCGCCGTCTTCGTCTATTCATGGCCGTCTGGGGGCGATGTCGCCAGCTACACCTACGACAGAGAAAGCTCGCAGGCGTCGGCTCCCTACCTGAAGGAGTTCTTGCAGCACCTCCACGATGCGGGCGCCACCAGCATCAGTATTCTCGCCCACTCGATGGGGTGCTTGCCTGTGCTGGAGGCACTTGAGAATGTTGCACGTTCGTCTCCGCCCGGGCTGACCATAGATCAGCTCATCCTTGCCGCTCCCGACGTCGACAGCAACTCCTTCCAACACCTTGCGCCATCTCTCACGAAGGTTGCAAAAGGCATTACGCTCTATGCCGCCTCCAACGATCGGGCGCTGCTGATATCGCAGAATTTCTGGGGCAATTATCGGGCCGGCGACGTACCGCCCAATGGGCCGCTAATTGTCGCCGGTGTCGATACCATTGACGTCACGAACGCGAGCGCATCCGATAACGCCCTGCTGTCGGACATGCGCGCGCTGATCGCCAACGGCACCAGGCCGCCCGACAAGCGCTCGCCGCATTTCCTCGCCGTCGATGGCTCGTCCGGCCGCTATTGGCGCTACGAGCCGCCATCTCCTTAGCGCGACGGTGGCGCGATCACCGGCGGCACCGAGAAGTCGAGCACCGGCGCTCCGGGGCCTGAGCGGTCGGGCGGCGGTGCGCCGGGGATCGTCGGCGGGTAGGGCGGCAGCTCGATCTTGCCGCTATCGCGCGGCGCGGGGCTTTGCGGCTGCTCGAGTTGCAGCGGACGGGTCTCGTAGGCTGGCCGCTCGTCGTGGCGCACGAGCCCAGGGAAGGTGATCAGCAGCGCCACCATCACGCACTGGATCACGACGAAGGGCACCGCACCCCAGTAGATCTGGCCCGTCGTGATCGGCGGCATGCTGCGCCCCGTCACCTTGTCGGTGTAGGCGCTGCGCGGGGCCACCGAGCGCAGATAGAAGAGCGCGAAGCCGAAGGGGGGATGCATGAAGCTCGTCTGCATGTTTACCGCGAGGATCACGCCGAACCAGATGAGGTCGATGCCGAGCGCGCTCGCGGCCGGCGCCAGCAGCGGGATGATGATGAAGGCGAGCTCGAAGAAATCGAGGAAGAAGGCGAGGAAGAACACGAGGATGTTGACGAAGACCAAAAAGCCCACCTCCCCGCCCGGCAGCGACACGAGCAGATGCTCGACCCACTTGTGGCCGTTGACGCCGTAGAACGTCAGCGAGAAGACGCGCGCGCCCACCAGAATGAACATGACGAAGGCCGACAGCTTGGCCGTCGCTTGCGCCGCCGAGCGCACGATCTCCAGGTTGAAACGGCGGGGATTGCGATCGACGACGCGCTTGGCGAAGGCGAGCAGCATCGCGCCCGTGGCCCCCATGGCGCCGCCCTCGGTCGGTGTCGCCACGCCGATGAAGATGGTGCCGAGCACCAGAAAGATGAGGAGCAGCGGCGGCACCATCACGAACACGACCTGCTCGCCCAACGGCGACAGCAGCCGCAGGCCGGCCAGGCGATTGAGGACGTAGCTCGCGATCGCGACCGCGAAGGCGATGGCGACGGCGAGACCCAAGTTGAGGATGACGTAGTCGGCGCCGTGGTAGGGCGCATCGCTCATCACGGCCCAGGCGGCGGCGCCCGATCCGATCGCGAGCAGCGCCAGCGAGGTGTAGCCGCGCGATCCGTCGGGGCGGCGATAGCCGATCGTCTCCGGCGGCAGCCCCGGCGCGGCACTCTTGGCAAAGGTGGCAACGATGAAGACGTAGACGAGATAGAAGCCGGCGAGCATCAGTCCCGGCACCAGCGCGCCCGTGTACATGTCTCCGACCGAGCGGCCGAGCTGGTCGGCCATCACGATCAGCACCAGCGAGGGCGGCACGATCTGCGCAAGCGTGCCCGAGGCGGCGATGGTGCCGGTGGCAAAGCGCGCGTCGTAGCCATAGCGCAGCATGATCGGCAGCGAGATGAGACCCATGGAGATGACGGAGGCCGCGACCACGCCGGTGGTGGCGGCGAGCAGCGCGCCGACGAAGACCACCGCGTAGGCAATGCCGCCGCGCGCCGGCCCGAACAGCTGCCCCACCGTCTCCAACAGGTCCTCGGCCATGCCGGAGCGCTCGAGAATGAGCCCCATGAAGGCGAAGAAGGGGATGGCGAGCAGCGTCTCGTTGGTCATCACCCCGTAGATGCGCTCGGGCAGCGTCTTCAGAAGCGGCCAGGAGAGGTTGATCACGCCGCCGGAAAGCGGGGCCAGCTCCACGCCGATCACGAAGAAGAGGAGGCCGACGGCCGCCAGCGAGAAGGCGACGGGATAGCCCAGGAGCAGAAACACGATGAGCGCCGCGAACATGATCGGCGCCAGGTTCTCTGCGATGAGCTCCAGCATGTCCCCTCAACCCACCCTTCCTCGGTCACCGCGAAGCCATGCTGCGCATGAACCGGGGAGAGCCCCTTAGCGTTTGCTTTTCTTGCCGACGGCGTCGGCTTCCGACTCGCTGACGTGGCCCGCCTCGGCCGGATGGTGGATGCCGAGATCGGTCTCGGTGAGATCGCCGCGCATGACCGCGATGCGCTTGATGAGCTCCGACAGCGCCTGCACGAACAAAATCGCAAAGGCCAGCGGAATGAGGAACTTAGGCGGCCACTGGGGCAGCCCGCCGTAGTTGGAGGACTGCTCGTTCTGCGCATAGGAGACGAGGAAGAAGGGCCAGGAGGTCCACACGATGATCGCCGCCATGGGCATCAGGAACAGGAGATGGCCCGCGATCTCGATCCAGTTGCGAAGCCAGCGCGGGAAGCGCTGGCTCAGGATGTCGATGCGGATGTGCTCATTCAGCGCCAGCGTCCAGGGCGCGGCGAGCAGGAACACGGCGGCAAACAGCCACCATTGCAGCTCCAGCCACGCATTCGAGCTTGTATCGAAAAGCTTGCGGATGACCGCGTTGCCGGCGCTGATCAGCGCCGCCGCGACCACCAGCCAAGCCACCCACTGGCCCAGGCGGCGCGTGCCCGCATCGATGAGACGGCTCAGCCCCAGAAGTCCTCGCATGGCCGGCTTCCCCTTGACGTTTCTTTCCGACGGCTAAGTTGGGCCCGCGTCAAAGCTTCCTATATCGAGGCAAGGCCGTGACTTCCAGCGCGCCCTCTGACAGTATTCCATTCGCGCCCGGGATCGCCCGTCGGCGCCCTCTCGCCCCCCGGGAGCACTTTCGCAATGACCATATCCAAACCACAGGTTCTCGACGAGCTGCGCCGGGTCAAGGGCCCGGACCTCGAAGGCAACATCGTCGATCTGGGGCTCGTCTCCGAGATTCTCGTCAAGGACGACCGCGTCTACTTCTCGATCACCGTGCCCGCTTCGCGCGCCGACGAGCTGGAGCCGCTGCGTCAGGCGGCCGAGACCGTCGTCGCCAAGGTGCCGGGCGTCTCCGGTGTCACCGCAGTGCTGACGGCGGAAGCGGTGCGAAGTGCCGCCGCAGCGGGCACCAAGGTGCCGGAAAGCGCGCGCGTCACCCAGGCACGCGCCAAGGAGAATAATGGTGCCGGCGCCCCGCAGGGCGCCCGCCCGCTCGCTAGCGTCCCCGGCGTCAAGAGCCTGATCGCGGTGGCCTCCGGCAAAGGCGGGGTGGGCAAGTCGACGACGGCCGTCAATCTGGCTCTCGGCCTTGAGGCCTTGGGCCTCAAAGTCGGCATCCTCGACGCCGACATCTACGGCCCGTCGCAGCCGCGTCTTCTGGGGCTCAAGGGCCAGCCCCAGGTGCTGCAGGGCAAGACCCTGAAGCCGATGGAAGGCTACGGCCTCAAAGCCATGTCGATGGGCTTCATGGTCGATGAGGAGACGCCCGTCATCTGGCGCGGGCCGATGGTGGTCGGCGCGCTCAACCAGATGCTGCGCGACGTCGCCTGGGGCGAGGATGGCGACCTCGACGTGCTCATCATCGACATGCCGCCCGGCACCGGCGACGTGCAGCTCACCATGGCGCAGCAGGTGCCGCTGTCGGGCGCCGTCGTGGTGTCGACGCCGCAGGATCTCGCCCTCATCGATGCGCGCAAGGGGCTCGCCATGTTCCGCAAGGTGAGCGTGCCCGTGCTCGGCATCATCGAGAACATGAGCACGTTCGTCTGCCCCAAGTGCGGCGAGCGCTCCGACATCTTCGGCCACGGCGGCGCTCAAGCCGAGGCCGAGCGCCTCGGCGTGCCATTCCTCGGCGCGATCCCGCTCGACATGGAGATTCGCGCGCGCTCCGACACCGGGCGGCCGATTACGGCCACCGATCCCGACAGCCCCCACGCCAAGACCTACCGCGAGATTGCAGCCAAGACCTGGGCCGAGTTGCAGAGCGCGCAGGAGATCGCCGCCAAGCCACCGCAGCTCGACGTCGGCGCCGACGGCAAGACGCTCACCGTCACGTTTGCGTGCCAGACGAAGTACGAGCTCCCCGCCGAGCTTTTGCGCGTCATGAGCCCATCGGCGGAGGTGCAGGGCCATTCGCCCGAGCAGCGCGTCACGGTCGGTGGAAAACGAAACGTAAGAATCAAGGACTTACGCCCGGTCGGCAGCTATGCGGTGCGCATCGCCTTCGACGACGGGCACGATACGGGCCTCTTCACCTGGACCTACCTGCAGCAGCTTGGCCGCGAGAAGGACGCGCGCTGGAACGAGTACCTCGCGGAGCTGGAGCGGAAGGGGCTAACGCGGGGCTGAGCAAAGCCGCACGCGATCAGCTGAAATCGGCCCATTTCGGCTCACTTGACTTCGAACCGTTTCTTCTCGATCCTCAGCGTTAACCGAATAGCGTACATGCCGTGCTGCCCGAATGCCGGGCGAGCCGGTTTTTGCGCATATCAGGTTGCTCGAAGCTATTGAAGGAGATCGAACATCCGCAGACCAATGCGAGCCGCGCCGGAGCGCGAGCCAGCCGGCCCGAAGATCAATGAGGCGATCCGGGCCAAGGACGTACGACTGATTGACGAGAACGGGGAGAACGTCGGCGTCGTTACCCACGCGGACGCACTCGAACGGGCCGTGAAAGCGGGCCTGGATCTGGTGGAGGTCTCGCCCGACGCGGATCCGCCCGTCTGCAAGATCCTCGACTTCGGAAAGTACAAGTATCAAGCGCAGAAGAAGGCCGCCGAGGCCCGCAAGCATCAGAAGATCGTCGAGATCAAAGAGATCAAGATGCGCCCGGCGATCGACGAGCACGACTACGACGTGAAGATGCGCTCGATTAAGCGGTTCTTCGAGGAGGGCGACAAGGTGAAGGTCACCTTGCGCTTCCGCGGCCGCGAGATGGCGCATCAGCAGCTCGGCATGAAGGTTTTGCAGCGGGTGAAGGTCGACCTGGAGCAGATCGCCAAGGTGGAGTCCGAGCCCCGGCTCGAGGGCCGGCAGATGGTGATGGTGCTGGCACCGAGGTAGCCGTTCGCTCCCCGGCCGGCGCGAGGTTGGAAGGGGGATGGCGGTGGACCGGAGATCTTCCTCCATCGGCAACGCTGGCGCCCGGCGCCTTGCGTCGGCCGTTGTGATTTTCGCGATTCTTGCATTGGGCCTCGCCGCCACCGGGCAAGCGCAGCGCGTCGTGCCGGAGACGCCGCACATTGAGGGCGGTTCGACCGGCGTCGGCGGCGGCCCCGGGCTCATTGGGCCCCTGCCTCCCATCCCGCCAGCGATGCAGGCTCCTGCGCTGTCGCCCCCCATCGCCGTTCCCCAACCGGCTCCGCCCGTTGCCGTGCCTGCCGCCCCGGCGCCAGCCGCTCCGGCCCGCGTGGTCCGCTTCCGCTGCGAGCTCGCGCCTCAAGCCGAAGCCTGCAAGGAGCCCGGCGCGCCCGATGGCGGGGGCGACGACAGCGAGTGCTCCTGCGCCCGCGACTACTGCCATACGAACGAGGCCGGGATCCGCGTCTGCGAGAAGTTGCAGTAGCCTTGGCCGGAGGTGCCTTGTGGCGCGGTCTTGCGGTCCGCCCCGCCCCCCCGTATAAGGGCGCCCTGAGCCGCCCGGCGGGGCATGCCGTGGCGGCTCTTATGCTTTGATATGACACGGTCTCAAAGCCTGAGCGAAGTCGGCCCTCAGGGCCCAGCGTGCAAAGCACGCCGCGCACCGTTGCGCGCTCTCGCGAAGGCCGCTCGCGAAGCGAGCTCCGGCCGTGAGCGAAAGGAGAGCGAAATGCCCAAGATGAAGACCAAGAGCGGCGCCAAAAAGCGCTTCAAGATGACGGGTACGGGCAAGGTCAAGGCCGCTGCCGCTGGCAAGCAGCACGGCATGATCAAGCGCCACGCGAAGTTTATTCGCCAGGCGCGCGGCACCATGGTGCTCGACGCTTCCGACGCCAAGATCGTCAAGAAGTACATGCCCTACGCGCGCTGAGCGGAATTCGAAGTCCCTCGCGCATTGAAGCAACCGACATCTGAACGGAGCACATCATGGCACGCGTCAAGCGCGGCGTTACCGCCCATGCCAAGCACAAGAAAGTTCTGAACGCCGCCAAGGGCTACCAGGGCCGGCGCAAGAACACGATCCGGGTCGCCAAGCAGGCGGTCGAGAAGGCGCTGCAATATCAATACATCGGCCGCAAGCACAGGAAGCGCAGCTTCCGCGCGCTGTGGATCCAGCGCATCAACGCGGCGGTGCGCGAGCACGGGCTCACCTACGGGCGATTTATCGACGGCCTCAACAAGGCCGGGATCGAGATCGACCGCAAGGTGCTGGCCGATCTCGCCGTCAAGGACGCCGCGGGCTTCAAGGCGCTGGTCGATCAGGCCGCCAAGGCCGCTAAGCAGGCAGAGAAGGCGGCAGCTTAGGCGCTCGTCTGCCCCTGGTGTCATCCTCGACTTTATGCCGAGGACCCATCTATCCGCGCGCTCCGGCGCGAGAGGCGAGTTGGGTCCTCGGGACAAGCCCGAGGATGACAAAGTTGAGAGCTTCGGTCGCAAATGACCTCCGCAGCCAAAGGTTCGGATTTGCAGCAGCTCGAGACCGAGCTGCTGAAGGATATTTCGGCGGCGGCGAACCTCGCCGGCCTCGAGGATGTGCGCGTCGCGGCGCTCGGCAAGAAGGGGCGAATCTCTGAGCTGATGGCGCGGCTCGGCACGATGCCGCCCGAGGAGCGCAAGGGTTTCGGGCAGGCGGTCAACGAGATCAAGGGCCGCGTCAGCGCCGCGCTGGACGAGAAGAAAAGCGTGCTCGAGGTGGCAGCGCTCGATCAGCGCCTGGCCAACGAGCGCGCCGACGTCACCTTGCCGGTGCGCTCAGGCCCGCTGGCCGAGGGGCGGATCCATCCGGTCAGCCAAGTGTTCGACGAGTGCGTGGAGATCTTCGCCGACCTCGGCTTCGCCGTTGCCGAGGGCCCGGACATCGAGACGGATGACTTGAACTTTTCGAAGCTCAACATCCCGCCCGAGCATCCCGCGCGCCAGGAGCACGACACCTTCTATTTCCACCCGAGGGACGACGGCTCGCGGCTGTTGCTGAGGACGCACACGAGCCCGGTGCAGATCCGCACCATGATGGAGCAGAAGCCGCCGATCCGCATCATCGCGCCGGGCCGCGTCTACCGCTGCGACTCGGACCAGACGCACACGCCGATGTTCCACCAGATCGAGGGTCTCGTCATCGACGAGGAAACCCACATGGGCCACTTGAAGTGGGTGCTGCAGGAGTTCTGCAAGGCATTCTTCGAGGTGGACGAGGTGAAGATGCGCTTTCGCGCCTCGCACTTTCCCTTCACCGAGCCATCGGCCGAGGTCGACATCGGCGCGGAAGCGATCGGCAAGCCGGGGCAGTGGCTGGAGATTTTGGGCTGCGGCATGGTGCACCCCAACGTCATCGCCAACTGCGGGCTCGATCCGGAGCGCTACCAGGGCTTCGCCTTCGGCATGGGGCTCGACCGCATCGCCATGCTGAAGTACGGCATTCCCGATCTGCGCACGTTCTTTGCCGCCGATTTGCGCTGGCTGCGCCACTACGGCTTCTCGGTGCTCGACGTGCCGACGCTCTCGGGCGGGCTGTCGTCATGAAATTCACGCTGTCCTGGCTGAAGGACCACCTCGACACCAAGGCGTCGCTCGAGGAGATCACCGACACGCTCTCGGCGATCGGGCTCGAGGTCGAGAGCGTCGACGACCCGTCCGCCAAGCTCGGCGCCTTTACCATTGCACGCGTCGCCGAGGCCAAGCCCCACCCCAACGCCGACCGCCTGCGCGTCGTGCAGGTGGAAATCGCGAAAGGCAAGCCAACGGTCGATATCGTGTGCGGCGCGCCGAACGCGCGCGCCGGCATGATCGCGGTGTTTGCGCCGCTCGGCACGTTCATCCCCGGCAGCGGCATCACGCTGGAGAAGCGTCCCGTGCGCGGCATCGTCTCCAACGGGATGCTCGTTTCCGAGCGTGAGCTCGAGCTATCCGAGGAGCACGAGGGCATCATCGAATTGGCCGAGGACATGGCCAAGCACATCGGCGCCCGCTACGTCGACGTCATGGGCCTCGCCGACCCCGTGATCGAGGTGAAGCTGACGCCCAACCGCCCCGACTGCACCGGCGTGCGCGGGATTGCACGCGACCTCGCGGCCGCTGGCCTGGGCAAGCTCAAGCCTGAGCCGAAGCTCGGCGCCGTTGAGGGCACCTATCCCTGTCCGGTCGCGATCAAGCTCGAGTTCACCGCGGAGACGGCAGACGCCTGCCCCGTCTTTGCCGGCCGCTACATCAAGGGCGTCAAGAACGGGCCCTCGCCCGCCTGGCTGCAGAACCGTCTCAGGGCCGTCGGCCTGCGCCCGATCAACGCCCTCGTCGACGTCACCAACTTCATCAGCCAGGACCGCGGCCGCCCGCTGCACGTCTATGACGCCGACAAGCTGTGGGGGCCGGTGCGCGCGCGCCTCGGGGCGCCGGAGGAAAAGCTCCTCGGGCTTGACGGCAAGGAGCACGCCATCGACGAGACCATGTGCGTCATCGCCGACGACAACGGCCCCTTGGGGCTCGGCGGCGTCATGGGCGGAGAGCCCTCCGGCTCGACCGAGGAGACGACGAACGTTCTGATCGAGAGCGCCTACTTCGATCCCTTGCGCACGGCCGCCACGGGGCGCAAGACCGGCCTGATGACGGATGCACGCTATCGCTTCGAGCGCGGCGTCGACCCCGCCTCGGTGATGCCGGGGCTCGATCTTGCCACCGACATGATCGTGAAGCTGTGCGGCGGCGAGCCGTCCAAGGCCAAGGTCGCGGGCAAGGTGCCGGCGGCCAAGCGCGTCCTCAGCTTCGATCTGGCGCGCGTCGCCAAGCTCACCGGCCTGAAGCTCAAGGACACCGAGATCAAGACGATCCTGGAGAAGCTCGGCTGCACGCTCGACGCCAAGGCCAAAACGCTGAAGGTCACGCTGCCGACCTGGCGTCCCGACCTGCACGGCCCCGCTGATCTCGTCGAGGAGGTGGTGCGCATCGCCGGGCTCGACCGGGTGCCGCCGACGCCGTTGCCGCGCGTGGACGGCATCGCCAAGCCGGTGCTCACCGAGCGTCAGCGGCGCGCGCGCCGGGCGCGGCGCACACTCGCAGCGCGCGGGATCATAGAGGCCATCACCTGGTCGTTCATTCCGCGGGCCGAGGCGAAAAGCTTCGGCGGCGGCGCGGACGCGCTCGAGCTCGCCAACCCGATCTCAACCGAGATGTCGTCCATGCGCCCGAGCCTGCTGCCCGGGCTGCTGGCGGCGGTGAAGCGCAACCGCAACCGCGGCTTTGCCGACGTGGCGCTGTTCGAGCTGGGCCAAGCTTATCGCGGAGCCGCACCCGAGGACCAGTATCTGGCAGCGTGCGGCGTGCGCGCCGGAACCGCCAAGCTCTCGGGAAGCGGACGCCACTGGGACGGCGCCGCCACCGACGTCGACGTGTTCGACGCCAAGGCCGACGTCTTTGCCGTGCTCGCCGCCCTCGGCTTCGATCCAAGCAAGGCGCAGATCACACGCGATGCGCCGCCGTGGTATCACCCGGGCCGGTCGGGCACGCTGCGGCTGGGGCCGAAGCTGGTGCTTGCGCATTTCGGCGAGTTCCATCCGGCAACGCTCAAGGCGCTCGACGTCGCCGCACCCGCCGTCGGCTACGAGATCTTCCTCGACGCGCTGCCGCCGGAGAAGTCCAAGGGCCGCGCCAAGGCCGCCGCTGGCCGCCGCCGACCTGCTGCCGGTCAAGCGCGACTTCGCCTTCGTGCTCGATGCATCGATCGCGGCGGGCGAGGTGGTGCGCGCGGCGCTCTCAGCCGACAAGTCGCTGATCGAGACCGTCTCCGTGTTCGACGTGTTCGAGGGCGGCACGCTCGCCGATGCCGGCAAGAAGTCGCTCGCCATCGAGGTGACGCTGCAGCCCTTAGCCGAGACGCTCACCGACAAGGACATCGAGGCGGTATCGGAGAAGATCGTCGCCGCCGTCCGCAAGGCGACGGGCGGCGAGATCCGCACTTGATACGCGCCGGTTAGCACTTTCTCAGGAAATGCCGGCCAGTCTCCGGGCTGCCGACCTGAGGAGCAACGATCCATGCTGGACTCCCACAAGTTCATCGCCATCGGCTTTGGCCTGTGCCTGATCGCCGTCCTCGCCTATGTCTTCGTCTTCGCGGACGCCCAGTTCGTGGATAAGCCCGTCCAAATCGACGGCTACGTGGGCAAGCCGGCAACTCCCTGAGCCCGTAAGAGCGCGCCTGCGCGCCCCCGCGCGCCCGCTTGCGCATGCAAACCACTTCTCGATTGCGCGCGCGTTGGCGCTAAGGTGTCTGTGCCGGCACGGCTCTTCAGCTTGCGTTTTGCATGCGGCAACGCGGCGTGATCGCGCGCTGACGGCGAGCGGTGCTATAAGCGCCGGGCTGCCAGGTTCGCATGAGGCAAGAGGGGCGAGCGATGAACGATACGAAGACGGGCTCTGGGGCATCGAAGGTGCTGCCCCTGGGCGATGACAGCGACCTCAATCACATCATCATTGTCGGCGGCGGCGCCGGCGGCCTGGAGCTCGCAACCCGGCTCGGCGACAAGCTCGGCAAGAAGGGCAGGGCCAATATCTCCCTGGTCGAGCGCGCGCGCACGCACATCTGGAAGCCGCTTCTGCACGAGATCGCCGCCGGCAGCATGGACGTCGGCCGCCACGAGCTCGCCTATCAGGCGCAGGGCTATTGGCACGGCTTCCAATTCCGCTACGGCGAGATGACCGGCATCGACCGCAAGAAGCGGCTCGTATTCCTCGCCGCCACCTTCGACGAGGAGGGCCGCGAGATCACGCCGGTGCGCTCCTTCAAGTACGACACGCTGGTGATCGCCATCGGCTGCGTCGGCAACGCCTTCGACACGCCCGGCGTCAAGGAGCACGCCATCATGCTCGACACGCCCGAGGAGGCCGAGCGCTTCAACCGCCGGCTGATCAACGCTTGCGTGCGCGCCTTCGCACAAGAAGGCCCGGTGCGCCCGGGGCAATTGCACGTGGCGATCATCGGCGCCGGCGCCACCGGGACCGAGCTCTCAGCCGAGTTGCACCGCACCGCGCGCGGTCTGGTGGCGTTCGGCCTCGACAAGATCGATCCCGAGAACGATATCAAGATCACGCTGATCGAGGCCGCCGACCGCATCGTTCCGGCATTGCCCGAGCGCATCTCGACCGGCGTTGCCGAAACACTGCGCGGCTTGCATGTCGACATCAAAACCGGCTCGCGCGTCACCGAGGTGACGGCGCAGGGCGTGAAACTGCAGAACGGCGACTTCATCCCGTCCGAGCTCGTTGTCTGGGCGGCGGGCGTCAAGGGGCCCGACGTGCTCGCGCACCTCGACGGGCTCGAGGTCTCCCGCGACGGCCGGCTCGTCGTCACCGAGACGCTGCAGACGACGCGCGACCCCAACATCTTCGCCTTCGGCGACTGTGCCTACCTGGTGCCCAAAGGCGCCGACGCACCGATCCCGCCGCGTGCGCAAGCCGCCCACCAGGAGGCGTCGCACCTCTACACCGAGCTGCAGCGGCAGCTGCGCGATGAGCCCTTGCGGCCCTTCCGCTACCGCGACTTCGGCTCGCTGGTCTCGCTCGGCGAGTACTCGACGGTCGGCTCACTCATGGGCTTTGTCATCGGCAAGAGCTTCTTCATCGAGGGGCTATTTGCGCACCTGATGTACCGCTCGCTCTACAAGATGCACGAGATGGCACTGCACGGGCCGTTCAAGGTGATGATGGATACGCTGTCGCGCATGATCACGCGGCGCACCGAGCCGGTGGTGAAGCTGCATTGATGCTTGCTCAAAGCTGACAACGTTGGACTGTCACCGCCCGCGGCGCAGCGCCGCCAGCAGCTCCGGCGTCGGATAGGAATCGGCCGGCATCTTGTACTTCAGCTGCATCTCCTTGACGGCCGCGCGCGTCTTCTCGCCGACGAGCCCGTCGATCTTGCCGACGTCATAGCCGCGGGCGGCGAGCAGGCGCTGCACCTCCTTGGTCTCGGCGTCGGTCAAGTCGGGAATGTGCCCGCTGCCGCGGCTCATGGGCCCCGCGCCGTCAATGCGCGTGGCGAGATAGGCAGCCGTCGTCGCGTACGTGAGCGAGTTGTTCCACTCCGTATAGATGTCGAAGTTGGGGTAGGCGAGGAAGGCCGGCCCGAAACGGCCCATCGGCAACAGCAGCGAGGCTGGCATGTTGTCGCTCGGAACGGGGCGCCCGTCGGGATAGGTGATGCCCCAGCCGGCCCACTTGGAGCGCGGAAGCTTGATGGCGAGGTCGGCCTGCTGCCAGGGCAGATCGCGCGTGATGCGAACCTCCTCCAGCCACGGCTCGTTGGGGCGCCACCCGAGGTGGTGCATGTAGTTGGCGGTGGTGCCGATCACGTCAGCGTCGTCGTGGAAGAGGTCGATGCGGCCGTCGCCGTCAAAGTCGATGGCGTGGTCGAGGTAGCGCGTCGGTAGGAACTGCGTCTGCCCGATCTCGCCCGCCCACGAGCCGATCATCTGGGCAGGAGTCATGTCGCCGCGGTCGATGATCTGCAGGGCAGCCTTCAACTCCTCCTGGAACATCACCTGCCGGCGGCAGTCGTAGGCGAGCGTCACCAAGGCGGGCATGATCGGGAACTTGCCCATGCCGGCGCCGAAGTCGCTCTCGAGCGCCCAGAACCCGGTGATGACGGAGGCGGGCACGCCGAACTTGCGCCGGGCGCGCTCGAAGATGGCCTTGTGCTGCGCGATCTTCTTGCGTCCGCTCACCACGCGGTTCTTCGTCGCGAGCTTGCCCTGGAAGGTCCAGAACGATTGCGCGAAAAATCCCTGACGGCGGTCGCGCGCGATGACCTTGCGGTCGATGCCCAGGCCGTCGAGGGCCGCGTTGATCGTGTGCGGCCGGATGCCCGCGGCAGCGGCGTCCCGCTTGAAGCGGGCAAGCCAGGTATGAAAGCTCTCGGTGTTGCGGCAGTTCTCGTTGGGCGGCGGGTAGGGCGCCCGCTGCCCCGGCTTCGTCGGGGCTGAAATCGCAGCCGGCGTGGTGGCCGGCGGGGCGTTGGGCGCGGGAGGCGGGGCGAATGTCGCGGGAGCCTCGGCGGGAGCCGGCGCCGGCTTGTGCTTGGGCGCCCTCTGCTTGAAGGCCGGAGAGGAATCGATGAACTGGGCCGCGACGGGACCGGCCAACGTTGTGGCCGCAATCAGGGCCGCGGCGGCGGCCGCGCGGAGGCTCATAGCGTGCATCGCCCTTCCTTGAGCTGGCTGGGGGGTTGAGCCCAGAAACTGCCACGGGACTCATGCCTGACCATGTGGCCGCGTCAAGACGGTCTGATACGGTGATTGTGCGCTATTTGGGCGCCATTCTGGCTTTTCGGGGCGATGGCCGCGGCGACCGCCCCGTCAAGCGTTGCCGATCAGGATGCCAGCGGCGAACACGATCAAGCCGCCGACCACGATCTCGAAGGCCGCCCTCAGGAACTTGGTGTCCATGTAGCGCGAGCGGATCCACGCGATCACCCAGAGCTCGACCAGAACGACCGCTATGGCGAGCGTCGTGGCAACGCGGAAATTGTCGATCAGATAGGGCAGCGTGTGGCCGATGCCCCCGACCGAGGTCATGGCGCCGGTGACGGCGCCCCGCAGCCACGGATGGCCGCGGCCCGTCAGCGC
Organism: uncultured Alphaproteobacteria bacterium; assembly: GCA_963782555.1. Taxonomy (GTDB): domain Bacteria; phylum Pseudomonadota; class Alphaproteobacteria; order Rhizobiales; family Hyphomicrobiaceae; genus Hyphomicrobium_A. The sequence continues at coordinate 113,826 of CAWAKB010000002.1, read as the reverse complement.
CCCGTCGTCGGAGAGCGCCTCGGCGAAGCCCATGGAGATGCCGGCGCCGACCGAGGCGGCCAGCCCGACGAGAAACGTCTCCCAGGTGTTCGTGGTGGCGAAGGCGGCGGCGAACAGCGGCGCCAGCGTCGACACCGATCCGTCCATCAGTCCGACAAGCCCCGGCTGCACGATCTGCAGGAGGAACATGCGCCGCTGCACCTCGGCCTCCTCGGCGCGCGCATCCTCCGTCAGGTGCGTCTGCCCAAGCTTGTGGGCAAGCGTCTCATGTCCGGCTTCCGCCGCTGCGAGGTCGCCGAGCAGCTTGCGGATGCCGACATCGGTGGCGCGCGCCTCGGCCTGCTCGTAGAAGCGCCGCGTCTCGTACTCGCGCACCTCGGCCTGCTTGCGCACCTTGTCCAGGCCCAAGGGCCGCACCATCCAAATGGGGCTATGCTGCACGAAGCCGCGCACGTCCTGGCGGCGGATGAGCGGGATGTGCTCGCCGAACCTTTTGCGATAGAGCTCCGTCAGCAGGCCGCGGTGGTCGCTCTCCTCCGCCGCCATCTCGGTGAAGACCTTGGCCGAAGCCGGATAGTGCTCGGCAAGCCCATGCGCATATTCCAGATAGACGCGCTGGTCCTCCTCCTCGAGCGAGATGGCCAGCGCCAGGATCTCCTGCTCGCTCAGCTCCGAGAATGTGCGCACGCCCGCCCCTCCCTGATCGGTCCCTTGTGGTTCTTTAGAATAATTCCAAAATAGAAATGGACAACCCCTGTTTCAACAGGATAGGAGCGCCGACTAGGGCGCAGCTGTGCGCGCCAGCGCCCGCGCGAAGCGCCCCTTTCAGGGGCGCAGGGCCGATGCTACAAGCCGCGCCATGACCGACACCTCGCTTATTCGCAACTTCTCCATCATCGCCCACATCGACCACGGAAAATCGACGCTGTCGGACCGGCTGATCCAGCTCACCGGCGGCGTCTCGCTGCGCGAGATGAAGGAGCAGATGCTCGACTCCATGGAGTTGGAGCGCGAGCGTGGCATCACCATCAAGGCGCAGACCGTGCGCCTCGATTATCCTGCCAAGGACGGCAAAACCTATCAGCTCAACCTGATGGACACGCCGGGCCACGTCGACTTCGCCTACGAGGTCTCGCGCTGCTTAGCTGCATGCGAGGGCGCCATCCTGGTGGTCGACGCCAGCCAGGGCGTCGAGGCGCAGACGCTGGCCAACGTCTATGCCGCGCTCGACAACGAGCTCGAGATCCTGCCCGTCTTGAACAAGGTCGACCTGCCGGCGGCCGACTCAGACCGCGTCAAGCAGCAGATCGAGGACGTGATCGGGCTCGATGCCTCCGACGCGATTCCCATTTCCGCCAAGACGGGTCTCAACGTGGAGGCGGTGCTGGAGGCGATCGTTGCGCGGCTGCCACCGCCCAAGGGGGATGCATCAAAGCCCCTGAAGGCGCTGCTGATCGACAGCTGGTATGACGCCTACCTCGGCGTCGTCGTGCTCGTGCGCATCATGGAGGGGACCTTGCGCAAAGGGCAGAAGATCACGCTGATGTCGACGCACGCCGACTACCAGGTCGAGCGCGTCGGCGTGTTCCGGCCCAAGCAGGAGATGCTGGACGCGCTCGGGCCCGGCGAGGTCGGGTTCTTCACGGCTGCCATCAAGGAGGTCGCCGACACGCGCGTGGGCGATACCGTGACCGACGAGAAGCGCCCGACGGCAGAGCCGCTGCCGGGCTTCAAGCCGGCGCAGCCCGTGGTGTTCTGCGGTCTCTTCCCGGTCGATGCCGCCGACTTCGCCGACTTGCGCGAGGCGATGGGCAAGCTGCGCTTGAACGACGCGAGCTTCTCCTACGAGATGGAGACCTCTGCCGCGCTCGGGCTCGGCTTCCGCTGCGGCTTTCTGGGGCTGTTGCACCTGGAGATCATCACCGAGCGGCTGGAGCGCGAGTTCGGTCTCGACCTGATCGCGACGGCGCCGAGCGTCGTCTATCACATCTATCTGACCGACGGCACGCGGCTGGAGATGCACAACCCCGCCGACATGCCGGACCCCACGCGCATCGATCGCATCGAGGAGCCTTGGATCTCGGCGACCATCATGGTGCCGGACGACTACCTGGGTGCCGTCTTGAAGCTGTGTCAGGACCGGCGCGGACGGCAGAAAGAGCTGACCTACGCCGGCTCGAGAGCCATGCTCGTCTACGAGCTGCCTTTGAACGAGGTGGTGTTCGACTTCTACGACCGCCTGAAATCGATCAGCAAAGGCTATGCCTCCTTCGACTACCACATCATCGGCTACGAGGCGGGCGACCTCGTGAAGATGCAGATCCTGGTCAACGCCGAGCCGGTCGATGCGCTCTCCATCATCGTGCATCGCTCGCGCGCCGACGCGCGCGGGCGCACCATGTGCGAGAAGCTGAAGGATCTGATCCCTCAGCACATGTTCCAGATTCCGGTGCAGGCGGCGATCGGCGGGCGCATTATTGCGCGCGAGACCATCCGGGCCCTGCGCAAGGACGTGATCGCCAAGTGCTACGGCGGCGACATCACGCGCAAGCGCAAGCTTTTGGAGAAGCAGAAGGCCGGCAAGAAGAAGATGCGCCAGTTCGGCAAGGTGGAGATCCCGCAGGAGGCCTTCATCGCCGCCCTCAAGATGGAAGAGAACTGAGCTGAGGCCTCTTCCCGCAAGCGCGCAAGCGACGGATCCGGCACAAACGGCGCGTTGATACCTGGCTCTGTCGCAAGACGGCCGCGCGACCGCCCACTTTTCCCCGCAAATCTCCTGCCAAGGTGGCGGCCAAATGCGCAACCGTTCGCCGTCACCCCTTCACGGGCCTTGGAGGGCGGGCATGCCAAAGACGGCGGGACAGAAAACAGTCTCTAAGGAGCACAGGGGTTGAAAATGTTGAAGCGTATCCTCGCGCCGATTCTGTGCGCGGCCCTCATGGCACCGGCGTTGCCCGTGCCGAAGGCGAGCGCGGCCTTGCTGCCGCACCTATCCATGCACAACGGCGATGCCTTGGTGCGCGTCGACCATCACTGGCGCGGCCACCGCCGACACCACGGCGGCTGGGGCCCGGCCGGCATCATCGGTGCCATCATCGCCGGCACGCTCGTTGCGGCGGCGATCCGTGATGGCCGGGCGCACGAGAATGACTTGGGGCGCTGCGATCAAGACTTCGACGACTTCGACCCCGACACGGGCACCTATATCGACCACCACGGCCGCGAGCGGGTTTGCCCCTATCTGCGCTGACACCACGATCGCATTCGCAATGTTCCATGACGGCGCCGGGCTCAAGAGCCCGGCGCTTTTTCATGCCTTGTCGCGCTGCCATGGCGCCCTGACCGGCTGCCATGGCGTCCTGGCACGCCGGCATGGCGCGTTGTCGCACCTTGGTTAATGCGCCCCAATCTCACCACAAGGCCCTGAGAAGTCGGCGACGTCCTCGAGGGGACGGCTCCGCAGAGGCGGGGAGATCATGCAGGGGGTGACACACGGGGCGCTGGCCGTTGGCGGCCCCCGGCGCTGCTCACGACTGCGATAGGGGGGCGCGCCGCACAGGGCGGCTCGCTGCCAAGTCTCATCTGACAAATCCAGGAGTTCAGTATGTCCAAGCGGATCGCAACCGCGGCGGTCGGAATTCTGCTCGCGCTGCAAGTAACCTCGGCACACGCCAGCCCCTACTATGGGTACGACGGGCGCCACTACGGCGAGATCAAAGCCTCCCCTGACTACGGTCGTTCCGAGGCGCAGACACGCCATCACGCCAAGGGGGGCGGATCACGCGCGCATCTGACGCCAGCAATACTTTCGGTGCTCGATCAGATCGAAACCAGGTTCGGACCGGTCAGCGTCATTTCCGGCTATCGGCCGGGCGCGCGCATCGCCGGCACGGGCCGCATCTCGCGGCACGCCAGCGGCAACGCAATCGATATCGATGCGGGCTCTCGCAAGGGGGCAATCGTCAAGTGGCTGATCGCAAATCATCACAACGGCGGCACCATGACCTATTCCGACATGAGCCACATCCATGTCGACGTCGGCCCGCACTTCGTCTCTCTTGGCGCCAATTCGGGCCACGGTGGCGGCCGGGTGGCGCGAGGACGCTATCGCGATAACGCGCGTTACGCCGCCGCCGGATATTCGCGCCGCCACTATGCCGGCGAGCGCCGCTCCCGTTCCCGCTCGCGCTACAGCTATGAACGCCCCTACCATGGCCGACGCTATGCATCGGGCTACGCGACCATCTACCAGTGAGGTCCAATCGAGACCGAGATTGAGACGGAGGGGCCGCATTGCTTGCGGCCCCTTTGTCGTGCCGACGATCGCCTTGCCGCACCAACCTGCCGCAAAATCGCCGCGATCGAAATCCCCGAACTCGAGCACCAGAAAACACACAAGCACCGCCCGGAGCGTGTAGAAGGCCAGGGGAATCAACCACTTTTTTGGTCGCAAATACGACCCCGACCGAAGCCCCGCAGGCCCGCCAAGGTCGCCTTCCTCCACCTTGCCTTTCGCTTTAGCCCGGTCCATATAGGGCCGATCGAACACGCCTTGGTTCACTCTACGACGGCGCTTACTGCACCGACACTGGACGTCTCCATCGCGCGATTTGATGTCTTCCGGCACCCGTCGGAGGGGATTGCCTAATTGCTTTGGAGGCATTGGATGGCAAACGGCACTGTGAAGTGGTTCAACGGCCAGAAGGGCTACGGCTTCATCCAGCCGGATGAGGGTGGCAACGACGTATTCGTGCACATCTCCGCCGTCGAGCGGGCGGGGCTATCGACGCTGCGCGAGGGACAGAAAGTCGCCTACGAGACCGAGACCGGCCGCAACGGCAAGATCGCGGCCGTCAATTTGCGCCCTCTATGAGAATCGCGGAGCAATTCCGCAAGTCAGGGGAGCAGCCCGCCTGCTCCCCTCGCGTTATGAGAACAGCCTAGAAAGATCGGCGGCGCGCGCATGATCGCGAAGACGGAGACTTGATGGCGAAGGAAGAGATGCTCGAGTTTGAAGGCGTGGTCGAGGAGGTGCTTCCCGATGCACGTTGCCGCGTCAAGCTCGACAATGGCCACGAGGTGATCGCCTATACCTCCGGCCGCATGAAGAAGAACCGCATCCGCATCCTCGCCGGTGACAAGGTCACGATCGAGATGACGCCGTATGACCTGACCAAGGGCCGCATCAACTTCCGCCACAAGGACGTGCGCGCGAGTAGTGGTCCGCCGCCGGCACGGGCGGGCGCGGGCAACTTCCGCAGGCGCTAGGACGCCCGCTTTTTCGACAATCACCGATCGCTGAATCCGGCCTCTTTTTGAGGTTGCAGAGTGCGCTCGCCGCGCCCTTGCCGCGCGAGCGTCGTCGTGCCGTCGTGCGTGCGCGACCGCCTTGAGTTGCCTATACCATAGGTTGTAACAGCACGCCATAGTCCAGCCCAGGTTGTGCCACGCATCTTGGGGAGACTGATGGTTATGTTCGATTCGAAAGCACGTTGGATTTCCCGCTGGCCGGTGGCGTCCGCGCTGGTCGGCGGTTTCGCTTTGGTCCTGCTTCTACTCCTTCCCGTAGGCGAGACGAGCGCCCGCAGCGCGCTTACGGGCGCCGCCCGCGTCATCGACGGAGACACGATCGTGATCTCTGGAGAGCATGTGCGCCTGGAAGGCATCGACGCGCCCGAGATGGCGCAGACCTGTGGCGCCAGCCACGGCGGCACGTGGGCCTGCGGTAAAGACGCCGCCAAGGTGCTGGATCACCTCATTGGCGGGCGCGACGTCACCTGCGAGGACCGCGGCACCGACAAATACCGGCGCATGCTCGGCATCTGCTTCGTCGGCTCGCGCGATATCAATGCCTGGATGGTGCGCGAGGGCCATGCCTGGGCCTTCGTGAAATACTCGCACAGCTACGTACGCGAGGAAGCCGAGGCGCGCGCCTTGCGGGTCGGGATCTGGCAGGGCTACGCGGAGCCCGCCTGGGACTTTCGCGCCAAGCGCTGGTCGGGTGCGGAGCAGACGGCCCCGCACGGCTGCGCCATTAAAGGCAACGTCAGCACCAACGGCCACATCTACCACATGCCGTGGAGCCCCTGGTACGCCAAGGTGCGGATCGACGAAAGAAAGGGCGAACGTTGGTTCTGCAGCGAATCGGAGGCGCGCGCCGCAGGCTGGCGGCCGGCCGCGATCCGCTAAGCGCGCTCGTCTGTCTTGCAAAGGATGATAGGCAGCATGCCCCGGATTTACCCTTCCTGAAGGCCCGCGCGCTAGGGTGCCCCTGCATCACTAGAGGGTTTGAACCGTGTGGCGTTTCGGGCCGAGGTTGCTCGTCGAGATCATCGCCAAGCATCCCTGGCACAGCCTGCGGGATGGGCTGGTGCTGTCGGCGGTGATGACCTTCGCCGTGCTCATCGCGCGCCACTACGACATCTTCACATTCATCGCAGCGCTCGCCGACCCGACACGCCCCATATCGCCGGCAGAGGCGGTGCTGCTCGCCGCGCTGTTTGCCCTCTGCATCTACATTTTCATCGAACGCCGCCTCAGAGAGGAACGGTGCGACGGGGCCTACCAGTGTCAGCTCGAGCGTGAGATGCACGAGCTGCGCGAGCTCGCGATGCAGGATCCGCTCACGCGCCTGCCCAATCGCCGCGCGCTGCTGACGGCGCTCGAGGCCGCGACCGCCAGTTGCGGACCCGAATGCCCCAAGCACGCGTTCTTCATTCTCGATCTCAATGGCTTCAAGCGCGTCAACGATCTGCACGGACATGCCGTCGGGGATCACGTGCTGCAAATTGTGGTGGAGCGCTTCCGGCGCGCGGCAAGACCCAACGATCTTGTTGCCCGCCTCGGCGGCGACGAGTTCGCGGTCCTGTCCTATAACGTCGACCGGACGCGTGCGCTGGCGATCGGGACGCGTTTCGCCACCGCCCTCACAAGCGCCATTTCCGCCGACGGAAACACACACGAGCTGGGCGTTGCCATCGGCGGCGCCCTGTTTCCCGACGACGGCGTGACATGCGAGGCCATCCTGCGCCGGGCCGACCTCGCCATGTACAGGGCGAAGGAGCGAGACGGCTCCGCGCTTGCGTTCTTCGATCCCTCAGTCGACAACCTGGAGCCGGTGCGCAAAGCCATCGGCTGAGACGGCGGCGGGAGCAGCGGGGCTCAAGGCATTGGCGCAGCGTCAAACTTATAGGAGCCTTGTACGAGGAGGTGAGCCTGCTCGGCAGCATAGCGCATGGGAACGAATTGGCCGGTGCCGCCGAAGTTGACGATCCCGCTCGTCGTCCACATCGACCAGTAGCGCCCGCCGACGCCGACGCTCAGCGCATCCGTCACCGCATAGGACAGCATTGCCTCCAGCTGCACGCCGATGCCGTGGCCGTCCTCGGGCGACACCAGCGAGCGCAGGACGTGATTGTCGGTGCCGGTGAAGCTCACATAGGGCAGGTACGCGGCCTCGGCGTCGAGCCTGATGCGCGGCGCCAGCGGCAGCTTTACGGCCGCGCCCAGCCGCAGAGCATTCCACGTGTCGTATTCCGTGATGCCGAGCACACTAACGGGGAGCGCAGGCACGCAGTCGGAGTTCGGGTTGGCGATCTGGCGGCAACCCAGGGCCTTCATGTGCTGCTGGAAATAGCTGTAGCCGATGAATGGCGTGATCTTGTAGTCGGCGCTCCGCCACCAGTCGTAGCCGACGTCGACGATCGCGTACCTGATGTTGTCGTCGACATCCGAGAGCGTGTTGGAATAGGGAACGAAGGCCGGAAAGGGGGGCGATGGAAGGCCCCAATCCTCATCGTTCATGTGTCCGCCACCGCTGCCCGCCCCGATGACGCCCTTGACCATCGCGTCGAACGGCGCGTCGATGCGCGCAAACAGCTCTGCCCCGTCTGTGCCCGTGCCGTCGTAGGTCAGCCGCGACGCCAGCGAGGCCAGACTGGTCACTCCGAGATCTTTATGAAATTGCCCCCAGCCGTGCACGTAGCGCGCGCCCGCCTCGATCTCGGTGCGCGGCGCCGACGGCGCCGGGCCGCCGGGGTGCAAGGCCTCCAGCCAATCGCTGGCGGACGAACCACCGTCGGCACCGATCCGGTAGTTCATTCCGACCTTGAACTGATGGATGTCCTGCGACACGTCTGTCACCGAGCCGGCGAGCCCCGCCAACGTGCCGCCCGACTGCACCAGGCTCGCCGGCGCGGAGAAACCCTCGCCGCCGAAGGAGAGAAAGTCGTACTCGGCCTTGAGCGTCCAGCGCGCCGCGATGGCGCGCTCGGCGCCGGCGCCGAGCGTCCAGCCCAGATCGAAGCCGCTGGTGCTGGTAGTCGGCAGCCCGAAGCCCCCATTGACGGTCGCCTCCGTCTTCGCGTGCTCCCAGGCGAGACCGGCCTTTCCGTAGACGAGCGTGCGATCGTCGAAAGGAAGCGTCCAGCCCAACAGCCCCGTAAACGTACCGAGCGCATCGATATGGGTGCGGCAGTTGGAGCCGACGTAGAACCCCGAGAAGGCGAAGCAGGTGTTGGTTCCGTCCATGTCGGCCAAGCTGGCGTCGGTTTCCAACCCCAGCACGGTTGCGCCGAATTGCCAGTTGTAGCCGAGCTGGCCGCCGGCGAGCAGGCCCGGCGTGCGCGCGGTGTCGCCGAAGATCGAGACCCCGTAAGGATCCTCAACGTCGACAAGACCGAGCGCGCCGCCGGTGTGGGCGCCGATGTAGGCCCCGCTCCAATCGAACCGTTGCGCGACCGGATCTGCCCCGGCGCTTTGTGCGGCCATTGCTAGTGTCAGCATCAACGCGTAACGGACCAAGCGTCCGGTGCGCGGCATCGCGCTCCTCCCCACCCCTGCATGGAGCAGGTATGCCTCAATTCGCAGGGGAGCCGTGAGCGTAAGAGCTCAACGAACGCGGCAATCAAGATGAGCTATCGCCGGTGAACACATGTCGGACGGAGGGGGTTGTAAGCTGTCGGCGGAAAGCGTCAAACAGAGTAGCCGGCCCTTATCCCATCGTAACCCGCCTCGGTTGCTGACCATGCTTGGCGCGATCAAGGTAGTATGTCACCGCTGCGAACGCAATCCATGCAGCACTGAAAAGGGCGCCGCCAAACAACATGACCTCACCTGAGATAGGGCCGACCGCGGCACGTTGAACGAACTCTGACCAATTCGACAACGGCACCGGGTGGATTGCGATCTTGGCGTAGTAGGCGAGCATTTGAATTCCGAGAATCCAAACGTAGTTTCGGCGCAATCGTCGCCCGATGGCACGGGCAAGACTGATGTGATGGCGTGGCTCGCAATAGTCGTGCGCAAGCACCTGAGGCCAGGTCGCGCTCAGCTTCGTCCCCTCGCCGCGCAACATCGGGGCATAGAAGTTCGTCTCCATCCAGCGCGCCCGCGCCCGCCAAACGTTGAAGTAGCGATAACGCCGCGCCTCGAAAACCAGAAACACTATGAACAAGATCCCCGCCAGAACCAGCGGCAACGGCGAGGCTTCGCTGTTGGAAAATGTTACCGAAAGAGCAATCCCCAACGTGACCACGGCCCAGTTCGTGGTGTTGTCGAGACGCGTCCGCCAGATCGTGCTTCGGTAGACCTCGCCGCGGTAGAGATGCGCGAGCGCGCCAATCTCGGCCGCGTCGAACTCGTGCGGGCGCAAGGCTGGTCTGGCTGCTTCCATTGCCGCGCTCACCAATCAAACAATCACTATAGCGCACCGTCGCGCCATCCGCCGCAGCTCTCGGTAACAGTTGAAGATACCGAGAACGAGCGGCCATTGCTTGAATTGGGCATTGCCAGCGCATTGAGAGAGCGCCAGCATTTTCAAATAGTTGGATAGGCCTCGCGTGGCGGGATGACGAGCCGACGGGCAGCTCCGCTTATGCGGAAATGCTCACGACCACCCGGCCGCGCACCCTTCCCTCAAGCAGGGCGCTGGCGGTTTCCGGTACGGCGGCGAGGTCGATGGTCTTCGTCATGGAGCTGAGCTTGTCGCGGTCGAGATCGCGGGCCAGGCGCTGCCACGCAGCAAGCCGCCGCGGCCGTGGACACATCACGCTGTCGATGCCCAACAGCGAAACGCCACGCAGGATGAACGGCGCCACCGAGGTCGGCAAATCCATGCCCTGCGCCAGGCCGCAGGCAGCGACGGCGCCGCCGTAGCGTGTCATCGACAAGAGATTCGCCAGCGTGTGCGAGCCGACGACGTCGACGCCGGCGATCCATCGCTCCTTGGCCAGCGGCCGCGCGGGACCGGCAAGCTCCGCCCGGTCGATAATTTCCGCAGCGCCGAGACCGCGAAGATAGTCCGCCTCACCCGTGCGCCTGGTCGAGGCGATCACATGCCAGCCGAGCTTGGCAAGCAGCGTGATGGCAACCGAGCCGACACCGCCCGCCGCGCCCGTCACGATCGCGGGCCCCATCGACGGATCGAGACCGTGGGATTCGAGCGCCATGACGCAGAGCATGGCGGTATAGCCCGCCGTCCCGATCGCCATGGCCTGCGCAGGCGTCATGCCGTCGGGCAGAGGCACGAGCCAGTCGCCTTTGACGCGCGCTCTTTCCGCATAGCCGCCGAAGTGCGTCTCACCCAGGCCCCAGCCATCGAGCACGACCTTGTCGCCCGGCTTGTAGTCGGGATGGCTCGATGCCTCGACAACGCCGGCGAGATCGATGCCGGGGATCATGGGATAGCGGCGCACCACCGGGAGCTTGCCGGTGATCGCAAGCCCATCCTTGTAGTTGACGGTAGAATGCGTCACTCGGAGCGTCACATCGCCGTCCATCAGGTCGGCGTCGCTCATGGTCTTGAGCGCGACGCTCGCACGACCGTCGCTTCGCTCGAGAACCAGCGCCTTGAAGGTGCTCATGTCAGCGGCCGGCGGCCTGCGGCCCCGGCTTAGCTTCCATCGCCTCCGGCCCGGTCGGCGGCGGCCCGGCGCGCTCCAGCTCGTCGAGCTCAGCCTCGGTGAACACGCGCGAGCGCGTGAGGAAGCGCATGCCTTCGGGCGATTCCAGCGAGAAGCCGGCGCCGCGGCCCGGCACCGCGTCGATGATGAGGTGCGTGTGCTGCCAGTACTCGAACTGTGGGCCCGAGATGTAGATGGGGCAGCCGGCGATCTCGCCCAGATAGACGTCACGGCTCCCCACCTTGAACTCGCCCTTGGGGTAGCACATCGGCGCGCTGCCGTCGCAGCAGCCGCCCGACTGGTGGAAGAAGAGGGGGCCGTTGGCGGCGCTGAGCTTCTCGATCAGAGCGGCGGCGGCGGGGGTGCAGGAGACGCGTGCGACGGTCATGGGTTCAGCCCTCGCGGATTCACGGCCAATCTGCGCCAACATGGGCGGCTGCCCTGCCCAAAAGCAAGCCTTCCACACGCTGCGGTCTTGCGATGTAGATAGGAGGTGGGGCGGCGGGAGCGAAGGATCGGACACCTGTCCGACCCCCCACTCCACGGCACCGACCCTTAGCTCTTAGAAGAACCCGAGCGCCTTCGGGCTGTAGCTCACCAGCATGTTCTTGGTCTGCTGGTAGTGGTCGAGCATCATCTTGTGGTTCTCGCGCCCGACGCCCGACTGCTTGTAGCCGCCGAAGGCCGCATGCGCGGGATAGAGGTGGTAGCAGTTGGTCCACACGCGGCCCGCCTTGATGCCGCGGCCCATGCGGTAGCAGGTATTGGCGTCGCGCGACCACACGCCGGAGCCCAGGCCATAGAGCGTGTCGTTGGCCATGGTGAGCGCCTCGTCCTCGGTCTTGAACTTGGTGACCGCGAGCACCGGCCCGAAGATCTCCTCCTGGAAGATGCGCATCTTGTTGTGGCCTTCGAACACGGTCGGCTCGACGTAGTAGCCGCCCTCGCAGCCGTTTCCGATGCTGCCCTTCTTGCCGCCGGTCAGCAACTTCGCGCCTTCGCCCTGGCCGATATTGATGTAGGACAGGATCTTCTCCAGCTGGTCGGATGAAGCCTGCGCGCCGATCATGGTGGTGGGATCGAGCGGGTTGCCCTGCACCACCTTCCTCACGCGCTCCAAGGCGCGCTCGATAAAGGCGTCGTAGATCGACTCCTGCACGAGTGCGCGGCTCGGGCAGGTGCACACCTCGCCCTGGTTGAGCGCAAACATGGTGAAGCCCTCGAGCGCCTTGTCGAAGAAGGCGTCGTCCTCGTTGAAGACGTCGGCAAAGAAGATGTTGGGCGACTTGCCGCCGAGCTCGAGCGTGACGGGGATGATGTTCTCCGCCGCGTACTGCATGATGAGGCGGCCCGTGGTCGTTTCGCCGGTAAACGCGATCTTGGCGATGCGCGGGTTGGAGGCGAGCGGCTTGCCGGCCTCGACGCCGAAACCGTTGACGACGTTGAGCACGCCCGGCGGCAGCAGGTCCCCGACAACGTCCATCAGCACCATGATGCTCATGGGGGTCTGCTCGGCCGGCTTGAGGACGACGCAGTTGCCGGCGGCGAGCGCGGGGGCGAGCTTCCACACGGCCATGAGGATGGGGAAGTTCCAGGGAATGATCTGGCCGACGACGCCCAATGGCTCGTGGAAGTGATAGGCAACCGTCGTCTCGTCGATCTCGGAGAGGGAGCCTTCCTGCGCGCGAATGCAACTGGCGAAATAGCGGAAGTGATCGATCGCCAGGGGTATGTCGGCTGCCATCGTCTCGCGGATGGGCTTGCCGTTGTCGATGGTCTCAACCGTGGCGATTTCGGCGAGGTGCGCCTCCATGCGATCGGCGATCTTGTTGAGGACCGCGGCGCGCTCGGCCACCGACGTCTTGCCCCACGTGGCTGCCGCAACGTGCGCGGCATCGAGCGCGGTCTCGATGTCCTCGGCGGTAGAACGCGCGATCTCGCATACGACCTCGCCACTGATCGGGGTGCGGTTCTCGAAGTACTGCCCCTTGGCCGGAGCAACCCAGTTGCCTCCAATGAAATTGTCGTAACGTTTACGGATCGTGATCTTGGCGCCCACGCGCTCCAAAGCTGCCGCGGGTGTATCAACCTTTACGTTGAGCTGCATTTGTGTGGTCCTCCCGAATGCAAGCGGTCGAGCTCTCTTTGTCGCTCTGTTCCGCGCCCAGTGTACTCCAAACCGCAAAGCAGCCGAAGGCGCTGTCGCATTGGACCTTAGTCCAACCGCGGTTCTTGCTCAGGATCATCGTCGACTTGAGCTAGATCAATGCGCGCTGCCATGCCGCTACAATGACGTTATCATCTCCACGCTCAGTGCCGGCAAGCGGATGACAAAATCTGGCGGGGAGACGCTATTTGTTCGCCTAAAGGATCAGGAGCAGCGCGAGCGCGGTTTGCGCCGCCCCGTTCAGTTCGGCCCCGCGGCTGCGCCGAAGCTGTAGGAGCCTTGCACGAGGAGGGCTGCCTGCTCCGTGGCAAGCCGCATCGGGTAGATGGCTCCCGACTTGTCGGTGGCGCCGTTGGCGGTCCACATCGACCAGTAGCGACCGCCAACGCCCACACTGAGCTCCTTGCTCAGCGCGTAGGACAGAATGGCCTCGAGCTGCACGCCGGTCCCGTGCCCCCACTCGGGCGCCTCCTCTTGCTTCAGGTAATGATGGTTGAGCGCCTCGACCTTGACGCGGGGGAGATAGGCAACGTCGGCGTCAAGCTTGAGCCTGGGGGCCAGCATGGTGCCGAGCACCGCACCCAGGCGCACCGATTTCCACGTATCCAGATCCTCAAGGCTGATCCTGGATAGCGGCACCGGATGGCGGCAGTCGGAATGGCTGTTGGCGATCTGAAAGCAACCACCGCTGTACATGTCCTCGCGGAAATAGCTGTAGCCGACGAACGGTGCCAAACTGGTCTGAGGCGTGCGCCACAGATCGTAGCCAACGTCGATAATCCCGTAGGTGATCTTCTCGTTCGCCGTGCCGACCGTGTTCGAATAGGGGATGAAGTCGACATGGGCCGGCGGCCCCAGCGCCCAGTCCTCGTCGTTGAGGGTGCCGCCCCCGCCCTTGCCGATGCCGACCAGACCTTTGACCATCAGATCGAACGGGGTATCGAGGCGGCCGAAGACCTCCTTTCCGTTGGTCGACATACCGTCATAGGTCAGGCGCGACTGGCTGAGGTTGGGATGCGCGAAGCTGACCTGCTGGTCTTTGTGGAAGCGTCCCCATCCGCGCACGTAGCGCACGCCTGCCTCGATCGCGAAACCCGACGGCGGCGGTGACCGGCCGTCGGGCGCGGCGCCCCACTCCCATGCCGGCGCAGCCTCGTCCACGCACAGCCTGTAGTTCAGCCCCAGTTTCAGCTCGTGTGTGTTGCTGGAAAAGGATATCGCGGTCTCGGGGACGGTGACGCGCGTTCCCGGCGCGCCGACGACGGTCTGCAAGAGGCTGCGCGGAGCGGCAAAGCCCTCATCGCCGAAGCCGAGGTAGTCGTACTCGGTCTTGAGAGACCAGCGGGAATTGAGCGCGCGCTCGACGCCGCCGCCGAGCGCAACGCCCCATCCGAACCCTTGCCGATGCGTGACATTGGCGTCGTCGTGGTAGTTGACGAACGCGTTGGTGCTGGCGTGCTTCAAGGCGAGCCCGGCCTTTCCGTAGAGGAGCGTGCGGCCATCGCCGGGAAGCGCCCAGCCGACACGCGCTGTCAGCGTGCCCAGCGCATCGATATGCGCATGGCAGGTGGAGCTGCTGTAGAAGCCCGAGTAGGCAAAGCAGGTGTTGGTGCCGTCCAAGTCGGCCCAGCTGGCCTCGGCCTCGAGGCCGAGTAGCGCCGATCCGAATTGCCAGTTGTAGCCGAGCTGGCCGCCGGCGAGCGCCCCGGACGTGCGCGCGGTATCGTTGAAGATCGAGTCGCCGAACGGATCCTTGATGTCGACGAGGCTCAAGCCGGCACCGATGTGCACGCCCGCATAGAACCCGCGCCAGTCGTAAGGCGCCGCGCCCTGCGCATCAGCGTCTCCCGCGAGACCAACGATCAGCGCCGCAAATGATTGAATGAAAATGAGACCGGCCCACCGCATCCGCCCTCCCCCGGCATTTCCAAGGGCCCGTATGCCGTGATTCGCGAACGAAATTTGCGACGGCTCTCCAATTAAGTTTGTGAATTGTGCGGTGCGAGCAGCGCAAGCTCGCGGCTCTGTGTTGCGGCGCGCGAGCGCCACGCGTGACGGCTCATCCGCTGCGACGAGATCGGCATTTGAAGGAAAGTCTCGATAGCCGCCCAAACATCTGTAAACGGAGATGTGGGGAAGCGGGCGGCCGCGCCGCCGCGGTCAGTAAAGTAGCCACAGCTGTTGCCAATATCATCGTGATGCGCGTTCGAGCGAACGCCTGATCACAGAAACGAGGTTCCCCATGGCTGTTCTCACTGCTTCTCACGAGCACCGCTCGGACGTCTGGTGGCTGTTCCTGCTCGAGGGGATCGCCGCGGTCCTGTTCGGCGTGCTGCTGCTGACCGAACCCGGTACCACGCTGGTGGCGCTGACCGTCGTTCTCGGCTTCTACTGGCTGGCGATGGGCATACTGGAGCTGGTACGTGTTTTCGTGGACCGCTCCGTGCCCTGGATCTGGTCGCTACTGATCGGCATCCTCGGCATCGTCGCCGGCGTTCTCGTCTTGAACCATCCCCTGTTCGCTGCGGTCGTACTGCCCGCCACGCTCGTCATCTATCTCGGCATTCTCGGGTTGGTGGTGGGCGCCTTCGGGATCATCGGTGCTTTCACCGGCGGCGGCATCGGGTCGTTCATTTTCGGCGGCGTCAACCTGCTGATCGGCCTGCTGCTGCTCGGCTCTCCGATCGCCGCAGCCCTAGCGGTCCCGTTCGTCTTCGGCGTGCTGCTGCTGATCGAAGGGATTGCCTTGATCGTCTGGAGCTTCACGGTCCGCTCCTCATAGACGCAGCTGCTACTCCGGCAGCGGGATGAACTCCTCACCGTCACCCGCCACGGGCTCGAAGCGCTTGGCCTTCCAGTCCGCCTTGGCCGCGTCGATGCGGTCCTTGGAGGACGACACGAAGTTCCACCAGATGTGGCGCTCCCCGTCCATCGGCTCGCCGCCGAGCAGCATGAGGCGCGTCTGCGACAGCGCCAGGATCGAGATGCGGTCGCCCGGACGGAAGACCAGCAGACGGCCGGCTGCGAAGGTCTCGCCCGCAATATCGATCTCGCCCGAGGCGATAAAGACCGCGCGCTCGTCGTAGTCGGGGTCGAGCGGCAGCGTAGCACCCGGCGCCAGCACGGCCTCGGCGTAGAAGCACGCGTGGGGGAAGGTTGCGGGCGAAGTTTTGCCGTAGAGCTGCCCGATCACGAGACGCACGGTCTTGCCTTCGCCGCACAGGCGCGGCAGCTCGCCGGCGCCATAGTGGGCGAACGTCGGCGCTTCCTCCTCGTGGGCAGCGCGGCCCAGGCCTGGATACCGAACAGCCGCGGACCTTTTGAGCGCTCCTCCGGGCTTGTGCGCTCGGAGTGGACGATGCCGCGCCCCGCCGTCATCAGGTTGAGCTCGCCCGGCTTTATCGACAGCGCCGTGCCGAGGCTGTCGCGGTGCGTGATCTCACCGTCGAAGAGATAGGTAACGGTGGCAAGCCCGATGTGCGGGTGCGGGCGCACGTCGATCCCAGTGCCGATCAGGAACTCGGCAGGGCCCATCTGATCGAAAAAGATGAAGGGGCCGACCATCTGCCGGCCCGCGGCGGGCAGCGCGCGGCGCACCGAGAAGCCGCCGAGGTCGCGGGCGCGCGGCACGATCACCTGCTCGAGCGCGTCGCAGGAATGGGCATCGCCAGGGACCGGATCGTTGGAGGGCTGCCAGCTCATGGATGAAGCATAGACTGGTCAGCGAGCGGGGCGAAGCGCCCTCCTAAGCCGGAAAGCGCCGTGTGCAAGAGACCGAGACACGCTTGCCGCTCGGCCTGCGAGCTATTGCGCCGGCACTTGCGGCATCCGACGCGCCGGCACCTCAATCAGCGTCACGTTGGCGAGACGGCACCTGAGCTCGTATCGCAGATCATCAGGTGCGGCGCGCCGTTATTATTCCCAACAGGGCGCTGAGCGGTTGGTGACATACCTCATGCGGCGGCAGAACGGTCGAAAGTATATTTCTTGTTTACCCGAATCCCTCCGAAAGGCCGGCCTCTGCGCGCTCCGCGGCTTTGCGTGAGGACCCGCGACTTGCGCCTGTGCTCCAGCTACGCAAGCAACGAGAGCAATAACCATCAGGCTTACGCTCTGCAGTGTGGGGGCCATGTTGTGTCGCCTTCCTACGCGGCAGGGACTAAGCAAGCGTGCGCAGAACCGGCTCGCTCTGCTCGACGCTGCGACAACGGCTTCTCTTCCTTGCCCACATTTCGCCACACAATCCGCTCTCGGATGCTTCCTGCATCCGCTGCAGGCCGTCAGTTGATGCTACACGTTAAAAGAACCGGCCGGCAAGCCGTGCGAAGAGGGGACGTGAACCCGTAGGGATGCACTGGGTCCGCTCGAAGATACGCTTGGGTTGTCGCTTGGCGCTGTTCGCCCTGGCGGTCCAAATCGTATTGTCGTTTGGGCACGTCCATATCCCCGCCTTCACTTTGGCGGCGTCGGCTTCGGCGGCGTCGACCATGGGAGATGGATCGAGTGCGGCCTCGACGAGCGCCCATTCGCCGACCCATAAATCGAACGGATCAGCCGACCCTCATTGCGCAATCTGCGCATTGATCCAGTTGTTGGCCATTTCGGCGCCTGCCGCGCCGCCGGCATTGCCGCTGCCCAGGAACCTCGGCGCGACAAGGCTGCAGGCAACTGCCGAATTGGCAGCGGTACCCGCGGCGCGTTTCATGTTTCAAGCCCGCGCTCCACCTTCAATCTGACATGCTCATTGTCCGTTTGCGCGCCGGCTGACGTCGGCCCGCAGGCTGAAACGGCGACAAGCGTCGGACGATCCTCGTCCGCGCGCTTCGGTTCGCATGGAAATTCATTCAGGCCAGATTTCGTATCATGCTCGTCGATCCAAAACCAAAGATCATCGATGCCCCGCCGCATCGCGGCGATGACAAGGCCGGCCATCCAGAGCCTGTGCGCCGCGCGCCGCAGCCGGCGACGATCCTGGCGCTTGTTGTCATCACAGGCGCGGCCGGCGCCGCCGCTTATCACCTGCACATCGGCCCATTCGCCCGTCCGGCGCCCCCACCTGCGGCCGTCGAGAAAATGCAACCTTTCGTCCGCACGGGCCAGCGGATCACCGTCCCCGAAGGGTCACCGGTGCGGACAAAGCTCGTGATCCAGCCCGTCGAGGAGCAGGACATCCAGCGCCGCTTGGTGCTCCCAGCGGTGGTGGAGGCCGACCCTTCCCACCTGATCAAGGTGCTGCCGCCGCTCGCGGGTCGCGCCACCCAGCTCAAGGTGCAGCTTGGTGAGCGGGTGAAAGCGGGGCAGCCGCTCGTCGTCATCAACTCGCCCGACCTCACCACGGCCTATGCCGACTACGACCGAGCGAAGGTGCTGATGTCGCTCGCTCTCAAGAATCGCAATCGCCAGCGCATCCTCGGCAAGGACGGGTGGACGGACGAGAAGGATCTGCAGCAGGTCGAAACGGACTACCTCGCCGCCGAGGTGGAGTTACAGCGCGCCGGGGCGCGTCTGAAGAAGATCGGCGTCGACGCCGAGACCCCCAATAAGTCGCGCAATGTGACGGTCGTCGCGCCGATGGCCGGCAGCGTGATCGATCTGGAGGTGGCGCCTGGCGCCTTCTGGAACGATGTCACGGCCCCATTGATGACTATCGCCGACCTCAGCACCATCTGGGTCACGGCCAGCGTCCCGGAAAAAGACACCTCACTTGTTTCGAAGGGGCAACTGGTCGACGTCGCTTTCGACGCTTATCCCGGCGAGGTGCTCAAGGGGCACGTCCTGTTCGTGAGCGATGTCCTCGACCCTGACACCCGTCGGACCAAGGTCCGTATCGCCTTTGACAATCCCAATACGCGTCTGAAGCCGGGCATGTTCGCCAATGTCAGCTTCTATGCGCCTTTGCGGAGGGTGCCGGTCGTACCTACGAGTGCGCTCGTAGTGAAAGACGACGCAAATCAGGTGTTGGTCGAGACCGAGCCGTGGACATTCGAAGCGCGGACCGTGGACATAGACTTTCAGCAAGGCGACCAAGTCGTTCTCAAGAGCGGCATCAAGGCCGGCGATCGCATCGTCGCCAAGGGCGGAGTGCTGCTGGGTGATTGATTGGCTTGTCAGCCTTGCCCTTCGCAAGCGCCTGGTCATGGCGTTGATCTGCGTTTTTGCCGCCATCTACGGCTATTATTCTTGGACCCAGCTTGCAATCGAGGCCTATCCCGACGTCGCCGACACGGCCTCCCAGGTCGTCACACAAGCGCCCGGCTTGGCGGCCGAAGAGGTCGAGCAGCAGGTCACCATACCGCTCGAACGAGAGCTCAACGGCACACCGGGGCTGGCGATGATGCGCTCGCGCAGCACGTTCGGGCTTTCGTTGATCTCACTGGTGTTTCGCGACGGCATCGAGGACTACTGGTCGCGCCAGCGTATCATGGAGCGAATCCAGGACGTCACGCTACCGCCCGGCCTTTCTCCCGGCCTCGACCCGCTGAGCTCGCCGACCGGCCAGATTCTTTACTACACGCTCGAGTTCGTCCACGAAGAATTTGCGCCAGCTCTCCGAAATTCAGCAATGGACGGTCATCCCCGAATTGAAGCAGGTGCCGGGCGTCGCCGATATCGAGAACTTTGGCGGCCTCACGACCCAGTTTGAGCTCGAGCTCGACCCTCAGCAGCTCATCCGGTTCAACTTGTCGCTCAAGAACGTCACTGACGCGATCACCGCTAACAGCGCAAATGCCGGCGGCAGCGTTCTGAACCGCGGGGAGCTCGGCTATGTCATCCGCGGCATCGGCGTCGTGCAGACCCTCCAGGACATGGGTAACATCGTCGTCACCCAGCACAATGGCACGCCGATTTTCGTGCGTGATCTCGGCAAGCTGAAGTTAAGCAACCAGGAGCGCCACGGCATCCTCGGCAAGGACCTGGAGAACGATGCCGTCGAGGGAACGGTCCTGCTGTTGCGCGGCGAGAATCCCTCACGGGTTCTGAAGGGGGTCCACGCCAAAGTGGCGGAGCTCAACGCGCGACTGAAGGCGGACGACGTGCAGATCGTCCCCTATCTCGACCGCTCGACGCTGGTCAACGCCACAATCGACAAGGTTTCACACACGGTCTTCGAGGGTATCGGCCTCGTCCTCATCATTCTCATTCTTTTCCTGGGCAGCCCGCGCAGCGCGCTGATCGTCGGCATCACTATTCCGTTCGCGATGGTGGTGGCCTTCATCCTGATGTACCACGCCAATATTTCCGCCAACCTGCTGTCGCTCGGCGCCATCGACTTCGGCATCATCGTGGACGGCGCCATAGTGATGATGGAGGCGATCTTGCGTCGCCGCGAGGCGAAGCCCGACGAGCCTCTGACCGAAGCCGACGTGCACGAGGCCGCACGCCAAGTCGCGCGTCCGATCTTCTTTGCGACGTTGATCATTATCACTGCCTATTTGCCCCTGTTCGCGTTCCAGCGCATCGAGGCGAAGCTGTTCCATCCGATGGCCTTTGCCATCGGCTTCGCACAGTTCGGCGCACTGCTGTTCACTCTGATGGTGATTCCGGGGCTGGCCTACCTGGCCTATCGCGGGCCTTGGCGCGGCTTCCGCAACCCGGTCCTGGAATGGCTCGAGGCGGGGTACCGGCGGATATTGCAGCGCTCGCTCCGTCGCCCCAGCATCGCCTACGTTCTGAGCGCCGGCGCGGCGGTTGCCGTGGTCCTCCTCGACGTCACGGTCTGGCGCCAATTTCTCCCCGAGCTCGATGAAGGCTCCATCTGGCTTCATGCCGAGATGGCGCCGGGAATTTCGCTGGCGAAGGCGACGGAAATGACCGCGGATCTGCGTCGCGCCGTCAACGAGTTTCCCGAGGTCTCCACCGTCGTCACCCATCTCGGACGCAATGACGAGGGCACCGACCCGTGGACGCCGTCGCATGTCGAGGTCGCTGTCGGGCTCAAGCCTTACGACACCTGGCCGGCAGACGAGAGCAAACAGGACCTGATCGGGACGATGAAGTCGCGGCTTGATGAGCTGCCCGGGTTTGAGATCGCTTTCAGCCAGCCGATCATCGATAGCGTTCTCGACAAGGTGTTCGATCCCCACAGCGCACTTGCCATTAAGGTCTTCGGCGACGATTTCGACGAGTTGCGCCGCATCGGCAAGGATATCGTCGGCGTGCTGAACACAATTCCCGGCGTCACCGATGCTGCCATCGATCAATACACGCCGCTGCCGCAGATCGCGATCAAGGTCGACCGCGAAGCGGCGGCGCGCTACGGCATTAACGTCGCCGATGTCGCCGACCTGATCAAGACCGGGATCGGTGGCGAAGCCGTGAGTCAGGTGTTCATCGGCGAACGCCACTACGATATGACAGTTCGCTTCCCGGCCGAGGCTCGCAACAGTCCTGAGGCGATCAAGGATCTCGTGCTCACGTCGAGCACCGGTGCCCTCATTCCGCTATCGCAGCTCGCGGACGTCAAGGTGCAGACCGGCGAAAGCATGATCAATCGCGAAATGAATCACCGCTACCTACTGGTGAAGCTCGACTATCATGATCGCGATCCCGCTGCGCTCGTGTCACAGGTCACGAAAGCCATCGCAGCAAAGGTTTCATTCGATCGGAAAAAATATCACCTTAAATGGGGCGGACAGTTCGAGAGCCAGCGGCGGGCAGAGGCGCGTTTCAAGCTGATTCTCGGCTTGGTCTTGGGGCTCATGATAATACTGCTCTATGCCGAGTTCGGGGTCTTGCGCCAGGTCTTGCTGATCCTCAGCTTGGTGCCCTTGGCGACGCTCGGAGGATTGATCGCCCTCCATCTCACCGGGACGACCCTAAATGTCGCGTCGGGGGTCGGCTTCATCGCGCTGTTCGGTGTCGCCGTCATGAACGGGGTCATCATGGTGGCAAACCTCAATCGGGTCCGCGAGCAAGGCACCCCGCTGTTCGAGGCCGTCTTGGTAGGAGCTGGCGAACGCTTGCGACCGGTGCTTATGACGGCTTCCGTGGCAACGGTCGGCATGTTGCCAGCCGCGCTGGCGACGGGCGTCGGCAGCGACGTGCAGCGCAGCCTCGCGACGGTTGTGGCCGGCGGTCTTCTTCCGGCTACGCTGCTCACCCTGTTCATCATGCCAACCCTCTATTTTGCACTCGAACGGTGGGCGGCACGGCGCCTTCCGACGGCGCAGGCGGCCGGCGTGGCCCATGACATGACCAAGCGGGGATCACACACCACTACTTGAGCTGATCATGTTGGGCGCGCCGGCCGGACACGCTACTTGCATGTCTGCGAGCAGATCATTCGGCGTTGCCGCCACCGTTGACCCTGTGCCAGCCATAAATTAGCGTTCTGGCCCATATGGGGATGGAGTCCCCCGAAACCGCCGCAACTTGGCTGATGACTCCTACCGCAGGACGCTAGCGGTGGGAGATTGCTCACAAGCCCGCCGTATAATGGGTTTGTGTTCGCGCCATCTTGAGAGCGGGCCAAATGCGTGACGCCAGTTGAGCCTACCTTGGGAGAAGTCACGCCATGACCGTCCCCAATGACGCAAAGCTGCTGCGAATTTTCGTCGGCGAAAACGATAGGGTGAATGGCCGGCCCCTCTATGAGGCGATCATTTTTCGTGCACGAGAGGCGCATCTCGCCGGCGCCACAGTCCTCCGCGGTCCAATGGGGTTCGGCCGCTCGTGCCTTCTGCATACGACCAAGATTCTGCGGCTCGCCGAAAATCTGCCGGTGGTCATAGAGATCGTCGACAGCGAAGCGAAGATTGATGCGTTCCTTCCTATCCTCGATGCAATGATGACCGGCGGACTGGTTACTTTGGAGAAGGTGCAGGTCCTCTGCTACGGCCCACCGAACAGCACGGGATAACGTGCGGTTTGTTGACATGCCTTAAACTCCCAGCTAGCTAGAAAGCTTGGCGTAAGGCCATGGAGTTGGCCGTATAACCGCCCTGGGGCTGATGACTCCTCCTTGTCCTCCCGTGAGGGAGAAGGAGCGGTCGCTATGGCGGACCCCGCCGATAAGTGCGCGCTAGCCGCGCAACGATTTGCCAAGCCCGGCAACGAGGCGGCGAGCATTTTTGGTGACGGAGCATCGTCACCGTGATCCGCGATCTTCTTCTACAGATCGCCCAAGTGCTGACGGTGCTGCTTCTGTCACCGCTCATTCAGGGCATCATCATTCAATTCGAAGAGCGCGTTCAACGCGCGCAAGGTCCCGGAATCTTCCAGCCCTACCGCGACCTGTGGAAGCTCTTTCACAAGCAGATCGTCGTGCCCGAGACGGCCTCGTGGCTGTTCTGGACGGCGCCCGTCGTCGCCTTCACGTGCATGCTCACGGTGCCGATTCTGATCCCGGTGCTCACGAACTTCCCGCTGCCGCTCTCGGATATGGGCGACATTCTCGGCGGCGGGCTCATTCTCACACTCGGATCGTTCATGATCATCCTTGCCGGGCTCGACACCGCGAGTGCATACGGCGGCATCGGCTCGAGCCGGGCGGTGATGGTGGCGATCCTCGCCGAGCCGACGCTGATCCTCGTCTTTGTCGGCATCACGCTACTCGCCAAAGCGATGCTGCCCTTCGTGGTCAACCATTTGCTGGTGTCGAGTTGGGCGGCCTACTGGAGCCCCGCGCATCTGTTGCTGGTGGCGGCCTTCTTCATCCTTTTGCTGGTCGAGACGGACCGCATGCCGATCCATTCGAGCACGCATATCGAGGTCTACATGATCGAGGAGGGGCGCATCCTGGAATACTCCGGGCCGCTCCTGGCGCTGCTCAAATGGGCCTCGGCCATGAAGCAATTCATTCTCTACACGATCTTCTGCAACGTGCTGATCCTGCCCTGGGGCCTGTCGATCGAAGGCACGGCACTCGGTGCTGCCGGAGCGGCGGCTGGGCTCATCGTCAAGTTCATGGCCGTCGCCTGCCTTGTCGTGTTGGTCGAGACCGCGCAGTCGCGCCTGCGCTTCTACCGTTATCAGGAGCCGCTCGCCGCATCATTCCTGCTGGCGGTCCTGGCGATCGTCGGCACTCAGCTGAGCTAGAGCCCCATGTTGATCCAGCACCTCGACCCGCTCGCTTCATCGCTGTTCAGCCTGCTTGCGATCGTGAGCCTGCTGCTGTCTTTCGTCATGCTCGGCTCGCGTTGGCTCAAGAACTATCTCTACGCGTTCGCAGCCGAATCGTGGGCCATCGCCGTCCTCTCCGCCGCCATAGCCTTTTACGGAGACTATCCCGAGCTCTACCTCGTCGCGCTTCTGACGGCGCTCTTTCGCGGGCTGCTCCTTCCCTACCTGGTCTGGCGGATCATCCGCCGCCTGGATGTGAACCGCGAAATCCACGTGGTCCTGCAGCCGAGCACGAGTCTGGTGCTCGGCGCATTGTTCGTGATGTTCGCCCTCTCGGTATCCTTCAGGATCGCCGCCGACCTAAACCTGGAGCTGACCGTGGTCGTCCTGGCGCTGACGGTCATGCTGTCGATGAAGCTCATTGGCTTCCTCATGCTCACGGTTCGCTATGAGGCCATCAGCCAGATCCTCGGACTGCTCGTGCTCGAGAACGGCATCTTTCTCGGCTCGCAAATCCTTGTGCCAGGGATGCCGCTGCTGTTCGAGCTCGTCATCCTCTTCGATCTGCTCATCATCGTGGCGTGCTTCGGTGTGCTGGTCGGGTATCTCCAGAACTCATATCGGCACGACGAGCAGCCTCGATCTCAAGAGGCTGGTGGGATGACGATCGGGGCGCTCATCCTTGGCCTCGTTATGGCGCCGCTGCTGGCGGTGATCGGGTGCGTCGTGGTGCGTCAACCCCGCTGGTCCGAGGTCTCCAATCTTGTCGCCAGCGCCGTGTCCTTCGCGTGTGCGCTGCCGCTGCCGTTCCTGGTCGACGGGCAGGGACTTTTATTTTGGAACGACTACGTCCTCATCGATCGGCTCTCCGCCTGGGTCATCCTTTGTACGTCCATCGTCTACTTCCTCGCCTCGATCTATGCCGTCGGCTACATGCGGCTGCTGAATGAGGAGCGCCAACTCTACAAATTCTACGCGCTGTTTGCGGCTTTCGCCCTGACGACGTTCATCGGGCCGCTGATGAACAATATCGGGCTCTATTGGATCGCCATCGAGCTGACCACGCTGGTCAGCACTTTTCTCGTCGCTTTCGAGCGTGTCGCCGAGAGCATGGAGGCGGCATGGAAATACATCATGGTCGTCTCGGCCGGGATCAGTCTGGCACTGCTTGGCACGGTGCTCTTCTACTGGGCCGGAACCTTCGTGCTCGGTCCGACTTACCAGATGACCTGGGCGAAGCTCAGTGAAGCGGCTCCCAACATGAACGCCGTCTTGCTCGTGCTGGCCTTCCTGCTGGTTCTCGTCGGCTATGGCACCAAAGTCGGTCTCGCGCCCATGCACAGCTGGCTGCCGGATGCGCACAGCGAGAGCCCGGCGCCCGTTTCAGCGATGCTCTCGGGCGCGCTCTTGAACACTGCGATGGTTGGGATCGTGCGTTTCCTCGGCATCGTCCGGCAGGCCAATCTTGGTCCGCTGCCGGAACTGGCGCTGGTCGCGTTCGGCGTCCTGTCGTTGTTGATCGGAGCACTTTTCATCGTGCGGCAGCGGGGCATCAAGCGCCTGATGGCGTACTCCAGCGTCGAGCATATGGGCGTGGTCGCGCTCGGCTTCGGCTTCGGCGGCGCCCTGGGCGTCGCCGGCGCGCTCTACCACATGCTCAATCACTCCTTGAACAAGTCGCTGATGTTCTTCGGCGCCGGCAACATGATGCGAGCCTACGGCACGAAGGAGATTGCGCTCATCCGCGGCGTCGGGCGCCGCTTTCCCGTAGAAGGGGCGCTATGGCTTGCGGGCGCCGTAGCCATCACCGGAGCGCCGCCCTTCGGCCTGTTCCTCAGCGAGTTCACGGTCATGCGCGCCGGTCTCAGGCCGTCCTTCTCGTGGGCCGTCTATGCAATGGCCGTGCTCCTGATCGTCATCTTCATCGGCTTCATGAATCAATTCCGGATCATGTACTACGGGGCGCCGGCGGCCGATGCACCCTCGCGCGGCAGGCTGAGCGCTTGGTGCACGCTGCCGATGTGGCTGTCCTTGGCTCCCCTGCTGGTCCTGGGCCTGTGGTGGCCGACCGGAATCTGGGACTACGTCACCTCCATCGCCCAAATGCTGTCACCGGGGGTGCCATGACCACCGGTGCCACAACCGCGAGGATGGCTGGAGCCGAGCTCGTTGCAATCGAGCCCGAGCAGCTGCCGCGCGCCGTCGCCAAGCTGATCGAGAGCGGCGGCCGGATGCAGATGGCCTACGCTTGGTATCCGAGCCGCGACCGGCTCGAGCTTCGTTATGTCGCGAGCCGTGCGCCCGGCCAAGACTTTCTTGTCTGGCGCTGCGATGCGCGGGGCCCAGTTCCGAGCGTCGCCGGCATCAGCCCGCTTCTGGGCTGGTACGAGCGCGAGATCACCGACCTCTACGGA
Source organism: uncultured Alphaproteobacteria bacterium (assembly GCA_963782555.1). Lineage (GTDB taxonomy): Bacteria > Pseudomonadota > Alphaproteobacteria > Rhizobiales > Hyphomicrobiaceae > Hyphomicrobium_A. The sequence goes on along the minus strand of CAWAKB010000002.1, from coordinate 87,283 downwards.
TTGGAATTTTCAGGCCATCCGGAGCCGCATCGCCTCGTGCTGCATCAGGGCGCGAGGCCGGTGACGCCGCCGCTCGATCCGGTCTATCCCGTCGGAACGCCGATGCCGTTCAAGCCGGCTGCAAGCCGGATGCCTGAAATGCAGAGCTCCGACGTGCAGCGTTTGCCGTTCGGGCCGGTGCGCGCCGACGTCGTCGAGTCGGCCGAGCTCATCTTCTTCTACGTCGGCGAGCACATCTTGCACCTGCATCCGCAGCTCTTCTTCAAGCATCGCGGCATGGAGAAGCGGTTCGAGGGACGGACGCCCGCCGGCGCGGTGGTGCTCGCGGAGCGCGTCTCGGGCGTCGGCAGCTTCGCGCAGGGCCTTGCCTTCTGCCAGGCCGTCGAGCACGCGGCCGGCTGCGCCGTCCCTCGACGTGCGCTTCTACTGCGCTCGCTGCTGGCAGAGCTCGAGCGTCTTTACAACCACCTGCACTACCTCGGGCATTTGGCGGATACGACGACCCTCAAGGCCGGCAATGCCGAGGGAAAGCTGCTCGAGGAGCGCGCCAAGCAGATCAACGGACGCTTGACCGGCAGCCGCTTCCTGCGCGGACTGCTCATACCGGGCGGGCTTCGTCGCAACTTGGTTCCGGAACCGTGGCTCGGCAAAGCACTAGAGAGCCTGCACAAGGACGTTGCCACCTACGCAGCCATGCTGGAGTCGACAAACAGCTACCTCGACCGTCTGATGACAACCGGCGTTCTCAGTCGCGAGGTTGCCTTCGATCAGGGGGCAACGGGACCGATCGAGCGCGCCTCCGGGCTCGACCGCGATCTGCGTCGCGATCACCCTTACGCGGCCTATGGCGGTCTTCCGCTCACCGTCCCCGCAAGGACGAGCGGAGACGCCCATGCCCGCGCACAAGTGCGCATCGCCGAGATCGATGCGAGCGTCGCACTCATTCAGAACGTTCTGCCCTTGCTCGCTGAGGGTCCCGCGCGCACCGAATGTGAGCCGTCCCCCGATAGCGAAGGGCTTGGCTGGGCGGAGACGCCGCGCGGCTCCCTGTTTTATGCGGTCCACGTCGGCAACGACGGCGCACTCGCGCGCGTCAAGATCAAATCACCTTCGTTCTCGAACTGGCGGGTGTTCCCGTTCACCGTGCACGACAGCAACATGATGGACTACGCCATCAACGAGGCGAGCTTCGGCCTCACCGTGGCCGGTTGCGATCGCTAGGAGGCGCCATGCCGCTGTGGACACTGTTCGGCCTGCAGAAAGGAAAGGCAACGACGCCTTGGCCAAGTCCTGGCCGCGACTCTGGGCAAGACGGCGTGCTCGGAATGCCGCGGTTTGACCTAGAGCAATGCGAGGAGGGCTGCAGCGCGTGCGCGGCCGTGTGCCCAACCGAGGCGATCACGTGTCATCCCGAGCGTGCCGGCGACGCGCGCATGGAGGTCGACTACGGCCGCTGTGTCGTCTGTCAGCTTTGCGTCGAGGCCTGTCCGACGGAGGCGGCCTCCACATCTTACGATTGGGCGTTCGGCGTCAGCGACCGCTCCGATCTCGTGCTGCCGGCGGGCAGCGATCGAGCCGCGGAGAAGCGCAAGCCGCCGGAATCGCGCGCCGGTTTTCGCCGAAGCCTGCACATTCGCCATGTCAACTCTGGCTCCTGTAACGGCTGCGAATCGGAGCTGCAGGCCCTCAACAACCCGTTCTACAACCTGCACCGGCTGGGCATCTTCTTCACGCCGTCGCCGCGTTTCGCCGACCTTCTCCTCGTCACCGGCCCCGTGACCTACGCCATGCACGGGCCCCTACTACAGACCTACGAGGCGATGCCGGAGCCGCGTTGGGTGATGGCCGTCGGGACTTGCGCCGTCTCCGGCGGCATCGCGGGCGGCGGCTATTCCTGCGGCACCGGCCTTGAAGGCGTTTTGCCGGTCGACCTCTATCTGCCGGGCTGCCCGCCCAATCCGGCGGCGTTGATCGAGGCGCTGCTCATGTTCCTCGACCGGGCTCCGCAACGGGTGAGAGGAGGACGCCTTGTCGAATGAGCTCCTCGCACTTTGCCTGGCGATGTGGTTGGGCGCGGCCGTGCTCGCGCTTGCCGGAAGAGCCACACGCGTCGCTCGCGCCATCCTCGGCATTGGCAGCGTGGTGCTCCTTATGCTTGTCGTCGAAATGCTCCCGTCGGGTGTGCCGCCGATCCACACGCCGCTCGGCATGGCCACCTTTGGATCGATCTTTATGCTCGCGCCGGACGCGCTCTGGCTCATGGGTTTTGGACTGCCGGCTGCCATCCTTGCGTGCTGGCTTGGCACGCCCATGCGCCCGCAGCGAACTTGGATCTTCGGCGCGGCTGCGAGCCTTGTCGGAGCTTTGGGAGTCTTCGGCATGCAGGATGCCGTGAGCTTCCTGATTGCCTGGGAGATCATGAGCCTCGGCGGGGCCGTGATGATTTTGGGCGACGATCTGGCCGCGGAGTCGGGTCGTCCCGCCTTGTTCATGCTCGGGCTGCTGGAGGCCGGCTCCGTGGCTTTGCTCCTCGCCTTCCTCCTGTTGGCCGGGCAAGCCGGCAGCTTGTCCTTCTCCGACTTTGGCACGGCTGCGCGCGCGATGCCGGAATCGGAGCAGCTCCTCGTGGCGTTTCTGCTGCTGATCGGCTTTGGCGCAAAACTCGGGTTGCTGCCCTTCTACGAGTGGTTTCCCGGAGCCTACGGCGCCGGTAGCGGAGCCACAGGCGCCCTGCTCTCCGGCATCATCCTCAACGCAGCGTTCTTCGGGCTGAGCCGGGCCTTCATCGAATGGATGCCCGCAAGCCAGGACCTGCCGGTCTCCATTCCGGGCATCTTCATGATTGCCGTCGCGGTGCTGAGCGCCATCCTCACGGCGCTCTATGCGTTTCAGCAGGAGCGCTGGCGTGAGCTGCTAAGTCTGTCGTCGGCCGAGAACGGCTCGATCGCGGTGTGCCTCTTGGGCGCCGCCTTGATGTTCCGGCAGGACGGGCTGATGGATCTGGCTGGGCTCGCATGGACAGTTGCCCTTTTGCATTTGGCCGCACACGCGCTGGCCAAAGGTGCGATGTTTCTTGCCGCCGACGGCGTCTACCGCGCGACCGCGGACTATACGCTGGTGCAGCGCGGGATCTTGGCGCGGAGCCCCTGGATCTTCGGGCTAGGCGCGCTCTTTGCCGCGATGAGCCTGGCGGCGATGCCGCCGCAGGCGGGCTTCGTCAGCGAATGGTATCTGTTCCAGACCTTCTTCCAGGGATTTCACCTCACGCACCTTAGCAGCCGCCTCGTGGCTACTTTGGCCGGCGCCGGCCTGGCGCTCACCGCCGCCGTCGCCTTCGCCACCTACATCAAGGTCTTCGGCATCGGGCTGCTCGGGCGGGAAGCCCGAGGCAGCGCTCCGGTGCCCTTGGCAACCTCGGTCGCCGTTGGCGTGTTGGGGCTGCTGGTCCTGGTGCTGGCGGCCGGCATGCCGGTTTGGCTGACTAATCTCGAGCCGGTCGTCACCAGCCGGTTCGGGGTCGATGCGGCAGCGAGAATGCACGACGGATGGCTGCTGGTGCCGCTGTCGGCCAAGTTCGCCTTCATCTCGCCGACGAAGCTCGTCATCGCGATGCCGCTGCTCGCTCTGCTGCCGCTTAGTCTTTTGCTCCTGACGCGGCGGCGGCAGGTGCGCGTCGTCCCTGTCTGGTATGGCGGACACAGCCAGGATGCTCAGCGCTCGGCGACGACCGCTCTCACATTCTCCAACGCGCTGCGCACCTTCTACAGCTTCGTTTACAGGCCGACCGTGGAGACCGAGCGGGAGCATGCCGAGGAGGGCAACGGCCATCCATATTTCGTCCGGCGGTTGCTGTTCCGTCACGACGTTGCACCGATCTTCGGCCCCTATCTTTTCGCGCCGCTGGAGCGCCTGGTCGTCGCTCTGGCTGCCAGGTTGCAGATAATCCAGTCCGGTCATCTGAACGTCTACTTGTCGCTCATCGGCGCGCTTCTTCTCGTTATCCTTTTCATCGCGCTTCTCTAAGGAAAGCGTCGTGGTTCAGCCCATGCGGAGATTGTCACGAGCGAGGGTCATCACCGATATCGAACGCATCGTGAAGAACTCGAGCGTCGGCCTCGGCAAGCACAAATGGGAGGCGCGTGGCGTCGAATGCATCCTCGACCGCCACAGCTACAATGGGGAGACGTACGGCTTTGACGTCGAGGTTCTGCACTTGCGCCTTGAGGAGGCCTCGCGCCTCAAGTGGCGGCTTTATCTCGTTACGGAATTCTGGCGCAACGAGCCCGGTGAAACCGTGCGCATGACCAAGTGGCTCAAGCAGACGGCAGGCAAGCCCGCCGACGTGATGCGATGGATCGTCGAAAATAGAGAGCCGGCAATTCGCGAAAAATGACCCTCGCCACCGAAGGGGACGCCTGCTTCAGGCCAATCGCGGCCGTTTCAACCCGTGCTTTACTTTCCTCGCAATCGCTCGCGGCGTAAGGGCTCGGCGACGAGCGTAATCTCATAGTTGCTGAGTATACTCTGCTGCGGGCGATCGGCCGGCTGACGGCGGTCTGTCTCAACTTTCCGGTTGCGCGGTACCGCACCGACATCACCGACCACTCCGAGCGCGTGATCCTTTGGCGGACGGAGATCAAGCCAGCGGAGGATTACTACCGGCACGATGCAGCGCGATAAAGGGCTCCGGGATCAGCGCCTGAGATCAACGCTAGTCCAAGCCCGCGCGGTGGAAAGCGTCCAAATAGTGCTCCCGATCGGCGTCCCGCTTGATCGGCATCTGGCTTGCGATCCGGCGCTCCGTCAAAGAGACGAGAATTGCCGACCGTGTGACCTGAGACCCTCGATCTCCTCCAGATTTGGGTAGAGTCCGTAACCTCAGAGAGGAGACGGACGATGCGTAAGAGCAGATTTTCGGAAGAGCAGATCATAGCGATCTTGCGGGAACAGGAGGCAGGGCGTCCGACAGCGGATGTTTGCCGCAAGCACGGGGTCAGCGGTGCGACGTTCTACAAGTGGAAGTCGAAGTTCGGCGGGCTGGACGTGTCGGACGCAAAGCGGCTGAAGTCGCTCGAGGACGAGAACGCGAAGCTTAAGAAGCTGCTCGCCGAGACGATGCTCGACAACGCGATCCTGAAGGACATCAACAGCCGAAAGTGGTGACGCCCGCCGCTAAACGGCAGGTCGTGGTTCACGTGTGCACGACACACGAGGTGAGCGAGCGGCGGGCGTGCCAAGCCTTAGGTCTTGATCGGTCGACGGTGCGCTACCGGAGCCTGCGCCCGGACGATTTTGCCGTTCGGCTTCGCATTCGGGAGCTGGCGCAGGTGCGTCGCCGGTTTGGCTACCGGCGATTGCATTTCCTGCTGGAGAGAGAAGGCTTGGCAATGAACCAGAAGCGGTTCCGGCGGCTCTACCGCGAGGAAGGTTTGCAGGTGAGGAAGCGTGGTGGCCGCAAGCGGGCTCTCGGGCTGCGTGCCCCCTTGGCTCTTCCGTCGCGGCCGAACGAGCGCTGGTCGTTGGATTTCGTCTCAGACACATTCACGGACAGCCGCCGGTTCCGCGCTCTTGCGGTTGTCGACGACTGCACGCGCGAATGCCTGGCGCTCGTCGCAGATACCTCGCTCTCGGGCGCTCGCGCGTTGCGCGAGAGCTCCATGCCATCATTGCGGTCCGAGGCAAGCCGATGACGTGCGTTTCCGACAACGGCACCGAACTCACCAGCATGGCAATCCTGGCCTGGAGCAAGGGAACGGGCGTCGACTGGCACTACATCCAGCCGGGCAAGCCGCAACAGAACGCGTTTGTCGAGAGTTTCAACGGCCGGCTCCGGGATGAGTGCCTGAACGAGTCGGTCTTCTCGTCGCTCGCCGAGGCCCGCGCGGTGCTCGCCGCGTGGCGCGACGATTACAATCGTGTACGGCCCAATTCGGCGCTCGCCAACCGGACACCGGAGGAGTTCTGCAGCCACCACCTGGCCCTTGCCGCGACGACCGGCAATGGGCAAAACACTAACCCAGGACTCTCCCTCTGATTGGACGAAGGAAGGGTCTCAGGTCACGTGCCAACGCTGAAGCCCAGTAATGCGCAGTTACCAGGGGCACAGCCTATTTACGACGAGGCCTTAAGAAGGCGTCATATAAACGGTCCTGTACGGGCCCGCTGCACCCAAATAGAGTTGGACGCTTTTGCCAACTGGATCAATAGCGACGTCCCGGCGCTCATTTTCGCGGTTGGGATGATGAGTGTCGAGCTTGAAGCCCGTTTCTTGGGTGAGCCCCATGCGCGAGGATGAGTATCGAGGGCTAACCCAGGTCGTCGTCGACATCTACGATGCGGCGCTCGATCCCACACTATGGACCGGCGTTGTCGCGAGGATCGTCTCGCTCGTCGGCGGTCAGGCCGGCGGCCTTGCCCTGAAAGACACCACGAGCAGAAACGTCAACGTCTTCTACGATGCCGCCTTCGACCCGCACTACATCAAGGTCTATTCCGAGACATATTCGAAATTCGATCCCCTCGCGACGGCGCCGCTGTTCGACCCCGAGCAGGTCGCGAGCGTCCCCGATCTGGTGCCCTACGATGACTATCTTAAGGGGCGCTTCTATCAGGAATGGGCAAGGCCTCAGGGTTGGGTCGACGCCGCAAGCGCAGTGCTGGAGAAATCGGCAAACAGTAATACGCTTCTCAGAGTTGTCACGAATAAGGCCGGCGGTATGGTCGACGAGGAGATGCGCCGGCGATTGGCGCTCGTCGTACCGCATGTGCGCCGGGCGGCGCTGATCGGAAAGTCGGTCGATCTCAAGGATGCGCAAGCGGCAATGTTGGCAGAGACGCTCGACGGACTGAGCGCGGGTCTGTTCCTCGTGGATGCCAGAGGCCGGGTCGTCCATGCCAACAGGGCGGCGCGCGATATCCTGGCCGGCAACGACATCCTCCATGTATTCGGAGGCTTCCTCGTGACCGGCGATGCGCGGGTCAACCAGGCCCTGCGCGATATCTTCACCCTTGCCGGCAAGGGCGACGCCGCACTCGGCATCAAGGGGATCGCATTCCCGCTCACCGCGCGCGATGGCGATCGCTACGTCGCGCATGTGCTCCCGCTAAACTCTGGCGAACGTCGCCGCGCCGGTACCGCCTACACGGCCGCCGCAGCCGTGTTCGTCCGCAAAGCGGCATTGCAGCCGCCGTCGTCTGCCGACGCCATCGGGCGAACGTACAAGTTGACCCCGACCGAGCTGCAAGTCCTGCTAGCCGTCGTCGAGGTCGGTGGCGCGCCGGATGTGGCGGAAGCCCTCGGCGTCGCCGAAAGCACCGTCAAAACCCACCTCAAGCGCCTCTACCACAAGACGGGCGCAAGCCGGCAGGCCGATCTCGTCAAGCTCGTCGCCGGCTTCTCCAATCCATTCACGGACTGATCCCGGACATGTGACCAGACATCGCGACCGGCCTCCCCCGATCGGGGGACGCCGGGCGATCACGACGTCGTCAGTGTCCGGCCGACCTCAAGGCATGTCTCGCGATTGCGCGAGCGCGAGGTCTTAGCCCCTTCGCAGGATTGCGATGCCTGCGAGCAACCTAGATGACCTATGACCAGCTTCAGTGCCGACAACCGGAATGGCATGAGCACGCGTCGACCTGGCGCCCCCGAAGAGGCACTTTGTTCTCCGCAGGCGACAGGGGCCGAGGCGCCCCATCGTCTGCGGTTGACGACGCACGCCCTTCCGGAACGCGACCGATTTGAGGTTTTTCGAGAGAATTTCAGGCAATACCTCTTCCAAGTCGACGTTGCGAACCGTGCAGAAGGCATGTTCGATGGCAGCATCGAGCTGCTCAAGGCCGGAAGCGTCGGCGTCTCGAGGATCGCCGCCCCGGCGTCGGTCTATGCGCGAACGCGGCGTCACGTCTCCGATTGCGATGACGCGTTGACCTTGTTTGTGGGGCGGACCCACGGTCCCACGAACGGGCAAGCCGGCATCCTCCACGAGTTCCGGCCCGGGAACGGCTTCCTCTATGACGGCTCCTTCCCCGGCGGATGCGAGGCTGTCTCGCCGTTCGAGGTGTGGGGCATCAAAGTGCCGATTGGCCGTCTCAAAAGCGGCTTGGCTCGGGGGCGCGACCTAACGCCGATGAGTATTCCCGCCGAGCTGCCCGCGATGCAGCTCATGGTGCAATACCTCAATTCGTTCGCGATCGTGGCCGGCAGCCCAGACCCGGACGTGCGTGAGGCCTTCGGCACGCACCTGGTGGATCTTCTGATGCTTATCGTCGGCGCCGATCGCAATTGCCTCGAGCTCATCAAGGGCCGCGGGCTCAAGGCCGCGCGAACCGCGGCGATATTGAAGGCGATCGAGCGTGATTTCGCCTCCCCGGGCCTCTCGGCCGAGGGTGTCGGGCTTAAGCTCGGCATTACGGGACGTCAGGTTCACCGTCTGCTCGAGGAGACGACCAAGACGTTCTATGAGCACGTGCTCGAGCGGCGCCTCCTCGAGGCGCTCGAGATGCTGACGAATACGGGCTACGCCGCGCTGAAGGTGGCCGATATCGCGCACCGCGCCGGCTTTGCAGACACTTCTTACTTCCACCGCGCCTTTCGCACCCGTTTCGGGGATACGCCGACAGGCGTGCGCGCCGCCGCCACACGGGCTCATCACTTTAGCCGGTAGCAGGGCCGTTCTCCAAAGATCGACGACGCTGATCAGCACTGACTGACAGCGACATTGAAGTGGCCGAGCGCGACTCACGCTTGCCCGCGCGTGGGCCGCATAACGCGCGCTGCAGATTCGCTCTTTCAAGAGAGCGGTTCGCTCCCCCAGCATAGGAACAAGGCCCAGATGCTCGCCGTGACACAGAACCAAGACGGCCGCTTTGGCTCGGTGCTCAGGTCATTTGCAATGATTGTTCTGGCCACCTTAGTGGGTCCGGCAATAGGCATCGGCGTCTTCGTCGTTCTGAATGCGTAGTGATCTCTCAAGTTCACCGGAAGGAATTTGCGACGCACGCCAGTCGGAATAAGGGACTTGTGGCTGAGAAACGCCGAAAGCGCTCGATGCGGTTCGCCGCGACCGACAAAAAACAAGATGGCCGGGCTCGCCCCGGCCATTTCGTTTGGGGCTCCGGCACGCATCTGCTCGCAGGGCCGCCCCGCTGCGCATTGACCGACAGCGACATTGAAGTGGACGAGCGTGACTCACGCTTGGGCCGGCGCGGGCCGCATAACGCGCGCACCGGAGCCACTTTTGATGCGGAGCAACCCGCTCCCCCAGCACAGGAACTAAGCCCATGAACACCCCTAGACTGATCCCCTATGTGACCCGACTTGCCGCAATGGTTGCGGCGGGTACGATACTCATCGTCGCCGACGCCGCCCTGGCCAAGGGCAGAGGCGTCGTTGGCCCGATGCACTCCCGCATCAGGGCGACTCAGGCTCCCGGCACCGCGACTGGCCCCGGCGTCGCGTATACCGGTCATTCGATCGTGTCGCCGCCCCCGAACGCGGTCATAATCCCCGATACTGTGGTACCAAGCCGCGGTGGCGGCAACCCGCACCAACGCCCCTCGAGCCTGCAGTAGAAACCTGGGATCGCAGCGACCGCAAACGTGAGATGGCCGGGCTCGCCCCGGCCATTTCGTTTGGGGCTCCGGCACGCATCTGCTCGCAGGGCCGGGCCGATCCGCATTGACTGACAGCGACATCGAAGTGGACGAGCGTGACTCACGCTTTGGCGGGCGCGGGCCGCATAACGCGCGCTACGGAGCCGCTTTTGATGCGGAGCAGCTCGCTCCCCCAGCATAGGAACTATGCCATGAACACCCCTCGACTGATCCCCTCTTTGACCCGACTTGCCGCAATGGTTGCGGCCGGAACGCTTCTCGCCGCCGGGAGCGCCCTCGCCCACGGCAATCACGACCACGGCTCCGACCGCGGGTCCGACCACCAGATGAAGAGCCGCGACTCCGGTCGCGATCGCAGTGACAAGCATTCGCTTCGCGAAGTCCGCAAGGACAAGAGCTCCGACAAGCATAAGGACAAGGACTCCAAGCACGCCGAGAAGAAGGCGGAGAGGGAGGCCAAGCGCGCTGAGAAGCAGGCGCAGAAGGAGGCAAAGCGCGCCGAGAAGATGAAGGAGAAGGAAGCAAAGCAGGCCGAGAAGACGACCGACAAGGACAAGACGACCGGCACCACGACAACCGGCACCACCACCACCACGACCGGCACCGCCACCACGGCCGATGGGTATGTGTTTGGCAAAGGCATCGCCGGAAGGAAGGGGCTCGACGGCCAAGCCAACACCGGTTCGGCGGCGCCTGGCAGCGTGACCGGCCCCGGCGCCGAGAATACGGTGCATCCCATCCCGTCGCCGCCTCCGGGCACGGTCACCATCTCCAATGGTGCGAACACGGTGCAGATCCGCGACGGCGCAGGCGGCGTGACCGTGTCCTCCAGCCGTCCCGGCACGATCACCGTCTCCAACGGCTCCGAATTCGCAGACGTTGTCTGGCGGCTCGCTGACGATTTCCGGCGCCAAGGGCATCGGCGGTGACAAGAGCGTTCAAGTTGGAGCCGTTATTGGCGAAGGCCGCGCGGCCGTCGCCATCGCCCCGCCGCCGCCGCCACCCCCAGGGAAACCGTGCTGCTCAGACCAATTCGACTCCGGGTTCGCCTCGGGCGTCGATAACGTCATTAAAGGCATTTCCGACTTCGGCCACGGGGTGGCGCACGGGTTCCAGGGCGGTCCTGCGCCGCCCCCCACAACCTCGACCACGACCCAGTATTAGGCCGTGGATCCAAGAACGACGCGATGGCCGGGCTCGTCCCGGCCATTTCGCGTACGGCGCGCCCCGATCCGCGTTGACCCACAGCGACATCGAAGTGGATGGGCGTGACTCACGCTCTAGCCGGCGCGAAGGCCATAACGCGCTCAGCGAGATGGCCGGTTTTGTCCCGGCCATCGCACTCGGGAAAGCACAAGCGCGCAACGAAGGACGAGACCAATGAACGTTCAAATGGCCACCCCCACCACCATGAATCTCGCCGCCACTAAAGCGCGCCAGCGGGCCGCCTGGAGCTCCGGCGACTATGCCATTATCGGCACCACCGTGCAGATCGTCGGCGAGACGTTGTGCGAGGCCGTCGATCTGCGCGCGGGCCAACGCGTCCTCGACGTCGCCGCCGGCAACGGCAATGCGACGCTCGCCGCGGCGCGGCGCTTCGCCGACGTGGTGTCGACGGACTACATCGGCGCGCTGCTCACTCGCGCGCGCGTGCGGGCCGCAGCCGAGCGTTTGCCCGTCGCCTTCGAGGTAGCTGACGCCGAGGCGCTTCCGTTCCCGGACGCCTCTTTTGATGTCGTCCTTTCGACCTTCGGCGTCATGTTCACGGCGAACCAGGCGCAGGCCGCGCGCGAGCTCATGCGCGTCTGCCGCCCGGGCGGAACGATCGGATTGGCCAACTGGACGCCGGAGGGCTTCATCGGCCACGTGTTCAAGACCATCGGGAAATACGTCCCGCCGGCACCGGGCGTGAAGTCACCGGCGCTGTGGGGCAAGAGGGCGTATCTCGACGACCTGTTTGGCGCGAAGGCGAGCGTCGCGGCGGAGAGCCGGAATTTCGTCTTCCGCTACAAGTCGGCCGAGCATTGGCTCGAGATCTTCCGCACGTACTATGGTCCCGTCCTCAAAGCATTCGCGGCGATCGATCCTGAGGCACGCGAGGCGCTCGAGACCGATCTCTACGCTCTCCTCGACCAGTTCAACGTTGCCGCCGACGGCACGCTGGTCGTGCACAGCGAATATCTCGAGGCGGTGATCACCAAGAGAAGCTGATCCCGAATTCACCGGGCGCAACGAGCACGCCGCGCTCAATCCTATATTTCACTCAAATAGGAGCACAGCCATGGATCTCTACGTCGTTCGCCGCCCGAGTGCCTGGGCGGATATGCAGGAGCTCGAAGCCGCCGGAGCCAAGTCGGCCCGGATCGGCAACGAGGAGATGCCCGACCGGGTCCGCTGGATCCGCAGCTACGTGGTCGAGGAGCCGGACGGCCGCATCGGGACGTTCTGCGTCTATGAGGCGCGGGATCCCGAATTGATCCGTGCGCATGCGCGGCGCGTCGGCATGCCGGGCGACCAGATTTTCCCGGTCGTCAGCACGGTCATCATCCGCGACGACCCGGCCGAGACAAAGGCCGCCTGATTGAAAGCCGGCCACGGCCTGTCCAATTCTGAGCGACACTTCGACGCTATTCTGCCGTTGGTACGCGGCTCGCCGAAGTTGCCAGGAGTGTCCAGATGGCCGACACGCTTGATCCTCTCGTGCGCGATCTCATCGAATGGGTCGCAAAGGAGCCGCGCGCCTATTCCGAGGTCATCGAGGTGTGGCGCACATCCTGCCCGCGACTGACAGTGTGGGAGGATGCGACGGACCGTGGCTTCGTCGAGCGCCGAGGCGTGCCTGGCGAAGGCGATCAAGTGGTGGTGACCGAGGCCGGTCTCAAGTTTCTGCGTCGGCAATAGACGGCGCCGGCTGGCGAGGCCACCTGCGCTTCTGCTTTTGGCCCGACGCTGCCGGTTCCAGAGGCGTTCATGTAGGTGCGCTTGGATCTCTACGGCGTTCGCCGCCCGAGCGCCTGGGCGGATATGCAAGAGCTCGAAGCCGCCGGAGCCAAGTCGGCCCGGATCGGCAACGAGGAGTTGCCCGACCGTGTCCGCTGGATCCGCAGCTATGTGGTCGAGGAGCCCAACGGCCGCATCGGGACGGTCTGCATCTATGAGGCGCGCGATCCTCAATCGATCCGCGAGCACGCGCGGTGCGTCGGCATGCCTGGCGATCAGATTTTTCCGGTCGTCAGCACGGTCATCATCCGCGACGACCCGGCCGAGACAAAGGCTGCCTGATTGACAGCCGATACGAGGTAACGAAGTTAGTTCCTTCTGGCGCACCCAAGTGGTGCGTTGGAAGGCCTCGAAGCCGAGCTTCGCGAGTAGTCCCAAGCCCTCGAGCTAGACCCCTAGATTGGGCTCGAACTTGAGCGCCTCAAGACTATTCTGGCGCGACGAAGCGTACGGGCTTCTCATAGATCAGAAGCGCGACGCAGCCACTCTTGCTGCCCGGAGAGTGCCGCGTGCCAGGCGGATTGATGACGAAGCTGCCGGCTGGGTACGTGCCGTGCTCGTCGAACTGGTCGCCGTCGAGGACGAGCATGTGCTCGTAGCCGACGTGTTCGTGCTCGGCGACGCGCGCACCGGGCTCGTAGCGCAGCAGCACCGCCGAGGGTCCGGCATGAAAGTCTCCGTACAACCAGCGTGCGGTCACGCCCGGACGGAACTGCTCCCAGCCTTCGGTATGACGCAGCTTGGTCGCGTACTCCATAAGAGCGGGCAGCACGATCGAAGCGGCCTGTTCGGACATGGATCACTCTCCTCGGCTATGCGAAGGTTGTGTGGCAGCATCCGCCGCTGCAACACGTGCGGGCGGCTCATCGAACCAATTGTCTCCGACCCAGCCTAGGGCGAGCATGAGCCAGGCTGTGAAGACAAATGGCGCTGCGAGCGTCAGCAGGCCGAGGTCGGCAATCGCCGGTGTTAGGATGGTGGCGATAAGCGCGCCGAGGATGGCGAGCCGCAACTGGCCGCCGCAAATGACGAAGACCGATACGGCGCTCAGGACACCGTTGAACCCATAGAGGCCTAGATTGACGCTCCCAGCATCGACGTCGCGGTAATAGTAGGAGACCAGCGTGCCGATCACGGCGCCCATGAGAGCGATGACGCCGTGGCGCCAGTTGCTCAGCAGTACGCCGATGAGAAACAGAACGCCCGACCAGATGCTGGGTGAGAACAGTGCTTGGCCGAGACTGCGCAATACGGCAACGAGTGGATGAAATGTAAAGTCGATCGGCGTGTGAGTTATCGGCTGCAAGACATCTGTGTGCGGGGCGAGCGCGGAAAGCGCCCAGAAGACAAGCAGGAACGGAAACGCCGAGATCGGAAACGGTACGAACGTCAGCAGCAGGCTCACCAGCAGGCTAGTGACGACGATGCCGGCGACGAGCACGCCCCACATGCCGACGTTCGACCACCCGGTATGAAAGAAGGCCGGCAGGGCCAGCGCGATTAGGCCCGGGTTGAGGCTAGGCAGACCGCTCTCCACGATATCCTTGGGCTCGCCGAACAGCATGCGTCCGGCCGGCGCTAGGATGCCGGCAACAAGCAAGTAGGCCGCGCTGATCGGTGAAGCGACGAAAACCGCCGCCAGGAACAACAAGCCCGTCAGCTCGTTGCTCTGAAAGCAAAGCTGCGAGCAGCCGCGCAAGACGAGCCGCCAGTAGGGAACGCGGCCCGTTTCGACCGGAGGGAAGATGTAGTCGACGGGCGGTTTCATCTACAGGCTCCATGCCATCCGCCCGCCGCGGCCGACAAGGCGGTAATCACCACCTCAAGAAGTGAGGCGCGCGTCACACCTGTCCACGCTCCTTGGCCAACACGCTGAGGACGGCGTCGGACTTGCACGTCCAGCCGACGATGGCGCCCTGCGCTACCAATGATCTCAGCGTGACCTCCTTGAACTCGGGGAAATAGCTGTCGGTGCCGTCCTCGACCAGGAGGCAGTCGTAGCCGCGGTCGTTGGCACAACGCATGGTCGTCTGCACGCAGACCTCGGTCGTCACGCCCGTGATCACCAATCCGCTGATCTTCCGCCGCATCAGATACTCGTCGAGGTCGGTGGCGTAGAACGCGTCCTTGCCCGGTTTGCTGATGACGTGCTCGTATAGCCAAGGCTCGTTCTCGGGGATGAAGTCCGTCCCTGGTTCACCATCGATGAGTATCCGGCCCATCGGTCCAGGCTCACCGATCTTTCGCTTCGGGTTGCCGCGGTTGAGCTTGGCAGCGGGAAGGTCGGAGAGATCCGGCTTGTGACATTCCTTCGTGTGGATGATCGGCAGCCTGCACCTGCGAAAGGCGGCTTGCAGCTTGGCGATGACCGGAATGCAGGGCTGAACGTTCTCGATGTGGTCGCCCAGGGATTCGGCAAAGCCGCCCGGCAGGCAGAAATCCCGCTGCATATCGATGCAGATGAGAGCGGCGTGATCGAAATCGAACTGAAACGGGAACGGCTTCGCCTCGATGAATGGCATGTCTTTTGGGGGCCCCTTGTTGAACCTCAATACGCGTTAGCCGGATTGTCGGAAGCTCTCAAGGAAGCCCAGACCAGCATGAAGGCTAGCGGACGGGACTGAACATTGGATTGAAATATTTGAGCGAATAGTATCTGCGATAGCGTGATCGAGATAACGCACGCTCATTAGGCAGCGCGCGGGCTCAAGCGACCGCTTCTGGTTGGAGCGGATGCTGAGGTCCTCTTTGTTTCGCCCAACCCGCGATTTGAAATCGGATACGCAGCGGCCCGAAAGGCCCGCTGGCGCACCCGGCAGGATTCGAACCTGCGGCCTCTGCCTTCGGAGGGCAGCGCTCTATCCAGCTGAGCTACGGGTGCTTAACGGGTCGCCACAAGACTCCCCAGGCCGCACTTGATACCCCATCCGCTGCAGGCCCGCAAACCGTCCGCACGCGATTTTCCCGGCATCCTCTTGCGCCCCATCGTCCTCAGTCTTGGCCTCACTCTTGCGGGATTGACCTTCATACGCGGTCCATTCCCCGCCCAAGAGGTCTTCGATGTCCCAGAGTGCGACGCCCAAAGAGCGCCTGTCCCGGCATGAGACGTGGGGCTCCTTGCGCGCACACCTGCGCGCCGACTCGAGCGCCGCGCCTGTGCCGGCCGCACCTGTGGCACCCTGGATGGCCGGCGCAAACGATCGCGTCGTCTGGTTCGACTACGCCAAGGGCATCTGCATCATCCTCGTCGTCATGATGCATTCGACGCTGGGCGTGGGCAACGCCATGGGCCAGGACGGCTTCATGCATTGGGTCGTCGCCTTCGCCAAGCCCTTCCGCATGCCTGACTTCTATCTCCTGTCGGGCCTCTTTCTCTTCCGCGTCATCGACCGCGACTGGCGCACCTACCTCGACCGCAAGGTGGTGCATTTCGGCTATTTCTACGTGCTCTGGCTCGTCATCCTGATGACGGTCAAGCAGGCGCCACTGCTGGTGTCCGACCCGCAGGCCTGGCTCGCCGAGTTCGCTTACGCCTTCATCGGCCCCAACCCGAACCTGTGGTTCATCTACGTCCTGCCGCTGTTCTTCGTGGTGACCAAGCTCGCACGCGCGCTCGGCCTGCCCAATTGGGCCCTGTGGCTCGCAGCCGCGGCCATGCAGACATTTCCTATGCACACCGGCTGGGAAGCCATCGACGACTACGGCGCGCACTACTTCGTGTTCTTCCTGACGGGCTACATGCTCGCACCCAAGGTGTTCCAGCTCGCAGCCTGGGCGCGCGAGAATGCGGGCCTTGCCATGATCGGCTTGTCGGCTTGGTTCGTGTTCAACAGCGTTATCGCCTTCGAGCCGTCGGGCCTGCCCGGGATCGAAACGTTCGCGCAGGTTCCTATACTGCGCATCGCCTTCGGTCTCATCGGCGCCATCGCGGTGGTGACGGCCGCCTCGCTGCTGTCGCGGCTGGACGCTGCGCGCTTCGTACGCTACGCCGGACGCAACTCCATCGTGCTCTATGTTTCGTTCGTGCTGCCGATGGCGGCGACACGCATCGTCCTGTTGAAGACGGGGCTCATCGACGATGTGGACGTGGTCTCGCTCATTGTCACCGCCGTAGCGGTCGCGGTGCCGCTGACCCTGCATGCGCTCGTACGCAACACGTGGGCCCGCTTCCTCTATGAGCGGCCCGAGCGCTTCAAGATCGAGCGCCGCCGTGTCGCCCCGGCGCCCGCGCCCGCCGCGCAAGCTGCCTGATCCGGGTCGCGCTGCCCCGATCGGCGCGGAGCCGGCATCCCAATCATTCCCCCTGTTTTCGGGCGGTCCGGTGCCGGACTGCGCGCTCGCGCCCTATCGCAGACCTGAGGCTCAGGTGGCAACATCGGCTCGAAGGGGGCTGATTGAGCAGCGATCGGTGGCGAAGCTGGCCGCGACGTGCTTCATACCCTCCTCTTCTCAAGAAGAGCATTCGACCGATAAACCTCCACGGGACCCTTCTCGCACCGGGGTCAAACAGTGGAGGATCAGAGGAAACGCGAGATGCTGAACAACAAGGTGATCACGGCGGGCGAAGCCGTTGCCCTCATCCGTGAGAACGACGTCGTGGCGACAACGGGCTTTGTCCAAAGCTGCATTCCCGAGGCGCTGCATGCGGCCCTCGAGACGCGCTTTGTCGAGACCGGCGCCCCCAAGGGTCTCACACTCATCATGTGTGCCGGCGCCGGCGACAGCAAGGGCCTGGGCACCGGACGCCTGCATCACGAAGGTCTCTTGCGGCGCGTCATAGCCGCCAACTTCGGCCGTATGCCCAAGGTTGCGCAGTCCGCCCAAGAAAGCAGAATTCAGGGATACAACCTGCCGCAAGGAATCATCTCCAAGCTCTACAGGACGTGCGCCTCGGGCCAGCCGGGCCTCTTCTCCAAGGTCGGCCTGCACACCTACGTCGATCCGCGCTTAGGCGGCGGCAAGGTCAACGCGGCGACGACCGAGGATCTCGTCAAGCTCGTCGAGGTCGAAGGGCGCGAGTGGCTGTTCTACAAAGCGACACCCATCGATGTGGCGCTGATCCGCGCGACCAGCGCCGACGCGTCCGGAAACCTCAGCATGGAGAAAGAGGCGCTCACGCTCGACGTGCTGGCGCAGGCGATGGCTGCCCACAACAACGGCGGCATCGTCATTGCCCAGGTCGAGCGCATCGTCGCGCAGGGCTCGCTCAAGCCCAAGGACGTTAAGGTGCCGGGCATCCTGGTCGACTGCGTGGTGGTCGCTGATCCCCCCGAGATGCATCGCATGAACTACGGCGTGCTCTACGATCCCGCACTCGCCGGCGAGGTACGGGTCCCCGTCGAAGGCATGCCGAAGATGAAGCTCGACGAGCGCAAGATCATCGCCCGGCGCGCCGCATTCGAGCTCCCGCCCAACGGCGTGATCAACCTAGGCGTCGGAGCACCCGACGGTGTGGCCGCAGTCGCCAACGAGGAGAAGGTCACCGACTACATCGTCATGACGACGGAAGCGGGCGCCGTCGGCGGCGTCCTGGCGGGTGGGTCCAGCTTCGGGGCCTCTGCCAATGCCCATTCGATCATGGATCAAAACCAGATGTTTGATTTCTACCATGGCGGGGGGCTCGACCTCACCTGTCTGGGCATGGCGGAATGCGACGCGCAGGGCAACGTCAACACCAGCAAATTCGGCGGACGCCTAAATGGATGTGGCGGCTTCATCGACATCTCGCAGAACGCGCGCGCGGTGGTGTTCGCCGGCACGTTCACCGCTGGCGGGCTCGACATCGCGATCGAGGACGGCAAGCTCAAAATCCTCAAGGAAGGTAAGGTCCGCAAGTTCATCCGAAACGTGGAGCAGATTACGTTCAGCGGCACGTTTGCCGCCGAGCGATCGCAGCCCGTGATCTACGTCACTGAGCGCTGCGTGTTCCAGCTGACACCGGGCGGTTTGGAGCTGATCGAGGTCGCACCCGGCATCGACGTCGAGCGGGACGTGCTCGCGCAAATGGATTTCGAACCGATCATAAACAAGCCGATCGCGATGAACCCGCGCATTTTTGTCGACGAGCCGATGGACCTGTTGTCGGATCTTCTCAATCTCACGCTTTCAGAGCGCGTCAGCTACGATGCCCAGCGCAATATTCTGTTCCTCAACCTGGAAGGCTGGAGCGTACGCAAGAAGACCGACATCGACGATTTGCGCAAGGTTCTAATCGAGGCGTGCGAAGCGGCCGGAAGACGCGTCAACGCGGTCGTCAATCACGACGGCTGCCGCATCGCCGAGGATCTCTACGACGAGTACGCCGGCATGATCGAGTACATGTTGAAGCATCACTACGCGACGACGACGCGCTACACCACGAGCGTCTTCATGCGCTTGAAGATGCAGGAGGCGTTGCGCAAACGCGGGGTGGCACCGCATGTCTTCGAGCGCGCCGAAGAGGCGCACGCAGTGTTGGAAGGGGACCAGAAGGTATCTGCGTGAAACGCCAACGCGCAGCGCCGGCACACCCGAACCAAACAAACGCTCTACGCCCCTTAGCGGGCCCCATCAAAAGGGCATCCGCTAAGGAGCGCTATGCCGAAACTGCCCTCTCGGGATCAGCTTGCCGCTTGCCGATCAGGCCGTAGCCTGCCTTCTCTTCCGACGACCCAATAGGCCCAACGAGCCGAGGCCGGTGAGGAAGAGGAGCAGCGCAGGCGGGAGCGGAGTTGTGGCCGTCAAGTTTGCAAACTCGAATGCAGCCGTATCTGACCCTAGCTCCACCGAGTTGAATGTCACATCGGTGAGAAACCGAACCAAGTGATGCCCTGTGCTCAGAGGATCCCCGAGCTCACTTATCAGCACGCTCACCGCGTCTCCACTGCCGTCCGCTCCGGTAAAAAATGTGAGACTATTGTAGGTATCCAGCGACCCCCAAAACAGGCTCAGCACCGTCCCGGTCAAATTGTAACCGGCGTAGCCGTCTCGAACCGACGTATATGTCAGACCTTCATAGAGTGCGCCCTCGCCTTCCCACGGCGTGCGGTAAAAGCCTGGCGAGGAGCCAGTTGCGTTGTCGATAGTCCCGCTAAAGAAATCCGGTGCCTGATATCCGTCGGAAGTCGTTGGGAAGGACACGGTATCATTTAGGTCAAGAGTATAAGTGATGGCCTTCGCGGGCTCGGAGACCGCAACCGACATCACCCCGGCAATTGCGAGCAAACCCGTGAGATAAGTATTTTTCATAAGCCCCGCTCCCTCGAACCCCAATGTCCGAATGAAGCGTTGGTCTTACCACTGATCGAACGTGGCGAAAGATTGTCGCAGATAATTGTCGACAGCTTTTATGTCAGTGAATGGAATTCCACAGCACGTGTTGCCAAATTGCCCAATGCGTTTCTGCTTCAGCAAGCGGCCCTTACACCAGTCCCTTGCGTTGCTGAATCATCATGTACGTGTCGTACGTCTGCTCGGCGAGCTGGAACCAAAGGTAGTCGGCGCCGCGGATTTCCGTCATCGCCTCGTACACCTTCTTGAAGGTGGCATTGTTCGCGCAAATCTCCGCGTAGACCTCGTTCGCCGCCTTGAAGCAGGCATCGAGCACGGCCTCCGTGAACGGGCGCGGCTCGGCGCCGCCGATGGCAAGCCGCTTCAAGGCCGGCGGGTTTTCCATGTCATAGCGCGCCATCATCGTCGTGTTGGCGAGTGCGGAGGCCGACTTGATCGCCGCCTGGTAGGATTTCGGCAGCGCGTTCCACTTCTCCAGATTGAAGAAGAAGTTGAGCATCGCCTGGCCCTCCCACCAGCCGGGGTAATAGTAGTATCGCGCCACCTTGGAGAAGCCGAGCTTCTCGTCGTCATAAGGTCCGACCCACTCGGCTGCGTCGATGGTGCCCTTCTCCAGCGCCGGGTAGATGTCGCTGCCGGCGATCTGCTGGGGGACCGCGCCGATGCGCGACATCACCGCGCCGGCTAAGCCCCCAATGCGAATCTTCAAGCCCCGCATGTCCTCGGGCGTGTTGATCTCCTTACGGTACCAGCCGCCCATCTGCGCGCCCGTGTTGCCACCGGGCAGCCCGAAGAGGTTGAAACGCTTGTAGAACGCGTTCATCAGGTCGATGCCGCCGCCCTCGTACATCCAGGCGTTCTGCATGCGGCAGTTGAGCCCGAAGGGCACCGCAGTGCCGAAGGCGAAGGTCGGATCCTTGCCCCAGTAGTAGTAGGAGGCCGTATGGCACGCCTCGACCGAGCCGTTGGCCACCGCATCGGCGGCCGACAGCCCGGGCACGATCTCGGTCGGCGCAAAAACGCTGACCTTAAAGCGGTTGTCGGTGGTCTCGGCGAGCGACTTGGCGAACACCTCGGCGGCACCGAAGATCGTGTCGAGCGACTTGGGGAAGCTCGACACCATGCGCCACTCGAGCGTCGGCATGGTTTGAGCGAGAGCGGGTGCGGCGACGGTAGCACCCGCGGCCCCGGCCCCGGCCGCTTTCAGGAACTTTCGACGATTGACCTTCTCCGCCCCCGGCATCCTTCCTCCCTAAAGGGCCGCTTCGCAGGCGCCCGTTTTCATCCTTATAGGCGCCGGTCGGCCCGCCCACAATTGCCCGGGCCCCACGGGCTTGCCGCTATGACCTCGGCATCCTAAACCCTCTGCGATGACGAGAGATGCTTGAGTGAGGGTCGCTGTGCCGGACGAAGCGACAGACGAGGTCACGGGCGCACTGCTAGCTGGGGGGCGATCTTTACGCATGGGCCGCGACAAGGGGCTTATTGAGCTCGCCGGCAAACCCATGATCGGCCACGTCATCGCGCGCCTGCGCCCGCAGGTGCACCGTATCGTCATCATCGCCAACGACGAGCCAGCGCGCTTCTCCGGCACCTGCCTGCCCGTGGTCCCCGACACGGTCGAGGGTCATGCCGGCCCGCTCGCCGGGTTGCATGCCGCGCTCGAATGGGCACTCAGCGAGACGCCGGAGGCAGCCTTCGTCGCCACGGTGCCCGTCGATACGCCCTTCCTCCCCGAGAACATGGTTGCACGTCTCACGGTGGCGCTGCGCCAGACCAACGTGGGAGCGGCGATCGCCGCCTCCGGCAGCACACGCCATCCGGTCGCTGGGCTTTGGGACGTGGCGCTCGTCGGCGAGGTCGAGGACGCGCTGCGCTCGGGCGTGCGCGCCATGACCCGTTTCGCCGAGATGCAGAAAAGCGCCGTCGTCGATTTTCCCGCGATCGAGATCGGCGGCGTTGCAGTCGATCCCTTTTTCAATGTGAACACCCCCGCCGACCTCGAGCAGGCGGAAGCGCTACTGGCGCGCCGATAGCCCCAGCCCAGCTCTCGGCTCACTTGCGTCCGGGATCGCGACCCCAGCCGGGCCAGGAAGAGTGCGCCGAACCCGGTTTGGTACCGCCCCTCCAGCGCCGGCGCAGGTATCCGGCGGCGAGCGCCAGAACGATCAGCGCAACTGCAGCCCACAGCGCCCAGTGGGCGATAAGGGTGCGGGCGAAACCCTGCTCCAGCCTATCGTCCGGCACCGGAACCAGGCGCCCCGCCCTGTTGGGACCGACGGTCTGCCCCAAAAACCACGCAAGTAGGCTTACAAGCACACGCATTTTCTTGCATACCTCGGCTGCCGGCACCCATCATGGCGCACCGGCCGACAAAGCCCTTGAACCCTGCACAGCGGTCGCTAGCTTGGCCACTGACGCGCGCCGATCCCGCGGCGGCGGCGAAGCGCGAATTCTACACGGATGTCGACCTTCACCAGGATGAGCCTCGATGGGTGATAGAGCAAACGCACCGGCACAACCGGCCCTGGTCGACGGGTATGGCCGTGCTATCACCTACCTTAGAGTGTCCGTCACCGATCGCTGCGACTTCCGGTGTGTCTACTGCATGTCCGAGCACATGACGTTCCTGCCGCGGCGCGATCTGCTGACGCTGGAGGAGCTCGACCGGCTCTGCTCCGCCTTCGTCGCCCAGGGTGTCAGGAAGCTGCGCATCACCGGCGGAGAGCCGCTCGTGCGCAAGAACATCATGTGGCTCATCGAACGGCTCGCGCGCCATCTCGAAAGTGGCGGTCTCGACGAGTTGACGCTCACCACCAACGGCAGCCAGCTTGAGCGCTTCGCACGCGCCCTCAAAGATGCAGGCGTCGCCCGCATCAACATCTCGCTTGATACCCTGCGCCCCGACCGCTTTCGAGCGATCACTCGCTGGGGCGATTTTGCGACGGTCCTGTCGGGCCTCGAGGCGGCGGAGGCGGTTGGCCTCAAGGTCAAGATCAACACGGTGGCCTTGAAGGGCACCAACGAGGACGAGATCGACGACCTGATCGCCTTCGCGCACGGGCGCGGACACGACCTGACGCTGATCGAGACCATGCCCATGGGCGAGGTCGACGGCGACCGCACGGACCAGTACCTGCCGCTATCGATCGTGCGCGCGCGGCTCATGAGCCGCTGGACGCTTGAAGAGATCCCCTATCGCACGGGCGGCCCGGCGCGCTACGTGCGCGTCGCCGAGACCGGCGGCCGGCTCGGCTTCATCACGCCGCTCACGCATAACTTCTGCGAGAGCTGCAACCGCGTGCGGCTCACCTGCACCGGCACGCTCTACATGTGCCTGGGGCAGGAGGATGCGGTGGATTTGCGCGCGCCGCTGCGCGCCAGCGAGTCCGATGGCCCCCTTAACGCTGAGATCGTCAGGGCCATGACCCTCAAGCCCAAGGGCCACGACTTCGTCATCGACCGGCGCGCCGGCAAGCCGGCGATGGGGCGCCACATGAGCGTGACGGGCGGGTAGTTCCTCCATTTGCCCTGTTTGTCATCCTCGGGCTTGTCCCGAGGACCCAGCCCTCCCGCAAAGTCCAATCTTGTTGAAGTTGCGGGAACAGATGCGTCTCGCTCGCTGAAGCTTGACTGGGTCCCCGCCTGCGCGGGGATGACGCTAGAAAGGATGCAGCGGAAGACCGTAGGTTGGGTTAGGCCGAGTGCAGCGAGGCCGTAACCCAACGCCTGCGCCCGAAGACGTGTCGGGTTTCGCTTCGCTCAACCCAACCTACGTACTCGCTGAAGTGTCGACTGTGCCGATTAGATCATGAGCTGTTGGGTCCAGGCTGCACAAAAATGGTCTTCGCCGACCCGCTTGGCTATGGTGAGATCATTGCGTGCGATGCCAAGATATAGGAACGGGTGCACAATGAATTGTTCTTTATGATACTGAATCTCAGGGCCCGTCCCGCAAATCGAAGGTGGACTATCATCTCTGAGGTAAAAATGCTGGTCTGCAAGCATTTGTTCGAGCGTGCCAGCTCCGTACTTCTTCTGAAGGCGAAATAGCTCCGGTGTCAGGTCTGCATAGTACGGACCCATGTGTGGAGGAGGGACTCGCTTGTAGTCGGCATTTAGGGATGCAAATGCAAATGCCCTGTCTATTTCAGACAGGTAGTCGAGCTGGGGCACGCAACCAAGGACGCCCAGAGCTATCAGCGCACAAGCCGCTATTGCGATCTTACGCAGTATTTTCACGCGCACACCTTTGCGTTACGAACACTCACCCCAGCAGCTTCCTCACGCTCGCGCGCACCTGATCCAGCGTGAACGGCTTGGAGATGATGCCGACGTGCGGGCTCGACAGGTCCTTGGCGCGGTCGAGCTGATCGGCGAAGCCCGACATCAGCAGCACGCGAATGCCCGGCTGCAGCGGGAAGGAATGCTCAGCAAGCGCGATGCCGTCGAGCATCGGCATTTCCACGTCGGTGACGAGGAGGTCGAACTGCGCCGCCCTCCTTCAACTGGTCGAGCGCCTCGTTGCCGTCCTGGGTGACGAGGACCTTGTGACCCTCGGCCTCGAGCGCGCGCCGCACCAGATCGCGCGTCGCCGCATCGTCATCCGCCAGCAGTATCCGCGCCATCGCTCACTCCCCCGTTGTGAAGAAAACTACTCGCGCACCACCCGCCCCACGAACGGCAGCTCGCGGTAGCGGTGGGCGACATCCATGCCGTAGCCAACCACGAACGTGTCCGGGCACTCGAAAGCGCAATAGTCCGGCTCGAGGTTGACGGCGCGCTTCACTCGCTTGTCGAGCAGCACGCACGTCTTGATCGATCGCGCGCCGCGCGCAGCGATAAGATCCTTGGCGAAGGCGAGCGTGCGCCCTGAATCGAGCACGTCATCGACGATGAGCACGTTGCGGTCCCGCACGTCGAGGTCCATGTCGCGCAGGATCGTAACCTGGCCCGAGGACGTGCGCGCCTTGCGATAGCTCGACAGCGTCATGAAATCGACCTCGGGCGCCAGCCCGACGCGGTAGCAGGGCACGGATGAGGTCGGCGGCGAACACGAAGCTTCCCTTCAGTATCGCCACCACCATCAAATTCTCCAGGCGGTCGGCCGCGATCTCGCGCGCAATCTCGCCGAGCCGGTGGGCAATCGCCTCCGGGGCAAAGATCACCTCGAGCTCGGGGCCGGCTGCAGTGTCATAGGTCATGGCCGCTGGTCCAGTTGCCGTTGCGCCGCTTTGGAGGGGGCAGGATAGCAGGACATTGCATCACCACCACAATGCCGCCATAACGTCCACGGCTCGTATGAAGTTCAGTACGCACACGAGGCCGCCACATTCCTGACCAATTGATCGCGCGACAGGCGTTCCCGACGGGTCCCGGACCTTAACCTTTAATGCCGCAAACGGCTGGCTGATACTCGTGATTCGATTGAACAACATCGCGCTCGCCTACGAGAGAGGCACCGAGGTCCTCGAGGAGGTGAGCTTCCATTTGCGGCCGGGCTCGTTCCACTTCCTCACCGGCCCCTCGGGCGCGGGCAAGACCTCGCTTCTGCGCTTGCTGTTCATGTCCCAGCATCCGACGCGCGGTCATATCTTCCTCTTCAACCAGGATGTCAGCCGCATCTCGACCTCGAAGCGCGCGCAGCTGCGCCGGCGCATCGGCATCGTGTTCCAGGACTTCCGCCTCCTCGACCATCTGACGACGTGGGAGAACGTCGCACTCCCCTTGCGCGTTGTCGGCAAGCGCATTGCCGACTACAGGGAGGATGTGACAGATCTTCTGCAGTGGGTCGGCCTCGGCGACCGCATGCACGCCTATCCCTCGATCCTCTCCGGCGGAGAAAAGCAACGGGCGGCGATCGCGCGGGCGGTGATCGGCAAGCCTGAGCTCCTGCTTAGCCGACGAGCCCACCGGCAACGTCGACCCGCAGATGGCGCGGCGCTTGTTGCGCCTCTTCATCGAGCTCAATCGCCTCGGCACATCCGTGCTGATCGCAACCCATGACCATCAACTGATGCGGCAGTTCAAGGCGCCGCGTCTGGAGCTGCACGACGGCCATGTCCGGATCGTATGACAGACCCGGCGGGCGCCGGAACACGTTGCCATCGGCGACTGGTTTCGATCCCTTCGACGACGTTATGACCGGGCCCGCCACGGGTCCGGACGCGCAGAGCTATCACTACGGGACGCCGGCTCAACACGCGCCACGCACGACGGCCACCGACCTGACGTCCACGCACCGGCGCGTGCCAACAAGCGCAAGGGGCAGCAAGCAGACGACACACACGCCTGTGGTGCCGCCCGACTCGGTCACGGGCCGCTCGCTCACGCTCGTCATCTCCATCATGTGCTTCCTCGCCTGCCTCACGGCGGGCGCCGTCTACATGATCAACGAATCGGCCAACGCCTGGCTGAAGGACATCGCCAGCGAGGTGACCGTCCAGGTCGAGCCGCAGGAGAATGTCGACACCGACAAAGACCGTGCGGCGACGTGCAGGCCTTCCTTGGGCGCCAGCAACGGCATCGCGCGCGCCAAGGCGCTGAGCCTCGAAGATGCCACCAAGCTGCTCGAACCGTGGCTCGGCCAGTCCGACGTGCTTGAGTGAGTTGCCGGTACCGCGCCTCATCGCCATCGAGATCGACCGGCAGGCCCCGCCCAACATCGAAGCGCTGCGCGGCCGAGCTCGGCAAAGAAGTTCAAGGGCGTCACGCTCGACGACCACCGCCACTGGCAGCGCCAGATCAGGACGGTGACGCGCTCCTTCGCGCTCGGCGGCCTTGCGATTCTGCTGCTGGTCGGCGCGGCGACCACCGCCATTATCGTTTCGGCGACCCGCTCGGCCATGGCCTCCAACCGCGAGATCGTCGAGGTCCTGCACTTCGTCGGCGCCACCGACCGCTTCATCGCGCGCGAGTTCGAGAAGCACTTCCTGCGGCTCGGCATTCGCGCGGGCCTCGTCGGCGCCGCCTGCGCCATGGCGGTGTTCCTGTCGATGCGCCTTGTCATGGAGATCCTGGGCGGCGGCGATATCACCGTGGCCGAGATGCACCGCCTCGTCGGCGCCGGCGGCCTCGACCTCGCCGGCTACCTCGCTGCTGGGCGTCGTCGTCATCATCATCGCGGCGCTGTGCATGCTGACGTCCCGATTCGGCGTGTTCCGCATCCTCAACGCCAAGCCCTAGACATGCGACTTCGGCGCGGCCGGGCACGCGTGCGGCGCGCACTTTCGTTCGCATCACGCTCGCAAAGTCCCTGTCACAACCTGGACCAAATCGGCTAGTGTGCTGCCGCAGCGTGTTGCAGTCCCCGTACGAGCGTGCGTCGGACGTTCGGCGAAAGCAAAGATCTCGATGCGATGAAGAGGTGCTGCGAGTGATGATCCTGGGGACAGGGGCGGCGTTTCGCTGCTTGCGCTTGGCTTCGTCCTGTTCGCTACCGTCGTCACGCGCCCGCCGGCGCCCGCCGACCTGCATGCCGACGGCATCGTGGTGCTCACCGGCGAAAGCCGGCGCATCGCCGAAGGGGCGCGCCTGCTCAACGAAGGGCGCGCTGAGCGCATGCTGATCTCCGGCGTCTACCGGCGCACCGGCAAGCGGGCGCTCATGAGCATCTCCGGACTGCCCGAGCAGAAGTTCGACTGCTGCGTCGACATCGGCTACACCGCGCTCGACACGGCAGGCAATGCCGATGAAGCGCGCGCCTGGGCCGCGCAGCGCCGCTATGCCACGCTCATCGTGGTGACGGCGAGCTATCACATGCCACGCAGCCTTGCTGAGCTGTCGCTGGCACTGCCCGACGGCGCGGCTCATTCCGCACCCGATCGTGCCCAAAGGATTTCCGGAGCGCCGCTGGTGGCTCAATGCCTCCGTCACGCGTCGTGCTGCTGTCGGAGTACCTGAAGTTCCTGCCCGCTGCGGCCCACCTGACCGTGGCACGGCTGCTGCGCAGCGGCGAACCGAGCTCGCTCGCCGAGATGCCGGGCGGCCACCCGGCCGGGATCTGAGGCTTCCCTTGTCCTCTCCCCGTCTTTGATGACGTGCTGCGCTCGATCCTGTTCGTGCCCGTCTTCTACATCAACACGGCGCTGTTCGTGGTGCTGGGCTCCTTCCTGCTGTTTGGGCCCGCGCCGCTACGCGATGATGGGTCTCAAGGCGCACGCGATCGTCACGCTGTGGCTCTTACGGGTCATCGTGGGCACGCGCATGGAGGTGCGCGGGCGCGAGAAGCTCCCTAAGCCCCCCTACCTCGTCGCCTCCAAGCACCAGTCGGCGTGGGACACCTTCGCGCTGATCCCGATTTTCTCCGACCCTGCGCTGGTCATGAAGGCCGAGCTCCGGCACATCCCCTTCTACGGCTGGTTCTCGCGCAAGTTCGAGCACATCTTCGTCGAGCGCTCGCGCGGGCCGGCAGCCCTGCGCAAGCTCGAGCGCGACGCGCAAGGCGCGCGCCGCCGCCGGCCGCGAGATCCTGATCTTCCCCGAGGGCACGCGCCGTCCGCCGGGGGCAGAGCCCGACTACAAGCCGGGCGCCGTGGCGCTCTACGAGGAGCTGGGCTGCCCTGCGTGCCCATGGCGCTCAATTCCGGCCTCTACTGGCCGCGGCGCAAGCTCATGCGCTATCCCGGCACGATCATCGTGGAGATCCTCGACCCGATCCCGGCCGGGCTGCCGCGGGCCGAGTTCCGCACCGAGCTTCAAGCGCGCATCGAGGCGGCAGCGAACCGGCTGATCTTGGAGGCGGCGCGCCGCGCCAATCCGCCGCCGATCTCCGCCGCCACACTTGCGCATGCCGAAGCTGTGGTGGCCAGGGACCAGAGGCTCCGGTACCTAAAACATTAACTAAATTTAAAGCCATTAATTAACAAAACTCCGCTCGGCGTCAAAGCACCCGCCGTTTGGGCCATACGTCGCAAAAGTGTCATACTAGAGAGGTAAATCATTGGCAGGACTGCGTATTCTAGTAGCCCTTTGACGGCGGTATCCGACTACGCGATTCTGGCCGGCCGCCGGGTGCGACAACGATCTCTTCCGGATCGCGCCTCGACCACTTCGCTTGGGCCCGTCGCTACCTATATCAGGGTGAGCCGCCCCTTCCGTTTCCCTCACGGAAGCGCCCCTTCCCCCCAGGGCCGGTGGCAGACCATGGACGCTGATCTCTCCCCCCGGATCAGCGTCCTTTTCGTTTTTGCGCTCAGTCAGGAGCCCTCAGCCCCTCGAACAAATATAGAATATAATAGGAACATTAATTGACTTTTTGTGCCTCGCGAGCCCATATTTCGGCTTCGAGAGCAGGACGCGCCCATGCCTCACCAGCCCCAATTCCTGGCTCCGATCTCGGAAGAGATCTGGGACCTCAAGTATCGCCTCAAGACGCTTCAAGGCGCGCCTGATCGACGCCGGCCTCGACGACACCTTCTGGCGCGTCGCCCGCGCCGCTGCCTGCGGTCGAGAAGGGCGGCAAGCGGGCGAAGGAGACGTGGGCCCGGCGCTTCCACGACGGCATCGCCGACTTCGGCTTCCTGCCCGCCGGCCGCATCCTCGCCGGCGCCGGCACCGGCCGCTCCGTCACGCTCTTCAATTGCTTCGTGCTTGGCACCATCGCCGACGACCTCGGCGCCATCTTCGAGGGCGTGAAGGAAGCGGCCCTCACCATGCAGCAGGGCGGCGGCATCGGGCACGACTTCTCCACGCTGCGCCCGCAGGGCGCGCGCGTCGCCTCGATCGGCGCCGACGCCTCCGGCCCCGTGAGCTTCATGGACGTGTGGGACGCCATGTGCCGCACCATCATGTCGGCCGGCAGCCGCCGCGGCGCCATGATGGCGACCTTGCGCTGCGACCACCCCGACATCGAGACCTTCATCGACGCCAAGTCCGATCCGCGTCGCCTGCGCAATTTCAACCTGTCGGTGCTGGTCACCGACGCCTTCCTCAAGGCCGTGCGCGAGGACGGCCCCTGGGATCTCGTCTTCGGCGGCAAGGTCTACCGCACGTTGCCCGCACGCGCGCTGTGGGAGCGCATCATGCAGGCGACCTACGACTTCGCCGAGCCGGGCGTGATCTTCATCGACCGCGTGAACGAGCGCAACAATCTGCGCTACTGCGAGGAGATCCACGCCACCAATCCCTGTGGCGAGCAGCCGTTGCCGCCTTACGGGGCCTGCCTGCTCGGCTCGATCAACCTCGCAAGCCTCATCGAGCACCCCTTCACCAGCGGCGCAACGCTCGATTCTGACAAGCTCGAAGCGCGCGTGCAGCTCGCGGTGCGCTTCCTCGACAACGTCATCGATGTGTCCAATTACCCGCTCCCGGCCCAACGCAAGGAGGCGCTGGCCAAGCGCCGGATCGGGCTGGGTGTCACCGGGCTCGCCGACGCGCTGATCTTCTGCGGCGTGCGCTACGGCACCAAGGAGGCCGCCGAGCTTGCCGGCAGCTGGATGGCAGCGATCCAGAACGCGGCCTATCTCGCCAGCGCCGAGATCGCCGCCGAGAAGGGTACGTTCCCGCTGTTCGACTCCGAGCCGTTTCTCGAAAGCCCCAACCTCGCCCGGCTCGAGGAGCCCGTGCGCGCCGCGATCCGCAACCACGGCATTCGCAACGGCTGCCTCACCTCGATCGCGCCCACCGGCACCATCTCGCTGCTTGCCGGCAACGTGTCGAGCGGGGTCGAGCCGGTCTATGATTTTGTCTATCGGCGCCGCGTGCTGGGTCAAGGCGGCGCCACCCACGAGGAGCTGGTCGAGGACCATGCGCACGCGCTCTTCCGCCGCCAGTTCGGAGCCGCCGCCGCGCTGCCCGCCACCTTCGTCAAGGCCGGCGACCTGAGTCCCCATGAGCACCTCCTCATGCAGGCGGCGCTGCAGCCCTGGGTCGACTCCGCCATCTCCAAGACCATCAACTGCCCGGAGGACATCTCCTTTGCAGCCTTCAAGGACGTCTATCTCGAGGCGCACGCTCTAGGCCTCAAAGGTTGCACCACCTACCGTCCCAATCCGGTGACGGGGGCAGTGCTGCAGCCCGCCACGGAGGCTGCGGCCGCGCCTGCCGAAAAGGCGCCCGCGCAAGCCAAGAGCCCCGCCAAGGAGCGGCATTTCGAGATCGCGCCGGTGCCGTCGGAGGAGCGCGCCAACGTCGTCTCCATGGCCCCGCCGCTCGAGCGCGAGACCGTGCTGGGCGGCTACACCTACAAGCTCAAGTGGCCGGGCAGCGACCACGCCATCTACGTGACTATCAACGATATCGAGCGGGACGGCCGCCGGCGCCCGTTCGAGATCTTCATCAACACGCGCAACCTGGAGCACTACGCCTGGACGGTGGCGCTGACCCGCATGATCAGCGCCGTGTTCCGCCGCGGCGGCGACGTCACCTTCGTCGCCGACGAGCTGAAGGCCGTGTTCGATCCCCAGGGCGGCCACTGGGTCGGCGGGCGCTACGTGCCGAGCCTGCTCGCAGCCATCGGCGAGGTGATCGAGACCCACATGATCCGCACCGGCTTCCTGCAGGGCGACGAGGCCCGCCTCGCGCTCGGCGCCGCACAGCGACAAGCGGACGCAGCCGCGCACGGTGCTGCTCCGGCAGGAGAGCGCCCCGCCCGCCTGAAGCTGTGCCCGCGCTGCTCCTCGGCCGACTATGTGCATCGCGAAGGATGCTGGGTCTGTCATGCGTGCGGTTTCTCCCGCTGCGGCTGAGCGCGCAGTCCGCGTCGACGCGACGTGTTAAGCGGCGTTGAAGGGGGGCCTTGTGAGTTCGCAACCTGCGGCAAGATTGCGTTCACTTTGCCGCAAAATCACTGAGATCGGGCCACAATAAAGCTCGAAACCATGGGCATCGTTAAGCAATGGAACATAGGCTGGCCCAGGTAAGAAAAGGCGTCGAACAAAAAGTGAGCCGAAGGGCCGCTAAGGGATCGTCAGTCATGGGTGCGCGTATTATTGATCTCGCCGCGTTCAGGGCAAAGCGCTCGCAGATGAGCGAGGCGCCGGCGGCGTCCGACGTAAAAATCAACGAGGCCAACCGCTTCCATTTCTGGACCGGCGCCTCGGGCAAGCGCTACGTCCATACCGTCTACGAGCTGCTCGAGTGTCCGCCGCTGCCGGCCGCCAACTACGTGCTGGTGCGGCGCGAGCCCGGCGCCCGGCGCAAGGTGCTCTGCATCGGACGCGTCGGCAACACAGCCGCTACGCTCAACCTCGCCGAGATTCGCCAGCGCGGCGCCGAGCTCGGCGCCGACGAGGTCCACGTGCATCTCTTGGCCGAGAGCGCCAAGCTGGCCAAGCTCGTCGAGTTCGACCTGCGCACGGGCCAGATCGAGGCCGACTTCGCCCGCCTCGCCGGCAGCGCGCTGCACTGAACCAGTTCCCTCTGCTGCTCTCTACGAAACGGTGTCAGACCCGCAAGGGTCTGACACTGTCGCGTTTCAAGCTTGTCCTCCGACAAGCTTTCAGCGCACGCCCAGCACCGTGCGGTAGCCGAAGCGGCGCACGTCCTCCGGCTTCAAGGGCCGCACGCGCGGCGGCCGGCGGCAGCATCCGTGCGCAAGCACATGGTGCGCGTTGGGCCGCGCGGGGCCCGCTCCGGCGCTGCGCGCTACGTGCGCGCCCACCAGCCCCACCAGTCGCTCGATCGCCCGCTCGCGGATGCCGAGCTCCTTGAGGTGGTCGAGCGTGCTGACAAGATAGTCGAGGTTGCTGCCCGAGCGCCCGCTCGCGCCGCGGATCAGGCTCGCCTGCTCCGATAGCGGCAGGCGGCCTGCGTAGCTCGGGTGGGCGCGCTCCACCAGAAAGGCGAGCGCCATCACCTCACGCCGCTCCGGTATCAGCAGCGTGATCGGCACCAGCGCCTCGCGGTAGACGCTGATCACCTGCTCGCGCTCGCGTAGATACTCAAGCGTTGCCGCCGCGTCGGCTGCTGCCACCCGGAACGCCATGCCCTCGCAGGCCCCCCCGCGGTCGAGGCCGAGCACCAATCCGATGCGGCGCTCGGTGCCGCGGTGATAGCGCGAGTAGATACAGAAGGAGCGCTGCCAGCCGACGAGCTTGGCGTGGGCGACCTCCTGGAAGCAGAAGCCCGGCCGCCACATCAGCGAGCCGTAGGCAAACACCCAGAGGTCGCGTTTATTCGCCATCGCTATTTGGCTGCGTGCTTCGTCCTGCCCGGCTGAGGAGCCTCGGGGGCCGCCTGCTGCGCGCGGCCGAAGTCGGGAGCAGCCGTGTCTTGGCCTGCCTCGATGATGCCGCGGCGGATGGCGCGCGCCTCTGTGAACAGCCGGAACAGCGTCTCCCCGTCGGCGAAGCGGATGGCGCGTTGCAGCTCGGCGAGATCCTCCGAGAAGCGGCCGAGCATCTCTAAGACCGCCTCCTTGTTGTTGAGGAAGACGTCGCGCCACATGGTCGGATCGGAGGCGGCAATGCGCGTGAAGTCGCGGAAGCCGCCGGCCGAGAACTTGATGACCTCCGAGTTGGTCACGCGCTCCAGGTGGGCAGCCGTGTTGACGATGTTGTAGGCGATCAGGTGCGGCAGGTGGCTGGTTACGGCGAGCACCATGTCGTGGTGCTCCGGGCTCATGATCTCGACCTTGGAGCCGAGCGCCTCCCAAAACGCCTTGAGCTTGGCGACGGCGGCCTCATCCGTCCCAAGCGTCGGCGTGAGGATCGTCCAGCGCCCGTCGAAGAGCTCGGCGAAGCCCGCCTCGGGCCCCGACTGCTCGGTGCCGGCAATGGGGTGGCCGGGCACGAAGTGCACGCCCTTTGGCACCTGCGGAGCCATGTCGCGCACCACGGCCGCCTTCACCGAACCGACGTCGGTGAGGATCGCGCCGTCGCGCAGGTTGGGTGCGATCTCGGCGGCAAGCGCGCCGCACGCGCCCACCGGCACCGAGAGGATCACCAGGTCGGCGCCCTTCACCGCGTCGGCAGCATGCACGCAGCCGCGATCGACGAGGCGCAAAGCCAGCGCCGTCTCGATGGTCGCCTTGGTGCGCGCCGAGCCGGTGATCATTTGCGCCAGCCCCTGGCGCCGCATCGCGTGGCTGATCGAGGAACCGATAAGGCCAATCCCGATCAGGGCGACGTTCTCGAACATGGGCTCGGGCCTCGGTTGAGACTTGGGCTTGGGCCCCGTCATGCGACGGCTCCTTTGCGGAAATCAGCGAGCGCTGCGACGACCGCGCGATTGTCGGCCTCGGTTCCCACGGTTATGCGCAAGGCATGGGGCAAACCATAGGCGTCGACGCGTCGCACGATGATCGCGCGCGATTTGAGGAAGTCATCGGCGGCCCTTGCCGCCTTTTTCGGACCCTCGGGAAAGTGCACGAGCACGAAGTTGGCAACGCTCGGCGTTACCTTCAAGCCGAGCTTCTCGATCTCGGCTGCGAGCCACGGCAACCAGCGCTCGTTGTGCTTGGCCGCGGTCTCGAGGTGCTCGGTGTCGGCCATCGCCGCCGCTCCCGCCGCAATCGCCGGCGACGACACATTAAAGGGCCCGCGGATGCGATTGAGAACGTCGGCGACCGCCTCCGGGCAATAGGCCCAGCCCAACCGCAGCGCGGCGAGCCCGTGGATCTTGGAGAACGTGCGCGTCATCACCGTGTTGGGCGTGGTGGCGACGAGCTCGATGCCGGCCTCGTAGTCGTTGCGGCGCACGTACTCGGCATAGGCCGCGTCGAGCACCAGCAGCACATGGTCCGGCAACCCGTCTCTGAGCGCCCGCACCTCGTCGAACGAGATGTAGGTGCCGGTGGGGTTGTTGGGGTTGGCGAGAAACACCACCTTGGTGCGCTCGGTGACGCGCTTCAGGATCGCGGCAACGTCGGTGCGCAGATCCTTCTCCGGCGCCACGACGGGCGTCGCGCCGTTGGTGAGGATGATAATGCGATAGAGCAGGAAGCCGTGCTCGGTGAAGATCGCCTCGTCGCCGGGGCCGAGGTAGGCGTGGGCGAGCATGCTCAGCAATTCGTCCGAGCCCGCCCCGCATACGATGCGCCCGGCGTTGAGCCCGTAGCGGGTGGCGATCGCGGCGTGCAGGGCCGCGCTCGCGCCGTCGGGGTAGCGCTCGAGCTCGCCCGCCGCACTCTTATAGGCGGCGACCGCCTTCGGGCTCGGCCCCAGCGGCGTCTCGTTGGAGGACAACTTGATCGGCGTCAGGCCCGTCGGCAACCGGCTTTCACCCGGAACGTAGGGCTCGATCTCAAGAATGCCGGGCCTAGGCTGGGGAGCGGCAATGGCCATGGGGGCTTGGTCCCGAGTGCGTCAGCGTCTCAATTTTGAAGGCGCGGGAAGTGATACAGAGGCGCGCACCAGAAGGCAAAGGCTAAGGGCCCGCGGGCTCCGCACGCGCGTTGGCATGCTTATCTCGCCATCTGATACTGGTAAACGCGCATGGTCACGTTCAAGGGATGTAAATGATCAGCCTCATTTTGCAGGCTGGGGCACGGATATGCGTTGGGAGAGGGAGCAGGCTGTTTTTGCGTACTCGCGCAGAAAGCTCTTTGGCTATTTCCTGCTGAGCACGGCATTTGCCGGTTTTAGCTCATGGCTCTGGGTGAAGGGCGCAGCCCCGCCGGGGAGCTTCAATGAGTTCGCGCTCATGTTGGGCGGTCTTTTCTTCGGTACAGGGGCCGTCATTTGTCTCGCTCGGGTCTTTGCTGACCCCGACGTGCTGACCGTTGATCGACAAGGGATCCTCGACAGAAGGATCAGCAGTTCCAAGCTTCCCTGGCCGATGATTGCCGAGCTTTCGGTCAGAACGGTTCGGAGGCAGAAATTTCTGATGGTGGAGCTCGTTCCTCAATTTGAGGCAACGCTGCAAAAGACCCGAATGGCACGGTTGGCGGCTGCCAATGCTGCACTTGGCTTGAAGGGCATGGCCATACCAACCCACGGCCTCGACGGCACTTTGGAAGAGCTCATTGAGGCCATTCGACTCTTTTCGGGGCGGTAGAGGCCGGCTCACCCGCCGAGCACCCGGCACTTGACGCTCCCGCCCCCACCCCTTATTTCCTTGCACACGTCGTGGTGATTTGGCCGGCCGGCTTGCAACCACGTTAAACAAGTCGCTAAAAAAGGCCGCACGCACCCGGTTAGCGGATGGCGGCCTTGAAGGCCCAATCCGGCCGGGTTTTTTGTTGGCACCTGCGCATGACGCGCGGGCAGGGAGCGCGCACAGACGATGCCAGTCTCTCCGACAGTAGCGGGTGACGGCGGCGCGATAGCCGACGCGGGGCATAACGCGCGCCTTGCCGAGGCCAATGCACCCTCGAGCAAGCTGCTGCGCTTGCCTGAGAGCGAGCCGCTGCGGCTTGCCTGCGACCAGCTGCTCGCGCCCATCGCCATCGCCTACGAGACCTACGGCGAGCTCAACGCGGACAAATCGAACGCCGTCCTGATCTGCCATGCGTTGACCATGGATCAGTATGTCGCGAGCGAGCATCCGGTGACGAAAAAGCCCGGCTGGTGGGAGACGCTCGTCGGCCCCGGCAAGCCGATCGACACCAACCGGTTCTTCGTCATCTGCCCCAACATCCTCGGCGGCTGCATGGGCTCGACGGGACCGGCCTCCATCGATCCCAGAACGGGCAAGCCCTACGGGCTCCATTTCCCGGTCATCACCATCTCCGACATGGTGAATGCGCAGCTGCGCTTGATCGACCATCTCGGCATCGATCAGATCTTCTGCGTCATCGGCGGCTCGATGGGCGGCATGCAGGTGCTCGAATGGGCCTCGAGCCACACAAACCGCGTGTTTTGCGCCGTCCCTATCGCTACCGCGGCGTGGCATTCCTCGCAGAACATCGCCTTCCACGAGGTGGGCCGCCAGGCGGTGATGGCCGACCCCGAGTGGTGCGGGGGCGATTACCACGCGCACGGCAAGGTGCCGCGCAACGGGCTCGCGGTGGCGCGCATGGCCGCCCACATCACCTACCTGTCGGAGGACGCGCTGCACCGCAAGTTCGGCCGCAACCTGCAGGAGCGCTCCAAGCTCACCTTCTCCTTCAACGCCGACTTCCAGGTGGAGAGCTACCTGCGCCACCAGGGCTCCACCTTCGTCGACCGCTTCGACGCCAACAGCTATCTCTACATCACGCGCGCGATGGACTACTTCGACCTCGGCGCCGAGCACGGCGACGTGCTCGCCAACGCCTTTCGCGGCAACAAGACACGCTTCTGCGTCGTCTCCTTCACCTCGGACTGGCTCTACCCCACGCGCGAGAGCCGCGAGATCGTGCAGGCCTTGAACGCGGTCGCCGCCAACGTCTCGTTCGTGGAGATCGAGTCAAACAACGGCCACGACTCCTTCCTTCTGGAGGAGCCGGAGTTCTTCGCCACTATCCGCGGCTTTTTGAATGCAGCCGGCGTCAAGCGCGGTCTCAAGGTATAGGCGCCAGATGCTCAAGATCGACACACCGTCCCATGGACCGCACCGCGTCGACCACCTCCTCATTGCGGAGATGGTGGAGACGGGCGCGCGCGTGCTCGACGTCGGCTGTGGCGACGGCGCGCTGTTGCAGCTGCTGGCCGAGACCAAGGCCACCGACGGGCGCGGCGTGGAGCTGGAGCGCGACCGCGTCAACGCCTGCGTGACGCGCGGGCTCTCCGTCATTCAGGGCGACGCCGACCGCGACCTCGACGATTATCCCGACGGCGCCTTCGACTACGCAATTCTAAGCCTTACCATCCAGGCGACGCGCTACCCCAAGGTCGTGTTGGAGAATCTCTTGCGCATCGGCCGGCGCGCCATCGTCTCGTTCCCCAACTTCGGGCATTGGCGCATCCGCATGGAGCTGCTGCTGACCGGCCGCATGCCGCAGACGCAGAACCTGCCCGAGCCGTGGTACGCGAGCCCCGACGCGCATTTGTGCACGATCAAAGACTTCGCCGACCTCGTCGCCCTTGTCGACGCGGAGGTGGAGGAGGCCGTCGCCTTCAACACCTCGGGCCGCCGGCTGCCGATCCGCCACTCGATCTCGCTGCAGAACTTGCTTGGCGAGAAGGCCGTGTTCCTGCTGCGCAAGCACCACGGCATCTAACGCTCAATTTTTCCGTCTGAAGTCCTCTTGCACGAGGAGAGGGAGCGCGAGTTCGCGCGAGTGCCGGCCGCCACCAGCCCGCGCAAGGGGCGCGCCTTCGCCGGCTTGCCGATCGGCGCCACCAGCTCCTTGCGCGCCTCCGCGATGACCACGCCGGAGAAGGCCGGCGACACCATCGCCCCCAGCCGCTCCCAGGCGGTCGCCGAGCGCAGAAGCACGCGCCGCCCCACGGGAGGCATGAACAGCGCTGCCCCCCAGTCGAGCGGCGTGAACATCGCCTCGACGAGGAGGGCCTCGAGCTGACGGCGGCTATAGGGACGGCCCTGACCGAACGGCGTGTTGTCGAGCCGCGCCCACACGCCGCGCCGGTTTGGTACGATCAGCATGAGACGCCCTTCCGGCGACAGCACACGCCAGATCTCGCGCAACAGCGGGCGCGCACGCTCGGCCATCTCCAGGCAGTGCACCGCCAGCAGCCGGTCGACAGAGCCGTCGGCGAGCGGCAGCCGATCCTCCTGCACGAGGGCCGACAGCGTCGGCGCATTCTTGGGCCAGACAAGCACGCCCTGGCTCTCGGGCATGAGCGCACCGATGCGGCGTGCCTCGCCGCGAAAGGCGCCGAGGTAGGGTGAGGCGTAGCCGAGCCCGATCAGCGTCGCGCCGCCCAAGCCGCGCCAGCGCGCACGGACGCGGTGCGTCAGCAGTCGGCGCACGGTCTGCCCGAGCGCAGTCGCGTAGAACGTCTTGAGGTCGCCGACGTCGAGCTGCATGGGGCAGAGGACCTCGCGTTTTGCGCGCCAGTCTGACCGGATCGGAGCGCAATTCAAGCCGTTCCCGCGTCACCTCGTGACACAGTAAGTGCCGAGCCTCGCACGGCACGCCGCCGCGCGCGGGGGATCTGCCTCAGGGGCTGTTCCATCGGCTGCGATCCTGCTCTAGGGTCCCCGTCCGAGATCACCATCGAGAAAGAGAGCCCGCGTCGCATGCCGAAGCTCGATATTGAGCAATTTCCCTGTCTTTCCGATAACTATGCTGTGCTGATACACGACGCAGAGGCGGGCGTGACGGCTTCGATCGACGCGCCTGACGCCGACGCCATTTTGCGGCGCCTGTCCGCCAAGGGCTGGCGGCTCACCCACTTGCTCGTAACGCACCACCACGGCGACCACACCGGGGGCAACCTCAAGCTCAAGGAGGTCACCGGCTGCACGATCTTCGGCCCCAATGGGGAGGCGGAGCGCATTCCCGGCATCGATCGCGCGGTTGGAGAGGGTGACTTCATCACGTTCGGCCACTTCGATATCCGCGTCCTCGACACGCCCGGCCATACGGTCGGCCACATCGCCTACTGGATCCCCGAGGCGCGTGCCGTCTTCGTCGGCGATACGCTGTTTGCCATGGGGGCGGGACGCATCTTCGAGGGCAACGCGGAGATGATGTGGAACTCGCTCAAGAAGCTCATGGAGCTGCCGCCCGACACCGAGATCTACTGCGGTCACGAGTACACCGCGGCCAACGCGCAGTTCGCGCTGACCGTGGACCCCGACAACCTGGCACTGCAGAACCGAGCCAAGGAGGTCGATCAGCTGCGCGCCAAGGGTCAGCCGACGCTACCGACGCGTCTCGATCGCGAGCTGGAGACCAACCCGTTCTTGAGGCCAAACGTAACTGCGATCCGAGCCCGGCTCGGCATGCCCTTCGCGCCCGACTGGAAGGTCTTCGCCGAGATCCGCGAGCGCAAGAACAAAGCCTGATGCCTTCCCCCCCCCCTGAGCGCCGCAGACCTCATCGGGATGCTGAAGCTGGAGCCCCACCCCGAAGGCGGCCATTTTCGCGAGACCTTCCGCGATGCGGCTCATCGCGACGGGCGCGCCGTCTCGACTGCCATCTACTTCCTTCTCGCCGCAGGCGAGGTCTCGCGCTGGCACCGCGTCGACGCCGCAGAGCTGTGGCACTGGTACGCTGGCGCGCCGCTTGAGCTCTTGCTCGCCCCTCCGCAAGGCTCCGCCTCCCAAGTTCGCCTCGGCCAAGACCTCCAATCGGGAGAGCGGCCGCAGGCCGTGGTGCCCGCGCATCATTGGCAGTCCGCGCGAAGTCTCGGAGATTGGACGCTCGTCGGTTGCACCGTCGCGCCCGGATTCCTATTCGAGGGATTTGAGTTGGCACCAGATGGATTCGAGCCGTCCGCCGAGTAGCCACAAAGAGCAAAATGTGGCTTGGGAGGCTCAACATTGACTTTTCCACCACTAACGGCAGCCCGAGCACCCCACTAATTAACAGATAAACAAGCATTTTCGTGCATTCGCGCGCGCCGCGGCGAGGCCGCGCTTGCCGCCCCTAGCCGACTCACCAAAGAGTGCGCCTGAGTTCACCTTGGAAGACGGCTAGCGGGGGGTTGCCGGTTATGAAGCGCGAGTCACAAGGGCCGATGCTAACGACTGTTTTCGTCGACTACGACAACGTCTATCTTTCGCTCAAGCGAAAGAGCGAGGAGGCCGCCAAGCGCTTCTCGAAGGACGCAAGCCGCTGGATCAAGGAGATTGAATCCGGCCGGCTCATGACGTCGACCAACGGTCCTACCGTTCCCGGTCCACGCCGCATCGTCATCAACCGCTGCTACGGTAATCCCGTTCCGCGGCGCAACCAGAACGACAACTCCACCGACATGAGCTCGTTCCCGTTCGTGCGCCATCACTTCTTGCGCGCCGGGTTCGAAGTGATCGATTGCCCGCCGCTCACGGCCCAGCTCAAGAACTCCGCCGACATTCGCATGGTGATGGATGTTCGCGACATCCTCACGCACGACACCTATTTCGACGAGTTCGTCATTCTCTCGGGCGATGCTGATTTCACGCCGGTTCTGCACCGGCTGCGCTCGCACGCGCGCCGCACCGTGATCTACTCCAACGACAATACCGCCGCGCCTTATACGGCGATCTGCGACGCGGAGATCCGTGAGTCCGACTTCTTGGCGCTCTTGCTCGAGAATCAGGTGCCCGGCGAGACGGCGATCGAGGACCACCGTAGCGAGATGGCGTCGCTGCCGAGCGCAGCCAACATCGAGACGCTGCGCAAGGAGATTTTGAGAGAGGTCGTCGCCGCCGTTCGTGCGGCCGACCAACCAGTTCCGCTCGAAGCATTGGCCGACCGCGCCGTGCGCAACCTCGGCTACGACAAGACGGTCGGCTCGGGATGGGGCGGCATCGGCTCGTTCCGTGACCTGCTCTCCAAGGGTTTGCCCGAGGAGATCCGTCTCAGCAGTCAGCCACCTTACTGCGTCTATGACGCAACCCGAGCGGTGCAGCAGCAGCAGCCGAACGAGCCTCGCCGTATCGAGACGCGCCGAGCCGAGCCACAGCGCGCTCCCGAGCCGGCCAATACTCAGTCGTATCAACGCACGCTGCCGCCGCTTCTCGGCGCGATCCAACAAGCTCAGCGAACCGCCGGACCAACTTCCGGGCCCCCCGCCCAGGCGCCGCGCGGTCCGCTGGCCCCGGCCCAGTCCGAAGCCCTCTCGGGCCAGCCGGGGCTACCTCATCCGCAGCCTTATGCCCCGCGCTCGGGCGAAGGCGCGACGTTGATCCAGCAATCCATCGCCCGCATTCACGAGGCGAGCCAGGCGCCGACTCTGTCGCCGCCGGACTACCGCACGCTGTTCGACGTCATGGCGCAGGAGATCGGCACCAATGGTCCGGCCGGTGCCCAGACGCTCGCCAATATCATCAAACGCGCCCAGGAGATGGGCCTCGACATTCGCCGCGACGACGTGCGTTTCGTGCTCGACGTCGTAGGCGAGGGCGATCCCTGGTTCACGCAAGGCGTGTCCGCGAGCCTGTTTGCGAGCCGCTTCCGCAACTTCGTCGTTGCCCGCTGCCGCAGCCAGGGCCTCAACCTGTCGGCCGACGAGCTTGATCTCATCGAGGCGTGGTTCGCAGCGCCGGCTGCACCCCAGCGCGCTCCTACCACGGCCTATGGCTCTGCCCCTCAACCGGCCGCGGCGCAGCCGCAGCAGTCTGCCCCGCCGAGTGGGCCCGCCCCGGGTCACATCGATACGGAGCTGCGGGCGGAACGTTGGTGGAGCCTGGGCGATGACCGTCAGCAGGCGCCCGAGCATGGCCTCGGGACCGATGAGTTCCCGCGCATTATCAGGACGCGGCTGCGGGGATAACCCGCATCCCGCCTGGTGCAATCAACCCCGTTCAAATCGCCATGCCCACGCGCAAAGCGGCCATGGCAGCCTGACAATCCGCCATGTCACGTCGGCATATAGTGGCCGCCGTTGACATCGAGGCAGGCGCCGGTCACGAAGCCCGCCTCGTCGGCGGCGAGGAACACCACCGCCCGCGCGATCTCATCCGCCTCGCCCAAACGGCCCACCGGAATCTGCGGGATGATCTTCGTGTCCAGCACCTCCTTGGGCACGGCGCGAACCATCTCGGTGGCGATGTAGCCCGGCGCCAAGGTGTTGACGGTGATGCCCTTGGCGGCGCCCTCGTAGGCCAGCGCCTTGGTGAAGCCGTGAATGCCGGCCTTGGCGGCGGAGTAGTTGGTCTGGCCCATCTGCCCCTTGCGACCATTGATCGAGGAGACGTTGACGATGCGCCCGAAGCCTCTGGAGCGCATGCTCTCGATCACCTGACGGCACATATTGAAGACGGAATCGAGATCGGTGCGGATGACCTGATCCCACTGCTCCTTCGTCATGCGGTGGAGCATGGCGTCGCGCGTGATGCCAGCATTGTTGACCAGAACGTCGATCGGGCCGAGGTCCTTGACGACCTGCGCCACGCCCGTCTCACAGGCGGTGTAATCGCCCACGTCCCACTTGAACACCGGGATGCCGGTCTCGACCTGGAACTGCTGCGCGGCGGCGTCGTTGCCGGCGTAGTTGGCGGCGACGCGATAGCCCCGGTTCTTCAAGGCGATCGAGATGGCATGGCCGATGCCACGCGTTCCCCCCGTCACCAGCGCGACACGGGCCATGATAATCCTCCCTCAGATTTGTCTTTTGTTTGGGTGATTGATTGGACGACCAAAAGCGATGGCGGCCAAGTGCGGGCGCCAAGCCGATCTCCGCGAGCGCGCGTCACACGCGCTCGACGCAGATGGCGATGCCCATGCCGCCGCCGATGCACAAGGTTGCAAGACCTTTCTTGGCGTCGCGCCGCTTCATCTCGTAGAGCAGCGTGGTGAGAACGCGGGTGCCGGAGGCGCCGATCGGGTGACCGATGGCAATGGCCCCGCCGTTGACGTTGACCTTGTCGGTGTCCCAGCCGACGCCCTTGTTGACGGCGCACGCCTGCGCCGCGAAGGCCTCGTTGGCCTCGATGAGATCGAGGTCCTTGGCCGTCCAGCCGGCCTTCTCCAGCGCCTTCTTTGATGCCGGGATCGGGCCCGTTCCCATGATCGAGGGATCGACGCCCGCGTGCGCCCACGACACGATGCGCGCCAGCGGCTCAATTCCGCGTTTCTTTGCCTCTTCCAGCGTCATCAGCACCACCGCGGCAGCGCCGTCGTTGATGCCGGACGCGTTGCCCGCGGTGACGGTGCCGTCCTTCTGGAAGGCGGGGCGCAGCTTAGCAAGAACTCCAAGGTGGCGCCGTCGCGGATGTACTCGTCGTCAGAGACGATCGTGTCGCCCTTCTTGCCCTTGATGGTCACGGGCACGATCTCGTCCTTGAACTTGCCGGCCTTCTTGGCGGCCTCCGCTTTGTTCTGCGAAGCAACTGCGAACTGGTCCTGATCCTCACGCGTGATCTGCCACTGGCGGGCGACGTTCTCGGCGGTGGTGCCCATGTGGTAACCGTTGAAGGCGTCCCACAGGCCGTCCTTGATCATGGTGTCGATCAGGTCCAGAGGTCCCATCTTCACGCCGTTGCGCAAGTGGGCCGCGTGCTTGGACTGGCTCATGCTCTCCTGGCCGCCGGCGACCACGATGGAGGCGTCGCCGGTTTGAATTTGCTGCATGCCGAGCGCGACCGAGCGCAGACCTGAGCCGCAAACCTGGTTAACGAGCCATGCCGGTGAATCGACAGGGATGCCGGCGCCGATGGAGGCCTGTCGGGCCGGGTTCTGGCCCTCTCCGGCGGTGAGCACCTGGCCCATGATGGCCTCGGAAACATCGCCCGGCTGCACGCCTGCGCGCTCCATAGCCGCCTTCATGGCGATGATCCCCAGCTCGTGGGCCGAAAGGCTTGCCAGAGAGCCGTTGAAAGAGCCGACCGGCGTCCGCGCCGCGCTGGCAATGACGATGGTCGCGTTGTCTTGGCTCATCTGTGGCGTCTCCTCGGGCGGGTTTTAGGTCGTATTAGGATTACCAGGCCGAATGCGGGGCTGGCAGCGGCCGGGGCCGGCTCGCCCCAGATTGCGGGCACGATAGCAGCACGGCCTTCCCGCCTGCAATTGCGACATCTGGCCGGTCAGGTCAACATAAACGGCTGGCCCCCCCGGCGCCCGGTGTGTTACTCTGAT
Organism: uncultured Alphaproteobacteria bacterium; assembly: GCA_963782555.1. Classification (GTDB taxonomy): domain Bacteria; phylum Pseudomonadota; class Alphaproteobacteria; order Rhizobiales; family Hyphomicrobiaceae; genus Hyphomicrobium_A. Next base: position 42,906 of record CAWAKB010000002.1, on the reverse strand, counting down.
GCAGCGCAACAACTGCCGTAGCGGCCCCGCAAATGCTCAACAAGACTGACGCGCCCAGCGAGAAGAAAGAAGCGGTTGTCATAAAGAAATATGCCAACCGCCGGCTCTATAACACCGAGACCAGCACCTACGTGACGCTCGACGACCTGGCAACGATGGTGCGCTCAGACCGGGACTTCGTCGTCTACGACGCCAAGACCGGCGACGACCTGACCCACTCGGTGCTTACGCAAATCATCGTCGAGCAGGAAAACCGGGTAGGCGGCCAGACGCTGCTGCCGGTTCCCTTCCTGCGCCAGCTCATTCGTTTTTACGACGACAGCATCGGGCGCATGGTTCCAGGCTATCTCCAGTTCAGCCTCGAGAACCTCGCCAAGGAGCAAGAGAAGTTCCGGGCGCTGTTCGCCAACGCCTTCTCCAATCCGGCGGCCGCTTTCGAGGCCTACCAGGATCAGGCGCGCAAGAACATGGCCATGTTCGAGCAGGCGCTGTCGATGTGGAGCCCCTTCACGGGCATGCCGGGCGGTCCCAAGCGCGAAGGGGAAGCGAACGCTGCGGGCAAAGGTGCGCCGGCGGGGGAGAAGACGGCCACGCCATCCGTCAAGTCGGACACCAACGACATCAGCGATCTCAAGGCCCAGCTCGCCAGCATGCAGCAGAAGATCGACAAGCTGTCGAAAGACGAAGGCTAGACGGCAGCCGCTGCCATCCGCAATTCCTTGCGCGGCACGATGCCCTTCCACCAGCGCAGCTCGGTGGATGCCTGCACGCGATCAGCCAGATCGAAGCGAGCTCTCCCCCTATTGGCGGAATGACGGGGCCTGATCGCGCTGATCTCAGCGATGATCGCAATTGGGCAGCTGTTGCGGACAACCGCTCCGGGCCATTTCATCTCAGGCACCGCGATCTTGCGCCCACTTAGCTCGCAAGTGTCCTAAGTCGATGGCAAGCCTTCCTAATTTCCAGCCAACTTTTGTGCTGAGCTTAGCCGAGTCGCCCAACACATCAGGAGGCCGACGACCATGAAAGCTCTGGGGAAGATTACTCTCGCCGCCGCTGTTGTTGCCCTCTCGCCGGTTGCCGCCCAAGCGGGGGACCGCATCATCGACGCAGGCGTGGGGGCCGTTTCGGGGGCTGTCGTCGCCGGCCCGGTCGGCTTCGTCGGTGGCGGCGTTATCGGCTACGTCGCCGGCCCCGAAATTAGTTGCGGCTTGGGAATCCAGCGCTGCTATCGCCACAGGCATAGACACAGACGCCATAGGGTCTATAGCCATCGCAGCGGGGGCGGCGGCGACAGCGCCGACGACGTCGGCAGTCGCCCCGATCACGGCAATTACTAAATTCGCGAGTGCGAGGCCCCGGTCACACGCGGGGGCTCTTGGCTTTTTGAGTTTTCTCGCGGGCGCTGCTGCGATCGACGTCGCGTGCAGTACCGACGCGCCTACTGGTCGGCGCCGATGGCGAGGTCGCGACGGGCCACCCGGATACCGATGGTGAAGCCGGCAACGACATCGATGAACGTTGCCGCCATGACCAGGAAGAACACCGAGGTGGCGGCCTGCGGCGTCAGCAGAAACTCGACCAGGCAGGCGATGAACACGACCATCGACAAGCCGTGATCGACCAGCGAGGACGTCGTGGTGTAGGTCGCCTTGACGAGCTCGATGAAGAGCAACATCAGGGTCAGCAATATAATGAAGTGGCCCCAGTTGAACTTCCAGATGCCGCCGCTCAGCATTGAGATCTCGAACAGGTTCTTATCGAGGGTGTCGATCCCGAACAGCAGGACGATCACGTTGTAGAGAATGAACGAGATCACGATTAGCGGGATCGACCTGAGCGACATAGACGTTTCCCTTTCCAGCCGGCTGTGCTGACCACCCAAAGGAACTTTTGCCACGGCTAACTTGCTGCCGCAACGCAGAAAGGCTCGAAAGTGCGGCGGTTATCGGGCCCGTGGAGCCTCAGACGTCCGCTTTCGGCTCGAGGATCTGCCGCCCGCGATACTTGCCCGTCTTGAGATCGATGTGGTGCGGACGCCGGCGCTCGCCCAATTCCTTGTCCTCGACATAGGTCGGGGCGTCGAGCGCATCGTGCGAGCGGCGCATACCCCGCTTCATCGCCGATACTTTCTTTCTCGGAACTGCCATCTCTTTGTAACTCCGTGCATTGGTGCGAGGTTGAAAGCCGCTGGCGGCTCGACCGGGACTCGGCTCTCAGCCGAGCAAATGAAGGCCCCGGCACGAAATGACGAGCCGGGGCAAGCTTGGGGCGCCTTATACTCACATTCCGAAGGGAGTGCCAGAGGGGCTTGCCCGGGCCCTGGTTGGGCCCTTCCTAGGTCCTCCTGGGCCCCGCAGACGGCCCTCAGTCGGGGCCGAGCACGCAGCGCGCCTCCTCGGGCGAGCGAGCCGCACGCCGCTGGATCACGGTGGCGCGCTGTCTGGCCCAGGGGCCCGGATCGCCGGCGTCGCGGCGCAGCGGGTTGGGCAGCGCCACGGCGAGCAGGGCGGCCTGGCGCGTGCTCAAGCGGCTCGCCGACCGGTCGAAGTGCTCTCGCGCTCCCGCCTCGGCGCCGAACACGCCGGGACCCCACTCGGCAATGTTCAGGTACACCTCCATGATACGCTGCTTGCTCCACATCAGCTCGATCGCATAGGTCAGCGGCACCTCGACGATCTTGCGCAGGTAGCTTTTGACCGGCAGCAGAAACAGGTTCTTGGCCACCTGCATGGTGATGGTGCTGGCACCGCGCGGTACACCGTGCGACGTGCGCTTGATCGCTGCGGCCATCTCGGCGAAATCGATGCCCCAATGGTAGCAGAAGCGACCGTCCTCCGACGCGATCACGGCGCGCACGAGATTGGGCGAGATCTTGTCGATCGGCTCCCACGTCTGATGAATGCTGGTCCCACCCATCCACTTCAACGCCATCAAGGTTGAGAACGGCGGATTGACGAAGCGGTAGACGGCGATGAGGACCAGGACGACGGCGAACCACGCGCTTAAGACGATGGCTGCGACCTTGCCGGCGCGCACTGCGAGCGACTTGACGCGTGCTCGGTCCCAATCGGCGAGCAGAGGACGCGGATGGCCATGAGCCGGCGCGGACGCCTGTTGGGCTGACGTCGGCACCGGGTCGGCAATGAATGGCGCGTCATCGACGCCCGCGCTGGTCCCGGCGCCGGCGGCAGGCTCGACCTCATAGTTGGCAATCTGCGCCGGTGCGATCGCGGGCTCAGGGTCAGCGCTGGCTACGGATTCCGTTTCCTCGCTTGCCGATTCCAGCAGCGCCTCGGACGGCTCCGGCTCCAAGTTCGTATCGGCGGGGGCCTCCGCTTCCCGGCTTGGCGATCCCGGCTGCACCGGCTCCAGAGTCTGAGCTGGCGGCCGCCTCCTCGCTCACGATCGCCGGCTGCACATCCGCCGGCCCCAACTCCATCTCCGGGCTGGCGCCTGGCTCGGCTGCCTCACGCGCGGCTTCCGGCTGCGCGTCCTCCTTCTCAGACGCCACATCCGAGCCGGCCCCTGTCTCCGCCGCCTCGCTCGCCGAGGGACCTGGCTCCGGCCCACCTTCGGGTGTGGGGCCGGGAGGCTCGGTCTTTACCGTCGGCGGATCAGCGGCGGCACAGAGTGGACGATCGGACCTATGCATACTGGCCTTGCGAGCCCCGGGTGCTATATCCGCAGCGCCGACGCCGCTCGCGGCTGACGGCTGGGAATGGGTGGCAAAGGGCTACTCATGTGATGATCGGGAGATCCGCCGCTGCTTGCGGCAGGCGCCTTAAGCGAGTTTCTCGATCTGAGTCACACTCGCAACTCTATGATTCTAGTGTCCCTTCTAAATCCAAAGTCCGCTTGGGATCCTAGCATCGAACGCAGGCGAGCCTCGGAATAGGGACACTAGGTAATCCGCCAATGGCATTTGTGCAAAGTCTGGAGGCCGCCGCCGGCCTCGTCGAGGATCGATTGCGGGCGCTGCTCGCCGAATGCGGACCCCGCGAGGAGCCGCGGCTCGGCAGCGCCATGCAGCATGCCTTGCTGGCCCCGGGCAAGCGGTTCCGCCCTTTTCTGCTGCTCGAATGTGCGGCACTGCTCGGCGTTAAGGCTGCGGCTGCGGTCGATGCCGCCGCCGCCTTGGAATGCGTGCACTGCTATTCGCTGGTCCACGACGACCTGCCCGCCATGGACGACGACGACCTGCGCCGCGGCCGGCCGACGGTGCACAAGGCTTTCGATGAATGGACGGCGATCCTCACCGGCGACGCGCTGCTGACGCTCGCCTTCGAGATCCTCGCGCGGCCGGCGACGCATGCCGACGCCGGCGTGCGCGCAGAGCTGGTCCTGGTGCTCGCCAAAGCCTCTGGCGCACGCGGCATGGTCGAAGGCCAGATGCTGGATCTCGAGGCCGACAAGCGCGGGGAGCCGGCGCAGCCGTCGCTTCAGCACATCTACAAGCTGCAGGCGCTCAAGACCGGCGCGCTCATCGCATGCGCTTGCGAGCAGGGCGCCATCCTGGCGCAGGCCAAGGCCGAGGACCGCGCCGCGCTGCGCCGCTACGGCGAGCACCTGGGCCTCGCCTTTCAGATCGCCGACGATCTGCTCGATGCGGAAGGGGACGCGGAGACTGTCGGCAAGGCGACCGGCAAGGACCAGGCCGCCGGCAAGGCGACCCTGGTATCGCTGCTCGGAATTGCAAACGCGCGCGCCAAGCTCGCCGAGACGGAAGCCGGAGCGGTCGCGGCCCTGTCCTCGTTCGGCGACAGGGCGGCAACCCTGATCGAGGCCGCGCATTTCGCGGCGAGCCGCGCCTACTGAGATGCGGGCCCGCCGCGAGCGCGTCAGAACTTGTAGTTGAGACCCATGCGCACCGTATGGAAGTCGAGGTTGGTGCTGGATCTGTAAGGACCACCGCTCAAAGCCTGATCCCCGAGGTCCACGTAGAGGTACTCCGACTTGAGCGACCAGCTCGGCGCGAACGCCCACTCGAGGCCGCCGCCGACCGTATAGCCGGTCTCGATGCCGTCGCTGCTGCCCGAGAAGCTGGGCGTGCTCACGTTGTAGTCGACGTCGGCGAAAGCAAGACCGCCGGTGGCGTAGAGCAGCGCCGGGCCGGCGGTGAAGCCGACACGGCCGCGCAGCGTGGAGAACCAGTCGATATCGGCACTGGCCTGGCCGACGTAGTTTCCTGAAAGGCCGGTGCGGTCGTTGATGTCGGACGCCTGGATGTCGGCCTCGACGCCGAGAACCAGCCGCCGGAACTGCGCGTTGTAGCCGACCTGCCCGCCACCGAACCAGCCGTCGAGATTGATGGCGCCGGATGCGGCACCTGCGGGGCCGCTGAAGCTGACGGTGTCGTCGTTGCTCCAGCCGTAGCCGGAATTGACGCCCATGTAGAAGCCGCGCCAGAGATCCGGCATGTCGTGCACCGGCTCGTAGCGAGGCTCATAGGAGGGCGGCGGTCGATAAGGTCCGAGATCAGCGGCGAGAGCGCAGCTCGACCAGGAGCCGACAATGAGCCCGGCCAGCAACACATGTTTCATGGCGGAGAAACCCCCGTAGCTATTGCTTTCTGGGGACCAAAACGCGACCGCTTGCGGCTAGGTTCCCGTCAATCGCGCGGCATTTGTGACGCAGGTCGCGGATCGCTGCGCGTCATCAAGTTCGGCCGCAAACTTTGGAGGCCGCTCACTGCTTGATGCCGGGGATGTTCTTCTCGCGCGGGTCACCGGATTCGGCCTTCTTGGTTTCGAACACCTGCTCGGTGTGGGCTCTCGCGCCGGCGACCTGGCTGGCGCTCAGCTGGCACTTATTGGATCGGTCGAGAAGCGCAAAGGCACGGTTGGGCTTGTCGACGAACTCGGACCGGTCGAGCTTGCCGTCGCCGTTGGCGTCGTAATAGCGGAACTCGACGGTCTGGAACATGCGGTCGGTGTTGACGATCGTCTGATACTCGGTGCGATCGACAAATCCATCCCCATTGGCGTCGGCGCTCTTGAAGAGGTCGCCGGCATAGGCCTTCCATTCATCGCAGGTGACGATGCCATCGTGGTTCTGGTCCCAGCTGCCGGCGGCCGACAGAAAGACGCGATCGACCTCGCCGAGCGAGCCGGTTGAGGTGGAGCAGCCCGCCAGCGCCAGCGCCAGCAGGGCTCCTGCGCCAGAACGCCAATTGGCCCGGCACGCGCTCATTGCTCTTTTCATGGCTCCCACCCCAAAGGCCGCGACGCAGGTCACCTCTCAGGCCGTTTCTCTGCGTCGCTGCGGATCCGACTGCTCCGGACCGAAGCGACGCTCGATGTAGTCCTCTACGATCTGCTTGAACTCGGCGGCAATATTCGGGCCGCGCAGTGTCACCGTCTTCTCCCCGTCGATGAACACGGGCGCCGCCGGCGTCTCGCCCGTTCCCGGCAGCGAGATGCCGATATCGGCATGCTTGGATTCGCCGGGGCCGTTCACGATACAGCCCATGACCGCAAGGCTCATCGTCTCGACGCCGGGATAGCTCTGGCGCCAAGTGGGCATGCGGGCGCGGATCATCTCCTGGATGTCGCGCGCAAGCTCCTGGAAGACGGTCGATGTGGTGCGCCCGCACCCCGGGCAGGCGGCCACCACCGGAATGAACGACCTGAGACCCATGCTCTGCAAGATCTCCTGCGCCACCTGCACCTCGAGCGTGCGCGCGCCGCCGGGCTCCGGCGTCAGGGACACGCGGATGGTGTCGCCGATGCCGGCCTGCAGCAAGAGCCCGATGCCGGCGGTGGAGGCGACGATGCCCTTGGAGCCCATGCCGGCCTCGGTGAGCCCGACGTGCAGCGCGTAGCGGCTGCGCCGGGCAAGCATGGTGTAGACGCTGACGAGGTCCTGCACGGCGGAGACCTTGGCCGACAGAATGATGCGGTCGGCACCGAGCCCCAGCTCCTCGGCGCGCTCAGCCGACAGCAGTGCGGACTGGACGATCGCCTCGTGCATGACAGCGCGCGCATCCTTGGGCGCTGCAAGCTGCGCGTTCTCATCCATCAGCCGCGTCAACAGCTCCTGATCGAGCGAGCCCCAGTTGACGCCGATGCGCACCGGCTTGCCCCAGCGCAGGGCGATGTCGATGATCTCCGCGAACTGCCGGTCCCTCTTGTCCTTGAAGCCGACGTTGCCGGGATTGATGCGGTATTTGTCGAGCGCCTCGGCGGCAGCCGGGTTCTCGCCGAGCAGCTTGTGGCCGATATAGTGAAAGTCGCCGACGAGGGGGACGCGCACGCCGCGTGCGAGCAACCGGTCGCGAATGTGCGGCACCGCCTTGGCGGCCTCGTCGCGGTCGACGGTGATGCGCACGAGCTCGGAGCCGGCGCGTGCCAGCGCCGCCACCTGATCGACGGTCGCCGTGATGTCTGCGGTGTCGGTGTTGGTCATCGATTGCACGACGACCGGTGCGCCGCCGCCGACGATGACGTCGGCCACGGCGACCGGCTGCGACCGCCGCCGTGCTGCGATCAGATCCGGCCCCGACGAGGCTTCGTTTTCCCGGTTCATATCAATGCCTACCTAATCCAGCCCCAGGCTCTTGACCAGTGCTCCCTGGGCGCACCCCCGCTATCGCCTCTGTTTCAGGCCCGCCGCCGTCAAGGACAGCGCCGCGCAGAGCGACATGACAAGCACAATCGAGGGCCCGCCGGGCGAATCGAAGCTCGACGACAGCCACAGCCCCACGATCACGCTCGCGACCGCGATGAGCGCGGTCAGCACCACCATGCGCTCCGGCGAGCCCGTCAGGGGGCGCGCGGCGACGGCGGGGACGACGAGGAAGGCCATGACCAGCAGGATGCCGACGATCTTCATGGCGACCGCGATTGTGACCGCGAGCAGGACGGTAAAGACCATGCGCACGCGCTCGCGCGCGACGCCTTCGGCGGCGGCCAAATCCTCATGCACCGCCAGCCGCAACAGGGGTTGCCACAGCCATGTGACAAGCATGAGCACCACGCCTCCGCCGATGAGGATCCAGGCGACATCCCAAATGGTGACGGCGAACACGTCGCCGAACAGGAAGCCCATGAGGTCGACGGGCGCGCCCTTGATCATGGAGGTGGCGATGACGCCGGCGGCAAGCGCCGCGTGGTGCAAGAGCCCCAGCACCGAATCGAGCGCGACGACCTGCTGGCGCCCGAACCAGATGAGCAGAAAGGCGACCACGATCGCCACGACGAGGACGCCGAGCGTCAGGTCGAGCTGCAAGGCGAGCGCCAAGGCGACGCCCAAGAGGCTCGCCTGCGCCGTCGTCTCGCCGAAATAGGCCATGCGCTGCCACACGACGAAGCAGCCGAGCGGCGCCGCCACCACGGCAAGACCCAGGCTGGCGACGAGCGCGCGCAGCAGAAACGGCTCAAGCACGCTTGTCCCCTTCGAGCTCGGCCCCTTCCGCTGCGGGATGGGCCGAGCCGGCGATGTCGTGGCTGTGGTCGTGGTGATGGCGGTAGACGGCGAAGGCGCGCGAGGCGTCGGCGCCGAAGAGGCGCGCGTAGGCTGGATGCTGAGCGACGGTCTCAGGGACACCCGAGCAGCATACGTGCCGATTGAGGCAGATCACCCGGTCGCTTCTGGCCATGACGATGAGCAGATCGTGGGAGACGAGCAGCACGCCGAACCCGCGCTCGTCGCGCAAACGTGCGATGAGATTGTAGAGCTCGGCCTCGCCCGTGTAGTCCACCCCCTGCACCGGCTCGTCGAGCACGAGCAGGTCGGGATCGCGCAGAAGCGCGCGCGCGAGCACGACGCGCTGCAGCTCTCCGCCCGAGAGCTGGCTCAGTTGCCGCTCGCGCGTGTGGCCGGCGTTGACCTCGACCAGGATCGCAGCAACCTTCTCGGGCGGCTCGTTGCCGCCGAGCGTCAGGAAGCGCGCCACCGTCATCGGGATGACGGCATCGACGTCGAAGCGCTGCGGCACGTATCCGATGCGCAGGCCCGGGCGGCGGCGCACCTCGCCGTGATCGGGCTTCTCCAAACCTAAGAGCAGGCGCACGAGCGTGGTCTTGCCGGCGCCGTTGGGGCCGATGAGGGTGACGATCTCACGGTCGCAGATGTCGAGGTCGACGTCGGTCAGAAGCTGGCGGCCGTTGCGGCTGACGCCAAGCCCGCGCGCGGAGATGAGCGCCTTGCGATCGAAAGGGACGACCTCGTGCGCGTGCCCGTGCCCATGTTCGGGCGCCGCGCATCCCTGCTCGCAGCCTGCATCGTGCCCATGCCCGGGCTCGCGGCTGCGCGCATCCGCTGCGGCCGGTGCCACTCGCCCAACGGAATCGGCCATAGGCCCTTCAGTCCTTCTTAGCAGCGCAAGAGCGGCACAGGCCTGAGACCTCCACGAATTTCACGCGCGGCTGGAACGAGGTGGCGCGCGACACGCGGTCGATCGTCTCGAAGATGCCCTCCGAGTCGACCTCCTGCACGGCGTTGCACTTTTCACAGGCGAGGAAGATCGGACGGCGCCCGGCCGCATGATCGAGCTTGCGGCAGGCGAAATAGGCGTTTTTGCTCTCCAGGCGATGGATGACGCCCGCCTCGAGCAGAGCATCGATGGCACGATAGATCGAGATCGGCGCCAGGCGCGTGCCCTTCTCGGCCAAGCGGGCGAGAATGTCGTAGGCGCCAATCGAGGTGTAGGTCGCCGCGATCTCCTGGAACACATCCTGGCGCAGCTTGGTGAAGCGGATATTCTTATCGGTGAAAGCTTGGCTCGCTCTCTCCACGGCCTTGGCCAAACGACGATCGCTCTGAGATATCGGCAGTGAATGTCTGGCGGCGGCCTCGGTCATCATTCCATCCCAAGAATTTTTCTTTGATGGTACCTTATACCAGACGCTGTGGCGAGCATAGCGCTGGTACTTTGCCCGGCACTAATCATGAAACAACTGTTCCAGTTTTCGCCACCATCATGTGGTTGGGTGCGGCTCAGAGAACAAATGGAGAAGGGAGCTGCCAAGTCAAGCGGCGCTCCTATGCCGTTGCTTCAAGGACCTTTAAGCCCCGACGATGCCCCCTGTCCCAGCGTATATCATCGCGGCCCGCCGGACCGCGGTTGGCCGCATTGGCGGCCTCCACAAGGCGCGACGCATCGAGCAATTGTGCGCGCCGCTGATTGCTGCTGCGCTGCAAGATAGCGCGATCGAGCCGCGGCAGATCGACGAGATCATCATCGGCAACGCCTCTCAAGGCGGCAACCCGGCTCGCCTTATCGCGCTCGCCGCCGGACTGCCCGAGACGGTGTCGGCGACGACCATCGACCGTCAGTGCGGCTCCGGCCTCGACGCAATCCTGTCGGCCATCCGCCGGGTCGCTCTCGGCGAGGCCGAAGCCATCCTTGCCGGAGGCGCCGAACTCGGTGTCGACCGCGCCGTGGCGCATCTCCAAGCCGCGCAGCCTCTATCAGCTGCCCCACTTCATGAGCTTCGAGCCCAGCGCCAGCGAGGAGCAGGAGGTCACGCCTCTGATCGAATCCTCGGAGGCGCTGTCGTCGCGCTTAGGGATCAGCCGCGCGCAGCAGGACGCCTATGCCTTGCGCACCCACCTCAAGGCGGAGGCCGCCCGCACCAGCCGCCGTTTCGTCGGCGAGATCGTGCCGCTGCGCGCCAATGCCGAGGAGGCGCGCGACCAAAGCGCCATCGAGCCCGACTACAAGGATCTGGCGCAGCTTGCGCCATATTTCTCGCCCGACGGCACGCTGACACCCGGCAACACGAGTGCCATGCACGACGGCGGCGCGATGGCGGTCGTCGTGTCCGAGCGTCTGTGGAGCACACTTGGAAAGCCGCGCGCCCTGCGCCTTGTCGCGCAGGCCGCGCGCGGCGTGGCGCCCGACGCGGAAGCGGACGCTCCCATCGAGGCGATGAAGAAGCTCAAAGAGCGGATGAATGGCTACAAGCCGGCCGACATCGGCGTCATCGAGATGAGCAAATCCTCTGCCGCGCAGGCCATCGCGCTTTTGCAGAGCTTCGAGCTCGACGAGGACGTCCTCAACCCCGACGGCGGCGCGATTGCGCGCGGACATCCTTATGGCGCCGCCGGCGCGGTGCTCGTCGCCCGCCTGTTCACACGCATGGCGCGTGGCGAGGACAAAGCCAGCCTCGGCGTGGCGACGCTCGGCGTGCTGGGCGGCATGGGGCTGGCGGCGCTGTTCGAAGCGGTTTAGGGCTTGGCGCCAGTCAGCGGCGCGGAGGCACCCGGCGAGACGTCTGCTTGCAGCCTCGGGACAGACCTGCATTCCGCGAGCGCCAGAGGACCAGGAGTCGCCCGAAGTCGACATTGATGCGCTTTCAAAGGCACCCTCAATCCAAGAAGAGGGCCGTCATCCGCTAACAGGATGAAGGCCCTCAACGCTTAGACGAGCTCACATGCAAACAGACTAGTGCCTTGAGAAGCGCCAAGGCCCGTGGTGGTGGTGATGATCCTCCACATTGGCGCGGATCCAGTCGTCGATGATCCCGGCGACCTGGTCGCTATTGTTGTCCAGCATCATCATGTGGCTGTTGCCGTGAATGCCGATATCGGGAAGATGGATCAACGTGGCATTGCCGCCGGCTTCGTTGATGCGGTCGACCAATGCGGTGTAGGCGGCAAACCGATCGCGCCACCGCTGCGGCCCAAGGTCCAGGAAGTCGGCCCACAGGACGAGGATCGGGATGTTCTTCAGGATGGCAATCTCGTCGTCGGTGATCTCCCTGTCGGTTCCTTCAATCGAGACGATGCCTCTCACGCCCGCCGGATTGGTGAGCGCCGCCTCGATGGGAAAGCGCCCGGACTCGGAGTGTCCGACCAAGACCGCGCCGTGCACCTTGACGGCCAGGTCCGCGAGCTCCTTGTAGGTCGGATTGGGAGTCGGCAGACCGGAATTGAGGTCCGGAATCATCTCCTTATAGAGCTCGTCGACGTGGTCGATCGGAAATCTCAGGCCCGAGAACGTCACGTTGAGAGCGGGCCCGAAGCGGAAGGCATCCCAGCCGCGCTGGTGGCTGGCAGAGAAGATCGCCGGTTGCTGGCTTGGATCCAGCTGGCCCGATTGGACCAGATTGAAGGGCGTCGCATCGAACCCTGACCGGCCGCGACCCGATTGGTCGGTGAGATACACGGAATGGCCCTTGCGCAGGAAGTACACGTCCCAGCCGGGCCGTCCGTCAGGGGTCGTCTGCCAGCTGGCCGAGCTCAGGCAGCAGCCGTGCGTGAACACCACCGGCACACGCGGGTTGCCGGCCGGCACCTGATACTGGACGTACATCTGATGCTCGGTGATGTCCTCGTTGTCGGTGGGCCGGTTGTAGATGACGTCGCCGCCCATGAAGAACATGCCCTGATCGGCGATGACCAACGGAGTCTTGTTGTGGTGGTCTCCGGCAATCGCACTCGAGGACAATGTCGCAATCGATGCCGCACCAAGAATGCCTGCCGTCCGCAGAGACAGCTTTGTTAAATGCATACGTAATCCTCCCTTTGCGTCTTTAATGTTGTTCTTCTTGATCTGGTGGAACGTCGCCGCTTCCACCGTCGACACCTTGGCTCAAAAGGACGTGTTCCTCCTAAGCTCTGAGTGAAAGAATGTCGGGCTCTAAGAGAACACTGCAGGACACGATGCCGGCACAGCTTCTCGCTGCCCGGCTCCTTGCGCGCATGGCGAGCGGGAATGACAACGCGGTTCGAGGCGCCTAGGGCCGTCGGTTATTACGGAGGGAGCGCTGGCTCACGCGCTCGGCTTCTTGACCCAGCCAAAATAGAAACACAGCAGGAAGAGGATAAAATGCACGATGGAGCGGGTGCCGCTCAGCGCCGGCGTCTCGACAAAATCTGTTCCCAGCAACGGCACCGAGACATCGGCGAGATAAAGGTAGAACAGAACGCCCGATGACACGAAGAATGCACCCGCCAAGAACTTGCGGAACTCGCGGTATCGCCAAGCGAGGTAGAGGCTCACGACGGCGTCGATGACGCCGACAATTATGTAGACGCTGATCATGTCGTCCTCCCTGTGGATACCCTTGGCTCGCTGAGCCGACCGGCAGCAGCTTGGTCGTTGGCTCGGGCAGATCATGCCGACAAACACCGAGAAGGGTGGGCCGGTACGTCGCAATGGCGAATTCAGCGAGGGGTAGTATGAGCAAATGAAACCGTCACGAATCTTGCTAATTGGCATCCTAGCTACGGGTGCACTCTATGTTGCCGGCTTTGTAGCCTTGGGCTCGAATTGACCCGGCCGCCGAGACCGGAGAGAACAAGGCGTAGCGGCACGGTCACTCACGCAAGAGCATGCCTTCCTCGTGCCGGCATGCTGCGTGCCAAACGGGCGGGCGAAATGCTTCGACAGGAGACGTGATCCGTTGCAGCCAAGATCGCTCCTTCCAGTCACTATTGTCGGCCTCGTCATCATCGTTGCCGCCTTGCCGGGCCCACAGCGATTGCTTGCCGCCGAGCAAGCGTCGGACGCTCCGGCTTGGCTGCGGGCCCATGTCGGCAACGGCCCGGGCCAGATCGCACGCGTGATTTTGCAGAGGGCGCGCGCGCTTTACCGGCAAAAAGTGCGCGAAGGCGTGGTCAAAAATCCCTGCTACCTCGCCATGGACGCCACGCGCCCGAGCGCCTTGGGCCACAATTTGGGGCGCCGGTTTTACGTCATCTGCGAAGCTGACCGGTCGTTTGGCGCGGTTTCGGCGGGTTATGGCGGCGGCCGCCATCTGAAAGGCATCGCGAATTTCGCCAACGGAAGACGGTGCGCAAAGCACTTCAGCAATGCCGAGGATTCCAAGCTGACGACCGGCGGGGCCTATGTGACGGCCGAGGAGATCACGTCCTTCAAAGGCTATTATCGCGTCTCAGCGAAAAAGCTCGCGCCTTTTGTCCGCTCGTTCGTGCAGTTCGACGGCGAAGGCGACACCGCCAACGCCAGACCGCGCGCCATCGGCGGGCATCCGGCCGTCTTGTTGCGGGGGCGCTGTCTGCGCAAGGATCCCCACAGCCCCTACGCCGACCACGACGGGTACGTGCTGTTCGGTAAGCTGGAGAACTACGCCGGCGGCCGCTCCAACGGCTGCACCAGTTGGACGGCGTCGGACGCCAGCAAGATCATCCCGATGCTGAAGGGCAACCCGACGACGCTCTACATCTATCCCGAGTCAGGCGACATCGCCGCCATCGCGCGGGCGGTGAAGGCCCACAAGTCGTTGGCGCGCGCCGGATTATATTGGAACGCCTCCTGCCTGAGAGAGATCCGCGCTCCCAAGTTCTGGCCGAAGGAATCCCTCGAGCCCATCCTCGCCAAATACAAGAAGGATCATCCGGCCGGACCGCCGCGGCCGACACCGATCTGCAAGGGGCGGTGAAATTTGCGGCTGCTCTTTGACCGACACATGGGACAGCGTTGCCAAATGGCGCGGTGCCGGCGCCGTCATCCTGTCGCGCGAGGCCGCTTGCCGCAGGCTTAACAAATCCCCAATTGTTGTCACACGGGCTACATCCCGGGCGCGAACGACGGGCTTTTGTGGCATGGGATCGCCGCAATCCTGCCGCGAAGTGGCCGAGAGCTGTGGTCATTGTGCACCGATGGTGGCGCAGCTGCCGCAGCCCGCCGCCGAGGCAAATCTTCGTCGGGAGCCCAAGTGGACAACCGCCCTTGGCTTCCGGAGGTAAGGACGCATGGACGTAATGCAGGGTGTCAGCAACGTATCTGCGGGGGCGGGGTCTCTCGGCGATTGGTTCGCCGTGCATTCAAAGGAGATCATCTCCTACACCCTGGTTATCGTGATCGCCTGGTTCCTCGTTGCGCGCATCGGCAAGCCGGTGTGGCGGCGCATCGAGGACACCATGCTTTCCAATTGGCGCCTCGCGCTGCTCGGCGCCACCGGTCTCGTACTCTCGCTCGCGTCGGGCTGGACCACCTGGGACGGCATGCGGAACTTCACGAAGGAGCCGCTGCTGTCGCTGATGATCACCTTCGGCATCCAGGGCGTGATGCTGATCGTCGCCTGGCTGATCGGCGAGAGCTTCGCCACCGGCATGAACCAGCAGGCCATGGCGGGCGCGGCGCCGCGCGGCCTCAACCGGGGTGTGCAGACGGCCATCGGCCTGGCGACCGGCACGCTCTTGTTCTTCGCCGTCATGGCGATCCTTCTGCAGAGCACCGGGACCATCGACTGGCGCAGCGCCGGCACGGACGATCTGAGCTGGAGCCGCTTCGGCGACAAGCTGCTGCTCGCGGTCGTCGGCTTGCTCATCTTTGCGCTCGTCGTCGTCTATGCGACCAGCGACATCGTCAAGCCGTACCTGCAAGGCTCGCGCGTCATCGCCAAGAATGCGGTGCTGTGGGTGATGTTCCTCGCCTGCATGACAACGTCGGTGTTCTTCTCATTCGACTCGCTCTTCAGCGCGATCTTCCCGCAATCGGAGCGCGTGCGCGCCGCCGAGCTCAGGGCGCAAAACCAGGTCGCCGGCATCGTCGCAGACATCGGCCAAACCATCGACCACCGCAGCGCGCACGAGGCCGAGGCGCTGTTCGCCAGCCCCGGCTGGCTCGCCTACGACGCGCAGCTGACCAAGCTCGCCAAGGCCGCGCAAGGCGCCCAGGGCGAGATCGAGCGTTACTTCAACGAGCAGGTCGAGGCCAAGAACCGCACGATCAAGGCGCAGCAGGAACGCATTGCAACGGCGCAGAGCAGCCAGGCCGGGCTTGCCGCCAAGAAGTCCACGCTCACCGATGAGCGCGCGCGGCTTGTGGCCGAGCGTCCGGGGCTCGCCGCCGACTATGCGCAGAAGAAGAACGAGTTGGACGGCAAGGCGCGCGAGATCGACGCCAAGCGCGTGGAGGCGATGGCCGAGGACAAGGGTGTCGAGGGCACGCTCAAGGAGGGCAAAGGGCCCGTCTACCGCCAGCGCATGGACGAGCTCTACAAGCTGCAGGCGGCCTACAAGATCGCCGAGGAGCGCACGGGCAACGCCAAGAAGCGCTTGGATACCGCGGAGACGCGGCTCGCCCAGATCGACCGCGAGCTCGCGACCGTCGATGGCGATCTCGCAACCTATCGCGCCGACGCGCAGACGGCCGAGCAGCGCATCCAGCTCGCGCAAGGGGCGAGCGCCGACGATGAGGCCCAGCGCCTCGATCCCGCGCGCATCCTCACCGGCTTCGAGGCGGCCAAGGCCGAGTTCCGCCAGAAGCCCAACGTCGAGCATCTGGCGAGCCTGCAGCAGCAGTGCTCGCAGCTCCTTGGCGCCATGGCGAGCACGGAGGCCACCAAGGAGAGGGTGCGCGGCATCGATTGCGACCCCAAGCAGGCGAGCGACGCGGCAAGCCTGATGTTTGCGCTCAACGCCGGCGCCAGGACGTTCTCGGCGGCATGCGCAGGCGGCGAGAAGCTCGAGTCGAACAAGGGCACCGACGCCCTGTTCGGCTTCGCGCGCAAGTGCCTCGGCAACTCCGGGCTCCCCAGCAAGGAAACCGATGAGCTGCGCACCAAGATCAACTCAGCCGAGCTCAACCGCGACGACAAGGCCCACCGCTTCGTCGTGACCTGGAACGCCTTCGAGGACGGCAACCGTCTCGCCTACCTGGCGCTGTCGATTGCCATCGCTATTGACGCGCTGGTGTTCATGTCGGGGCTGTTCGGCGCCAACGCCGTGCGCTCGCCCCTGTCGGACGTGCCGAGCTTCAAGGCGCGCACGGCCCAGCAGCTGGAGGCGATCATCGAGAACGCGTTGCTGCCCGACACCTTCGAGACGGCGCGCGTCACGCTGCAGTCGCTGCGACCTATAACCAATACGTCAGGGTTCATGGCCGAGGTGCGCCCGGAGCAGCTCGATCCCCACACGGCCGGGCGCGTGCTCGGCGTCCTCAACGCGGGCACGACGATCCATGCCGTCGAGTATGACGAGCAGCAGCGCCGCTATCTCGTGCGCTCGGAGCTGTTCGAGTTCCTCTCGGTCGTCGCCAAGAAGGCATTCGAGGCGAGCGAGCACCACGTCAGCCTGGCGGAGCTGGAGAAGATCGTCGGCGTGGCGCTCTTACCCAACCTGAGCCACAACGCCGAGCTGGTGCTGCACTACATGCACCCCATCAGCGAGGACCGGGGCTTCACCGCCGAGATCAAACTCGACGAGGTGGCACCCGATCACCTGCGCACGGTGCGCAACACCTTGAACGCGGGCGCCACGCTCGACCGCGTGCAGCGCGCCGGCAAGGACGCCAAGCACTATTTCATTCACCGCGATCTCTATAAAACGCTGGCGCTGATCCGGGCGCGCACCCTGATGATGGGCTACGGCCAGCAGCAGCTCGCGTCTGCGGGGCAGGGCGAACAGTTCGGCGGCTCGGTGACGGAGCGCTCCAAGGCGATCGAGCATCGCTCCGCCGGCCAGCCGCAACTGCCGCCGGCGGCAGCCAACGAGGATGGCGAGGAGCCCGAGAGCGCGCATGATGTGAGGGCGCGCTTCGTCTCGCAGCTGCTGGAGGCGCTTCGGCTCGATCCGGCGACGTATGAGCGTGTCGAGGGCGCCTCGTTTTCTGCCGCGGTGGCCGCCAACGAGGCGTTCACGCGCGCCCGCCACTCCAACAAGCTGCTCGACGAGCAGCTGACCGAGCGCGACGAGCAGGCGCGCATGTCGCTCGATCAGGCCTATTCGCTGCTCAAGGGCAAGCTGCGGCCGAGCGAGAGCTGGGAGCTGCAGCTCCTGGGCGACGCCTACCAGGAGATCGATCAGAGCTGGTCGGTGCTGATGCTGCTGCCGGGCGGACCGTATGAGACGGTGCTCAAAGAGATCGTGGAGGCGCTGGAGCCGGATGCCGGCGCCGGCCGTCTGTCGACCGAGGAGGCAGCCCTCAACGAGATCGCGCGCGCGCTCACCGACGCCTTCAGCGCCAACCTGCGCGCCAACGAGTTGTCGTGGCGCCGCCTGGAGGCGAGCTTCAATCAGGCCCCGCGCAGCGGCGATCCGCGCATCGCCTTCGACGACGGCAAGCACACGCTGAACTAGCTAAGCCCGGTCACCTCTCCCCGCTTGCGGGGATCGGTCGGACGCGAAGCGTCCGGCTGAGCGGCAGCCGCTAAGCGAAGCGCCAAATTTCTGCCCCTCACCCCGACCCTCTCCCCATGGAGGATGGGGAGAGGGAGATCGTGCGCCTTCATCTGCCATTCAGCTTAGCGCCGCGCTTTCGCCACCCCGCGAGCCCGCTTCCGCCGCGCAACGCATCTAGGCTCCGCGCTGCATTTCTTGACGAGGAGCTATTTCGCCATGTCCATGATCCCTCGCGCCGCCGCCGCGCTCATCTCAGCCTTTGCCTTTTTCACTTTGACCGCCACGCCGCAAGCCGCAGAGGTGAAGGTCGACGCCGAGCCCGGCCGCGCCGTGCTGCCGACGTCCGATCCCGGAACCGTCTACCTGCGCTTGAGCCTCAAGAGCCTCAGCCCGGCCAAGCGGGAGCACCGCACGCGCATCAACGCGGCCATCGTCATCGACCGTTCCGGCTCCATGCAGGGCGCGCGCATCGCCGCCGCCAAGGAGGGCGCACGCGTCGCGCTGGAACGGCTATCCTCCGACGACGTCATCTCGCTCGTCGCCTACAATCACAACGTGGATGTGCTGAGCCCGTCAACCCCGTTGGGCGACTCGCGGGATCGGCTGAAGCGCGCCATCGACCGCCTGACCGCCGACGGCACCACGGCGCTCTACGACGGCGTCGAGGAAGGCGGCCGCCAGGTCGAGGAGCACCTGTCCGACGACAACGTCAACCGCGTGATCCTGTTGTCCGACGGGCTTGCCAACGTCGGACCCTCCTCGCCCCGCGAGCTGGCCGAGCTCGGGCGCAAGCTCGCCTCGCGCGGCATCTCGGTCTCCACCATCGGTCTCGGCCTCGACTACAACGAGGACCTGATGGAGCGGCTCGCCGCGGCAAGCGACGGCAACCACGTCTTCGTCGAGCGACCGAGCGACCTGGCCGAGATCTTCGAGCGCGAGTTCGGCGACGCCCTGTCGGTGTCGGCACGCGACATCACCATCACCATCGAGTGCAAGCTCGGCTTCAAGCCGATCCGCATCCTGGGCCGCGACGGCACCATCGACGGGGACCGTATCACCTTGAAGCTCAACCAGCTGCAATCTCAGAACGAGCGCTACGTGGTTGTGGAGCTCAAGGCGCCGGAAGGCCGCAGCGAAGGCTCAGCCGAGATCGCCGACGTGCACGTGGACTACGTCGATCTTGACAGGGACGGCGAGCCCGCACACGCCGAGGCGCGTCCTGCGGTGCGCTTCTCCAACAGCGAGAAAGAGGTAAAGGACGGGCTCAACAAGGCCGTGATGAGCCAGGTTGCCGCCCAGATCGCCACCGAGACGAGCGAGAAGGCGGTGGAGCTGCGCGATAAGGGCGACATCGCGGGTGCGCGCAAGGTGCTGGAGGACAACGCCACCTACATCAAGCGCTCCTACGAGCAGTACGGCTCGGGCGCGGCGGCGGCGCCGATGGCCTCGATCGGCACGCTCAACGAACTCGAGAAGCAGAACTTGGAAGCTGCCAACAACCTCGACGCCGACAGCTGGAACCGCACGCGCAAGGCCATGCGCTACGACCAGCACAAGACCAAGGCGCAGCAGAGCTATTGATCGAGCTCACTCCCTCTCCCCATGAAGGATGGGGAGAGGAAATGGCCTTTACATCTTGAACGGCACCACAGTCTGGCGCTGCTCGCCCAGGCCTTCGATGCGCAGCGTCATCACGTCGCCGGCCTTGAGGTACTCGCGCGGATTGCGCGCCGAGCCGACACCGGGCGGCGTGCCGGTGGTGACCACGTCACCGGGATCGAGCACCATGAATTCGGTGACATAGGCTAAGAGGAAGGGAATCGAGAAGATCATGGTCTTGGTCGATCCCGTCTGCTTGCGCTCGCCGTTGACATCGAGCGACATGGCAAGGTTCTGCACGTCGGGGATCTCGTCGGGCGTGACCAGCCAAGGCCCCAAGGGCCCGAACGTCTCCGCCGACTTGCCCTTCAGCCACTGGCCGGCGCGCCGCACCTGGAAGCGGCGCTCGGACACGTCGTTTGAGATGCAGAAGCCGGCGATGTGGGCCATCGCGTCCTTCTCCTCGACATAGCGCGCGCGCGTGCCGACGACGAAGGCGATCTCCACCTCCCAATCCATGTTCTGCGCGTTCTTCGGGTACATGACGTCGTCGTAGGCGCCAACGATGCAGTTGGGGGCCTTGGAGAAGAGGATCGGCTCGGGCGGGATCTCCTGCTTGGTCTCCTTGGCGTGGTCGGCGAAGTTGAGGCCGACCGCGATGAAGTTGCGTGTGCCGGCAACGGGCGCCCCGAGCCGGACGCCAGCCGGCGCCAGCGGCAGCGATTTGGGATCGAGCGCGCGCAAGCGATCGAGCGAGGCCGGCGACAGCGCCGCCCCGGCGAGGTCGGGCACGTGGGCCGAGAGGTCGCGGATCGCCCCGTCGGCGTCGACGAGGCCCGGCTTCTCGTCACCGGGGTTGCCAAAGCGCACCAGCTTCATGGATCAGGGCTCGCGGGATGTCGGTTGCAGGATGAGCGGCGCAACGGCCGCGCCCGGTCTCTACAGGACGAGGCCCGTCGCGTCCACCCGCGCGGGGGTGTGGAGACGCTCAGCGGAAATTGAAGGGAATCGAGAAGCGGAGCTGCGCCGGCGAGGCCCCTGCCGGCGGAGGGCCGAAGGGGGCCGCGCGCCGCACCGCCGCCAGCGCCGCCTGCAGTCTGCGGCTCCTGCGCAGCGGGGTCGCAAACCCGCTATCAGGGTGTCTCGACCTCATCGCCGATCACATGCAGACCGCCGCGAAGGACGAGCTCGCCGCCCTCGTTGACGCCTGCGAATCCCTGCTGGCGACGGCGGAGCGCCGTTGCGAGGCGTTGGAGGCGTCCGAGCCTGCAAGCGCCGCGGACATGCCGCTGTTGCGCAGCATTCTGGATTACACCAACGCCAACATCTCGCACGACGGCCTCGGGCCGCCCGGCGTGGCCCAGAGGTTCGAGATTTCCGTCCGCTACCTGCACAAGCTGTTTGCGGCGTCCGGGGTGACGTTCGGCTCCTACGTGGCCATGCGGCGATCATGTGCGCAGCGAGCTGATCTCAGGCACAGGCGAGCCGCAATCGATCGCGGTTCTGGCTCTCAAATGGGGCTTCCGGGACATCTCGACCTTCAACAAGGCGTTCCGCAAGCGCTTCGGGTGCGCGCCTCGACGCTTGCGCTCGCGGAGTGCGTCCTGAAGCAACGCGTGAATGAGCGCCAGCGTGAAGGCCACACTGCGTGCTGTCTAAGTGGTCTTGGTCGTAGCCGGAAGTCGCCGCGTTGGTCAGCGGCCCGCTGCGCCGCCGAGCCCCCATAGAATGGCAAAGGCAAGCCCCGCAACCATGGCAATCGCGGCGATCACCAGCACTACGTTCAACGCCGTTCGGGCTTCATCGCGTAGGTTCGCGGGTCTCGGGCCAATCCGAAGACCGATCGGTGCCAGCGCGGGAGTGAAGGCGGCACGCAGCCGATCCTCGCGCTGATCCGTGGCGGCAAAGCCGGCGACAGGTCGATCAAATGCAACGAACGAGGCTGCCCAATCCTCATCGAAATGCAGCACGCCCTGGAATCCGGTTGTGTCTCCGCCAAGACGAGCGCTAGCAGCCAGCGCCGGAAGCACGAGGTCGGCTTCGCGGGCAGCGATGCTCCGAAATGCCTCATAGGCGCTCGCGGACGCCGGCACCAGGACCAGCAGATTGCGCGGCTCGATGAGCTTGACGCACTGGCTGAGCTCCCAGCCCAGGCCCTGCGTCCCGCCGGCGGCCAGCAGAACCAGCCTCGACTTGCCCAACAGGTCGACTACGAACGTCTGCCAATCGCTGCCTGGAACATAGAACCGCGAAGCTCCCAATGGCGGCAGACTTTCGCCTGGCCGGCCTATGGCGACGAAGGGGCCCAGCTCCTCCATGATCCTCGCCAGCGCCTCCTCCTCGCCCGAGATAGCGCGCTCGCCCGCGAATGAGCGCAGGTAAACGACAGGTGGGCGCGGATCGCGTGCGAGAGCCTGTGCGGCCCCTGGGGCAAGATGGCGTTTTCCCCGTTTCCAAAGCCAGCCGATCAACGCAAAGCCGGCAAGAGCGATGCCCAGGAGCAGGCCGCGCGCCATTTCATGACTAGAACCCTTGTACGATCCCGCGGCTAGGATGAGGCCGACGCAAACAGCGACGGCAAGTCCTTGCCAGACACGGCCCACGACGCGACGCTGACCCGGAGCGCCATCCCCGCGTGGTGAAACCGCCATCGCCGCCTCCCCAAGCTGGTGCGGATCTCTCGTGCATCCGATCCAGGGCTTGGCAGACCTTCACGAATCCCCCCGTGGAGGTGAAGCGTGACTTCAGCTTGCCGGCCGAAGCCCCTAGACTAGGGAATAGCACCTATCTGGCAATCGTGCAGGTCCTGGGGGGTCCGTCATGCCGCTTTCTCTCAAAGAACATCTCGATCCAGCGAGAATACCCAAGCGCATCCTTTCGCTTGATGGGGGTGGCACACTCGGCATCATCGAAATTGCGTTCCTTGAAAAGATTGAGAGCATCCTGGCGAGCCGGGCGCAAAGCGCTTCCGACTTCCTTCTGTGCGATTACTTCGATCTCATTGGTGGCACGTCGACCGGTGCAATCATCGCGACCGCCCTCGCTTTGGGCATGTCCGCGGCAGAAATCAAAGATCTCTATCTCAAGCTCGGCAAGAGGGTCTTCCGGCGCCCCTTCTTTCGACTGCCCGGGATCGGCCCCCGCTTCAATGCCCGCGGCTTGAGTAAGGTGCTCACCGAGGTGCTCGGCGAGCGTTCGCTTCAATCTCCCGATCTCAAAACGGGGCTCGCCATCATCGCCAAACGGCTCGATACGGGCAGCCCGTGGGTGCTGACCAACAATCCTCGCTCCAAGTTCTGGGACGACCCGGATACCGATCCCGTAACCGGCAAGCGCCCACACATCGGCAACAAGCATTACAGGCTGCGTGAGATTGTGCGGGCGAGCACGGCGGCTCCCTATTACTTTGCGCCCAAGGAGATCCGCATAGTCGACACCGAGCCTGAGGGCCTGTTCGTCGATGGGGCCGTCTCGCCGCACAACAATCCGGCTCTGCAGCTCTTTATGCTCGCAGGAATCAAGGGCTATGAGTTCAATTGGCCCATCGACAGGGACAAGCTGCTGCTGATCTCAATTGGAACTGGTTGGCGGCGGCCGATGCTTTCGGTGGAGGAAAGAAAGCACATGTCCACGATCGGATTGGCAATACATGCCCTTCGCGGCCTATCGTGGGATTGCCAAGTGCAGACGCTAAAGCTGCTCCAATGGCTGTCGGAATCGCCTCGGCCGTGGCCCATCAATCAGGAGGTTGGTGCTCTTAGCGGCGACATTCTGGGAAGTGAGCTCGTTGGCCGCCGCGAGCTGCTGACTTTTCAGCGCTACGACGTCAACTTCGATCTCTCCTGGATCGCCGAGCGCACTGGCGTGCATATGAGCGCCGCAAAGCTCAACCGCCTTGGCAACTTCGTCGACCCCAGCATCATGAGCGACCTCTACGACATTGCTTCAAAGGTCGCCGAGGCGGAGGTCAAGCCTGACGATTTTCCGGCCGCTTTCAACGCTGCTTAAACGAGGCCAACAGAATGCGCATGTCGACGACCGATTCCAGTCAGACGTCGCTTGCGATCTCGTTTTCGGGGCAGACATGACAAAAAATGGCGCGCGCCCCGTCATCGTGGGCGTGACAGGGCATCGCAATCTCGTCGCCAACGATGCCGCCCTCTCAGCGCTCGTTGGCAAAGCGCTCCGCAGCATCGCGCGCGCCAACGCCAACGCGCCTCTGCTCCTTCTGTCGGGGCTCGCCGAAGGCGCCGATCGCCTCGTGATCGAGGCGGCTCGAGACGCGTTTGGTGCAGAGTTTTGGGCCATCTTGCCGCTGCCTGACGGGCTCTACACGCGCGATTTCCCTGCTGCCGCATCGACGGCAGAGTACAAGCTCTTGAAGGCGCAGGCCCTCCGCGTCATCGACGCGCCTCTGATGTCATCACGACGTCTGCTAGCCGAGTACGGCGAGCCCCGTAATCACCAGTACGCCTGGATCGGCGCCTATATCGCCAAGCGCGCGCAAGTCCTCGTGGCGATTTGGGACGGCGCACCCGCGCGCGGGACCGGCGGCACCGCCGACGTGGTCGATTGGTTCCTCGCCGGCAAGACGCCACGACGCTATCGCGTCTCTCGCGCGCCTCGGCTGGTCGCACGCAAGGATGTCGCAAAGATGCTGGTCCACATCAACCCGAGGACGCACAAGCTGCGCCGCATCGCGGTCTGAGGCGCTTCAAGTGCGCAGCGACAACCGCAGGCTCTTCAGCCGCTCAAGATCAGGGGCGACTTTGCGCAATGCGATCCACTCGCGGTGCTCCGAAGAGATCTGATCCTGCACCAGCGCGACAAACGCGAGCACCGTGTCGCGGGCGCTCCGCGCCGCTTCATCGGCATCGGTCGCGACGGCGGCTGCGGCCGCGCGCGCCTCTTCAAGCGGTTCCTCCGAGAGCATGTCGAGATTGTCGAAGGTCGAGCGATAGCGCGCCGCATTGCGCTCATCGAGCGACGTCACGGCCAGCGAGGCAAGCAAGCCCTGCAGTGCCGCCGCGATGATACCGAGGCCCAGGAAGACCCTTTGCGCGATCTCCGTCCTCGCAGGCATCCGGTCGGCGAGATCGACGAGAAACGTCGGCATCCACGCAGAGCCTTGGACCGACCAGATCAACGGGACGGCGGCCAGCACGACAAGCAAGAGAGCTATCAGGCGCCACCACCAGGCCCTGCGTGCCGCCGCGGCATGGCGCTCGCCCCGCCCACGGTAATAGAGACGCTGCACGTCAAGCTGATAGCGGCGGAAGTATTCCAGCTGCAGCGGCAAGAGCGGCATGGTGCCGGATGATGATTGCTGCGGCTCGGCTATCACATGATTAAAGAGCATGAGGCGGGCATTCTCGGCTTCGGCACGCCTCAACATCCAGGTCTCGAAGGGTTTGAGGCTCCCGATGATCAGCGAGGAGCCGAACGAGATGAGCAACAAGGCTGCTTGCACCAGCGCAGCTGCTGTAATTGCCACCTTCACGGGGAACAGGAGCGCGAGCATGAGAACGAAGGCGCCGATCAGTGCTGCGCCAAATCCGGTCCAGGCGGCCAAGCGCGCGAGCCCCTTGTAGATCCGTTGCGCGTGCTTGGCAGCATCGTCGGCTTTGCGATAGGCGGCGACGATGTCTTTGATGCTGGGCTTTAGCAGAATCTGCTTTAGCGGCTCTGCCTCCGGCCCCAGCTTTGCAGCGTGGGTTTCCGGCTTCAACTCCCAGTCGGTCGGTGCATCGATCCCGATGGCGGCAATAGCTCGCTGCGTGACGCTTTGCATTGCAATCTCCCAATGCCGAACCGGCATTCTGCCAGTCTATACCCGGGCTCATCGTCAGGGCTTGGCAGGGCCGATAGGTGACTTGGCGCCACCCACACAATAGACCGAATTCGCTTTCGCTGAAGAAGCAGCTGAGCGAAGAGCCGGCGCAGGTTCGGCAGTTTGGGTAGAAAACTCCGCCGCCGCGGAGCATGGCATTCGGTGCGCGCTACCGCTGCACGGCCTGCGCACGGTCTTGCACTTGTCTTCCGACTGGAGCGGAGCTGTGGCCGCCTGGAGCTACGTCGCAGCAGTGGAGCGGCCGGCGCTTCGCGATTGGCGATCCCGCGCTCGGCGCAAGCTATCAGGGAGCCTCGTGGATCCGGGCCCGCCCCAGCCTAGCTGGGCGCGATAACGGAATGAGATTGGGGATGCCGCCGACAAAGGTCTAACCTTTTCAGGACGCCACGCACTCCTGACGTAGCTTGCCACCGCGGCGGGTGCACGTGCGCATTCGGCCCGGCCGATCTCAACACCGACCGGGCCTTTTTCCGCGCTGGCCACCAGCGGCGCGATCGCCGATCCGCCCGTACATCTTGTGTGGACGGAGCAACTGTCTGCGCGGATGTGCTCGCGCGCTCAACTGAGGCGGCTTCTGCGGCCTTGGGGCCGTCATCATTCCGCTCGTCGCTATCCGCGCTTTGCTTCTCGACCATAAGCGCTATCAATCGTGAACGGGGCCTTCGGGGGGCCGATCGAGCTCAATATTTGTCCCAATTTGGCGTTGAGTTTATTGCAGATCACCCCTAAGGGCAGCGGTCCTTGTCGGGTACCTCTTATGTGGGCGAGTTCTAATAGCCGCTCGGTATACTTCTTCACAAATTGGTTGCTCGCCCGCAGGAGCTTTGCTGTTTGCGACGAGCGTCGCCGCTCACGAGACGATCAGTCAGGTCGAATCACCACGAGCCGCGGGTCTGGTTACGGGATCGGAGCCGGAAGTGGAGCGCATCTTCATTGGGCAGGGCTTGATTGAGGCAGCGGGGCGCCTATGTCCATATTCGAGGGCCGCACGCCATCAACTGATCCGAGGCCGCCGATTGTGATCCAAGGAGCGAGTCATGAAAATCATGATGGTTCTCACCTCCCACGACAAGCTTGGAAGCACAGGGCGCAAGACCGGCTTCTGGCTTGAAGAGGTCGCCGCTCCCTACTTCGTCTTCAAGGACTCCGGGGCCGAGATCACGCTCGCATCCCCAAAAGGCGGCCGGCCTCCGGTCGACCCCAAGAGCAACGAACCGGAATTCCGGACCGACCTTACGCGCCGGTTCGAGAAGGACGCAGCTGCCGAAGCTCAGCTCGGCAAGACCGTTCGTCTTGACAGCGTGAAGCAGGAAGACTTCGACACCGTCTTCTATCCGGGCGGCCACGGCCCGATGTGGGATCTCGCCGAAGACAAGAACTCGATTGAACTCATAGAGTCCTTCCTTGCCGCCGGTAAGCCAATCGCCATCGTGTGTCATTCCACAGGGGCGCTGCGTCACGTCAAGACGCAAGACGGCAAGCCTCTGGTTCAGGGCAAGGAAGTTACCGGCTTCACCAACGGCGAAGAAGAAGCCGTCGGCCTCACCAAAGTGGTGCCGTTTCTTGTTGAAGATGAGATGTTGAAATTGGGCGCCGTCTTCTCGAAGAAGGTCAACTGGGCGGTTCACGTCGTCCGCGATGGCCTGCTGATCACCGGCCAGAACCCGGCTTCGTCGGGTCCGGCTGCTAGGGCGCTTCTCGAGCTGCTCGCCAAGCAGAAGAAGAAGATCGTTTGACGCTTCGCCTCCCGTCGTACTGATAGAATCGCAAGTGTGAAGCGGGGGCTCGGTTCGACTAAAGCCAGTTAGTTACGGAGGCATGATGAAATCCGAGAGAGAGGGTATTGATCCCTCAGCCAAACCGAGTGGTACCGGCTGTCTTGAATGCCTGGCGGCAGGCGGCTGGTGGTTCCATCTCCGCCGATGCGCCCAGTGTGGGCACATCGGTTGCTGCGATAGTTCGCCCAATCAACACGCAGCAAAGCACAATGCGGAGACCGGTCACCCGATTATCACGAGTTTTGAGCCGGGCGAGCAGTGGTTCTATAATTACCGTACGCGCGAATATGTGACCGGTCCGAAACTAATCGCTCCACATTCGCATCCTTTAGATCAACCCGCGCCTGGACCCACCGGACGGGTCCCCTCCAACTGGCAAGAACTACTCAACGAGTAAGAGGGTGCTCCTTGTTTGCCAAACGGCCATAGGCAAGCCCAGACGGGAACCGAGCGCAGGAATGGGCGAGGGCACTGTTCGACATCGTAGACGCCATGGTGCAGATTCGGGTCAAACGCATTTACGAGGAGCCGAAGAGCTCTGATGGGTTCCGTGTTCTAGTCGACCGCCTTTGGCCCCGCGGGATCAGCAAGGAACGAGCGGCGCTCGATCTATGGATGAAAACTGTGGCACCCTCGACTGAGCTCCGTCAGTGGTTCAGGCATGATCCGAAACGCTGGAATGATTTTGTAAAGCGGTATCGCGCGGAGCTTCGTGACCACACGCTAGAGTTGGCGGAGTTGCGCTCACGCGCACGCAAAGCACCGCTGACGCTGCTCTTCGGGGCGAGGGATAGCGAACACAATGAGGCGGTCGTTCTCAAAGAGGTGCTGGAGCAGCAGCACCGCTGACCCCATGCTATCCTCAATATATCTGCGTCCCGCGCTTCGGCAGTCGGGCTTTAGGTAAACGATCATGTAGGAGAGCGGGCTCAGGCTCCTCCGGTCACCGCAAAGATCTGGTCAGCACGGAGATCAACCACGTGGGTGTCGACGTCGTCGCTGCGCGGTATCGACTGAGAAGGGCTTTCAACCAAGATGCGCGGAGGCTACGCGATCTACGTCGGCAATGGGTCACACGCTGCCGTGCCGAGGTGCCGAGTGACCGACCGGTGTGCCCCCAACAGCGGACCTCATCCGAACCAGAGCGCATCGCTGATGCCACTTCGACAGAAGTCCGCTCATGTATACGAGCGCCGGACAGCCGCGCGGAGGCTGGTATGGCAGAGGTAAGCCGAAGCCTGCCGTCAGGCCCCCGCTCCGCACTGAGGTCGGCATCGGTGCGGCGGAGCGCTCTGTCATCCTGCGACTGCGGTGGGAAAGCGCGCGCAAGAGCACTGAGCCCCGGCTTGTGACCGGGGCGCAATCGCTAAGCCGACTGCTTCCGACGTAGGTTCTCTTCATCTTGTTGTCTGATCGATAGCATCTCTAATGCCGCTTTCTTGACTTCCTCTGGGTCGATGCAGTCCTCATCGCCAACGGCCAGCACGGCGTGAGCCAGCTGCACTCGGGCATGCTCGACAGCCTGAGCGTCGCCATCGTAACGGTCGGCGAATCCTGCCCAGGCATCGTCAAACGCCTTCCCTTGGATCTTCAGGGCTTCTGGAGAACGTACGCTCCCTTCGATTAGCTTACGGGCTTTCATGGCACTCCACTCCACGCAAAGTAGCCATTCACACTGCGATGGTCCGACAGATCATGGCAGCAGTCAAAAATGGCGAGCGCGATCTGACACGACTGAAGCTGGCGGCGCTCAGCGCCATCCGACGGCCGAGCCTATGCACCGAGAAAACAAGCTATACATACAGCGAACTGGCTCCCTCAATTGCGGAACTCAACGCCAGGAAACAAGCCGGTTAAGCCCATCTTGGGGTCGCAATCTCCTTCATGGATTTAGGGACCCTGGGGCTCGGGCGGCGCGATCGCCTCACGTCGCCCGAGCCTCCGGCAAAAAGAGAGCGCCGGCAGGGGGGACTGGCCAGCGCTCTGCATGCAGAGCCTAATGAGGGAGTAGGCTGACTTCGCCGGGGGTCGGACGAAGCTGCTTATCTAGCGTGCCAAGTCTGATTCGGCTGTCGAGAGCAAAAGAGCATTAAGGTTGAGCTTTCTGTGGAAAGCTCCAGTGACAAGGCGATCGCGGCCCAGCGCGTGAAAGCCTGCACCGTCGTCTGCCAGTCGATCGGCTCGGGCTCGCCGGCGACGAGCTCGAGCGACACTTCCCACCAGCCCAGATCCAACCAAGCCGCGCCGACGATCTCGTCGAACCAATTGAAGCCAAGTGACCACTCGTGTTTGCGATCGGCCCTGAAGGTGTAAGTTGCAGTCATGATGTCTACTTCTCCGTCTCAGAAATTGTTCAGAGATGGTATCACGGTTCGTGTAAAAATACTTGCTTTTGCTCATGTATTAACCGATCATATTTTGAGGTTTGATCGCAACTCTACTTGGAATTACTGACAACCGCGGGTTGTCATCACAGCAACCAAGGCCATCGGAACGCAAGAACGGCGGGCCTGTCTTGACCCGCGGTTCTGAATAGTTTGGATTCGATGCTTACTAAGTCCTTCGAGGGGACGTAGGATTATCTGACGCAACGAGCGCATACCAATCGATCGCATTGAGCGCGAGGGTCTTCAGGCCACCCACATCGCGTATGCCCTCTTCGATGCCCGCCGTGATGCGAGCGGCCATCAGACTAAGGATTGTGGACTGGTCCGCGCTCGGCGCAATTAGTGTGATCTCAGCTACATCGGCCCAGGCGGCTTCGAGAGCAGCGACTATCAACGCGACGACATCAGGATCATACATCGGGCTCCCCAGATCTTCACAGCAAGAGCCCCCCGCGTCTCGCGACCGCCGGCATCTGTGGCCTATTACCGATGGCAATTAACCATAGTTACTCCGTGGTTGGTGGTCGACTTAACCGATCGGAGTATCTGGCCCCTCCGATTTCTTGAACGAACCATGCGCCTGCTCCGGCCCCATGCGCGTGAACTCCCAGCGGATGACCATGGGCGCGATGGTAAGGTCGGGCCACATGCCCCGACGATCGACACATCGCTCCCCCGCTCGCTTCATCGCCCGCACTCTCGAAGGTGCCGAGGTCGCGCCGGCGCCTGGGTTCATCGAGCCGTGCGTGCCGACCTTGCGCAAAGCACCACCCAAAGGCGAAGGCTGGCTGCACGAAATCAAATACGACGGGTACAGAGCACAGGTGCAGTTTGATAAGCGGCCGCGCATTTATACGCGTCGGGGCCACGATTGGGCGGACCGGATGCCCGTCATTGCTCACGCGATCTCAGGTTTGCCAGCCAATCAGATCGTGCTCGACGGTGAGCTCGTCGCCATCGACAAGAAGGGAATGCCTTCGTTTCCCGATGTCGCCAAGGAACTCGCCAAGCGAGGTGCGCGGATCGTCTACTTTGCCTTCGACCTACTGTACTTGGACGGCTTCGACTTGCGTGGCGCAGAGCTGATCGAGCGCAAGTGGGTGCTACGTGAATTCATGAAGTCAGTATTTTCAGACCGCATTCGCTTTTGTGATCACGTAGAGGGTGAAGGAGCCGTCGTGCTCGATGCTGCATGCCAGTTGGGACTTGGGGGGATCGTGTCAAAGCGTGCCAACGAGCCGTACCGATCAGGCAAGCGAGCGGATTGGGTGAAAACAAAATGCCCGGCGTGGCTGGAGGCCAATCGAAATCGGTGGAAGCGGTTCGTTGACGAGCGGTAAGGTCGCGTTCACACCCACGGCGCCACTCGACGCGAACGAGCCTCAGGATCGGCAAATGCCGAGCCAAAACTTGGCGATCGAAAACCCTAGACCTCTGGTTGAAACATCGCCGTGCCGGTCCGTACCAGCACGTAGTCCTGCTCCATGAGATCCAGCCAATATTCGGGCTTGAGCTTCTCGACGCCCGCGATGGCGCACGTGGTCAGGTAGCTCATAGAAGCAGCCGTCGCGGCAGACCACGAAGACATGGTTGTCGGAGACGGAACGCAGGACTTGGTAGATGCTCGTGGATTCCATGTTGAATTTAGACAAGCTTCCTATTGTTACAAGCAAGGCTCGGCGCCAAAATACCTGGAACGAATCATTCGTGTTGGACGTGAGCCTCAGACCAACTCAACGAAGCATATGCTGCACACCGTGCGCAGGAAGATCGTTCTCATACTGGCCGCTGGCGGCGGATTCCTTCTGCCTGCACTCAACACCTCGGAGAGTACTGCAGGATGGGAATCAAGTGTCCATGACGCTGAAGTCGGCCGAACATCACTCGAGGCGGGCATTGACGCATACAAGGACGGCGCTCTCGAAATCTCAATCAAAGCGCTGAGTAACGCTCTGGACGGTAGTCTCACCAATAAACAGCAGGGCGAAGCTCTTTACTTCCGCGGACTAGCATATCGAGAACTCGGCCTCCCGGGGCAGGCCATCTTGGACCTAACGCGGGCAATTTCGCTAAAGAATGGACTGTCGAGAGCCCACTTAAAAGACGCGGTCAGAAATCGCGTTGGCGCGATGCGCGAAGCGGGCCTCGCGGCCAGTCAGCCGGTGGTTGCTGACGATACATCACGCACCGCAGTTCCGATTCTTCCTGATCGGGTTCCGGTTCCCGAGGAGCGAGCGCGCCCGTCGGCTGCTCTAACAACAGGCTCGATTGGCACAGGGCAGCAGCCGCCCACACCCAATGGCGGCTTCGTCTCGGCTGTAGAGAAGTTGGTTATGCCGGACTGGCCGTAAGAATATCAGTACTGCTAACACCGCTAACGAGCGAGCAATACTCAAAAGACTGGCGTCGAGCTGCCAGACTATCTCCGAGTGATGGCTCGACCACCGCAGACGGAAGAAGCAAGAACGCTTTAGGGGGCGTCTGGGCAGGGCCACGCTGCTTCAAACGCAAGGCCGACCACCGTCGATGGGTACATGTGCCACTTGTTGGGATTGGCATCAGCCCAGGCCAAAAAAACGGCCGCTAGTTGATCTCCGGTAAGCCCGTCCGGATAGCAGAATGTCGGATGGTCGTGAGGCTGTAGCACCCCGCTCCCCTGACCCCGGCAACAAGCACCTGCACTAGCCGGCGGGCCAAAGACCCAAAGCCATTGCGCGAAGTTCGAGGTGATCGCCGCTGCTGTCGCCTCTTTCAGCCTTGCCGATGCTAAGCTCTGGACTGTGTTCGGGTCGGCTAGCGACCCGACAGCAGACGAGGCGGCAAGTGGACGCCAATGTCTGGGAAGGGCCAACAGCGGTCGCGAGGTGCTACCACTCCCTCACCCCGCCGGACCTCCCTCCAGATGCGGCTTCGTCTCAATTTTGCGAGCGGGCAGATCTGCCACACGCACGAACAAATGCTCCGTGTGCAGTCTCATTTTCATGCATCTCGAGGGGCGCACCATGAGAAGTTTTGAGAAAGGACGTATAGCTGCGCGGGCCGAAAACGTCCTCCTTTTGTGCGTTAGGAGATTTGTCCCATGGTTGCGTTGCGTCGTACCGTTTGTCGGGCCGCGCTGGCCCTTGCGCTTGGCCTTGGCCTGCACTGGGCCGTCGCGCCCGCCCTTGCCGCCTGCAATCCGGCGGCGGCCGATGGCGTCACCGCCACCTGTTCCGGTGACACGCTGAACCAGAATGGCCCGTTATTCGGCTACGGCTCGGGCTTGGAGAACAACGTCACCGTCAATGTGCTCTCCAGCGCCTCGGTCACGGGGAACCAGACCGGAATGAACTTCGACGAGAACCTCGCCATCGTCAATGACGGCAACATCACCGGCGGGACCTCTCGTGGCGTCAGCGCCGTAAGCCTCACCAGCCTGGTCAACTCCGGCAATATCATTGGGGGTCAAGATGCCGTCGTCGCCACCCAAACCATCTCCAGCCTAATTAACTCCGGAAATATCACTGGGGGCCGAATCGGCGTTAACAGCCAAACCATCACCAGCCTGATCAACAATGGCAGCATCACCGGCGGGACCCTTTATGGCGTCAACGCCGGCACTCTATCCAGCCTTGTCAACGCCGGCCTGATCCAGGGCGGCACTTTCGCGATCCGGGCGACGGCTGCCGCCGACACCACGCTGACCCTGCTGCCGGGCTCGGTCCTCATGGGAAAAATCGATCTGGGTGGGGGTGTCAACACGCTGAACTGGACCACGGCTTCAGGCGAAAGCACGGTGCTGACCTTCGTGTCTGCCCCTGTCATTGGCAACATCAATACGGGCGGCGCGCCCTATGCCGTCAGCGGCAACCAGATCGCCGTCGTCGATCCCACGGGCCTCGCCATGCAGGATGAGGTGATCACCGACCTCACCGACGGCATCTTCAATTCCGTGTTCAATGCGCTCCAGGCCGGGTTTGCCGGCGGCCCGGCAGCCGGGGGCCCTGCCGGTCCATTCGCGCCGCCGTCCTACGTCACCGGGTCACGCCGCGCACGCGGGGCGCCGCTGCCAGAGCAGGGCACGCACATCTGGGCCAACGCCTTCGGCTCTACGCGCGATCAGGACGGCTCGAGCCCCACGGTCGATGCCACCAACTGGGTCGGCGGGCTGATCTCGGGTGCCGACGGCCGCCTCGATGCCGACACGCGCGTGGGCGGCTTTTTTGGCGGCTCCACCGGAAAAGTCGATGTCGCCTACGACTCTCAAGATATCGACATCGACAGCTTCTACGGCGGCGTTTATGGCGGCACGCAGTCGGGCGTGCTCAACATCGACCTCGCGCTGAGTGGCGGCCACACGTGGAACGACAGCGAGCGCCGCGTCGCCAACAACCTCGCGCCGGGCGGCCTTGAGACGGCCACGGCCAGCTACGATGCGTGGTTCGTTTCGCCAGAGGCGAAGGTTGCGCTGGAAACGGGCATGGGCTTCGTGCCGAGCGCCTACGTGCGCTACGCGGGCTACTTCCTCGACGGCTATACGGAGACAGGCTCGCTCGCGAATCTCTCGGTGGAAGCCCGCGACCTGCACATTCTCCAGGGCCGGCTGCAGGTGGCGCTGCCGCTCGTGACCACCACGACGTACATCTCGCCTTATGCCGGCATCGAGGGACGCACGCTTCTGTCGGGCAACACGGTAGATGCGGTGCTGCTCGGGCAGAACTTGAGCTTCGATCCCGGTGGCGCCGACGATGTCGGCAGCGTCTTCCTCGGCGTCAACGCAGCCGCGCGCCTTGCCGCCAACACGGACTTCTACGGCAACTTCGAGGCGGCCTGGGACACCGACAACGCCAACCGCATCGGCGGCAATGTCGGCCTGCGCATGCATTTCTGAGACGCCAACCATTTATGGGGGCTCACGTCCGCCGCGGGTCATGTGCGTCCGTCAGGGTAGGGGCTGGACCTAGTCAGCTTTCCCCTCACGAGCAGTCACGCGGCGGCGTCACTTCGATGTCGCCGATGGGCCATGAGCTGACACCGCGATGCCGAAATAGCCAGAAAACGAGATCCAAAAAAAATGAGCGGCAGCCAAGCCTCAGCTACCGCTTCGAGTTTCGATTTGTTGGATCGACGCTAGGTGATGTCGATCTTGCGGCGCACAGGTGCGGTCTCACCGCAAGGCCGAGACCAGTTGCCGGTCACTCGACAACGTTGCCCTTAACGTCGACACCGACCGGCACGGTCTTGCCGTCCTTCTTAGCACTGCCGATCCAAACACCCTTTTCATTCTTCACCAACTCAGAAACGTTTGTATAGCCCTGCTGCCTCAGCAGGTTCTGCGCATCTATCATCGTGAAAGGTTTTTGGGTGGCGGGCCCCTCCTGCGCAACCACGAGGGATGCGTCCGTCTTGTCCGTATCGGCGGCGATAGCAGGTAGGGCGGCGAGACCGGCGACCAAAACGGCGGCCAAACTGAGTGTACGGATCATATTCGAACTCCTGAAATACTCTGGTTGGGTGTAGCGTGCGGCCCGTCGCGCAACGGGCGCTTGAGGCTGGTGCTATCGGACGGTGAGCCTCATCTCATTGATCCATCTCAAACCAATGGGCTGACGTTATCGGTTTTCACGCAAGCTTTACTCGCTGTTACCACGACGAGCTTCTCGCAGGCGAATACAGAAATGTCCGCTAGAGGCTCCGATAAGCCGTCCAATCTCGAGCCCAGAGCAGTTCCGGTTCTGATGTGCATGGCCCCTTCGGGTCAACAGCGGACGTTGAGCACGCAGGTGGCTACCTCGGCTCAGTACTTGTCTCCTTGGCCTGGCGCACGATGGCCTCGACAAGGATCAGTAGGCTGCCGACGACGAGGAGAGCGCCGCTAACCACAGCGTTGACGTGTAACCAATCCACCAAAGCCGCAGCGAGTGCTACCAGGACCAAGATTGAGATGGTCAGTCTTGCATCGGCTAAGAACATTCCAATGAGTTCTTTGGCAACGTCACCGAGAATACCTGTCATCGAGCCTCCGCTGGCTGTCGCCGGAGCAATAATGAAGTTGCGAGGCCAACGGCGAGGAACAAGCCAACGAACGTAACCAGGGCGAAATCCCCTCCCGGCCACTGCACACCAAGACCTTCGCCGGTCCAGAAGAGGCCGAAGGCTGAGAGCATACAACCAACTCCAAATTTCAACGAGTTCTCGGGAATTTGTGCGAGCGGTCGATGGACAATGACACCGACGCAAAGAATGGCGGCGCACGCTGCGAGCGCTCCGAACGCAGCCGGCCACAACAGTCCGCGGCCAGCGCCGACAGCTATGACGATGAAGACTACTTCCAGTCCTTCGAGAAGCACGGCTTTGAATGCGGTCAAGCCGGCGATCCAACTGAGAGAGGTGTGTCGGCGTGCGGTCTCGGTCAGTTGGGCGGACTCCGACGCGAAGATGGCGTTCTCGTCATGAAGAGGGATGATCCCAGCCGCGCGCAGGATCGCCTTGCGAAGCCACCCCAGCCCGAAAACTAGGAGCAACACGCCGATGAATAGTTGAAGAAAGTGAAGAGGAACGCGATCTAGAACAGGTCCGAGTAGGATGATCAACAATCCCAACACCCCGAGCGCGCAAAGGGTGCCTATCATAGCTGGGCGCCAGCCACGCAGCGTTGCGACTGCCAGGATGATCGTGAACGCCTCAACGACTTCGACGAGCGAGGCGACGAATGCAGCGCCCACGGCGGGCGCTGCAACAGCCCAAGGACCAAATCCCACGAAAGTCCCTTTCTGCGCAGCGAGGTAAAGGGCCGGCTTACGGCCAGTTTCTCAGGTGTGCCCTAGTAACGGCCTCCTCGTCACGATTGGCCGACTCTAGTCGGGATTGGGCCCTTCTTTTGCATTTTCCAGCACCTTGCCGGTTTGCGCGTCGACTCCGACTTCGTGCGTGACCGAGCCTTGTTTGATATCGAAAGAATATCGCAGCCCGCTACCGCCTTGCTCTTTCTCCAATTCTTCGTCGGTAATCTCGCCTGGGTGGGCCTTCACAGCGATGGCGCGCGCCTCAGCCATGCTGATCTTGGCCCCCTTAGCAAGCTCTTGCCCCGTATAGGCACTGGCTGGAAGTGTTGTCATCAATAGGCTCGCGGCTGCGGCAGGGGCGAGAAAAACGGTCAACATATTTTTGATCGAGGTTAGTCTACTAACACCCATTGAGATCTCCATGTTCGTCCTGATGCGCCCTCAGTCTTCTCCCCCCTCAGACAATACGCTGTCGCGCTTACAGCAACATTGTCGCGGCGTTAAAAGTCGGCAACCGAACGACAGCACAGAACCTGCTGTTCCTGCACGATGTGGTTCAAGGCGTGACTGGTGACGCTTGAGTGTCTGCTCTGGGTCAAAGGCGGAAGTCGCGGTGACCGTCGCCGACCGTCTGCTAATGGGCAAAAAGCGGACAGATAGCTCCCATCAATCCCACAGCCCCTCAAATCGCCGGCTCGACGTCCGGGTGTACCTCGTGGTGTGCTTTGGGTCGCGGTGGCCGAGGAAGTCCTGCAACAGTCGGAAGTCGGTGCCCTCATTCGCAAGGGCGTAGCCGGCGGAATGCCGGATCATGTGCGGCCAGACGTGGCCCAGCCCAGCGCGCTTGCCCGCCTCGGCGATGAGGTAGTTGACCGCCTGGCGCACCATCTGGTGTTTCTGCTCGGAGATAAACAGCCACGGCAGCTTGTCCTGTCGCGTGGCGAGGTAGCGCTTCAAGGCCCGGAGCTCGTCGCCCTTGATGGCCTGGGAGGTGTCGAGCGACCCCTTCACCCGCTTGACCCAGATGCGGGCATCCTTGAGGTTCACCTGCTCGAGGCGCATGCTGACGACCTCGGAAACACGCAAGCCATGGCGGTACATGACAAGGAGGAGGACATGGTCACGGACGCCGTGCCGTCCGCGCTTCGCTGCATCGAGCAACGCCTCCATTTCGGAGGGGTCGAGAAAGTCCTTTGAGCGCTCGTGAGCGTCGGCTGCCGCACCACCCTTTACTTTACGCCCCTTGGCCATCGCTTTTTGCTCCTGCAATTGCTCAATGAATATGCAGGGTCATGATACCATACCCTTAACAAAATACGCTCTCTGTTAAGGGTGCGGCGGGTTGAGCTTGAACCCGGGGATGGCAATGCCGGCGCGTTTCATGACACGCGGCAGGTCATGCGGCCGCGAGGCTCAGTCAGGCCAGATCACGTGGGGATCGGCCGAGTTCGGCGAGCGCCCGGCTGTGCGTAGCATTGCCGCCATTCCGCTCCGCCGTTCGATAGAACTTGATTGTTTTTCAAAGCTCGACGAATGCGGAAACAGGCTGAGGCGCTACTGACGCAACTGCGCTTGCTTGGAGCCATGCGCATTCTATCTCAATCTATTTTTTTGAGACCCGACCGTCCCCACTATTGGGAGCGCCGGGTGCGGACGCTTTCCCTGCCATTGCTATCCATTGCTAATTTTCGAGACCCGCACGGGCATCTTGAGGGGCGCCCCACGTAAGCCGCGGCCGCCGGGGATGAGGAAGCGCGCCCTTTTGATCCGCACAAGGCTCCGTCAGAGGTCATCAAAGTACCCATGACGAAGGCGCAGGAATACGCCTTTATCAAGCTGCAAGCCTCGTCACCGCTGCCGACGCAGGCGTTGAAGCTCGTCCACAGCTTGCCGGCCTGGCTTGTCTTCAACTCCGGCTCGGTGCCGACCGTCGCGCAGAAGGCGCATTCGATTCCGTCCATGTTGCATATCCTTCCACAAGGTCGCTGTGCTGACGACTGTCAGACCGTTACCTTCGTTACTCATTACCTTCACAGAAAAATGTACTGCAATTTCAGAGAGTTAAGTTTCAAGGTAATGAAGTAACGAAGGTAACGACGGTCATCAGGTCACGGATGCTGGTAGAGACCGCGGCTGGTCTTAACGACTTCGCCATCCATCACCATCGCGCCGAGGCGCACCTTGACCACGGACTCCTTAAGCTCGGCGGCAGCGGCTATATCAGATGGTCCCATCGCGACATTAGTCCGCTTGAGAACATCCAGGATTTTCGAACGCGTGTCGGATCTCTGCACCTCGGCGGCGTCTCCGACGATAGTCCACCTGCAGGTCGCCTTGTTGAATGTGACCGCGTGCTGGGCTTCCTCGATATCGCGACCACGGACGTAGAGCGCCATGCCTTAAGATGATCCGACAAACACAAGTGCGGTGTCGGCACATCCAGCGAGGCCGAGGGTTCCAGAGATCGTATCGAGGGGATCGTCCGCATCTAGCTTGCGAGTATGGTGGAGCACCAGCACCGCTATGCCGATGTCATTTGCGAGTCGATGCAGGGCGGTTAGGCTCTCGTAGTCCTCGGCGTAGCCGGCATTCGTGCGGACCGGCTTAACACCAGCGAGCGTGTCGAGAATAACGAGGCGCGCTTTCTCTGCGCCCCCGATCCACTCGGCAATGTCAGTCACTCCGCCCTTGTCTAGGCGGCGCCATGTGTTCGTGAATGTCAGCCCCGCCGGCCAAGCCGTGCTGACTGGTGATTGAATTTTGTCGGTGCGGCGCTGCAGCCGACGAGGATTGTCCTCAAGCGCGGCGTAGAGCACATCGCCCTTCTCAGTCTTGCGATTCCCGAAGCATTCCCCGCCCGAAGCGACCGCGATGGCAATCTCCAGCGCGGCCCAGGATTTGCCGATTTTGGGGCGACCGCACAGCATACTCAGCCCTTCCGGAATGAGGCCGGGGACCACATATTTCACTTCCGGGAACTCGAGCCTTTGGAGGGCAGCCGCCGTTATGGTGTGGTCGCGCCATGAGCGCTTTGGGTGCACTTTCAGCGATTCCGCCCAAACGCGGTCAGCAGCATCGCGAATCTCCGCGCCACTGGCGTGCGCCTCAGCCCAGTCCTTCGGGTGCTCGCTCATGATGCCCCTCTGGGTGAAGCGATGCATGCCTCGCAACCGGCAGTTCGCCATCGAGCGCAGCAATGCTCAGCAGCCCTCAGTCCCGCCTCGTCGGCGTCCGCGAATACTGTGATGGATTCGATTCCGGCAATAACCTGTAGGCGGGCGATCGCTCCTGCACTGGTCGCTGCCCACACAGGCGACCAGCCCGAGAGCAGAATAGCGAGGCCATCCTCAATTCCCTCGGTCACACCGAGGCCGCTCGCCATTGAATCATCGGGAGACAGACGCAGAACGCCTTGGCGGCCCAGCATTTTGCGTTCTCGCTTGGCGCCGTCGCTGTCGAGGATAGTGCGATGAATTCCGGTCGGTTCCCCCGATAAGGCATCAGTCATCAGGCCTACGAGCGCGCAGATGCGCCCGTGCCAACGCAGCACGTGACGAAGCGGCAAACTATCGACGGCAAGTTGGCGGTGGACCACGAGGTAGCGCTCGGCCAGCGTGCCAGGGATCGGCACCGCTTCCCGCCAAAGTCGCAGCGCTATGGCCGTTCTTGCCGCCGCGCTATCTCTTTCCTGTTCTACCCGCGGCAAAGGGCGCACGACGCTGGGAGCGACCGCGCCCCCAAGAATGTCGTAAGCGATGGCCAGGGCATCGCCTAGTTTGACGCCGTGCTCGCGGGCAATGAGCGCAAGCAGATCCCCACCCTCACCGCGCTCGTGGTCGTACCAGAACCCTCGTCTCGGGCCGGAGCAACGCAAAGAGAGCGAGCCTCGACGTCCCCAGCGCCTCTCATTGCGTGAGAGAAAGGACGGTTCTCCGAGCAAGGCCAGCGATACATCTTCGGCACGATCTGCGAGAGCGCGGGCCGTATTGGCGATATCAAGGATTGGTCGTTTCGGATCGAGCATTCGCGCCATCATCCTGTTATTGGTTGATGGCGGACCTGGCCTTGAAAAAGCCAGTGTCATGCGAGATACAGCGCACCATCGATTGGATTTCATTTCGCCGTGCGAGACCGACATCTCGGCGGCGATTTTTTTGGTCGCAGATCCCGTCCCCGTGGCGATCACGCCACCGGCGGCAACTGGAGGGATGGCAGACTGTCGAGAAATCGACGCAGGGCTTCAGCCGTGATTAGCGTTCGGCGCCCTGCCTTCTTTGCATCAAGCCGCTTCTCGCGAATGGCTTGATAGATGCCATCGCGGCCTATGTTCGCCCGCATGGCGGCCTCATCAACGGAGAAGGCTATTTTTTCGACTGTGTCGCTCATCATCATGTCTCCATCGGGTGGCGATGGAGGTGATGAATAACAGCGGCATGCGCGGTCTTGGGGACATCAAATCGGGCATCAAAGCGCTATTTATTGTCCCCGAGCTTTAGCGCTTTGGCGAGCAACGAATTTCGGATTTTCAACTTGCGCGTTATTCGCCTCAGATGCGTCCGCGGCTGGGCATGGACGAGATTGTCATTCTCGAGCCGTTCCACAACCGCCGGCACGACCACTTTGGGGCTGAGCCCCGTCTCCTCCATAACGAAATTGATAGCATCAACAATCTTCTGATCGTTTGGGTAAGGGGTCCATCCCTTCTGTCGTCCCCGAGATCGACGTTGCGCGTCCATCTCGTTCCTAGCGATTTCCTCGAGCTTCAGGCCAATTTGTATCCAACGAGCGATATTGTCCCGCAGACGCGGGGTCGGGGGGAGCCCAGACGGGCCGGAGCAGACTTTGCGAAGAGCCTTGAATTCCGGGAATTGAATTGGCGCCTGGACGAGAAGTCCTAGCGCTTTCGCCGCCGGCTTCCTCTGCGGCGCGCTATTCCCCGCTTTCATCCCTCCGCGTGGCCGCACCTCTGCCTCCGTGCCGTCTTTTGCATTCTTTGTCATCGCCCTCTCCCAGCGCCTCCAATGTGGTCGCGCGGCAACTTGGTGCAGTGCCAAGCTTTCGGACCGTCGTCCTAGCCGCGCTGAGAAATTCTACCCCTCTTTATGAGCACGACCTTCGCGGATGTCTGCTCTCGCTCACAGAATGCGGCCCAGGCTCCCATCAGCTTGCGGCGCTTCTCAAACAGATCCCCACGCCGATAAGCCGCCTCGACGGCATCGGACACTGCATGCGCAAGCGCCATCTCCGCAACCTCGCGCGGAAACGATGTGCATTCTGCCGCCCAATCCCTGAAGCTCGAGCGGAACCCATGCACCGTGACGTGGTCGCGGCCCATGCGCCGTAGCAGCATCGTCAACGACATCTGCGACAGCGGCCGTCCCTGCTTGGCGCCGGGGAACACAAACTCGCTTTGCTGTATCTCCGCCATCATTTTCAGAATGGTGATCGCGCGCGCCGGCAGCGGGACGCGGTGTTCGTTGCCGGCCTTCATGCGCCCTGCGGGAATCGTCCACATGCGCGCGCCGAGGTCGATCTCGTCCCACCGCGCGCCGAGCGTCTCGCCCGTGCGGGTCGCCGTCAGGATCAGGAACTCAAGGGCGCGCGCCGTGATGCTCGTCACCTCTCGGAGCAACGCCATAAAGGCGCCGACCTCGCCGTAGGGCAGGGCCGCATGGTGGCGAACTCTGCGCACTTTGCTCTTGGCAGGCAGCAAGTGGTCGAGATGGCCACGCCATTGGGCGGGGTTCTCGCCATCTCGGTATCCACGCACTTTGGCCCAGCTCAACACCCTCTCAACGCGCTGGCGCACGCGGGAGGCCGTCTCCGGTTTGCTGGCCCAGATCGGCTCGAGGACCTTTAGGACGAGCCCAGTATCAATGACTTCGGCGGGCAGCGCGCCGATGATGGGGTAGCAGTAGGTTGCGAGCGTCGCCCGCCACTGGTCCTTGTGCTTGTCGTTGCGCCAGCCCGCTTCGTGGCTCTCGATGAACGCCTTGGCGCAATCTTCGAAGGTCATGGCCCTTGCCGAGGCGATGCGGGCGGCGTCGCGCTCTTCCCGGCGGGCGTCTATCGGGTCAATGCCAGCGGCGAGCAGGCGCCGGCATTGCTCGGCTTGCTCGCGCGCCTTGACCAAGCTGATTGTGGGATAGGCACCGAGCCCCGCGTCTCGCGTCCTGCCGGCGCGCGTGAAGCGGAAGATCCAGCCCTTGGTGCCGCCGGCCGCCACGCGCAGGTAGAGCCCGCCGCCGTCGGCGTAGTAGCCGGGCTTGTTACGCCTTGCAACGTTGACGGAAGATAGTCTGTGGAGCCCCCGCCCCATCGCCCCCTGCCCATGTTCCTGCCCATGTTCCTGCCCATGTTTCGAAGGTCGGTGCTAAGCGACTTTGGCGGACGTGTACAGACGCCGGCAGGAAGAAACGCTCAATGATATTGGGATTTCTGTGGACACCGGCCGACATGGGCAGACGTCGATCGATCACAAATTGGCGGAG
>CAWAKB010000001.1:7500-1009001 GCA_963782555.1 uncultured Alphaproteobacteria bacterium | reverse complement strand
TTCATGAGCGTTTGTACCCTGTGAACATCGAGCGGATCAGGTTCTCGCGATGCGCAAAGCTCGCGAGCACCACGGCGGCGATGTGCGCAACCACGAAGGCGAACGTCACGTTAGCGAGGACGTTATGCAGGTCCTCAAGCGCTTCTGCTTGTTGGCTAGTGACGATGCCCGCAAGCGGTCCTCCCTGGTGCTCGCCTCCGTAGACAATGAGGCCAGTCACCACCGTCGCAGCCAGGAGCGCCAAGAGCAGTATGATCATTGCTCCTCCGGCGGGGCTGTGTCCGAGGTAGCGTGCTGAGCGCAAGCGTAATACATCGCCGATGTAGGTAATCGCGGCGACGGGCTTGTAGACGAAATCGGAGAAGCGCGCATGCGGCGGTCCGAAAAACCCCCAGACCACGCGCGCGATGATCAGGATGCCCACTGCATATCCTGCCCAGACGTGAATGTTAAGCGTGTCTTCCTCGGTGAGGAAGGCAACCGTAAATGCGATGACCAAGACCCAGTGGAAGATCCTCACGAACGGATCCCGACGTATACCTCAGAGTTCATATACGCCTTCCTAGCTTGCTTCAGACTTATCGCCCCTATCCCCGCAGCCGCGCTTGAGCTGCTCGCTGTCTTGGGCGGCTGCCTCCGAGAGCTGCGGATTGTCAGCATGGATGCAACGGGATCGATCGCCGCCACCTCGACGCGACCGTCCGGAAGATCCTGCACGGTACGGATCTCTTCCAGCTCGAACATAGCTGCGCGCGCTGTTCTGCGCACTGATTTGCATCAGTGCAGCAAGCTTCAAGATCGAGAGCTCCAGAGATGCTCGCCGCGTTTTCGAACCTCAAGTGGTAGCTGACGCCGGCCGCAGCGCTCTCGGGCTTTCTCACTGCCGTACTCACTTTGCCGACATTGAGGTTCAAGTTGTTCGCCGGATGCGCACCTTGTGTAGATACAGCGCGAATAGAGTTGCATCAGGGCGAGTCCGTGCGAGCGGAACCCGTCCTTGCGATCTTTCCGATTGACCGCCTACACGCGCTCCACTGCCTTCGACCATAGGCGTGAAATAACGGTCGCTGTG
Source organism: uncultured Alphaproteobacteria bacterium (assembly GCA_963782555.1). Lineage (GTDB taxonomy): Bacteria > Pseudomonadota > Alphaproteobacteria > Rhizobiales > Hyphomicrobiaceae > Hyphomicrobium_A. The sequence goes on along the minus strand of CAWAKB010000001.1, from coordinate 1,007,929 downwards.
CACTCGCTCGACCGTTCGCGATCTCACCGGACTAGGCGAGCAAAATCAAGCGACTGATAGTAGCCGCACCGGAGGTTAGGGATGGTGTATTTAAGCAGGGTTCTCATGACTGTGCTGGCGCTCGCCCCCCTGGGATTGGTGCCGCTGCCGGCGTATGCCGCGGAAATCGCCGTCAGCCAGGCGCAACTCAACGGCCTCCAGATCAAGCTTCAGGAGGTGCGTCCGGCAACGGACGAGGCCATCGCGCTGCTGCCCGGGACGATCATCCCGCCGATGAACAGCCGCATCGCTGTGCCGGCGCCGTTCGCAGGCACCGTGGTCGCGGTCGACGTGCTGCCGGGCCAGATGGTCGAGAAGGGTCAGCCCCTCATGACCATCGCGAGCCGTGAGCTCGTCGAGACCTTGTCGCAGCTGCGTCAGGCCGAGGCCAATCTCGACGCTGCCACCGCGGTCGCGGAGCGTTATCGCGCGCTTGTCGACAAGAACATCGCTTCGCCTACGCGCGCCGCCGAGACCAAGGCGCAGGAAATGGGACTGCGCGCCGTCGTCGAGGAGCACAAGCGGCTCGTATCGCTCGGCAACATCAAGACCAATGCCGACGGCAGCTATACTCTGGTGGCGCAGCGGGCCGGCCGTATCGTCGAGGCCAACGTCGCGCCCGGCGCGACCATCGCGGCGATGGCGCCTGCGGTTGTCTTGGACACCAGCGACGAGCTTTGGGTCGAAGCGCAGCTTCCCGCCTCCTTGATGGGCAAGGTTCGCCCCGGCGACAGCATTCTGTTGGGCAACGGCATCGCAGGCAAGGTCCTCTCCGTCGGTCACACGCTTGATCCGAAGACGCGCTCGGCGATGCTGATCGGAAGCATCTCGGCCTCGGCGGGATTCGTCATGGGGCAGATGGTGACGCTGAGCATCCACCGCGAAGCCGCCGTGGCGGGCCTCGCCGTACCCGCGCAGTCGGTGGTGTGGGTCGGGGGTACGCCCAGCGTGTTCGTGCGCACTCGGGCCGGCTTCTCCGTTCTGGCGGTGAAGCTGAAGGGCAAGACGCTGCACGGCGCGACCATCGAGGCTGACCTTGCTCCGGGCGAGAAAGTCGCCGTCTCGGGCCTCGCCCAGCTCGAGAACATGATTGGCGGGAAGTAGTCGATGCTGCGCCGGCTGGTCGAGTTCGCCCTGACACAACGCGCTTTCGTGCTCCTCTGCGCGGCATTGATTGCCGCCGCAGGCGCCTATGCGTTCTTGCGTCTGCCCATCGACGCCTTTCCTGACATCTCCGCGGTTCAGGTCAAGATCATCATGAAGGCGCCGGGGATGACGCCCGAGGAGGTCGAGACACGTGTCATCACGCCGATCGAGCTGGAGCTGCTCGGGATCCCGCAACAGACGGTCCTGCGCTCGGCGGCGAAGTACGCAATCGCCGACATCACCCTCGACTTTGCGGATGGGACCGACATCTATTGGGCGCGCCAGCAGGTGGCCGAGCGGCTGGCCGGTGTGATCAATGAGCTGCCATCGAACGTTTCCGGCGGTCTGGCGCCGATCTCAACGCCGCTGTCCGATGTGTTCATGTTCACAATCGAGGGCGGCAACCTCAGCCTGGAGGAGCGCCGCAGCCTGCTCGATTGGACGATCCGTCCAGCCCTCAGAACGATACCCGGAGTTGCCGACGTCAATGCGCTCGGCGGGCTGGTGCGCACGTTCGAGGTCGTTCCCGATAGCGCCGCCCTTGCAGCGGCCGGCCTCGGCGTCGCCGATATCAAAGCGGCCATCGCCGCCAGCAACCGCAACGATGGGGCCGGACGCCTATCCGACGGCGAGAAGGCGCTGGTCGTGCGTGCCGAAGGGGCGATCCGCACCCCCGGCGATCTGGAGCAGGTCGTCCTCAAGTCGGAAGATGGCAAAGTCCTGCGCATTCGTGACGTCGCCAGCGTCAGCATCGGCAGCCTCACGCGATACGGCGCGGTGACTAAGGACGGAACTGGCGAGGCGGTGCAAGGCCTCGTGCTGTCACTGCGTGGCGCGGACGCGAGCGCGATCGTGAAGGGAGTGCGCGAACGGCTCGATAGCTTGAAGCCGAGCCTGCCCAAAGGCGTAACGCTGGAAACCTTCTACGACCGCTCCGATCTTATCCAGCGCGCCGTAGGAACGGTCAAGAAGGCCCTGCTCGAAGCAACTGTTCTCGTGGTCCTCCTGCTTCTCGCCTTTCTGGGAAGCTTCCGGGCCGCCCTCGTGGTGGCGGTCACGCTGCCGATGGCGGCCCTTGTCACGTTCCTCATGATGAGCCTGTTCGGCATGTCGGCGAACTTGATGAGCCTCGGCGGCCTTGCGATCGCCATCGGTCTCATCGTCGATGCCGCAGTCGTCGTTGTCGAGAACACGGTCGAGCGCCTCAATCATCACTCGAACGATACGCGCGTTCCGGTTCTGCACCAGATCTACCAGGCAGCGGCCGAGGTCGTGACACCTGTCGCTTCGGGCATCCTGATCATCTGCCTCGTGTTCCTCCCGCTTCTGTCGTTGCAGGGTCTGGAGGGCAAGCTGTTCGCGCCGGTTGCGCTGACGATCATTTTCGCGCTTTCGGGCTCGCTCCTCCTGTCGTTGACCCTGATACCGGTTCTGTCGTCGCTGTTCCTTCGCGGGAGCGCGCAAAAAGAGCCCATTCTGATGCGCGTGCTGACGGGAGGCTATCGCCCGCTGCTGCGGTACTGCCTCGCGCATCCCTCGCCCGTCTACGTCGTGGCTCTGGTCAGCGCCGGAGCGATGATCTTCGCCTACCTCTCCGTCGGCAAGACGTTCATGCCAACGATGGACGAGGGCTCGGTCATCATGCAGACGACCAAGCTTCCCTCGATCAACCTTGAGCAGAGCGTCGCGACGGACTTGCTCATTCAACGCACGCTGCAAGCGAAGGTCCCGGAAGTTGATCACGTCATTGCCCGCGTTGGCTCCGACGAGCTAGGGCTTGACCCCATGAGCCCCAATGACACGGATGCCTTCCTCGTTCTCAAGCCCAAGGATCAGTGGCGCGTGCCCGACAAGACGTGGCTGCTGCAGCAACTGCGCGAGGCTATGGCGGAGCTGCCCGGCATCGAGTTCGCCTTCACCCAGCCGATCGAAATGCGCACATCCGAGATGCTCACCGGTGCGCGCGGGGACCTGGCCGTCAAGATTTTCGGACCGGACCTCAAGGTGCTGGCCGCTCTCTCAGGCCGCATCCAGGCGGCAATCGGCAACGTCGAGGGCGCTTCTGAGGTTTTTACAGCCTCCGACGACACGGTCGACTACCTGCAGATCGACATGGACCGTCTGACCGCAGGGCGCACAGGTCTTTCCGTCACGCGCATCGAGGACGAGCTTCGCGCCCTGTTGGAGGGGACACCGGCCGGTGTTGTTGCCGAGCCGCGAAGGCGCACCAACATCGTGATCCGCGGACCGGAGACACTTCGGGAAACGCCGGAAATCTTTATCCAAAGCCAGTTGGCGGCAGGTGATGGCGGCCTTATCCGCATCGGCGACGTAGCGCAGCTGCGCCGCATCGTCGGCGCGGTCAAAGTCGACCGCGAGAACGCCTCGCGTTTCGCCATCGTGCAGGCCTATGTCTCGGGTCGCGATCTCGTCGGCTTCGTCGAGGATGCACAGAAGGCGGTCGCGGCAAAGGTGCAGCTTCCCCCCGGCTACCGTCTGGTGTGGGGCGGTGAATTCGAGAACCAGCGGCGTGCGGCCGCTCGCCTTGCCATCGTCGTGCCCATTGCGCTCGGGCTGATTTTCCTCGTGCTCTTCGCGACGCTGCGGTCGCTGCGCCAGTCGGTCCTGATCCTGGCCAACGTGCCGTTCGCGCTGGTCGGCGGCATCCTCGCACTGTGGGTTGCGGGCGAGTACCTTTCGGTACCGGCCTCCGTCGGGTTCATCGCGCTGCTCGGCATTGCCGTGCTCAACGGACTGGTGCTGGTCAGTCACTTCAACCAGCTTCTCGACGGCGGCACTCCGCTCGCAGAAGTGGTCATGGAAGGATCTCTGCGACGCCTGCGACCGGTTCTGATGACGGCAAGCATCGCCGCCTTCGGCCTCGCGCCGCTGCTGTTCGCAAGCGGCCCCGGCTCCGAGATTCAAAAGCCGCTCGCCATCGTCGTCATCGGCGGGCTCGCCACGTCGACTGCCCTCACACTCCTGCTTTTGCCGATCCTGTTCCGCCGGTTCGGCGTCGCAGCGAGCTCCCCTCAAGCCGAACTACGGAGCCTGTCATGGACCAATCCCCTTGCAAGCTGACGCTCGTCTACCCGCCCGCCGCGGAGGACTGCATCGTCGAGTTGATGCTGAATGCCAAGCCCCAGCTCACCGGGTTCACAACCTGGAGAGCCGAAGGCCACGGTCATGATTTTGCCAAGGCGAGCGTGCGCGAACGCGTGCGCGGGCGCGTGGAACGCGGCGTACTCACGCTCGTCATTCCGCGGCCGCGCCTAGCCACGCTTCTGGAAAACATTCGCACCAAAGCAGCGATCGCCAACATCGCTTACTGGGTGGAGCCTATCGAGGCATTCGGCCGCCTCGCGTGCATTCAGCCTGCGCCGGCGCTATCCGGCCATGTGGCGGCCTGAACGGCCCATCGAACATGCCCACATATCGCAAACATCGCTTACTGGGTGGAGCCTATCGAGGCATTCGGCCGCCTCGCGTGCATTCAGCCTGCGCCGGCGCTATCCGGCCATGTGGCGGCCTGAACGGCCCATCGAACATGCCCACATATCGCAAGCCAAGTGGCGCGAAATCTGCGCACGAACGCTTGCTAATCCGCTTTGACCTGATCGGCGCCTCGTTCCGCGGTGCGCACACTCCCAGGCAGCGACACTCGCGACTTCCGCTCGATTGAAGCGGGCATGAGTACTTTCCGAGGCTATCCACACGTTCGGCAAGAGCGTTCAGTAGAGCGTCGAAGAACGCAGTCCCTATAGCTGCTCTCGACGGGACAACCTGGAAGTCTCCGGCTTGTCCCATGCCCCCCCAATAAGGAAATCGCCCATGAACATTAAATATGCGCTTTGCGGCGTCGCGCTTGCCGCGCTCGTCACGCCGGCCCTCGCCGCCGGCCAATTCTATGTGGTTCAGGACACCGCGACGAAGAAGTGCTCCATCGTGGAGGCGAAGCCGACGGATTCCTCCATGGCTCTCGTTGGCACGACCAGTTACAAGACGCAGGCTGCGGCCGAGACTGGAATGAATGCGGATAAGATGTGCGCGCCCAAGTAAGCTCATATCTTGCTTCGTCATAGAGCCTCGTCGGTAACGCCGAGGTTCTTCCTCATCGCAAGCTGTGATTGGACCTGCCCGAATTGCCGCCCATCGGACATCACGCAGATGGCGTGCGCACCACACTCAGCTGCGAGCGAGCGCAGGAAGAAATCGAAGGGCAGGCGTACGCCGTGCCGCTCGCGCGGTTTCGACAGCCGCAGGGCTCCGTCCTGCAGCGCGAGAGAAGCCCCGGGCGGTAATGGGATAGACGTGATCGGGCTCGAGCGGCATGCCGTCCGACGCTTCCACGACTTGCATCTCCATTTGGCTCGCAAGCAGCTCTCGCATCATGCTTGCATGCGTTGGATCGAGGTGCCCACTTCTGCGCCTGGCGAGAGCCTGGGGGGAGGCCTAAGTAGATTCCGAGTTTACCTCGTCGTTGCGGCTACTGGTTAAGGTTTGCCGCAATACTTCGATGGAAAGCGCTCGAGTTCGAAGGTCGATGGTTCCCGGCAGGCGCGGCTCGAGCGGCTGAGGGTAGCATGATCGATGACACTCCAAGGAACCCATGCGGCGAAGCGCAGTTGCGTCGCACATTCCGCGGCGAGGCCTCCCCACACCGAGCGGCCGACACCAGTACTCGGGATGGCTCGCTCGACGCGGATGAAGCCTATCCGGGAGAATTGATGTTCGTCGGCGATCCGCGCGCTCAGAAAGAATAGGACCGTGCAGAGTGGGCGTGCCGGAGTCCATCACTCCACGCCCCCGCACTTGGGGAGTTCCGTCATGTTCAACATTCACCCGATCTTCAAAAGTCACTCCGGCATGGGCGAACGCCATGCGCTGCCAGAGCAAACGCAGAGGGAGGAGCGACTTCGGTTCATTGCGTACGAGCTCCATCATCGAACCAAGAACATGCTGGCGATCGTCCAGGCAATATCCAATCAAATTGGGTCGCGAAGCGCGAGCCTAAAGGATTTTCAGATGCAGTTCTCGCCGCGCCTGCAAGCTCTCTCACACTCCTTGGATCTCCTCGTTGACGAAGATGGGCGCGGCGCATGGATCGCCGACGTGGTTCGTAGCCAGCTCGAACCCTTTGGTGAGGTTGACGGGGTTCGGATCGTGGCAACGGGACCCGCAGTCTTTCTGACCCCGGAGGCGGCCCAGAACATTGGACTGGCGCTTCACGAGTTGGGCACCAACGCGACCAAGCACGGAGCACTTTCAGCGCCGCAAGGCGTCATCACTGTGCACTGGGAGCTCGGACGCGTCGGCATCGGACGGACGTGCTTTCGCCTGATCTGGCGCGAGCTCAATGGCCCGAAGGTGACACCGCCCACGCGCAGCGGCTTCGGACATGTCGTCCTGCAACGCGCCACTGGACCGGCCTTGCACGGCAAGGTGGCCCATGAATTCAAAGCCGACGGAGTAAGATGGACACTTGAAGTCCCCGCGGCGCGCACTGTTATCCCGGGACCACCGGAGCGAGCTCGCGAAGTGAGCCACTTTCACTGACCGCGTCATACTCAGGCGAGATCAACGGTTGCGCCCATTCCTACCGGAAGTGGTAGGCTACCCGCAGCCGCTGCTGGCATTCGCGCTACTACGAATGCCCGACGGCTGATGATTGCAGGAGTTCCGGCAAGAGGGTCTCCCCCGGACCCGCTTTCCCCTTCCCCCCGGAAAGGGCCGGATCGGAGAGCCCCCAGCGAAAGCTGGGGGCTTTTTTCTTGGCCCCAAACCCACCTCGCTATGCTGTGAGGTTAGATCCGTCCAAGCAACATAAGGATGACCACGATGATCAATATGGTGCCGAGCAAGTAGGCGACTTCCGCAAGTGGCTCGGAGCTGCCGGAGCGGGCCCAGACTTTGCCATTGCGCAAGCGCGGCAGCTTTCATATCCGAGCTTCGTACGTTAATTGGCGCCGATCGCATCGGAGAGCGCGCGCATCATCGACCGTCGTGATTGATTTGCTGCTGTCGCGGCCGCTCAGGCTTCGCGTGACCCAGGCTCCTAAAAAACGTAAACCAGTACCAGACGAGCGCGATCGGCACGCCAACATCATAGAGCACGTCGAGTCCCGGGATCGGTTCAATGGGGATGGCGACTGCTCCAGCTGCGAGGGTTGCACCGACGCGGTAGCTCAATGCCGTCAGTACGCGCTTCAACGGGTTGTCGGCTGGCATTTGTGAAATGATAACGATGAGCGCGATGAGCGCCACGGTCATGACGCCAACGAAAATAAGAAGGTCGCGGAAAATTTCTGCAATCCCGTCCATGCTGGCTATCCTACATACAAATGCTCGGCGCGAAGCTAGCCATCACACGCGTTGGTCTTCACCATGGGAATTTAACGGACGTGCCCAGCATCACCACAATGGCCAGCACCAGCAAGTACATCGGTGACAGGAATGAACGATCCATGATCGCCAGGATGACCGACAACACCACCAGGACCACCGTAACGATGAGCCAGATATTATTCGCGTTCATTGTAATCTCCTGATGCAGGAGGTGGTTCTTGGGGACGCGGTCATCGAGATGGAACTCGTAGAACAGCCGACGCTGATCGCCTCTCCGCCGCCCCATCATCGCGTCGCCTCCGCCGCCCGATAGCGATCACGGGACGGAATTACCGTTCGGCGAGCATCTCAACGCCTTTATCGACAGTATCGACCCATAGCTAACATGGCTCGGGTAGGAGATCCCTTAGTGGAGGTTGTTGTCTGCTCGGCGGCTCGAGGCACTGACGCTTATGGTGGGGAGCCTCCCCTTTGACCCCTACCATCTTAGGTGTTCATTGTAAGTCGCATCTCCCGATCAATGACGGACAATTCGCGTGAGAGCCTCGGGCAACTTTTCTTTCCGAAGCAATCTATCAAAGGTGACCTACGCTGTCATCGAATGGGGGCCTGGGTTGGCCGAGGCTGTTTGACGGGACTCGGTGTCGTTTCGGGTGGCGAGGGATTTGGCCGAGGTGGTGGCGGCACAGGTTTTGGAGGACCGATGCCAACCAGCACGTCACCGGGCATTTCGCTGCCGTCGTTAACCATTGCGCTGGCGATGAGCCACGCGTCACGCTCACCATTACGGACAGACATCGTATCCTCCATTCTATTTGGATGGCGAACCGCCTCTGCAGCCCGATGGTTCCTCGAAATCATATAGAAGGATGAGAATAGCGGCTACGCGCGTCTCCGCTCCGAAGTAGCCACCCGTGCCATAGAACGGCCAGTGATCCGCGACGAAGCCGAGGCGGCCGCGCGCGGTCAGATAGAAGTCTGCTTCCGTGCGCGAGGATGTGTCCTCCGACACGAACGGAGCGTGCGAGCGGGCGATTCCGTTCAGGCCCAGGTTGCCGACATCACGTTTTCCAGGCCAAACAACAGCACAGTTTTGCAGGGGTTTTCGAGCTGAGTGTCCCACATGGCGCGGGACAGGGTGCGCTATTTCTTGAGTAGGTTTTCTTGCGCTTCCGGCAGGTTGCCTCCGGATTGCTGCTCCCGCATCTCCACCGTCTCGTTGGACAGGTCGCCTTCGCTGGGCGTCTTTTCGCTCATTTCGTCCGCGGTATGGGCCGCGACGGCACCGCTTTCGGCTTCGCGCCGGGCTTCTGCGGTGCTCGTCGTCTGGATGACGGGAACGCCCTTGGGGAAAATCACTTCGCGCGCGGAATCCGGCAGCTCGATGCCACCCTTGAGAAGCGCGTTCTTGGTCTGGCGCAGCAACGCCGAATTGATTTTGTAAGGCGAGTAGGTGGCGCTGTCGAACCAATAATAGATATGCAAATTCACCGTTGCCGGGCCCAGCTCCTCCACCAGCACCAGCGGCTCGGGCATCTCAAGAACGGCGGGATGCCCCCGCAATACCTCCGCGATCAGGGCCTGAGCCTTGGCGGCTGAGGAATCGTAACCGATGCCGACCGTGAATTCGGCGCGGCGGCTCGGAATGCTGCTGTAGTTCTTGATGATACTCTTGTAGACGGTGGCGTTGGGGATCTGCACCTGATTGCCGTCGAGCGTGAGCAGCACGGTGCTGCGCACATTCAGGTTCTGGACGACACCTGTGTGGCCGCCGACATCGATGAGGTCGCCGCTGTGGAAGGGATTGCGCACGCTGAGCAGGATGCTCGCCAGAAAGTTCTCGGCAATGTCGCGCAGGCCGAAGCCAATGATGATGCCGATCAGCCCGGTGCCCCCAAGTACGGTGATGGCCAGCCGCGTCAGTCCGGAAAATTGCAGCACGAAATAGACGCCCAGCAGAAAGACTGGAATCGCAAACGCCCGCGCCATCACCGACAGCAGCAGCGGAGACTCGATGCGGCCCGCGAACAGCAGCCGAACCGCCAGCGCCACCAGTGTGGCGATCAGCCATGTAGCCAGGACGATAAGGGCGGCGAGCGCCGCCAGCGGCCAGGCCCGGACCATCTGCCGGTAGAAGCTTGTGAATTCCTCGCCTGCGCGCGCAAAGGTGGAACCGACATCGGCATTGGTCTCGATCCGGTTGACGACGGCGACAGTGCCTTGCGTGTTTTCGGCTAACGTGCCAGCCCAGGCCCGATGCTCCTGGGTCCCCGTCGTGCCATCGAGGAAGACCACCCCGTCGTGCACTGAGACGCGGGTTCCCTCGAACCATCCGGTCGATTTCAGGATGCGTTGTAGGCGCTCCTCAATCTTCGCATCGCTCGCTTCGGGAACGACCTTCACGGCCTGCGGCGGCGCAGCTGGGGCTACATCCTGCGCCTGGGCAGACGCCGCACAGGCGAGCAGCAGCATGGCGACCCCTGCGGCGCGCAGCCATCCAATAAGCTGGACGAGGTGGCTTTTCGGATGCTGGCGAAGCCGGCTCATCCGACGCTCCGCTTGTCAGATCAAATGCGACCCATGAGAAGCAATACCACGAGAATGATCAGGATGATGCCGATGACACCGACGCCGCCGTGACCGAAGCCGTAGCCGTAGCCGCCGAAACGGCCGCTGAAGCCACCGAGCAGGAAAATGACGAGGATGATGACGAGTATGAGTCCGAGTGACATAATCAATCTCCTGGCAGCACCTAGCTGTACAGTGTGCCTCTTCGTACTCCGACTGTGAAGGACTTCTTGTCTACTCAACGCTGGGGTAAAGGCGTTTAGCGCGGGAGGGTCGAATTCGACATGGATCGCGATCGGTGTGACGCGCCGAGATCGTCCACATGGGTTGCAAGCTCGGCAAGCTTGGCCCCCTCCGATAGCAAGAACGAATGCGCGCTTCTTCGCTCGGATATCAGCCGCCGGCCCCAGAAGCGATCTTGCCGCCAGCATCAGGTCTGCCCTACGCTCCGCTGCGGGCAGCCCAGATGCTAGCCAATGACGGCCGGGTTCGAACTTAGACCCTGGTATCGTGATGAGGGGTAGACCCACGGTTTCCAACTATGCCCCGTTGAAGCGGAGGAATCACAAAGATGGCCAGCAAGCAAAACAATCAGGAGAAGCGCAAATCTGTAATGCGCACGGCGGGGGAAGGTGTCCCAGCCAGGAGCGCCGTCGCACCCAGGGCCGGCAAGGAGGTCGGCGCGCGCAATCTTGACGAGCGCGTGAGACAGCAAAACACGCGCAAGAAACGTGCGCGCGATCCCATCGAATCCTGAATTGCCCTGGTCTGGTTCAATGCCAGTCGAGGACCCGGCCATCAAAGGCACGCAGCTTGTCCGTTGGGCAGCTTCCGCGCTTCTCGCTGCTGCCCTCTCCCCGGCTATCGCCGCCGGTGACGGCCGAGACCGAGAGCTTCGTGAGCAATTGATAGTCGTCGCTCAGGGCCGACGTAATGCTCCGCCCGATGCGGCGCAAGATCCCCAAGTCAAGTCAAGCGAAGAGAGCCCTCCACCCGACGACAAGCAGAAGAGCAAAACGAACCCGCGCGCTCGTGGCGAGCAAAGCAGCGGTGAGCAGCGCGCTTCTCCGCAAGGGGGACCACCAGGCCAGCCTAGGAACGAAGGAAAGCGGGGACCGAAGAAGGCCGCTGACGGAGTAGGTGCGCCCGATCATGGTCCTTCGAGCGAGCGCCAAGGGACGGCTCCCAAGGCCGAGTTCAAGAAAGAGAATGGAGCGGGGCCGAGCAGGCCCGCGCCAGTGGCGGAGCCGTACAAGGTTGAGGAGCAGAAGAGACTAAAAGAGAAGCAGAAAGGGGAGGCCGTTGGCGATAAGCCCCCGCCGCAGCCTGCAGTCCCCGCACCCGACACTACAAATGAACGGGCCACGATCAAGCGGCAGGAGGACAAGGGCGTCCCGCCGCTCAAGTCCGAACCCAAAGTGGAGAAGGCGCCCGTCGGGCAGGCTCTACCGAAAGTGGAGAAGACGCCCTTCGGAGAGACCGCGCCCAAGGTGGGGACACCAGCTCACGCGCCCCCCTCGCCGGCGACGGGCGCCGCACCGGGGCCGATGAAAAACGAGAAGAAGGAGGAGCGCGTCGAGCGCCACAAGCAGCAATTCGAGCAGCTAAAGCAGCAGCGCCGCGAGGTGGTTGAGGAAGGCGGAAAGCGCACGATCATCGAGGAGCCCGACAAGCGGCGCATCATCCGCCAGGACGGGCGTATCACCATCCGGCACGACGAGACCGAGCGACTCCGCAAGGCCTACGGAGACACACGTCAGGAGCGGCGCGCGGACGGAACCAATGTAACGATTGCCATCCGGCCCGGCGGCATCCAGATATTCACCGAGCTCGATGATAGCGGCCGCCCGTTGCGCCGGTACCGCCGCGGTCCCGATGGTCGCGATCACGTACTGTTCGACAACCGGGCGTTCTACCGGCGCGTCGGAACGGGGCCCGGGTGGTTCTTGGACGCCTTCGTCGATCTGCTGCCGCCGGTGATCCGGATTCCGCGCGAGCGCTACATCGTCGACTACGAACGCGCGTCCGACGATGACATTTACGAGGCGTTGAGCGCGCCACCGGTCGAAGCGATCGATCGCCTCTATTCGCTCGAGGAGATCCGGCAAAGCCGGTACCTGCGCGACCGCATGCGCCGGCTGGACCTCAACACCATCATCTTCGATTTCGGCTCTTGGGAGGTCGATCCCGACCAGTATTCCAAGCTCGAGCGCGTGGCGCGCATCATCAATCGCATCCTCGACCGCAATCCCGACGAGATGTTCATGATCGAGGGTTATACCGATGCGGTCGGATCGGAGGAGGACAACCTGTCGCTTTCGGACCGTCGCGCCGAAGCCGTGGCGGAGGTGCTGAGTGAAACGTTTGACATTCCCCCTGAGAATCTGGTGACGCAGGGCTGCGGCGAGCAGTTCCTGAAGATCGAGACCGAGGCCCCGGAGCCGTGGAATTGTCGCGTCGCCGTGCGGCGCATTACGCCACTGCTTGCGCGCTAGCGCGTTCGAGCGGCGAGCGCAAGCTCCCGAACGTTCTCAATCACGCGCCGGTGCTCTGACTCTGACACGTCCTTGAGGATTGGCAGCGGGGCGAGTGATCTGTCACATGCACAGATGTAGTGCACGCATGATCGCTGCGCGCCCAGCGGCATTCGAGAATCGGGGCGTGGCCAGCGCAGCCCAGCAGGATGTCAGAACTCTCCGGCCCTGACGCCCATGTCATCGAGGCGGAACTCGTAGATCAATTTGCCATGATCCCGTCTCTGGCGACCCATCATCGCCGAGCCCTCCATCGCCAATAGAGATCAGACGACGGAATCACCGTTCGATGTGCTTCTCAAGGCCTTTATCGACACCATCGACACATGGGCCGCTTACAATCGAAACGCGCAAGCTCCTTGATGCGTTCTGTGGTCGCTATGTACGAGAAAGTCGCATTTCAAGCGGCGCGAGCTTTTCGATATTGAGCGTCGCTGCCGCGATACCGACTTGGTCGGCTGCGCGCCACGGCCCGCGTGACATTCTGGGACGCCTTGGCGATGGCGCTAACCGCCGGAATCGGTAAATTATTCGGCCCGGTTGTCTGAAGATCGGGCGCGACGGAGGAGACGGGGTTGTCGGCGGCGTTACGGCGGTGCCGATATGGGAGCTGCTGAAAAGGATCCAAATACGGTGATGGCCGGCCCCGGCTGGACATCGATAGGATGACGCCCAATGGCGCTGCGCTTGATCGAGATGGTGTTGCAGGAGAAAGACGGCGACGACGTCCGCGCGCTTCTGAACGAGTGCAAGGTGCTTGAACACCGACAGATCCGGCTGGTGAACGGAGAAATTCTGGTTCGCATCTTGTTGGACGCGGAACAGAGCGAGACGGTGCTGGACTTGCTGGAGAAATGCTACACCGGTGGCGAGGGCAACCGGGTGGTGATTCTGCCGGTAGAAGCGACATTGCCGCGCCCCGAAGCGGAGCCGGAACCGGAGGCGACGGCTGCGTCCGAACAATCGCCGCCCGCAGAAAAGCCGCCGCAGCGGATCGGCCGCGAGGAGTTGTACGAGGACATCAAGGACGGTGCGCGACTGTCGCGCGTCTATATGGCGATGGTGGTGTTGTCCACGATCGTGGCGGCCATCGGCCTGTATTACAGCAGCGTCGCCATCATCATCGGGGCGATGGTGATCGCGCCCTTGCTCGGGCCGAACGTAGCGCTGTCGCTCGGGGTGACCTTGGGCGACCTGTCGCTGCTCCGGCACGGGCTGCTGACGGCGCTGGCAGGGGTTGCGGCGACGCTGGCGTTGTCCATGCTCATCGGCGTGCTGTTGGAGGTGAACCCGGCAACGCCGGAAATTGCGTCGCGCTCGGGCGTAGGGTTTGGCGACATCGCGGTGGCGTTGGCGTCGGGCAGCGCGGGCGCGCTGGCGTTCACGACCGGCGTGTCGGCGGCTTTGATCGGCGTCATGGTGGCGGTGGCGCTATTGCCGCCGCTGGTGACGGCGGGGCTGCTGCTCGGCGGCGGGCAACTGGACCTGGCAACGGGCGCGTTTTTGCTGTTTCTGGTGAACCTGATTTGCGTGAACCTTGCCGGCGTGACGACGTTTGTACTGCAAGGCATCAAGCCGACGAGCTGGTGGGAGAAAGATCGGGCCGTGAAAGCCACGCGCGTTGCCATTGCGTTGTCGGTGGTGCTGTTGGCGGTGTTGGTCGGCATGATCTTGCTGGTACGAAAGGGTTGATATAATCAGAGCAAAAGCGGTGAGGGTGACCGGCGCGCGGCACAAGACCCTCCAGGAGAGCGACTCCTCCGCTAATCGTCTCTTCGCTCGCGGTTGAATTGAACTGCTAGTAAGCTGTTCTTTTGAGGTTCAGCTGGAAGCGGCAGCGAGCGGCTGCATGAGTTTTAATAATCCATCTGCGCCCCGTAACAAACTCGCACTGATTACGCCCGCATCGACAAATACGGAGGTCGACCATGCCGGATACAACGATCAAGAAGGTGGAGGCCGGTACTTCTCCGCGGGGAGAAATGGGCCAGAAGTATCTCGTCGCCGGCAAGCGCGTTTCGATGCGCCTATGGGTCGAAGAACCAGGGGAGAAGCGCAAGGCTCCAACAGCCAGGGAGTACGAGACAGTGGGGTACGTGATCTCGGGCAGCGCAAGGCTCGATTTGGAAGGACAAACGCTAAATTTAAAGGCCGGAGACTCGTGGCTTGTGCCAGCGGGAGCGATGCACCAATACACAATCATCGAGCCCTTCACGGCTGTGGAGGCGACCGCGCCCCCAGCGGAGGTCCACGGTCGTGATGCACCGGCCTGATTTCCCTAAGTGAGATTTTGCTTGGTTTAGTTGCGTTCCGGGGGGTCTTTTTTCTTTTCAGGGCGGTCCACCGGACAGATGGCCTCGATGACGGCCTCATGTTCCCAGCGACGCCCGCGGCGTTCCTTGCTCATCGTGCATTTCGCCTGCAGCGCGCAGGTGCCGCACTTTGTTGTCCAGTAGCTATGCAGCGTTCGTCCATCCTCGACGCGCGTGAAGCGATAGGGGAGAATCTCTCCAGCCGGGAAGCGATACGCGTTCTGATCCGCAAGATAGACGAAGTCGTTCTTGCCAAACCGCCCCGCCGCATTCGATGTGAGCGGCTTGGGCACGTGGGGCGTGGCGCCCATGGCTTCGCATGCGAGAATCTCATCGCCGCTCAAGTACCCGCGGTCGGCCAGAACATCGATCTTATCGACAGCCATCGCGTCCTTTGCCATGCGAGCCATCGGGGACAGCAGCGTTCGGTCGGTTACGATGTTGGTGACGTCATGGGCGACGATCAAATGGTGCTCGGTATCGACCGCCGCCAGATCCTGGCCCCTACCGGACCCTGGCCAATCCGCTCACGATGGTCTGATATTGAGAGCTGAGCGGACGTGCTCGCCGCTGATTACTGAAGACCGCTGCTGGCCCTTCTGGCCCGTTCACCTCACCAGACGAAGTCGACTGCTGCTGGGGGACAAGCGGAACAGTCGCGGACATGGGACGGACGGAAGAGGATGACCCTAATCAGACGTCTGGCAGCTCACGAGAGGCGCGCGCGGACGTGAGGCGCATATGTCGTTATTGTAACGGGCACAATCGAACTTGCGAGATTCGCGAAGCCCCAGTCGAAGGAGCCAGGGAGCCAATTTACTGGAGGCAATGATGCTTAAGGTGATTGACCTTCCATGCGCCCTAATGCCGGTCTCAGCCTACCCGCAGGAGGAAAGCCCCGGCGGGACGTCGGGGCTTCGCCAACACGCTGCCGGGGCGGATTTGCGGCCGCGTCCTCGACTGGCATTGAACCAGATCAGGGCAATTCAGGATTCGATGGGATCGCGCGCACGTTTCTTGCGCGCTTTTTGCTGTCGCACGCGCTCGTCAAGATTGCGCGCGCCGACCTCCTTGCCGGCCCTGGGTGCGACGGCGCTCCTGGCTGGGACAACTTCCCCCGCCGTGCGCATTGCAGATTTGCGCTTGTCCTGATTGTTTTGCTTGCTGGCCATCTTTGTGATTCCTCCGCTTCAACAGGGCATATTTGGAAACCGTGGTCCAACCCTACGTTCAGAAGGTATCTCAATTCAGGTCAGTCTTGCGCACCAGATTGGCTTCAGAACCTCCAGAACGACAAGCACAAGAGCACCGGTTGCGAGCGTCAGTGCGAGATCGTCCCAGTGCAGTGGTCCGAAGCGGAATAGCCCTTGCGCGAATGGCCAGAGCAGCGTGAGGCCCAGCATCGCCGTCACAGATATAAGAACCGAGACGAGCGCAGGATTAGGTCGCCGGAGCGCCGTGATCAACGAGGCGCTGAAGGACCGGTTGACGAAGATCAGGCCGACAATCGTCATCACCAACGAAAAGAAAGCGAGTGCACGCACTTCTGTCTCCGGCATGCCTTGCCGATATCCGATGACGAAGATCGCGCCCACCAGGACAAACGCGAAGCCACCCTGCAGAACACTCCAAGCGATCAGGTGTCGGGAGAACAACGGTTCTTCCGGGGATCGTGGCTGACGTCGCATGACATCGTCTTCTTCCGTCTCGGCCTCGAAGACGAGCGAGCAGACCGGGTCGATCACCATTTCCAGAAATGCGATGTGCATCGGCCCCAACAGGATCGGCAAGCCGAATAGCAGTGGCAACAGAGCGAGGCCCGCGATCGGCACATGCACGGCGAAGATGAAACCCATGGCCTTGCGCAGGTTGTCGTAGATGCGGCGGCCGAGCCGAACGGCTTTGACGATCGATCCGAAATCGTCGTCGAGCAGGACGATCGAGGACGCCTCGCGCGCCACGTCGGTTCCGCGTCCACCCATCGCGATGCCGATGTGTGCGGCTTTCAGCGACGGCGCGTCATTGACGCCATCTCCTGTCATGGCGACGATCTCGCCATTGGCCTTGAGGGCATTGACGATGCGGAGCTTCTGCTCCGGCATGATCCTCGCGAACACGGTGGCGGTATGAGCGCGCTGCGCCAACTGGGCATCACTCATGGCCTTGAGGTCGTCGCCGGTCACGACATCGTCGGCATCGAGACCGGCCTGACGGGCAATCGCTCTGGCCGTCGCCGGGTAGTCACCGGTGATCATGACCACTTTGATACCCGCGGTCCGGCATTCAGCCATGGCAGCAGGCACACTGGCGCGCAGCGGATCGGCCAGGCCGACGAGCCCCACGAACTCGAACGCAAATTCATGCTGCGATGCCGGCCAATTCGTTCCCACGAAGGATGCACGAGCAACGCCGAGCACGCGAAGCCCCTCGGTGGCCATGGCGTTGACCGACATGCTCAGCGCAGCACGATCCTCGGTTGATAGGTGACATAGGTCGGCGATTGCCTCAGGCGCGCCCTTCGATGCGATGATAAATTCTCTTCTGCTAGTCGTGGCCTGCCAGACATGCGACATGGCGAGGAGATCGGGACGAAGACCGTAGGCGTGGGCGAGATTCCACTCGGGGCCACGCAGATGCTCTGTGCCGGCGAGGCATGCGCGTCCAAGCTCATGGAAGGCCTTGTCCATGGGATCGAAGGGTTCGGGCGCGCTGGCGAGAAGGCCGAACTCGACGAGGTCATGAAACGCGTCCGGAAAGCTCGCGTCTTGAGCCTCGCGCGGTTGGAACGACTGACCACTCGCGAGTTGCAACTCGGCGATAGACATCCGGTTTTCGGTCAGGGTGCCCGTCTTGTCGGTGCACAGCACGGTCGCGGAGCCGAGTGTCTCGATCGCGGCCGCGCGGCGCGTCAGCACGCGCGCTCGCGAGATGCGCCAGGCGCCCATCGCCATGAAGACGGCGAGCACTACCGGGAATTCTTCCGGTAACATCGACATGCCGAGTGCGATGCCGGCGAGCGCCGCATCGAGCCATCCGCCGCGCAACGTACCGTAGAGAACAACTGCGAGGACGCTGACCGCGCCTCCGATCATGGCGAACACCCGCACAAGACGCTGGGTCTGCGCCCGCAGGCGCGGCGGCTCCGTCTCCAACGTACTGAGTGAATGACCGATCTTGCCGATCTCGCTCAAAGTGCCGATCGCGGTCACCTCACCGATGCCGGAACCGCGCACGATCAAAGAGCCGGAAAACACGCACGGCAGGTCATCGCCACCGGGGCGATAGTCTTTCGAAGGCGTGCCAGGGGCCGCCGCAATCTTGCGTACGGGCACGGACTCGCCCGTCAGCAGGGATTCATCAGTTTGGAGGTCGTGACTCTGAGCAAGCACGGCGTCGGCCGGCACCCGGTCGCCCTCGCCGAGCACGATAAAATCGCCACGCACCACCTCGCGGCCAGCAATGCGTTTGCGCTCGCCATCACGAATAACGAGGGCACGCGGACTGGTGAGGTCGCGGAGTGCTTCGAGGACGCGCTCGGTGCGGCTCTCCTGCACGACCGTGATGGCGACCGACAGGATCGCGAACACGAGGAGGATGACGGCTTCCTTCAGGTCTCCGAGCAGAAGGTAGATCAGGCCGCCGCCGAGCAGCAGCGCCAGCATTGGCTCGCGCAACACTTCGAGAATAATGCGTATAGTCGTGCGCCGATCGGGTCGGGGAAGCTCATTGTATCCCTCCGCCAGCTGCCTTGCTTTCACCTCAGCGACGCTGAGACCTGCAATGGGTAGAGGCGATGATGATGGAGCGTCGAGCATTTCAATTTTCTTCTTCGTAGTTGTTGAATTCATACCACATTCCGACACTCCGATCCGCCAACATCAATAGGTAGGCGTGTGGACGCGACTTAATTAGTGCGTCTCCCACGTCTCGACGCGACCCTGCCAATACACTTCTTGTCTGCCGTCGATCTCCCATGCGACTTCGCCTGCGAATGGAATCGAGAAGCCGTTGTGTTGGCGATAGTCGGAAAACCGCCCACGCCACGGTGTCGGCAGGATTGGTGCCGTGACCGAACGCGGGCGATCGGGTGCGAAGGCACCGGCTATCCGTCCTTCGTTGTCAAGGTTCAGGATGACTTCGGACGTCGCGTCGCCCGAGCCGGCGGCGACCATCAGCTGTTCGGTCCCGTCTACACGCCACCGTAATTTGGGGTTGAGCAGGATGGCGTCTGGTGCCCAGGCAAGCTCCGCCAGGTACCGCATCAGCTCACCGCGCATCAGTGCAGCCGAGTGCTCGGCGCGTGCGATTGGGACAAAGCCGAGCGCCATGATATCGAGCCGCCTCTCGCCGTCATGCAGGGCATCAATCGCCGAGACCAATCCGAGGGGGCTGAACCGCGCGTGCCACTGGAACTCGCAATCATGCGTCGAAATCGTTTGAGCGGCCGTGAACGACATCCAGGACGCAGCGCCCAATATCTTTTTCATCCGCCCGGTTTGCGTGAGCGTCACAGTCGAACGCTTCGTATTGGACTTGACGCCGAGACGCATGGCCAGATCATAGACAGCAGCCGGCACTCGCTCCCCGAACTGAAAATCATCATCGGGCATGGTGCGGCCATTCTTTATGCGGCTCCAAAGGTCCACCTCGCGAGGGTCAGTACTGTCCCGGCCACAGCGTGCCGAAGATCCGCTTGTTGTTTCGCGCGATCCACTCAGGAATGTAGATATCGAAGTTGGGCCGCCGGTCGTCGATATACCGCCCGGCTACGAATGTGAGCGAACAACGACAGCCATTGAGGCCCAAGACGATGACCTCGATCAATGCGATACCGGTCATGAGCGCTGCAGCGCCGTATCGGGTTGGCGTCTACCTGCCAGCGCTCCCAGTCCGATTGTCCACTCCCACGAGGTCCGCGCGGCGTCTGTCTCCGCGTCCGCCCTGTTGGCAAGGACTTTCTGACAACTCCTGTCGGCGGGCACTTGTCGGCAGCAGGTTCTGGAGTGCATCCGGACGAGTTCGCTGTCGAACTGGCAGTCGATTTTGACCCGGTTCGGACCTGAAGCCCCTTCCAATGCTGCTCCCCCGACTCGGAGGACGCGCAGTTCGTCAACTCGACACGTTTGCTCGCTCGGTTCGTGCACACGGTCAGCTGACTGTTAAGCGGACCGTCAGGAGTGGATCATCCCATTGACCTGGGTTAAACAAATTCGGCTCCGGGTGTGCTACGCGTGTGTCTAGTTGAAGGGCTACGGACGATGCAACCGGGACACACCATGAAGCAACTTGCAGCGTGGGCTTGCATATCTCTTGAGATCGCAGCCGTCTGCGTAGTGTCCACGACAGCGCCGGCGCAGAACGCTGCCTCCCCGCCCGGACGTCTGCTGGCATCGAACTGCTCGCAGTGTCACGGGACCAGCGAGCAGGTGCCGGGGTTTGACAAGCTGACCGGGAAATCCGCAGCCAAGCTCTACAAGGAGCTCAAGGAGTATCAGTCGGGGAAAGAGGGCGAGAACATCATGGCTCGCCACGCGATGGGATTCACCGACGCTCAGCTGCGCGATCTCTCGCGGTGGCTCTCGTTACAAACATGAAGGAGGGCGAGATGGACCGACGCCTTTTCCTGCTTTCCTCGATATCTGCCGCTCTTCCGAGGCTGGCAGGACGTGCTTGGGCCCTTGAGACGCCCGTGAAGCCGAAAGCGCGCGTCATCGTCATCGGCGGCGGCATGGCCGGCGCCACCCTGGCCAAGTACCTGCGCCTGTGGGGCGACGCCGTGGCGGTGACGCTCATCGAGCGCAACCCAAAGTACGTCTCGAACATTCTGAGCAGCCTGGTACTCACTGGACAGCGGACGATACCCAGCTTGAGCTTCGGCTACGATACACTGCGGGACCGCTATGGCGTGCAGTTGGTCTTCGACGATGTCGTCGATCTCGACCCGGTAGCGGTCAACGTGAAGCTCGCTTCGGGTGCCCAGTTGAGCGCTGACCGCATCGTGATAGCCCCTGGCATAGAGTTCGACGCGGTGCCCGGTCTTACCGATCGGAACCGCATGCCCCACGCGTGGCAGGCCGGACCGCAGACCACGCTTCTCGCGCAACAACTGGCCGTTATGCCCTCCAACGGAATTGTTGCTCTTACCGTTCCGAAGGCACCCTTCCGCTGCCCGCCCGGACCGTACGAGCGGGCATGCTTGGTCGCAGACTGGCTCAAAGCGAACAAGCCGCAGGCCAAATTGATCCTACTCGATGCCAACCCGGACATCGTGGCAGAGAAAGAGAATTTCTCGCAGGCGTTCTCCAGGCTGTATGCGAAGGTCATCGAGTATCGCGCCGGCGTAGAGATTTCGTCGGTCGATACGAGCCACATGACGCTCTCGACGAGTGGCGGTCTGGTTCGCGCAGATGTCGTCAATCTCATTCCGCGGCAGCGTGCGGGCGCAGTCGTTCTGCATGCCGGGTTGGCCACCGCGACCGAGGGGCGCTTTGCGCCGGTCGACGTCCTGAGCTACGCGAGCACCGTCGCTCCAAAAGTGCACGTGATGGGCGACTCCAGTGCCACGACCCAACCGAAAGCCGGCCACATCGCCAACCAGGAGGCCAAGGTCTGCGCCGATGCGCTGGCGCGGCTCTTTGCAGGTCAACAGCCAGACCCGTCGCCGGTGACGAATTCCGCCTGCTACTCGACCATCACGAGAACCGAGGCAGGTTGGCTCAATGCGGTATTTCAATACGATCCGGTGGCCAAGGCGATGACGCCAGTTCCCAAGTCTTTTGCTGCATCGCTGGGCTGGTCCCGCGAAAACTTCAAAGACATGGGCAAATGGTTCGATGCCCTTATGGCCGATACATTTTCTTGAAGTTGCATCTGAGGCCCTTTGTTCTTGCATCGGCAGTATCTCGGCGGGCGCTCACGCGATTCCGCATTTCCGGCGCCAACCAAGCCGGTCGGCTCTCAGAACCAGGGGCATCTCCGCACTTGGTTCGGGCCTATGTCGCCGCCGCGAACGCGCTTACTTCCAGATTTCTCGTTTTCGCGACCGTCGAACACATGCACGTTACGCCTCGCACATCTTGTCTGACATGGCTGATGGCATCGATCACGAGATCGAAGCGATGAATGCCCATGTCATGCGCACGCTCGCTGCAGCGCCTGCCGTTGGACCAAAAGGCCCTCCGTTGGGGCGCATACGCCGCTTGAGCCGTTGCTGAGGCGTCTCGTCAGCGTCATGAAACGCTTGCCGCGCGGCGATGAACTGACATGAGATGTCGCGGTCGCGCCTGCAGGTCTGGAGCTTGGCATCGACCGGCGGGATCTGGAGGAGCTCGTTGGCAACCTCCTCGACAACGCTCGTAAGTGGGCAAAGGGCCGCGTTGAGTGAGGTGTGAAATCGAAGGAGACGCGACCACAATCACTGTCGAAGATGATGGCCCAGGAATTCCGCAAGAGCGCCTCGGCGAGGTGCTTGCAGAAGGCGTTCGGCTTGACGAGAGCGTTCCAGGAACGGGAATCGGGCTGGCAATCGTCGGCGATCTCATCGAGCTCTACCGTGGCCAGTTTGCGATTTCGCGCAGCCCGCTTGGGGGCGTCGCCGCCTCGGCTCGATTACGACGGAGCAATTAGATCTCAATTCGTCAACGGCACGCGTGGGCTAATTGCGGTCCCCTGCAATCCCGGCTCAGTGGCCATCGTGAGCACGTCCAAGGACCACATGCTGGGTCGCCGGACCGGTACGAGCGCGAACCTGTCAAAGAGCTGACACAGCCGCTCAGGCGGGCGTCAGCGGGATCTCAGTAGGGTCTGCAATCGGGGCGAATGAGCCCTTTGAGCAATCGGAGACAACGACAATGCACAAGACTTTGACAGCTCTCTCTCTGGCTTTGGCCCTAGGCGCTCGCTTTTGCAATTCCCACCGAATTTGGCCGTGACTCGGTAATCTTGCACACCAATCCATCCTCGCACTGGTCCAGTGAACTTGGTCCGAGCGCCTAGACCGCTATGGACCAAGCGAAGAGTCGCCATGAACCCGCCAACAGCGACGATCAAGCTGGCTGAGGCAAATCCCGGACAATCTGGGTCGCAGGCCGGAATACCTGAGAAGGGCCACAACAAGTCCCAGCCGCGAAGCCACTTCGCGCGGATTGTGACCTTGCTCGAAATGAGGGGCCAGTCACGGCGCCGAGATCCTCCAGCGGATTGCCATGCGGATAGTGGTTGCGCGGGCCGCTCAGCTTCAGAAGCTCGCCGGCGTTGCCGGTGGCCATCGTCAGGATCTAGGCCGGCGTAAGCCAGGGGAGCAGCCGTTCCATATCCCTGATCTTTCCCTGATATTCCCTGCTAGGCTCGAAAAAATTCCCTGTTTCTGCGCGTAGGGAATTCACCGCTAACGCACTGAGCTCCCGTGAGTTTTCGCAACGATGCTCGCCCAGAGCCCCCAATTCTTGCTGAAATTCCCTGTTTTTTCCCGGGTAACAGGGAATTCGCATACGGAGACGAGTTCGCAGAGGACTGCCTGCACAGCCACACAGTTCATGACAAACGGACCGCAGCGCGTTGCCTCCCACAGCGAGGCGACGGCATCTGCGCCAATCCGCACCCAGCTCGCCGAGGTGAGCAACGCTGACCGGCGCCACCAACCGCCAACAAGAAGGTGGGCCGTACAGAGGAACGAGCCGCGCCATCGCATCGGGATCTTGAAAGGCGGGAAGCGGATGCTCCGCGATGACCCCCGGCGGCGCATTGGTCCGCCGCGTCCGGCAGACGTTCTAACAGCGGAAGTTCGATACAATTCGATCGAATTCCTGCAATTGTTGTAAAGACCACATCTCTAAATGCAGGGGAGCTTCACTGAATGTCCGCGGCCGGACTTCTGATCAGGCGCACCCATGCAGCTCGACATGCCCACGATCTCCGTCGTCTCCGTCTCGGTGACGGCAATCCTCGGGTTTGTCCTCATCTTCTCATGGTCAGGTGAGCCGACCAGCCCTCTTACTGGCTGGTGGGGACTTGCTCAGCTCATCATGGTAGTCGGCATCATCCTGGCCGTCATGGCCGTCCCTCGCAACGACAACGATCTCAATGCCATCGGGGAGTCGCTCATGATCTTTTCGGCCGCCATCATGTGGATGGCGGCACGTCAGTTCGAAGGCCGCAAGCTGCATCC
Organism: uncultured Alphaproteobacteria bacterium; assembly: GCA_963782555.1. GTDB lineage: Bacteria > Pseudomonadota > Alphaproteobacteria > Rhizobiales > Hyphomicrobiaceae > Hyphomicrobium_A. Next base: position 983,819 of record CAWAKB010000001.1, on the reverse strand, counting down.
CATTTGGCTGATCATATGGCCCACAGCTTTTCTCGGTATCCAAACGCTCGACTATCTCGCCTCTTTCGACATTCGTCTCATAGTCTCCTGCACCTTCCTCGCGGTATTGAGCTTCGCGGCTGCGGCCGAGCTCTCGCGGGAGGCGAGCCAGCCCTTGGCGTCGCGCTGGCCGACGGTCTTCCTACTGATTGCCACCGGCGCCGGCTACCTCACATGGTTGCCGCTGACGCTCACGATGCCGATCGGCGAGGTAAAGCTGGTCTTCGCCAGCAAGTGGTTCCCGGCCGTCATTCTCATCGCAACGCTCGGGCGCATCGCGCTCGCTTTCGCCGTTCTCGCGCTGGTGAAGGAGCGCCAGGAGCTCAAGCAGCGCTTGGATGCGCTCACCGATCCGCTGACGGGCCTGCCCAATCGTCGAGCCTTGTTCGAGGCCGCGGAAAAACTGGGCCAGCACAGCCAGTATCTCAAAGGGGATCCCGTTTCGGTGCTCGTCTTTGACCTCGACCACTTCAAGCGGATCAACGACACCTTCGGTCACCGCTTGGGCGACCGCGTCCTGCAGCTGTTTGCGCAGACGCTGTCGAACGGCCTGGAGTCCGGCAGCATCGTGGGACGACTTGGCGGGGAGGAGTTCGCAGCCATTCTCCCCGGTGCCAACCTCGAGCGCGCCGCTCATACGGCAGAGGCCGTCCGTGCCACATTCGCAAGCTCGGCCGAGGTGATCGACGGCGTGCCTGTTGCTGGAACCGTTAGCGTCGGCGCCGCCTGCCATGACGACATCGATTGCGATCTCAACACGCTCTTCCACCTAGCCGATGGCGCGCTCTATGCCGCCAAGAGTGCCGGGCGCAATCGCGTGGAGCTTCTGGGACCGCATGGAGTTGTCCGCACACTCGACGCCAGCGTGTTGGCCGCCTCCGCATTCTCCAAGCTCGACGGACACGACAGCGCCGAGGCGCGGCGAAGCACGCGGAGCTATCGCCGATCGGGCACAGCGGCGGCCCCGGCTCGCCGCTCGCGCCGCGGGAGCCCGGCACTTTCCTGAACTCTCAGTTTGCGCCCGTCCGGCGAAACCTAGCGGCACACACCCAAGTCAGCTCAGCTAGGATGCGCACGGGGGACCGTGGCGGCGTAAACTGCTTTGCTGCGCTCTCAACCTAGGGGGCGCTTACACAAGACGGGGGATGTTCGAGCCCGAGAAGACCGGCACGACGGTCAGAACCGAGCGGCCCTTTCCCCCCGTCGCCGGCCTTTCCGCTATATTTGTCATCAAGTTCGCGTTTCTTTGAGCCCCAGAGCGGGGTCCGAGATCGATGGCCCCGAAGGGGCGTCCCCCAAGCCATGACTCCCTAATAGAATGCCGTCGCGGGCCATCCCGCGACGGCTTTTGCGTTCACCATGCGTTTTTACGCCAGACGCCGCACAAAAGCCCACTTGCGTCGTCTGATCTGGGGATCGGCTAGGCACAGGACCCGCAAGGTGAAAAGGCTATTCAAGACGCTGTTTGCCATTCTCGTCATCGGCGCCCTTACGGCCGCGGCCATCCATGTGACGACGGGGATCGAGCAGCAGCACCGCGGGCGGCGCGGCGCGGGGCGTGACCAAGGGCCGGTCCCTGTCGTCGCCGTCCAAGCGCAGATTGCCAATGTCCCTGTGTGGCTCGAAGGGGTCGGCACGGCCAAAGCCCGCAACACCGTCACCGTGCGCCCACAGGTCGACGGTAAGATTCTCTCGATCGATTTCAAGGAAGGACAAGATGTCAAGCGCGGAGACGTCTTAGCGCAGATCGATCCCGTCACCTACCAGGCACAGCTCGACCAAGCGACCGCCAAGAAGGCGCTGGACGAAGCGCTGCTCAACAACACGAAGCATGATCTCGAGCGCTTCCTCAAGGTCGGCACGCTCGCCATCTCCCAGCAGCAGATCGACACGCAGCAGGCGCTGGTCAAGCAGCAGGAAGCTCAGGTCAAGTCCGACGAGGCCGCGATCGAAAACGCGCGCGCCTACCTCGGCTACACCAAGATCGTCGCTCCGATCGACGGACGCACGGGATTGCGCCTCGTCGACGTCGGAAACCTCGTGCGCGCCTCCGATGCCGGCATCGTCGTCATCACCGAGGTGCGGCCGATCTCCGTGCTGTTCACGCTGCCCCAGCAGGATCTTCCGGAGATCAATAAGGCCCGTGCGCAGCGCGCGCTCAACGTCGAAGCGCTCGAGACCGACAGCGACGCCGTGCTCGACAAGGGCACGCTCGAGGTGATCGACAACCAGGTCGACCAGGCAACGGGCACCATCCGCTTGAAAGCCGACTTTCCCAACCAGCAGCTGCAGCTCTGGCCGGGTCAGTTCGTCAATGCGCGCCTGCTGCTGAAGACGCTGCCGGACGCCGTGGTCGTGCCGACCGCCTCGGTCCAACGCGGTCCGAACGGAACCTTCGTCTACGTGGTCGGCGAGGGAAATAAAGTCTCAGTGCGCGCCGTCAAAGTGGCCCAGCAGAACGACACCGAGGCGGTGATTGCCGAAGGTTTGAAAGCTTCGGACACGGTCGTCACCGCTGGCTTCGGCCGGCTCAAGGATGGGGCCGACGTCGAGGTGAGCAAGCCCGGCGAGGAGAAGAGCCGCTCCGCACCCGAGGCAAACGCGGCGCAAGTCGGCGCTGCCGCGGCAGTTGCGAGCGAAACCGCCTCCATAACGGCGCCCAAGCAAGGAACTCCCGGGGCGCGCCCGGAGGGCAAAGGCAAGCACGGCGAAGGCCATAAGCGCGGACACAGAAAGGAAGCCGACGCGATCCCGGCCGCCGCGCCATGAGCGTCTCCAGCCCCTTCATAAACCGCCCGATCGCAACTTCGCTCCTGGGCTTCGCCACGATTCTTGGCGGGATATTGGGCTACCTCTGGCTCCCGGTCTCCTCGCTGCCGCAGGTGGACTTCCCGACGATCCAGGTCTCCACCCAGCTTCCCGGCGCAAACCCGCAGACGATGTCGACGCTGGTCACCGCGTCCTTGGAGCGCGAGCTGGGACAGATTCCGGCGCTTGCCGCCATGACGTCCACGAGCGCCTACGGCCTCAGCCAGATCACCCTGCAGTTCAACCTCGGCCGCGACATAGATGCCGCCGCGCAGGACGTGCAATCGGCCATCAATGCAGCTGGATCGACGCTGCCGCGCGACCTGCCCTACCCGCCGACGTATGCAAAGGTTAATCCGGCCGACGCCCCGATCGTCACCCTCGCGCTGACCTCTGATACGGTGTCCCTGCGCGACCTGAGCGACCTCGCCGATACGTTGATCGCCCAGCGCCTCAGCACCGTTACCGGCGTCGGCCACGTCTCGGTGGAAGGCGGGGTCCGCCCGGCCGTGCGCATCGAGGCCGACGTGACGCGGCTCGCCGGCTACGGCTTGAGCATGGCCGATCTCAACAGCGCCATCGTCGGGGCAAACGTCGCCGGTCCCAAGGGATCGCTCGACGGAGCGCATCAATCCTACACGATCGCGGCCAACGACCAGATCACATCGCCCGAGGCCTATCGCGACATCATCGTCGCCTATCGCAACAATGCCCCGGTGCGCCTCAAGGACGTGGCCACCGTATCGGAGGGCCTGGAGAACGCCCGTGTCGGCGGCTGGAGCAACGGCACGCCCGCCGTCATCGTCGACGTGCAGCGCCAGCCCGGCGCCAACGTCATAGAGACGGTCGATCGGCTCAACGCAGAGCTACCGCGCATCGAGCGCGCATTGCCGGCAAGCGTCAAGCTCACCCTCGTACACGATCGCACAGGCACCATTCGCGCCTCCATCCGCGACGTGCAGTCCACGCTGTGCCTGAGCGTCGCCCTTGTCGTCATGGTGGTGCTTATCTTCCTGCGCTCGGGCCGCGCCACCATTATTGCCGGCGTCGCACTACCGGTCTCGCTGATCGCGACCTTCGGGGTGATGTGGTTTTGCGGATTCAGCATCGACAATCTGTCGCTAATGGCGCTCACCATCGGCACCGGCTTCGTCGTCGACGATGCCATCGTGATGATCGAGAACATCGTCCGCCACCTGGAGAAGGGCGCGCCGCCGTTGCGCGCCGCTCTCGACGGTGCGAGCGAGATCGGCTTCACCGTGATCTCCCTTACGCTGTCCCTGATCGCCGTTTTCATCCCGCTCTTGTTCATGACGGGCCTCGTCGGGCGAATGTTCAGCGAGTTCGCGCTGACCTTGACGATTGCCGTCGTCGTGTCGGCCGTGGTCTCCTTGACGCTGACCCCCATGATGTGCGCGCAGCTCCTGAAGCGGGAGCCCGAGCGCAAGCGCGGCGTGCTCGCGCGCGGGTTCAACTGGGGCATCGACGGGATCGTCGAGGGCTACCGGCGGAGCCTGGAATGGGTGTTGCGCCACCAGCGTGCGACCCTGCTCGTTACGGCGCTGACGCTCGCGATCACGATCTGGCTCTACGTCATCGCGCCCAAGGGATTTCTACCCACGCAGGATACCGGGCTGATCACGGCCGCCATCGAGGCCGAGCCCGAGGTCTCATTTACGCAGCTCAGTCGGTTGCAAGAGACTGTCGCTGAGGCAGTGCGCTCTGATCCAGCCGTCGACACGGTCGTCGCCGTCGTCGGCGTGGGAAACCTCAACCCGACGCCCAACCTCGCCCATCTCAAGATCACCCTCAAACCGCGCAAGGAGCGCAATCTCCTCACCACCGACATTGTCGACCGATTGGCCGGCCGGGTCGCATCCATTCCCGGCGTCACCGTCTACTTCCAGCCGGTTCAGGACGTCCAGATCGCGACGCGGGCGAGCCGCGCGCAATACCAGTACTCGCTTGTCAGCACGGACGCCGACGAGGTTGCCGATTGGGCGCGGCGGCTCTCCGCCGAGCTCGTGACCTCGAACGTGCTGCGCGACGTCAATCTCGAGACACAGGCCGCGGGTCTGCGCACCCAGGTCGATGTCGACCGGGAGACGGCAGGGCGCCTCGGCGTGACCGTGCAGGCGGTGAACGATGCACTGAACGACGCCTTCGGCCAGCGCCAGGTGTCGACCATCTACGCACAGGCCAACCAATATCGGGTCGTGCTCGAGGCGATGCCGCAGTACCGCAGCGATCCCTCGCGCCTGACCCACCTTTACGTGCCGTCCTCCAACGGCGCCCAAGTGCCGCTGACGGCCATCGCCAAGATCAAGCACACGACGGCGCCGCTCTCGGTGAGCCATCAGGATCAGTTCCCCTCAGAGATCATCAGCTTCAACCTGGCGCCGGGCGCGGCGCTGAGCGACGCCGTCACCGCCGTGGCGTCAGCAGAGAAGAAGATCGGCATGCCGAGCTCCGTCACCGGCAGCTTCTTCGGCGATGCCGACGAGTTCTCCAAGTCGCTCGCCTCGCAGCCGTGGCTGATCCTCGCCGCCGTCGTTACCATCTACATTGTGCTGGGTGTTCTCTATGAAAGCTTCATCCATCCATTCACGATCCTGACGACTCTGCCCTCGGCCGGCATCGGAGCGCTGCTCGCCCTCGAGTACATGGGGCTCGATCTGTCGCTGGTGGCGTTGATCGGCATCGTCCTGCTGATGGGCATCGTCAAGAAGAACGCGATCATGATGATCGACTTCGCGCTGGAGGCGGAACGCGCACGCGGGCTTGCGCCCCGCGACTCCATCGTCGAGGCGGCCCTTCTGCGTTTTCGCCCCATCATGATGACGACGCTTGCCGCTCTCTTCGGCGCTCTGCCGCTGGCTCTGGAGACGGGTGCGGGCTCCGAGTTGCGCAACCCGCTCGGCATCACCATCGTAGGCGGCCTGCTTCTGAGCCAGCTGCTCACGCTCTACACGACGCCCGTCATCTACCTTGCAATGGAGCGCTTGAAGTCACGCTTCGTCGGCCAACGCGAGGGCGGCGAGCTGACGGTGCACGCCAGCGAAGCGGCTGAGTAGTCCCATGAGCTTCTCGACCCCCTTCATCCTGAGACCCATCGGAACGGCGCTGCTGGCCGCGGGCCTCTTCCTGTTGGGGGCAGCCGCCTATTTTAACTTGCCGGTCGCAAGCCTGCCGACGGTCGACTTCCCGACGCTGCGCGTGCAGGCGTCACGCCCGGGCGCCGATCCCGAGACGATGGCGGCAACGATCGCAGCGCCGCTCGAGCGCCGGCTAGGCGAGATCGCCGGCGTGACCGAGCTCACCTCGGTCAGCTCGCAGGGCTCGACACGCATCGCCATCCAGTTCGACTTGAGCCGCTCCATCGACGGCGCCGCCCGCGACGTGCAGGCCGCTCTCAACGCCGCGACCGCCGACCTTCCCAGCGACCTGCCGCAGGTCCCGACGTTCCGCAAATACAATCCCTCGGCCTCGCCGGTGCTGATCCTGGCGATGACCTCCAAGACTCTTCAACCCAGCGCCCTTTATGATTTAGCGGACACCGTTGTTGCCCAGCGCATCTCCCAGGTCGACGGGGTAGCAGAGGTCGACGTGAGTGGCGCCGAGCAGCCGGCCATCCGCGTGCGCGTCAACCCCAGGCTGCTGGCCTCCATGGGCTTGAGCCTGGAGGAGGTGCGCAGCGCGATCGCGGCGGCGAACTCAATAGCCCCGGTCGGCTCGGTCGAAGGCGACGGGCAGGAGATCACGCTCGACACCAACGACCAGTTGCGCGAACCGGCCGATTACGGCGCCATCGTGCTCAAGACCAGCGCCGGCAACGTCGTGCGTTTGTCGAACGTCGCCTCAATCGAGCACGGAACGCGTGACACGCGCTCCGCCGCCATGTTCGACCGCCAGCCTGGCGTTCTGCTTATCATCCGCAAGCAGCCCGATGCCAACGTCATCGAGACGGTCGACCGGGTCAAAGCCATGCTGCCCGATCTGCAGCGCTGGATACCGGCGGGGATTGACATCTCCGTGCTGTCGGACCGCACGGCGACGATCCGCGCCAGCGTCTTTGACATGCAGATCACGCTCGCGCTCGCAATCGCGCTGGTGATGATGGTGGTGTTCCTCTTTCTGCGCCGGCTGACGCCGACCATGGCCGCTGGAATCACGGTACCGCTCTCCTTGGCCGGCACCTGCGCGGCCATGTGGGCGCTCGGGTTCTCGATCAACAACCTGACCTTGATGGCCTTTGCCATTGCCGTCGGCTTCGTCGTCGACGATGCGATCGTCATGATCGAGAACGTCTATCGCAAGCTCGAAGCCGGGATGACCCCAATCGCCGCCGCACTGCAAGGCGCCCGCCAGATCGGCTTCACGGTTTTTTCGATCAGCATTTCGCTTATCGCCGCCTTTATCCCCGTGCTGTTCATGAGCGGAATCGTAGGTCGGCTCTTGCGCGAGTTCTCGGTGACGCTCGCCGTCGCAATCGCGGTATCGCTCGTCGTCTCGCTGTCGATCACACCGATGATCTGCGCCCACTTCCTGAAGCGCGCGCCCGATAGGCGCGCAACCCGATTTGACCGCATTGTCGAAGGCGCCCTGGCGTGGATGCTAAAAGGCTACGCCCGCACCCTCACCATAGCGCTGCGCAATCAGGCGGTGATGCTGTTCACGCTCATCTGCGTCGTGGTGCTCACGGTCCACCTCTACGTCCAGACGCCGAAAGGCTTCTTCCCCGAGGACGATACGGGCCTGATCATCACCTCCACCAAGGCAGCGGGCGACATCTCGTTCGCAGCGATGGCGGCGCTCCAGACGGAGGCGCTCGACATCATCCTGAGCGATCCGGCCGTCCAGCATGTCGGCTCCTCGGTCGGTTCATCCGGCCGCAACGGCTCCATCAACCGCGGCCGCATGTACATCAATCTGAAGCCGCTTGCGGAGCGCGGCGGTCTGACTACTGCCCGCGTCATCAACCGCCTGCGCGGCGAGCTCGCGAATATCCAGGGGCTTGAGGTCAGGATGTACCCTTCGCGGGACATCCGCGTCGGCGCCCGCCAAGGCGATTTGGAGTATCAGTTCACGCTGTGGGATCCGGACCTCGATGAGCTCTACCAGTGGGTGCCGAAGGTCTTCGAGCGCATGAAGACCATTCCCGGACTTGTCGACGTGTCGAACGACCGCGACGAGGGCGGACTTCAGCTTGACGTCAAGATCGATCGCGACGCGGCAGCACGGCTCGGGGTGAAGGTCACCGACATCGACAACGCGCTCAACAACGCATTCTCGCAGCGCCAGATCTCGACCATCTATGCCCAGCGCAACCAGTACCGGGTGATCCTGGAGATCGACCCCAAGCTGCAGCGTGACCCCTCCGACCTCGAGCATATATTCGTTCCGGGCAGCAATGGTGCGCAAGTCCCGCTGAAGAGCGTGATCCGCCTGCAAAAGGGGCTGTCACCTCTTGTCGTCAATCACCAGGGGCCGTTTCCTGCGGTCACCATCTCATACGGCCTCGCGCCGGGCGCCACGCTCGATTCGGCGCTCGCCGACATCGACCAGGCCATGGCCGAGTTGCATCCCCCGCCGGGCCTCAGGGGCGAGGCCGCGGGAGATGCTCGCGCCTTCGCAGAGCAGGCCTCGCAGCAACCGCTCCTCATCCTCGCAGCGCTGCTTGCTGTCTACATCGTGCTGGGCGTTCTCTACGAGAGCCTGGCGCATCCGCTGACGATCATCTCGACGCTGCCATCGGCCGGACTCGGCGCACTGCTCGCCTTGCGCATGGCCGGCATGGAGCTCTCGGTAACCGCGCTCCTCGGCGTCATCCTGCTGATCGGCATCGTGAAGAAGAACGGCATCATGCTGGTCGATTTCGCACTCGAAGGCCAACGCGAACGCGGCTTGAGACCGGCGCCGGCGATCTACGAGGCGTGCATCGCCCGCTTCCGTCCCATTCTGATGACCACGATGGCAGCTCTGCTGGGCGCACTTCCGCTCGCCCTCGCCGAAGGGCCCGGATCGGAGATCAGGCGCCCATTGGGCATCACGATCGTCGGAGGATTGATCGTCTCGCAGATGTTGACGCTCTATACGACGCCGGTCATCTACTTGCTGCTCGACCGTCTGCATCGCCGCCTCGGTGGGGGTAAGCCTGCCTCCGATATGGAGCCGGCAGCGGACGCCGCGATCGAGCCGCAAGGCTGATAAGCGGGCTCAACGCGGCGAGACGACCTCGCTCAAGACGCCCGCATCGAGCCAGGCCTTGAGGAAACCCGCAGCGCGCGCCGGCGCGCTCGGGGGATCGTCATAGGTGGCGAGCATCTCGCAGAGCGCGCCGAAACGCTTGCCCCTGGCGGCCTCGTCCCACATCATTGCCTCCTCGGCCGTGAGCTCGCGGAACATCGACGTCGTGTCGCGCCGCCACACCAAGAGGTGCGTGGCTTCCTCGGCGGGTGCGGCCGCCGGGGGTTCCTTGTCCGCCTTCAGCGCGGTCCAGATCGCTGCCGCATTGCTACGGACGTCGAGGCGGCTCGCAGTGGGGTGGCCGACGAAGGCTAGCTGCCCCCACACCTCGGCCGGGAAAGCGGCAAGATCGGCCATGGAGAGGACCGGCGCATCGGCTCCGTCGAAGGCATCGTTGAGCGCCCGCTCCAGCGCCGCAAGCTCGGCCAGGACAGGCCGGCGCGTATAGGGCGCGGTCGAGCTCAAGAACTGAGGCAGCCTGTGCGAGAACCAACGTGCATTGGGGTGGCGGGAGGGACAGCTCGCGATGTAGGCACGCGCCATCTCCTCGAAAGGCGCCTCGCCAAGATATCGCTGCAGCATCTCGTGATCGTTGCCGATGACGTCGATCAGGCGCAGCACGTAGGCATCACGATAGATGCCCAGCAAATTGGTCTTCGTCTCGCGGGGGCCATCGGGGATGTCAGAAAGGATCGTATCGTCGCGATCGAGGATCGCGCGCTGGAAGCTGTCCTGGAAGTCCTTGAGCTTCAAATGATGCCTCCGTCCGGCATTTGACGCGGCACCGCGCTGTCAGGCGGCCGGCGGCTGCGCTGCCGAGCGCGCCTCAATCTTGGGCCCCAGTACTTTTTTGGCAAGGGTGCGCGCGTGGGCAAGCTCATCCAGCATGTCGGCGACCGGCGGGATGTCGTCGTCGCGCTCGATCATGGTCGACACCGGGCCGAACCGTTGGAGCGCCGCCTCGTAGAGATCCCATACCTCGTCGCGCACGGGATGATCGTGCGTATCCACGACGTAGTTCGTCATGTCCGCGTGGCCGGCGAGGTGAAACTGAATCACTCGGTCGGCGGGAATGCCGTTGAGGAAAGCTAGCGCGTCGTATCCGTGATTGAAGGCGCTGACGTAGACATTGTTGACGTCGAAGAGAAGCCAGCACCCCGTTCGACGCGACAGCTCGGAGATGAACTCCCATTCCGGCATCTGGGACTGGCCGAACTGCACATAGGTCGAGACGTTCTCAAGGCACAGCGGTCGCCCGATGCGCTCTTGCACGTAGTGGACGCGCGAGACGACGTGATCGAGCGCCTCACCCGTGTAGGGGAAGGGCAACAGGTCGTGCAAGTTGACCCCGTGCACGCCAGTCCAGCACAGATGGTCGGAGATCCACTTGGGTCGCACGCGCTTGGCGAGCGCGTTGAGGCCGTCGAGATAGTCCTCGTCGAAAGGCGCGGTGGAGGCGATCGAAAGCGAGACGCCGTGCATCACAACAGGGTAGCGCTCGGCGATTTGGTCGAGGATTGCCAGCGGCTGGCCGCCCCCGATCATATAGTTTTCCGAGATGACCTCGAACCAGTCGACCTGTGGGTTGCCATCGAGGATGTCGCGATAGTGCTTGGGGCGCAGGCCGAGCCCGAACCCGAGATAGGGCGGTCGGCGCGCGTCGCCCGATTGAGGTGCTGTTGCCCTGCTCTGTGTCACGCGAGCGGCCATCGGCAATCCAACTCCATTCTGCCCGACCCGATTATGCTCTTAGTCTGATCAAGGGAGGCGCCCCGGCAACCGAGACCATCGGGGCGCCTCCAAGATCAAAGTCTAGGGAGAGGCCCGTTACATCTTTATGGGCTCGAAGGTCGCACCTTCGACCTTCGCGCATTCCTCCTCCGTCATCTCCGTGAAGCCTTTGCCCTTGCACGCGTTCTGACCGGCGCACGCGTTGCTGGCGGTCTTGCAGGCGCTCTTGCCCTTGCAGGCATTGGCACCCATGCAGTGGCCCTTGGCGTCGTCAGCCGCAATCTGCATCGGCGCGCTGAGCGCCGTACCGGCGATCAAGAGGGCGGCGGCAGCGGCGGCAATGGCCGCCCCCGAGTTGATATCAATCTTCATGGTAGTCCTCCAACGACGAAGTAGGGTTGGGGATGAGGGACAAAGCGGAGGGAGGTTGCGTTCAGACTGCCCTCCGTGGGTGCAAAAGCCGCACCCGTTTCCGATTCCCTCCCGGGCCTCTTAATAACGCGTATTGAGCCCCGGCTCCCGCAGATCGTTGATCGACCTGCTTTGGCCTGATACGGACGCTGCCGGTCCCCCGTTTCGGCGATCACGATTTTGTGTTGAGAGGCCCGACTTGGCCGAGGGCTAGAGGAAGCCGCTGAATTCAGTGTAACAAACCGGGATCAGGGGGCGAACAGCCGATGAGGAGCGTGTGGCTCAACTGAATCGCGAGGAGGAGTGGGCAGCCTTGATGCGGGCAGCCATCGACGGTGATGCGGCGTCCTATCGCCAACTGCTCGAGTCCCTGTCCCACAGCCTTCGCGCTGCGACTTGCCGCGGTTTTGCCCAGGCGGGAGCCGCACCAAATGACGTTGAGGACGTGGTCCAGGAGACGCTTTTGGCGATCCACTTGAAGCGCCATACGTGGAACGCCGACCAGCCGCTGGGTCCGTGGGTGAGAGCGATTGCGCGCCACAAGCTGATCGACGCGTTGCGTCGGCGGGGACGCCGTATCGAGGTGCCGATCGAGGCCGTGCTTGATTTTCTGGCGGCCGACGAGCCGCGCAGCGACCTTGATCGCCAGGATGCGGAGCGCCTCGTCAACGGATTGCGTGGCCGTCAACAGGCCATCGTTCGCGCGATCAGCATCGAGGGACAGTCGATCCGCGAGGTCGCGGAGCGTTTTGACATGAACGAGGGCGCGGTGCGCGTAGCGCTGCATCGCGGTCTCAAGGCACTGGCCGACATGCATCGGAAGGGCCACGAGGAATGAAGACCGACGATCTGATTGGAGCATTGGCGGCTGACGCCCCAACGGTTTCGGAGCCCATCGGCCGCACGATGTGGCTCGCGACGGCCGGCGGCGCGATCGTAGCTGCGATCATCTTCTTCCTAGCCATCGGCATGCGGCCCGATTTCGCCTCCGCCGTCGAGACCCCGCGGTTCCTCTTCAAGTACGTCTTCACGCTGACCCTGCTCGTATCGGCAATGGGGCTCGTTTTGCATCTCGCCCGGCCGGAAGCGGTTCCCACTGCATGGGTCAAAGCGCTGGCTGCAGCCCCGATTCTGCTCGCATTGGCGGCAACGGCGGAGCTGTTCGCGCTCCCGTCTGCGGAGTGGATGCCGCACCTTGTCGGCACCAACGCGCGCGTGTGCCTGGTCCTTATCCCGGCGCTGTCCCTCGCCCCGCTGGTCGCACTCATCTTTGCACTGCGCCAAGGCGCTCCAACCCACCCGGCGCTCGCGGGCGCGACCGCGGGTCTCGTCGCCGCGGCCATCGGCGCGACGCTCTACGCAAGCCACTGCCAGGACGACAGCCCGCTGTTCGTTGCCACCTGGTATGTGATCGCCGTCGCGATCATGGCGCTGCTCGGTGCTCTGCTGGGGACGCGCTTCCTGCGCTGGTAGGCGCGCCGGCTCGCAAATACTTCTGGCCGGTTGAGCCGGGCGCAAGACGCCGCTATCGTGGTCTCGTTATAATGTTGCAAAGCGCAACCCGCTCGCGACAACGAGGAACGCACCATGGACTTAGACCAAGTGAAAACTACGTGGGGTCCGCGTGCGCTCGCGCTCTTGCGCATCGTGACGGCGCTGCTCTTCATGGATCACGGCGCCCAGAAGCTGCTCGGCTTCCCGCCGAGCGACCATCCGCTACCGGGGCTGTTCACGCTTTTCTGGTTTGCAGGCTTTCTAGAGCTGGTCGGCGGCTTCTTCATCCTGATCGGTCTCTTCACGCGACCTGTCGCCTTCATTCTTTGTGGCGAGATGGCCTTCGCCTACTGGATGGCGCACGCACCCAAAAGCTTCTACCCAGCTCTCAACGGTGGCGATGCGGCCATTCTCTTCTGCTTCATATTCCTCTACCTCGTCGCGGCGGGCCCGGGGGCCTTCAGCGTCGATGGGGCGCGAAACAAGGCAGGTGCCGGGTAGGCGGCTCTGATGCACCACAACATCAAGGTAAATGCTTCGTTGCCTCCCTGGTATTGACCTAGGGGCAACCCGATCAAAGTATACTTCTGCCAACACCATGGCTTGCCCCCGAGGCTTGCATTCCCTCCGATTAGGGCATGCCGTCGGTCGGGCGGGTTCGAAGCAGCCGTCGCGATCCTGCGGCACTAAGTGGTTAAGGTATTTTGGGCGCACCGCGGACACAGAAGCCGCTCGGGCGTCTAGGGAAGGCATCAAGGACCGCCGATGCGTCCGAGGTATGTAGTTCTGGTATTGGCGCTCGCTCTGGCCGCTGCCGTCGTCGCACTGGGGCCGGTCAAAGGACGCAGTGTCGAAGCGGGTTTCCGAGAGCTGGCGAGCCTCACAACCTCGGCGTTGAGTAACGCTAGCGCGCGCGTGCGTGACGCGTTGTCGGGAAAGTCCGCGGGCACCCAGACAGCGGAGGCCGATGCCGCCAAACCGCCCGAGGTCTCGGTCAGTCAGCCAATTAGCCAGAAGATCACGGAATGGGACGAGTACACAGGGCGCTTCGATGCGGTCGAGGAGGTTGAGGTGCGGGCCCGCGTCAGCGGATACCTCGACAAGGTCAATTTCACCGACGGCCAAGAGGTCAAGGCCGGCGATCTTCTCTTCGAGATCGATCCGCGTCCGTTCGAGCGGGCGCTGGAGCAGGCCAAAGCCGAGCTCAACCAGGCCACGGTCCGCGTCAGCAATGCGAGCCTCGATGTGGAGCGGGGGCGCCCCCTGCTCAAGAGCGACTTCATCTCCAAGAAGACGTTCGACGACCGCGAGAACATCATGCGCGAGGCCCAGGCCGCGGTGAAGGTGGGTCAGGCCCGCGTCAAAACCGCCGAGCTCGACTTGAGCTTCTGCCGCGTTACCGCCCCGATCTCCGGTCGCATGAGTCGGACGCTCGTCACGCCCGGCAATTTCGTGAGCGGAGGCGGCACCTCCGGCGGGAACACCGTGCTGACGACCATCGTCACGCAGGACCCGATCTACATCTACTTCGACGTCAGCGAGAACAACGCGCTCAAATATACGCGCCTGAGTGAAGCGAGCGGCAAGGGCGCGCCGGGCATGCTCGGCGCCGCCGTCGGCGTCGGCTTGCCTGACGAGCAGGGCTTTCCCCACTCTGGCAAGCTCGACTTCCTCGACAACCGTCTGGATCAGGGCACCGGGACTCTGCGCGCTCGCGCCGTCATTCCCAACAAGGAGGCCCTCTTCTCGCCCGGCATGTTTGCGCGCATAAGGCTTCAGGGCTCGCCCGAATACACTGCCGTCATGCTTCCCGACGAAGCGATCGGCACCGACCAGGCAAACCGTTTTGTCTACGTCCTCGGCCCCGGCGACATTCCCGTCCGCCGTCTGGTGGAGCTGGGGCCGCTGGTGAACGGCTTGCGCGTCATACGCAAGGGGGTCAGCGCCGACGACTGGGTCGTCATCCGCGGCCAGCAGCGCGTGCGCCCAGACCAGAAGATCGCGCCGAAGCACATCCCGCTCAAAGTGTCCGACGCCGACGGCAATACGAGCTCCGTCAAAAAGCCCTGACGGGCGCGAGACCAAACGATGCGCTTCAGTCACTTTTTCATTGCCCGCCCGATCTTCGCTTCGGTCCTCTCGCTGGTCATCCTGATCATCGGCTCGATCGCCTATCTGACCCTGCCGGTCGCCCAGTTTCCCGAGATCGTTCCCCCCACGATTGCGGTCCACGCGAGCTACCCTGGCGCCAATGCCGTCACAGTCGCCGATACGGTTGCGTCCGTGATCGAGCAAGAGGTCAACGGCGTCGAGGGCATGATCTACATGTACTCGCAGTCGACGGACGACGGCGAGATGTCCTTGCGGGTCACCTTCAACGTCGGGACCGACATCGACAAGGCGCAGGTGCTGGTGCAGAACCGCGTGTCGGCGGCCGAGCCGCGCCTGCCGGAGGAAGTGCGGCGCAACGGCATCACCGTCAACAAGCGTGCGCCCGACCTCCTGCTCGTCGTCCACCTCGTCTCCCCCGATAAGACCTACGACCAGGTCTACATTTCCAACTATGCGATCCTGAATGTCGTCGACGAGCTCGCGCGCATTCCAGGCGTCGGTGACGTGACCATCTTCGGCGAGCGCGAGTACTCCATGCGCATCTGGCTCGATCCCGAGCGCATCGCCTTGCGGGGCATGACGGCGGACGAGGTGCTGGCGGCCTTGCGCGCGCAGAACGTGCAGGTCGCGGGCGGCGCACTCGGGCAGCCGCCGCAAAAAGACATGGGTGCCTTCCAGCTCTCGCTGCAGCTCAAAGGCCGCCTGCTCAAGCCCAGCGAGTTCGAGAACATTGTCCTCAAGACGGGGCAGGATGGACGCGTGGTACGCGTCAGAGATGTGGGGCGCGTCGAACTCGGTGCGCTCAACTACACGACCTACGGCTACCAGGACAAATACCCCGCCACGGTGATGATCGTCACCCAGCAGCCGGGCTCGAACGCCATCGAGACCGCGGGCGCGATCAAAAAGGAGATGAAACGCATCTCGCAGCGCTTTCCCAAGGGGCTCGAGTACCGCATCATCTATAATCCGACCGACTTCATCGAGGTGTCGATTTCGCAGCTCTATCTGACCATTCTGGAGGCGATTGCCCTCGTCGTCATCGTGGTGCTGCTCTTCTTGCAGACGTGGCGCGCAACGATCATTCCGCTGGCTGCCATTCCCGTCTCGCTCATCGGCACCTTTGCGGTGATGGAGGCGCTCGGCTTCTCCATCAACATGCTGACGCTGTTCGGGCTGGTGCTTGCCGTCGGCATCGTCGTCGATGACGCCATCGTCGTGGTGGAGAACGTCGAGCGCAAGCTGCGCGATGGCCTGAAGCCAGCAGAGGCCGCGCGCGTGACCATGAACGAGGTGGGCACGGCGCTAGTCGCCATTGCGCTGGTGCTCACGGCCGTCTTCGTACCGACCGCCTTCCTCGGCGGCATCACCGGCCAGTTCTACCGCCAGTTCGCCGTTACGGTGGCGAGTGCCACTGTCATCTCGGCCTTCAATTCTCTCACCTTGAGCCCGGCGCTGTGCGCCGTTCTGCTCAAGCCACACGACGAGCACGCCAAGGAAAGCCTTCTGGTTCGTCCCATTCACGCAGCCTTTCGCATTTTCAACCGTGGCTTCGACCGGCTGGCCTCCGGCTACAGCAAGCTGGTTCGCGGCGTGATCGGGGCAAGCCCGCTCATGCTCGGTCTTTACGCCGTCCTGCTCGCCAGCGCCGGCTGGCTGCTTATGCACACGCCGACGGGCTTCATTCCCAAGATGGATCGCGGCCTTCTCATCGTGTCGCTGCAATTGCCGCCGGGTGCATCGCTGGCGCGCACCGACGAGGTCGTGCGCCGGGCCAATGCGATGATCCTGGACACCCCCGGTGTCGCCCACACCGCCTCCTACGCCGGCCGGTCGGGATCGACCTTCTCCAATGCCACCAATGCGGGAGCCATTTTCGTGGTCGTCGACGACCCCGACAAGCGCCTCGCGAAAGGGCTCACTGTGGACAAGATCGCCGATCTCGTCCGCGCCCGCATGAACGAGATCGAGGAATCGAACACGTTCGTGTTCATCCCGCCCCCGGTGCGCGGCATGGGCGGCCAGACCGGCTTCTCAATGCGGCTGCAGAACCGCGCCAACCTTGCACCCGCCGAGTTCGAAAAAGTCGCGCGCGACTTCATTCAAAAGGCAAACGAGACGCCCGGCATCAAGGGCGTCTTCACGACGTTCTCCACCTCGACGCCGCAGGTCTACGTCGACGTCAACCGAGACAAGGCGCAGATGCTCAAGGTTCCGCTCGAATCCATCTTCGAGGCCTTGCGCGTCTATCTCGGCTCCGCCTACGTCAACGACTTCAACATGTTCGGCCGCACCTATCGCGTCACCGCACAAGCCGATGCCGCGTTCCGGGTCGATCCCGCCAACGTGGCCCGCATCCGCGTGCGCAACGAGGCCGGGCAAATGGTGCCGCTGGCCAATCTCGTGACGTTCCGCAACATCGCCGGCCCGGACCGCATGCCGCGTTACAATCTGTTCCCCACCGTAGAGGTCAACGGCTCGACTGAGCCAGGCGTCAGCACCGGCCAGGCCATCAAGACCATGGCGGACCTTGCCGCGCGCGAGCTGCCCGACGGGATCACCTACGAGTGGACGGACCTGAGCTACCAGGAGGTAAAGGCAGGCAGCACCGGATACTACATCTTCATCCTGTCGGTACTGTTCGTGTTCCTGGCGCTGTCGGCCCAGTTCGAAAGCTGGTCGCTGCCGCTCGCCATCATCCTCATCGTGCCCATGTGCCTTTTGAGCGCGCTCGTCGGCGTATCGCTGCACGGCCAAGACATTAACATCCTCACGCAGATCGGCTTCATCGTGCTGATCGGCCTTGCCGCAAAAAATGCCATCCTCATCGTGGAGTTTGCACGCCAGCTCGAGGAGCAGGGTCGCGACCGTGTGGCGGCCGCCGTGGAGGCCACCAGGCTGCGGCTGCGGCCGATCCTGATGACGTCGCTCGCATTCACACTCGGCGTCGTGCCGCTCTACATGGCGACGGGGGCCGGTGCGGAAATGCGTATCGCGCTCGGCACCGGCGTCTTCTGGGGCATGATTGGCGTCACGCTGTTCGGCCTCATTTTCACCCCCGTCTTCTATGTGGTGATCCGCGGTGTCTCCGAGCGTAGACGCCGCCGCGGCGCGACCGGCAACGCCACAACGCCTGCCGAATAAGGCGGGGTCCCTCCGTTAAGAGATGCGCGAGGCGGACGCCTCCGCGGCGTGGTGCGGCATCGACGGCAACGGTGGCGGCTGCGCCCTGTCGGGCCGCTCGACGCGCAGCAAAAGCTCGAGGAAGCGGATCACGTTGGCGTCGTCCAAGTCACCGCGCGCCAAGACCAGCTCCAGACAGCTGCGCAGGTGCGGATCGCGCCCGAGCTCGCGTGCAAAGTAGCGCTGGAACAGAGATGCGGGCGCGACCTCGACGATCCCGATGGCACCCTTAACGGCATTGCGCAGAGCCGACAGACCGGAGCTCGTCATGGACTCGGTGGCCATAACGTCTTGGTGCGCGCGCAGCGCCCGCGCAATCATCGATACGGCGTAGCGGGCGGCAAAATAGTCGGCGAGAATCTCGTGAGTGAAATCGACCGCGCCCGACTTGCGGCCTGCACCAAAGAACGCGAAGCGCACCAGCGCCACGCGCAGCCGGCGCAGCACCTCCTCATCGCGGTTGTTGCCGGTCCGGCCAATGGCGATGAGATCGCGGGCGTCATCGACCGAGATCTCCGCGCTGCCGTCGGCCGCTCGCGGTGTGCGCCGCAGCCTATGTGCCAATCCGCCAATGAGCTCGAACAAGAGCTCGGGCGCCTGCTCATCGAGCAGACGGCAGACCGCGGCTTCCAGCTCATCCCCATTGGGAACGGGAACCTCGAGCCGGATCGCCTCGTCCTCAAGCGACTGTGCCAGCGCCTCGACGTCGACGAAGTCCTGCCATTGAAACAGGCGCTTGCCATGCTCGCGTCGGACCATGCTTTCCACCAAGAGATCGAGCACGTCGAGCTCGTCGTGCGGCATGTCGCCGTTCTCGTGGAAATGCGACAGCATCACGCTGCAGTAGAAGGGAAGCTGGGCCAGGGCGGCAATCTCAGGCGACCGCTCCAGCGTCGCTACGAAGCGCTCGACGCGGGGGGAGTTCATGGCCTCTTCGCGTCCGCCCTCGAGCTCGAGCCAGGCGAGCTTGCGCCACGCCTCGGCCGTCCAGGGGCTCAGCTCGTAGATCTCGGTGGTATGGCCAGCGGCGATCTGGCGCTCGAGGAAGGCGCGGAATGCCGGACTGGATCCCAAGAGCAAGTCTCTCGTGCAAATGACGAACTGGGCGTTGCTGTCGGGTGCGCTGAGAGCGTCCTCGACGAAGGAGAAGAAATCGCTGTCGCCGGCATAAAACTCGTCGAGCCCATCGAACATCCAAATCGCGTGGCCGTTCTTGAGCAGCCACTTGAACTGCTCGGGAGTCGTCAACTCTGCGATGTCGGTCTCCGCCACCACGGCTATGATGTCGTCAACGTAGCCGATGCGCCGGCCGCGCAGATGCTCGGGCAGGAACACGACCGGGCGCACGCGCGCATGTCGCGCTCGCTTCGCGGTTATAAACTCCTGGTAGATGGCGGAGGTGAGCGCGTTGAACGCGATCGTCTTGCCGCTGCCCGCGGCCCCATCGAGGATGCGCAGCTTCGGTCCTGGCTCGCGGATCGCCGTCTTCAGGTATTCGACAAGGTCCACGTTGGGCTTGCTGCGCCCGCTCCCTGACAAACTCTCGCGAATGGAGAACGGCTGGGGCACGCGACGGACGTGTTCGGCAAGTGCCAGGACGCCGCCGAGAACGGAGCGGGCGCGGCGCGCCTCCTTGCGCTCGATCCTGTAGGCAGCGTCAAAGAACTCAACCGGGACGCGAATGCCGCCGGCATCGCCCAAGATGCGCGTTGCCTCGGTCAGGAAATGCTGCGAATAGCCCAGCCGGCTGGCGACGAGGTAGCATCCGATGGCGCCCGGCGCCTTGTCCATTTCCTCGGAAAATCGAGCAAGAAGCGCGGCTTCGGCAGCATCGCGCTGCGCTTGCTGAGCGGAAGTGAGATCGCTCGACGGCGAACGCGTCTCGTCGTCGGTCCAGATCAAAACGGTGCGACTGGATCCATCTCGCTCCGGCCGCTCGAACGCAAGAAATCCTGGTTCGGCACGGGTGAGATGCAAACCGCCAGCTTCGAGATAGGATTGCGCGTCGAGGGAGAGCGTGCGCATGCGGCCTTCGTAGGGTCGGCACCAACGCCGGAGATGAATCGGTTCAACCGATGCATCACACGCGTCGATCGTGACTAGCAGCGCCGCCCTCTGGTCGCCTTGGTGTTGCCCCGCCGGACGCTCTTTACACACCATGTAATTACGATCCAATTATGACCGACATGGGCATATCGACTGAGCGGCAGTGATTGCAGCGCGCTTGGGCGTCACAATCGGGCGTGCTAGAGCGAAAGCGCGTGGGTCCGTGTCGGGAGGAAAAACAGATATGTCGATGAGGATGAGATTGCTGCCACTGCTCGTGGTAGCGGGTGTCTCGCTCACGGCCGCATCGGTTGCGGCGAAGACGTTCACCTTCGACGAGAAGGTGAACGAGCGGATGGCGAAAAAGCTCAATATCCCGGTCTTTTTCGCCGTGCCGGCAAGCGCGCGCGCCAAGCTTCCCGACGACATCAAGACGTCTCTCACGCTGATCGACTTCAAGCATCCCGACGCCAAGGGCGCCGCCGGCGACGTCGGCTTGCGCCTCGTCGTTGCCAGCCGCTCGAACCTCGCCAAGCGGCTCGCCGAGAGCGGGCTCGTGCAGACGGGGGATCTGTTGTTGAGCTTCCGCACCGAATGGGGCGGCGCCGGCGCCTACCCCAACGTGCAGATGGGCATCAGCCACACCGGCCTCGCCTACGTGAAGGACGGCAAGGTGCACAACATCGATAATCCTTTGAACGAGGAGTATCTGGGAAGCGGCATGCGTGCCGACCTGACGAGCGAGCACTACCGGACGCTCGACTACATTCACGTCATCCGGCCTCGCAACCTGACCGACGAGGAGCGCAAGAACATCGTCGCCTGGGCGACGCGCATGAACGCCGCTGCCTCCCGCGTCTATCCGAGCCAGATCAGCTTCAATCAGGACTACAACGCGCCCAAGTACCGGCCACACCGGTCGCTTGGTTTCGTGAAGCAGCTGGGGCAGATCGCGCTCGGGCAAAATCCGTCCGGCAACCTCGACATGTTCTGCTCCGAGTTCGCCTGGTCGATGCTGGCGCTCAGGGACTGCGATCCCGACAAGACCGCCGATGATTTCAAGGGCTCGCGCGTGCCCGCCTGCATCAAAGAGCCGATGCATCCCATGAAGGCGACCGGCAACGTCGTACCCCACCACTGGCGCAGCTCGTATTCCGGCCTCGCCGACGGGCCGCTTCTCGTCGTCGATTCCATGAAGCTTCCCGCCGAACAACGCGATAAGTTGCTGCACTCGGTCTTCGTCGACAATCCTGAGGGCCTCAAGAAGATGTCGGTGGGGCACCGGACCATCGCCAAATCGATGAAGTCCAAGTTCGAGCGGCTGGAGAGCTACTACACCGGCATCACCGGGCGGTTCTACCAGAGCTGGTGGGCGCGTCTGCTCGGCACCGGGTTCAACTTCGCCGGCATCGCCGAGAACTACTCGCCGACCTCCTATCTGATCAACACGCTGCTGCCTCCGGACAACAAGAACCGGACCATGGACTACGTCGCGACCATCGTGCTCCAGTAGCGGCCGCAGATACCGCGCATGAACCGCCGCCGCTTCCTGTTGGCTGGTCTGGCTGCGCCGTTCATCCTGCGCCAAGCCGCCCTTGCGCGCGAGGCACCGGCTCGCGTCCTCATCGGCGACATGCACGCGCATCTGTTCTTCTTCGGGCCCAACGCCGCAGCAAAGCGTCCGCTGGCGCGCACCATGGCGGCGGGCAGCGCCACGCTCGTTGCCTGGTCGCTCGTTGGCGACCTTCCCTGGCTGCGCCGCAGTGCGCGCGGGCTGCAGCAGAAAGGTGTGCCGGCAAAGGGCGAGGCGCTCGCCTGGCTCAAGGACGAGATCGGCCGCGCCAAGCAGCACCTCGCCAGCCAAGGCTTGAAGATCGTGCGCACGCCCGAGGACGTCGACCGCGCGGTGGGGGGCGAGCCCCACGTGGTGCTCGCAGTCGAAGGCGCGAGCTTCGTCGAGAACGACGTCGGCCCATTGCGCGAAGCCTATGACCTCGGCATCCGCCATCTGCAGCTCGTCCACTACGTCGACAACCAGATCGGCGATTTCCAAACCGCGCGGCCGCGACACGGCGGGCTGTCGCCGCTCGGCAAAGCGACCGTTGCCGAATGCAACCGTCTTGGGATGCTGGTCGATCTCGCGCACGCCAGCGACGATGCGGTGAGCCAGGCGCTCGCGATCTCCAAGGTGCCGATGGTCTGGTCGCACGGCTCGGTCACGCGCACGCAGCATCCGCATTGGTCGATGGCGGCAACCAAAGCGCGCCAGCTCAGACTGGAAACGGCGAAAGCCATCGCCGACCGGAGCGGCGTCGTCGGATTGTGGACCTTGCGCTCCGATATCGGGCCGGGCATTGGCGACTACGCCCGGCGGCTGGCGCAATTGGCCGAATGGCTGGGCGAGGACCACGCCGCGTTCGGCACCGACATGAACGCCATCGCCAATCCACCGATTGCCGACTACGCCGACCTGCAGCGCGTCATCGCGTTGTGGCGCCGGCAGGCGATGCCGGAAGCGCGCATCCGCAAGCTCGCCATCGAGAACTACGCCCGCGTTCTGCGGGCCGCACTCGCTGCCAAGCCGGCGTAGACAGTTCATAGAAGAAGCACCTTTGGCCCCGCGGCATTTCTGCCCGAGGGTTTGAGGAAAAGAACCAGGGAGCGGGGCGGGTCTGGCCCTTCACTTTGGTTCGAGATTGGATGCGGCCTTCGCCGCCCCCTCGTGGCCCGATTCTGAAGCTCGCCTGCGTTTGGGGCTAGCTCCCCGAGCGATCTTCGGAATCAAAGGGGCACGAGCAATGTAGATTTTCTCGTGTGATTCAGATCGAGAAATTCGCTTGAGCGCGGGCCGAGAATGGTGGCGAATTTCTCGATCATCACACGAGGGCACAAGGGCTGTCCGCCGCCATTCTCCGGGTTGCATCCCCGCCCCGGAGCGACACCGAGATTTTCGCCGTCCATGCGAAGCATGGCTCCGCCATGACGCGGCAGTTGGGACTCGGGTGCAGCTTATGGCTCCCACCCGATGTGCCGGCCCGCTCCGCGCAAGTCCGCCAGCGCACGTCTGCGCCCCTGGCCGTTGGAACGGGCGGACGCAGTGTAAAGGCGCGGCGGGAGGCGGGGATTAGTTTTCGCGAGGCGAGCGAACGCCAACCAATAGAAGCGGCGGCGACCAGCCGGGTGCTCAATCCACCGCCCGCACGATCGCGACCTTGATCACCCCGGCCTTTGAGCCGCTGATCTCCAAGACGAGCGGCGCCTTGCCGAGCTCGAAGCGCACGCTCTTGTGCACGCGGGCGCAGCCGTGCGCGCCAGTAAACGCCGCCGCCTGGAGCGGCGCGCCGCCCTGCACGAGATCGATCCAGGCCGAGCCCGACAGCGTCACGTGATAGACGCCCGCTACGGCAGGCGCGTCGAAGGTAACGATGCCCGCGAACGGCTTATCGACCTTCGTCATCGGCTTGCCGCTCGGCGCCACCGGCAGCGCCACCTCGGCCGCGGGCTTCAAGGCGAAGGCCTGCTCGGTCCACGCTCCGCGCGCCGCGCCAGAGGAAACGGTCGGCAGGTCCGCGCGCGCGAACGCGGCCTGCTCTTTTGCAATTGGCCACAGGAAGGCTTTGCAGCCGGTGTCCTCGGCCGCGCGCACGGGCGCGGCGACGAGCATGAGCCCGACCGCCGCGGTCGCGATGGCGCCGTAGCGGACGCCGCTCGCGGGTGTGGCAAAACGCGACTTCATCTTCTCCCTCAGAACGTCGCTTTGACGTTGGCGACAAACGACCCGCCGGGCTCGGGGAACCCGTCGGTCAGCTGGTAGTCGGCGTCGAGCAGGTTGCGCGCCGTCACGGCAAAGGTCGTGTGCTCGTCCAGGTCGTACTCGGCTTGCAGGTTGACGAGGCCGAAGGCCCCCGTCTTGTAGTAGTGGGAGCCGTCGGACGTCACCGTCCAACGCTTGCTCGCGAACTCGACATTCGGCGTGAAGCTCAGAGCCTCGGTGGCGCGCCAGGTCAAGTAGGCGATGCCCTTGATCTCGGGCACGCCGGTCAACTCGTAGTCGGGATCGGTCGGATTGGTGATGTCGCGCCGCATCCAGGTGATGTTGCCGCCGACGAGCACGCTCTTCGACACCGCGTTGTCGCCGGAAAGCTCGATGCCGTAATAGTGGCCGTCGCCAACATTCTGGCTCTGGGTCACGCTCGAGCCGTCGGGCGCGATGATCGGCACCGACTCGATCACGTCGGTCACGTCATTATAGAAGACGGCCGTGGCGATCTTGCTGCCGGGGGCCAGCTGCTCCGACCAGCCGACCTCGTAGTTGGTGGCGCGCTCGGGCGAAAGCCCCGGGTTCGACGTGGCGCCGCCGAAGCGCGAGCTGAAGCGCTCGAAGATGGTGGGAAAGCGCGTGCGCGCCGACACGCTGGCGTGCAGCGTCTGGGCGCTGTTCAAACGATAGATGGCGGCGCCCTGCCAGTCGAACGCATTGCTGTCCTTCAAGGGGTAGTAGACCATGCCGGTCGAGGAGGAGAAATCCTCGGCCCGCAACAGCTTGCGCCAGTCGTAGCCGATGCCGCCGACCACATCGATGCGGCGCGACACGTGCACGGTGTTCTCCAGCGCCAGCGAGTAGGTGTCCTCCGTCGTGGTCTGCTCGGGCTCGGTGAAGCAGGGCGGGTCCGAGCACGTCTGTCCGCTCAGGTTGTAGTCCTGATACTCGCCGTGATTGTCGCGGCGGTGTAGAAGGCCCCTTTGAGCGTGTCCCAGGTCGCGAGATCGGTGCCGGCCTCGATGCTGCCGCCGGCCGCCCAATCGTCATAGTAGCTGCGGAAGGCCCGGGGCTTGGTCTGCGAGCTGTAGGTGGCGTCGTCGTAGGCAAAGAGCCCATTCGTAAAGGAGTTGTAGTAGGCCTTGGTCTCGACGAAGGAGGAATCCCCGATCTTGGTGTGCGACAGCCAGTGGACGCTTTCCAGATCCCAGTAGGGCCAGTCCCAATCGCGCTGCGACGAGATCGGATCGGTGACGTGCAGCGGCGCCCCCTTCGAGCCCGACTGTTTCAGGTAGTTGATCGAGTAGTCGTCGGTGGCGTTGGGCGTCAGGCCGGCCTTGAGGTTCACCGACCAGTCGCGCGTGTCGGAATGGTCGCGGAAGCCACCGTTCTCGTTCGCGGTCGGCGTGAAGTCGTCCGACAGCATCCAGCCGTCGAGATCGACGAGCGTGCCACTGGCCTGCAGGTAGTAGCCGGGCTGACGCGTGCCGACCGAGCCGTAGGTCTTGTAGCCCTCGTAGGATCCGTCGGTGCCGAAGCTCATGCCGCCCTGCACCTCGGCCTCGACGGCCTTGCTCGGCTTCTTGGTCACGAGGTTGATGGCACCGCCGAGGCCGCCGGGCCCGTTCAACACCGAGGTGTAGCCCTTGGCGATCTGCATCTCGGAGATGTCGGGCGTCAGAAAGCGGCCGAAGTCGATACGGTTGTCGGCCGGCAGATAGACGCGGATGCCGTCGATCGACAGGGGCACCTGGAAACGGTCGAAGCCGCGCACGAAGATCAGCCGCTCATTGCGGCTGCCGCCGGAGTTCGACGACGTCACGCCCGGCGCCAGCGCCAGCGCGCTGTCGAGGGTGTCCTTGGAGAACGTCCACATGGCGTCACCCGTGACGACCGTGCCACCGACGAGATTGAGCTTGCCGAGCGTGAAGACGCCCTCCGGCTCGCCGGATGCGCTCTCGCCACCCTCTCGCGGCTCGCCTGAGCCGGAAGCCGGTGCGCCGGCGCCCTTCGTCTTGCGCCTCGGCTCGCGGGCGATCTGCTCTTTTGGAGATTCGACAACGACCGGCGGAAGCGGCGTGACATCGCTCCCCGTGGCATCGTCGCCCGACGCGTCAGTGACTTGTTGCGCCGTGGCCGAAGCGGACACGACAAGGCTCATCGCGGCGCTGAGAAGCGCCGCGTACGCGAACTTGAACACAGGTAACACCCCCCAATACGCGAACTGCTAACGTTATATCCAATGAGATATAGCGAGTCCAACGCCAACTGCTGCACGTGCTGTCGCAGCCTTCGTCAGCTCGTGTCAGGCAGCGTCTTTGCTCGGCCGCGCGTAGAACCAGCGCTTCGCGACTTCGGTCGCGGCAACGTAGAGGACTACGATCCCGAAGCCGGAAAAGAGAAGGTTGGCTGACAACGGCACGAAGCCGAAGGGACGCGCGGCAAACCCCAGGTAAGGCAGGGCAACAGCAATAACGCTCACCGCCAGGGCCAAGACGACCAAAAGGCGACTCGGCCGGCTGCGCCAGCAGGGAAGATGGGTGCGCAGCACCAGCACCACCGCGAGCTCGGTCAGCAGCGAGACGAGGAACCAGGTGGTGCGAAAGAGCGTAGCGTCGGCGTCGACGACTTCCAGCAGCAGGACGAACGTCAAGAGGTCGAAGGCGGTGCTGATGAGGCCGAAGACCACCATGAAGGAACGGATGGTGGCGATGTTCCACTGCTGCGCCGTCTCGGTCATCTCCGGATCGACGTTGTCGGTCGAAAGAGCGATCGCGGGGATGTCGGAGAGAAAATTGTTGAGCAGGATCTGCTTGGCGAGCAGCGGCAGGAACGGCACCACCAGCGTGCCCAGCGCCATGCTGATCATGTTGCCGAAGTTGGCGCTGGTGGTGATGGCCACGTACTTGAAGGTGTTGGCGAAGGTGCGCCGGCCGTCGAGCACGCCGTCCTTCAGGACGTCGAGGTCGCGCTGCAGAAGCACGATGTCGGCGCTCTCGCGCGCCACGTCGACCGCAGAATCGACGGAGACGCCGACGTCGGCTGCGTTCAGCGCCGGCGCGTCGTTGATGCCGTCGCCGAGATAGGCTACCGCGTGGCCGCGCTTCT
Organism: uncultured Alphaproteobacteria bacterium; assembly: GCA_963782555.1. Classification (GTDB taxonomy): domain Bacteria; phylum Pseudomonadota; class Alphaproteobacteria; order Rhizobiales; family Hyphomicrobiaceae; genus Hyphomicrobium_A. The sequence goes on along the minus strand of CAWAKB010000001.1, from coordinate 956,881 downwards.
GCAGCGCCAGCACGATCCGCTCCTTCTGCTCGGGGTCGACCTCGGCAAAGATGTCGGTCGTCTCGGCAAGGTGCCAGAGCGCCTCCTCGCGCGTCTCGTTGAGCTGCTGTCCGGTGAGCAGGCGCTCTGGGTCGAGGCCGACGGCGGCGCCGACATGGGCTGCGACATGGCGGTTGTCGCCGGTCACCAGCTTGACGGCGATGCCGGCACGGGCGAGCTCCAGGATCGTGGTATCGATCGCCTCCTTGAGCGGATCGAAGAAGAGCAGCAGCCCCTCGAGTTGCATGCCCGCCTCGTCGTCGCGCGTGTAGCGGGGCTTCGCAGCCTCCCGCTTGGTCGCAAGACCGAGCACGCGGCATCCCTCGGCGCCCTTGGCGGCATAGAAGGCGCGCAGCGTCTCCTTCCTTGCCTCATCGAGCGGCTCGGGGCCCAGCGCACCGGCGACATGCGTGCAGCACGCCATCACCGTGTCGAAGGCGCCTTTGGTGATGATGAGATGCGAACCGTCCTCCTCGGCGACGACGATCGTCAGCCGCTTGCGCACGAAGTCATAAGGGATCTCGTCGATCTTGCTTAAGGGGCCCAAGGCAACGCCGCGCCGCTCGGCCTCGGCGAGGATCGCGGCATCGAGCGGATTGTCGATCCCGGTCTCCAGATGCGAGTTGATGGCGGCGCAACGGAACACGCGCTCAGACGGCGTGCCCGCCGCATCGACCGCGCCGCTCACCTCGACGACGCCTTTGGTCAGCGTGCCCGTCTTGTCGGTGCACAGCACGTCGACGCTGCCCAAATTCTCGATCGCCGCCAGGCGACGCACGATGACGCCGCGCTTGGCCATGCGCCGCGCCCCGGCCGACAGGGTGACGCTGACGATGGCCGGCAACAGCTCGGGCGTCAGGCCGACGGCGAGCGCCACGGCAAACAGCAGCAACTCGATCAACGGCCGGTGCAGCAGCAGATTGACGGTGAACACGAAGATGACGATTACCGTCATGATCCGCGTCAACAGATAGCCGAACTTGCGCAAGCCGCGCTCGAACGCGGTGTCGGGGCTCGCGGCTGCAAGGCGGCCGGCGACGGCACCGAACGCGGTTGCCCCGCCGGTCTCCACCACCAGCACCTTGGCGGTGCCGCTGCGCACCGAGGTGCCGAGAAACACCGCGTTGTTGCGCTGCTGCAAGGAGGCGTCGACGGGGCTCACGCCCGGCATCTTCTCGACGGGGAACAACTCCCCCGTCAGCGCGGCCTGCGAGACGAGGAAATCACGCGCATCGAGCACGACGCCGTCGGCCGGCACCAGATTGCCGGCAGACAACAAGATGACGTCGCCCGGCACGATTGTGCAGGCATCGATGGTGCGCGCTTCGCCATCGCGCAAGGCGGTCACGCGCAGGGCGACGGCTTCGCGCAGGCGCTTGACCGCCTCCGTCGCGCGATACTCCTGCGCAAAACCAAGGAGCGTGCTCCCGAGCACGATGGCGAGGATGATGACCGCATCCGTCCACTCCCTGAGGACGGCGGAGACGAGGGCCCCGAAGATGAGGATGAGCACGAGCGGGCTCTCGTACTGGCGCAGGAGCAGACGCAATGGACTTGCATGCTCTTTGGCGGTGACGCGGTTCTCGCCGAAACGGTCCACGCGCAGCTCCGCCTCGGACTGGGTGAGGCCCGTGGCCGACGTCTGCAGCGCCTTCAAGAGGTCGGCGGCATCTCGCGACCAGTAGGCTTGCATGGAGTTCCCGGTTCAGACGTGCTGCGCCGATGCAGCGCTGGCGATCATAGGCCAAGAGCTCGCCGCCTGGCGGACGATGCGGTGCACGAACGCGAGCTTGGCGACCGCGATCTCGGGAATCACGAACGGATAGAAGTCGCCGTGGCCCATGCTCCGGTTGATATCGTTGAGGGTCAGCGTGAGCGGAACCCAGCGCTCGATCAAAGATTCGAAGCTCTCGGTGCGATAGACGTCCGGCGTCCTCACCAGCCGGCTGGCCTGGCCGGAAAGTCGGCGGCCCAAACGCGGCTCGATTTTGTGCATGACGGCCGTGTCGAGCGCATCGATCATGTGCAGGTAGTGCGCCCAGGTCTCCGCCCAATCCTCCCACGGGTGCGAGCTCGCATAGGCCGAGACGTGGCGCAGGGACCAGTCCGGCGGCGGCCCCGACGCGTGATGGCGCTCCAGCGCCGCGTTGTAGTCCTCGCGCTCATCGCCGAAGATCTGGCGGAACGTCTCGATGTTGTCGGTGTCCTCGACCAGCAGCATCCAATAGTAATGGCCGCTCTCGTGGCGCAGGTGACCCAGCAGTGAGCGATAGGTCTCCGCCATCGCCTGGCGCTGGCGCTCGCGCTCCACGGAGTCGGCCTCGCCCACCGCGATGGTGATGACGCCGTCGAAATGGCCGGTCAGCGCATCGTTGAGGAAGTCGAAGGTCAGCGGTCCCTTGCCGACGGCAGACCCGTCGAGCGGCAGCCCGAAGCGTAACAGCGAGTAGACGAGCCGCTTCTTGGCGCGCTCGAAGTCGCCCCAGGCACGCAAGTTCGCCGGATCGGCGAGGTTGGGGATGGTGCGGTTCAAGGCGCAGGCTGTGCAAAAGGGCGTCGGCGCGCCATGACGCACCAGCCAATTGCACACGTCGTGCTGCTCGTTGGCGCAGTAGTGGTAGCGCGGCCCCTTCGGCTTCTTCAACTCGCGCCACGGCGGCCCGGCGTCCGGCGCCAGCGTGATGATCTCGAGCCGCTCGGGCTGGAATCCCAGCGCCCGCCCGCAGGACAGACACTGCACGTTCTCGAAGTAGACCGTGCTGCCGCAGGAGCCGCATTTGAACGTCTTCACCGGTGTCCTCGACTTCAGCGCCGCAGTTGCCGACGCCGGAAACGTCGCGGCCATAGGGTCGTTCCTTTGCTCAAAGTTAATGCAGCAAGCCCAAGTCTCAGGCAATGCTCAAACTTCGTGCGAGCCGAAAGATGATCTATGCTCCGAACGCTGCAACGCACAAGAGGTCTGCCTTCCAACAGGTCCTGATGTCCCTTCACGTCGCTCTCACGCACCGCACCGCCTACCAGTATGACCGCGTAATCGGGATGGCGCCCCAGGTGGTCCGGCTCCGGCCGGCGCCGCATTGCCGCACTCCGATCCTCAGCTACTCGCTGAAGATCGAGCCCAAAAATCACTTCCTCAACTGGCAGCAGGACCCCTTCGCCAACTACTGCGCCCGCATCGTTCTGCCCGAGAAGTGCCGGCAGTTCGTGGTGACGGTCGACCTCGTGGCCGACATGGCGGTCATCAACCCGTTCGACTTCTTCGTGGCGGACGAGGCGAAGGATTGGCCTTTCGTCTACGAGCCCGATCTCAAAGGCGAGCTCGGTCCCTATCTGGAGCCGCTCCCGGCCGGTCCGCGCCTCAAGGCATTTCTCGCCTCGCTGCCGCGCCACAAGGCGGTCACCATCGACTTCCTGTGCGACCTGAACCGCAGGCTCCACGCCGAGGTGAGCTACTGCATCCGCATGGAGCCGGGGATTCAAACTCCGGAGGAGACGCTGCAGAAGGCGTCGGGCTCCTGCCGCGACTCCGGCTGGCTGCTGGTGCAGGTCCTGCGTCACATCGGTTTTGCAGCGCGCTTCGTGTCGGGCTACCTCATCCAGTTGCGCCCGGACGTGAAGCCGCTCGACGGACCAGCAGGCGCCGATACCGATTTCACCGACCTGCACGCCTGGGCCGAGGTCTACCTGCCGGGCGCCGGCTGGATCGGCCTCGATCCCACCTCGGGCCTGCTTGCCGGCGAGGGGCACATCCCGCTTGCAGCGACGCCGCAGCCCTCGAGTGCCGCGCCCATCAGCGGCGCGCACGAGGCGGCCGAGGTGACGTTCTCTTTCGACATGAGCGTTCAGCGCATCCTGGAGACGCCGCGCGTGACGCTGCCCTACAGCGACGAGCAGTGGGGCGACATTCTCGCGGCGGGCGACGCGGTCGACCGGCGCCTCGAAGCGAGTGACGTGCGCCTCAGCATGGGCGGCGAGCCGACGTTCGTGTCGATCGACGACATGGAAGGCGCCGAGTGGAAGACGGCGGCCGTCGGCCCCACCAAGCGGCACTACGCCGACGACCTGGTGCGCCGGTTGCAACAGCGATTTGCGCCGGGCGGCCTCCTGCACTACGGCCAGGGCAAGTGGTATCCGGGCGAGCCGCTGCCGCGTTGGGCGTTCGCCCTCTACTGGCGCCGCGATGCCGAGCCGCTGTGGGCCAACCCCGACCTCATCGCGCGTGAGAAGACCGCCGCACCTGCGACCATCGCCGACGCGGACAAGTTGATGGGCGCGCTGTGCGAGCAGCTCGGACTCGCGCCCGACAGCGGCGTCCCCGCCTACGAGGACCCCGGCTACTACGCCCTCGTCGAGCAGAAGCTGCCGATCAACGTCATACCTGAGAAGCTCGAGGACCCCGAGGAGCGCGCCCGCGTCGTGCGCGTCTTCGAGCGCGGCCTCGACAAGCCCGTGAGCTACGTGCTGCCGGTGCAGGTGTGGCACTCGCCGGACCTGGGGCGCCGTTGGGTGACGGAGCGGTGGGGGATCAGGCGCAAACGGCTGTATTTGATGCCGGGCGATTCACCCTCGGGCCTGCGGCTTCCGGTGTCCTCGCTGCCGGCGCTGCCGCCCATCGACTTTCCCCACGTGCTGCCGCGCGATCCCTTCGCCGACGTGACGCCGCTGCCGGAGCGCAACGTGCTGGTGCAGCAGCGGCACGGCATCGCGCTGCAGCCTCCGCCGGTTCCGCCCCCAACCGGCCCCAGCGAGCTTTATGGATCGGTGCGCACCGCGCTCGCGATCGAGCCCCGCGACGACCATCTGTGGGTGTTCCTGCCCCCGGTCGAGGATGCGCTCGATTTCGCCGCCCTCGTCGCGGCCGTCGAGGAAGCCGCCACCGCCACGGGGCTGCCCGTGCGCATCGAGGGCTATCCCCCGCCCACCGATCCCCGCATCAACGTCATCAAGGTGACGCCCGACCCGGGCGTGATCGAGGTGAACATCCATCCCGCGACGAGCTGGAGGGAGCTCGTCGGCATCACCACCGCCGTCTACGAGGAGGCGCACAAGGTGCGGCTCGGGACGGAGAAGTTCCTGAACGATGGGCGCCACACCGGCACCGGCGGCGGCAACCACATCGTCATGGGCGGCCTTGCGCCGGCCGACAGCCCCTTCCTGCGGCGGCCCGACCTTCTCGCCTCGATCGTCACCTACTGGCAGAACCATCCTTCCCTCTCTTATCTCTTCTCCGGCCTCTTCATCGGACCGACAAGCCAGGCGCCGCGCATCGACGAGGCGCGCCACGAATCGCTCTACGAGCTGGAGCTGGCGCTCAAGCAGATCCCCGATCCCGGCAACGGCACTGTCTCGCCCTGGCTCGTCGACCGCATCTTCCGGCACTTGCTCGTCGACGTGACCGGCAACACGCACCGGGCGGAAATCTGCATCGACAAGCTCTACTCGCCCGACGGCCCCGCCGGCCGCCTGGGCCTCATCGAGTTCCGCTCCTTCGAGATGCCGCCGCACGCCCGCATGAGCGTGGTGCAGCAACTGCTCATGCGCGCCTTCGTCGCCATGTTCTGGGACAAGCCCTATCACGCCAAGCCGGTCCGCTGGGGCACCGCCCTGCAGGACCGCTTCATGCTCCCCCATTTCCTGTGGGCCGACTTCACCGACGTGGTCGAGGATTTGCGCAGCGTCGGCCTGCCCATCGAGCTCGACTGGTTCCGTCCGCACTTCGAGTTCCGCTTTCCGCGCATCGGCGGGATGGAGGCCGCCGGCATCGAGCTCGAGCTGCGCCAGGCGCTCGAGCCCTGGCATGTGCTGGGAGAGGAGACCACCGCCGGAGGCACCGCGCGCTACGTCGATGATTCGCTGGAGCGGCTGCAAGTGCGCATGCGCGGACAAAGCGGCGACCGGTACGTGGTGACCTGCAACGGCCGCGCCTTGCCGTTCACCGCGACGGGGACGTTCGGCGAGGCGGTCGCCGGCGTGCGCTACCGCGCCTGGCTGCCCTACTCGTGCCTGCACCCGACCATTCTCCCGCACGTGCCCCTCACCTTCGACGTGATGGACACCTGGAGCGGCCGCTCGGTCGGAGGATGCCGCTACCACACCGCGCACCCGGGCGGCCGCAATTTGGATGTTTCTCCGGTGAACGCCTACGAGGCGGAGGGGCGCCGGCTCGCCCGCTTCGAGCGCACCGGCCACACGGCCGGAAGGTCCACCTTCACCCCCGCCGAAATCGATCCCGAGTACCCCGTCACACTCGACCTGCGGCGCTGACCTTGGGACCCCTGCGGGGCAAGTCGGTCACACGGCAATTGATTCGTTTTTTCGCGCGCTTGTCGCCGCTGGTGCAATGCGGCGCGAACCACTACCCTCCATAGTCCAGCGACCTTGGCGGAGCCTGGCTGCCCATGCGCAACCCAGCTCGAACATAACGTAACGACCGATGAACTACGAAGCGCGCCTAGCCTTGCCGACGGACGCCGACTTTCTCACGAGCTACGCAAACCGTCGCACCGGCGGCTACGACGAGCTGATGGACGCTTCAGGCGAGGTGCGTCCGCACTGGTCAAGGTTTCTCGCAAGCCTCTCGGAGCTTCCGGCGGCGGAACAGACCCACCGCGCCGAGCGCCTCAACCGGCGGGTGCGCGAGATGGGCATCGCGCATGACATCTTCGCCGATCCGACCCAGCCGGGGAAACGCTGGGAGGTCGATCTCGTCCCCCTCATTTTCTCCAGCAGCGAGTGGCGCTTTCTCGAGGCCGCGCTCATGCAGCGCGCCCGTCTGCTCAACGCCATTCTCGCCGACGTCTACGGCGAGCAACGGCTGATGCGCGAAGGCGCGCTGCCGCCGGCCCTCGTGCTCGCCGACCCAGCCTATCTCAGCGCCTGCCAGAACATTCAGCCGGACGCCGGTCATCTGCAGTTCTATGCCGTCGACCTTGCGCGCGATCCGGCCGGCACCTGGCGGGTCGTCGACAATCACACGGAGACGCCTGCAGGCGTTGGCTACGCGCTCGCCAACCGCGTCGTGCACACGCACATCGCCGGCGACATCTTCCAGAAGTGCAACGCCGTGCGGCTTGCTCCGTTCTTCCAGCTCGTGCAGTCGAGCTTGACGCAACTCAGCGGGCGGCGCGACCCGCGCATTGCGCTGCTGACGCCAGGACCCCACCACGAGGATTATTTCAGCCACGCCTACCTCGCCCGCTATCTTGGCTACCTGCTGGTGGAGGCGGGAGATCTGCGCACGGCCGGCGACCGCATGTTCCTGAAGACGCTCGAGGGGCTGAAGCGCATCGACCTGATCGTGCGCTGCGTCGACGGGCGCGAGTCCGACCCCTTGGAGCTCGACGCCAGCACCTACCACGGGCCGCCGGGGCTGGTTCAGGCCTGCCGCCGGGCGCCCGAGCTGGTGCGCAACGCGCTCGGCTCCGCCATCGCGCAGAACCGCGGGCTCGGCGGATACCTGGGCGCGCTCAGCCGCCAGGTGCTCGGCGAGGAGCTGATGGTGCGCGATGCGCCGCGCTGGTGGCTCGGCGACCGTGCCAGCCGCCAGCATGTTCTGGACAACCTCGACCGCATGGTGGTCCGCCCCGCCCAGGAAGGCACCGGGCGGCCGGGAGGCGCGCAATACGGACAGGTGGGTGCTGCGCTGTCGGCGGCGCAGCGGCGTGCGCTTCAAGAGGAGATCGATCTTCACGGCAACCTGCTCGTCGCCGAGGAGAGGGCCGGCTTCGGCACCACGCCGACGTTCACGCCGGACGGATTGGTGCCCCAGCCGTTTGCCGTACGCATGTTCGCCGCCGCGACGGCTGACGGCTTCACGGTGATGCCGGGCGGGCTGGTGATGGCCGTCGCGCCCGACCTTGCCGTCGCTTTGAGTGCGCCCGAGGCGCGCACGCGCGATGTCTGGGTCATTGCCGATGGCGAGATGCCCCCGCACCGCAGCTTGTGGCAGCCGACCATCGAGACCGCGCGGGTGCAGCGCTCCCAGCGCGTGATACAGAGCCGGGTGGCGGACGATCTGTTCTGGCTCGGCCGCTACGGCGAGCGCTCCGACTGGATCATGCGCGTGTTGCGCAGCGCCTTGCAGCGTCTGCAGGAGGACAACGCGCCCTCCGACGGCCAGGGGGCGGCGCGCACCTGCCTGCAGGCCCTGCTCGTGCGCGACGAGATCGAAGATATTCCCTCGCCCGAGGAGCCCAATCAGTCGGCGATCGCCAGCATGGCGCGTATGCTCGTCTCGGCGCACGACGGCAAGCGCACGCTCGATGCCACGCTCGACAAGCTCTACCGCGTCTCGAGCCTGACGCGCGACCGCCTCTCGCTCGAAGCCTGGCGCGTCTTGAGTCATTTCCGCCCGGGCGAGGACTGGCGCCGCGCGATTCTTTCGGCGCCGCCCGAAGCCGCACTCGACCTCGTCGAGGACGGGCTCGGCTGGCTTTCGGCCTTCAACGGCCTGATGCACGAGAACATGACGCGCAACTACGGCTGGGCTTTCCTCGACATGGGCCGCCGGCTGGAGCGGGCCCACAACTTGAGCGAGGCGATCCTGTCGCTGTTCGGCCAGCCGCTGGAGCGCGAGGAGGAGACGGGCCGGCTGGTGTTCCTCTTGGAGCTCGCCGACAGCTTCATCACCTACCGCTCGCGTTATCGTCTCGACCCGATGCTGGCGCTCGTGCTCGATCTTCTGCTGCTCGATGAGTTCAACCCGCGCAGCCTCGCCTATCAGCTATCGAGCATATCGAGCCACCTCGCCGAGCTGCCCCAATCCAAGCAGGGCGCCGGTCTCACGGAGGAGCGGCGGCTCATCCTTTCCATGCTCACGTCCGTGCGCCTCGCCGACGTCGAGGCCATCGCCGGCGATGCCACGCGCGTGGAGCTGCAGGCCGCCATGTACGAGCAGCTGCATCAGCTGCCGGAGCTCACCACCTCGATCGAGCGGCGCTATTTCAATCTTACCGAGGACCAGCCCCATCGCGTGCATACGCGGCTCGAGCCCAAATTCGAGACCCGGCCATGATCTACGACGTGAGCCACCGCACGGTCTACCGCTACTCGGCGCCCGTCGTGCAGTCGCAGCACGTGGTGCACATGTCGCCGCGGCGCGTAGAGCGTCAGGAGGTGCGCGGCCACACGCTGCTGATCGACCCGGCGCCCACGATCCGCACCGAGCGTGAGGACTACTACGGAAACCGCGTGGTCATGTTCGACATCGAGCAGGAGCACAAAGAGCTCGTCGTGCATGCCAAGAGCACCATTGCGGTGACGCCGCCGCGGGAGATCGAGCTGGAGGCGAGTGCGCCGTGGGATGATCTGGCCCGCACCATCGCGCAGCCGCGCTGCGGGCTCGATCTCGATGTCATTTGCTATGCCTGCGCCTCCAAGCATACGCCGCCGAGCGCGGAGATCGCCGCCTATGCCCGCGGCTCGTTCGAGCCCGGGCGCCCCGTCCTGCAGGCGGCCTGGGATCTGATCTTGCGCATCTACGGCGACTTCGTCTTCGACACGACGGCGACCGACGTCTCCACGCCTGTCGCCGAGGTGCTGCGCCGGCGGCGTGGCGTCTGCCAGGATTTCTCGCACCTCGCACTCGCCTGCCTGCGCACGATGCACCTGTCGGCACGCTACGTCAGCGGCTACATCCTGACGAGCCCGCCGCCGGGCCTGCCGCGGCTTGCCGGCGCCGACGCCTCGCATGCCTGGATCTCGGTGTGGGCGCCCGAGGTCGGCTGGGTCGATTTCGATCCCACCAACGGGCTGATGCCGCGCGACGAGCACATCGCCATCGCCTATGGCCGCGACTACGACGACGTCAGCCCCATCAGCGGAATTCTGCTGGGCGGCAACGAGCACTCGGTGAACGTCGGTGTCGATGTCTTGCCGGTGGGCTGATCTTTTCCATCCTCGCCGTGTCTCATCCGTCAGCGACAACGCCGCGCAGATAGTCCCCATAGGTGCTGGCACCTAAAGCGGCGGCTGTCCGCAATACCTGCTCGGCATCGATGAAGCCCATGTTGTAGGCGACCTCCTCGGGGCAGCCGATCTTGAGACCCTGGCGCTGCTCGACGATTTGCACGTAGAGCGCCGCCTCGATCAGCGAGGTGTGGGTTCCCGTATCGAGCCACGCGTGGCCGCGCCCCAGCTTCTGCACGCGCAAGTCTCTGGCCTCCAAATACGCGCGATTGACGTCGGTGATCTCCAGCTCGCCGCGCGCGGAGGGCTTGATCGCGGCGGCAATGTCGAGCACGCGGTTGTCGTAGAAGTAGAGCCCCGTGACCGCCCAGTGGGACTTGGGCGCCGTCGGCTTTTCCTCGATGCCGAGAGCACGGCCCTCGCGGTCGAACTCGACGACGCCGTAGCGTTCGGGGTGCTCACCCAATAGGCGAAGACGGTGGCGCCGTCCCCGACGCCGGCGGCAGCGGCAAGCTGCTGGGGGAGCCCGTGACCGAAGAAGATGTTGTCGCCGAGGATGAGCGAGCAGGCGGAGCTGCCCACGAACTCGCGCCCGATGATGAAGGCTTGCGCCAAGCCTGCGGGCTCGCGGCTGCACCGCATACGACAGCGCCACGCCCCATTGACTGCCGTCGGAGAGCAGATCTTGAAACTGCGGCAGGTCACGCGGCGTGCTGATCACCAGGATGTCGCGAATGCCGGCCAGCATCAGCGTCGACAACGGGTAATAGATCATCGGCTTGTCGTAGACCGGCATCATCTGCTTGCTGACCGATTTGGTCACCGGATAGAGGCGGGTGCCCGTGCCGCCGGCCAGAATGATGCCCTTCATGATCCCCCCTTCGCGCCCAACAGCTCATCGATACAGGCGGCGACAGCCGTCTGCCACGGACGCGTGTCGATGTTATAGACATCGCGGATTTTCGAACAATCGAGCACGGAGTTTTCCGGCCGGCGCGCCGCGGTGGGGTATTCGGCGGTGGTGATCGGCCGCAAGCTCGGGACCGGGTGGCCTAGGCCGGCCGCGTGCGCAAAGATCGCGCGGGCGAAGGCAAACCAGGTGCAGGCACCGCGGCCGCAATAGTGGAAGGTGCCGTAGCCGTCCGTCTTACCGGCGGCGAGCTGCGCTGCAATGGACACGATAGCCGCGGCAATGTCCTTGGCGGCGGTGGGGCAGCCGTGCTGGTCATCGACGACCCCGAGCTCCCGGCGCTCGGCCCCGAGCCGTAGCATGGTCTTGACGAAATTGGTGCCGAAGGGGCTGTAGACCCACGCCGTGCGAAGGATGACATGGGCGGGCGTGGCCTGGCGCACGGCCTCCTCACCCGCAAGCTTGCTGCGGCCGTAGACGCTTTGCGGGCCGGTCGCGTCTTCCTCGCGATAGGCCACAGACTTACGGCCGTCGAAGACGTAGTCGGTGGAAAGCTGGATCAATGGAAATCCGCGCGCAGCACAGGCCCGCGCAATGGCCGCAGGCCCTCGGGCGTTGGCACCAAGGCAGGCGTCCGCATCGCTCTCGGCACGATCGACCGCCGTGTAGCCCGCCGCGTTGACCACGACGACGGGTGCAGCGCCCGCGGCATGGCGCGCGAGTGCTGCGGCGATGTCGGCGTCAGGTCCGGCAAGGTCTGCCTCCTCGCGACCGATGGAGGAGAGGCGAGCGCCCGCTGGCAGCTTCGCCCGCGCCAGCTCGCTGCCGACCTGGCCGGAGCGGCCGAAGACGACAAGCAGCGGCGCCGTCATGGTGTTTGCACGCCGGCTGCAAGACCAATGCGCTCGCCGGCATAGCGGCCGCGAATGGCTTCGACCCAGGCTGCGTTGGCGAGGTACCATTCGACCGTCTTGCGCAGGCCGGTCTCGAACGTCTCCTTGGGCTCCCAGCCCAACTCGCGACGGATCTTGGCGGCGTCGATGGCGTAGCGCTGATCGTGGCCAGGCCGGTCAGCGACAAAGGTGATCAGCTCCTCGTGCGGCCGATTGGGAGATTGGGGCCGGAGCTCGTCGAGGATCCTGCAGATCTGGCGCACGACGGCGATGTTGGTGCGCTCGGCGTTGCCCCCCACGTTGTAGCGCTCGCCGACGCGGCCGCGCGTGAGAATCAGCGCGAGCGCGGCGGCATGATCATCGACGTGCAGCCAGTCGCGCACGTTCTCGCCCTTGCCGTAGACCGGCAATGGCTTGCCCTCGACGGCGTTGAGGATGACGAGCGGGATGAGCTTCTCGGGAAACTGGAAGGGCCCATAGTTGTTGGAGCAATTGCTCATAACGACCGGAAGCCCGAACGTGTGATGCCAGGCGCGCACCAAGTGGTCGCTTGCCGCCTTGGAGGCTGCATAGGGGGAGTTGGGCGCATAGGCCGTGTCCTCGGCGAAGGCGCCGGTCGGTCCCAGGCTGCCGTAAACCTCGTCGGTCGAGATGTGGTGGAAGCGAAAAGCCTCGCGCGCCGGCCCCGGCAGATCGAGCCAATAGGTGCGGGCGGCTTCGAGCAGCACGTAGCTACCGACAATGTTGGTCTCTATGAAGGGTTGCGGCCCATCAATGGACCGATCGACATGGCTCTCGGCGGCCAGATGCATAACAATGCCCGGACGGTGGTCGCGAAACAGGCGCGCGACCTCAGCCCGGTCGCAAATATCGACCTGCTCCACCACAGTGCGCGGATTTGCGCGGGCAGCTGCGATATCGAGCGTTGCTGCGTAGGTCAGCTTGTCGGCAATGACCACGCGCGCATCGGTATTGGCGAGGAGCCAACGATAGACGGCGGAGCCAATGAAGCCGGCAGCGCCGGTAATAAGGATCTTCAAGGACGGACTCGCTTACAGCGTGAGCAACGGGCGGCCACGGATGGGGTGGACCGTAGGGAAGAATAGACGAAGGAGCGTGGTGCGTCTCTCTACGGGCCGGCAGATCGCCCAATCCGACGATTGTGGCGGCGACTTCCCATACGCGATCAAGGGCGGGCGTCAAGTTGCTCAGTGATCGTGCAAATGTTGCGTGCTAGCAACGCCGGCAACTTGCCCACAGGAGTTCTCTTTGCAGGCGGGGTCCGACAGTTTGCGGCTTCCCCTGCTTACACTACGGTCGCCTCAGATGACTCGTTGTAGAGGCGCGACGAGCGCGGGGCTCGCGAACGATTTCACAGGAGGGCGGCAATGTCTTTGCGGGGTATCAAAGTCTTATTGCAGGTGGCCGTATGCGCGGTGCTGACGGCGGGCTCGGCGCATGCCGTGACCATTTTGCCGACGGCGGTCATGAATAATGCGGACGCTGACCTACACCCACTGAGCAACGGTGGATCCCAGCTCTATGAATACCAGTCCGGTTCGCTCGCCTTGGGCGCTATCGATTTATTTTTCAACTTCAATGCACTGACGAACGCTGTTGCGACTTTCACCTTGGGTGACCAGCCCAACGTGGGCTCCAATATCACCAATCTCACTCTCACGTGGTTGGACTCAGTCGGGAGCGCGGTCCCCGGCGGAAGCGTGATTATCCCAGCAGGATCAAACCCCGAGGTACTGCTGGCACTCGCCCTGGGAACCGCCGGGCGCTACTTCCTCCACGTCACTGGCACTGTCGCGAAGCTAGGCAGCAACTTTAACATAGCCATTTCCACGACGCCCATTCCGCCCGCGTTGCTCCTGTTCGGCTCGGCGCTCGCCGGCCTGGGCTTCCTTGGCCGCCGCTCGCGTCGCAGCCCGCCGAGCCCGTTGGCTTAGGTTGACCAAGTCGGAAAGAGCGTCAGTGGGCGACCGCGCAATTCCTGCGAGCACCAAAGAGGGGGTCGGCGACTTCCCTCTTCCCTGCTGCAAAGCGTCCGCCGCACCAATGCAGTCTTGCCAAGGGAGTTTCGCAAGGCCGCTAAGAGCCAAGCAGCTGGGTGGCGCGCGGGATGGAGCGTACGGAGCCGCCACCTTCGAAGGTAGGTTGTCTCTATGCTGATGGCACAGAATAATCGCGGATCGATGCATGCGGCCTACGAGGGTCCCAACCAGGGGCTCGACCTGCAGCAGTACGTTGCAATCCTACGGCGGCGTTGGCCCTTTCTGGTCATCCCTTTCGTTCTGATCCTCGCCGGCGGCACGGCCTATGTCGCGATGAAGCGGCCTGTCTATCTCGCAGAGGGCAAGATCCTGGTCGAATCTCAGCAAATTCCGACCGATCTCGTCCGCCCGACCATCACTGCCACTGCCAACGAGCGCATCCAGGTCATCGAGCAGCGGATCATGGTCCGCGACAACCTGATGGCGATCGTGGACAAATTTCACATGTTCCCCGAGCGCCGTGCGCAACTCTCCGCCACGCAGCTGCTCGACATGATGCGCGAGCGCACGCACATCTCGACGTATGCGCTCAACAAAGGACGGCACGGCGACGGGTTGACGATCGCGCTGACGATCGGGTTCGAATACGAGCAGCCGCAAACGGCCATGCTGGTGGCCAACGAGCTGATCACGCTCATCCTCGCCGAGGACGCGCGCAACCGCGCCAGCCGGGCGCAGGAGACCACCAACTTCCTGGCCCAAGAGGTCAAGCGGCTGGACGGAAAGCTGGGATCGATCGACGCGCAAATCGCCGAGTTCAAGCGCACGCACACCAACGATGTGGAGCCCCAGAAGACATCGCTGCAGATGGCGCTGGTCATGGCCGAGCTGCAGGAGAAGAGCGCCGTCTTTTCCAGCTCGCATCCCGAGGTGATCCGGCTCAAGCGCCAGTTGGCGGCACTCGAGAAGCTCGCCGCACAGTCGGCCCAAGTCGAAACCGGACTTGAAGCCCTGCAGAATCAGCGCGCCAACGTTCAAAAGCAGCTGGATAGCGCCGCCGAGAAACTGTCGGCCGCCCAACTCGGTGAAAATCTCGAACGGGCACAATTCTCCGAGCGGTTGGAGGTGCTGGAGCAGGCAGTCCTGCCGCAGAAGCCGTTCAAACCGAACCGGCGGAAATTGCTTGCAGTCGTTGTAGGCCTCGCGCTTGCGGCCGGCCTCGGCTGCACCGTGCTGATCGAAATGCTGGACACCAGCATAAGGGGAACGCGCGACGTCTACGCCATAGCGGCGCCTTCGCTCATCCAGGGCATTCCCTACATCGCCACCAAGAAAGAGCTGCTGCGGCAACGGCTGGTGCTGTTTGTGGGAGTGGCAGGGTGCGCCGCTGCATTGATCGGCGCCCTTATCGCCGTCCATTACTTCGTGCGCCCGCTTGATCAGCTTTGGGCATCGTTCTTGGGACGCTTCCTGGGGTGACCAACATGTCCGTCTACGACAACGCGTGGGATATTCCGATGAAAGCCGGTTCGGGTACAGACAGGCCGCCAGTCCAGATGCCCTGGCCCGGCACGATGCCCGGGCGCGGCGGCCACAGCGGGCAGCCCCACGCGCAATCCTATGACGGCCGTTTCGCCGAGGTCACGCTCGACCAGGCCCATCTGGAGGCCGCCCGCATCATCGGACACGACGTCACCGATCCGCGCGCCAAGTCCTACGACATCCTGCGCACGCACGTCCTGCAGGCCATGGATCTGCATGACTGGCACTTGCTCGGCATCACGTCTCCGACCAAGGGCTGCGGCAAAACCCTGACGTCGATCAACCTGGCGCTCAGCATCAGCCGGCAGATGGAAAGAGCGGTTTTGCTGATCGACATGGATTTTCGCAAGCCGCAAGTGGCCAGCCGCCTCGGGGTCAGGTCCGACGTCGGCCTCTTGGACGTGTTGATCGGACGCGCATCGGCTCCGGAGGCCATCTTCCAGGTGCGCGCCGGGCGCCATTCCATTGCCGTGCTGCCCACCGAGCTGACCGAGGGGTCCGCCGAGTTGATCGCATCGCGTGCGATGCAGTCGTTCATTCAAGAGCTCAGGCGCAACTTCCGATCCTACGTCATCATTCTCGATCTTCCGCCGATGCTCGTGAGCGACGATGTGACGGTGCTGCTTCCGCAGATCGACTGCGCGCTGCTGGTCGCCGCCGTGGGCACGTCAACGGTGCCGGAAATCGAGGAATGCGGCCGGCATTTGCAGTCGACGAACTTGGTGCGCGTGGTGGTGAACAAAGTGCCCGAGTCCAAGAAGATGTATTATTGAGTTTGCGAGGTTGTGTCGCATGCGCGTGATCCTGACCCTGATGATCACCCTGGCGCTTACGCTCTCGGCGGCGGCGCAGGCCCTGCAGCCGGGCGATACCATCGCCATTTCCGTTTATCAGGATCCCAAGCTCGACCGGCAGATCATCATTGGCCCGACCGGCACCATTTCCTTTCCGCTCGCCGGCAGAATTCAAGCACAAGGATTGACGCCCGAGGCGCTGGAGAAGGCGCTGAAATCGAAACTCAAGGACAAGTACACGACGACACCCGATGTGACAGTGGCGCTGATTGCAACGGCTAAGTCGGAGGAGGAGGAAAAGCCACGATTTTTCATCACCGGCGAAGTGGGAAAACCGGGCCCCTTTCTTTATGTGCCGGGCACGAGCGTGATCCAGGCGATCGCAATGGCTGGGGGATTGGGCCCCTTTGCGGCGAGAAAGCGCATACAGATCCGGCGCAAGGTCAACGGCGTCGATTCGACCTTTTTGTTCGACTATTCGGCCTTCGAGAAGGGGGAAGAGGTGAGCGGCAACATCGAGCTTCAGCCTGGTGACGTCGTCATCGTTCCCGAGAAGGGGTTTTTCGAGTGACCCACATCGAAAAGCGGGCCGCATATCGAGGACGTCTCGCGCCGTGAGAACAGAGGCAATCCTAATCGGGTTGTGCCTCGGTCTGTCGGCGCCAGATGCGCGGGCCGGCGACTGGAGCGCAAAGATCCGGTTCAACCAAAACGTGGAGTCGAGCGACAACCGTGCGCTCGACACGCATTCCGCGGGGGCAACGTATTTGTTCACCAGCCGGCTGCGTGTCGACGCAATCACAGTGACGCCGACCATGTCGTTTGAAGTGAATGCCGACGCCAGCTACCAGAACCTGACCGGGCCCGGCGCCTATCAGAACTCATCGCCCACCGACAACAGCCTCGGATTCAAGTTCGACAACCGACTGGACAGCATCACCGCATACAATCTCGCCGGCTACTGGCAGCGTCAGGACGCAACCTCCGCACAGCTCGCCGATACCGGCATCGTCATCGTCACGGGCGACATCAACACCTACGTGCTGGAGGGCGGCGTCAATCACAAGCTCGACCCGTGGGATGAAATACGCTGGTCGACGCGCGGCACCATCGTCGACTTCAGCTCGCCCAGCGGAACGCCCTTCACCGACTGGTTGACCACGGCGGCCTGGGTCAGCCGCGTCACCAAGGCCACACAGCTCATAACCTCGGCGCAATTCGAGCTGGTGGAACAGGACGATCCCTCAAACACCCAGGCGATGATCGGCCGGATTCAGACCGGGATGGAGACCCCGCTCCTGCGCGATCTGACCTTCAAGGGATCGGTCGGCGTCGGCGTGCAGAACACGAGCCAGGACACCAATGCCTCCGCATCGGCGCCACCCAGCTCCAAGACGGATGCCGACGTGCTGGCGGATGCGCAGCTGGTCTATCTCCCGATGCAGAACGCGCAATTGATCTTGTCGGCATCACACTGGACCGGGCCGAACGTCTTGGGCCAGGTCGAAAGCCGCACGATCGTGGGAGCGGCTTGGATAGAAGCCATCAACCACTTGTCGAACATCGCGCTCAGGACCGAGTACACCGGCCAGATTCCGATGCTCGACTTCTTCGAGGATGGGAACACCGGCTACCTGCGCGCCTCGATCGACTACGACTACCGCCTGACGCCCGAATGGGTCGCGCAACTTTCTTACCGATTTGCCCACCGGAATGACGACCAGGGCGACGCCAACTCGAACACGCTCTTCTTCTCTGCCGCCTACGAATCCACCATATTGCCGTGACGGCATCCGTGTCGGCGGCGATGTAAGTCACCTCGATCTGAGGGCTGGGGAATGCAAGTCGAAAACGTCGGTCAAGCCTACGATCACGGCTTCTTGCCTCCGAGGGGACTCTCGTTCTCGTCGCAAGTCCTGCAAGAGCTCATCGTCGGCATTGACAGCATCGTCATCTTGTCGATGGCGCTCGTCACCTATGTCAGCGGCGTCGGCGGCCATGTCGCCGATCCCGCTTACTATGTTGCCGCCATTTGTTTTGTCTGGCTGGTCTCCATTGCCTTGATGAATTTGGCCGGACTCTACCAGCTGGACCCCGTCATGCGGCCGCTCGCGTTTGCCGACAAGTTCCTGATCGCTTTTGCGACCACGATCCTCTTTCTGCTGGCTGCCGCATTTGCGGTGAAAATATCCCAATCCTTTTCTCGCATGTGGATCGCAAGCTTCGCGATCGCGGCCTGCCTCGGGACGGTCCTCGTCCGTTGCCTAACTGGCAGAGTCCTCAGGTACCTTGCGGATCACGGTGTCTTTATGCGGCGCGTGGTCGTCGTCGGCGCCGGTGAGCAGGCCGACCGGCTTCTCACCTACATCGATGCATCGCGGCCGCGCTTCATCTCCGTCCTCGGCGCCTTCAGCGAAACACCCGGAAACGTTCCCGCCACGGGCCGGCATCATCGCCTTGGCGGCATCGACAGGCTCGCCGACTACGTTCGCGCCAACCGGGTGGACGACGTCATCGTCGCCCTGCCGTGGTCCAAAGACGAGGAAATCCTCACCACGCTGGAGACGCTGCGCGAGCTGCCCGTCAACGCCTATCTGGCCTCCGACCTGATCGGCTTCCGGCTGCCGTTCAAGCAGTCGCCCGATCATTTCGGCGACATGCCCGTGGTGGAGGTCATGGGGCGCCCTTTCGTCGGGTGGGAAGGCGTTAAGAAACGCATATTGGACTACATTCTGACGATCATCGCGCTCCCCATACTGCTTCCCGTCATGGCGATCATCGCCATCGCCATCAAGCTCGAGAGCCCGGGACCGGTTTTCTTCCGCCAGGAGCGCTACGGCTTTGCCAACGAGGCGTTTCTGATCTGGAAGTTCCGAACCATGCGCCACGAGGAGCACCCGCCGCTACGCACGCGGCAGGCAACCCCGGACGATCCGCGGGTGACACGCGTCGGGCGCTTCCTGCGGCGCACGAGCCTTGATGAGCTGCCCCAGTTCTTCAACGTGCTGAGCGGGACCATGTCGCTGGTCGGACCGCGCCCACACGCGGTCGACCACAATAAGGAATACTCGCGGATGATCCGCGGCTACTTCGCCCGGCACCGCGTGAGACCCGGCATTACCGGCTGGGCCCAGGTCAACGGACTGCGCGGCGCCACCAGAAGCGTCGAGCAGATGGAGGCCAGGGTCAAGCGCGACATCTACTACACCGAGCACTGGTCGCTACTCTTCGACCTGCGCATTCTGGCCATGACGTTCGCCGTGTGGGTGACCGGCCGCAACGCCTATTGATCCGCTCAAAACCGCTGCTTGTTTACAAGCTAAGAGCCCGCGCCTGCGCATAAAAATGCCTGCGTTGTGACGCGCTTGGAAGTTCCTGTGCACAAGTTGCCAATGTTGCTGACTTGCCTCATCCGGTTTCGATGGATTTCGCGCTAAGTTGTACTTGATCCTTCAGAAACGCGCTCGTTTGCCGGGACAAACAACAGAAATGAAATTCGGCATGAAAAAGCTCGCGCCATTGTCGGCTCTTGTCGCACTTGGCGCGACCTCGGCGTCTTTCGGGCAGGCATTGGCCGCGACGGTCGATATCACGGGGCGCCCTTATGGCGTCCGCTACGGCCATTCCATTGAGAAAAACAACGTCGTGAACTATGCCCCGTCCGGCATTGCGGACAACACCGGCCGACGTGAGACTCCTTGGCTGGCGGGCGGCATCGTTTCCTCCACCATCGAGGACTATGCCGTCGACTGGTATTTCAATGGATCCGAATCCGGAGACACGAATATTTTCACGAGCGGCGCACTGCTTTTTGCGGAGAATAACCAGAACAACAACTTGAGCTCGAGCAATGATCCGGGGTGGCAATTTCTCGGAACGACAACCGGATCCGGCTTAGGCGCCATTCAATTTTCCGTCGCCGATCAAAATGGCGGCGGAATCACCAATGGCCTCGACAATAAAAAGCCCAAAGGCAATTCACCCAGCTTAATCTTTTCCTACGCCAATCCAATATTCGACGGCACGAGCATCGAAAGCTGGGTGCTGAGCCTCGATGCGACGGACTGGTTCGTATTCGCCTTCAACGATCCAGGCTCCAAAGACAAAGATCACGACGATTACATCGGGCTGGCGCACGTCTATGCACCCGACCCCGTGCCGGTGCCTGGCGCGCTGCCGCTGATGGGATCCGTCCTGGGCGGCGGCTTTCTATTGCGCAGGTGGCGCAATAGGCGAACGAGCGGGCGCTCGTTGGCTTGAGGCAACTCACCTTTGTAGGTCCTGGAATCTGAGTTGGTCCAATGCGCATGCGCAATCCAAACCAAGCTCCGACCGGAGCTGAGCTGGTCGGGATCGGGGCCAGCACGGCACGCGTCGTGCCTGCGCTCAAACCGGTCGCACCCGATCCAAACGCCCCGTCGCTTCTGCCCGACGATCTGTCGCGTGAGGTTCACTGCGTGCTCGGCATGCCGGTCGACGCCGTCGATATGCGGACGGCCCTGCAGCGCGTTCGGATAGCGGCAGAGGGCGACGCTCCCTTTCTGGTCTCGACGGCCAATCTCAATTTTCTGGTCAGCAGCCTGCTCGACGGCGCGTTCCGCAACTCGCTCACGCTCAGCGACCTTTGCACCGCGGATGGGTTCCCGATCATCTGGATTGCCCGCCTTCTCGGCATCCCCCTGAGCGAGCGCGTCGCCGGGTCCGACCTGTTCGATGACCTTGCAGCCGGTCCGGCAGAGCACAGACTCGGCGTGTTCTTTTTCGGCGGCTCACCGGGTGCAGCAGATGCGGCTTGCCGAAAGGCAGATGCGAAGACGGGCTTGAAGGGCGCCGGCGCGATCTATCCGGGCTACGGCACCGTCGCCGAGTTGAGCAGCCGCCTGTTCATCGACGCCATAAATGCGAGCAGGGCCCAATTCCTGGTCGTGGCCCTGGGCGCGGCAAAGGGCCAGGCATGGCTCACGCGCAACCACGAGCGGCTGCGCGTTCCCGTGCGCGCCCATCTGGGCGCCACCATCAATTTTCAGGCGGGTGACCTGAGACGCGCGCCGCCGCTGCTCCGCCGCGGGGGCCTGGAGTGGCTCTGGCGCATCAAGGAGGAGCCGCGGCTGTGGAGGCGGTACTTCGCCGACGGCCGCATACTGCTTCGCCTGCTGTTCACCCATGTGCTGCCGCTTGCGGCGCAGCTCCGGCGTCAACGGTCCGACTGCGATGGCAACAGTGCGTTCGATGTGGAGACCTTGCAAGGCGTGCAGGTGGTGACCTTGCGCCTTTCCGGACATGCCACCGCACAGCACATCGCGCGGGCGATCGTGCATTTCCGCAACGCCATAAATTTGCGGAAGAACCGGCTCGTCGTCGACCTGTCGCGGCTCGATTTCATCGACACCCGTTTTCTGGGGCTGCTGCTCATGGTGCGCAAGCAGATGAGCGCGCGGGGTGCAGACTTGAAGCTCGTCGGCGCGCCGCCCGCCATTGAGAAGATGTTCCGGCTCAATGCGCTCGGCTATTTGCTTTCCGCGGGGCGGAGAACGTGATGGCCTCGGATTTCGCTGTCCTCAATCGCCGCAACGGCACGGTTGTGGGCGTCCTGGCCGCGCTCAGCGTGCTTGTGGCGGTGCTCGCGTTCAAAGCCTCTCTGGTCGAGCTGGTCGGACGCTGGATCAGCCAGGAGGAGTACGGTCACGGTTTCCTTATCGCAGCTCTTGCAGGGTGGCTGCTTTGGACGCGGCGTGAGGCTCTGCTCGCCAGCATGGACCGCCCGACCTGGCTCGGGCCGCTCGTCGTGCTGGCGGCGGCGATCATGCACGTCTTCGGCAAGCTGAGCGCGCTCTACATTCTGTCTCACCTCGCTTTTGTACTCGCCTTGGTCGGCATCACGTTGAGCATCGGCGGCTACGCGCTGCTGCGGGTCGCGGCCATTCCCCTGCTGTTCCTGCTCTTTGCCATCCCCCTCCCTTACTTCATCGAGTCGCTCCTGACCTGGCGTCTGCAGCTCGTCTCGTCGCAGCTGGGCGCCTTCGTCATCCGGCTGTTCGACATCCCGGTCTACCTGGAAGGAAACATCATCGACCTCGGCAACTACAAGCTGCAGGTGGTCGAGGCTTGCAGCGGGCTGCGGTATCTTTATCCGCTGCTGGGGCTGGGCTTCCTCGCAGCCTACTTTTTCCATGCGCCGCTATGGCAGCGCGTCCTTGTTTTCCTGTCCGCCATTCCCATCACCATTTTGATGAACAGCTTCCGCATCGGCATGGTCGGTGTGCTGGTTCACGCCTGGGGCAGCCAGATGGCCGACGGCGCCCTGCACTTCTTCGAAGGTTGGGTGGTGTTTCTGGCCTGCACGGCGCTGCTCGTCGGAGAAATCTTTCTTCTGGCGCGCCTCATGTCCGGCAAGAGCTTCTTTCAGGTCTTTGGCATTCCATCGGTTCGCCCGCGTCTCATCACACGCCCCGCGCAGGGGCCCACATATGGAACGCCGCTGCAAGCCTGCCTGCTCGTGCTGTGTGCCTCCGGGCTCACCGCCGCTTTCGTCTCCGGTCGCCAGGAGACCGTGCCCGATCGCATGCGCTTTGCGACATTCCCCAAGACGATCGGTGAGTGGCAGGGACGCACCTCGGAGCTTGAGCCCCAAGTGGAGCGTTACCTGGGGCTCGAGGACTATATCCTGTCCGACTATGCCGATCCGAAGGGCGAGACCGTAAATCTCTACGTTGCCTACTACGCATCGCAGCGGCAGGGCTTCTCGCCGCATTCGCCGATCGTCTGCATGCCGGGCGGCGGCTGGCGGATAACGCACTTCGAAAGAACGCAGCTCGGTGATGGGGGTCTCGATTCAACGCTCCCGCTCAACCGCGCCGTGATTGAGCGCGGGGGCGCCAAACAGCTCGTCTACTACTGGTTTGTGCAGCGTGGCAGGAACGTTGCGAACGAGTTCCTGTCGAAGTGGTACCTGTTCGCCGATGCCATCATCAAGAACCGAACGGATGGTGCGCTCGTCCGCGTGACGACGCCGTTCTACCCGAGTGAATCCGAGCGCGATGCCGACGTCCGGCTGCAGGCGTTCGTGAGGAAGCTCGTGCCGCGCTTGAGGGGATACCTGCCGGCGCGGTCTGAACCAGACGTCAAGTCCGTCGCGTATCATCGCAATAACAGTCAATCATAGGTAGCGCCATGTTGCAGATGTCCAAACGGTCATTTTCGGTGTTGCGGATCGTCCTGCTGCTTTGGGCGGTCATACAAATTGGCGGATGCGGCTCACCGGAAGAGCGCGCCAAAAATCATTATGAACGCGGCATGCAGCTGCTTGCCAAAAGCGATTACGCGAAGGCCTCGATCGAGTTCAAGAATGCGCTTCAGAACAAGAAGGAGCACTTGGGCGCGTGGCGCGGGCTTGCTCAGGTCGAGGAGCACAATGGCGATTGGCAGTCGGTCGCGAAAATTTTGCGCACTGTCGTAGAGATCGACCCCAAGGACGCCGACGCACGGCTGCGCCTGGCGCGACTCTATGTGCTCTTCAATGAGCTCGACGCGGCCCTGAAAGAGGTCGATGCGGCGGAGAAGCTCAGCGCCAACAACGCAAGCGTGCTGGCCCTGAAAGCTGCAATTCAATTGAAGCTCAACGATCCCGACGGCGCCGTTCGCTTGGCGCAGCGCTCGCTCAAAGCCAAGCCCGGCAATACGGAAGCCTTGATCGTTCTCTCGGCTGAGCGCATGGCTCAGCGTGATTTCGAAGGCGCCCTGAAGATCCTCGCTAGCGCCCCCGCAGGGGACGGAGATCAGCTTGGCGTCCAGCTGTTCAAGATGAAGCTCTATGAGCAGATGGGCAACCAGCAGCAGGTCGAGGCCCTTCTGCGCAAGCTCGTCGGGCTCTACCCGAAAGAGGCGTCGTTCCGAAAGCAGCTGGTCCGATACTACGTAGCCCAAAAGCGATTGGATGAGGCGGAGAAGGAAGTCCGCGCCATCGCAAAGGAAGATCCCAAGAATATCGAAGCCGGCTTGGACGTCGTGCGCTTCTTGAGCACCTTCCGGGGACCGGCCGTGGCGCAGGGAGAGCTCACGACCCGCATCGCCGCCGGCGGTGACGTGTTCCAGTACAAAATGACGTTGGCCGACGTGTACTTTGCCGAGCGCAAGCCCGACGAGGGCGTGAAGCTGCTCGAGGAGCTCGTCGCCAGCGCCGACACGGAAGCCAGAGTTCTGGCGGCGCAGACCAAGCTCGCCCAAGCCCAGCTCGGCACCGGGCATACCAAGGCGGCCGAAGCCATCGTCGCTAAAATTCTGAGCAAGGACGCCCGCAACGGTGCGGCGCTGAGAATACGCGCCACGCTCGCCATGGAGCGGGGTCAATACGACGACGCGACAACCGACCTGCGTCAGGCTTTGGCCGATCAACCCCGGTCGGCCGAGCTTATGCAGCTGCAGGCCACCGTCTACGAGCGCAAGGGTGAAATCGAGCTCGCCGATCGGCAATACACCGACGCCATGCGCGTCTCGAACTTCGAGCCGGCCGTAGGGCTGAACTACGTCGCGTTTCTCCGCCGCCGCGGAAACGCCGCGCATGCGGAGGATGTCCTCAACGAGCTCCTCGGCCACGCTCCGAGAAACCCGGCGCTGTTGTCGGCGCTCGCCGAGATCAAGCTTGCGCGTCAGGACTGGAGCGGAGCGCAGGAGGTTGCCGACACGCTGCGCAAGATCGGCGCCGATCAAAGCACCGCCGACCAGATTCTGGCAGCCGCTCTGAACGGGCAACAGAAGTACGACCAGAGCGTCGGCCTGCTGCAGAACGCCTACGCGGCCGTCCCCGGCTCGCCGCGGCCGATGTATGCCCTGGTCAGCACGCTCATGCGCGCTGGAAAACGCGATCGCGCGCAGGCCTTCCTGCAGACCGTGCTCAAAGAGGACCCGACGAACGCCGATGCGCTGGTCCTGATGGCCTCAATTCAGCTCGCCAACAACGAGCAGGACAAGGCGCTCGGCACGCTTCAGGAGGCGATCAAGCTCAAGCCCAAGAGCACCGCCAGCTACCGGGCGCTCGCCAACCTGCATCTGCAAAGGGGCGACAAGGATGCGGCCTTGAAGGTCGTGCAGGCGGGACTGCGCGAGCAGCCCAAGAGCGTATCGCTGCGCCTGGTTCTGGCCGGCGTGCTCGAGAGCAAGGGAGACTTCGAGCCCGCGATCCGGGAATACGAGGATCTCCACAAAGAGCAGTCGGGCTCGATGATCGTCACCAACAACCTCGCGAGCCTGCTGTCGGATCACCGGTCTGACGCGGCCAGTCTCGAGCGGGCCTATGCCCTCGCCGTCAGCCTACGCAAGTCGGAGGTGCCGCAGTTCAAGGACACGTTGGGCTGGGTCCACTACCGGCGCGGCGAGTACAAGGACGCCGCGCCGCTGCTGGAGGCGGCGGTCGCCCAGCTGCCCGACGTTGCGCTAGCGCACTATCATCTTGGCATGACCTACGTGGCCATGGGCGAGACGGCCGACGCTTCCAAGCAGCTGCGCAAAGGGTTGGAGCTCGCCACTTCCGGCGGAGAGCTCAAGGGCAAGATCCAGAGTGCGCTGCAGCAGTTGAGCAAGAGCTGAGCGGCTTGCGCAGGCCCCGGTGCCGACAACACTCGGCACTGGGGGTCAGCGCCGTTCAGTCCTGATCCACCGCGTCGCGCGCTTGCCGGTCAAGAGAGCGGCATAGAGGCGGCACTTGCCCCACACATATGCGGGCAGCAACAGGAGAGAGCTGGCGGGGAGGACGGTGCGACCATGGCTCCACCACGCCAGCACGACGGAGGCGGCGAAGGCGAGGCAAGCGAAGACGCTCAGCTGAAAGGCAAGGATAGCGATACCAGCCAGGGCTGCGAGACCAGAGGCGGTCACTGCGACCAGGAGCAGCAGCAGCAGCAGGGCCAAGGGCGGGACCGCAAGGTCGAGTGCTAACGCCAAAAGCTGCCAATCGCGGTGCGCGATTGCTGAAAGGACGAAGCGCGGCATAGCCGAGATGATGAGGCCGATGTGACCCTGCTCCCAACGCTCCCGCTGCGTCGCCGCTCCTGTCTCGGAGAGCGGGAATTCGCTGGTGACGACCGCCGCGGGACAGAAGACGGGCGCGTGTCCCGCCGCAGCCAGCTCGAGCCCGAGCTTCAGATCCTCGACCATCGCTCCACTTGCGAGGTCGACGCAGCGGATCGTCTCCCATGGGAACGCCATGCCCGTGCCCATCAACTGACATGGAAGGCCGAGCGCGCTCAGTCCGAGCGGGCGCACCCAGTTCTTCAAGCGCCACGCGAACACGGCGACCTGCCGGTTGATGGCGGACGGTTCGGGCGCAAGCATCAGGTCAAGGGCCTGCACCGGCCGTCCCGTTGCAGCGCTCGTCGCAGCCAAGCGGTCGATGGTGTGCTCGGCGAGGCGGCAATCGGCGTCGATGACGATTACAAGGTCCGGGGGATCGGCGCTGAGGTGGCGCAGCCCGAAGTCCAACGCATAGCCTTTGCCGCGGCGATCGGGGTCGTCCCGCACGACGACCTCGGCCCCCGTGCCGTCGGCAACCGCCGCCGTATCATCGCTGCAGTTGTCGGCCACGACGAGCAGGCGGTCGTTCGGATAGAGCTGCGCCTTGATGTCTGCGAGCGTTGGAACAATGCCGCCACTTTCATCGTGCGCGGGCACCAGGACGGCGACACGCGACCGCACAGGCGCAGAAGCCGGCGGCCGCCGCTCGCGTGCCAACGCGGTTGCCGCCAGGACCTCAGCGAGCAGCACCACGACGGGGATGTTGATAAGGAACGCAAAGCCGATCAAGGCCAACGATCCGAGGGAAACGATCAATGCCATCGTCCTCACAGACAGACCGCGATCACTGCGGGGGCGACATCTATCATTTCAATGGCGGGCACGTCACGGCCAACATGACATCGCAACTTGCTTCGCAACGGTCTTTCATGCCGCGCCAGCAGGTCGACGGCAACGCGCTCACAGTCAGCGCCGAGGTCGCCGATTGGGGCCGAGAGCGCCCGCGCCAATTCTGGGACCCCGGCCGCAAGCTGCTCAAGGCAATCCGCAGCTACCAATATTGGCGCGGCAAAGGCGGGCTCTTCTCAGCTCCATTCTGCAAATGGGCGGTGTTGCGCCATCGCTTGTGGAGCGTCGTCACCGGCGCCGACATCCCGCTCAACTGCCGCATCGGCGGCGGTCTCCTCATCCCGCATCCCAACGGCATCGTCATCCACCCCGACGCAAAGATCGGCGTCAACTGTCTCATCTTTCAGCAAGTGACGCTCGGAACGCGCGAGCGCGGAGGGGCTCCCGAAATTTCCGGCCATGTGGACATCGGCGCCGGCGCCAAGATCCTCGGGCCGGTTCGCATCGGAGCGCACGCCCGGATCGGCGCCAATGCGGTGGTTGTCGACGATGTGGCGAGCGGGGCAACCGCCGTCGGACTGCAAACAAGGCCAGGCACGTGAACGTCGAGCTCAAAAGCCGCTCACTTGCGTCGCGCGAAACGGTGAGCCCCGCCGAGGTGCGCGCGCAAGTGGACGTGTCCGTTATCGTCGTCACCTACAACAGCGCACACCTCTTGGTCCGGATGTTTGATGCGCTCGAGGCCGCCCGCGGCCCGCTGCATCTCCAGGTGATCTGCGTCGACAACGCCTCGCGCGACGACTCGGTATCGACTTTGCGCGCGCGCTATCCAGACGCGGAAATCATCGCAAACGAGACCAACGTCGGCTTCGGCCGCGCCAACAATCAGGCTCTGGCGCGGGCCGAGGGGCGCTATGTGCTTCTGCTCAACACCGACGCCTTCGTATCCGCCGACACCCTGACAAAGACCGTGGCATTCATGGATTCCCATCCGCGCTGCGGCGTCTTGGGGGTGAAGCTCGTCGGAGAGGACGGCGCCTTGCAGCCCTCCTGCCGCTACTTTCCCACGCCTTGGAACACGTTCCTTGCCGCGACGGGCCTCGCCGGTCTCGTTCCTGCCGCCAGCCTCGTCGACGACATGGCATGGGATCACGCAGCCGTCCGCGAGTGCGACTGGGTCCCGGGCTGCTATTACCTCGTCCGCCGCACCGTGATCGCGGGCATAGGCCTGTTCGATCCGCGCTATTTCCTTTACTACGAGGAGATCGACCATTGCCGCGCGGTGCGCGAAGCCGGCTGGCAAGTGATCTACTATCCGTTCACGCAAGTCGTTCACCTCGGCGGCGAGAGCGCACAATCCGAGGCTGCGCTCACTGTCGGCCGGCAGATCTCCGCCCTGCAAATCGAGAGCGAGCTCCTCTACTTTCGCAAGCATTACGGTATTGCCGGCGCGCTCGGGGCGGTGTGCCTCACCGTGCTCGGGGATGTCTTGAGGGTCGGGAGCGGCCTTGTGCGCCACCGGGATGTGACTCGCGCCGCGGCTGCGCTGAGGCACGCCTGGACAACGCTCGTACGCCTCATGGCGACCGACCTGGCATCTCGCGCAACCCGTTGAGCGGCAGAGCTATGTTCGACAATATACGTGAGGACCTTCGCGCCCATGGGGGCAAGTGGGGCGCACAGGGCTTCTGGGCGATGGTGATCTATCGCTTCGGCCGCTGGCGCTATGGCGTGCGCCCCGCGATCGTCCGCAAGCTCTTTTCCGCGATCTACCACGTTCTCTATAAGCTCGTGCAGATCCTCACCGGCATCGAGTTGCCGTGCGAAGCCGAGGTCGGGCGGAACTTCGTCATCGACCACTTCGGCGGCATCATCGTCAGCGGCTACGCAAAGTTCGGCGACGACTGCCGCATTCGCAGCGGCGTCGTGATCGGACTGCGACGCATCGAGGAGAAATGCGCGCCCGTCATCGGCAACAACGTCGACATCGGCGCCGGCGCCAAGCTGCTCGGTCCCATCCGCGTCGGTGACAACGTCGTCATCGGCGCCAATGCCGTCGTGCTCTGCGACGTTCCCGACAACTCGGTCGCCGTCGGCGTGCCTGCCGTGGTGAGGCCGCAGCAGCGCGCGGTTGGTCTAGGTGCCAAAGCGGGATGAAGGTTTCACCGGAGCACCACAGGATGCGTTTCGGCGCCGTCGCGATCGGGCGCAACGAAGGCGAGCGTCTGCGCCGTGCCTCGCATCGCTGACGGCGGCGGCGGCCGTGGTCTATGTCGATTCCCAATCCGAGGACGGCTCGGCCCAATGGGCACGCGACCACGGCGCCGACGTCGTCGAGCTCGATATGACGACGCCCTTCACCGCAGCGCGCGCGCGCAACGCCGGCTTACGGCGGCTGCAGGCAGATCGCGCCCGATTTCGCCTTCGTGCAGTTCGTGGACGCGCGACTGCGACGCTCGACGCCGGCTGGCCGCAAACGGCCCTGTCCTATCTGACGCACACCCGGGCGTAGGCGTCGTCGCCGGGCGCCGGCGCGAGCGCCATCCGGAGCGCTCGGTCTACAATTGGCTGTGCGAGCGCGAGTGGGACCAGCCCGCCGGCGAGACGCGCGCCTGCGGCGGCGACGTCATGATGCGCGTTCGGGCGCTCCAGTCCGTGGGCGGCTTTCGCGACGACCTGATCGCCGGCGAGGAGCCGGAACTGTGCGTGCGGCTTGCGCGCGAAGGGCTGGCGCATCTGGCGGCTCGACGCCGAGATGACACGTGCACGACGCCGGCATGACGCGCTTTGCCCAATGGTGGCGGCGCGCCATCGCGCGGCGGCTACGCCTTTGCGCCAGGGCGCCTATCTGCACGGCGCGCCGCCCGAGCGCCACTGGGTGTGGGAGCAGCGGCGCGCCTGGCTCTGGGGCCTATGGCTGCCGCTCGCCTGCCTTGCAGCGAGCCTGCGCCTGGGCCCATGGGGTCTCCTCGCGTGGCTGATTTATCCCCTGCAGGTTCTGCGCCAGACCGCGCGCAATCGCGGCCCGCTTGACCGAGCGGGCGACCGCTCGCGCTGTTTCAGATGCTCGCACGCTTTCCCGAAGCCTACGGCCAGATCAAGTTCCTGCGCGACCGGCTGCTCGGCCGGCAGGCGCGCCTCATCGAATACAAGTGACGGCCGACATGCGCATCGCCTATCTGATCAACCAATACCCCAAGGTCAGCCACAGCTTCATCCGCCGCGAGATCCAGGCGCTCGAGCGCCGGGGCTTCGAGGTCACGCGCATTGCGCTCCGCGGCTGGGACGGCGCGCTCGCCGATGCCGAGGACGAGGCCGAGCGCGCGCGCACGCGCTATGTGCTGCGCGGCGGCGCACTTGGCCCTGCCGCTCGCCGCGCTGCGCATGCTGCTGACGCGGCCGCTCCGCTTGCGCGCGCGCTTGCAGCTCGCATGGCGCATGAGCCGCGGCGCCGAGCGCCCGTTGCCCGTCCACCTCGTCTATCTGGCCGAGGCCTGCCGCATCGTGCCGTGGCTGCAGCGCCGCCGGCATCGGCCACGTGCACGCCCACTTCGGCACCAACTCCGCCGAGGTGGCGATGCTGGCGCACGCGCTCGGCGGTCCCCGATGGAGCTTCACGGTGCACGGGCCGGAGGAGTTCGACAAGGCGCCGCTGTTGGGGCTTGGCCGAAAAGATCCGCGCCAGCGCCTTCGTCGTCGCCATCAGCTCCTATGGGCGCAGCCAGCTCTATCGCCTCAGCCCGCACGCCGACTGGCACAAGATTAAGGTCGTGCCCTGCGGGCTGGAGCCCGGCTTTCACGCCGGCCCCGCGCGGCCGCCGCCGGCAGCGCGCCGCCTCGTCTGCGTCGGCCGGCTGTGCGAGCAGAAAGGCCAGCTGCTTCTCATCGAGGCGGCACGCCGGCTGCAAGAGCGCGGCGCCGACTTCGAGCTGGTGCTGGCGGGCGACGGCGAGCTGCGCGGCGCCATCGAGGCCGAGATCGCGGCGCACGCGCTCGAGCGCACACGTGCGCATCACCGGCTGGATCAGCAGCGCCGGCGTGCGCGAGGAGATCCTGGCGGCGCGGGCGCTGGTGCTGGCGAGCTTTGCCGAGGGGCTGCCGGTGGTGCTGATGGAGGCCATGGCGCTGCGGCGCCCGGTGATCAGCACCTACGTGGCCGGCATCCCTGAGCTGGTGCGGCCGGGCGTCGACGGATGGCTGGTGCCGGCCGGCGACGTCGCCGCACTGACCGAGGCGATCGCGGCGTGTCTCGAGGCGCCGGTCGGAGGAGCTCGCACGCATGGGAGAGGCCGCGCGGCAGCGCGTGCTCGCGCGCCATGATGTGGATAAGGCGGCGGGGGTGCTGGGGGAGATGTTTGCGACGAGTTGCGCCGACGATCAGCGATAGTCGGTTGAGAATCGCGCGATCGCTGCGTCGAGGTCACCGATCGAGATGCGCTTCTGTTTGAAGACGGCCATGCGCCCGTGCATCGCGTGAAGGCGCGCAAATTGCTCGATCGGATGATAGTGGGGCCGGTCGCCGTAATCGTCGAAAAGGATCTCGAAATCGATCTTGTCGTAGAGATGCTTGATCGAGACCAGCGCGCAGGCCACCGGAAGCGGCCGTCGATCAGAACAAGGTCGGGCAAGGAACTCATGGGCCACGGCGCCAGCGGGTAGGATCTCCATCTCGCCATGCGGGCCGGTGTCAGGTCGGTGAAGAGGGGGTAGCCCCAATCCGCCGTCATACCGATGTCGACGGCAATGAATTGCCGCTCGTCGCGCTCGCCTCCGACCTTGCCCTTGACCGCCGCGAGGAACCGCCGGTCGCTCTCGACAGTCGTTAACGGAATGCCACGTTTCGCGACTATGACAGTGCTCCCGCCACTCCCGTACTCAAGGTAGCGCTCGCACGTCTTGATGCGCTGCGAGAAATAGAGCGAGGCCCTCGTCATCGAAGTGAGGCGCGTCAGGCACTTCTATTCTGGTGAAGAGCCGTCTTTCCCCAGCCCGAAGGATGTGGGGGAGCTTGCGGACGGTGCTAGGCACGAACGGCTTCAGCGCGGCTTTGAGCATTTGCCATCCCAACTGATTTTTCACTGATCAATTCATATGCCTTCGCCGTCCATGCTTGATCTGCGTCGAAGA
Organism: uncultured Alphaproteobacteria bacterium; assembly: GCA_963782555.1. Lineage (GTDB taxonomy): Bacteria > Pseudomonadota > Alphaproteobacteria > Rhizobiales > Hyphomicrobiaceae > Hyphomicrobium_A. The sequence goes on along the minus strand of CAWAKB010000001.1, from coordinate 924,816 downwards.
AATCTTCGCGCAGCATGGTGCATGCCTCAGACTTCTCAGCGCAAAGCGCCGGATCATCCATCAGTCGCTCTATCGCGGCACAGTAACTTTCGACATCATCAGCTTTCGCTTCGATGGCGGAAGACGCAATAAGCCCCAGAGCCGGACAAATTGAACATGCGTCACCCGGGCGGGCGCGCCAACATTGTCTCGATCACAACTCCGTTCATACCCTCTGGAAAACTGCTTCGGGTAGGCACGATGACGACTTGGGCACGGTCGATCAAATCTAAGATGGAGTGTCGGGTGAGATGTCCATGTGTGGTGACAGTATTTGCTAACCCAGCCCTCGTGATTTCTTCGCGTAATGTGGACAGAGCCCCACCATCACCGCAATAATCGAGATGCACGTCACGACCAGCGCCGGTCAGATCGCGGATGATCTCGACAAGATAGAAAACGCCCTTGTTCGCTTCAATCCGTCCGGCGTAGAGAAGTCGAAAAGGCCGCGCCGCATAAGGAGGGGTTCCAAATCGCTCGAAGTCTTTCCGCTCATAAAGTGGATTCACGACTAGAATCCTCGAGTGCTTTCGGCCGACGATGCTCCGGCGTTGGTCTGCGACCGGCGTTGAGGCGGCGAGGTGACTGGCGCAAAAGTTGCGCAAAAACCAGCGATTGCGTCCCTGGATAAACGCTGCGCCCGGCTGGCTCGCTGCCCGTCTCGCCTCAGGACAGTGATGAATTGCAAAGTAATTTCGGCCGCCCAAACGACGCAAGCGGAGCCAGCTCTAAAATGCGTCATCGCCATCCATCACGCGACGACGTCACGCGCGCGTGTTCCAGATCATCTACGTAGAGCCCGGCCTTGCGAAGCTGTCTGAGATGGAAGCCAATGCCCTCGCGGCGCCGGTTTCGGAGACTGCGGATGATGAAACCCGTCATCGACGCTCATCACCGCATCCCTAAACGGAAATGATGCCGCGCCACGCCGTTGCAGCCGCTTTCAGAGTTCGAAGATTGCCCGAATGGTGGCGCCGGTCTGCCGCTAGATTGATTCGTACATCACGCCAACGAAAATAGGTGCCAAGGATATCGTCCGCCGCCGCGGCATAATAGATTGGCCTGGCTCTACGTTGCACTTTACTAACCTCAGTAAAGGACCGCCTGGTTTTTAACTGTACTCGCACGCTTTTGCGCACCAGGCTCAGAACCTTCCGGTGTGGTCGTTTGGAAAACGTGTTTGCCGAAAAAGGCACGTACTTACGAATAAGCTCAACGCGATCCGGCTCAATTGTTCTACATAGCCCATAGCCCATTCTATCCCGATCGGATTTAACAAGCCATGATACTGCAGAACCTGCACGTCTGGAATGGGGATAATATCGGCATTCTTCTTGGCGCGCATGTTGAGATTATAGTTCATGCGCGGATGAAGCTCTGAGTGTTTGAGTTGGAGCTTCTGAACCGCAAGCGCAAGCGAAACCTGATCTTGGTGATAGACGCCGGCCCGCCTCGATCCAACGTTGCTAGAGAGCAGAGTGCGGATTACCTCGTAGTGTACGCGGCCTAAGCCGACTCTTAGTCGCGTATGAATAAATCCCGCTTTGCCAATAGGCGGGACTCGGCGCCCTTCCGGAAACGACGAGATTGTCGGGAAGGTCCGAAATCTATGCCGGCATGACCGCGTAAACTCTCCGCTAATACTCGCTATTTTCATCGAATACGTTTGATCCGAATATCCTTCTCCAGCCCGCGCTTTGAAATCGCCGGGCGGAGCTGGCTTCAAATCTCCATTGGCCCGATCGATCATATCGCTTCCATCCAGTTATGTTGGCCAATGAAACGTGGGTCCCGAGCTAAGAAAGGGCACCGCTTTTATTGGCGTTGTTCCACCAATCCAGGGTCAACGTTAATCGGTGCTCTACAAACTCGACATTTGATGTCGCTTAGCTATCACCTGGTATGAAGCGATATAGAGGCTCCCCACCGTGGCTTTACCGCAACAAAGTCGCCCTTCGCCCAAGGTCCACCAAATGCCCTGAGCGACTCGCCACAGCAGTCTTGGCCTCTACGGAGGCCTGTTTGGCTGCAGGTAATAATAGTAGTGATGCCACCGACCATCGTTTGCTGCCTCCTCGACTTGGTCACGCCAGCTCTCAACCATGGCTTGCTCGCTCTTGATTTCCGATTGGTCGGCATGGATCTTCCCTCAATCTCACCGCGCGCGGCGCGGCGGCAGGCGTGCCGCAAAGCCTCTTCAAACATCTCCGTGCTGTGCTGCCAAGAGCTAGACGCCACTGTTGCACAGGCATTTTGCGACAGCGCGCGCCAAGCCGTGTCATCGCGCGAAAGCACCCACTCCACGCCTTGCGCGAGGCCGGCCACATCGTCGACATCGACGAGCACGCCGTTCTTGCCCGTGACGACGGCCTCCTCCGGCCACCCCGTGCGCGTCGCCACGACCGGCGTCCGGCACGCCATGGCCTCCATCGCCGGCAGATTGAAGCCCTCGCTGCGGCTCGCCGTGACCCACACGTCGCAGCGCGCGTAGAGATCGCGGATCCGTCCTGGGGAGGAGCAAAGACGAAATCGACGCCTTCGGGTAGCGGCACGTCCCGGTGCGGTCGCTGGCTGCCGAAGGAGACCATGCGCAGATTGGGCATGCGCTCGCGCACGCGCTTCAGCGCCGCCAAGGTGACATCGAGCCCCTTGAAGGCCGACCTCGAATAGAGGAAGCCGGCGGTGGGAACGGCCTGCTTGCCGCGCGGCGCGGCAAAGAACTGCGCGTGGTCGACGCTGTTGGGGACGACGTCCACGACGTGGTCCCCGTACGCGGCGGCCATGACCTCCTTGAGCCAGCGCGCAACCGCGATCTTGTGCATGGGCAGCCGATATGTCTGACGGCACCGAGCCACGGGCAGGTGCGGAAAGACCTCGTGGCCCTGCACAAAGTAGACCTTGGCCCCCTTGCTCGGACTGAGTGCGGCCACCCATTCCGCCGTCTCCCACCAGGTGGCGATGACCACGTCTGCGTCGGGAACGTCATCGTCCGTGACCGGCCGCGGCTGATCGAGAACGCGATGGTCGAGCCCGCTGCCATCGAGGTGGGACGCGGGCGGATAAAGCCCCGGGCCACCCGTTGCCCTTGAGCAGCGACTTGATCTTATCGGCCGCGGAGAGATGTCCGCGCGGCGGTGAGATCAGACAAACCGTGTGCCCCTTTGCGCCAGCGCCTTCGCATAGATCGCCGCGACCCGGATGCCACCACTCAAGTTCACTGGGGGCAAAACGAAAGTTATCCGCATCCGGAGTCACCCACCGCGGTCATCAATGCTGATCGCGATTTCCACCAGCTGGCTTTAGCACCAGAGCTGCAACGCTCCTCCAGGCATGCAATTGCATCGGTCCAGCCGCCAACGCTCGCGCGCCACTGCGCAACGCTCTCATCCTCTGGCCCAAACCGTGCTCGCGCCACGCACGTCCAAGCAGCAACCCTTGAACGTGCGCCTTTGCCGTGTTGACCTGGGAACCCTCAACGTTGGGAATCGGAGGCGGGTTTCCGCGCTGGAGATCGTCCGCGCCGGACTGCCGTCTCTGGCTTTGCAGCTCGAGCGCCGTCCGCGCGAAGAACTCTCGCAGCGTCGTCTGCTGCGTGTGCGTGATCGAGGTTGCGTGAAGACGATAGAGATACCAGTTCTCGGGCACATAGAGGACCCGGCCGCTCTCGCTCAGCCGCAGTTGAAAGTCGAGATCCTCCCCCGTCTGGAAGAACTCGCGAAAACCGCCGGCCTTCTGCACCAAGGATGCGCGCATGGCGTACGTGCAATGGTGGGTGCGGATTTTTCCTCCTTTCAACTCGTCGGTTATTTCACTCACGCTGTCTCCGGTGCGCAGCTGCACAACGGGACGGCGAAAGGAGTCCCAGCGTCGAGAACGCTCCGCACACCGCATCGAAATGCGGATGCTCCTGGAGCCAGCGCACCTGTTGATCGATGCGCCCCTCGGGATAGAGGTCGTCCGCGTCACAGCGCATGAGGATCGCGCCACGCGCCGCATCGAGACCGGCGTTCACGCAAGCCGCGACCCCGCGCCCGGGCCCTTGCAGCACGCGAACTCTCGCGTCCGAAATCTCCCGCACGCGCTCTAAAGACGCATCCGTCGAGCAGTCGTCGACGACGACGACCTCGATCGACGTCTGCCGCTCGCGCAGGATCGAGACGAGCGTGTCGCGGACATGCCTTTCCGCGTTGCGCATCGGGACAATGACACTGACGAGGGGCCTATCCAATTGCATTGGCTTCGTTCCTCAAATCGCAGCATTCAAATTTGCGCGGAGAGAAAGTCTCTCGCTATCAGCCAGAGCAACGCCAAGAGCGAGAATTCCAACAACGGGCAGATCGAGCCTCGGCTGCCACAAGGAAAGCTGCGCATAGACGAATGCGTAAACCGGTAGAGCAGCCAGCTTGCGACCGCGAGACCGCAGACGAGCCCTCTCGCGCCGCCGAAATGCAGCCCGATCACCATGGCCGCCGTCTGCACACACAATTGAATGGCAAGCACGACCGTGCTCGTCCTTACGCGGCCTTTGGCCCAAAGGACGCCGCCATACGAGATGCTGAGGCAGCCAACGAGCGAGCCCGCGGCCAGATACTCCAGCATCCAGCCCGCATCCCGATAGCGCGGATCGTACAAAATCTCGATCAGCTGCTCGCCGAAGAGAGCCAGGACCAAGCAGATCGTCCAATAGGGAATGATCTGAACCAGCCGGCTCTTCAGGAGCACGTGATTGAGCCGGTCCGGCCGGTCGCGCACAATCTCGGAATAGGCGGAAAACAGGATCCTTCCGCCGATCTGCTGAAAGAACTGGCGCGGCATTTGATTTATGGCCATTGCCAGAGCGAGAAATGCGAGCATGCGGACGTCCAACATCTTTCCGATGAGGAGCCGGGTTCCTTCACCCACCAGGAACGTCAGCGCCGAGCTGACGAAAATCCAACGGCCGAAGATTACGAGCTCGGCAAGCGAGCCTCGGTCCCATTGGAAACGATTTCCGGCGCCGTCCATCCAAATGTAACTCGCCGCTGTGCGCGCCGCGGCTCCGACAAGATTGCCGACCACGAGCGACCAGACCGACGGCACCATCCAGGCCCCTACCACGGTAACGGCCAGCCCTGCCCCAGCCGAGCCGACCTCGATCAGCGTCTTGCGTCCGATGCCGAGCTTGCGATCGGCCAGCGCCATCTTGGTCGAGGCAAGACCGGATATCACGGCGGTGAACCCGATCACCGGCAGCATCGCTGCAAGTATGGGCTCGCCATAAAACGATGCAATCGGCACGGCGAGCACGCATGCCGTAATCCACATGAGCACGCCGCGTATGACTTTGAGGGTCCAGGCGGTGTTGACGAATGTCGGTGTCTCGCCGTCCCTGTGGCGGATCACGGACTGCTCGATCCCGACATCGGACAGCAGAGTTATTCCAATGAGGATGGCCTGCACGATCGCCATGAGGCCGAAGGCTTCGGGGAACAGCAGCCTCGTAAGAATAAGATTGCCGGCGAAGCGGAGCACCTGGCTTGCGCCGAACCCGAATAGGCTCCAGCCGCCGGCGAGAATTACGCGTTGGGCAAGCGTGGGGCTTCCGTTTGCCCCCACGGAGATCCCAGAGCCGTTTCAACCCGCGCCATGCGACTACCTCAACACCAGCCAATAGGTGGCAAGCTCGGGCGCGAGCGTGATCTGGTAGCAGCCGCGGCATAGGCCGCCGGGATCACCCGCTCCTTCCCCGCCGGGCCCGCGCGCGCGTAAAGCTTCAAGCCCTTGGGCGCGCGGATCGCCAGCCGCCCCGTCACCGGCTCGGAGCGGAACGGCAGCTTGTTGCCGGGCGACGGCACCGAGCGCGCGCCCAGCGAAATGAGGATGGCGCGCGCGGCGGCAATGGGGCTGTTATCGAGGCTCTGCACGGCGACGCTGGCGTTGCGGGTCGCGGCCGCGATGGTCACGTCGGCGAGCGCGATCTGTTTGCCGCCGATCCATCCCGTCGCCGCCTGCGTGCGCGCGGTGTTGATCGTGTAGATGCCGTCGCCCCAGTCGTGCTGCAGCTCGCCAGAAATCGGACACGACGCGTTGCGCATGGGCGTCGATGAGGGAGGCGTCGGGGTCGGTCAGCACCTTGGCGCCGGCGGGGATCTCACTTCTTTCCAGCCACGGCAGCTCGCGCACCTGCGGCATGGCGATAACAAGCTTGCCCTTCTCGGCCGCCGTGCGCAGCGCCACCGAGGTCGCCGGCGAGATCACCCGGCCGAACAGCTGCGCCGGCGTGGGGGCAAAGGCATAGACGCTGGCCGCCTCGCGCACGTCGCCGCGGCGGTAGAGCAGGGCGGCGGCGGGCATGGTGGCCATCAGCCCCGGATCGTTGAAGGAATCCCAGTTGCCCGGGCCGCCCGGGCCGGAGAGGCGCTGCTGCGCGTAGGCGAACTGCATCAGCGCGTCCCAGCCCTGCATGGCGGCCGAGGCGGCGATAAAGAGCGGGATCGCGTGGCGGTCGGGCGCCGGGAAGGGCGACACGTTCCACTCCGTCACGCTCATGGGGCGCCCTGCCACCTGCGCCGCCGCCAGCCAGTGCATCAGATTGGCGCCGCTGACGGGATTGCGCTCCAGCTCGTCGGTGCCGCCGTAGGCATGCGCATCGATGATGCCGCCCGAAGTGAGCGCCGGCAGCGAGCTCAGCGGGTTGGCGCCCCAGGTGCTGGTGGGGACAATCAGGCTCTTGACGCCGATCCCCCGCAGCGCGCCCATCATCCTCAGATCGAAGCGGTGCTCCAGATCGTTGAGAAAGATCTTCGAGGGCCCGGGCTCCCACGAGCGCCACGTCTTGTCCTTGGGCAGCCCGTATAGGGCGGCGAAGTCCTTGGCCTGCGCCATGTACATGGCGTTGTGGATGGGGACCTTCTTGTCGGGCAGCAGCGCGTTGCCGAAATGGTGGGTGACGTCGTTCTCGTTGGTGATCAGCATCGCGATGATGCCGGGATCGTCCTTGTAGCGCTTGCCGGTGAACACGTTGGTGTGGGTCACATAGGCCGCGTTGAAGCGCTGCATCGTTTGCTCGATGCTGGCGTTCACGTAGTTATAACCCTTGAGGTCGGCAGTGGGCTTTCCCTTGCTGATCTCGTCGAAGCCGGTGATGCCCTCCGCGCGCGTGAGCTGGCGCCCGACGTGCAGGTCGAGCCACACATAGATGCCCTCGTCCTCCAGGCACTTGATCCACCAGTCGAGCGTCGCCAGCGACTCCGGGGAGAGCTTCCTTGCCTCGCGCGCCTTGTCCTTGCCGAAGATGTTGGGATTGACCCAGTCCGAGTCGTGGTGGTGCACGCGCACGAGGTTGAACCCGAGCTGCGACATACGGTGCGCCTGCAGCCGGATGTCCTCGCGCAGCATCGTTCCGAACAGCGCGCCCGCCGCGAGATTGGCACCCCAGAAGCGGGCGGTCGTGCCGTCCTCGAATACGAGCTTGTCCTTGACCGCGCGCAAGAAGCCGTGCTTGCCGGCGGGGCGCTCGGGCGCATTGAGAAACGACAGGTCGACGGGAGCCGTGCGCCAGTCGAGGATGCCCGCCGGCCACGACGCGGGATCGTCCATCCCGAACCGCTCCTTCGTGGTCGGGCCGATGGCGATGCCGCCGGAGACCGTCAGGGTCGCCGTATGATGCAGGCTGCCCTTGGGCACGGCGCCTTTGTAGAAGAACGCCCGGATCTCGCCCTTGCCGCCCCGCTCGAAATAGACCGCGGCCATCGGGGGATCGAAGCGCATCTCCATGCGGGGGCCGCCTTCGTGACCCCAGGCCCAGCCGCGATTTTCCGGCAGCAGCTCCGGCTCGCCGAGCTGAGAGGAAAGTGCCGGCAGATTGAGCCTGAAGGAGATGCCGCCGCCGATGGCGTCGGGCGTGGCCGTGCGCGCGTTAAGATCGAGGTCCCAGATGAGTTGCCGCTCCGACGGCTTGCTCACGTGCCCGGACAGATCGAGATCGAGAGCTCGGCTGTCTCCGCTCACGTCGTAGTCGAAGGGAGCGATGACCCTGACCCGGCTCGACAGGCCTGCCCACGACCAATTCTTTCTCCAGAACACGAAGTTGCTGGATAGGACCGATAGCCCACCGAGCGAGGCAGCCGGCAAGCCGTTGGTCTCGTTCACGTTGACGGTCACTTGCGCGCCGAGCGCCGGACCTGACAGCAAGAGCGTCAAGACCAACGCGTAGCGAAGTTGCGCCCCGAGGCCTGCCCGACTCATACGACTGCCCCCTTCGTCCCCTAGGCTCTTTTGCGCCAACGCCTGCGACGCGGCATCCGTCGCGGCGCCACACCGGCCCTATCGTCAATTTCCCAACACGCTCGCGCCGGACTGCCAATGACCTTGTCGCTGGCCAAGCGGCACGCGCATCGCCTCCGCCCTGCCCAACAGCGCTCCCGCGAGCAGCCAGGTCCACGGACTGATCGAGGAGTTGGGCAACAGGTCGATCATGTTGATTGCGAGAATGAGGGCCAGCGCCGCCAGAAAGATCTCATCGCGCGGGGATGCGGCGAATTTCAGCGCCTGCGCCGCGCGCACGATCGGCAGCGCCAGCAGCCCGAACTCGGCGAGAAATCCCACGAAGCCGAACACCCCCATGGTGATGATCCAGCGGCCGTCGGTGACGCTGATGTCATCGCCGGTCTCGTCGTCGAACACGCGGTTGCGGCCGAAGCGGCCCCATCCGAACGAGAACCGGTCCCAAGCGTGCGCCAAGAGCTCATCCTCGTTGGCGAAGCGAAACTGCAGCGACTGCTCCCGATCGGCATCGATGGAGCTCGCCACCTCGAGAATGGAGGTCGTGGGAAAAAGGTTGGCTGCCCGCAGCATGGGATAGAGCAGCGCTATGGCGACGAATACGAGCGCGACACGCAGCTGCAGCTGTGGCCTGGTGAACCGCACCAGCGGCACCAAGGCCGCACCGTAGAAGAGCGCACCCAAGGTCTTGCACAAGACCAGCACGGTCGCCAGGTAGCCGGTGATGGCGACGGGCGGTGCGCCTGCGACGCGCGTATCGGCGCGCCAAAAGGCTGCCGCTGCCACCACCGTCGTCATGATGAAGAACGCAACGCAGCAGGCCGTGGCCCAAGAACACAACCGGCCGGAATCCGCCATCGCGCATCTGCTGCAGGAAAGAGTGGGGAAAATATCCGTAGATCCAGGTGTGCAGCTGGGGGCTCATGCGGATCTCAAACAGCATCGGCAGCGAGTAGAGCAGCCCGGCGAGGACGAGCACGCGCAAGACCTCGGCGTTGTCGGCCGCGCCGCGGAGAAACTGCCGCCCGAGGAAGAAGGGCAGCAGGAAGAGGAGCTCAGCGACTGCGGCGGAGAGGGCGTCATACGACCCGACGCCCGGCAGCACACGGCCACCGACCACGATCGCGTCGGTATTGAGCTCCGAGGTGATGAACGGGCCCACGATCAGCGTGAGCAGAAGCACCTCGGCGGCGCCGAACCCATAGCGGAAGCGCAAGGGCTGGCGCGCGACCAGCAGGCAGCCGAGCAGCGCCGCCAGATTGGGGATGGAGCTCTTGTCGAACGCCGGGATCATCTCGACCTTGATCCGCGTTCCCACCGGCAGCAGCAGATAGCCGCCGAGCACGGTCCATAGAAGTGCCTGACCGATGGGCCGCGCCTGGAACAGCGCAAGGCTCACCAGCGGCCAAACAAGCAGGGCCAGATACGCGAAGAGGTTCGGCTCCATAGACCTCGGACTGCATTGTGGAGCGAAGGATGTTGCCGCGGCCAACAAGCCGGCACACCAGCGGGCCGGACTTCGACACGGGTTGCATCGACCGTATCAAAGCGGGCGCCCGTTGCCAGGTACAGCGGCAGAGTTCTCCCGCGTCATCGAGCCTGTGGATAATTTCGCTGGGACACAGATCGCAGGCCGACATGCGGCCGCCACTTCCTCAAGAATTTACTTGGCTGTGTCAGCCGCGCTGCTTGAGGAGACGCAGGGCGTCGGCGACGATCTTGTTGTGATCAAAGGCGAGCTTTGCGCGGCGCGGATCGGCGATCCAGGCGACGGCGGCCGCATCGTCGCCGGCGGTCGCCCTCGCCCGCTTGACCTTCACCAGAAAGGCCGCCGAGCAGGTGTGCCCGCGCGGGTCGCGCCCGGGGTCGGAATAGACGCCGATGAGCATGAGCTTTCCGGCGCGAACGGCCGTCTCCTCGCGTAGCTCGCGGCGCGCTGCGGCCTCCACCGTCTCGCCGATATCCACGAACCCGCCCGGCAGCGCGAAGGCGCCCTTGAATGGCGGATTCTTGCGGCGGATCACGAGGAGGCGGCCTTCGTCGTCGAGGACGACGCAATCGGCGGCGAGCAGCGGGGTCTTGGGCGCGGGCATGGGGGTCAGAGTAGATGACAGCCGGCCCCGAAAGGAAGCGTGCCTATTCGCCGTGCATCCGGGCCGGCACGTCTTAGTGCGGAACGGAACGCGACGCCTGCGCTTGATCGCCAGGCGGTCCCTCAAAAAATGCGAACGTCCCGCGACCGGCCGACTTGGCTCTATAAAGCGCCAAGTCCACGTTCTTCATCAGCTCTTCCGCGCCCGTGCCTTGCTCGGGCGCCAAAACAATACCGATGCTGGCGCCGATTTCGATCTCATGTCCGGGAACGTGATGGGGACCGTTGACGGCCGCCAACAAGCGCTGCGTCAGCTCCTTCGCCTCCAATTGCGTCGTCGCACCCGCTTGAATGATCGCAAATTCGTCGCCGCCCAGCCGTGCGACCAGGTCTTGCTCGCGCACGGTGTCGCGCAGCCTCTTGGCGACGCTCTTTAGCAAGGCATCGCCTGTCGGATGCCCGAGCCGGTCGTTGATTTGCTTGAAGTGATCCAGATCGAGCCAGTGCAGCGCGAACCCCGTGCCGGGCTCCAGTTGCTTAAGCGCGTGGTCCAGCTCCTCACCAAAATATATGCGATTGGCCGTCTCGGTCAGGGGGTCGTGACGAGCCAGCCAGGCGATCCTCTGCTCTGCCTTGCGCCGCTCGGTGATATCTTCCTGAATATCCACCCAGCCGCCGCCAACGAGCGGCTGGTTGGTGACTTGCACGATGCGTCCGCTCTTTAGCTGTTGCGTGTAGGAGAAGGTTTCTCCCTGCATGAGTTTGGCGACGTGCCTTTCGATCCAATCGCACTGGCATCGAATCTCCTCGGGGTCCTCGCGGCCGGTTTCCTGCTTCACATGATAGCGCACGATCTTGGCGAGCGGCGTGCCAGGGCGCGTCAATTGTTGCGGCAGGTCGTAGATTTGGCGGTACAGCTTGTTGCAGACGATCAATCGCTGCTTGCCATCGAACATGGACAGTCCACGACCCATGTTGTTGAGCGCGACGTCAAACCAGCGATTGAGCTGCTGCAATTGCCGCTTGCGCTGGAGCAATTCGGTGGTGTTCTTTTTGAGCGCCGTCAACGCGCCCGCAAGCTCGGCCACCCTCTCGTGACCTTCCGGCAAATCCGCCTTGCTCTCGACTTCCTTACTCCGCGAGGGGCCATTCGCCTTTCGCGTCCGAGCGCTCGCTTAAGTCACGATTTCGGCCCTTCGGCATCGATTGGGTGCCTCCAGTCGTAGCGTGTGGGTGTAAGCGCTGCGCTAATCCGCGCCTGTAATCCGTACGCAGATATTCATACCTCGTTAGTATCCGTGCAGCCTGGGGGAGCCAGCTCCAGGCCGTCGTTAGCGCGCACGTTCGTCCTGGATTGCGAGCACATTAGACCCCACCGGTTTTGAAGGGCCCGTTAGGGGTAATCGTGCGGTCCCATCTGAATCTCGTAGGTGTCGTTCGGAGGAGCGCAACGGCGTCGCTTAAGGGCCAGCAGCGGGCGTTAGCCTGGCGTTGTCCAAGCATGAGACGCAGGCGACGCAGCGTTTTGGCCAGGCCCGCGCCTCGGCAAAGCACCGAGTGCTCCCAAGGGCACATTGGAAGCCCAGACCGGCCAGCCAATCCGGACTGCATGATTTTGACACTTGATCGAGGCAACCAGGGACTGGCATCAACCCCGAGGGCCCCTGGCACTGGTATGGCAGATCGATCTTCGATGAAAAAATCAACAGTTCAGCGTTTGAGACTTCCCGCCATCGTAACGGTTGCGGCGGTTGCGGCACTGGCGGCGCTGCCCACCGAGGTCACGGCGAGACCGTCGGCCCACGCCGCCGAGGCGACGGCGCCGCGAGAGGCCGGCGAGCCGATCATGGCGATCGTGTCGCTCAAGTCGCAGCAGATCACATTTTATGACGCCGACGGTTGGATCCTAAGGGCGCCGGTGTCGACCGGCGTCAAGGGACGCGAAACGCCAGCCGGCGTCTTCGCCGTTATCGAGAAGGACTTGGACCACCACTCGACCCTCTACGACGACGCCTCGATGCCACACATGCAGCGCCTCACCTGGAACGGCATCGCGTTCCATGGCGGCCCACTGCCCGGCTATGCCGCCTCGCACGGCTGCGTGCGCATGCCCTACAACACTGCGAAGAAGCTTTTCGACAAGACGCGGATCGGGATGCGCGTGATCATTTCTCCCGACGACGCAACGCCCGTCGATTTCTCTCACCCGGCACTGCTGGAGCCGGATGCTGCGGCAGTCGCGGCCGCGCCGGCGCGTGCCGAGACGCTCGCGCGCGACGCAGCCGAGGCCGCCAAGGCGGTCGGCGAGACGAAGAAGTCGGCCAGGCAAGCAGCGCGCGAGGCGGCATCTGCCAAGGCATTGCTGCGTAAGATGGAAAGGCGCAAGTCCTCGGCCGACGAAAATCTCGCCGACGCCGAAAAGGCACTCGAAAAGGCCAAGTCGCGCGAGGCCAAGGCGCAGGAGCAAAAGCTCAAGGCCGCTGCCAAGGCGGTGGAAGCGGGTACGAAACTCGACGCTGCCAAGGCCGGTGCGGGTGCGAGCATCGATGCCGCAGACAAAGCTGCCGAGGCCACCAAAGCTGAACGGCAGAAATCCTCTGCCGATGCCGATCTCACTTCCGCCGAAAAGGCACTCGCCTCCGCACAGTCGCGCGAGGCCAAGGCGCAGGAACAAAGGCTCAAGGCCGCTGCCAAGGCCGCAGAAGCTGCAACGAAACTTGACGCCGCCAAAGCCGATGCGACGTCCAAGAATGACGCCGCAGCCAAAGCCGCGGATGCCGCCAAGGAGGCGGCAACGAGGAAGATCGACACCGCCAAAGCGGCGGAGGAAGCAAAGCTCGCGCTCGAGCCGGTCTCGGTCTACATCAGCCGCGCCACCCAGAAGCTCTACGTGCGCCGCAATACGCACAAGCACTGGCCGGACGGCGGCGAGGTCTTCGATGCGTCGATTGAGGTGCCGGTCACGATCCGCGACCCTGACAGGCCCATCGGCACGCATGTGTTCACGGCGATGGCGAGCAACGACGCGGGCCTTCGCTGGACCGCGGTCACGATCGACCACGGGGATGATGCCAAGGACGCGCTCGACCGCATCAGCATCCCGAAGCAAGTTCTCGATCGCATCGGCCCGACGGCACTGCCGCGCTCCTCGATCATCGTCTCGGACGAGCCACTGAGCCGCGAGACCAACTATCGCACCGAGTTTATTGCGGTGTTGAGCAACCAGCCCCAGGGCGGCTTCAAGACACGCCGGCCGACGGTCTCTACCTTCAAACCATGGGAGGGCGGCGGCGGCTTCTTCAACTTCTGGGACCAGCCCAGCCCGGCCCCGCAACCTGGCGATAACCGGCGCCGCCGCCGCAGGCAGCAGGGGAAACCGGGTTTGTTCTGGTAAGTAATGGCGCGCCGGTCGCAAGGCCGCGGCCGCGCGCCTTGCAGAGCTCGGCGCGAGCGAGAACGAGATCATGGCGGTGACCGGCCACATGACCTCGAAAGAGGTCGTGCGTTACACGCGCGCTGCGCGTCAGAAGGTGCTCGCGCAGCAGGCGATGGCGCGCTTTGCGAAGAATGGAAAATGAACAAATGTGTCCCACTTTTCCTGCGCGTGCGCGCCGGTGGGACACTTTCGGCCTCTAAGTGATTGATGTTGTTGAGGGCACCCTAGATAGTGGTGCCCAGGGGCGGAATCGAACCACCGACACCGTGATTTTCAGTCACTTTTCAGCCGTACGACGTTGAACTTTGTTGGACGCTCACGGACAACCTAATCTGTTGTCTTAACTAGTATTTTTCAAACCATCGTGTGTGAATATCTCCAATCGCGTGCGCCGCGAACCGCGTCCCTGTGGTACCACAGTGGTACCACAGGCAGGCGGGCTGCTGCACAGAGCGGAAGGGGCATATGGCCGTCGAAAAACTGACCGAGCGCAGGATCAAAACGATCCGCGCCACGCAAAAAGCAATCGAGCTGCGCGATGCCTTGGTGAGGGGACTTGAGCTGCGGGTGATGCCGTCCGGTTCCAAGAGTTGGGCGCTCCGCTACCGCCGCTCGTCGGACCGTAAGAAGCGAACCATCTCATTGGGGTCCTATCCCGTCCTCTCGCTCGATGCCGCCCGCACGTGTGCCCGCAAACAACTGGTCGACATTGCGCAAGGGAACGATCCCGCCGGTGAGGCCAAAGCTTATAGAGCCGCGCCAACGTTCAAGGACGTTGCCGTTGACTGGCTCGCCTGGAAGCATCAGCAGGGGCGCTCAGCCGCCTATCTCAAGCGCAGCGCCGAACGGTTGGCTAAGGATGTCTACCCCATCATTGCCGACACGAAAGCGTGCGATGTCCGCAAGCGCGAGGTCGCCGGCATCGTCGAGCGTGCCGGGCACCGGGGTGCTCTCACCGAGGCCAATCGGCTGCGTGCGCTGTTGCATGCGATACTTGGATGGGCCTCCGGAACGGGGAGGATCGAGATCAATCCTGCAGCTGGTCTTCCCCGACCCTTCGAGGAGAAAGCGCGCGATCAAGTCTTGAGCGATGACGAGATCAGGGCGATATGGACCGGCCTCGATGCTGCCCCAGGTGACGTCGCCTCGAAAATCGCCATGCGTCTTTGCCTCGTGCTCGGTCAGCGGCCCAAGGAGATCGTGCATTTGGCTAAGGAGCATTTGAGCTTCGATCCGCCAATGCCGACAATGCTCATCGTAAGCAGCGAGGCCAAGAACCGCGACGCGCACATCGTCCCCCTATCGGGCTTAGCCGTTGAGCTGTTCCGTCAGGCGTTGGTGCTCGCAGGTGACAACCCTTGGGTGTTCCCAGCGCCCGGCGGTCAGCGGCCACTGGCGCCACATGCGCTCACGCACATTGTCAGCCGCGCCCGTCGCACGAACGACGGGACATTCCTCGGTGTCAGGAATGCCCGGCTCTACGACTTCAAGCGCACGGTGGCAACGGGGCTAGGCGACCTGGGATTCCCGGACGAGATGATCGGCCGACTACTGAACCACAGGGGAGCCAAGTCGAAGTCGATCACGTCCAAGCACTACAACCACGCTCTCTATTTGCGAGAGCGGCTTGAGTTGCTCCAGGCCTGGGAGCGCAAACTCCGGGGCGTGCTTGGCTTGCCCGCGCGAAGCGAGCCAAAGGCAACGGACAGAATCCGACTAATTCCGTCCCCTAAAATCTCTGCTGCATGACGTCGCGCGGAACGAGATTTTCGAGCGGATCGGTGATGATGCCGCTGTTGTCTTCCCACAGGTTCTCACCGGTCTGCCAGTAGTCGGAATGCTGGATCATGATGCGGAGATGACCGAGCCACTTCTCGGACACGCCCGCGGGTAGATAGTAATCCTGAAACAGGCGCTCCGTTACGACGCGGTCGACACGTGCCTCGTTGCGACTCTTGTCGGCCCAGTGCCACACCTCGTGAAATAGCCACGAGCTCGTGAGCGCGCCCCATCGCCGCTGCCCTTGAAGGAAAATAGCGATGCACGCGGATGCGCAAATTTCACCACGGTCAACAATTGTCTCGAGCGTGTGCGTTTTCTTGATGTGCCTCAGCAGACTGATTGTGCGCTCCATCTCAGCACGGTCGCCACCGCATGATGAAATCTGAAGGAGTACGGTGCGTACCCCTTGCTTGGCTTTCTCGAATTGAAGCGCAATACTTTTGTAGAGCGGATTGCTGATGGTGCCTGTCCAGCGCAGGTAGAGCGTTCCCGCCCGGGCCGTTGTTGAGGTCCTCAAGGCGCCATGGCCGCAAGGAGCGCGACCTTCTTCCCCGGTTTTGCGTGACGGGGCGTTAAACAGCCTGGGGGACGCGGGTACGCAAATGGCATAGACGGCATAATCGGGCTCGCCGGACTGCGAAGTGCGACTGCCATGGCCATGAAATTCGCTCTCAAGCAAGCTTCGGCACGCGGCCATGTTCCGTTTTGGAACCGCAAAATGGCCCGCATCGCCGCCCCTGAACAAAAGGACGATTAGCATCGTGGCCAGGTCCATCGATCCTCTCCGCAGAGTTTGGCTCGGAACGCATTCCTGCAAGATGCGCATACAATGTGCTAGTGACAGAAACTGTCACCCGGGTACGTCGAGGCCATGTGCCGGCAGCGGTGCCGGCGGATGTGGGAGGGGCCCATGTCATTCTGGAAAGCCGAGCAGCTTCTCTCTCTCGCAACCCTCGTTGCGGCGCGCCATGCGGGTGTCACCCTCGACGACGTCATCGAGCGCTTTGGGGTTTCGAAGAGGACCGCTCAGCGCATGCTGCGCGCGCTGGAGGCGCAGTTTCCGGACACGCACGTCACCGTCGATGACGAGGGGCGCAAGCGATGGCATCTGCCGTCGGGAGCGCTGCGCGATCTGATGTCGCTCTATCCCGAGGAGCTGGCGGCGCTTGATCTGGCCATTGAGACGCTCAAGCGCTCTAGTCTTGCCGTTGAGGCAGATGATCTTCTGAACCTGCGGGAGAAGATCCTGGCGCTGGTGCCCCGCTCCAAGGTCGCGCGCCTCGAGACCGATCACGAAGCCCTCCTCGAAGCACAGGGCTTGGCAGCACGTGCCGGTCCTCGCCAGCGTATTGATCGCAAGATTGCTGCCGCCATCGCCGAGGCAATCAAGGCCTGCCACCTCCTGGAGATCGAGTACCAGTCGCGCGATGACCCGGCACCGCGCAAAAGGCGCATTGCCCCCTACGGTCTGCTCACCGGCTTGCGCCGCTATCTGGTTGCCCGACCCGAGGATGATCCTTCAGGTCCCCTCCGGCTCTACGTCGTTGAGAACCTCCGCTCAGCGAAAGTCTCAAAGGAGCCGTTCGAGCGCGACCCTAGCTTCAATCTGCAGGCGTTCGCCAATCGCGCCTTCGGCGTCTTTCAGAACGAGGACGAGTTCGGAGAAGTCGTCTGGCGCTTCAGCCCTGAGGCGGCGTCTCATGCGCGAGGCTTCGAGTTCCACCCCGGACAGGTGGTCGAAGATCAGCCCGACGGCTCGCTCATTGTACGATTTTCCGCCGCTGGCCACCTTGAAATGTGCTGGCACCTTTATCTCTGGGGTGATGACGTTGAGGTGTTGGCGCCCGAGCGCCTGCGCGACATGGTGCATAGTCACCGCCGCTCGGACTTCCCCTCGTTGCCGTGAGCCCTGCATTATCAAGATAGCAACAACCGGTTGCCATTTCGGCAAGTCCACCGACGTCCGCTTTGCCCCAATACGCGGATATGATGCGGGAACCTTGGCATAGCCACATAGGGCCACAAAGCGGCCTCTCATGCCTGCGAGTTGCGCAACGCGACCTGCGCCTCCCAATGTCGCTCGTCATGACACTCTCGACAGCGCTTCTGTGGCTAATGTTAAATGTCGGCGGGACGAGACGTCCGATGACCGTCTCGCGCTGAGCTGAATAGTCTTATCAAGCGCGGGCAACCGGCGGCAGGTGCCATTCCTGCACCGTTATCGAGACGTCGACAGCCAAGGTGAGCGCTGCCGCATTCCCCACGTTCGGCGGGTTCTGTTGACACGTTGGTTGAAGCGGCCCAGGTCTGGGTAAATGCTTACCGTAAAGCAGGAGTTCAGCCATGCCACTCATCGATCGATTGAGGATACGGCGAGACAAGGTCCAAGCACAGCTTGACCGGTGGATTAAGCGCGGTTTCAGTGGCGGTGGGAAGGGCGCGTCTGACGACGCGACACAGCAAGAGACTGCCAACAAGGTCGCGGAGGTCGCCGAACTGCATCAGCAAATCGCGGAAGAAAAGGCCAAAGATCGCGATGCCTAAATCCCAAGGTCACAAGCGCGCCGCCGACGTGATAGGAGCGGCAAGAACCCGCTGAAAACGGACGGTCACAACGTCGGCCATGATGTTAATAAAAACTTCGCCAGGTTTTTACACCGACCTGCACGGAATTGAAGCTATGGCACAGCGGTTGGCCACCGGTGGAGCCGAGGTCTTTCGCACTTGCCGGATCATCTTCAACGATCGCCGAGACTGCACCGTACTAAGCATCGCAGCACTTCGATGCCCAGCCTAACGAGTGTGTGATACCCTACAAATGCCAAAGGCTCCATAGAAACGAACGATCGCAGGCAACCGCACACTTCCTGCGATTGGAACTAGGACGACGACGCCTCTCACGTTGAGGTTGCCAGCATCCTCCACCGGTTTAGGCGGGACCTGCGGCGCGACGCTGTGGTACATATGCCGGGCCCGGAAGCACCATACAAAGGAAAGGCGCATGGCCATGCTAAAAGTGATCGAAGTCTTGGAAGAGTCGAACAAGAGCTGGGAGGATGCGGCTCAGAAGGCCGTGACGCGGGCGAACGAGAGTGTGCGCAACGTCCGATCGATTTATATCAAGAACATGGAAGCAAGCGTTGAAAACGGAAAGATTAAAACCTACCGTATCAACGGAAAGGTGTCGTTCGTGCTTGAGGGTTAGCATCTTCTGACACGCACCAGTGTTCTCACGTCGAGGTCAGGTCAGGGAAGGCAGCGCCATATTTGATGTGCGGCCGATGACGAGATCAAGTTATGAGCGGTCACTTGCCCTTAGGGCCACCGTCGCGCGAAGTGAGCCACTCTTCGGCTTGTTCGAGCGAGAATGAGTATTCATGGTCGGGAACGCCTGACGGCATTCTTCCACCAAACTCAAGATTGATAATGTAGAAGCGCTGGTGGCCCTTACCCACTTTGTCGAGTTGAAAGCCCTTGCGCTCAGCTAGGCGGCGAACGCTCTTTTCGTGTGCACCGGTCATGGCACATTCGCTCGGGTTGAGGCGATCTAGTATAAACTCACCTCTGCCTTTCGTCTTGTTGGCGCGTAAAAAAACTTCGGAAGTAGCGAACGCTTCCGGGTGAAGCCAGGGCGCGAGGACGACTTCTTGGAGGCAAACAAAAAGATTGAAAGGAACTGGGCAGGTCTTCAACACGTCAACGTCATCAAGACCGGTGAGCGTGCGTTTTGCCTTCGGGAAGATAATCGAATGTCAATATTCCGGCGTGCGTGCGAAATTGGCCACAGTTGGATCTGGTAAAATATAGGTATTTCGCATCCCCCACATCAATCTCAAGAAAGGGAGGCCAAATATGCCAGTATCCAAGCGTTCCTCGCTACCTCCCGAAGTTGAGGCAGTCTTCCAAAAGCTGGACAACCTCCTTCAAAGCGATGACGAACAGAATCGCACGCTGCCTGAGCCGGTCCAGTCACAGATTGCAGGCGGCCTTAGCTGTGATGAGTTGCCCGGCGCCAGCGGCGAGTTCGGACGCACGGCGTCAAACCCCATTCCCACCAATGGACCGCTTGGCGAGGTGATTTACCTTTCGAGCTTGCGTACTAAGAGCGAAAGTCCAGTCATGTTCCACCGAGTCCGCGCCGAGGAAAGTGCCGGCGGCACGATAGATGTCTACGACGTTCTTTCGCTCGATGGGAAAGTGCAAGAGACGTTGTTCTTGTCGATGTACCATCCACGCAAGAGCAGAAAGGTGCCGCGTGGCTACAGCTACGCCGAAAAGCCTGATCCGAGCAATTTCACGTATGGAGTGAACCAAGTCGTTCCGAACTTTCCTCAGAAGCTCGACGCCTACATTCGAAAGTGGCAGATGGAGATGATTGGCATTCCTTTGCCTGTCGCTCGCGTTCGCGAAACGATCAACGGCTCTAGGTTTCATCCCTCGGTTCTGGACGAGGAAGAGAGCGCTGACCCTCGCTCGGCAGGAAGCCAGTTGCGAGGCGACATCGCTAAGCTCCTACGCGCGAGCCAAGATCCCCAAGCGAGAGATCACATTATTGCAATCGGTTACGATGGGGTCGTGCGAACTTTGCCTTTGCCCCGGCTAAAGCGTTCCAAGCGCTCCTCGTGACCTCAGTCCGTTAGCAACGAGAAGCTGCGGGTGCCTCAAGTGCGTAGAGAATTCCTCCATAAGGAGGAGTTCTGGATCGAATGAGTTCGAGGCGCGGCGGTGGTGAGGCAGTGCACAGCGACCGTCGTTGAAGTTAGCGCGAATCCGCAGTTTCGCATATACCGGCGAACCTCCTTAAGCGCGCGCTATGAAGCTCAGCAAAACCAACTATCTCGTCTATCGTGGGGTGAAGGAAGGTGCGTGAGGTGGAGCTTCAATCGACGATTACGTGCCCGCATTGTGGGCATGCGGCTGTTGAAACCATGCCGACGGATGCATGCGTCGGATTTTATCCCTGCAGGGGTTGTGGGCAGATGTTGCGGCCGAAGGAGGGTGACTGCTGCGTCTTTTGCAGTTACGGCAGCGTGCCGTGTCCGCCGGTTCAAGAGGCGGGTGGGAAGTAGTGGAGTTGCTGGTGGTGGCGTTGGCTGTTCGTTAGCGCAAAATCGCTGCTTCGCATATACTGGCGAACCTACTTAAGCGCCCGCCATGAAGCTCAGCAAAACGAACTATCTCGTCTATCGCGACTGTGCGCACAACGCCTGGGTCAAGGCGCATCTGCCCGACGTCTATAAGGCGAAACCGCTGTCGGTCTTCGATCAGGCGATCATCGAGACAGGGAACGAGGTCGACGTGCTCGCGCGCGATCTGTTTCCGGGCGGCATTCTCGTTGAACGCGGTGACGACGTGGGCACCGCCCAGCTCGTCGCGCAACGAACCGCCGTGCTCTATCAGCCGGTGTTCGAAACCGCGCAATTCACCACGGCGTGCGACATTCTCGTGTGGAATGCGGAGGCGAACGCCTACGACCTCTACGAAGTGAAAGCGTCGACGAGCGGCGACGACAAGAAAACGAAGGACGAGCTCTATGCGCACGATCTTGCGTTTCAAGCGCAGGTGCTGAGGGAGAACGGCGTGCCGCTCGGCGCGTTGTATCTCGTCCGGCTGAACAGCGAGTACGTGTCCGACGGTGCGCTTGACCTTCAGGAGCTTTTCACGCGTGAGAATTTTTCCGAACGTGTCGCTCTTATTGTTGAGGCCGTGCGCGCCGACATGGGCGTGGCGTATGACGTGCTGCAGCGGGAAGCTGGCGCTACCGTCGCCGTGCGTATGCGTTTACAAAGGACGAAGTGCGCGCTGCACGACCTTCGCCCACACGAACCCCACGGTGCCGGAATACAGCGTCCACGACCTGACGCGCATCGGCACCTCGAAAAAGAAGCTCGCGGCTCTCATCGACGCCGGCGTCCTCTCCATTGAGGATGTGCCGGATGACTTCGAGCTCATCGGAGAAGCAGCGCAATCAAGTCATTGCTACGAAGACGGGAGCGAGCATTCGTGGATACGGATGCCATTGCTGCGTTCCTTGGCGACGATGGAGTACCCGATCGCGTTTCTCGACTACGAAACGTATCCTTGCGCGCTGCCGCGCTTTGCCGGCTATCGGACCGTTCCACCAGATTCCTTTCCAGTTTTCGCTGCACGTCGTCGAAGCCCACGGAAGGGAAGCGCGGCACCACGAGTTCCTATTCACGGAACACGGAATGTCCCGACGCGGCGCTCGTCGCCGCCCTCAAGGCGGCGTTGCCGCCGACCGGTACCGTCGTCACGTGGAATTAGATTTTCGAGAAGGGCATCAACACGAAGCTTGCTGAGCGGCTGCCAAGCGAGCAGGCATTCCTGCACGGCGCGAATGCACGCGTTGTTGATCTCATGGATGTATTTACTGAGCAGATGCTCGTGCACCCGGCGTTCAAGGGGAAGACGTCGATCAAGTTTGTGCTGCCGACGCTTGTACCGGGGCTGTCGTACGAGGAGCTTGCAATTCAGGAAGGCGGAACGGCGAGCGAGACGTGGAACAAGATCGTCACCGGCGGGCTCGACGCGGAAGCCGCTGCGCGTGAGCGCGAGAACTTGCTGAAGTATTGCGGGCTCGACTCGTCTGGCGATGGTGGAGATTTGGAGGGCGCTGCATGCGGCTGTAGCCTGTAGATGCCTATAGCATGACAGCTTCTGACACCCCCAGTCCCTATACTCATTCCTGGTTCGCGACGACTATTGGAGGAATGGAGATGTATAGCAAAGACGAGCGTCAAACCTCGGCCCATCGCGAGCGCCATGTAGCGCTCGCTTCTCTCACACGTCGTTTCGCCCGGTCCTCCCAGGGTGCGCTTTTTGCGCCTTGGCCCGACTCTGCGTGCGTCAATCAATATCTGAGGCTCGAACCATGACCGAACTCACCCAAGTTCCCTTTGCGGACCTCACCTTCGTCGACAACCCCGAGCCGCGGTGCCCGTGCGTGCTTCTGCTCGACACGTCCGTCGTCGATGGCAGGGTCGTCGATCGATCAGCTCAACGCCGGCTTGCGCCAGTTTCAAAAGGAGCTTGGCAACGACGCCTTGGCCTCCCAGCGCGTTGAAGTTGCCGTCATTACCTTCGGGCCCGTCAAGGTCGTGCAGGACTTCATCACCGCGGACCTCTATGCCCCGACCGAGTTGAAGGCCGACGGCGATACGCCGATCGGAGCTGCCATCACCGAGGCGCTCGAACTGATCCGCCTGCGCAAGCAGCAGTACCAGGCCAACGGCATTGCCTACTACCGCCCTTGGGTGTTCCTCATCACCGATGGTGCGCCAACGGATCATTGGGACGCGGCCGCCAGAGCCATCAAGGACGGCGAACGCTCAAAGTCATTGGCGTTCTTTCCCGTCGGCGTTGACGACGCCGACATGGCGACCCTGAAACAGCTCTCGGTGCGAGCCCCCATCAAGCTGCGCGGGGTCATGTTCCGCGAGCTGTTTCAATGGCTGTCGAACTCGCTCTCGGGCGTCTCGCGCTCACAGGTCGGCGACCAGCTGCTGTTGCCGAACCCCGATACGACGCCCCAGGGATGGGCCAGCATCGAATGAGCCCGAATTGGACGTGGGCCGGGGCTAAAGCGATCGGCACCGCGCATTTGCTGCTCCGGCGCTGCCGTGCCAGGACGCCTTTGCCTGCCATGTCTCGCGCCCCGCTCCCGGAGCCGAGGTTCTGATCGCGGCGCTGGCCGACGGGGCGGGATCGGCCGAGCGCGCCGAAGCAGGCGCGAAGCTTGCCACCTCGATCTTCGTCGATGTCGTGCGCGAGCATCTTGAGGAGGGCGGTGCTTCGGCCTCGCAAGCGACCGAGCTTGTTTGCATCGGGGTCGACGCGGCCCGCATCGCCGTCTGCGGCGTTAGCCCACCATGAGGACCGCGAGATCCATGACTTCGCCAGCACGCTTTTGGTGGCGATCCTGCACGCCGGCGGCGGTGCCGTCGGACAAGTCGGGGATGGCGCCGTTGTCGCCACCGATGGATCGGATCATCCCTGGCGGCCGGTGCTGTGGCCGGACCATGGTGAGTACGTCAACACGACATCGTTCCTGACCGATGCGGATGCGCTTGAACATCTTCGCGTCGAGGAACTGACCGGGCCGGTTGCCAGTGTCTGCCTCTTCTCCGACGGACTGGAGCGGCTTGTGCTCGATTTTCGCGCACGCACGGCGCACGCGCCGTTCTTCGATACTCTCTTCAAGATCTTTGAGGGAGAGCCTGTTGCGGGTCACGCCGCAGGCGTGTCGCGCGATCTTACCGCGCTCCTGGCGTCGGAGAGCGTCAATCAGCGCACCGATGATGACAAATCGATCCTCTGCGCAACGCTTGTGAGGCCCGATCATGGCGCTCGCGTCTCTGCGCAAGACTAAACCTCCAACACGCCTCGCAAGCCACCAGTTGTTGACGGGCCTGCTAAGCGGGGACCGCTACCAGTTGGGGCCTGAGGTCGGTGCCGGTGGCGAAGGGATCGTGCATGCGGTGGCTCGCAGGCCGGAGCTGCTGGCCAAGATCTATCGACACACGCCGAACCGAGGATCGCGATCAACAAGCTTGGTGCGCTGGTCCGGGGCAGTACACCCGAGCTGCTCGCCGTCACCGCCTTGCCAACCGAGTGCCTTAAGAGTTCGTCGGGTGCCGTCGTCGGCTTCGTTATGCCCCGCATTGCCGATGCCCGTGGAATTCACGAGCTTTACAGTCCGCGCGCGCGCCTGCGGCATTTCCCCAGCGCTGACTTTCGCTTTCTCATGCACGTCGCCGCCAACGTGGCCCGCCTCGTCGCAGCCGTTCATGCGACGGGCTTCGTCATCGGCGACGTCAATCACGGAAACATCCTTGTGCGCAGCGATGGCACCGTTGCCGCCATCGACTGCGACTCCTTCCAGGTCGGCGACGGATCGCGCTATCCCTGTGGCGTGGGGGTCGAGCTGTTCACGCCTCCCGGAGCTGCTGGGGCAAAACCTTGGTTCTTTGCGCCGCACGCCGAACCACGATGCCTTTGGGCTCGCGGTCCTCATCTTTCACTTGCTGTTCATGGGGCGGCATCCGTTTGCGGGCCGCTATCTTAGTCACGGTGAAATGCCTATCGAAAAGGCCATCGCCGAGTGCCGCTTTGCCTATAGCCCAGACACGCGTCGCACCCGCATGGCCCCGCCGCCTTTGACCCTCCCGTTCGCGGGCGCAGGACTTCAGACGGCAGAGCTGTTTGAGCACGCATTTCATCCCGACGGCCGCAACGGCAACCGCCCGACGCCTGAGGACTGGATTAGGGTTCTCGAGGCTTTGAAAGGGGCGCTCTTCGTCTGCGCCTCGGTGCCCTGGCACCAGTACGCGCCCAATCTCCCGGCGTGCCCCTGGTGCACGGTCGAGCGGGCGAGCGGCGTGCAGCTCTTTGGCGGGCTTGCTCGACCTGCCTCCGCGCCCATCGTCGATCTTCCGACGTTATGGGCGCGTTACCGTCACATCGCAGATCCCGGGCCGCCCCAGCCGCTGCCGCGGGAAGAGGATTGGGTGCCGCCTTCGGGAACTGCGACGCGGAAATTCCGACTCACCCAGCGACACGCTCGACTGGCCGGTGGATTTGCGTGCTTGGCACTTGCGCCCTTTGCGGCGACCATCGATGCCAAGGCCGCAACGCTTGTTGTCCTATTAGCGGCCGCCATCTTCATTATCGAGAACGTGGGGTCGCACAGCCCAGCGCTGCCGCGCTCTGATGTTCTCGATGCCTTCATCCGCGCCGATCAGGCCTGGCAAGCGCTCGGGCGCGACTGGCAAGCGCAGCCAGCCCCGCCAGATTTTTCAAGTCAACGACAGGCGATCGAAGCGCTCAAGGCCAAGCTCGACGCACTGGTGCCCGCGCGCGAGGCGCGCATCCGGGCACTTGCCAGGGTGATCTCGGAAGCGGAACAGCGCGCGCACTATCTTGGCCAGTTTCGTGTTGAGGACGCAGGGCTCTACAATATCGGTGCCGCACGCTGCGCCGTGTTGCGCTCCTGGGGGATCGAAACCGCCGCCGAGGTCAATGAGGGGAAAATCGCCGAAATCCCGGGGTTTGGTCGCAACCTAACCGACCGCCTCGTCAACTGGCGTGAGCGGCTTGAGGCCAAGTTCCAGTTCGAGCCCATCGCCGTCACCGATCCTCTTGAGGTTCGCAAGATCGATCGGGAACTCGCGGCGCGGCGCACAAAACTCATGAAAGAGTTGAGAGTGGGTATTGCCGCCCTTGAAAAGGAGTCCCATTCCGTTCGCGATAATCGCGCTGCTCTCTGGAAACGGCTCGAAATCGCTTTCAACGTGCGTATGCTGGCGCAGCACACCTATCAAGCGGCGGGGCGAAACTGACGAGTAGCTGGGAAACGACACGGGAGGACGCGAGCTTGGCGTGCAACAAAAGACTATTTGAATCGGGCAGCAGTGGGCTCTTTCCGTTAAGCAACAGCACAAAGCGCGCGTTGGCGACGAATTGTTTCGCCTCGCGGAGTACGGATCATTTCCAACCGCTGATCCCGACCTCGGAATCGCGCTTCGGGCTAAATTGGGATCAACCGGCTTATGGCCGCGATAGATAGAACGATTACCCGCCTGCCCCTCTGGGGTAAGCTGGAGCGCACCGACGCCGACACGGGCCTCAGCTGGCACTCGCTTGTCGATCACTCTGCTGATGTCGCTGCGTGCATGGAAGCGCTCTTGGGGCTTCCCACAATACAAAGCCGTCTGGCTACCCTCGCCGGCAGGGACAAGCTGCCCCCGATCTGGCTTCCGCGGCTTGCCGCCCATGCTTTCCTGCACGATCTCATGTGTCTGGCCATGCGTTGCCGGACTTCGATGTGCAGTGGGATGACGAATGCCGTAATTATTCCGGCCGCCCAAACCCTCACACGTTTGCAGCGTCAGCAGAGCCCACAGCCACGAGTCTGGTTCGGTTCTCGACATGCGAGCCGCCTTCAGGTCGTGGTTTCTGGCTGTAACGAGCATATCGACGGCATTGCCCTTGGTCTCAAGGCATTCGGGAGCTACGTGACCCAATGCATTTAGACTCCGTGGTGCCAAATTCGAGCGCCGTGGTACCACGCTGGTACCACAAACACCGGCAGAGGTTTCGACTCCCGCCGAGCTCCTAAGCTAACTTATTGTTTGTGTGGCTTGTTTTATGGTGCCCAGGGGCGGAATCGAACCACCGACACCGTGATTTTCAGTCACGTGCTCTACCAACTGAGCTACCTGGGCATGAGCCTCGGCCTCACCTCGCGCCGAAGCCCGGCCGTTATAGAGAGGCCCCCCGCGCCTGTCCAGCGCCCGCATGCGCGCCATGCCGATCGCCTAAACGACTTGCGGCTCAGGGATTTTCGTCGCCCTCGTCGCCAGCGCCGGCCGGCGGCGCCCGTTGCGCCGCCGCATCCTCCCCATCCTCGTCCGACTCTGCCTGCCCGCCGGGGATGGCATAGCCGCCCTTGAGCCACCGCGACAGATCGACATCGCGGCAGCGCGCCGAGCAGAACGGCCGAAAGTCCATATCGGTCGGCGCCTTGCAGATCGGGCAGCGGCCGTAGCTGGACCCGGCAGGTGACGCATTCTTGCTTGCCATGACGCAACCGCTCGCGCTCTAGGTTGGGTCGAGCTCGGCCGCCCGCACCCAGGCGAAATGGATGGGGAAGCCTTCGCTGGCCAACAGCGCCACCACCTCGGTCAGCGGCAGGCCCACGACGCTCGTGTAGGAGCCCACGATCTTCTGCACGAAGCAGCCGGCGAGCCCTTGGATGGCGTAGCCGCCGGCCTTTCCGCGCCATTCCCTGGAGGCGATATAAGCCTCGACCTCCTCGCGCGACAGGTGCTTGAAGCGCACGCGCGTGTCGACGATCTTGTGGCGCACGCGGTCGTCGGGCGTGATCAGGCAGACGCTGGTCAAGACGCGGTGCGCGCGCCCCGACAGAAGCTCCAGGCAGCTCGCCGCCTCCTCGATGTTCGAGGGCTTCATGAGAATGCGCCGCCCGACGGCGACGACGGTGTCGGCGGCCAGCACATAAGCGCCGGCGATGTCCTTGTCGTTGGCGATCTGGTCGCGCGCGGCCTCTGCCTTGGCGCGCGCCAGGCGCGCCGCGTAGGCGCGGGGCATCTCGCCGCGACGCGCGGACTCGTCGATCTCGGCCGGCCGCAAAGCATCGGGCTCCACACCGACCTGCGACAGGAGCCGCAATCGGCGCGGGCTGGCGCTGGCCAGCACCAGGGTCGGACGCGGCGCCCCTTCCTCGCGACCGGCATGGGCGCGGGCGAGTTCGCGGCGCAAGGTTTCGCGGCGCGGTCGGTCGGTGCGGCTCAGCGAGGTCAGGAAGACGGCCTTTGCGGTCATGGAGCGATCACCTGCAGGGAAAGGGCATCGGACATGGTCGACGCGGAGTTGAGGACGACTTGTGCATGAAACGCACCGCTACGGGCCGCACGGGGCAAGACCGGACCGCGCTCAACGCGCCCGAGCTTACCCTGAAGACGAAGGCAGCGCCGTGACGCCGACCGGACACCCAGGGATGGTTACGGGCTCTTTATTCCGGCGCCAAACATGGGGAAAGACGCCGGTTGGGGCAGACAATGCAAAGCCGGGCCCGCAAAAGCAAGTGGCCAATACGTCGTTGCCATGGCACACGTTTTTCAGGCTATATCGGCCTGGGCTGGCCGCGCTGACAGGGTCTGGAACCATGATTGCCAAGAGCGCCATTGTCGAGCTGCTCGGGAAGACGTCGCTGTTTGGCCCGCTCGACGAGGCGGACCGGCGTGCGATCGCCGACGAGATGCGGGAAGTCGCCTTCGATTCCAACCAGGTCATATTCGCGCGCGGGGATGCCGGCCGCGAGATCTTTCTGGTCGTAACGGGCCGCGTGCGCCTCTCCGTGCTGACCGCGGAGGGCCGCGAGCTGTCGTTTGCGCACGCCGAGCCCGGGGCCATCTTCGGCGAGATCGCCATGCTCGATGGCGGCCCGCGCAGCGCCGATGCGACCGCCGTCAACAAAGTGACCGCGCTCACGCTGTCGAAACCCGCCTTCAAGCGGCTGGTCGACACCCACCCGCTGGTCGGCGACGCCGCCATGCGCTTTCTGTGCTCGCGTCTGCGCGAGGCGGACCAGCAGCTCGAGGCGATTGCGCTTTATCCGATCGAGGGCCGGCTCGCCCGCTTCTTCCTCGCCGCTGCGCGCCAGAAGGACCCTGGCTGTGGGGAGGGCCGCATCACCATCGAGCTGCCCATGTCGCAAAGCGAGCTTGCCCTGTTGATCGGCGCCAGCCGGCCCAAGGTCAACACGGCGCTGTCGCTCCTGGAATCGAGCGGGGCGCTGGAGCGGCGCGAGGGGCGGATCATCTGCGACATCGAGGAGTTGCTGATGATCGCCGGCTCGGAATGACCGCAAAGGGGCTCTCCTTAACCCATCGCCGCAACCTGGGCTAAGAGCGGACGGTCACTCCTGCTAGTGTGATGATCGAGAAATTCGCCATTGCTCGCAGCACACCTTCGAGCGAATTTCTCGATCTGAATCACACTAGAAGCACAATCTTGCTAGTGTCCTTTCGATCGCGAAGATCGTTCAATGCCTGCCGCGAAATCTGACGAACTTCGCGATCGGGACACTAGATGATGCCGATGGGTGCTGCCCGCGATATGCCGTTCTTAGCGTTCCTGCGTAGGTTGGGCGCAGGCGCCAAGGTGCGCTTTCGCAGCTTCCGCGATCGCCCCCTCGTGCGCCGCGTGCGGGCACTCCTGCGCCTTCTCGCGGAGGCCGGCACCAGCGGCTACCCGCCCGACGTCAAGCGTCGGCTCAAGATCCTCAACATGGTGGCCTACCTGATCGCGGTCACGACGCTGATCTATGCCGTCCAGCAGACCGTTCAGGACGCCCGCACCTACGCGCCGATGATCGTTCTCAATCTGGCGCTGGTCGTCATGATGCTGCTGGTGCCGTTCGCCCACCGTATCAGCGAGATCGCCGGCGGCTTGCTCATCGTCGGCGCCGAGTACGCAGCCCTGCTCGGCTTTGGCGATTTTTTCAGCCGCGAGGGCGGGGCGCAGCTGCAGTACCTCATTGCGGCAGCGGCCGCGTTCGTGATCTTCGGCCTGAACCGCATCTGGTTGATCATCGGCGTGGTCGGACTGGGCCTCATCCTGCATATCTGCTCGTGGTTCTGGTTTCCGGCCCTGGGCGTGTTTCGCCCTCCGAGCAACCGGTGGCGGACTCGCTTTACGTGCAGGGCGCCGTCACCACCGTCGTGCTGATCGCTGCCTGCGTCTGGTACGCCTTTAGCCTGGTGGAGCGCGCCAAGGCCGAGACCGACGCGGTTTTGCGCAATGTGCTGCCCGACGCCATCGTCGAGCGGCTGAAGGCGAGTCCCGGCAAAGTCATTGCCGACCAGATCGACGACGCATCCATAATGTTCGCCGACATCTCGGGCTTCGTCGCGCTGGCGCGAGGCCTCGGCGCCGAGCAGACGGTCGACCTCTTGAGCCGCATCGTGTCGCAGTTCGACGCGCTCGCGGTCCGCCACGGCGTGGAAAAGATCAAGACCATCGGCGACGCCTATATGGTCGTGTCGGGTCTGCCCGAGCCCGTCCCCGACCACACCGCGCGGCTCGCCCGCATGGCCTTCGACATGTTCGATTGCATCGCGCGGCTGCGCAACGAGACGGGCCTCAACATCAACATTCGCGTCGGCCTCGCCTCGGGGCCGGTTACCGCCGGGGTCATCGGCACGCGCAAGTTCAGCTACGACGTCTGGGGCGATGCCGTGAACCTCGCAAGCCGGCTCGAGGGCTTGTCGGCACCAGGCCGCGTCCTCGTCTGCCCGAGCTGCCGTGCCAAGCTCGGAGACGAGTTCGCGTTCGAGCCGCGCGGACCGATCGACATCAAGGGCATCGGCACCCAGGAGACATGGTTTCTCGTCGCGCGCAGCGCGGCGGACGAGCCCGTCACACCGTCGGGCCGCCTTCAAACCCAAACCGCGTCCTGATCTTCTCGAAGAGCCCATCGCGAACGCCGCGGTAATAGGCAAGGACTTGGTCGCGGCTGCCCTGCCCCAGCATCATCGTGGCGTCGAGCGTCGGCCAGTACTCGACATCGACCGCCATGGTGCGCGTCAGCTCGAGCGCCTGGTGGTGCGCCTCCGGCGACAGCGTGATGATGAGATCGAAGGAGGTGTCGTGCAGATCCTGCAGCGTCTGCGGATTGTGCTGCGACACGTCGATGCCGATCTCCTCCATGACGGCGGTGACGAAGGGATCGGGCTCGCCGGCCTTCACGCCGGCTGAGCGCACGTAGGAGCGCTGGCCCGCAAGATGGCGCAGGATCGCTGCGGCCATGACCGAGCGCACGGTGTTCATGGTGCAGGCAAAGAGCACGGCGCCGGGAAGCTCGCGCGCGGCGGCTGGCGTCGGTGTGTCCGTCTCGGCGCCGCCCACCACCTCCCGAGACATGCGGGCTATCCCTTCCAGTGCAGCGCGCAGATCAAGGTGAACAGGCGTCGCGCCGTATCGAGATCGACCCCGATCTTGCCGGCGAGTCGCTCCATCAATATGACGCTTCCCTCGTCGTGCAGACCGCGCCGGCCCATGTCGATCGCCTGAATGCGCGAGGGCGGGGCGGTGCGGATGGCCTGGTAGTAGCTCTCGCACACGAGGAAGTAGTCCTTCATGATGCGTTTGAGCGGCGTCAGCGACAGCATGTGGGTGACGAGCGTCTCGCCGGTCTCGTCGCCGACCGT
This sequence comes from uncultured Alphaproteobacteria bacterium, assembly GCA_963782555.1. Lineage (GTDB taxonomy): Bacteria > Pseudomonadota > Alphaproteobacteria > Rhizobiales > Hyphomicrobiaceae > Hyphomicrobium_A. The sequence goes on along the minus strand of CAWAKB010000001.1, from coordinate 893,453 downwards.
GAACACAAGACGGTCCTCGACGATGCCTAAGTTGAGCGTATAGGGCCCGTCGTCACGCCCTTCGAGCACGAAGCGATTGCCTTCGAGGATGTCGAAGATCGCCACCTCGCGCTCGTGCTCGATGTTGGGGTTCTTGGTCGCGGTCGACTTCTCGTCGAGCGTTATGGCGACGAGCCGGGATTTGCTCTCAGCGGTCGGCTGTGCCGCTTCGCTCATGTCGTGCCTTGTGCCGTTGGCTTGAGCCTGATCTCGGCGGAGCGGCGATGCGCCTCGAGCCCCTCGGAACGCGCCAGCGCCATGGCCGCCGGTGCGAGCGCGGAAAGCGCGGCGCTGTCGAGCTTCAGAAGCGAGGTGCGTTTCATGAAGTCGAGCACGCCCAGACCGGAGGAGAAACGCGCGCTGCGCGCCGTCGGCAGCACGTGGTTGGAGCCGGCGACGTAGTCCCCGATCATTTCCGGGGTCCGATTGCCGAGAAAGATCGCGCCCGCGTTGCGGATACGCTCCGACAGCGCCTCGGCGTCCTCGGTGGCGATCTCCAGATGCTCAGCGGCAATGCGGTCGGCCAGTGCCGGCGCCTCGTCGAGCGAATCGAGCTCGATCACCGCGCCAAACACGCTCCAGCTCTCGCCGGCGATGTTGCCGCGCGGCAGCACCTCGAGCTGGCGCGCCACCGCCGCCTCCACCGCGCGCGCAAACGGGGCGTCATCGGTCATAAGAATGGACTGCGCAGCGGTGTCGTGCTCGGCCTGCGCCAACAGATCGGCCGCAATCCACTCGGGATCGTTGTTCTTGTCGGCGATGATCAGCACTTCCGACGGCCCCGCGATGCTGTCGATGCCGACCTGGCCGAACACCTGGCGCTTGGCGGCGGCAACGTAGGCATTGCCGGGACCGACGATCTTGGCCACCGCTGCGATCGTCTCGGTGCCGTAGGCAAGCGCGGCCACGGCCTGCGCGCCGCCGATGCGGTAGACCTCCTCGATGCCGCAAAGCTCGGCTGCCGCCAGCACCAGCGGATTGAGCTCGCCCCTCGGCGCCGGCACCACCATCACCAGGCGCGGCACGCCGGCCACCTTGGCGGGGATGGCGTTCATGAGCACCGAGCTGGGATAGGAGGCAAGGCCGCCCGGCACGTAGAGACCTGCCGATTCCACCGCGGTCCAGCGCCAGCCGAGCTCGACGCCCTGCGCGTCGGTATAGCGCTCGTTGACGGGAAGCTGGCGCCGGTGATGCTCGTCGATGCGCTCGGATGCGAGCGCCAGCGCCGCAAGCGTCTCCTTATCGCACGCGCCGACCGCGCCGCGCAGCTCCTCCTTGGAGACGCGCAAGCCCACCTTCTCCAGATCGATATGGTCGAACTGGCGCGAAAGCGCGACGAGGGCCGCATCGCCGCGTTGGCGCACGTCAGCGATGATTTTCGCCACGGCCGCGTCGACGTCGGCGGAAACCTCGCGCTTCTCGGCAAGAAAGGCCACGAAGGCCTCCTCAAAGCCGGGGGCGCCCGTTTGAAGCCGCTTCGGCATCTTCTCTTCGGCTAGAGCCGTCTCCCTCAAACGTCGTTGATCAATCGTCGCTCGCATGCTCGGGCTTGACACTCGTGTGCCATGCGGCGCCGAGATCGCGCAGCTCCCCCTCGATGCATTCGACCTCGAGGCGGATTGCAGCTCCGCCGGAGAATAGAAGCGTCAGCACGCCCGAGGGTTCCTCCCCCGGCTCGAATGTGACCGCAAGCAGTTCGAGGGCGGCGTCCTTCTGCCCCAGGTCGATGCCTTGCAGCTTTGCCGATTTCACCCGCTCGAAGCGCAGCCCGGTGCGGCGCCGCTGGTAGGTCGCCTCACGGGCCTGGGCCGCGCGCTCCCAGTCGAAGCGGTTGGCGATGGCCGCGAACCGCATCTCCTTCTTCAAATAGGCCATATCCCCCACGCGGATCACAGCGTCCTGCAGATGGCAGGACAGGACCTTGAGATCCTCGGGGTCCAAGGCAATCAGCTTCAAGTCTTCCATGCGCGCTTGCGATCTGGCCGGCGTCTCAAGGCACCGCCGGTGGGCCGTGAGCGCAAGGCTTTTGATAGCGGTGCGGCCCGGCTGGCGCAACCGACGACCCTTGCACCCCCTCCGCACCCCCTCCGCCAGCCCTTGAGCCCGGGAAAAACCGCGCCCCTTGCGCCCTGTAACCCTCAAAGCCCCCAACTCGTATAGACAGGGGTTAAATGGTGCGTCAGATCTGCATTCTGGTTGGAGGACACACATGGCCAAAATCCTGGTCGCGCTGCTGGCGACGCTTGCCTTTGCCGCCTCGAGCCTCGAGGTCGCGGCCCAAACGAAGAAGTGCCCGGACGGCAAGATCTATGACCCCGGCAAGGACAAATGCGTGACACCGCGGGGCTCCAACTGATCCCCAGCCGCGACCGCGTAAGCCTCGACGCGCCCCTCGCGCGGCGCACGGACTACGTGACGGCAGGCTGGGCGATGCTCGGCCTGCTCGTCGTCGCCTTCGCCGCGGCGCTGACCGTGCTGTCGGCACGCTTCGGCTATGCCTACGACGTCGCCGAGATGCCGGTGCCGACGCTGATTGCCGCGCTGGTCGCGGCGGGTCTCGTATTCTGTCTCCTCCTGCCGCCGCTGATCCGCGCCTCCCCCACGTCCGAGCGGCACGTCCTGCGCCTCCTCACAATCGTTTGCCTTTCCGGCCTCGTTGCGCGGCTCGCGCTCTTTGCCAGCGAGCCAATGCTCGAGGACGACTACCAGCGCTATCTCTGGGACGGCGCCGTGACGGCCGCGGGCGCAAACCCCTATGCCGTTTCGCCTGAGACCGCGCGCACAAGCAGCGCGGAAACGGCGCTCGGCCGCTTGGCGATCGAGTTCGGGCCCGGTCATCGAGCGCATCAACCATCCCGAGCTGACCACGCTTTATCCGCCCGTGGCGCAGGCGGGCTTTGCGCTGGCGCACATGATCCGGCCCTGGAGCCTGACGGCTTGGCGCGCGCTTCTCCTTGGGTGCGAGCTTGCCACGCTGGCGCTGATCCTTGCTTTGCTGCACGCGGCCGGCCGCTCATTGCTGTGGTCGGCGCTCTACTGGTGGAACCCGCTGGTTCTCAAGGAGGTCATCAACTCCGCACACATGGACGCCCTCGTGCTGCCCTTGGTGCTGCTCGGCCTGCTGCTGGCAGCGCGTGGCCGGCAGATCGCGGCTGGCGTAGGCCTCGTGCTCGCTGCCGGGGTCAAGGTCTGGCCCGTCCTGCTGCTGCCGCTCGTGCTGCGCCCGCTGGCGTCAAGGCCGCGAACGCTGGCACTCGCGCTTGCGATCTGCGCCGCGCTCCTTGCTCTGCTCGCCGCGCCTGTTCTGCAGGCCGGGCTCGCAGCCAACTCCGGACTTGCCGCCTATGCGGGCCGCTGGCAGACCAGCAGTGCCCTCTTTCCAGCCCTGCAGGATCTTTTCGCCCTCGTGCTCGCGCCTTTGGGCCTCTCCGGTGCGGCGGCGGGACCTGTCGCGCGGCTTGCCGTCGCTCTCGCTCTGGGAACGCTGGCCGTGGCCCTGAGCCTCAAGCCTGCGCCCAGCGCCGACGCGCTGCTAGGCCGCGCCAGCCTTGTGGTCGGGGCACTTGTGCTCCTCTCGCCCGCGCAATTCCCCTGGTATGCCGTCTGGTTCGCGCCGTTCCTGGCATTCCGCCCGTGGTTCGGCTTTCTCATTCTGACCGCGACGGCACCCCTCTATTATGTGTCCTTCTATCTGACGGCGGCGGACGAGCCGGAGCTGTTCCGACGCTTTGTCGTATGGCTCATCTGGGTGCCGGTTTGGGCAGCGCTCGCCATTGAGGCGATCCGGATTCGCGCCAGCTTGCGGGCGCCTTAACGAGAGGATCGATGCGCCACGGTAAAAAGATTGGCGTCGTCATCCCCGCCCTCAACGAGGAGCAGGCGATCGGCCGCGTCATCGCCGACATCCCCGTGTGGGCCGACGAGATCATCGTCGTCGACAACGGCTCGCACGACGGGACGCAGCGGGCGGCACGCGCGGCCGGCGCGCGCGTCGTCAGCGAAAGCGAGCGCGGCTATGGGGCCGCCTGCCAGACGGGGATCAAGGCGCTGCGTGCGCCCGACATCATCGTGTTTCTCGACGGCGACTACAGCGACCGCCCCGAGGAGATGGCGTTGCTCACCGACCCGATCGCAACGGGAGGAGTTCGACCTCGTCGTGGGCTCGCGCGTGCGCGGCATGCGCGGCCCGGGCGCGCTCACGCCGCAGCAGCGCTTCGGCAATTGGCTCGCCTGCCGCCTCATCCACCGCATCTGGGGCACGTCCTGCAGCGATCTCGGTCCCTTCCGCGCCATCCGAGCCGAGGCCTTGCGCGCGCTCGACGTGAAGGACCGCGCCTACGGCTGGACGGTGGAGATGCAGCTCAAGGCCGCCGAGACCGGGCTCAAGTATCTGGAGGTTCCGGTCAGCTACCGGGCGCGCATCGGCGTATCGAAGATCTCCGGAACGGTACGCGGCTCCGTGCTGGCAGGCGTCACCATCCTCACGGTGATCGCGCGCTCGGCGCTGCGCGCCTATCGGTCGGCTTAAAACTCAGTTGCGCGGCGTGGTCCGCGCCAGCTGCGGCCGGGCGAGCAGCCGCCCCCAGGTCGCGTCATAGGGGTGCACATACTCAGTCGGGCCTTTGGCATCGACGAGCGGCCGGGATTGTCCGTGCCAGGCAAAGATGCCGCCGGCGAGATCATCCACCGCCGCCGCGCCGCGCACCTTGAGCCCTTGCGTGACCCGCTCGGCGAGCCGTGAGCTGCGCACGCCGACAGAGCAGTAGAACACCGCCGTCTTGTCCTTGACGGTATCGCCATAGCGGTCGAGGAAGGCTGCTGCGCTCATGTCTGGATTGACCAGAACCGCGCCCGGCAAATGACTCACGGCGTATTCGGCCGGCGTGCGCACATCGAAGATGACGGCAGCTTGCTTGGCCATCAGCCGGTCGAGCGCGGCCGGCGTGATGTGGCCGATGTCGGGCCAACGCCGCGCGACGTCGGCGATCGTCGCATTAAGCGTCGAGGGAGCGGCGACGACGGACGGCGTTAAAGCAAAGGCTGCACCGAGGACTGCGACGCCGAGGGCACCCGCGGCCACGAGGCGCGCACTCCGGAATTTGAACCTGCGTTTCATCGTTCGACGTCGTTCAGCGACCAATCATAGGCATAGCCTGCAATCGATGTGGTCTTTTTCAGTTTCTGTGCAAGAGCGGGCGCGGCATAGGCCTTGAGGTGCTCGAGGACGCCCTCCTCGCTGCCGCCAAAGTCCTTTTGATACCAGTTGTAGATCGAGGAGACGACGAGGCCGTCGGGGCCAAATCTGGCACCGCGCGGACTGTTGACGTAGGCGCGCGCCGCAGCGTCGAGCTGCGCGTCGAGCTTGGCGCCGGTGAATGCCTCGGTGCCGATATTGGGGCAGCCGACGGAGGCGCAGTTGACCGCGTAATGCACGCGCCGATCCTTGAATACGGGCCGCAGCATGCCCTGCTCGATGTCGTCGAGGCTGAGCGCGACGCCCTTCATCTTTAGCACCTTGGCCTTCCAAGGGCCGCTGGTGAAGACGCCGAGCAGGCCGCCGCCGAGCGAGATGTCCCTGATCGACTTGACCGGATAGTGATCGAGCACGATGTCGACCGTCTTCGCGTTGTAGAGGTTGGCGAGCAGCGCAAATTGCTCAGGGCGCGAGAGCGTCGCGAGATCGACGCCTTCGAGCCCACGGATGTAGTCCTTGAGCGCGGAATGCCCGTTCCTCTTGAAGGCCGCGTAGTCGACGCGGTTGAGCCCGTTTGCGCCAGGCTTGACGTAGGTCTTGAGCAGGCGATCCCAGACCGAGTGGTCGACGGCGTGAGCAGAAGGACTGGCAGCGGTTGCGAGCAGATCTTGCGGGCTCTCGGCGCGCGCCATGCTGCCGGCTGCTGACACACACGCCAAGACCAGGAGCATGCGCAAAACCCACCAGCACCTCGCCATCCGCACGATCTTCCGGTCCACAAGACGCCTCCCCACAATTGTTGGCGCTTTACACCTCTGACGCGCGCGCCCCACCATTGCTTTCGAAGCGCACGGCCGCCTCGTTACGCAAACCGGGTTGAGATCGGCGTTAGCCGTCACAACCCGTGACTTGTTTCTCGTCTGGCAGCTCACTTAGACTAAAGGAGGAGTGCTCGACGGACGCACGCCCACAAAGGAGGCCCCCCCATGGAGAACGAACGTTTCAACCTTTCGCTTCGCCGCTTCCTGAAGGAGGTCGGGATCTCCTCGCAGCAGGAGATCGAGCGCACAGTGCGTGAGCATAAGCTTGCTGGAAAAGGCCGCCTGCGGGTCAAAATGGTCCTGACGGCGGAGGGAACGGACCTGCACCACGAGGTCAATGGCGAGATCGATCTCGGTTAGGCAGGGATTAGCGCGTGCGCCGGGGCGGGACGTTTGGCTGCCCGGCTGAAACCGTGCGTGAAAAACACGAACAGTGTTTCAATAAGAATTGTGGCAATTGAAGCTATTCCCTTCATTTTCAATGAAGCTTGCCGACTTAGCATCCGGGGCATCGTCAAGAGGCACCGATGCTCGTCAGCAGCAACCAGCAATTGCCCTCCGGGCTGGATGAGAAAGCCAGGCTAGAGGCACTTGACGAATATGGCGTACTCGATACCGGGCCCGACATCGATCTTGATCGGCTGGTCGAGCTCGCCGCCCGTATGTACGACACGCCCGTGGCTGCGCTGTCTCTGGTCGGCAAGGAGCGCCTGTTCTTCAAATCGCGCTTCGGCATGAAGGCGACCGGAATAGGCCGTGCAGGTAGTTTTTGCGCCTATGCCATCAAGAACGATGGCCTCTTCCTGGTTCGCGACGCGCGCAAGGACGAGCGGTTTGCCTCCCACCCGCTGGTTAAGGGGCCGCCCAAAATCCGCTTTTACGCGGGGCTCCCGCTGGTTGCACCTTCCGGCCACAAGATCGGCACCCTGTGCATTCTCGACACCAAGCCTTGGCCCAAGTTCACCGAGGACGACCGCAAGAACCTCGAGGATGTTGCCGCTCTCGTCATCAACCGGCTCGAGCTGCGCCGCCTCGATCAGGCCAAACGCGGCGGCCACTCGCGCTTCGAGCGCATGGCATCGACATCGCCGGACGCCATCGTCGGAGCTGACGCTCCGGTTGCATCAACTATTGGAATGCGGCGGCCGAGATGCTGTTCGGCTATTCGGCTCAAGAGGCCATGGACCAGCCCATCAGCCTCATCTTTCCCCAGCGCATCAAGAAGCTGCAGACTGCAGAGCTGCTTAGCCTTGCAAACTGCCGAACATCGAGCCCCTCCGCCCAGCAGGTCGGGATCGTTGCCCGACGCCGCGACGGCAGCGAGTTTGCCGCCGAGCTTTCGTTGTCGGTGTGGCGCGAGACGAACGACGACGTGAGCTTTGCTGCGATCCTGCGCGACGTCTCAGAGCGCGAGCAAGGAGAGCAGCGCCTGTTCGACCTCGCGCTGCTGGATCCGGTAACGGGGCTCCCCAACCGCGCCTTCCTGATCGAAAGGCTGCAGGCCATCGCGGCGAAAGAGGCGGGCACTCTGCTGCTCGTCGATCTGCTCGGCTTCAAGGACGTGAACGACTTTCTCGGTCACGTGATGGCCGATCAGGTCTTGAGCGAGGCTGCCGAACGCCTGCGCGAGCATGTGGGGCCGCAGCCGACCGTCGCGCGGGTCGGCGCCGACGAGTTCGCCGTGTTTCTCCCACAGGTGATGGACCGCGCGCAGGCATCCAAGCACGCCGATGACATCATTCAGCTGCTTGCCACGCCCTTCGCGATCGGCGGAGAGTTGATCCACGTCGGCGCCAATATCGGGATAGCGAGCTGCCCTGCCCACGGGACCCGCGCCGAGGAGCTGCTCGCCAACGCCGACCTCGCTCTGCAAAGTGCCAAGACGGCGCTCGGCAGCGGCTACCAGTTCTTCAAGCCGAGCCTACGCCGTGCCGTGATCGCCCGACGCACCTATGAGGTCGAGCTGAGGCGGGCCCTCGAGACGTCGCAGTTCGAGCTTTTCTATCAGCCGCAGGTGCGGCTCGCGGACCGCAAGCTGATCGGCGCCGAGGCTCTCCTGCGTTGGCGCCACCCCGAGCGCGGCCTCTTGACCCCCGGCGACTTCCTGCCGGTCCTGGAGAGCAGCACGCTCGCCGTTCCGGTCGGCAACTGGGTTCTCAAGACGGCGTGCATTCAGGCAGCAACCTGGCGCCGCTGGGGACTGTCCGATTTCCGCATGAGCGTCAATCTGTTCGGAGCGCAGTTCAACAGCGGCGATCTGCCGACCCGTGTCGAGCAGGTGCTCATTCAGAACGACCTGCCGGCCGATGCGTTGGAGCTCGAGATCACCGAGAACATCATGCTGCGGCACGATGAGTTGATCATCGTGCCCTTGCGGGAAATGTGCGCCTGGGGCGTCGGCATCGCCTTCGACGACTATGGAACGGGCTTTGCCTCCCTGAGCCTCTTGAAGCGCTATCCGGTCACGCGGCTCAAGATCGACAAGGGCTTCGTGCGCGATTTGTGCACGGACGGCGAGGACGCGGCGATCATCCAGGCCATCATGTATCTCGGCCGTCGCCTGGGGCTCGGCGTCATTGCCGAAGGCATCGAGACGGAGGCGCAAGAGGAGGCGCTGCGCCTTTACGGCTGCACCGAGGCGCAGGGCTATCTCTACGGGCGTCCCCTGCCGGCGCTTTCGTTCTCCCACTTCCTCAGACAGGATCGCGAGCGGACGGTGGCCTAACCATCGGCGCCTTGCGCCGTCTTCCAAGCAATTCAGCAGCGGGTAGAAAAAGCGGGCCCCGGATAAAGATCCGGGACCCGCCCAACGGGGGGCTTAAGCGGGGGCGACGGAGCAGAGGCCCTGACGCAGGCCGCCCCGATCGTGGCGTTTAGTAGCAGTACTGGCGCAGGGTCCAGCTCTTCACCTTGCAGTGCTCGTTGCCGCTCGAGTCATACGTGCACACGCGGTTGGGCAGACGCTGATACGAGCAGTAGTAGTTGCCCTGCTGACCCTCGAGGCCGTGCATCGGCTGGGCGAACTGATAGTCCTCGGAGAAGAACTCCTTGCCGCCGCGGGCTTGGGCCGCAGTGGTCGAGAGCAGACCTGCAAGAGCGGCGGCCAAGACTGCGCCGCACAGAATTCCGGTCTTTGCGAAATACGTGGTCATTGTCATTCCTCCGTCGCGTAGGGAGCGGCACGTTCGGCCGTCCATTGATCACGCGAGGAAGGTAGGACGCTTGCGACCCGTCCGCTGTTTCGCCGGGAACACAAGAAATGCGGGCGCTTCAGCCCGTGAGGCGCTCGATCTGCGCCCCGCAGCGCGACAGCTTCTGCTCGAGCTGCTCAAAGCCGCGGTCCAAGTGATAGACGCGGTTGATCATGGTCTCGCCCTCCGCCATCAGCCCCGCGATGACGAGAGAGACGGAGGCACGCAGATCGGTCGCCATCACGGGCGCGCCGGTCAAACCCTTGACGCCGGTAATGGTCGCGGTGTCGCCGTGAAGCTGGATGTCGGCGCCGAGACGGGCAAGCTCCTGCACGTGCATGAAGCGGTTCTCGAAGATCGTCTCGCGGATGACGCTGGTGCCACCCGCAGTCGTCATCAGCGCCATGAGCTGCGCCTGCAGATCGGTGGGAAAACCCGGGAACGGCCGCGTCTCGATGGCAATCGGCCCGATGCCGGCCCCGTTGCGGGCGACACGCAGGCCGCTGTTGGTCTCCTGCACCTCGACGCCGGTCTTGGCGAGCGCGTCGAGCGCCGTCTTGAGCAGGTCGGCGCGCGCGCCCTCGAGTGTCACGTCGCCGCCGGTCGCAGCCACGGCGATGGCGAAGGTGCCCGTCTCGATGCGGTCGGGCAGCACCGTATGAACAGCGCCTTCGAGCCGGTCAGCACCCTCGATGCGCAACGTGGAGGTACCGATCCCCTCGATCTTGGCGCCCATCTTGACCAGGCACTGGGCAACATCGCCAACCTCTGGCTCGCGCGCCGCGTTCTCGATCACGGTGTCGCCACGGGCAAGCGCTGCGGCAAGCAGCACGTTGTGGGTCGCGCCGACGGAGACTTTGGGGAACACGACGCGCCCGCCGCGCAAGCCGCCGCGCGCCTTGGCGACCACGTAGCCGCTTTCGATCTCGATGTCGGCGCCAAGCTCCTTCAAGCCCATCAAATGCAGATCGACGGGGCGCGTGCCGATGGCGCAGCCGCCGGGCAGCGACACCTTCGCCTGACCGCAGCGGGCGAGCAGCGGCCCCAGCACCCAGAAGCTCGCGCGCATGCGGCTCACCATCTCGTAAGGTGCCACCGTGTCGACGATGTCGCGCGCAGAGAAATGGAACGTCTCGCCGATGTGCTGCGCCGGCCCGGCGCGCTTGCCGTCGACGGCGGAATTGACGCCGTGGTTGCGCAGGATGCGTGCAAGCAGATTGACGTCGGCGAGGTTGGGAACGTTCTTGAGCGTGAGCCGGTCGGGCGTGAGCAGGCTCGCGATCATCAAGGGCAGCGCCGCATTCTTGGCGCCGGAGATGGGAATTGAGCCGTTGAGGCGTCCACCGCCCGTTATCTTGATGCGATCCATGCTGTCCCCCTCGCGCGCCCGCCGTTTGCGGAGTGATTATGCGCTTCGACCCCTTTCCAGCAAGTTTTTGTTGTAGCAGAAAGGCGCCCCACCAGGGCGGTTTTGAGACCGATTGCGCCCCAATCCCGCGCTTCTCGTCTGCCCAACCGGGGCCAGGAACGATCGCCACAGCCGGTGCGTTGTGTTGCCAAAGACCCGCAGCTTGAGGATGCACATGCACGGAGCCACGCAAACGGCTTTGCGCGCTAGTTTCTGCGCGCTCGTACTCGCGGCAATACCCATCCCGGCCTTGGCCCTGACGCAATGCGGCGAGGCCTCTTGGTACGACCACGCCGGACGGCAGACCGCCAGCGGCGGTACCGTCGATCCTGGCACGCTCACGGCCGCGCATCGCTCGCTTCCTTTCGGCAGCAAGGTGGACGTCGAGAACCTCGACAACGGCAAGTCGGTGACCGTGAGGATCGATGACCGCGGACCGTTCACGCAAGGACGCATCATCGACGTGTCGCGCGCGGCGGCAGAGGAACTCGACTTCAAAGGCGACGGCGTGACGCAAGTGCGCATCACAACCATCAAGACCAAGCTCAAGTCGGCGTCCGCGAAGGGTTGTAAGTGAGGGAAAGCGTGAGCGAGACCCATGAGCTACATCCAGCAGAGTCTCGGCCGTGACGAGCGGCTGATCTACCGGGCCCACTTCCACTGGCTCTATGGAGCCGCAGCCTGGACGTTGCTGCTTTTGTCGGTGGCGGCCGCGCTCGGCGCTGGCACGCACGACTATCCCCGATGGCTGCCTTGGACACTGATCGCGTGCGGCGTTCTCCTGTTCCTCGCGATCAAGCTGCCGATCTGGGCACAGCAGATCGCGGTGACCAACCAGCGGCTCATCCACCGGCGTGGCTTGGTGCGGCGCTCGACCGAGGAGCTGCAGCTGCGCGCGGTCGAGGAGGTCCGGCTCGAGCAAGGCATCTTGGGGCGCATCCTCGGGTTCGGCCGCATCGTCGTCTCGGGCACCGGCATCGAGGACTTGCGGCTCCCGGCCCTGGCCGAGCCCGTGCGGCTGCGGCGCAAGCTGCAAGAGGCGATTGCGGCAGCGACCCGCCCCGTTGCAGCCTGAGCTCTCAGATCTCGATCGTCGCCGCGTGGAGCGGCGTGAAGCGCGGCCGGCTACGGGCAGGCCTTGACCCCCTTGGCGATGACGTCGGGACAAGGCTGATTTTCCCAGGTGATTGGGTGCGGCAGGGCGCAGTGGCATCGCTGCAGGGCGCCTGCACATTGTTTGGGCTTCGCATTTGCCAGCGCTTGCGCGAGGGTAGGGCAGCGCAAGCAACGCCCAGCGCCTTTGATCGGCTGACCTCGACGGGGACGCTCCATGATCGACAGCACGACAATCCGCACGACCTGCCCGCGCGACTGCTATGACGCCTGCGGCGTCCTGGTGAAGACGTCGGCCGGCGGCGGAACCACCGTCGTCGGCGACCCCGAGCATGAGCTCGCGCGCGGGGCGCTGTGCGGCAAATGCTCGATCGCCTACAACGGCGTTTGGCGCGATCCGGGCGTACGGCTGACGCGCCCGTTAAAGCGGACCGGACGCAAGGGCGCAGGGCAGTTCGAGCCGGTCAGCTGGGACGAGGCGCTCGGCGCCATTGCCGAGCGGCTCAACGGCATCCGCGCGCGCGACGGCGGCGCGGCGATCCTCCAGACCCATTACACCGGCACCTGCTCGCTAATCGCCGGCGTTTTTCCCTTGCGCCTCTTCAACTGCATCGGCGCCACCGAGGTCGACCCCGACACCGTCTGCAACAAGGCGGGGCACGCGGCGCTGCAGCTCATGTACGGGGAATCGACGCGCGGGTTCGACCCGCGCACCATCGATGGCACCAAGTGCCTGATGGTGTGGGGGGCAAACCCGTCGGCGGCGGCGCCGCACGTCCACCAGCACTGGTTCTCGAAAGCGCGGGCGCCGAAGATCGTCATCGACCCCATTCGCCACGAGACGGCGGCGGCGGCCGATATCCATCTGCAGCTCTATCCCGGCACCGACGGGGCACTCGCGTTCGCCATGCTGCATGTCATTCGCGCGGCCGGCCGCATCGATCAGAGCTTTCTTGATGAGCACGCGCGCGGTTGGGAGGAGATCGACGGCCGGCTGGAGGCCTGCACGCCGGCGTGGGGCGAAACGGTGACCGGCGTGCCGGCGCGCCTCATCGAGGAGGCCGCCCTCCTCTATGCGCAAGGTCCGTCGCTCTTGTGGATGGGACAGGGATTTCAGCGCCAATCTTACGGCGGCAACGCCATGCGCGCCGTCGGATTGCTCCCGGCAGCGACCGGCAACGTCGGCACGTACGGCGCGGGCTTCCTCTATCTCAACGGCTGGGACGCGCGCGGCGTCGACGCCGCCTACCTGACGGCGGCGCATCTGGGCAAGGCGCCCGCGCCCTCGATCAGCCATATGGATCTCGCCGGCCGTCTGGAGAGCCCCGACACCAAGGCGCTCATCACCTGGAACAACAACATCGCCGTCTCCAGCCCGGAGCAGCGCCGCCTGCGCCGCGCGCTCGAGCGCGAGGACCTGCTGCAGGTCACACTCGATCTGTTTCAGACCGATACCGCCAACTACGCCGACTACGTGCTGCCGGCAGCGAGCTTCCTCGAGTTCGACGACGTGGTCATGTCCTACTTCAACTATTCGATCTCGGCGCAGGTGAAGGCGCTGCCGCCGCTCGGAGAGTCACTGCCCAACCAGGAGATCGTCCGTCGCCTCGCCGCTGCCATGGGGCTGACCGAGCCCGAGCTGTTCGAGACGGACGAGAGCCTCATCGCCACGCTGCTTGAGCAGGCAAAACCCGGGCTCACCTTCGAGGCGCTGGCCCGGCGAGGCACGATCTTTCATCCCGCCGAGCCGGTGGTGCAGTTCGAGCGCCACGACTACGGCACGCCGTCGGGAAAGATCGAGCTCGCCGGACCCACATTCGTCGAGGCGGGATTGCCGCGCGCGCCGTTCGCCTCGGCCGAGGCGCGTCCCGCGGACGGCGAGTTGCGGCTGTTGTCGCCGGCGTCGGCGTGGCTGATGAACTCCAGCTACGGCAATGACCCCAAGATCCTGAAGCAGCTCGGCGCGAGCCGCGCCTTCCTGCACCCGCGCGAGGCGCACGCGCGCGGGCTCGCCGACGGCGCGCGCGTGCGATTGGCGACGGCTGCCGGCGAGATCACCGTGCTGGTCGCCGTCTCCGACGACGTGCCCATGGGCGTCATCCTCGCGCACAAGGGGCGCTGGCCCGGCAACGGCGCCGACGGCAACGTCAATGCGCTCAATCCGGGTCAGAAGGCCGACCTAGCCGAGAGCTGCGCCGTGCACAGCATCAACGTGTCGGTGGTCGCAGCCTGACGTTGGGCTCACATCGTGGTCAGAGGCCGTCGACCTCGACGAGGTCTCGGAACGCGTGCCAGGTGGCATGCCCGAGCAGCGGAAAGATGACGATGAGACCGACAAAGAGCGTGGCCAGCCCGATCGCCATGTAGCCTGCGATCAGCGCGGCCCACAGAAGCATGGCGCCGGTGTTGAGGCTTGCCGCCCGCACGCTGGTCGCCATCGCGCTGACGGCATCGACATCCTTCACCAACAGCAAGGGCACAGCCACGCTGGAGATGGAGAACACCATCGCCGCAAGCATGCCCCCCGTCAGCGTTCCAATAATGAGGAGACCGAGCCCGGCGTTTGTAAACAGCGCGGTGTGCACAAATTCGCTGGGATCGGGAAGCGCCACCTCGCCCAGGAACAGCGAGAGGAGAAGGAAGGCAAGCTCGACCCATATGAAGAACGCAAAGAACAGAACCACGCCGAAGAAACCGAGCCTGCCGATCGCCGGCGCGCAGGCGCTGAACACCGCACGCGGTGTCACCGGCTCGCCCTTCTGCAGACGCCGGCTCATCTCGTAAAGCCCCGCTGCGGCCAACGGCGCGATCAGCAAGAATCCCGCGCCCATCACAGGAACAAGCGGGGTAGCCCCAAGCAGGCTCAGCGCGAGCAGGACGATCCAGGCGGCAACGGTAAAGACCGCACCATAGGCAAGGCTCGCGTATGGCATTGCGCAGAGGTCCCGCCACCCGCGGGCGAGCCAATCCCATGGCGCGTCGAGGGGAACGCGGCGTACGGGGAAACCGAGCTGTCGCGCACCCTGGTTCAGGGAATCGCTACCCGCGTCCATAGCGTGGACCTCCGATCGATTTGAGCTGAAGCGCTCCCGGAACCGTTGTCGCACGGCATCGTGCCCGTGCATGGAGGGATTTCCCTTGATGCATGTCAACTGGAACGGCTGCATGGCGCAACCCCCGCGCGCATCAAGCAGCCCGGTCGAAGGCGTCCCAGTCCGGCGCGTCGCCGAAGCGATCCACCAGGAAATCGATAAATACGCGCGTCTTGGCGGCAAGGTAGCGGTTGGGGGCATAGAGTGCGTAGATGCCGAGCGGCGGCGGCGGCGTATCCGCCAAAACGGCCTCGAGCCGTCCTGCGGCCATATCGGGCCCGATGAGGAACGTCGGCAGGTTGGTGATGCCGTTGCCGGACAGGGCGGCGTCTCGCAGCACGTCACCGTTGTTGGAGCACAGGCTTGATCCGACCGGCACCGTGATGGGCTCGCCGTCGCGAAGGAGAGTCCAACGCTGCACGGCCGCCATATGGCCGTAGGTGAGGCAGCGATGGTGGCCGAGGTCCTCGGGCGTCTGCGGCGTGCCGTGGCGCTGGAGATACGCCGGCGCGGCGGCAAGCGCGAGGCGGGCGGGCGCCAGTCGGCGGGCAATAAGACTGGAATTGGCGAGTGCGCCGATGCGCACGGTGACGTCGACCCCTTCCTCCAGCGGGTCGATGACGCGGTCGTTGAGAATGAGCTCGATCTTGAGCTCGCGATAGCGCGCCATGAAGTCGGCGAGGGCCGCCCCGAGATAGCGCGTGCCGAAGGACATCGGCGCATTGATCTTCAAGACGCCGCGTGGCGCATCGTGCAGGCGCGAGATCTGGATCTCGGTCTCCTCCACGTCGGCGAGGATCGACACGCAGCGCTCATAGTAGGCGCGGCCGGCTTCCGTGGGCGTGACGCGACGCGTGGTGCGGTCAAGTAAGCGCGCGCCCAACAGCTGCTCCAGCTCCATGACGGCCTTGCTGACGGCAGAGCGCGTCAGCCCGAGACGCCGCGCCGCCTCGGCGTAGCTGCCGGCAGCCACGACCTTGGCGAAAGCGTTCATGGCGTCGAGCTTGTCCATTTGTATCCATTTTGGAACCGCACTGGCTGATTCTTCCAGTATTGAGCGATTTCCGTCAACACCCCATACATGGTGTCAAGCGGGCCGGACCTGTCGGCCCGACCCGGAAAAGGCGAGAAAAAAGGAGAGACACCATGCTGACCCTTCGCAGAGCCGAGGAGCGCGGACGTGCCAACCTGGGTTGGCTCGACAGCCGCCACAGCTTCTCTTTCGGCCACTACTACGACCCCGAGCACATGGGCTTTGGCCCCTTGCGCGTCATCAACGACGACCGCGTGGCGCCGGGCGGCGGCTTTCCCACCCACCCGCACGGCGACATGGAGATCATCTCGTACGTGCTGGAGGGTGCGCTCGCCCATAAGGACAGCCTCGGCACCGGCTCGGTGATCCGGCCCGGTGACGTGCAACGCATGTCGGCCGGCTCAGGCATCCGCCACAGCGAGTTCAATGCGTCGAAGACGGAGCCCGTGCACTTCCTGCAGATCTGGATCCTGCCGGAGCGAAAGGGACTGGAGCCAGGCTATGAGCAAAAGACGTTCGCGACCGGGGAGAAGCGCAACAAGCTGCGCCTCGTCGGCTCGCGCGACGGACGGGAAGGCTCGGTGACGATCCATCAGGACGTCGACCTTTATGCCACCCTGCTCGACGACGGCGCATCGGTGACGCATGCGCTCGAGCCTGGGCGCAGCGCCTGGGTGCAGGTCGCGCAAGGGACAGCGACGCTCAACGGCGACCAGCTCTATCCCGGCGACGGCGTTGCCGTCGGCGAGCCCGGCGCGCTGGCGCTCGTTGGCACGTCACAGGATGCTGAGATCCTGGTCTTCGACATGGCCGCCTGACGTAGCCAGCTCCGGCCCTCGCGGGATTCGCTCCCGCAGGGTCGGAGCTTTTTTCCGCAGCACAAAGTCGCCCAACGGCACAGGCGTCGAAATGCGGCCCACTTCCCGGCGTGATGTCGATGTCCACGCCGAGGGCACGGGGGACAATCACAACGACGCTTGCGAGCTGAGATGCGCGACCCGAAAAACCCGCACCATAATATTTTAGGGAGATTGCCAGGGTGGGTGCTCGTTTTCCTTCGCTTTTGCTTACGCGCCGCGAAACGCTGACTGGGGCCCTGGCGCTCGCGGCAGTACCTTGGAGCAGCGCGCGCGCCGGTGCGGGCAAGCCTGCCTTCGTGCGGCGCAGCGTCACCGGAGCCGACCTCGCGCCCACAACGCTCGACTCCTACAAGCGCGCCATCCGCGCCATGCTCGCTCTGCCTCCGAGCGACCCGCGCAACTGGTACCGGCAAGCGATCCTCCACCTCATCGACTGCCCCCACGGCAACTGGTGGTTCCTGCCCTGGCACCGCGGTTATCTCTTCCATTTCGAGGCGATCTGCCGCGAGCTGTCGGGCGACCCGGCGTTCGCGCTGCCCTTCTGGGATTGGACGAACGCGCCGCGCGTGCCCGACGTCCTCTACGACGACGTGCTGACGCCGACGCACGAGATCTACGAGGAGAGCTTCGAGACTTTCCGCCCGAAGTTCGAGCCGGCGATCCTGGACATGTGGAACGGGTTCACGCCGGCGCAGCACGCGCAGCTCGACTTGCGCGGGTATGCCTCGGTCGGCGACCTCTGGGGCAAGCTCGAGAGCTTCTTTGCTGCGCGCAACGAGGCCCGCGGCCTCACCAAGGACAAACCCGAGCTTCCCGATTGGGCCAAGACCGAGGTCGGACCTGAGCGCATCGAAGCCGCGCTGGCGCCCAAGCGCTTCGAGGACTTCGGCAGCACGCCCTCCGACAATCATCACCAGCGCGCCATCCAGGACACGCTCGAGGCCGGCCCGCACAATAACATCCACAACGCGGTGGGCTACGGGCCGGGATTCATGAGCGAGCTTATGGCGCCCGTCGATCCCATCTTCTGGCTGCACCACGCCAACGTCGACCGTCTGTGGGACCTGTGGACGAGGCGCGAACGCCAGGCGGGGCGCACGGGCCTGCCCGATGACGTGGCCCGCTGGAACAAGGAGCCGTTCCTGTTCTTTGCCGAGCCCGACGCGACCTCCGAGCGCTACATCGAGACCGACACGCTTGGCTACCCCTACGGACCGGGGTTCGGCGACGCGATCCTGGAGGAGACCCAGGGGGCGGCGGCGCCCTTGCCTGCGGCGCCGGAGCCCGGTGCTGCCAGCTTCGAAGGCGAGAAGGTCCATGCCCCCTTGCGCACGGACGCCGAGGCGAGCGCAGCCGTACCCGTCCCCGCCGCCCTGCTGCTGGCCGCGCGTGAGAAAAAGAAGCGCCGCGGCGGCGCGCACTCGACGCCCAGCTCGGCACCGAGTGTTGCAGCGGCCCACGAGGAGGAATCCGAACTCGTCGCACGGATCACCCTAACGCCGCCGCAGGAGCCGCACGCCGTGCGCGTGCTCTTCTTCATGAACTGCAACTATCTCTCGCCCGAGACGCCGGTGTCGGACCCGCACTACGTGGGCTCTCTGACCTTCTTCGGGGTGCACGGCGGCGCCCACCATGGGCCCGCGCACGTGATAGCGACGGTGCCGCTGAACGCCACGCTGCAACGCATCGCGGCCACGGGCCTGCCGGTGATGAACAGGGTGAAGCTTCAAGGCATCGCCGTGCGCGACAACGGCGTCCACAAAGCGCTCGACGGCGCCTTGGTGCAAGTGTCCGTCAAAACGGTGTGAACGGCGCAAAACCGCCTGGAAAAGTCATCAATCCTTACCCATTTCATATGCTAGAATTGCGCATCAAATGGGTCGTGTCATGAAGACGTGGACATCAGCTGGGATCGGAGCTGCGCTCGCCGTGAGCGGGGCTGCGCTGCTGTTCGGTCTCGGCGCGATCCCGTTCGCCGACAAGTCGGTCGGTGCGTCCGCAGAGGTGCAGCTGCCCGTCAAGACGCGCCCCAGCCAGCGTACGGCGCTCGATCTGGAACTCGTGTTCGGCAAGGCCTCGCGCGGCACCGCCGTCGTCATCCGTCATCAGCCCTCGGGCGAGGTAATCGGGACGGTGACGCCGTTTGGGCTCGGCGCGAACGGCGGCGTGGGGCGCTTTGCCCTCACCGTGCCGCGGGACCTCGAGGCCAGGCTGCGGCGCAATCACGAGCCGCTGCGGCTCGAGTTCGAGGCCAAGGGCGCGGCCGGCGCATCGGCTGACGAGGTCGTCCTGCGCTCGGTGGCGCCCAAGCTCGTCCCGACGGCGCAGTAACGCAACGTTTCCCCCGACCGAGAGGAAGTGACTCTGCGCTGCTCCTTAGTGCAGACACGAATAAGGGGCTGCGCGGCGAGCGCAGCCCCAAATTTCGAAGGACCCGAAGCGTTCAACGCCCGTGTCAATAGCGGTCGACGCTATGGTTCACGTTTTGCTGCGAGTAGTGCTTGGTCTTGTCCTCCTTGAATTCGCGGTTCTCCTGCACGATCTGGACGATGTGCCAGATGAGCCAGAAGGCGCAGGCTGCCGCGACCATCGCCACCTCCCAGCCCTGGAAGGGATAGACGGCGGCGACGTCTTTGAGGTCGACAGCCCAACTGCTGTAGCCGATCGTGGACATGGTGCTTCTCCTAAATTTGTGTCTGCCTCAAGCAACGGCTGCCTTCTCGGCCTGTTTCACGTCGGCGACGGCGCTCTCGTAGGCCGCCTCCGCCTTGTAATCGAGACCGAGCAGCTCGACCTCATGCGGCACGCGCAAGAGCCCTGCGGAATCGAGCAGGCGTGCGATGATGAGGATGGGCACGAAGCCGAGCGCGAACATGATGATCGCGCCGACCGTGTTGCCCCACGGCGTGATCACGTGGAAGCCCTCATACGGCGAGGACGGCGCGCCCCACAGCAAGAAGCCCGCGACCACGACGCCCATGAAGCCGCAGTAGCCGTGCACGGCAACGGCGCCGACCGCATCGTCGATCTTGAACACGCGCTCGACGTAGTAGTGCATCTTGTAGGCGATGCAGGGCACGATGGCCCCGATGAAGAAGGCCTGCATCGGATGATAGAGATCGTTGCCGGCGGAAGCAGCGATGATGCCGGCAAGCCCTCCCGAGTAGGTCCAGAAGGCATCACCCTTGGAGATGATGTAGACGGCCAGCATGCCGCCGCACAGCGCCAGGATGAAGTTGACGGTGATGGCGCCGAGACTTGTTGGCGTGAAGTAGATCGTGGTTGCCGTCCAATTCGCGCCCGTGATCTGGCCGCCGATCCCTTCGGGACTGATGATCGGGATGTTGCAGGCGGCATAGAAGCCCCAGAAGCCGGTGTAGATCAGGAAGATGCCGATCGTGACCAGCCAGGGGTTGTGCGGAGGGATGTCTCGCGGCGTGCCGTCGGCGGCAAACTTGCCGATGCGCGGCCCGAGCACGATCAGCGCTGCAAGCGCAGCGCCACCCGCGATGGCGTGAACGACGCCGGAGGCATAGGCGTCGTGATAACCGAGCATCTTCACCATCCAGCCCTGCGGATGCCAGCCCCACGCCGCGTCGAGAATCCAAAGGACCGAGCCGACGAGCACGGCGATGATCCAGAACGCGCCTGAACGCATGCGCTCGATGATCGAGCCCGACACGATGGAGGCCGTCGTCCAGGAGAAGAGCAGGAACGCCGCCCAGAACACGCCGGTGATGTGATCCTGCATGTTGGGGGCCATGGTCTTCGACCAAGGCAAAGAGGCGGCTGCCGCTTCGAGATTGAGCGGCCCCGTGATGCCCGGACCGTTGATGAAGGCGGTGTAGATCCACCAGCCGAACAGGTAGAAGGAGATGCCGATCGTCGGGATCAGCATCGTGTTCTTCATCAGCGTGTGTATGTGATTGCGTCGGCGGCTGACGCCGACCTCATACATGCAGAAGCCGACGTGGATCAGAAACATGAAAACGACGGTCACCCAGTAATAGAACTCGGTGAAGATCGTAGTCAGTGCGTCGAGATTGTTACCCATGGGCTCAAGCCCCCCCTTTGCTGCACCGCGGCGGCCACCGCCTGATATTGACTGCCAGTCAATTCATTTTCATAGGGGGAAAATCTTGCGACGCATGGACGCAGCTTGTCAAGGGTTGGTGCCGCTGAGCGGATTTTGCCGCAGGTGGCCTGCCCATCGAATAGGCAGGGGCTCCGTTCAACGCTCGGTTTTGTCCCCGGAAACCGGTTGATGACTTTCGATTGCGCACTCCACGCGCCGACGCGAGCGCGCCTGATCCTTGCGCTTCTTGAGGTTCTCCTTGAGGGCGGCAGCGAGCCGCTCCGCCCGCGCGGCCGCGCCGGACTTACGCCCAGCGCTCGACTTTACGTCATCATTTTCCGCATCGCTCGTCATCGCGAGGCGCCTCCGATCCCTGTCGCGCCGGCACATGATGATAGCGCAAAGGGCAGGCCGAGCGCGCGCCGGTTCATGGGCTTTCGGCCGCGTCCGCCTCCGGCAGCCGCGTAATCTGCAGATCGTCATACCAAACGGACCCCGATACGAGCTGCTCGGAGGCTGAGCGCGCGGCGAGCGCCAAGCGCAGCTCCTGGGCGCGGCAGCCCGCGTGCGGCACCGTGAAGGTGAAGTCGAACTCACTCCACGTGATCGACACACCGACGAACATCGGGCTTTCTCCGATGGGAGGCTGCCTGCTGCCGGCGCAGGTGACACTCCACTGCAGACCGCGTTTGCCGCGCGACTCGCCCTTCAGTTTGCCCTTGAGACGGTAGCTGCCCGGCGTCAGCATGAGCAGCTGCGTGACACCGCGGAAATTGGCGCGCCCGGGCCCAAGATCGAGCAGCAGTGCGTGCGCGTCCGCCGTGTCTGGCAGCGCGGCGATGTCGATGGTGGCGCCGGCGCCTTGCGCAATCACCCAGTCGAAGGGCAATCCGGAGGGCTCGGACTCGAACCCGGCGTTGTCGAGATAGCCGATCCGCCCGAGCTGGTCGGCCGGCAGAAACTGCAGCCAAGTGTAGTAGGCGAGCTCATAGAGCTTGCGGCTGATCAGGAATTTCAAATAGGCGCCGAGCTCGGCCGTAGTCGGCGGAGCCGGACCGTCCTTAAGGCTCAACAGCAGATTGAGCGGCGTGCGCGCATCCGAGATGCCGCGCGGCAGGTTGCCGAAGAAGGATCTGCGCCAGGGCGGATTCTGCGTCAGCGCCGCCTCCAGAGCCGTCACCGCATTCTTGTCGGCGCTTTCCGCCATCTGTCCGAGCGCCGGTACGACGTGCACCATGAGCTGGGGACGCTTCCTCAAAAGGATGTCGGCGTAGGACAGAGTCTGCGCGTAGTCCTTCGCGCCCAAGCTTTTCTCGAGCATCCAATAGACGGCGACGCTCTCAGCCAGCGAATGATCGGCGGCAGCGCGCATGAGCTTCGCCGCGCGTACCTCGTCCCCCTGGGCATCCGCCAGCTGTCCCAAGATGCGGAGCGCGCGCGCATTGAGCGGCTCCTGCGCCAGCACCATTTCCGCGCGCCGGCGGATCAAGGCCTTGTCCGCGTCGGTAAGCGGGGCACGCCCGCCCCCGGCAGAGGATGCCTCCTCGCGGCCGGGATCGAGCGGCAGCTTGGCTGCGGCCGCCTTCAGAGCGATCTCGGCCCAGCCGGCGATCTTGTCGGCGTCCTCTGCACTGTGCTGCTGTTTGCCGTCGAGCACCTCTTGGGCGACGCTCGCCTTCGTCTCCTCGCTGGGCGGATTGAGCTCGTTGTCGGCCAGGGTGACGAGGGCGGTCGGCTCGCTCGGGCGCAAGCTGAGCGCGGCTGTCGGCGCCTCGGCTGCGAGATAGGCAGCAAAGCTGCGGGTGATGATCTGCCAGACCAGCATCAGGCCAAACCCCGCCAGCAAAGCGGCCCGGATCCACCGAGGTCTGTCGACTGCGTGCGTCACCGGCTCCTCGAGATCAAACCCGTTGCGGGGCAGCACGACTGCGTGGATCGCAAGTCCTCAATAGCGTGCGCCACCCAAGAGGAACCAAACGGCGCGCCGCAGGAATCCCTTGGGCACATAGCGCCAGGCATCGACTTGAGAGCCCGGTGGCGCGCGCTGTTTGAACCGCTTGCTTCGGCGGCGGGTCCGCCCAACTGCCTTTCGTAACGACAGCTTTTGGTCGTAGGCGGCGCGCCGCTCGGGCGTCTTGAGCGTTTCCCAAGCCTGGGTGACGCGCCCGGCAAAGAGCGAGTGGACGCCGTCGCGGTCCATGTCCGGATGCAGCCACTTGAGAAGCAGCGCCATGTTGCGTCGGAGCTCGGTTGCGGTCGCGGTGTCGTCTGCGCCGAGCACGCGATAGCTGTCGGCATCGGGGCAGAGCAGGATCTGCTCGATGAAGAAGGCGGCGGCGTTGCGCACCAGCTCACTTGGGCGTCCCACGGCCTCGGCGGCAGCTGCCGCGACCGCCTCGTCGCCAGCTGCGATGCGCAGCAGCGTCTCGACTCCGGCAGGCAGCGGCTCGGCGCGGAAGAGCCGCACGCGGGAGGGAACGTGCACCAGATCGATGGCAAGTCGGACTGCCGGAGCACCCCTCATCACCCGATCTCGTGGCTCAACTGCAGGGGAGGCGGTTCGCTGCCCATGGCGGCATGTCGCGCGCGGTCGCCGCCATAGCCGTAGCCATAGCCGTACCCATATGCCGTAGCCGGCGGCCTTGGCATCGAACTTGGTGAGAACCGTGCCGATCACGGCAGCGCGGCCGAACTGCAGCCTTTTCAGCGCACCGCGTACGAGCCCGAGGCGCGCCTGACCGGCGCCGACGACGAAGACCGTGGCGGCGGCCGCATTCGACAGCAGCGCAGCGTCGGCAAGCCCCATCACCGGAGGCCCATCGACCACGATGAGATCAAAAACCTCGAGCCCGATCGATAACAGCGAGAGCAGGCGCGGGTTGCCGAGAAGATCGGCGGCATTGGGCGGCAGCGGACCCGACGCCATGAAGGCAAGGTTGGGGATGTCGGTGGCCTGGAAGGCCTCCGGCGGCGTGCAGGCGCCGGTCAGATAGTTGCTGACGCCGATCGCGCTATCGCATCCGAGCTTCCTGTGCAGCGAGGGATTGCGCAGGTCGGCGTCGATGATCAGGACCTTGAGCCCCATGGTGGCGAAGTGGCGCGCGATGGCGAGCGAGGTGATCGATTTGCCTTCCGAGGGGCCGGCGCTGGTGACGACCAGCGTCTTGGGCAAGCCGCTCTCGGTGGTGAACTGCAGGGCGGTGCACAGCGAGCGGTAGGCTTCGGCGAGCGTCGAGCGTGGATCGGCAAGCTCGGTCTCGATCGCCTCGACGCCCGGGATCTTGGGAATGACACCGAGCGTGGCGAGCCCGGTCGTGCGCTCCATCTCGTCGGCGGAGCGGATGGTGTCGTCGAACTGCTCGATGACGTAGGCCGCCCCCACCCCGGCGCCGATGCCCAGCATGAAGGCGACCATCAGCGCAACGGGGATGTTGGGCGAAGAGGGGAACTTCGGGACTTCCGCCTTGTCGACAATGAACACGTTGTTGGCGCCCACGCCGGCCGCCACATCGACTTCCTTCTGGCGCTGCAGGAGCCCTTCATAGAGCGAGCGGTTGGTGTCCACCTCGCGCTTCAGGATGTTGTACTGGATGGAGCGCTTCTGCAGATCGAGCGCATCGGTTCGCAAGGTCTCGATCTGCTTCTTCATCTCCTCCTCTTGGCTCTTGGAGGCCTCGTAGCTCGCCTTGAGCGAGTCCTTGATCGCCTGCACCTGGGTCGCAATCTGGCGATCGATCTCCGCGATCTTATTGTTGATCTGCACCATCTGCGGGTAGCTCGGCTTGAAGGTCTCGAGCTTCTCCTGGTACTCGGTGACGAGCAGATTGCGCTGGTCGCGCAGCCCCTCGATGACCTTGTTGGTCAGAAGCTGCGGCATGTTGATCGCATCGCCAAACTCGACCTGCTTCCACAGCTGCTCGTTCTTGATGCGCTCGGAGACGAGCGCGCCGAGCGTGGCGTTGGCGCTTGCGAGGTTGCTTTCGGCGATCGACGACTTCTCGTTGACGGCGACGATCTGCTCCTTCTGGGCGAAGGCGAGGAGCTGGCGCTCGGACTCCTCCAACCGCAGCTTCAAGTGCTTGAGCTGATCCTCCAGGAACGTCTTGGCGTAGGCATTGGCCTGAAAGCGCTTATCGAGGTTCGAGGCGATGAAGGCATCGGCAAGCGCGGCAGCCACCTTCTGAGCGCAGCGCGGATTGGGATCGGAGTAGCTGACGTCGACCAGACGCGAGCCGGCGACCGGCTGAACCGTGCGGTGGTCCAAAATGATCTTGGTGGCCTCGCGCTCGCGCTCGGGGCGCGACACCTCGGCGGGATCCTGCCGCCCCTCAAGGAAGAGGAGGCTCTTGACGGCCTCAATCGGCGAGAAGCCCTTGGGCTGCAGAAAGTCGGCGTCGTCTCCCAGCTTGAGCGCTACGGACACGCGCTCGGCCATAGTCCGACTTTGCAAAAGCTCGTGCTGCGTGCGCAGGAAGTCGAGATCGAGCCCCTCCATCGGCGTGACGGCGCCGCCTTCCACGACCTTGGCCACGTTGCGGTCGATCTGCAGGCGCACGGTCGACGTGTAGAGCGGGGTCTTCATCAGCGTGTAGACGGCGCCGAGAGCCACGAAGGCGCCAATGATGCTGAGCACGACCCATTTGCGCTTGTTGAGGATGCGCCAGTACTCGCGCAGGTCCGGCCCCGCCAACTCGCCGCCGTCGGCTGCGCCGGCGGGATAGTAGCCGCCGAGCTCGCCATAAGGGTCGCGCGCGACGGGCAGCGAGGGCGTCGACGCGACGAGCCGGCCCGGCGTCGCGCGGGCGTCATCGGATGGGGCGGCTTGACTATCACTCATTGCGCCAACTCAGAGACCCCGTGCTCCATCCCCTCACAAAAGCGGTACGAAAACGCTCGTGAGCGGGAACGCCTTCACGAAATTCTGAAAGGCGGTCTTGGTCGCCGATTGGCTGACCACAATGATGTCGCCCTCCTGGATGACGGGATCCTCGGCCTCGCCCGAGCGGATCTCGTCGAGATCGAAGCGCGCCGCGGATCGCTTGCCGTTGACGGTCCGGAACACGGCGATGCTGTCGGAAGAGGCAAGATCGGTGAGACCCTCCGCCATGGCGATGAACTGGACGAGAGTTGTCTTGCCGCGGATGGGATAGACGCCCGGCTTCTTGACGGCGCCGTCGATGGTGACGCGGCGGCTATTGAACTCCTTGACGTAGACCGTGACCTGAGGCGACTGCAGATACTTGGCGCCCAGCTTCTTGGCGAGGACATGCTCCAGCTCGCGGGCGGTACGTCCCGCCGCCTGCACCTCGCCAACAAGAGGCAGGTTGATGGTGCCGACGTCGGCCACCTGCACGCTGCGCGACAAGTCGGGAACCTTGAAGACGGAGATATCAAGCACGTCCTGGGGACCGATCTTGTAGGCGCTGCTGCCCGGCGTTCCCGCCGCCACGAACGGCTCTGCCGCCTTCGCCAGATGCTGCGGAGGGATCGCTTCGCCGCCGCCCACAGCGCCGGCGCTCGTCTTCTGCTCCTCGGCAGTAAGCCCGCTCTGCACGCTGCTGCTATCCAAAGAAGCGCCGCAACCGGCGAGAGAAAGAGCGCAAACCATGAGAACGCCTGCCGCCAACCCGTTGTCCGCCGCCGCCAAATGCGGCGATCCCATGCGCGGTCTCCGGAGCAACAACAGCCTCCGGATCAGGCAGACCGGATGGCGCAACATCCCCAAGTACTCCCAACGTTCGCGTCACTACCAAATGCTCAGCCTCGCCTGCGCCAACCAGGGCCGCAGCGAGATCACGCCCTTGGCTCAAATTTGGAGGGCGCTGACTCGTATCATGAGCATCCGTGGCGAGAATGCGGACGTGCCCCTCATCCAGCATTCGCTCGGCCCAATATCGCGCATTTCGGCCGAAGGCGCCAGAGAGAGAGCCGGCCGTGAGCTGCATCCAGACCCCGCCCTTGGCCATCCGCTTTATGGCGTCGTAATGCCCGCCAACCCAAGACAGACGCTCCGGGTGGGTCAGGATCGGAACGTAGCCGGCTGCCAAAATGCCGAAAAAGAACTCCTCCATCCGCGGCGGCGGGACGTGGTGGGGCGGTTCCACGAGGACGTAGCGGGTGTCGGCGAGCGAGACGAGGTGGCCGGCCTGAAGGCCGGCGACGAAGTCGGGCACGATGTGATTGTCGGCCCCCACGACGAGCTGCAGGGGAATGCCCTCGCAGTCGAGCACGTGCTGCAGCCGCTCGACGGCCGCGCGGATCTGCGGGCCGGTGTTATGGTAAACGCCTGGCAGGATGTGAGGCGTGCAGGCGACATGCGTCACGCCATCGGCGACAAAGGCCTGCGCCATGGCCAGCGAGACCGAAAGGTCGCCTGCACCGTCGTCGATACCCGGTAAAATGTGACAGTGCAGGTCGATCACGGACCGCGCAACTCAAGCAAACTGGGGTTGAAACGCATTCGCTGGTCGCAGCGAACAGGGTCAACGTGGCAAGCGCGTGACGGACGGCATCTAGCATTTCGGCCACAGTGGAGCACCAATCTTAAGTCGGAAGCCCTTCATGTTTTGATTCACAATGGTCAAGTGGGTTTTCGTAGCGGGCGCGCGCTTCGGATTTGGCGCGTGGGCACAAATTTGCTTTGCCGGAGTTGGCGTATGTGCGTTCGACTTGGGTTGCTGGCCGTCACCGCTGCAATCCTCCTACCGTCGGTCGAAGCCTCACTGAAGGCGGCGACGCTGGAGGACATTCAAGGCGAGGTGCTGGTCGATCGCGGCGGCGGCTTCGATCTCGTTGCCGGGCCCACCACGCTCAATCCCGGTGATACGGTGATCGCCAATCCGGGCAGCCTCGCCCAAATCGTCTACGACAGCGACTGCAAGGTGCCGGTCCATCCCGGCTCCGTCATTGCCGTGCACAAACAATCGCCATGCGGGACCCAAAGCGAAAGCGGAGGCAGCGGCGTGAGCACCACGACCCTCTTGGTCGGAGGCGCCGTCGTAGCAGGCGGCGGCGCTGCCGCTGCGGTGCTCCTCAGCCAGGGCGGCGGTGATAACAAGCCGGCGAGCCCCTAACCGCGTTTTGGGGCCGTCATTGCCTCGGTTTTTCTCCGCTGTTATAGGTGGCCCGCACCGCCGCGGTGACGAATAAGGTCACGCCTTGAGCCCGTATTGGGCGGTCGGAAACGGGCCAGCTTGCAGGCAAAGCAAGAGGACGCGCATTTGCCTGAGGTCGCCGATAGGATTTTGACACGGCGCAATTGTCGTAACGGGATGACGGCGACGCCGGCGCTCGACCGCTTTCGGAGCGGGCAGCCTTGCGCAATCTAGGTCGGCTCCTTCCGCGCGACGCATTCTTCTACTTGTGCGCCTTTGTCGTCGTAGCCGCGCTCGTGCTCGGCGGAGGCACACGCAGCGGCTTCGTCTCCGACGCGATCCTCCAGCTTCTGGCAGTGCCTCTTCTCTTGGCGTCGCTCTGGCGCTTCGCCGACCTCGAACCCGGCAAAGCCTCCCGCTGGGCGCTCGGCTTCTGCGCCGCACTTGTTCTGGTGCCGCTTCTGCAGGTGATCCCGCTGCCGCCCGAGATCTGGACCAACCTGCCGAACAGGAAGCCCGAGATCGAGGCGCTGAGGCTCGCGGGCCAAGGCCTGCCCTGGATGCCCATCAGCGTCGCGCCGCAGTTGACCCTGCTTAGCGCCCTGTCACTTATCGTTCCCGTCTCGGTGTTTCTCGGCACGAGCGAGCTCGGCTACAGGCAGCGCCGGCAGTTGAGCCTCGTCCTGCTCGGCATCGGGATCCTGAGCGTCTTCCTGGGCTTGAGCCAGGTTGCGCAAGGCCCTTCGAGCCCCTTGCGCTTTTTCGACTTCAAGAACACGCGAGAGGCCATCGGCTTCTTCGCCAACCGGAACCACTTTGCAGCGCTCCTCTATTCGCTGACGCTGTTCGCCGCCGCTTGGGCCATCGATGCGGCACTCGCTGCGGGTAACAGTGGGCCGCGCAGAGACACCTCGAGCACCGTCGCGCTCGTAGCGAGCTACGCCGCTCTCGTCGCGCTCGTCGCAGCCCAAGTGATGGCGCGGTCGCGTGCGGGCCTGGGACTGGCGATCATCGCGCTTCTGGGCGCGCTCGCTCTCGCTCTCGCCGATCGGCGCAAGGGAACGGGCGTAACGCCGGCCCGCGTTCTCGGGGCCACCGTCGTGCTCGCGATCATGTTCGCCGCCCAGTTTGCACTCTACCGCGTCATGGAGCGATTTAGCGTCGACCCCTTGCGTGACGCCCGCATCCCGTTTGCGCTGACCACCATCGAGGCGGCGAGGGACTTCATGCCCTTCGGCTCCGGCATGGGCACTTTCGTGCCGGTGTACGCCCTGTTCGAGAAGCCGCAGGACGTGCTCGCCAATACATTCGCCAACCGCGCGCACAACGACGTCTTGGAGATTTGGCTCGAGACGGGTGCCGCCGGACTTGCTTTGATGGCGGTGTTCGTCGCCTGGTTCGCGACGCGATGCGTCGCCCTCTGGCGGCGCCCGCCTATCGGCCTCAGTCCGATCGACGGCTCTCTGGCGCGGGCGGCAACCTTGGTGGTGGGACTGCTCATCGCCCATTCCTGCGTCGACTACCCGTTGCGCACGAGCGCGATGATGACGGTGTTCGCCTTCGCCTGCGCGCTGATGATCGAACCTCCGGGCCTCGTGCGCCGCGCCGAGGCGAGCGAGGGCGAGCCCGGGTGGCCGCAGCATCGCCGCACGGGGGCTGCCCAACGCCCGCCCGCGCAACCCGCCTTTCCCCTGCCAAGCCCGCATCCCGCGGCACAGCAGGCACCGTCTGTGGACGCTCGGCCCGCCGGTGCCGGCCCGCGACCCGTCCGGGAACGGTGGGGCAAAGACGTCGAATGGCCGGAGGCCTGGCGCTCCAAACCCGGCCGGCCGCGCTCCGACGAGACCTGACGATACCGGGCAGGCGACGGGCCCCAGCCAGCGAGGAAAAATGGACCGGTCGCTGTTGCCACAGCGCAACAAGACGCCCAATAAAAAACCGTGTTCGCTCCAAACGTCGCCAACCGTTTTCGGCCTACGTTAATGTCCGATTGGTGAGGCGTTTGTTGCGTTTGAGTACGGGGGTTTTATGCGTCGGAGGGCTCGTCGGGCGACCTTGCTGCTCATCGACCTCGGTCTCATCGCGCTCGCCACCATGTGTGCGCTTGTGTTGCGCGACAATCTCGAGGTCACGCCCGCACACATCGAGGGGCTGCTACCCTACCTATTCCTAACGCTCGCCACCGCCACGGTGGTGCTACTCATGTCGGGATTGCCGCAGTCCATTTGGCGCTACAGCGTCATGGCCGACTACCTGCGCGTGCTGGTGTCCGTGATCATCATCGTGCTGACGGCCGTTGCGGCAGGGTTTCTAGTCAATCGGCTCGACGGTGTGCCGCGCGCGCTCCCGCTGATCCAGAGCTTGCTGATGGCGTTCCTCCTCATCGGTGTTCGCGTAAGCATGCGCCTGCGCCATACGTCTCGGCATAATCCACCGTCCTACCCGCGCGCGGCGCCTTTCGAAGGCGGCGCGCGCGAAACGGTGCTTGTGGTCGGCATCAATGCCGTGACCGATCTCTTCCTGCGCTCGGTTGCCGAATTTGCCCCTGAACGCATGCGGATCGCAGGCATCGTAGGCCGCGACGAACGCCACAGCGGCCGGCTCCTGCAGCAGCACCGCATCCTCGGCGTGCCCGAGGAGATCGAGAGCATCGTGAAGACGCTCGGCGTGCACGGGATCACCGTCAATCGCATCGTCGTCACCTTGACGTTCACCGCCCTCTCTCCAGCTGCGCAATACGCGCTGCTCGAGATCGAGAAGACGTGCGACATACGCCTCGACCTATTCGCCGAGCGCATCGGCTTGGCCGAGAGCTCCGACGGGCTCGCAGAGCTGGCCGAAAAGGTCCCCGACGATACGCCCACGCGCTTGCCGCCCCACGACGGCCGGTACATTTCCTTCAGCGCGGCAGCGCTCGAGCCCGCAGCGCGGCGCCCCTATTGGTGCTTGAAACGCGTTGTCGACGCGGCGCTCGCCGCGGTGCTCCTTGTGCTGTTGTCGCCGCTGATCGTGCTGTTGAGCCTCGTCGTCGCACTCGATGTCGGGCTGCCGACGATTTTCTGGCAGCAACGCCCAGGTGCGTGGGGGCGCCCCTTCAAGCTTTACAAGTTCCGCACCATGCGCACTGCACACGATCGGAACGGCACGCGGATTCCCGATGCGCAACGACTCTCGTCCATCGGACGCTTTCTTCGGCGCACACGCCTCGATGAGCTGCCCCAGCTCTACAACATCCTGATCGGAGAGATGTCGTTCGTCGGCCCGAGGCCACTGTTGCCGGTGGACGGCGCCTCCAGGTTCGCCGCACGGCTGCTGGTGCCGCCCGGCCTCACCGGTTGGGCACAGATCAAAGGCGGCCGCGAGAATTCGGCGCAAGACAAAGCGGTGCTCGACGTGTGGTACCTGCGCAATGCCTCGCTGTGGCTCGACATCGGCATCTTAGCGCAGACGCTGCCTACGCTCGTGCTCGGCGAGCGCGTCGATGCCGAGGCGGTGCGCAGGGCGTGGGACGAGCTTTCCGCCAGCGCGATCATGACGATCGGTCATGCGCGCCCGGCCACGGTGGCGGCAGGGGCGACTATCGAGCACGCTGGCGGCTGGCGGCCGCACGCCGCCTAGCCCGTTGCACGGGCGATGTTGCCCGGGCCTACGCACGGGCGATTTCAGAGATCTCCCTCATAGTTATCCACGGCAGGCCTGCGAGACGGGCTCGATCTTCTTGCCCACAGCCTTCCTCACCCGCAAAACAGCGCCAGACGGTTCTAGGGCGCACACGAGGGAGGAGAGCGTATGAAGCGGGCTCTGGTCTGCGGAGCGGGCGGCTTTATCGGCAGCCACTTGGTCACGCGCCTCAAGCGGGAGGGGTTCTGGGTCCGCGGGGTCGATCTGAAGCTTCCCCGCTTCAGCGAGACCGAGGCCGACGACTTCATCGTGGGCGACTTGCGCGACTACGGGATTTGCCGCGAGGCCGTCGACTGCCGCTTCGACGAGATCTACCAGCTCGCCGCCGACATGGGCGGTGCCGGCTACATCTTCACCGGCGAAAACGACGCCCACGTGATGCACAACTCGGCGCAGATCAACCTCAACGTTCTCGAGGCCTGCCGCCGCCGCAACTCGCCGAGGATCTTCTACTCCTCCTCGGCCTGCATCTATCCAGAGCACATCCAGCGCGAGGCCAACAATCCCGGCCTCGCCGAGAGCGACGCCTATCCGGCGGCGCCCGACAGCGAGTACGGCTGGGAGAAGCTGTTCAGCGAACGCCTCTATCTGACCTATGCCCGCAATCACGGGCTCGTCGTCCGCATCGCGCGCTATCACAACATTTTTGGGCCCGAGGGCTCCTGGAACGATGGTCGCGAAAAAGCACCGGCCGCCTTGTGCCGCAAGGTGGCGCAGGCCGAGGAGTTTGGCGAGGTGCAGATCTGGGGCGACGGCGAGCAGACGCGCTCGTTCCTTTACATCGATGAGTGTCTGGAAGGGACGATCCGGCTCATGCGGTCCGACTGCAGGGAGGTTCTGAATGTCGGATCAGACGAGATGATCTCGATCAACGATCTGGTCGCGATGATCGCGAGGACGGCGAAGAAGACCGTGCGCTGCAAGCACATTCCCGGCCCGCTCGGGGTGCGCGGCAGGAACTCCGACAATCGGCTGATTGCCGAGAAGCTCGGCTGGCGTCCGAGCGAGCCGCTCGCCCGCGGCATCGAGAAAACGTACCCGTGGATCGCGAGCCAAGTGGAGATCGACAGCCAGCGCCATGGCCGGGCAGCCTGACGCCTTGTCGTGGGGATTGGCGGGCATGGCCGAAAAAGAAGTCGGCCTTTCGCGTATCCTCAGACGGGCGAGATCTGCCGATCGTCGATTTGGACTTTCACGGCCCGGCTCAAGAGCCCCACGAGCACGGTCAGCCGATCGCGCTCGTGCATGTCGATGATGGTCGCGACGAGACCGTCAAAGGGTCCGCAGGCCATGCGCACCTCCTGTCCGACGCGATAAGGGCTTTCCGGGCGGACGATGACGCCATCGCGCTCGCGGCTCTTGAGGCTTTGCACGAACGCGTCATCGATCAGACTCAGCCGGTCGCCGCACTGGACCAGCGATCGCACGCCACGCGTCGACAGCATCGGACGCCACCGCTGGGCGTCGACATCGACGCGGGCAAACAGATAGCCGGGGAAGAGCGGTCTCAAGACCTCCTCCATGCGCCTGGCGTGACTGCGCCGGCGCCGGATCACAGGGCAGTAGACTTGATAGCCTTGCCGCTGCAGGTTCTCCAGCGCGACGCTCTCCTTGTGCGTCTGCGTGTTGACGACAGCCCAGCCGCAGGGGCGCCCCAGATAATGACCGTACTCGGTACGCACGACGTCCCCGAACCAATAAAGTCACTGCAATAGAACAAAGACAGTCTGCCAGCTTCCATAGCTTCCGCCGCTCAGCCCCGCAAGCAGATGGCGGGAGGTGCGATCGAAAACCGGGCCTGCGCCAGAGTATCCCAGCCCCGGGGCGAGACAACGCCATGCCGCCGGCTCGGTTAAGCGCCCTGCGAACCCCGCTCTTTTCGGCTGAAATGCGACCGTCGCGCAACGGGTCGTTGTCATAGCGACAACAGCCATCAAAGCGCCGTTCCCCGATCAGAACCCCGGCGCACCCGGGCCGACTTTTCCCAAGCACGCGACGGGGCTCTCGCCCGCCCCTGGTGCCTGGCGCCCGAAGCCGACTTTGGCCGATGCACACCGAGAAGAAGAGTGGCCCAGCAATCCGCAAAGGCCGGGCGTGGCAAGCTTGCCCCTCCGGAGGGCTTGTGGCAGTGTCCCCCGCGCCGCGCCTTGGGAGGTGCGGACCCTGCGGGCCGAGGCGCTGAAGGCCCACAATCTGCTGCCGTAGCTCAGTGGTAGAGCACTCCCTTGGTAAGGGAGAGGTCCTCAGTTCAATCCTGAGCGGCAGCACCATACCGATCCCCGTCGTTCCTGATAATTTACGCCGTCGGGCGAATGCCAGGTCGCCGCGAAAGTGCAGAACGATGCAGCAACGTGCAGTTCGTCTGGCACGCGGTTGACACGCGGAGTTCGTGACGCGTTCGTATGCCGAGGGCTAATCTGCTCATGCCGCGCGCGGGCATTGAGGTCTTGCGTGTAGCCTTTGTGGGCCAAGTTTCTTGGTGATCATCGTTGCCAGACGGCTTCGATCCGACGAACCATCACCAATCAGGACCTTGGTTTTGCGGGGCGGCGCCCGCTCGTGGCCCAACGCTGACCCTCTCAATGCGATTGGCGCGCGACCGCTCGTAAGGCAAAAGCTGACCGAGTTACTGCTTGGTGGCAACGACGACACCTGACGCTTCTTGCCGGTTCCTTGATGGGGTAGACGGGCCACGCCGTGGACGTGACAGGGCAAAGGCTTGGTCTTAAGTCCTAGAGGTAAGCGCGAGCGGTTAACTAGACTTGGCGCGCCGATTTTCTATTCTGGCGGGGCCTCCTTCCGCCATCCCTCGCGGAAGCGCGCCTCCCCCCAAACTGGCGCATGGCGGGCGTTGGTCTCCCCCGGCCAACGCCCTTTTTTCGTGATCGAACGAGGACCAACTGCTAGCAAGAAATCGAAGCGGCCACGCGGACGCCCGGCAACGACTGGGAAGGGTGTGCTGATTGGCGGGCGTTGGCAGACTGATGACCTTGCGGCAATCGATGCCTGGCGCGAGCGGCAGGACGATCAGCCTGACAGAGCGGAAGCCGTGCGCCGGCTCGTGCGTTTGGGGCTCACTATGAAAAGACGCACGCGCTGATCAAGTGGTCAACCTGAGGCCTGCAAATCTGGGGCGTTCTTATGGAGGAAACAATGGCGACAAAAGCACGTGTCCTGCTGGTGGGGCTGGAACCAGACATAGTCGACTTCAGCAAATCTCCAGTGCCCGGGCTCACGGCGGCAAAGGTTCGCGCTGCCGTGGAGGCTGAAAGGTCAAAGCTGGAATCCCTCGGCTACAGCGTCAAGTCGTTGTACGTTGACGACGGCAAGACAGCAGAAGCCGTGCTTACTGACGCCCTGGCAACTGGCGAATACGATTGCATTATGATTGGTGCAGGCCTGCGCATTGTTCCTCCCTATTTCCCGTTGTTTGAGAAGCTAATCAACGTCATCCACCGGCACGCCCCAGCTTCGACGAAGCTATGCTTCAACACAAACCCTTCAGACACGGCCGCCGCGGTGCAGCGTTGGGTTTAGACTGCGTGGGAGGCTAGTGCTCATCGAACATCGTCTCTATCCGACGGTCCGGGACCAGCCACATCAGCGCAACGAATACGTAAATCGCATCGGAGAGCACGGGCTCGAAGAACGCGAGCACAATGGCGATGGCGTAGAGCACGGGCGAGATCTTGCCCTTAACGTCCGCGCCCAGCGCCCTCGCCAGCAACCCCTCGCTGCCCTGCTGGCGAATGATTTGCCGTTGCAGAAGGTTGTAGGCCAGCGCGGGCATGAGCAGCGAGATGCCATAGACCGCCGTGGGCAACGCGGCGAAGTGGTTTTCTCCCATCCAGGCGGTGGAGAAGGGAATCAGTGACAGCCAAAACAGCAGGAGCATGTTGCCCCACATGATCCTGCCGTTGATGCGCTCGCTGGCAAACAGCAAGTGGTGATGGTTGTTCCAGTAGATGGCGATGTATACGAAGCTCAGCACGTAACTGAGGAATCGAGGGAGCACCGCCTGCAAGGCCGCCAGGGTTGTCTCATGCGGGGGCCTCAGCTCCAGCACCATGATCGTGATGATGATTGCGAAGACACCGTCGCTGAAGGCCGCAAGCCGTTCCTTTGGCATAGACCCCTCTCCACAGATCGTAGGCATGTAATGGCGTGTCGGACGCCCTAGTTTAGCCACCTGACTTGCCTTAAGAAAACACTGGACAGAAAGGGCGGAGACTAACGCGGGGGACACGCAATGGCTGCCGAAACGCACGACCTGACGCCGAAGCAGGATGCCTTGGCGAGCGAGCTGATTGACCGCCTGCAATCGTTCGTTCTCCATGGCGACAAGCCGGGGAACCAAATGACCCCCAGCGAGGTCACGGAAGCTCTCCAGCGGCTCGACGAGCTGCTGCCGGATCTAGACCCGGTCAGCGTTCCGCGGGGACGAACCAAGGGGGACAGCACCAAACTCAAGCGTGGCAAGGGGGCGGAGCTAAAGTAGCTCGAAATAGCTTATGCCAGTTCCTAAGGGGCACAGGTGCGGGGGACGGAAGAAGGGGACGCCGAACAAGCGGACTGAAAAGCGCCTTGCAGCGATGCAGGATGCGGCCAGTCAGATTGGCGAGGCTATCCCCAATGTTTTCCAGGGCGACAGCCACGCGCTGCTGATGGCGATCTATAAGGACCCTCGCCAGCCGATGAGCTTGCGGCTCGACGCTGCGAAAGCCGCCATCGGCTACGAGAAGCCAAGGCTCTCGACGACGGACCTTTCCGGCAACCTCGCCCTCGGCATCAAGACGCACGAGGAGTGGCTTCGCGAATTGGAATAGCTGGCGTAGCGAAGGCGATTGAACGCGAGCGGATTGAGGATTCAAAAGTCGCGCTCCTCTCGCCAGAGTTCCTAGCTTCCGATCACGAGGCGTTCCGGAAGCTCCTCGCCACAGACGCTTGCGTGAAGTCCCTAACGCGAGTGGAGAGGTCTCGCGCCAGCCCCCCGTCCGGATTGAACGAGCCGGTGATGGCGAATTCGGCTGGGGGTGGAAACGGAAGCGGCGAGATGCGCGGCCAGATCGGCCTCAGGTGTGGGTAATGAAGCTGCCAGACCGACGCGCCGGCCAGTCTGTGATCTCGCGGCGTGACGGCGTGTACGATCGAGTAGAGCTGGCCGATGATCGTCGCTACCGAGTGCACCATGAACTGCAGCGAGCGGTCGCCCGTCCTCGTATCCTCCAGAAAGATGGGGAGCGGACCCTGGTCACATGCGCTGCCTTCTGGTCCGCAGTAGAGCCCCACGGCGATGTACCAGTGGGGCGGCGGCGTGTGGTGATTGAACATGTGCGCCCGGTCTAGGTTGGGGAACTTGTGTCTCGATCGCGCTAGCTGGTCGGCCATCAGCGCTGAGAGCGCAAGCCAGCTCGCCACCTGCAGCTGCTCGTCTTCGCCAAGCGTGATCTCTTCGCCCTTGATCAGCTTGGTCGCGTGCGGTTTTGCGGCCAACACAATCCTACTCATCCAGCCCGAGTTGCACACCTTGCACACTTTGCGGGCCTTTTTCGTGTGCACTGCGCCTTGCTTCATGGTGCGCCGAAAGGCCTCCTCAGGAATAGCGCTCACGGCGGAACTCGTAGCGATAGCCGCCACGGGGAATGACCTCGTCTAGCCAGTCAGACCAGACGTGCTCCTTCGTGACGGGGGTGCCACCACAGAAGACGCACCTGCCCTGGGGGTTCGCCATGGGTTGTCCTCACCCCTGTGGCAGCGAACCTATAAGATTCGGTCATCTGAGGATCGAGAGCACGGGCATCCCGGAAGCGCGATCTCACGGAAAGAGGCATTATCGCAACATCGGATTTGCCGGGCAGCTCTCTCCCGGGGACAACCTGACATTTGCCCCTTGCCGAGCCACAAGGCCGCGCTACGTCCGTGAGCGCGCGGCTAGGCTGATCCCCGAAAAGTCGGATCTCCACCGACCTGCCGGCGCGACCTCCTTGGAGTTGTGCGTAGGAGAGCACTATGACCCGATCATCCCCATCACGCCGGCAACGGCGGCTCGAAGACAAGCAGCGGAAGAACGACAAGTCACCGGGGCTGCCACCAACAACATCTTCCGCCGCACTAGATGATGACCACCAACCCCACTCGATCTTCGCTGACACCACGAATCCTGGCCCCAACGGCCGCATAGCATTCGGAGAGGTCTTGCTTGTGCGAACGGAAACCGGCCGAAAGGTTCGCATGCGCGCCGAGACCCTCAACGCACTCCTTGATGACGCGAGGCAGAACTTGAAGATCGCCGCAAAGGACTGTGCGGCCTGTGATCCGCAGGTCCGGCGCGAGGGACGAAAATTAGCGCAGCTAACGGCTGCCGGGCTCTTTCGCAACCTCGGGTTCTACCCGGAGGACTACGACCCATTCATGGAAGAATATTTTGACTTGGATGATGTGGATGAGACGGGCGCCACTCCGCCCACGTTCAAGTCGAACGCCCCTCCATATCGGCCTCGAAGACCCACCAGCTACGATTTAATGCTGGCAGCGATCTCAAGCGCTATCCAGGTCCGCTTAGCGATCGATGTCTCTGCCCCAATCGAGGCAGTGAGGGAGGTCATTGCGGATTTGAAAAGGCACCTGCCTGGAGGGTTCGACCTCTACCAGCCCCTCCCCGGAAAACAATGCGTCGATGAGCACATTGCGTATGAGAGGCTGTGCACGCGGCTGAGGAAGAGCCACGCGGCCTTTCAGAAGAAATTCGAAGGCTTCGCGGCCCAGCCGCATGATTGCGTGGGCTTAGATTCTGCAACGCAGGTCTACTGCGAGGCGGCCTCAGCAATTGCCGGACTCAACGATCCAACCGCCCTCAAGCGACTATACGACAAATACGTGTCGCTCGCGGCCGAGCGAACGAAGAAGGCATGCCATTAAGACCCCCTCTTAATCGCTTTCCCAACGTGGCACACCTCTTCTCGCCCTGTAGCACTGAGAGGTGTCACGATGCGGGACGTGGAGATCATTCCACCAACGCCGACGGCGAAACCGGCGACGCCATGGTCGGCACCTGAGCTAGGTTCCCCTCAACTTGAGCGGATCCTCATCCGCGATGAAGTTTGTCGGGTCATGAGATTTTCGCGCGCGACGCTCTATCGAGAAATGCGAGCCGGTCGCTTTCCTCGCCCCGTGAAGCTTTCCAAGGGACGGGTCGGCTGGCTCAGCTCGCAGGTCGCTGCCAGACAGCGCGAAACCGCCGCGACTAGTCCGGAGCCGGTGGCAGCATGAACAGCAGCATCACAACGAGATCGCCCGCAAAGAGCGGCCAGCTCCGGCGGGCGAGAAATTCAACTCAAAAAGGTAGCACCAATGTATCGCGTAGATCTCGACGCCGCGCAAGGGGCGTCTCCACGGCCTGATCCAAGCGGCGAGCAAAATCTCAGAGAGTGCTTCCCTCACTTCTCGCAAAAGCAGGTTGAGCACGTGCTCAACGCCTGCCGGGAAAAACAATTAGACATCACGGCGAAGCTCATCATTGCCGTGTTGGCCGAGGCGGCAGGGCCAAATCTTGACCGGAACGTTGCCCTGTCGGCCAGGGAAATTCAGCGGCGCATGAATCAGCTGATCTGCGCGGCGCGGCAGGCCGAGGAGGTGCGGCCATGACTTGGAAACATTACCAATGGGCGCGTAAGCAGCGCATCGAATGCCCCTACGCCAAAGCGGTCCTTAAAGAGCTGGCGACGCTGGCCAAGCCTAGCGGGGAAGTCTGCATCTCGTGCCGCGCGCTCTCCGATAACCTCGCGCTAAGTCTCCGCACTATCAAGCGAGCGATCACAAAGCTGGCCGGAGATGGCCTAATTGAGCGCCGCCGCCGGACCAATGTGAGGGGATTCCGAGCGGCCGACGTGTACCGTGTCCTAGGTGCCTGTGAGACACCTAGGCCAAGGTGCCAGTCTGACACCAAGGCCAAGGTGCCTGAGAGTCACCGCACTCTACCTAGAAATATCCACCAAGCTAACAGTGAACCTATTTGTAGTACCTATCCTCTAGGTGAGAGGTATCAGGTTGTAAGAGATGAGGAGGTCTTGCAATGATCTCACTCGCCCCGCACCGCCCCCATCAAACCAAATCATTGGACGGCCTTCGCGACGCGCGCGTTGCCGGCGCGTTGGCGACCGGCGCCGGCTTCCTGGGGGCGATGGCGCACGGCAGCGAGGGCGAGGACAGCCCGGCGAAACAGCTACAGGATCAGCGCGCCATCTTGGCGGATCAGCAGCAGCAAGCCTACC
The DNA here is from genome assembly GCA_963782555.1 of uncultured Alphaproteobacteria bacterium. Taxonomy (GTDB): domain Bacteria; phylum Pseudomonadota; class Alphaproteobacteria; order Rhizobiales; family Hyphomicrobiaceae; genus Hyphomicrobium_A. Next base: position 853,582 of record CAWAKB010000001.1, on the reverse strand, counting down.
AGCGGCGCGAGGCGCAGCGGGCGAGCGGGGAAGGTCCGCAGTTTCGTGCAGCCGATGCCGAATGGCACGCGATTGGGGCCAAGATCGACTCGATTGACGCTCAGCTCAAAGCCTATGCCAACTCGCCGGAGCACCAGCAGGACATTGCGGCGCGGGCCGCCCAGCTGAAGGCGGAGGAAGATGCGCGTTGGGCTCACACTCCGTTCCGCGAGCGCTATCCGGGCGTGGCCGGGGCCTTGCCTGCCGCCGGGTTGGTGCTCTCGGGTACATTGCCAGGCGCCGTGGGGATTGGTGGGAAATTGGCGACGCGAACGGAGGGCAGCCTCGCTGGTCGCTTCACGAACGCGCTTGCAGATGCCCGCGCAGCGATCGCTTCGGGGGGTGACGCCGGAAGGGACTACAGCCGCCGCTATCTCGACAATCTGGTGGCCGAGGCGCGAGGCCCTTACGCGACGGCTGTGAAAGCGACAGCCAAGACGCTTGGAGTTGGGGCTGCTGGCGGCTCACTAACTGCCGAGGCGGGGATGTTCCCCGACCAGTATGACGCGTTCAATCTCCCGCCGGGTGACGAGCAACAGAAGGCGCAAGCTCGTGCACTGGAGCCGACGAACTATCTGCACCGGGCAGCCACTGGCTCCCTTACCGGCATGTCGGCCTACAAATTCGGGAACTGGCTGACGCCGGGGAGAAAGCCTGACATCGCGGCGGCTCGCGCGTTGGCCGACACTCTACGCGAGGGACCGACGCTCAGAAGGCCGCCCAGCCAGACGTGGGGACCTGGTCATCCGAATTATCGAGAGCAGGGACCGGGCGGCCGCTTCCTGCCGAGCAAGTAGGAACCGAGCTGTCGCCGATGGATGAGGCTGCCGACCGTGCTTGATGAGGATCTCAACATGGATGAGGTCGCACGTCGCTTGCACAAGAGCCGACGTTGGTTGCAGACCTTGCTTAGCGAAGACCGGCGGCGCCCGCCGGGGGGCCAGAGGTATCAATTCCACGAATATCTCGGGAGGACGCCGATATGGACCGAGACTCAATTCCTCGCGCTGCGCGCGGCAATAAAGGCCGAAAGCGCAAAAGAGCACCAGGTCTCGCCGTCATCGAGCGCGACGGCTTCTGGCACATCCACGGAACTCTCGTCGCTCAGGGACGCGCGATCCGCATTAGAAAAAGTACTAAGCTTCCGGCGCGAGCGGAGCTTTGGGAGGAAGCCGACAACGAACGCATCGCGTTCGAGAGGGACCTCCGACGCGAGAGCCGAGGCGAAGTCTGCCGAGGTCCATATCTTTCCATTGCGGCAGAGCACTACCTAAAGCGAGCGCGGCGACGCCCGCTCGGCGCCACCAGTATCCTCTACATCGAGCGAGCCGCCAAGGAGTTCGGCCTCCGCCACGTCGGCGACATTCACGAATCGGAGTGGTCCAAGTGGATCGACGGCTGCTGCCGTAATGTTAAGTCGGCGACGCGCGAGCGTATGCTGAACACGATCGTCGCGTTCCTCAGCTGGTGCGCGAGGAAGCCCCGTCGATGGGGTACGGCCCCGAGCTTCGATCGCGACAAGGAAGCTCGCAACCCGCGACGCCGGGCACGGCGACCCGTCAAGGATTTGTCGATGGCGCTGATCGCGCACGCAAGCCCGCACCTCGCTGCGCAGATGTGGACGGAATGGTCGACCGGGGCGCGCGTGTCTTCAATTCTGCACGGTTGCCGGTTGTCGGATCTGATTCTGGCCCCGGGTCGGGAGCAGATCACCTTCCACGACACCAAGAACGGGGAGACCGTGACGGCGCACCTTCACGCACGCGCTGCCGAGGCATTGCGGGGATATCTGAAGGTACGCGGTCGTCTCCATGATCGGGAGGGGCCGCTGTTTCTCACCGAGAGAAACAAGCCCTACAGCACCCGCTCATGCGCGGTGCAAAACCGGACCGCATTCGAGGGGATGAAGCGACGGGCCCGCGCGGCGCTAAGGAAGGACGGCCTCGCCCAGGCTAGGGCGCTGGCGCAGAGTGGGCAGCTTGAGGCTGCTGCGGCCGTGGTGGCGCGCCTCAGGGGCGAGCACCGGCTACTGGGGCGGATCACCCAGCACTGGTTCCGTCATCTGCTCGCTACCAAAATGCGCGGCGACATACGCGCCGCCATGGATCAGGCAGGTTGGATCGATGAAAGGTCGGTCATGGCCTATACGATCGACGTGCCCGAACACCGCCGGCGCCTGGTCGACCACTTGGATTCTGATGGGTCTGTTGACACGCCGTTGACACGCGATGGTCGGGAGACGGTTAAAAAGTGAGCAGATGCAAACACCTAGCATCCCGTACCGCGCCCCTTGGTAAGGGAGAGGTCCTCAGTTCAATCCTGAGCGGCAGCACCATCGCGCCCACGGAAAATCGGGGCTATGCGAGGGCGGTTCATAGCGGCGTTCCGCGTGCAAAACAGAGGTCCCCTAGGCCATGATGGCTTCAATAAGGCGCGGCCCCTTTTGCATCAGAGCCTCTTCCAATGCCTGTGCAAGCGCTTCGGCGGTATCGACGGCAACGGACGGGACGCCGAACCCTTCGCCGACCCTCACCCAGTCCAGATAAGGGTGATCCAAACTCGCCATCGACTGAGCAACCGGCCCCGGCTCGGTCACGCCTGCCCGCATCAGCTCCACCTTCAGTATGTTGTAGCTGCGGTTGGAGCCGATGATTGTCACCACGTCTAAGTTCTCGCGCGCCTGGGTCCAGAACGCCTGCACCGAATAGGCCGCACATCCGTCGGACTGGTAGTTGATCACCTTGCGGCCAGGGCAGGCGATGGCTGCGCCGGTCGCCGCGCCCGGCCCTTCGCCGATGGCACCGCCCGTCAGCATCAGGTGGGTAAACCGCGGCGCGTGTTTCGAGGCCTCGAAATAGGGCTCACCAACGGTCAGCGCCTCGTCCATGATGATGCAGTTTGACGGTTGCAACCGGGCAATGACGGCGCTGACGGATTGCGCGTCGAGGCTGCCAGACGGCATGCTTGGCGGTGCACCGGGAACCGGATCGATGAGGTCTGGTGCATCCAATTCGGCGGCCAACGCCGCGAGCGCGCCCAAAGCATCCTCCCTCGGCCCCGCCAGTACGACTGTCTGGTCCTCCGCAGTCAGGTAGCTGGGCAGGCCCGCATAACCGAAAAAGGCGACAGGTCGCCGGGTGCCGGCAACGACGACGTGGGCGTAGCGCCGTGTCAGCTCCAGCGCCTGATCAGGAAAATACGGCAGCTTCGTCGCAGTGGGGAGACCGCCGCCGCGCTCCATGCGGGCAAAGAAGGTATCGCAGATGAGATCCGCGCCCGTAGCGGCAGCGATCCTGCCGGCGAGCATCATGCCGGCTTCCGACAGCGCCTCTCCGCCCAGCAGCATGGCTGACTTGCTCGATTTCAAAGCGGTCGCTGCGCGGGCGACGTGGCCCGGCGCATAGGTCTTCTTCGGGCCAACGCGGTGCGAGGATAGGCCGCCTTCCGCTTTTCCGATCAGAGAATCGTGCGGAACAATCAAGGTGGCAATGCTGCCGCCGTTTCGCTTCGCGGCTTCGATCGCATCGGCCACGTCCACGGCCACCATGTCCGCGCCTCGGTTTTCCTTCACGTAGTCGCTGACTATGCCGGCCAGCAATTCGATCTCGGTCGCCAACAGCGGATCGGCAGGCAGGTGCCAAGCGGCATGTTGGCCAATGACGTTTAGGACAGGTGTGCCGGCACGGCGGGCGTTGTGCAGATTGGTCAGGCCATTGGCGAGACCGGGCCCCAGGTGCAGCAAGCACATGGCCGGCTTGGCTGCCATCCTGGCATAGCCATCGGCGGCACCAGTCGCCACGTTCTCGTGCAGGCACAGGATGCCACGCAGGCCAGGCACCGAATTTAGTGCCAGCACCAGCGGCATCTCGGTCGTGCCTGGATTGGCAAAGCAAACCTCGATGCCCTCGCTGACGGCCGCGGCCACCAGTGCTTCCGCACCATTCATGGGGGGATCCCTAAAGGCTAGAACTCTCGACACTTAATTATACCCGCGCCGTTCGCGCGAGACTCGTCGACAATAGCCCATCGACCCGCTCGGTGTGTCGCAAGTTTGGCGCCGCCCCTAGCCAGAGGCGGGGCTCGGCCCCTTGCGAACAGTGGACATGAAGGCGGTGCTCACCTCACGCCCGGTTAATCCTCTGAACCTCGGCCGAGCTCGGCACGCATGCGCTCCACATCGAGCGCGCCCTCCATCCTGGCGACGACGACCGTTGCGACTCCATTGCTGACGATGTTGGTCAGCGCGCGCGCCTCGGACATGAAGCGATCGATGCCGAGAATGATGGCCATCGCGTTCACGTCGATCGTGCCGGTGGAGGCGAGCGTCGCCGCAAGCACGATAAACCCCGACCCCGTAACGCCTGCCGCCCCCTTCGAGGCCAGCAGAAGTATCCCTAAGATCCCCAGCTGCTGGGCGAGAGACAGATCGACATTGGTCGCCTGCGCCAGAAACAGCGTGGCCATGGTCAGGTAGATACAGGTGCCGTCCAGGTTGAACGCATACCCCGTGGGGATGACGAGCCCGACGATCGATTCATCGCAGCCGAGCCGCTCCATGCGCATGATCATCCGCGGAAGCACGGATTCGGACGAGGACGTCCCGAGCACGATGAGCAGCTCGTCCTTTATGTAGCGGATGAACTTGAAAATGCTGAAGCCCGCGCACCAGGCTATGGGCCCCAGGACGAAGAGGATGAAAAGGATGCAGGTCAGATAGAAGGCACCCATCAGCGTTGCGAGCGGGCCGAGCGTCGCGAACCCGTACTTTCCGATCGTGAATGCCATGGCGCCAAATGCCCCAACGGGCGCCGCCTTCATGATGATGCCAACGACGCCGAACAGCACGTGCGAAGCCTGATCGACGAGGTCGAGCATGAGCTTGCCGCGTTTGCCCATGGCCTGCAGGGTAAAGGCGAACAGCAGAGCGAACAGCAGGATCTGCAGAATGTTGCCGTCCACGAAGGCGCCGAAGGCACTCTTCGGAATAATGTCGAGCACGAACTCGACGGCACCGTGCGTATGCGCCTCGGTTAGGTAGCTTGCGATTGCGGACGCATCGATCTGGCTTGGATCGATGTTCATTCCTGCACCCGGACGGAGACCGTTGGAGACGGTCAGGCCGATGATCAGCGCCAGGGTGGTGACAACCTCGAAATAGAGCAGCGCCTTGATACCCGCGCTTCCGACTCTCTTTAAGTTGTGCATCGATGCGATGCCGTGCACCACCGTACAGAAGATGATCGGCGCGATGATCATTCGTATCAGCTTGATGAAAGCGACGCCGAGCGGCTTCATCTGGACAGCGATCGCAGGATAGTAGTAGCCGAGCAGAACGCCGACCCCGATCGCCGCCAGCACCTGGACATAGAGGTGGAAATAGAACGGCCTCTTGGCCGTTGCGCTAGGCACCTCATGGCCCAGCGGCGCAGCTTGCAGCATCGTTTCGGACTCCCCCCTAGGCTTCGGCTTTTCTGAAACTATAAGTTACATCTTCGAGAAACGCGGACTTGTTTGAGCGGCTCTTGCAGATTTAATGCGATAGGCGCGCCACTCATCGGAAAACTCTTAAATCGCATTTGCAATTCGGATGAGTTGTCACGCATTGCGCTTCCGCAGAGCGGGTGTGTGCGGACTCTTGCTTTCAGCTTCAGAGTTGTTGCGGATTTCGAAACAGTGACTTTTTCCTGTGAGCGAATTATTCCGCCGCCCTTATTCGATCGCTCCAACACCTCCTTCGTCGCATCATCGAATACCTTCGACCTTGGATCTCGCAAGGACGGCTGCAGCGGCAATCTCGTTTGGGAGTGGCCGCGAAGGCGGCGAGAGCGCATGCAGGCTCCAGCCTCCGGCAAAAAGCGGTTAACGCCGTCAGTTGCGCTTGCCCTCGCGGTCCTGCACTCGCATCATTACCGCTGTTGCGGCATGCCCCTCTCGACGAACACTCGTAGATAAGGCATCCGATGCGGTGATCCCGCCAATGAACATAAGGCCCTTGCACGGGTAATCGAATGAACCTCAAAGCGCTGCGCGCGTTCCAACTCATCGTCGAAGGCGGATCGCTGACGGCAGCCTCAAAAGGCTTGGGTCTCAGCCAGCCCGCCGTCAGCCGCCTCGTCTCGATGCTCGAGGACGAGCTCAATCTCATGCTCTTCAACCGCTCCGGCCGCACGCTGCGCGTGACCGAAAAGGGCGCAGCCTTCTATGTCGCCACGCGTCACATATTGGCGGGCTTGGGCGAGATCCCGCGCATTGCCAAGGATATCCAGGCGAGCGACAAGCAGCTCAATGTCGTGACCACGCCGCGCATTGCGCAGGGTCTGGTCTCGCCGGCCATTGAGCGCCTGCGACAAGCGAATCCGAAACTGCGCTGCGCGATAGATGTCCTGTCGCGCTTCGACCTGGACAATCTCGTCGGGCTGCGCCGCTTCGACTTGGCGATCGCTTCGCTTCCCGTCACCCACGCGCTGGTCGAGCTCACAAATCACCCGCTCTTCAAAGTCCGGCTGGAAGCGGTAATGCGCAAGGATCACCCGCTTGCCTCGCGCAAACGCGTGACGGCGGCCGACCTCGCCGGCGAGAACCTGCTCGGACTTTGGGAAGATCAGCTTTGGCGCCAGCAGATAAATGACTTCATGCGCTCGAACGGCGAAACCGGACACTACGTCGTCGAGACGCGATCGTCGCTGATGGCTTGCCAGCTCGCCATCGACGGTGCCGGCATCGCCGTGTTCGACCGGTTGAGCGCGCGCGGCCTCGATCTCAGCGGTGTCACCTTCCGGCCGCTCGAGCCGGAGCGCTGGATCGCATTCGGCTACGTGCACCACAGCGATCAAAAGCCATCCGGAAATGCAAATGTGCTGATCGAATGCGTACTTCGTGCACTGGAGGATTTCAGAAATCAAAGTTCGGGAAATGCCGCTGCCGTTGAATTGATCGCCGACGCGTAAGGTTAATACTTTGCGTTAACAATAGCGGCCGAAGCGCTGCGCCTCGAACCCTGATGCCGCAACGTCACACGCCGTAAAATTCTGGCCAGAACGTTCGTATCCGGCAACGCCACCAACATATTGATATATAGCCGTTTTTTCAGCACTTATGCATATTTCTGAACGACTCTTTCGCTAATTCGTATCCCGTCTTCGGACGCTTGGCCGCACACTCCCCCTCAACAACGAGGCGCGCGTTCCAAAGCGCATCGTGAAAAAAGTTGTGTGCGTGGGGAGTGAGTAAATGCCGCGTCCGTTTGGTGGCAAACGCAGTGTCAGTCCGGCACTCAATGTCGATCTCAGCAATATTGCTTCACGCCTCGCGGTCGCTTTCGCCGCGCTGGTGCTTGCCTTGACCTTCCCGGCATCGCCGACATTCGCCGCCAGCGACGATGAGCCCGACACCGGAATTACCAACGAGGAAGATACGGCAGCGGCTGCATCAGCTCTGGAGTCGAAGTCCGGTACACATGCGTGGGGCGGATTGACCGTCGAGGGCTTGGTCTATTGGCGCGAGGATCTCCCCAACTTTGCATTCACGAAGCTCACCAGCGGTGGAGCGAGCTACGTTAAGTTCGACTCCTCCGACCTGGAGGGCGAAACCTATGCACCCGGACTGCGCATTTCGCTTAAGGCCGCAATCCTGGATCAGCCTTTCGAACTGTCGGCCTTCTACCTCACTCCCATGGGAGTGGAGGCGACCAAACAAAATTTGACTGACACCGACGCGACCTATCACGAGGCTCCCGGCTTCGATTTTTCATCGGTGAACTCGGAAGACATGGTGTACCTGACGGTTCACCAAGAGACCAAGCTCTTCGGCGCCGAAGCCAATCTCGTGCAGCCGCTCGGCATTCCTGGTCTCGTGTTCGGCGCGAGGGCGATCGATTTCGGGGAAGAGCTGGGATCAATGACAGCACGCCAGGCTGACGACGTTCCGGGGGGAACCGACAACGATCGCGATCACGTCAGCGTCCGCACCGATAACCGTCTTCTCGGTCTTCAGATCGGATTTGAGAACATGTTCGACGTCGGCGACAACTTGCGCGTCGGCGGCAGCATAAAGGCGGGTTTGTATAACAATTTCGTTGATCGCAACCGAACCTTCGTCTCTGAAAATGTCGTCAACTTGCGAAGCTTCGAGACGACCGATCACGATAATGTCTTTGCGCAGAGCGTGGAGATCAATCCGCGCATTGAGCTCAAGCTTTCCGAAGGCGCCTACCTCACGGCCTCGGGGCAGTTCTTGTGGCTCAACAACGTCAGCACGGCGCTCCCTAGCTATGCCTCGGTCACCAACCTCGACGACCATGACGTTCGCGCCAATGACGACGTGTACTTCTATGGTGGCTCGCTCGGCATGACGGTCCTGCTCGATCAGTCCTCTCCGACCAGCAACAGCCTGCCGCCATTCCCTCCCGTGACGTCCGGCGCATCCCATGCCGACATGTCGCAGCTGGACGAGAGAGTTGCCGAGCTCGAGGAGACGACGGCACGTAAGGGCAACGACAAGGTAACGTTTTCGGTCAGCGGCTGGATCAATCGCATGCTCCTGGCCTGGGATGACGGCGACAAGAAAGATGTCTACGTCGTCGACAACACGGCATCCCGCAGCCGCATCAATTTCGAAGGCGCCGCCCAGATCGCGCGGGGCTGGAGCGCGGGATATCTTCTCTCGCTAGGGCTTGACGTTGCATCGGCGAACGACGTGGATCAGTTTATCACCAACGACGACTCGGGGATCGAGCTCCGTCACTCCGCATGGTGGATCCGCAACGATCAGCTCGGCACCGTAACCGTCGGGCATACCTCGACGGCCACCGACAACATCATCCTCAAGGACGTCGGCGGCATCATGCCGGGTGCGGCCAACTTGGGGACGATTGGCGGAGGCTTGCTGCTGCGCCATGCCGATTCATACGGGCTGGGCAGTGGGGCACTCGTCAGCTCAGGGGCATACACCACGACCTTGAATGAAATGGTGATTGGCGCAAGCGTCGACACGCTCAGGCGCAACGTCGTTCGCTACGATGCCCCCCGAATCTCGGGACAATGGGGAAATGTCGACCTGTCGGGTGCTTGGGGAGAGGATGATTTCTTCGACGTCGCGCTCGAGCACAGCGTAAACTATGACGACTGGAAGTTCCGTTTCGGTGCCGGCTATCTGCACGACACCACCGATGCCCATGACACCGGCCATCGCGATCGCAGGGAATACAAGGGATCAGCGAGCCTCTTGCATATTCCGACGGGGCTCTTCGCAACTGCGGCCTACGTGCGCCGGACGTTCCACGGGTCCGATCCATCCAACCAGTCGATTTACGGTGAGAACGTGGTTGCGGACCTGGATCCTTCTCGACCGAACCGCCCGCCGACCGACTACTTCTACTCGGCCTTCGGGCTTCGTCGCGCCTACTGGCCGATCGGCGACACCTCCATCTACGGGGAATACGCACAGGTCTATGACTCCATCAAAGGGCTGCGCGAGGCCGATTTGAAAGGCGTCACCGACAGCCGCACCATGATGCTCGGAGCGGCGATCTGCCAAGACGTCGAAGCTGCCGGGTTGGATATCTACGCCGGCTTCCGCGTCTACCAGTTCGACGTGAAGGGCATCCAGACGCGGAGCAACAAAAGCTACATCAGCCCGGTCCCGCTCGCGGACATTGTGCTCGGCTATGCCGGCACGCGCATCAAGTTCTGATCGAGGATCCTCAACCGTCATGCACAGCTCCGCACAAACCCGACCAGCGCATCTCTTCCGGATGCAGCACATGCTCGATGCCGTGCTCCTTCGCGTCGCGCTGTTAATGGTCGCGCTCACCTGGGTGACGACGGCGGCCGTGGCGACCGAAACGCGCTTCGATCCCGGCAGGGGCGACAGAATGCCGGTCGGCGACGGGTCCTTCGAGGTCGGCAACGTGTCGCGCGGACCGGTTACCATCTATACGTACCGGCCGTCATCGTCGTCGCACGACAGCCCAATCTGGATCGTGATGCCGGGTGCACGCCGCCAAGCCTATAAGACGCTCGCCTTCGACTATTACGACACGTGGCGTCCCCTTGCCGAGCACTACGGCGCCATTCTCCTCGTGCCGAGTTTCACGGCCGAGAAGTGGCCGGGCGCCTGGACCTACAATCTCGGTAACGTGCGCGGTCCGCACCTGGAGCCGATACCTTGGCGGCAGACGAGCTTTTACGTCGTGGAGCAGGCGTTCCGGATGGCTGCGCGCAGCCTCCACAGCTCACGCCGCAAGTTCAGCATGTTCGGACACGGCGCAGGATCGCAGTTCATTCAGCGCTATGTCCTTCACTCGGGCTGCCGAATGATCGATCGCGCCGTTTCGGCCAATCCCGGCTGGTACATGTTGCCGGACAGCCAATACCAGTTCCCCTTCGGGCTGCGCGGCGCACCTATCGCTCCGCGGACGCTGCGCAACGCCTTTTCCTGCAACTACACGCTGCTGCTCGGCACCGCAGACGTCAATTATGCCCGCTTGCGCAACGATCCTGCGGCGCTTGCCCAGGGAAAGACGCGTTATGAGCGCGGGCATTTCTACTTCGATCGGGCGAGAAGGGTCGCTGCACGCATGGGGGCGCGCTTCCGGTGGAGACTGCAAGAGGTTCCCGGTGTTGGCCATGAAGCGAGTAGAATGGCACCTTCCGGCGCCGCCATCCTGGCCGGCCAGCAGCTTCCAGGCACCTGATCGACGGTCGAGCGCAACAATGGCATGGACGCGAATATATCGGATCCAGCCTCCGATCGGGATTAGTCACGCGCCCCGCGAGCCGGCGGGCCGCAAGCTGCTGCGATCCTTGCTGCTCGCCGGGTTCCTGACGGCAAGCGCCGCAACGGCGCTGGCAAGCGCTCCGTCGTACGCCGACGACCAAGGGGCCAGGGACGACGAGATCGGTTCCGTAAAGGCGGTCTTCGATCCCGACCAGACCAACCAATACGTGCTCGACATAGAGTCAGCGCTGGCGCGCGCGCAAGCCGCGCACGGCGCCATACCGCAAGCAGCTGCCGACGAGATCACCCGCAAGGCGAAAATCCGCTTCGCCCCGCTCGATAAGATCGCGGCCGAGAGGAAGATTGTTCACCATCGCATGGTGGCGCTCATCAACGTCTGGCGTAGATCGATCGATGAGAGCGCGCGCCAGTACGTCCACTACGGCGCGACCACAGTGGACATCTACGACACCGCACTGACGCTTCAATTGCGCCAATCGGCGATCCTCCTTATCGGGCGCCTGCGCGGTATCGAGACTATTCTGATCAAATTGGCCCGTGCCAATCAGGACGCGGTCATGGCTGGCCGCACGCTCGGCCAGCATGCTTTGCCGATCACGTTCGGAAAGAAAGTCAGCACCTGGTTGGGGGAGAACCGCCGCAACATCGAGCGTCTCAAGTATGTGCTGGCAGAACTGGAGCAGTCGGCAATCCTGAAGGGCGCCGTCGGCACCTATGCGGGGCTCGGTGAGCACGCCATGGAGATCGAAAAGACGTTCGCCGAGGAACTGGGCCTTCGCCCGCCCTATCCCGACGACTGGCACGGCTCGCGCGACGTCTACGCAAACTATGCGTTGACGCTGTCGCTGATCAGCAAATCGTACGGAGACATCGGCCAGGAGCTATTTCTTCTGCAGACCACCGATATCGGCGAAACCGACGAGCCGCGCTCGCCCACCTCCATCAGCTCGAGCTCGATGGCGCAGAAGGTGAACCCGAACAAATCGGAGAAGCTCATTCAGGGCGCCCGCATCATTTCTCGCCTTGCAGAGGTCGTTCTGGATGACGTCGTGAATTTCTTCGAGCGCGACAATACCTCCGGACCCGATGCAATTCTCAAAGAGATCTCTATAGAGTTGGAGAGCAACTTAAAGACCGCGAAGGCGCTGCTGGGCCACCTTCAGGTCAATCGAGCCGCCATGCGCCGGAACCTCGAAAGGACCAAGGGGTTCATCATGGCGCAGCGCGTCGCGTTCGCGCTCTCGCCCGCGCTCGGAAAGGATGAAGCCGACAAGCTCATTCATGGCATCATCATGCGGGCCAAGGAAAGAAACGACGCGTTCCGCCCCGCCCTGCTGGCCGACCCGGTAGTATCCAAGCTGCTTTCGCCGGCCGAGGTCGACAAGCTCTTGCAGCCGGAGGGCTACCTCGGCCTTGCTCCCGACGAGGTCAACGCGGTTATCGCTCATGTCGAAGCACTGCGGCAAACCGATCCGCGGAAGTAGCGAGCGCGCTTGCTCCCGCGCTCGACCCCGAGCTCCAAGACAAAACAAAAAAAGCGCCGCGCGAAACCGGTGCACCCCTAGAAAGGGGCGCGCCAGTGTCGAGCGGCGAGCATGGCCAAAGCGGCCAGGGAGGTCTTGAGGGCGAGCCCAAAGCCCGCGGGATCCCGCCGAGGCGTGGCGATGGCGGAGTGCTCAGATCCCGCAGACTGTCCAGGCGATCGAGAGGGAAAGCCGATCTCTTTGAGGAGCCGTGCGGCTTACTGATCGATGTCCTGCTGCTCTTGACCGGGGATCGACTCTTCCGGCTTGGCGTTCGGTCCCGAGGCGTCGGGAAGGACGTCCGGCGAGGCCGAGTTGTTGAGCTCCTCGCGCTCCTCTTTCACGATCGGCGCATCAGGGCCCTTCGATGCACCCGGATCCACGTCCGGCTGCGTCGAATTGTCGAGCTGCTGCTGCTCCTCCTGGGGAAGGTTCTCGGCGTAGACGGGCGACAGCGCGAACAGCGCCAGAGCGCTCGAGGCTGCGAGAACTGAGAGGGTCTTGTTGGTCGACATGTTTCCTCAACTCCACAAAGATCAAATTGTCACGATCTCACCTTCGACCGCTTGGCACACAAGCGCCCCGAACGTGCCACCGTCCGACGACCGCGATTTAGGCGCAAAATCCCTAAGGTTCCGCTCGCCCAATGCTGACAATTGCAGATGTGCGAAACGTTGCATCGAATGCTGTTCGGTGTTCAATGCGCGCGGGGCCGAACTTGCGCCCGGCCCCGCCGTTCCCTCCCGTCGTCGTGGCTTCGTTTTTATTTGACCTCGGGACGGAACGCGCCCGGGGGAATATGCCCTTCGACGTAGGCGTGCTCGAGCGCGTCGAGCTGCGCCCATAGGACGTCGCACTTGAAGCGCACGGCGGCGACGCACGCCTCCTGCTCCTCCCGGCTCTTGGCGTTGTGCTTGACGTATTCCAGCGCAAACGTGGCGTCGCGTGGCGCCTGCTGCAGGCGGCGCTTGAAGTAGGCCAGCACGTCGTCGTGGATGAAGTCGTAGTTCTCCAGCATGCCGGCGATGCGCTCACGATGGATCGAGGGGGCAAAGAGCTCGGTGAGCGAGGAGGCAATGGCGACGGTCAGCGGCTGCTCGCGTACGAAATGCACATAAGCTTCGACCGCAAAGCGGGTTGCCGGCAGCGCCCCCTCTCTGGAGATGACGTAGTCGCGGTCGAGCCCTAGACCGTCGGTCAGAACCAGCCAGCGCTCGATGCCCCCCTCCTCCTCAGGCGGCAGCCCGTCGTGGTCGTGCACGCGATGCAGCCACTCGCGCCGCAATTCGCGATCGTGCACGCGGCTGATGAGCGCTGCATCCTTGCGCGGCACGGCCTCCTGGTAGCAGTAGCGGTTGAGCGCCCACGCCTGCACCTGCCCCATGCTCAGCTTGCCGCCGTGCAGAAGCTTATGGAAGGTGTGCTTGTCGTGATAACGCTCCGCGCCGACGGCGCGGATGGCGGCCTCGAACTCATCGAGGCTCATGAGGGTGCTGACGGGCACATTGGCGAAGCGGCGCTCGCTCATTTCAGGTTTCCTCCATCTGACGCCAGCTCCTTGCCGTGTCCGAGCCGGCTCGTGTTCGATATGCATGGGGACGGCGTGCCTCCCCGGGAAAGCACGCGGTCCACTGGCGAGCGATGGTGGGGAGCGGCCGCTTCGCCGCCTTGATACTACTCAAGCGCCCATGCGGCAGCTGGTCGCAAACGCAAGCGCGGCTTGCCGTGTCGTGATCGCGACGTGCCGCCATCGACGTGGGCTCGTCATCGACGACGAGCGGTTTTGCTCGCGACGCCCTCACCATTTCTTGAAGGTTCCCGCGGGGCTGGCCGACACCGAGACCGGCCTCTCTTGGCGTCGGCTTTCCGACAAGAGCCCGGGCGCCTATATGTCTGCGGGGGCCAGCGGGGCCTCCGAGGGCTCCGGAACGCCAGACCTGACGACGATCGAGGGCTCGGCAGACCGGTCCCGGCGTGTATAACTGTCGAAAGCAACAAGCCCGATCATTGAGAGCAAAACGTAAAGTCACGCACATGGACCAAATTGTTCGCCCCAGCCGCGCCGAAGTCGAGGCGGCCTTCCGCACCATCATCCGCTGGACCGGGGACAATCCCGACCGCGACGGTCTCCACGAGACGCCCGCGCGCATGTCGCGCGCCTACGAGGAGTATTTCAGCGGCTACGGCGAGGATCCCGAAGCGATCCTGTCCAAGACCTTCGAGGAGACCGAAGGCTACGACGAGATGATCGCGTTGCGCGGCATCCGTTTCGTGAGCCACTGCGAGCACCACATCGCCCCGATCATCGGCCGGGCGTGGGTGGCCTACATCCCCAACGGGCGCGTGGTGGGCATCTCCAAGCTCGCCCGCATTGTCGACATCTACGCCAAACGCCTGCAGATCCAGGAGAAGATGACGGCCCAGATCGCCAACGCCATCGACAAGGTGCTGCAGCCGCAGGGCGTGGGCGTGGTCTTGAAGGCCGAGCACTTCTGCATGACGGCGCGGGGCATCATGAAGCCGGGCACCGACCTCGTCACCAGCCGCATGCTCGGCGTGTTCCGCGACAGCGCGATCACGCGCCAGGAGTTCATGTCGATCGTGGATTGACGCCGACGCTGCGGTAGGGCCGCCCGTCTATTGGCCGCCTCCGCTACGGCAGATTGGCAAATTTCTCCAATGCGCCGCCGACGAGGGGCAAGAAACCCGTGCCTCCGCCGTGCCCGGCATCATCGAGAACATGGAGCTGACTGTCCGTCCATTGCTGAGATAGACGCCAAGCGGTCTCTAGCGGGCTACTTACGTCGAAACGACCGTGAATCAGTACACCGGGGACACCGTTCAGCTTTGTGGCGCCACAGATGAGTTGATCCTCCTCGAGAAATGCCGAATGCCGCCAGTAGTGCGTGACAAGTCGGGCAAAGCACAGGCGGAACTGCGGATCCCGATAGCGCTGATTTGGGACTAGGCCTGGAGAAAGAGAGACGTGCGCGTCCTCCCAGGCACACCACTCGCGAGCCGCATGATCCTGAACCGAGGGGTCGGGATCGGCGAGTAGAGCAGCATAGGCATCGACCAGCCGCAGATGCCGCAAGCGGTCGGGGACCGCGTTAGAGAACCGTTCCCACTGCTCCGGAAAACGCGCCCCTCGGTAGCCCATTGGACCTCGCGCCGAGAAGTGGTTGTAACGAGTGCGAGCACCATCGCACTCACCCGTTCGGGATGCGCCTCGGCGTAAGCCAATCCAAGTGTCGTTCCCCAGGACAGCCCGAGAATGGTCCATCGCTCGACACCGAGATGTTCGCGAAGGATTTCTATGTCGGATATCAGGTGCGCTGTGGTGTTCGTATGGAGGTCGGCGTCCTCATCGCTGGCCAACGGCCTGCTGCGCCCTGAACCGCGCTGATCGAACAGCACGGCACGATAGATGGTCGGATTGAAAAAACGCCGCTGTCCCACCGAGCAACCAGACCCGGGTCCGCCATGCAGGAACAGCGCAGGCTTGCCCGTCGGATTCCCGCAACATTCCCAATAGATGCGATGACGCTCGCCCACATCGAGCAGTCCCCTTTCGTAGGGTTCGATTGCAGGGAATTGATCCGGCATCTTCACTTGCCTCAGCGCTTACTCCGAGGCTTACGGGCAAAGATCCAAACGAAACTCGCGTCCTCGTTGTCCTGCTTCACGATTTCGGCCCGAAGCAATTCAAGGCCGGCCCGTCGAACTAGGTCGAGTGTCAAGGGATCGCTATTTTGGCTGAAGAACATCTCGGTGCCGAGCCACTCTCCGGTCCAGTCATGGGCGCCCCCTGTACCGAAACTGCCGATAAAGGTGCCGCCCGACTTTAGCCAAGCTCCTATTTGGCCAAGCAGAGATCCCTGCTCGGCTGCCGGTATATGCGTGATGGAGTAAAATGCCGCAACTGCGTCGAACGAAGTATCAGGCAGGTCTGCGCTCGTCATGTCCGCGTGCAGAAACGTAGCGCTTGGAACGCGCTCTCTCGCCAGCTGAACCTGGACCGCAGACCCGTCAATGCCAATTACATCATGCCCCAAGTCTGCAAGGCGTGCCGCAGCGGGAACTCCTGCTCCGCAGCCGAGATCCAAAACGCGGGCTCGCGCGCGCAATGTCGCGATCAACTCGCTCAACCATGCATCGCGAACAGTAGAGGAGCGGAAGCAGTTGAGGTAGGTATGCGCCACCGAGTTATACCCTTGCTCCACCAGTCTCTTGGGGTCTCGCTCCATTAGATTATCCTCACCCAAACCGGCCATGACCTCCAGCCCCGGTGATGACCATTGTCCGAGATCGGATTCACGCGCCGGTTGGGCGGCGACGGCCACATCCATTACCGAACAAAGCGAAGGGCCTGAACCGCCCTGCTCCCTGGTCCTCCCCTCGGGTGCCGGCACCGCGATGCAGCTCTCTCACACCCCTCATCCCGGAAAGCCAGCCAGATCAATCATCATCGGCGGCGATCTCCTCTCCGGGCCCGCTGCGCGTCCCGTAATCCACGCGCACCAGATAAAGACCGCATGCGGGCGCAACCGGCCCGCAGGCCGCGCGATCGCGTGCGGCAAGCGCAGCCTCCAGATCCCGCGGGCGCCACTTCCCCTCGCCGACGAGCTTGAGGCTGCCCACCATCGAGCGCACCTGGTTGTGCAGGAACGAGCGCGCGGACGCCTCGACGATGATCTCCTCACCCTTTGTGGCGACGTCGAGCCGGTCGAGCGTCCGCGAGGGCGAGTTTGCCTGGCACTGGGCGGCGCGGAACGTCGTGAAGTCGTGGCGCCCGAGCAGCCGCTGCGCGGCCTCCGCCATCGCCTCGGCGTCAAGCGCGATCGGAAGCCACCAGACCCGGTCGCGATCGAGCGCAGGCGGCGACCGGCGGCACAAGATGCGGTACCGGTAGTGGCGCTGAGTGGCGCTGTAGCGCGCATCGAAATCATGCGCGGCAACCTCGCACTCGAGCACGGCGACCGGCGCCGGCTTCAGATGGAAGTTCAGCGCCTCGCGCACGCGGAAGGGATCCCAGTCCTTGGCGAGATCGAAGTGCGCGACCTGGCCCAGCGCGTGCACACCGGCATCCGTGCGGCCCGCCCCGCGCACGCCCACCGCCTCGCCGCAGAAGTTGCGCAGTGCATCCTCGAGCGCGCCTTGCACGGACGCGCCTTGCGCCTGGCGCTGCCAGCCAACGAACGGCGTGCCGTCGTATTCGACGAGGATGCGGTAGCGGGGCATGGATGCTCGAGGCGCAGGAGGCCGTTTTGCCCCATCCCTAAAGCAGGATCGCGGCGGAGGGAATTGCCTGGCCGGCGGCGCCTAGCGACCGACCGCAATCGCTTGGTTCACGATGCGTTGCGCATCGACGCCCAGCACCAGCGGCGTTGCCCCACCGGGATTGACGATCAGGTGATCGGTGGGCGGCACCGGCCGATAGACGCGCACGCCGTGCTCGACGGTGACGACCGCGCCGTAAACTGGGCGCGTCTCGATGCGGGTCGTATGCGCCTCCTCGCCCGCAACGGGTTGCATCAGCACGATGGCCATGGCGGCGGCGAGCAACAGGCTGAGAAGACGCATCGGCACACTCCACGGCAACACGCTGAACTTGGCTAACAATACCTTAACGTGGGACCGGGCGCCCCGCCACCGGATCCCCACCCATGCTTAATTCGCTGGCGCGAGGCGTGTCCCGGGCGGCAGCGGGAAGCCGCGCAGAAGGTCGCCGGCGGCCATGGGCTTCTTGCCAGCGCGCTGCAGTTCGATGAGGCGCACCGCACCCTCGCCACAGGCGACCGTCAAGTGGTCGTCCAGCACCTCGCCCGGCGCGCCGCGGCCCTCTGCAAGCACCGTGCGCAAGACCTTGATGCGCTCGCGCCGCCCGTCGGCCCCCGCCTCGAACCAGGCGCCGGGAAACGGCGACAGCGCCCGCACCAGATTGTGGACCTCCCGGGCTGGCAGCGCGAAATCGATGTGCGCCTCCGCCTTGTCGATCTTGGCGGCATAGGTGACGCCCGCGCTTGCCTGCGGCTTGCAATCGAGCGAGCCGCGCTCTAGCGCACCAAGTGCGCGCACCATCAGGCTCGCGCCGCGTGCGGCGAGCACGTCATGCAGCTCTCCGGCGGTCATGTCGGGACCGATGGCAACGGGCTCGGCGAGGCAGACGGGACCGGTGTCGAGCCCTTTCTCCATGCGCATGACGGCGGCAGCTGTTTGCGCGTCCCCCGCTATGATTGCCCGTTGAATGGGTGCGGCGCCGCGCCAACGGGGCAGCATGGACGCATGCAGATTGAGACAACTCAAACGCGGAGCGTCGAGGATTGGAGATGGAAGCAAGAGCCCATAAGCGACGACGACGGCGACATCGGCCTGAAGCGCGGCGAACGCCTGCTGCTCCGGCTCGCTCTTGAGGCTCTTGGGCGTGCGCACCGCAATTCCGACGCTCTCGGCGAAGCGCTGCACGGGCGACCTCTGCTCCGCCATGCCACGCCCGGCCGGCCGCGGCGGCTGCGCGTACGCGGCGGCGACCTGGTGCCCGGCGCTCAGGATCTCGGCGAGCGTGGGCACGGAGAAGTCCGGCGTGCCCATGAAGACGATGCGCAGCGTCATCGGGTCGTCCGCTTGGGGGTGATGGCTCAGCGGGGCGTTAAAGCGCCTCGGAACGGGCCTGCTTCTTGAACTTGCGCACCACCATGTCGCGCTTCAGGGCCGAGAGGAAGTCGATAATCAGCTTGCCATCGAGATGATTGATCTCGTGCTGAAGGGCCGTCGCAAGCAGGCCGTCCGCCGCGAGCTCCCGGAGCTCGCCCTCGCGGTCGATGTAACGCACGGTGAGCGTCGACGGCCGCTCGATCTCGACACGCACGTCGGGGATCGAAAGACATCCCTCCTCGTGCAGGCGCATCTCCGGACCCAGCGTGACGATCTCGGGATTGACGAGGCAATAAGGAGACGGTTCCTCGCCCTCCTCCGACACGTCGAGCACGAGGAGGCGGCGCGGCACGCCGACCTGGATGCCCGCCAAGCCCACGCCCGGCGCGGCGTACATCGTCTCCAGCATATCGTCCATCAGGGTGCGCAGCTCATCGTCCACACGCTCCACCGGAGCGGAGACCTTGCGCAATATCGGGTCCGGGAGCGTGATAATGGGGAGCTTCGCCATACGCGTGAGATAGGAAAGTAGAGCTGTCGGGTCAATTAGATAGCCTTGGACAGCGATACCTCAGCACCGCAGGCGCCAAAAAAACAAGAGGCCCCGACGGCCTTTCCTGTGCAAGCACGGGGGGCGCCGGGGCCAGATCAGTTCCCTGCTCGCGGCGAGAGCCTAAAAAGCGGCTCCCTCGTACCTCCTTCGAGCGAGGCGGCAATGCTCGGTCAGGGTCGCTTACTCGGGCTGGGGCGCGGTGTCGCCGCTGTCCGAACCCGAAGAGTCTCCGGCGCCATCGTCGGTGCCCGGATCCGGCGTCTTGTCGCCGGAATCAGAGCTATCGGGATCGGCCGGAACATCCATGCTCGAGCCGTCATCGGCCGGCGGCGGGGGGTCATCGGCGTAGACGGGCGCGGTGGAAACGAACGCGAGCAGGCTCGAAGCTGCCAGAGCCAGCAGGACTTTCTTTGTCGTCATGATTTTTGGTCTCCATAGGCGTTGTGGCTCCCCCCGGAGTGATCTCGGGTCCAAACCGATCGGCCTTTGGGGACCGGTCGCGGAGCCGGACGGGATCAGCAGCTCAGAAAAAAGCGGATTTGAGGCGGAGATTCCCCTACGTGTTAATACGGCCTTTGCGTGCCTTGGCGGCAACGCTGGCGGGCGTCCGGGCCGGCAGGGCGGCCGTCCCGGCCGACCGGAATATGGGTTATCCCAAAAACGCGGGGCCCCACCGCTCCGCGTGCGCCCCTGCGAAGATCGCGCAGAGGGACTAACAATGGAGGCAGGGCCCGATGGGCCCCAGTTGCGAAGGCGCCGCCCGTGGAGCAAAGGCCCCCACTTCTGATCCTCGGCTGGCAGGAATGGATCGCCTTGCCGGAGTTCGGCCTTCCCGCGCTCAAGGCCAAGATCGACACCGGCGCCAAGACCTCCGCCCTGCATACCCACGTCATCGAGCCGTTCGGGACGTCCAAACGCCCGATGGTGCGCTTCACCGTGCGGCCCAATCCCAAATGCACGGATCTGGAGATCGCAGCCTCCGCGCCCGTCATCGACCGGCGCGAGGTCATGAGCTCGAACGGCGAGCGCCAGCTGCGTTTCGTCATCGCGACGCGCGTCCACATGGGCGCTTACAGCTGGCCGATCGAGGTAACGCTGACCAACCGGGAGAAGATGTCCTACCGCATGTTGCTGGGGCGGCAGGCGATCCGCCCCAACGTGCTCGTCGATCCCGATGCCTCGTTCCGCCAGCCGCGGCTCAGCTACACGCTTTATGACGGCACGTGATGCGCGGGACGCTAGCGCCGCGTCACTCGAGGCCCAGCGCCGCCAGCAGCGCGCCGTTGACACTCCCGATTCCGCAGAACCGCTCTGCCTTGGCGCGGCTCGCTCGCGCGATCGGGGCAATGAGGTCGGGCCGCTTCAAGAAGCTTTCGATCGCCGCGGCCAGGGCGCGCGCATCACGCGGGGCGACCAGGCAACCGTTGACGCGCTCGTCCACGGTGTCGCGGCAACCGGCGATGCTGGTCGTAATGATGGGGCGTCCCCCCGCCATCGCCTCCAGCACCGGCTGCGGCATCCCCTCCGCGTGCGAGGGATAGACAAAGACGTGGCATTGGCCGAGCAGCGCCGGGACGTCATCGGCCGGCCCCAGATACTCAACCGCTGTACCGAGAGCGGAAAGCACCTCGGGGCTGAGGCCGAGCGGTCCTTCGCCGGGAGCGCCGGCGAGCAGAAAGCGCGTGTTCGGCGCCCGGGCACGCACCTCCTCCGCGGCCTGGCAATACTCGATAACGCCTTTGCGTCGATCGAGCGTGGCGATCATCAGAAAAACGAGGCCCTGGCCCAAAGGCGGCAGCGGCAGTAGCGCATTGCTCTCGAGGTCGACGCCAGCACCGGGCACCACCGCTGTCGGCATGTGCGGGGGCAGGATGCCGAGACGCTCCAAGAGCGCGATATCGTCGCGGTTGTGGAAGACGGCCTCGTCGGCAGCGCGCAGGGCCTGGCTATAGCGCCAGGCCGGCATCTCGTCGGGAGCAAGCTCCCCTGCAAAGCGGTGCTCGGGCAGCGCACCGACAACAAGGACGACGCGCTCCACGCCGGCAGCCTTGGCGGCGAGCGTGGCATAGATCATCGACCTCGCCCCACATCCGAGCACGAGATGCGGACCCCATCCGGCGAGGATCGATTTGAGCGCCCCAATCGCCTTCCAATCGGAGAACAGCTTCAGGGCGTGCGGCTCGGCGCTGAAGGCGGCGCGCTCCGCCCCGATCTCGTCGAGAATGCCGATGTCCTCTTGCGAAAACTGAGGAGCAACGGCGAGGATGCGGTGGCGACGGGCGGCGATCTCGGCGAAGAGCGCGCTCTCCAGCCGGCGCAGGGGCTCTCCGGCGGGAGTGACAATCGCGACGCGCCTTGCGGCCGTCTGCGGAGCGGCTGCTGGCATCGCCATGTCAGTGCAAGGTCCGCGAGGTCGGGGTCCAGGCGGCGAGCGCCACATCCTCTCCCGGAGGGAGCGGCCGCGGCCCCACCTGATAGCCTTCCACCGTACGCATAAGCACCGCCTGCAGCGTATCGACGTCGCGCATCTTCATGGCGGCCTTGAGCAGACCGAGCTCGCGCTCGAGCTGCTCGGCCGGCAGATACGGCTCGTCGGAGCGCAGAATGCGCGGGTGCTCCGTCACCGTCGTGTTGGCGCCGATCAACAGCTCCTCGTAGAGCTTCTCGCCGGGCCTCAACCCGGTGTAGGTGATGGCGATGTCGCCATCGGGGTTCTCGGGACCCTTCACGTCGAGACCGGTGAGGCGGATCATGAGACGCGCCAGATCGTCGATGCGGACCGGCTCGCCCATGTCGAGAACGAACACATCACCGCCCCTCGCCATGGCGCCGGCCTGGATCACTAGCTCCGCCGCCTCGGGGATCGACATGAAATAGCGGATGATCTCGGGATGCGTGACGGTGACCGGGCCGCCGGCCTTGATCTGGCGGCGGAACTTCTTCACCACCGAGCCGGAGCTGTCGAGCACGTTGCCGAAGCGGACCATGGTGAAGATGGTGGGCCCGCCGGCCGCGGCGGCCGCCTGCAGGATCATCTCGGCGAGCCGCTTGCTCGCGCCCATGACGTTTGTCGGCCGCACCGCCTTGTCGGTGGAGATCAGCACCACGAGCTCAACGCCCTCAGCCTTGGCACAGTCGGCGATGACGCCGACGCCGAAGGTGTTGTTCCAGAGCCCGCAGATGGGGTTCTGCTCGACGATCGGCACATGCTTGTAGGCCGCCGCGTGGTAGATCACCTCGATATCGTAACGGCTGATCGTCTCGCGCAGCTGCCCCGCATCGAGGACCGAGCCGAGCACGGCAACGATCTCGGGCTGCGGGACGGTGGCGTCCGGCGCGCCGACGATCTCCAAGACCTCGTGCTCGATCTCGTAGAGCGCTGCCTCGGAGATATCGAGCAGGACGATGCGCCGCGGGCTTTTCTTCAGGAGCTGCCGCACCAGCTCGGAGCCGACCGAGCCGCCGGCCCCCGTCACCAGAATGGATTTGTTGCGCGTCTTGCGCGCCAGCAGCTCGACGTTGGGCGGGACCTTCTCGCGGCCCAGAAGGTCGTGCACCTCGAGCGAGCGCAGATCGGAGACGCGGATGCGGCCCGAGGTGATGTCGTCGACCGCGGGGAGCACCTTGACCTCGACGGGATGGGTCTGCAGCTCCTTCAAGATGCGCCGGCGCTCGCGCTGGCGCCCCTCCGGCAGCGCGATGAGCACCTCGCGCACCTTGTAGCGCTCGATCAGCTGCCCGAACCGGTCCGGGTTGTGGACCTTGACGCCGGATACGTACTGGCGCCACAGCGAGGGATCGGTGTCGATGAACGCCACCGCGTCGCGCTCGTAGCCGCGGCGCAAGGCGGCGAGCAGCTGCACGCCGATGCGGCCCGCGCCGAAGATAATGACGGGCTTGCGCTCCAGGTTGCCGGGAAACTCGGCCAGACGGATGCCGGCGCCCTCCAGGAACATGGCGGCCGCCTCGCGGCTCGCCGTGATGAGCAGCGTCGCCAGCACCCCGTAGCCAAGCACGGCGGAGCGCGGGATGCCGAGCTGGCCGAACATGAACACCAGCATCGACCACATCAGCACCGACAGCCAGATGCAGCCGATAATGCGTGTGTGGCCGCGGTAGCCGAGATAGCGGGTGACGAGCCGGTAGAGACCGGAAAAGGCGAACGTCGCAACCGTGATGATGGGAGCGCTCGCGAGCAGAAGCCCCGAGACCACATCCGGCACATAAAGCGTGTTGTAGCGAAGCGAGATCGGGAACCAGAGCGCGAAGCTCAGGATCGCGAGGTCGCCGGCGACAAGGATGATGCGCTTGTGGAAACGCGGGAGCTCGAGCAGCCACGTCCGCCACCGCACCCAGACGGGATCATACGTAGAAATGTCGGTCACCTTCCCCCTTGCGCCCTTCCCTCAAGAGAACACCCAGGCAGACCGGCAGACACCAACGCAATACAGACCGGAGACTGCATGATAGCCGGATCGACGGCCGTTACGAGCTGCCGCCCGACGAAAACGGGGGATAGCGCCGGCGCGGGCGGGCCACCAGCACGGCGAAACAGATATTCACGAATCAATTCGTGGGGCGGCTGGCGCCGGTGCCACAGGCCCGCGAACCGCCTGCGCCTGCAATTGGCCGATCCAGCGGTAGGCGAGCCACACGCCGAGGAGCCCGAACACGAGGCTGCCGAGCATGCTGCCGGTCAGCACGCCGGGGGCACCAGCCAGATAGGCGCCTGTTGCAACGAAAGGAATCGTCCCGAGCGTGGCACGCGCCCAGTTGAGACCGGTCGAGTAGTGCGGGCGCCCCAGGGTGTTGAAGGTGGCGTTGGCGACGAAGAGCCAGCCGAGAAACACGAACAGCGGGGCGAGGACGCGACAGAAGAACACGATGAGGCGCGCGGTCTCGCCACTGGCGTGGAAGGCGACCGTGATAGGCCCGGCGAGGGCGGCGAGAACCACCCAAGCCAAACCCGAGAAGGCTGCGGTCACGATCAGCGAATGTGTGAGCGTTGCGCGCACGCGGGCGAAATCGCCGGCGCCATGGTTCTGACCAATGATTGGACCGACGGTGCCGGACAACGCAAAGATCGCCCCGAAGGCGACGGGCGTCAGCCGGCCGAGGATGGCCCAGCCTGCCACCGCCGGATCACCGAACGGTGCCATGGCCCGCGTCACGTAGGCGTTGGCGAAGGGCGTGGCGATGTTGGTCAGCACTGCCGGGACCGCGACTGCGATCAGCGCCGGGGCATCGGCCCAGACCGTCGGCAGGCGCAAGCGTCCTCCGAGGTCGTGCACGCGGATCACACCGTAGAGGCCGACCGCCATCATGGTCAGCCGCGCGGCCGCAGACGCGATTGCCGCGCCGTGAATGCCAAGGCCGAGGCCGAGGATCAGCACCACGTCGAGCAACGTGTTGACCACGGCGCCGATCAGCGTGACGTTCATGGCGCGGCGCGCATCGCCCACCGAGCGCAGCACCGACGCCGACGTTATCGCGGTGGCGAGCAGCGGCATGGCCGGAACCAGGATCGAAAGATAATCCGCAGCGAGGTCGCGCGTGCGGCCCGTGGCGCCCAACAGCGTCAAAAGCTCCGGGATCGCCAGCCAGATGATAAGGCTCAGCACGGCTGCCGTGGCAAACGTGAGCACGTGCGCATTGAGCGACAGTCTCCGCGCGCGCATGCGCCGGCCCGCACCCAGCGCCGGCGCCACCACCGAGGTGGCGGCGATCGACAGGCCGATCCCCATGGCAACCGTAAGAAAGACGACCGGTCCGGCATAGCCAACGGCGGCCACGACCGCCTGATCCTTGAGCCAGCTCAGAAACAGAATGTTGGCGAGGTCACCGAGGAAGATCGCCATGAGGCCGACCGCCCCGGCGCCCGTCATCACCAGGATGTGGCGGGGGACGGAGCCGGTCACGAACTTGGGCCGAGGCGCGGGCGCGCGACGCGAACGGGCGCCGGTTTCCATGAAGCTCAACCCTTTCGCGTCTCAAACCCGCAATGGTGGGAGGCAGTTATAGAGGTCGGCGCGCCTTGATGGCCGCCGCCAGAGTGCCCTCGTCAAGGTAGTCGAGCTCGCCGCCGATGGGCACGCCCTGCGCAAGGCGGGAGACGAGCACGCCTGTGGGCGCCAACTGCTCGGTCACGTAATGCGCTGTCGATTGGCCTTCTACGGTGGCGTTCAGCGCCAGAAGGATCTCCTTTACCTCGCCGGAGCCTGCCCGCTCGATCAGGGTCGCGATGTTGAGCTGGTCGGGACCGATGCCGTCCAGGGGCGAGAGATGCCCGCCCAGAACGTGATAGAGGCCGCTGACGACGCCGGCCCGCTCGAGCGCCCACAGGTCGCCGATCTCCTCAACCACCACGATCAGGGACCGATCCCGGCGCTGATCCTGGCAAAGGCTGCAGGGCGATTTGGTGTCGAGGTTGCCGCAGACCGGGCATTCGACGATCTTCTCGACCGCGCTCGCGAGCGCTTCCGACAGCGGCAGCAGCAGCTCGTTGCGCTTCTTGATGAGGGCGAGCGCCGCCTTGCGCGCCGAGCGCGGCCCAAGCCCGGGCAGCCGGCCGAGCAGCTGCACGACGCGTTCGATCTCGGGTCCTGACACTTTGCGGGTCATGAAGACGTCGAGGGTCCTAGGCAACCGATTGCATCCGCTCGCCCCGCAAGCGGCCGCCTTCCTATATGGCGCCGGCTCGGTGCCTGCCAAGGGCGCCGCGCCTGCCGGCCATGATTATCTTGATCGGCCGGATTCGGCCAAAAAAGACAGCGCCCGCCTTGCGGCGAGCGCTGTGCAACAGTGAAGCCTGTGAGCGGCTTAGTTGGTGCTGGGGGCGTGTGGCTTGACGCCGACGGCCACCGGAACGGTCTTGCCGTCCTTGATCGCCATACCCGACCAATTGCCATTGGAATCCCTCTCGAGCTGCGAGATGTGCGTATACCCGAGGTGAATCAAGTGCTGGCGCGCTTGGTCCTGCGTGAAGGGATTGTGGGCGCGGTCGGCGAGCGCGGGGACGGCGAGGCCGACGGCAAGCGCGGCGGCCAGCAGAGATGTGCGGATCATGTCTTAGCTCCTGACGATTCCTGAAGGGATTTTGTGGTTACCCAGCAGCGACCCATGCGATCGCTCCCTGACGCTCTATTTGGAGAAGAGGGCCGATCACTACCACTCACTTCACCGTGGGATTGAGCGAGCGATTGTTCAACGCGCGTGAAGACGCTGCCGGTTCTTGCGGCCGCTTCAGGCGAGAAGCTCCGGTCGCAGCGAGCAAGGCGGGCACCCATTGCTCCTCACGACCACTTGAAGCCAGCGGAGCGGGCCGGGGCACGCAACGGCGACAGGATGCGCAATCGACGCAACCTTCCCGAGCGCCTATCAGCGGCGCTCAAGCATCCGACATCAGATCTTTCACCGATCGGCTGTGGCCTGTCGGCACTAGGAATGGGGACCATTCGCGTCAACATTTGACGTGATCCGAGGACGGTCGCGCCCCGGCGAAGCTCTTAAGGCGGCACTCTTTAAGGCATGATTGCAATGAGGAAGGTTCTCGTCACCGCACTGGCGCTTGTCGTCGGGTGCTGTCTCTTGAGCGCGGCCCCGAGCGTGGCGGCCGACGACTCGCCGTTCAAGGACCTGCCGGGACGCTGGGTGGGCACGGGCCGCCTCGGGCTGAAGGACGGCAAGATCGAGGAGGTGAAGTGCCGCGCCACCTATTTCCTCTCCTCCACAGGCGACGAGCTCAAGCAGAACATCAGATGCGCGTCAGCCAGCGGTAAGATTGAGGTGAAAAGCGTGCTGGCCCACAAGGAAGGGCACATTACGGGCACCTGGAACGAGCTCATCTACAATCTCGGCGGCAACCTCATGGGCGACGTGACCCCGCGCGGCTTCCGTATCAGCGTGCGCGGCTCCGACCTCGCCGCCAACATGGAAGTCATCCTCAACCAGGGACGGCAGATCGTCGAGATCCAGTTCTTCAACAGCACGCTGCGCGGCCTGACGCTCATTCTACAGCAGGGCTGAGCGGGCTGGGCGCGGCTGGTCCTCAGGCGCTCTTCTTGAAGCGCGTGGCGAGCAGCTCCTCACGGCGGCGCAGCTCATCGAGGACCGCCTGCCGCAACGTTTGCTCGTCGACCTCAGCCTTGATGAGCGCCGCAAGAGCGGGGGGTAATGCGGGCGTTTCTTTGCCGCTTGCACCATAGACCACAATGGGCGGCGCGGGCCCGCCTCTGTCTGACAGCGCCTGGGAGATCACCCCGCCGTCGCAATGGAGACCTGCGCGGTCGAGGATGATGAGATCGAACGCCCGGCGCGCCACGAGCGGGACGGCCCCGCCGCACGTCGATACTGTCGTCAGCTCTGCCAAGTCGCTAACCTGGTGGGCAATCGCCGAACAAACGCCGGCGTCGGTCGCCACCAGCAGGAGACGCGCCAAGCGCGGGTGCTCAATCTTCTCTTCTGTGGGGATGCCAACGACTTCGGAAACATCCTCATCAACAGGCACCACGCCGGATTGATCTGTAGGCAATACGAAATAGAACGTGGTGCCTTGTCCGTCGGTCGTATCGAATCCGATCCTTCCCTTGTGTGCCTCCACGATCGCCTTCGCGATACTCAGGCCGAGGCCGGTGCCGCCTTTGCTCCTCCCGCTGGAGGCATCGGCCTGAGCAAACCGCTCAAAAATGCGCGGGCGGAACTCCGGCGGAATTCCGGGTCCTTGGTCAGAGACGCTGACGCGCACGGCACCGTCGAGGAGCTGCGCGGCTATGGTGATCTGTCCGCCCGGAGGCGAGTACTTGGCTGCGTTTGACAAGAGATTGGCCATGACTTGCGCAAACCGCGCCTCATCCACCTCGATTGTGATGTCGTGCTCGATCGGCCGGACGACGATGGTCGCTCCGTGCTGCTCGGCAAAAATCTCGTTCTGCTCCTTGGCCTGCGTCAGCAGGTGCTCGAGGCTCTCAGCCTTGAAATCGAATACGATCTTCCCCGCTTCCATCTTCTCGACTTCAAGAAGGTCGTTGATGAGGCGTACGAGGCGATCGCAGTTGTCGTAAGCGATTGTCGCGAGCTGCTGCGCCTTCTCAGAGAGTGGTCCCACGACGCGTGAGCGCATGAGCCCAAGGGCCCCCATGATGGAGGTGAGCGGCGTGCGCAGCTCGTGACTGACGGTCGAAACAAACTCCGATCGCATGAGCTCGGCTTGCACGCGGTCATCGATGTCTTTGATCGTCGTGATCATACGCCGCGGCACGCCATCGGCGGCCCACTTCGCCTGGCCGGTCACCAAGAACCACCGATAGCCATGCGTCTTGTGCTGCAGGCGGCACTCGAATTCCAGCGCGGTATGCTCCTCCAGATGACGCGCCACGGCGTCATGAAACAGCTGGCGATCGCTGGGGTGCACGAGCTTGTTGAACGATGAGGCGCGCGGAGCCAGCTCGCCCGGTACATAGCCCAGCAGGTGGTAGAGTTGAGGAGACCAGTATTCCTCGTCCTGCCGCGGATCGAAGTGGTCGCGAATGCCGACGCTGGCACCCTTCGCGCCGAGCGCAAACCGCTCCTCGCTCTCCGCCAGAGCGGCCGTCACGGCCGCCGTCTCACCCAGGTTTTCCTTGAGGCGGCGGACCATCGGCGCAAAGACCAGCAAACCTATCCCGAGCAGGACAAAAAGACCCGCGAGCCAAACGACGACCTCGAGCAATCGCAGATAGGTAGTGGCGGCCTCGCTCTCCGCTTCATAGTGACTGACCACCTTATCGAGCGCGGCAAGGAGCCGCGTCGTACCGAGCTGATTCATCAGGACGAGGTCGGGATCGTTCTTGGCGACGGGCCCGGACGAGGATTTGGAAACGAGCGACCGCGCCGCTGTGAGAAACCTGGTCATCAGCGGATCAACCGCACTGGGGCCATCGAAATAGAGACGGCGCAATGCCGGCGTCATGCGCGGCAAGCTCAAGCCGCCACCGCCCGTGGACAGCTCCGCGTGCCTTCTTGCCAACTGTTCAACTAGGTCTTGCAGCTCTTGGCGCGCGTCCTCCCTCTGCGCGGCCGACTGGGAGGTGAGGCGCTCGGCGTAGAGCACAGCACGCTGCGAGCGCATGCGCTGGCGTCCCGCAATATTGACGAGTTCGGCAGTGCCGTCTTGCCGAGAAATGACGGCGTCGGTGCCGATCAGCGCCATCGTCGCCAACACCGCCAACACAGTAAGCGCCAGCATATAACGCCGGGTGAGCGTTCGCGGCATGTCGCTCGTCTGAGACATCACCGGGTCCTTTGGCCCCGCGCCTGGTTCCGTAGAAGCCGCCTCACGGCAAAATGCGCCGGCAGGTCGAATGGCCCGCCCGCGCACAGCGTCAAACTTGGAAAGGAAATGGTTCCCGCCGACTTAAGAACGTGGTCGCAATATCTGTGTTCTGATGTTTTTTTTTGACCAAAGCACAATGGCCCTGGCCTCGCCTTAGCCGAGCGCCCGGGCGCAAGTGGCTATTGCCCCTTCTGGTAGGTCCCAACGAGTTGCGCCTCGGCCATCACGTGCCCCTTCATTGCAGCTTCCACTTTTGCCTTGGTCGGCCCGTTCAAGGCGGACAGCGGCGCGTCGAGCGCATAGAGCTTGAAGAAGTAGCGGTGCCGCCCGATGGGCGGGCACGGGCCACCGTAGTCTGCACGTTTCCAGTCGTTAAGGCCGACCTTGGTCCCCGCGGGCAGCGCTCCGCCTTCGGCGAGGCCGGTGGCGGCGGGAGGCAAGTCGTAGAGCACCCAGTGCACCCACGTCATGCGCGGCGCTTTCGGATCGGGCGCGTCGGGATCGTCGACGATGAGCACCAAGCTCTTGGCTCCCTCCGGGACGCCGGACCACGCCAGCGGCGGAGAGACATCGTCACCTTCGCACGTGTATTTGGCCGGGATCGCGGCGTTGTCGGCGAAAACCGGAGAGGTGATCTTGAGCGTCATCGTTGCCTCCTTGCCGGCGACCCCTCCGCCCCAAAGCAGCGTCAGGGAGCAAAGACCCGCCTCACACGCTCGCCGGGAGAAGCCCCGCATCATGGCGCCTCGCTCAGAACAGCTTTAGGCCAGGCGGGAGCGGCAGGCCGCCGGTCATCTCCTGCATCTTCTCCTGCAACAGATGGTCGAGCTTCGCCTTGGCGTCTTGCGCCGCTGCGACGACGAGATCCTCGAGGATCTCGGTCTCGTCCGGCTTCATCAGGCTCGGATCGATGCTGAGCCGCTTCATCTCGCCCTTGCCCGTCAGCGTGACCTTGACCAGCCCGGCGCCTGCCTGCCCCTCGATCTCTAGAGCGGCGAGCTCCTCCTGCATCTTCTGCATGCGGGCCTGCATCTCGCCCACCTGCTTCATCACGCCCATCAGGTCCTTCATGTGGCTACCTTTTGCTACGCGTCAGATATTGCCGGTCCGACATTTGCCTCTGTCTGATCAACCCGTGCCCGTCTCGTCGGTTCCCGGAGCGAGCAACGGCCGCACCGCGGCGATCTTCGCATCGGGAAACTCGTCGAGCACGGCTTTGAGCGCGGGATGCGACTTCAAGGCCTCGAGCTCAGCCGCCTCGCGCTCACGGCGCAGCTCGCCGATAGCGCGCTCACCCGCCTCCTTCGACAGCATCACCACCCAGCGCCGCTGCGTCCAGGCGATCAGCTTCTCGCGCAACTCGTTGGCGATCTGCGGCGGGGCGCCAGGCAACAGGAAAATGTCGATCGAGCCGGCCGCAGCGTCGAACTTCACGAGGCTGACGTGCTCCTCCAGATGGACCTTCAGCTTGGCGTCACGCCGCTCGCCGATGAGGGCGACGACGTCTGCGAAGGTGCGGGGATCGGGCAGCGTCGCGGCCGGGGTCTCTGCATCCTCTGCGTTCGAGTCGCCCGTGGGGTCCCAGTCGTCCTCGTTGGCAGAGAGATCATCCGTCTCCGCGCGCGAAGTGGACGCGGCAGCGGCGCGGTTGAGGGGCAATTCGCGCGTGCCGCCATTGTCGCGCTGAGCCGGCTTGGCACCGCCGAAGCTCAATGCTTCGCCGCCACCGAGCGAGCGGATCAACTCGTCGGGCGCGGGCAGATCGGCCGTGTGCGCCAGCCGGATCAGCACCATCTCGGCTGAAGCGCGCGGATTGGGCGCGCGCGCGGTCTCCTCCCAGCCTTTCAGCAGCATCTGCCAGGCGCGCGCCAAGAGCGGCGTCGATAGGCGTGCGGCGAGCGCCTCGGCACGGCGCTTCTCCTCGGCGCTCAAGGCTTCGCTTCCCGCCTCCGGTCCGACCACCTTGCAGCGCGCAGCGGCGTGCACCGCCTCGGCAAGATCGGCCAGAACCTGATCCGGCTCGGCACCGTCGTGATGCAAGCCATCGAGCCCAGCCAAGGCCGCCTTGGCATCGCCGCGGAAGATGCACTCGACGAGATCGAAGATGCGCCCGCGGTCGGCGAGGCCCAGCATAGTGCGCACGGTCTCGGCGCTCAATTCGCCCTCACCCATGGCGATTGCCTGATCGAGCAGAGACAGCCCGTCGCGTACCGAGCCTTCGGCCGCGCGCGCGATCATCACGAGCGCATCCTCCGCCGCTTTCGCGTGCTCGTTGGCAGCGATTTTGCGGAAGTGCTGGCTGAGTTCCGGCACGTCGACGCGGCGCAGATCAAAGCGCTGGCAGCGCGACAGCACCGTCACGGGGACTTTTCGGATCTCAGTGGTGGCGAAGATGAACTTGACGTGCTCTGGCGGCTCCTCGAGCGTCTTCAGAAGGGCGTTGAAGGCGCCCTTCGAGAGCATGTGGACCTCATCGATGATGAAGACCTTGTGGCGGGCAACGAGCGGCTTGTAGCGCGCGCTCTCGATCAGCTCGCGAATATTGTCGACGCCGGTGTTGGAGGCGGCATCCATCTCGATGACGTCGGGATGGCGGCTCTCCATGATCTCGACGCAGTGGCGGCCAGGCTCGGCCATGTCGAAGGTCGGCGACGAGACCGTGTCCGTCTCATAGTTGAGTGCGCGCGCGATGATGCGCGCGGTGGTGGTCTTGCCGACGCCGCGCACGCCCGTCAGCATGTAGGCTTGCGCAATCCGCCCCGATGCAAAGGCGTTGCGCAAGGTCTTGACCATGGCCTCCTGGCCGATGAGGTCATCGAAGGTCTGCGGGCGGTACTTCCGCGCGAGCACGACGTAGGGCTTTGCCGCAGCCGTCCCGTCGGCGCCGGCCGTCTTGCTCTTCGCGTCCTCGGCTTTCTTTTTCGCCATGTCCCTGCCTTAGGCCCGCAGGGCCTCGGGTCGCAAGGCGACCCGCGATGAGTCGCGCCCTCGCGGAGGGCCAGCTCGCCGCGCGTGCAGCGAGCGGTGCGGCCCGTGAGCGAAATTATAGAGGAGGCTGGCAGACAACCCGCGTCCTGATCGTTAGGGCTGCTTCCTTCCGGACCTGACCCGGTTGGCGAGGGATGCGTCCGCCGCCAACCTCCCGGGCCGATTATGGGGGCTCGTGCCGCGCCTTACAACCCTCGTGCAAAGCCCTGCCAAAGCTAAACACAACGGCCGCCGTCGACCTCGAGCGCCACGCCGGTGATGAATGCCGAGGCCGGGTCGGCAAAAAACAGCGCGGCGTTGGCAATGTCGTGCGGGCGCGATAGTCGGCCCAAGGGAATGGTGGCCAGAAACTTGGCGCGGTTCTCCGGCGTATCCGCCATCCCCATGAACTGCGTCAGCATCCCGGTCTCGCCCATCACCGGATTGATCGCGTTGACGCGGATGTTTTTCGGCGCCAGCTCCACGGCCATGGACTTGGTCAACGTGATCACCGCGCCCTTGGACCCGTTGTACCAGGTGAGGCCGGGACGCGGACGCACGCCGGCGGTGGAGGCGATGTTGAGGATGAGGCCGGCGCCGCGCTTTTCCATGCGCGGCACCGCGGCGAGCGTCGACAGATAGATCGACTTCACGTTGACGGCGTAGATGCGGTCGAACTCGGCCTCGCCCACATCGAGCAGCGGCTGGTTCTTGTGGGTGGTGCCGGCATTGTTGACCAGGATGTCGAGACCGCCGAAGGCCTCTGTGGCGGCCCGCACCATGGCATCGACATCAATCTTGCTGGAGACATCGCAGGTCACCGCGACGGCGCTGTCGCCGAGGCCGGCGGCAACCTCGCGCACGCCGGCTCCGTTGATGTCGGCCAGCACCACGTGCGCGCCCTCGAGCACGAACCGCTCCGCGATGCCCCGGCCGAAGCCGGACGCCGCCCCCGTCACGATCGCGACCTTGCCTTCGAGCTTCATAGGACTCCTCAGCGGCCGCGGCCCCGGACGGGAATTTGCCCGGTGGCGGCGAGCCGCACCGCCTCCGCGCGATAAGGGCTGGCGGGATAGGTGCCGAGCACCTTCATCATGCTGGAGAAGAAGGACAGCTCCTCCAATGCCAGCTGCACCGGACGCTCGGCGGGATGGCCCTCGATGTCGGCATAGAACATGCTCACGTTGAAGGTGCCCTCGAGATAGTAGCTCTCCAGCTTGGTCATGTTGACGCCGTTGGTGGCGAAACCGCCAAGCGCCTTGTAGAGGGCGGCCGGAATGTTGCGAACCTGAAAGATGAAAGTGGTGATCACCGGTCCGTCACCGGGCTCGGCATCGTCGGGCTCGGCCGCGAGCACCACGAAGCGCGTGGTGTTGTGCATCTCGTCCTCGACGTCGCTTACGAGGATCTCGAGGCCGTAGATCTCGGCGGCGAGGGCCGGGGCAATCGCGGCGAGCTCGGGGTTGGCTGCCTCCTTCACCATACGCGCCGAGCCCGCCGTATCGGCCTCGGGCACCGGCTTCAGGCCGAGATCGTAAAGTTTCCTTCGGCACTGACCCAGCGCCTGGGTGTGGCTCAGCACGCGCTTGATGGTCTTCAGGCTGGCGCCGGGTACAGCCATCAGCTGGTGGCGCACGCGCAGGAAGTACTCGCCGACGATGTAGAGGTCGGCGTCAGGCAGCAGGTGGTGGATGTCGGCAACGCGGCCCGCCACCGAGTTCTCGATGGGGATCATGGCGTAGCGCGCTTCGCCCTGCCTGACGGCCGAGAGGGCGTCCTCGAAGGTCGGACAGGCAACGGACTCCAGATCCGGAAACGCCTCACGGCAGGCAAGGTGCGAGTTGGCGCCGGGCTCGCCCTGGAAGACGATCCGTTCGGACGGCGCCTTGGCACGTCCTGACTTTGCCGATTTACCTTTGGTTGCTGAGGTCATCAAAGGGTCCGAGGCTAGAAGAACGCCCCGATCGGGCTGCGAAGCCGGTGTCGGAAGCTGGAATGGAGGTCTCTATGCCCGTGCGGTGGGCGTCCTGCAAGCCACATCGGCGCGGGAGCGGCACCGAGCGTGGACCGTTCGGGTTACTGGGATTTAACCCCTGGCGCAGCAGGTTGGCGCCCAATGCGTTGCCGGAGACCGTCGTCATGAGATCCATCGTCGGGCGCTTTTTCGCGGATGAGAGCGGCGCCACCGCCGTCGAGTATGCCGTGATCGCCGGTATCATCGCCCTCGGTATCATCGTCAGCGTGGGCACCATCCGCGACGGCCTCAACAGCATATTCAATAATACCGCCGACGGCTTGAAGTGACGCGGCAGCGAACGCCAGCCGTTCGCACAGACTTACTCTCCGATAGAGTGCCCGCTTGCGTGCACTCTCAGCGCGCCGGCGCCTTTGCGCCGGGGACGAGGCGGCGCGCCCGCTCCAAGTCCGCCGGCGTATCAACGCCGAGCGGAACCGTGTCGACGATCGCTACGTCGATGCGCATGCCCGCTTCGAGCGCGCGCAGCTGCTCGAGCTTCTCGCGCATCTCCAGCGGCGACGGCGGCAGCGCCACGAACCGCTGCAGAGCTTGGCGGCGATAGGCGTAGATGCCAATGTGATGATAGAGGGGGCCTTCGCCATAAGGCGCGGTGGCGCGCGTGAAGTAGAGCGCGCGCAAGCGGCCCTCCGGCGCCAGCGGCGTGCCGACGACCTTGACCACATTCGGGTTGGTGCGCTCCTCGGGCTCGACGATCCCGGCAGCAAGTGTTGCGATGTCGGGACCCGCCGCCGCGAGCGGCTCCAGGCACGCGTGGATGAGATGCGGCTCGAGCGTGGGCAGATCACCCTGCAGATTGACCACCAGCTCGGCCGCGCCTTCCGGATCGACGCGGGTGACCGCCTCGTAGACCCGATCGGAGCCCGACGCGTGATCGGGGCGCGTGTGGAAGGCCTCGCCGCCCAAGGCCTCAATGGCGCCAACGACCTCGTCGGCATCGGTTGCAACAACGACCCGGCCCGCGTTTGCTTCGACCGCCCGGCGCCAGACATGCACGATCATCGGCTCGCCGGCGATATCCACCATCGGCTTGCCGGGCAGACGCGAGGCGGACATTCGCGCCGGGATCACGATCAGCGTGCGCGGCATGGGAGCACCTGCTCAAGCTTTAACCGGGGCAATTGGTCTCGGGCGAACGCACTTAGAACGGAGCGAAGCTCGGTTGCAAGCCGAAGCGGAGTTTCTATAGTCGCGCCAGCGCGTTCGGCGGGCGGTCGGAACGCCGTAAGGCCAACGTGGGGTGCACGCCATGGATTCCTTCGAGTTCTCCAAGATTGCGGGCGCGGTGTTGTCCGCCCTGATTGTTATCGTCGGTTTCCGCGTGGCGCTCGAGATCGCCGAGGAGAATTGCCCGCCTGAGAAGCCCGGCTATACGCTGCCGGTGCCGGAGAAGACGGGGCCAAGCGACGTCCCGGCCGGCGGCACAGCCGGTGTCCAGGCCCCCGTCGACTTGCCGGCGATCCCGGCGTTCGATGGCGCCAGCGTGGCGGAGGCGGCAGCCGGCGCCGACCCGGCGGCCGGCGCCAAGATCTTCAAGAAGTGCGAGGCTTGCCACTCGGGCGAGAAGGGCGGACCCAACAAGGTCGGGCCCAACCTCTGGGGGGTCGTGGGACGCCCGAAAGGAAGCCATGAGGGCTTTAACTATTCCGACGCCATGAAGTCGAAGGGCGGCAACTGGACGCTGCCCGAGCTCGCAACATTCGTTCACAAGCCCAAAGCCTTTGTTCCCGGCACCAAGATGCTCTTTCCCGGAATCTCCGATCCCTCGGACGAGGCTGATCTTTTGGCCTATTTGAACACGCTCAAGTAGCGGGTTCAGCCGTCAAAATGACAGCAAGTTAACTCGCGCTCCGGCCCGGATTTTGCGAGCTTCACGCAGGCATGCCACCTTCGCCGGCGACAACGGCCTGCGACCCGCTCTTCGTCACACAGGAAGGAACAAGCCCGGTGCTTCCGCGTCTCGCGCTCCCCGCCCTTGTGCTGACCGCTTCCACGATCTTCGCAGCAGCTGCCCTTCCGGTCCGGGCCCAGACGAACGACCAGGCGCCGGCGGCGCAAGCTGCCGCCGGGCAGACGCACCATCACGCGCTGTCGCTCGTCGGCCAGCCCAAGTACGCACCGGACTACAAGCACTTCGACTGGGTCAACCCGGACGCCCCCAAGGGCGGCAAGATCCGCGGCTTCGTGCAGGGCTCGTTCGACAACATCAATCCGTTCACGTTCAAAGGCCAAGCCGCCGTCGGCCTTGGCCTAACGTACGACCAGCTCATGGCGGACAGCATCGACGAGCCCTCCACCGAATACGGTCAGATTGCCGAGTGGGCGTCCTATCCTGACGACTACTCGTCGGTGACATTCGGTCTGCGCCCAGAGGCACGCTGGCATGATGGCAAGCCGATCACGCCCGAGGATGTGGTCTTCAGCCTCGAGGCTCAGAAGAAAGCCAATCCACGCCTGGCCTACTACTACAAGAACGTGGTCAAGGCCGAGACGACGGGTGAGCACGAGGTCACCTTTACCTTCAACGCCAAAGGCAACCGCGAGCTGCCGCAGATCGTCGGCCAGCTCATGGTGCTGCCGAAGCACTTCTGGGAAGGCAACGGTCCGGACGGGCAGCCGCGCGACATCACGAAGACGATGATGGAGGCGCCTTTGGGGTCGGGGCCCTACAAGGTCAAGTCGTTCGATGCGGGTCGCTCGATCACCTACGAGCGGGTCAAGGACTATTGGGGCAAGGACCTGCCGGTCTCCAAGGGCCAATGGAACTTCGACGAGATCGAGTTCACCTACTTCAGAGACAGCACCCCGGGATTTGAGCAGTTCAAGTCAGGCAAGCTCGACTACTGGAACGAGAACATCGCCAGCCAGTGGGCGACTGCCTATGACTTTCCCGCCGTCAAGAAAGGCTGGGTGAAGAAGGAGGCAATCCCGATCAAGGGCAACCCGGCCCCCATGCAGGCCTTCGTCTTCAATCTGCGGCGCAAGCAGTTCCAGGACCCGCGCGTGCGCAAGGCCTTCAACCTCGCGTTCAACTTCGAGGAGACGAACAAGAATTTATTCTACGACCTCTACCAGCGCGTCAGCAGCTATTTCGACAACTCCGAGCTCGCCGCGAAGGGGTTACCGCAGGGACGCGAGCTCGAAATCTTGAACGAGGTGCGCGACGAGGTGCCTCCTGAGGTCTTCACGACGGTGTGGAAGAACCCGGTCAACAAGGCGCCGGAGGACTTCCGCAACCACATGCGTGAGGCCTCCAAGCTCCTGGCCGAGGCCGGCTGGACGCTGCAAGAGGTGAATGCCGAAGGAAAAAGCGACTGCGGCTTCTTCTGCTCGATCCTGCGCACGGTCGGGCTCTCCTCAGCCCCCAAGGAGAATGTCCTGCGCAACGCCGACGGCGAGGTGCTGACGGCTGAGTTCCTGCTGGTCATGCCCGACTTTGAGAAGGTCGTGATTCCTTACATGCAGGAGCTGCGCAAGCTCGGTATCAAGGCCAGCGTGCGCGTGGTCGACAGCGCCCAGTACAAGCGCCGCGAGGATACGCACGACTACGATATCATCATCGACACGTTCCCGCAGTCCAGCTCGCCGGGCAACGAGCAGCGCGACTTCTGGGGCTCGGCCGCCGCCGACAAGGACGGCTCGCGCAATACAGCCGGCATCAAGAATCCCGCCGTCGACAAGCTGATCGACAAAATCGTGTTCGCCAAGGACCGTGCCGAGCTCGTAGCCGCCACGCATGCGCTCGACCGCGTGCTCCTATGGAACTACTACGTCGTGCCGCACTGGAACTATCCCTTCGAACGCCTCGCCACCTGGGACATCTTCGGGCGCCCCAAGACGCTTCCGCAGATGACGGCTGGCCTGACCCAGACCTGGTGGATCGACCCGGCGAAGGAAAAGGCGCTCGACGCCGCGCGAGGCAAATGAGGGCGCGGACCCGAGCCACTCGCGCTTGGGCGCCCCTTTGGGCCGGCGCGCTCGTTTTGGGCGCGCTCCTCTTGGCGACGACCGCCGACGCCGAGCCGCGCCACGGTCTTTCCATCTTCGGCGAGCTCAAGTATCCGCCCGACTTCACCCACTTCGACTACGTGAACCCCGATGCGCCCAAAGGCGGGCGCCTGGCAATGGTGGGATCGGGCGGCACCAAGACGTTCGACAGCTTCAACAACTTCATCCTCAAGGGCGACGCGGCTCAGGGGCTCGGGTATCTGTTCGACAGCCTGATGACGCGCGCCCAAGACGAACCCGACGCCGTCTACGGCCTCATCGCCGACAGCGCCGAGGTCGCACCCGACAAGAAGTCGGTCACGTTTCATCTGCGCCCAGAGGCCAAGTTCGCAGACGGCACGCCCGTCACCGTCGACGACGTCATCTTCTCCTTCGAGACGTTGAAGGAAAAGGGACACCCGAGCTACAAGCTGTCGTTGCGCGACGTGGATAAAGCCGAGGCGCTCGATGCGCACACGGTGCGCTACACCTTCAAGGGCGACCTGACGCGCGACCTTCCCCTGATCGTGGCCGAGCTGCCCGTGCTGTCGAAGGCCTTCTACACCACGCATACCTTCGAAGAGTCCTCGCTCGACCGTCCGCTCGGCTCCGGCCCTTACGAGATCGCCGACTTCAAACCCGGCACCTTCGTCAGCTACCGGCGCCGACCCGACTATTGGGCCAAGGATCTGCCCGTCAATCACGGCCGCTTCAACTTCGACGAGTTGCGCTACGACTACTTTCGAGATCGCCGCATCGAGCTCGAGAACCTCTTTTCAGGCACGTTCGACTTCCGCGAGGAGTTCACCTCGCTCGACTGGGCCACGGCCTACACCGACGTGCCTGCCGTCAAGGACGGACGCATCATGCGTCTGTCGCTGCCCGACGAGCAGCCGTCCGGCGCCCAGGGCTTCTTTATCAATACGCGGCGCGTGCCGTTCAACGACAAGCGCGTGCGCGAGGCGCTGGCGCTGGCATTCGACTTCGAGTGGTCGAACAAGAACTTGTTCTTCAATCTCTATAAGCGCACGCAGAGCTTCTTTGAGAACACCGACATGAAGGCCTCCGGGCTGCCAAGCGCCGACGAGCTGAAGCTCTTGGAGCCCTATCGCGACAAGCTGCCTCCGGAGGTCTTCGGCGAGCCCTATACGCCGCCGGTCACCGACGGTACGGGGCGCAACCGCGACAACTTGAAACGTGCGCTCGATTTGCTCACCGCTGCCGGCTACGGTCCGGATGGAAAGAAGCTCACCGTCGAGATTCTCTCCTTCGAGGAAGGATTTGACCGGATCATTATCCCCTATCTCAACAATCTGAAAAGCATCGGCGTCAACGCCTCGCTGCGCCGCGTCGACCCGGCACAATACGAGCGGCGCATGAAGGCATTCGACTTCGACTTGACGACCCAGCGCTACGCGCTGCGCCTGACACCGGGCGTGGAGATCAAGACCTATTGGGGCTCGGAGGCCGCCGGCTTGGACGGCAGCTTCAATCTGGCCGGCATCAAGGATCCGGTCGTCGACGCGCTCATAGCCAAGGTGATAGAAGCCAAGTCGCGTGCCGAGCTGCTGACGGCTACGCACGCCATCGACCGCGTTTTGCGTGCCGGCCATTATTGGGTGCCGCACTGGTACAAGGCGGCGCACACGGTTGCCTTCTGGAACAAGTTCTCGCGGCCCAAGGTGCAGCCCAAATACGATCCTGGCGTGATCGACACCTGGTGGTACGATGCCGCGAAAGCTGCCAAGCTGACCAAGAACTGAGAACCCCCGCCGATGGCCGCCTATCTCCTGAAGCGTCTCTTGCTGATCATCCCGACCTTGTTCGGGATCATGCTGATCAGCTTCACCATCATCCAATTCGCGCCCGGCGGTCCGGTTGAGCGCATCATCGCGCAGCTCACCGGGCACGACTCCTCCATCGTCAGCCGCATTGGCGGCGGAGGCGGCGACACGCTCTCGGGCGGCGCGCAATCGCAGATGGGTCAAGGCGCCGCCGACGCCATCACCTCCAAATACCGCGGTGCGCAAGGGCTCGATCCTGAGTTCATCAAGAGCCTGGAGAAGCAGTTCGGTTTCGACAAACCGGCATACGTGCGCTTCTTCCTCATGATGAAGAACTATCTCACCTTCAATTTCGGTAAGAGCTATTTCCGCGACGTCTCCGTCCTGCAGCTCATCAAGGAGAAGCTGCCCGTCTCCATCTCGCTCGGGCTGTGGATGACGCTTCTCACCTACCTGATCTCGATCCCGCTCGGCATCCGCAAGGCGGTGCACGATGGCGAGCCGTTCGATGCCTGGTCGAGCGCGGTGCTCGTCGTCGGCTATGCGATCCCGGGCTTTCTCTTCGCCGTGCTGCTCCTGATCCTGTTTGCGGGCAGCTCCTTCTTCCAGTGGTTCCCCTCGCGCGGGCTCACCTCCGACAACTGGGATCAGCTGTCGCTTTTGGGAAAGATCGGCGACTATTTCTGGCACTTGACGCTGCCGCTGCTGGCCCTGGCGGTGACCTCGTTCACCACCATGACCTTCCTCACCAAGAACTCGTTCCTCGACGAAATCCGCAAGCAGTACGTGACGACGGCGCGTGCCAAGGGCCTGAGCGAGCGCCGGATCCTCTACGGGCACGTGTTCCGCAACGCGATGCTGCTCGTCGTCGCAAGCTTCCCCGGGGCCTTCATCTCGGCCTTCTTCGCCGGCGCGCTGCTGATCGAGACCATCTTCTCTCTCGACGGGCTCGGCCTGTTGTCCTTCGAGTTGATCGAGAAGCGCGATTATCCCGTGGTCTTCGCCACCTTGTGGATCTTCTCGCTCATGGGGCTCGTCGTGAACCTCATCTCCGACTTCGTCTATACGCTCGTCGATCCGCGCATCGATTTCGAGAACCGGGAGGTCTAAGTGGACACCCGCGCGCTCGAGACGCCGCTTCCACAAGCGCAGCCGCCGCCCGAGGAGGAAGGCACCGGCCCGATCCCTCCGTGGCAGCAGCGCCGGCGCGGTCTCATGCGCGGGCGTTTCGGTTTCAGCCCGCTCAACCAGCGCCGCTGGTCGAACTTCAAGGCGAACAAGCGTGGCTATTGGAGCCTCGTCGTCTTTGTCTCGTTGTTCGTGCTTTCGCTGTTTGCGGAGTTCCTCGCCAACGACCGCCCCATCATCTTGAGCTACAAGGGCGAGATCCTGTTTCCCATTTTCGTCGATTATCCCGAATTGAAGTTCGGCGGCTTCCTCGCCGTGACCGACTACAAGGACCCGGTGATCCTTGACGAGGTGAAGGAGCACGGCTGGGCCCTTTGGCCGCCGATCAGCTACTCCTATGACACGATCAACAAGGACTATCCCGGCCGCAAGGGCGACGGGGGCCTATGCCTCGGCTATCCGGCACCGCCGCCGTGGGCCTCGAGCGCGCCCTTGTGCGACGCGCCGCCCGGGGAGCTCGCCCGCTACGAGGCGATCGGCAACCGCAACTGGCTCGGCCTCGACGATCAGGGGCGCGACGTCGTCGCGCGCGTGATCTACGGGTTCCGCGTCTCGGTGCTGTTCGGCCTTTTGCTGACCATCCTGTCATCGGGCATCGGCGTCGCCGCCGGCGCCGTGCAGGGATATTTCGGAGGCCGCACCGACCTCATCTTCCAGCGCTTCCTCGAGGTCTGGTCCTCGATCCCATCGCTGTTCGTGCTGATCATCATCTCCTCGGTGCTGGTGCCGGGCTTCTGGACGCTGCTTGGCACGCTGCTCTTATTCTATTGGGTCAACCTCGTCGGCGTGGTGCGCGCCGAGTTCCTGCGCGCGCGCAATTTCGAGTACATCACGGCGGCGCGCGCGCTCGGGCTGACGCACATCAAGATCATGCGCAAGCACATGCTGCCCAATGCCATGGTGGCGACGCTGACGTTCGTGCCCTTCCAGCTCTCGGGCTCGATCGCCGCCCTGACTGCGCTCGACTTTCTCGGGCTCGGGCTCCCGCCCGGCTCGGCCTCGCTGGGCGAGCTGCTGCTGCAGGGCAAACGGCATCTGGAGGCGCCGTGGCTCGGCCTCACCGGCTTCTTCTCCGTGGCTGTCATGCTTTCACTTTTGATCTTCATCGGCGAGGCGGTCCGCGACGCCT
Source organism: uncultured Alphaproteobacteria bacterium (assembly GCA_963782555.1). Classification (GTDB taxonomy): domain Bacteria; phylum Pseudomonadota; class Alphaproteobacteria; order Rhizobiales; family Hyphomicrobiaceae; genus Hyphomicrobium_A. Next base: position 810,677 of record CAWAKB010000001.1, on the reverse strand, counting down.
TCGACCCGCGCAAGACATTCCGCTAGGAGGCGCAATTGGCACCCAAACGCGTACTCCTAGATGTCAGAGACCTCTCGGTCAGCTTCGGCTCGGGCGAGACACGGCTACTCGCCGCCGATCGCGCCTCGTTCCGCATCGGCCGCGGCGAGACGGTGGCCCTCGTCGGCGAGTTGGGCTCCGGCAAGACCGTCTCCGCGCTGTCGATTTTGCGCCTCTTGCCCTATCCCGCCGCGGCGCACCCGTCAGGCGAGGTCTGGTTCGAGGGCCGCGACCTGCTGAAGCTACCCGAGCCGCAGATGCGCGCGATCCGCGGCGACCGCATCTCCATGATCTTCCAGGAGCCGATGACGTCGCTCAACCCGCTGCATACTATCGAGAACCAGGTGGGCGAGGTCTTGAAGTTGCACCGGCACATGGATGACAAGAGCGCCGGCCGGCGCGTGCTGGAGCTGTTGCATCGTGTCGGCATCAAGGAGCCGGAGAAGCGTTTGGGCGCCTTCCCCCATCAGCTTTCGGGCGGTCAGCGCCAACGCGTGATGATCGCCATGGCGCTCGCCAACGAGCCCGATCTTTTGATCGCCGACGAGCCCACGACGGCGCTCGACGTCACCATCCAGGCGCAGATCCTCGAGTTGCTGCGCGAGCTGAAGCGCGAGATGGGCATGGCGCTGCTGCTGATCACTCACGACCTCGGCATCGTGCGCAAGATGGCCGAGCGCGTCTACATCATGCAGGGCGGCCGCATTGTCGAGGATGGGCGGACCGAGCAGATCTTCACCGCTCCCAAGCATGCCTATACGCGTCACTTGCTGGCTGCCGAGCCGAAGGGCAGCGCGCCCGCAGCCGACGATCGGGCCCCGATTGTGGTCGAGACGGATGACCTCAAGGTCTGGTTCCCCATCAAGAAGGGCGCCCTGCGCCGCACCGTCGACTATGTGAAGGCGGTCGACGGGCTATCGTTGAAGCTGCGCGAGGGGCAGACGGTCGGCGTTGTCGGCGAGTTCGGGCTCTGGCAAGACGACGCTCGGGCTCGCCATCCTGCGGCTCATCTCCTCGCAAGGCCCCATCGCCTACATCGGCAAGCGTATCGACGGGCTCACGACCCGCGAGATGCGCCCCTTGCGCAAGGATATGCAAATCGTCTTCCAGGACCCCTTCGGCTCGTTGTCGCCACGGCTGTCGGTCAGCCAGATCATCGAGGAGGGCCTGCTCATTCAGGCGCCGGAGCTCAACTTCGCTGAGCGGCGCCAGCGCGTGGGAGAGGCACTGACAGAGGTCGGGCTCGATCCGCAAGCGCAGGACCGCTACCCACACGAGTTCTCCGGAGGCCAGCGCCAGCGCATCGCCATCGCCCGCGCCATGGTGCTGAAGCCCAAGTTCGTAATGCTGGACGAGCCGACGAGCGCCCTCGATATGTCGGTGCAGGCGCAGATCGTCGACCTGCTGCGCGATCTGCAGAAGAAGCGCAACCTCGCCTACCTGTTCATCAGCCACGACCTGAAGGTCATTCGGGCGCTGTGCAACTACGTGATCGTGATGCGCAACGGCAAGACGGTCGAGGAAGGCGAGGCCGAGCAGGTCTTCGCGCACCCCAAAGAGGACTACACACGTGCGCTGCTTGCCGCCGCCTTCAACTTGCGCGTTGAGCACGAGAACGTCATCGGCGCCTGAGGGTAGCCGCAAGCCGACTTGGAGGACACGCGCGATCCCGGATCTGAAACCCAAGCTCAAGCTTTATCACGCGATGCCGTCGCGCGCCGCCACCGCCCGCTGGATGCTGGAGGAGATCGGCGAGCCCTACGAGATCGAGCTTCTCAATCTCAAGGAGGGCGATCAGCGCAAGCCGTCCTATCTCGCGATCAATCCCATGGGAAAGGTACCGGCACTTGTCGATGGCGACGTCATCATCACCGAGGTTGCGGCGATCTGCTGCTATCTGGCCGACGCCTACCCAGCCGCAAAGCTGGCGCCTCCGATCGGAGATGCGCGGCGCGGCCCCTATCTCAAGTGGCTATTCTTCGGACCGAGTTGCATCGAGCCCGCGATGATCGACAAGGCGCTCGAGCGCACAGCGGCGCCGCGATCGACGGCGGGCTGGGCCGACTACGATACGGTCATCGAGGTGTTGCGGCAGGCCCTCGCAGATACTCCCTACCTGCTCGGCGAGCAGTTCACCGCGGCCGATGTCGTCATCGGCGCCACGCTCCGCTGGGGCTTGCTATTCAAGCTCCTGCCCGAGCTGCCCGAGTTCGTCGCCTACACCAAGCGGCTCGGCGAGCGCCCCGCCCTGCAACGCCAGGCTGCGAAGGATGAGGCCTTGGCCCAGCAGGCCGTAGGCTGAGGAAATCGGGATATTCCGCTTGCAAGTCGGCGGCTTTGCGTCATCGTGGCCGTTCCGCACACAATCCTCCGACGGCCATGCTGCCTGACGACCTCTTTCGCTCCCGGCTGCAGACGACGATCACGGCCCTGAAATACTGGGCTCCGTCGATCGCCGACGCCGCGCGCATCGAGGAGAGCGAAACCGGAAATTACTGGAAGATCGCGGTGACGCCGTTCTTGGCCAAAGCCTGCCCGTTCGAGCTGATCCTGCACTTCGATCAGCATTACGACGTCGCCGTCGGCGAGGAGAGCTACGAGTCCCTTCCAATCGAGTCGTTCGATATCTTCCTGCCCTTCGTCGAGGCCATCGCGGACGGGCGCGTGGTCCAGCGCGTGTGGGTCAGCCACCTGACGGGCCTGGAGCGATCGGTGGAGACGCTCGTCATGCTGGCGGACGGGGGCATATGGCGCGAGGCCCGCGGCACGACGCTGGGAACGGGGCTCCCATCGCTCGATGACGACGGCACCGAGCTACGCGAGAAGCGCTTCCTGCCCTATCGTCGCTAGCCGCCGATCCTCAGCCGCACAGTCCCGCTAATCGCTTGATTGAGCGGATCTCCGATCCGCTCTTGGCGATCCGCTGTGCTGCCTCGGGCAGTGTCTCCACCGCCACCGCCATATGATGCGCGTTGGCATGCACCAGCGTCACGCTGTCCACCATGATGCCGACGTGCCCCTTCCAGAATACCAGGTCACCCCGCTGCAGGTTCTCCTCGATATCGGTGAGCGGCACCTCTGCACCGAGCTCGGCCTCCTGCATGTCGGTGTCGCGCGGCGCCGCGATGCCGGCAGCCTCCAGCGCGAGCTGCACCAAACCCGAGCAGTCGAGCCCCACGCGCGTGCGCCCGCCCCACAGGTAGGGCGTGCCGATGAAGCGCTCGGCGATCTCCACGAAATCGCGCCCGTATCGATCGCGCTCGATCACATGGCGCTGAACGACGAAGCCGCCAGCCTGAAGGGCGCAGAACTGCTCGTCGGCGCCCACGATGGAGAGCTCGGCATTGAGGCTCAAATGCATGAACGGCGGCGATTTGATGTCGGGTGCCGGATAGACGAAGGTGCCGAGCGCGCGCACGCGATGCGTCGGCGCCATGACCTCCTGCGAGAGCGTATCGATCGGAACGTAGCCGACATACCTGTCGCGGTTCAGCTGAACCCACGCCCAGCCGTCGCGTTCCTCATAGACGGTGACGATCTCCCCGAAGAGCGCCTCCGTTGCAAAGCCGTTCGATGACGACGGCAGGCTGCGCAGCGGCACGGCAGCGCGCACCACTTGCGCGGGAAAGCCCTGCACATAGCGCGGCGCGCTGACCTTCCCGTAAAGGCTCTTCGATGCCAGGTCACGACGGAAGACGTTACGGCGCGGATCGAGGCGCGCCGGCGCCGCTGCCGCTACCTTCTGTCTCTCGGCCGTCTCCTCGCTCATCGATCGCGCTCCTTGCTCAAGAGGGTGAACACCGCTCGCGCCGCCTGCGGCTCGCCGCCTTTGGGGCCCAGCGGCGTTGCCGACGGGCGCCATCCGTAGATGTCGAAGTGGGCGAAGCGGCGCGCCCGCTTGGCGAATCGCTTCAAGAACAGTGCTGCTACGATAGCGCCGCCGAAGGGCGCTTCCCAGATGTTGTTCATGTCCGCGACCTGGCCTTCGAGCTTGGCGTCGTAGCCCGCCCACAAAGGAAGGCGCCACACCGGATCGCCGATACCTGCAGAGGTCGCCACCATGTCGGCGCCGAACGCGTCATCATTGGTGAAGAACGCCGGAAGGTCGGGCCCCAGCGCGACACGTGCCGCGCCGGTCAAAGTCGCGAACACAAACAGGCTCTGCGGCGCGGCCTCGTCGGCAAGCGCGATCGCATCCGCGAGGACGAGCCGGCCTTCCGCATCGGTATTGCCCACCTCGACCGTTGCGCCCGAGCGCGCGCGCAAGACGTCCCCAGGGCGGAACGCATTGCCAGAGATGCTGTTTTCCGCCGCCGGGATCAAAATGCGCAGGCGCACGTCGAGCTTGCGGCTCATGATCATGTGCCCGAGCGCGAGCACCGTCGCCGCGCCACCCATGTCCTTTTTCATCAACCCCATGCCGCTCGCGGGCTTGATGTCGAGGCCGCCGGTGTCGAAGCAGATGCCCTTGCCGACGAGCGTGACGGTGGGGGACTTGGCGCGGCCCCAGGTCAGATCGATCAGCCGGGGTGCGCGCGTGCTCGCGCGGCCCACGGCGTGGATCAGCGGGAAGTTGCGCGTCAACAGCTCGTCGCCCTCGACGACGGCAATATCCGCCTTGTGACGCTCGGCGAGCGCGCGCGTTGCGAGCTCCAGCTCGCCGGGGCCCATGTCGGAGGCGGGCGTGTTGATGAGATCGCGCCCCTGCCAGACCGCCTCGACGGCGGCGAGCACTACGGCCCGATCGGCGCCGCTTGGAATCCTGAGCCGCGGCCGTGCCGCGGCATCGGCGCTCTTGTATCGGCCATAGCGGTAGGCACCGAGGCCCCAGGCGACCGCCGCGAGCACGGGGTCGCTCACGTTGCCCTCAAGCCGGTACGACGCGGCCGGCAGCGCCTGCGCGAGCTGACCGACGAGCAGATCGGCGGGACCGCTCGGCTCGCCGGTGGCACCTTCGCCCAAGCCGAAGACAGCCCCAGCAATGCTCCCGTCAGCCCCCGGCACCAGCACCAGCTGCTTGGCGTTGCCCTTGAAGCCCGCCGCCTCGACCCAGGCTTTCTGCGCCCCCTCGAGCGGGACCGGCGCGCCCTTCTCGATAAGCCAGATAGGGATGTCGGCCCCGCGCGCGCCTGTAGCCAGGAAGGCGTCTTCGGGACGTGGGGGGTTGGTCATGCGGGTCATGCGGATCGATCCGGTCCTTGCTAGAAAGGCGCCTTGGAAAGGTCTAAAGCCCCGTCTTCCAACGCGACTCGCGGGGCACAGAACAGGATCATGGGAGGCAAGGCAAGAGCATGACCGCACGCTACCGCCTCGTCATCGGCAACAAGGCTTGGTCGAGCTGGAGCCTGCGCCCCTGGCTCGCCATGCGGCGTTTGGGCTTGTCCTTCGAGGAGATCAACATCCGGCTGCGGCGCCCCGAATCCAAGGCCGAAATCCTCAAGCGCTCCCCGTCCGGGCTGGTGCCGACACTGATCGACGGCGAGCTGGCGGTCTGGGACAGCCTCGCCATCCTCGAATACTTGGCCGAGCAACATCCTGAGGCTCTAGTTTGGCCCGCAGAGCGGACGGCCCGCGCCACGGCACGCTCCGCAGCGTCCGAGATGCATTCGGGCTTCATGGGCCTGCGCCAGCACTGCTCCATGGACCTTCTGGCCCGCATGCCGCAGGCCACGCTGCCGGCCGAGGCCGAAACCGACATCGGCCGCATTGTCGAGCTTTGGAGACAGTGCCGCGCGCGCTTTGGCGGCGACGGCCCGTTTCTCTTCTCGCGCTTCTCGGCCGCCGACGCGATGTATGCCCCCGTCGCCTCTCGCTTTCGCACCTACGTGCCGGACCTTGCCGCCTACGGCGATGACGGCACGGCGCAGGCGTACGTGGAAACGATCTTCGCCATGCCGGAGATGGACGCCTGGACCGAGGGCGCGCGCGCCGAGCTGGCTGCGGCCGCGTAGCAGCGGCAACACCCTACCAGGAATTAAGACCGGTTAATGGTTTGTTGACGAGTGTCTCGCACCCTGACGGACAAAGGACAGATTCGAGTCCAAGCACCGATCAGGGAGACTACGGATGGCACGCGCATCGCAAGCAACCGCCTGCCGCGGCGGGATTGTGAGCTGGAGAGGGCTTCCCGCGCTTGCCGTCTGCATCTTGCTCGGGGCCTGCGCCCAGTCTCCAAAACCGAGCCTGCCTCAGATGCTGTCGCAGCAGAGCGAGAACGAGACGCCGCCCCCAACCACCACCGACGCCGGCAAAAGCGAGCTGGCGAAAGCCACCAAGTATTGGGGCCAGGAGTACGCCAAGGATCCGCGCGGCCTGCCGGCGGCGTTGAGCTATGCCAAGGACCTCAAGGCCATGGGGGAGAAGAGGCGGGCCTTAGCGGTTCTGCAGCAGGCTTCGATCCTTCATGGCGACAGTCGCGAGCTCGCCAGCGAGTACGGGCGGCTTGCCCTCGAGTTCGACCAGATCGGCCTTGCCGGCCGGCTGCTCGCCGCTGCCGACGACCCCACCGATCCCGACTGGCGCATCATCTCCGCGCGCGGCACAGTGCTCGCCAAGCAGGGCAAGTACAAGGACGCCATTCCCTATTACGAGCACGCGTTGGAGCTCTCGCACGACCAACCCTCCGTTCTGAGCAACCTCGCGCTCGCCCATGCAATGGACGGCGAACCCAAGCGTGCCGAGGCGATGTTGCGCAAGGCCGCCGCCGCCGACCGCAACTCGCTCAAGATTCGCCAGAACCTTGCCTTGGTGCTCGGGCTGCAAGGAAAGTACGACGAGGCCAAGCTGCTCGCCTCGCGTGACCTCTCCGCCGAAAGCGCCGAAGAGAACACCGATTACCTGCGTCGAGTTGTCAAGCTCGCGGCCAAGAAACCGCCGGTCTCCGAGCCAACGGCGAGCGTCGCGCGCGCCAGCAAGCCCGCCAACAAGAAGCCAGCGAGAGAGATGCCCGTCGCGGAAGACGACAGCGACCAGCCGGAGGAGGCCAAGCCTGAGGCCGCACAGACCTCCGACGGCGGCGCCAAGGAGCAACGCGTCATGATGATGGCTCAGGCCGGCGGGATCTTGCGGGGAGCATTGCCTTTCGAGAAGGCAAAGGCGAAGGTGAAGGCCAAAGCCGAGGTCAAGAAGAAACCGCAAACGACGCCGGACTTCGACACGACCTTCAGCGTCGCACAGTGGTTACCGCAGACCACTCCCGCACCGATCGAGCCTACCGCTCATAAGCCGAGCACACCCAAATCCATCTCACACCCGGCACACGGCGAGTAAGACGGATAACAGAAAGCCCGGCGCCTGCACGCGTTCCGCCGGGCTCGTGCCGTCGTCAGTTCAGCTCCCAGAACCTTATGGCGGCCGGGCCGAGGATCACGATGAAGAGCACCGGCAGGAAGAACACGATCATGGGAACGGTAAGCTTCGGCGGCAACGCGGCCGCCTTCTTCTCGGCTTCCGACTGGCGGATATCGCGGTTCTCTTTGGCCATGATCCGGAGCGCCTGACCCACGGGCGTACCGTAGCGCTCGGCCTGGATAAGGGCCGTCGTCACCGCTTTCACTCCGTTAATCCCGGTGCGCTTGGCGAGGTTCTCGAAGGCCTGGCGCCTGTCCTGGAGATACGAGAGCTCGGCCGTCGTCAGGCTCAACTCCTCCGCGAGCTCCATCGACTGACCCGCGATCTCCTTCGACACGCGCCCGAACGCAGCCTCCACCGACATGCCCGACTGCACGCAGATCAGCAGCATGTCGAGCGCATCGGGGAACACTTGCCGGATTGCCTGCTGGCGTTTCTGGGCCAGGTTCTCGATGAAAAGGTTCGGCAGATAAGAGCCGACGAACGCCGCCCCGAGTGAAATGAGGAGCTTGATCAGCGGCGGGTAGGACAGCGCACCCACAACGAACAAATAGAACAGAGACACAGCTAAGACCATGAGCGGCACGGCCACACGAAAGAACATGTAGGCGACGAGAGGCGCCTGGCCCCTGAGGCCCGCACGCTTGAGCTTGTCGCGCACCTCATCGTTGTCGAACATCTGGCGCAGCTTGAGCTGGTCCACGATGTCCTGCATAAAGCCCTTGGAGACCATTCGCAGCTTCGGCGCGTTACGATCCTTCCCGACCTCGGCCAGGCGCGCCGCCCGCATCTTCTCGCGCTCGACCGCCATCACGCGCATGCGCTGGTTCATGCGGTCCTTCGCCAAGATGGGCATGGCGATCGTCAGCACGGTAGCGAAGGCGCAAATGGCCGTCAGCACCGTCACGATGAAGGTCGGGTTGGTAAAGGTCTCGATCAGGTGGTCCATAGCAGAACTCCGTCTGTCCGCGCGTGAGACGCGGGCAGGTCGCTCATTCAGAATTTGAAGTTGATCATGCGTCGCATCACGAGAACGCCGATGATCATCCATATGACGCTGAACAACAGCATCAGGTTACCGGCGCGGGTGGCGAAGAGCGGCATGATGTAGTCGGGCGAGGCGCCATACACCATAAACATGACGCCGGGAGGCAGAGAGGCGAGCACCAGCGCCGACGCCTTCGCCTCCGCGCTCAGCGCCTTCACCTTCATCTTCAGTCGAAAGCGATCGCGCAGCACGCCGGCCAGATTGCTGAGCGCCTCGGAAAGGTTGCCGCCGGCCTGCTGTTGGATGGCGATCACGATCGTGAGGTACTTGACCTCGGCCAAGGGCATGCGCAGCATCAACCGCTCCAGCGCCTCGCTCAGGGTGACGCCGAGGCGCTGCTGATGGATGACCTCGCGGAACTCGCCGGCCAGCGGCTGCGCGCTCTCGTTGGCGATGGTCCCCAGGCATTCGTTCAGCGGCAAGCCAGACTTCACCCCGCGCACGACGACATCGATGGCGTTGGCAAGCTCAGCCAGAAACTTGGCCTGGCGCCTTTTGATCATCCTGCTCAGCACCCAGCGCGGCACGCCGAAAGTTCCGATAACGCCAACGCAAATCGCCAGGAACTGCCGCGTGGCGGAGGACGGAAGCGTCATGTTGACGGCAAAAGCCAAGCTCAGCCCGCACAGCACGCTCATCAGCCAGTATACCTTCGGCGTGATGCTGAGACCCGCTCGCTGCAGCCGCAGACGCAGCGTGACCTTCTCGGCCGCCTTCTGGCGATCCTCCATTTCCTTGAGCGTGTCGGTGACGCTCTTGCGCCGCTGAGCCGCGAGCTCATTGACAGCACGCAATGATGGCCCGGTGCGGGCTCTGCTCTCGACTACGGCACGGTAGCGCTCCTCCGAGTTTCGCTCGCCAGAAAGATAAGGATTGACGAATACGAACACGATCGCTGCAACGGCAAGCGCGGCCAACATCGCGGCGGCGAGTGCAGGGAGATCGCCTTCAGACATTGATATCTCCCAAAGGATTGCCGTTGGCGTCGAGCACCTCGGCCTGCGCCAGGGCCGCCGCCAGGCGGCTCTCCTCGCCGTAATAAACCGCCCGGTCCCAAAAATGCGGTCGGGCAATGCCGGTTGAGCGCTGGCGACCTAGGATCTTGCCGTTGGCATCCTCTCCGGTGACCTCGTGCAGAATGAGGTTCTGCAGCGTGACCACGTCGCCCTCCATGCCCAAGACTTCGGTGATATGCGTCACCTTACGCGAGCCGTCGCGCAGACGCGCGACCTGCACGATGACGTCGACGGAGCCGGTGATCATCTCGCGAATGGTCCTCACGGGAAGCTGATAGCCGCCCATCATGATCATCGACTCCAGGCGGCTGATGGCCTCGCGGGGGCTGTTGCAGTGAAGCGTGCCCATGGAGCCGTCGTGGCCCGTGTTCATGGCCTGCAACAAATCGAAGGCCTCCGGACCGCGCACCTCGCCCACGATAATCCGCTCTGGCCGCATACGAAGGCAGTTCCTGACGAGGTCGCGCATCTTGATCTCGCCCTCGCCTTCCAGGTTGGGCGGACGCGTCTCAAGTCGGACCACGTGCGGCTGCTGCAGCTGCAGCTCGGCCGAATCCTCGCAGGTGATGATGCGCTCATCGAGATCGATGGAGCCGGTGAGGCAATTGAGCAGCGTCGTCTTGCCCGAGCCGGTGCCCCCCGAGATCAGAACGTTGCAGCGCACGCGGCCGATGATCTCGAGAACGGTGCGGGTGTAGGGCGCGATCGTGCCGATTTTAACGAGCTGCTCGAGATTGAGACGGTCCCTCTTGAACTTTCGGATCGTGAGGACCGGCCCATCGATGGCCAGAGGCGGGGCGATCACGTTGACGCGGGATCCATCGGGCAGACGCGCGTCGCAGATTGGACTCGATTCATCGACGCGGCGACCAACCTGGCTGACGATGCGCTGGCAGATGTTCATGAGCTGCAGGTTGTCGGCGAAGCGCACGCCGGTCTTCTGCACCTTGCCACCGACCTCGATGAACGTCGTGTCCGCGCCGTTGACCATGATGTCGGCGATCTCGTCGCGCGCCAGCAAGGGCTCCAAAGGCCCGTAACCCAAAACGTCGTTGCAAATGTCCTCTAGCAGTTCCTCCTGCTCGGCAATCGACATCACGACATTCTTGACCTGGATGATCTCGCTGACGATGTCGCGGATCTCCTCACGCGCCGAGGCGCTGTCGAGCTTGGCGAGCTGGGTCAGGTCAATGGTGTCGATCAGCGCGTTGAAGACCGTCGTCTTGACGTCGTAATATTCCTCCGAATGCCGGCGCTGAGATTCCTGTGCCTGCGCGGCCGCGGAGGAATTGACGGTCGGGGCCACCGGCCGGGGCTCTGGTGCTTTCTCCGGAACGGGCGCCGCCGGCCGCTGCACCGGACGCGGCTCGGTGATGGTCGTGGTACGCTTACCGAACATTGCTCAGAACCCTTACAGCTTGATCTTCAGTTTCTCGAGCAGGGGCGCCAACGGCGAGGGCTTCTTCGCGGGCTGCGCCTCGCGCCGGTTCGTCATCGCCAGCGCGATCTCGCGGAAGGCGGCCACCGACTTCGCCTTGGCGTTGAGCTCCTCGATCATCTGGCCGTTGTTGGCGGCTTGCCCGAAGGTCTCCGCGTCGAACTCGACGACACTGATCGTCTTGAGGCCGAGCGCCGTCTCGAATTCCTTGATGCTGATTTCGGGCCGCTTGGGCATGTTGACCATGTTCATGACCAGATGCGGCTTGTTGTCGTTGCGGCGCGCCTGCTTTAGCAGGTCGACGATGCTCTTGGCATTGCGCAGGTTGGCGAGATCGGGCGCGGCGGTGATGATCACCTCGTCCGCCTGCAGCAGGATGCCCTTTGTCCAAGCCGACCAGGTGTGGGGAAGGTCGATCGCCAGATACGGCACGTTCTGACGAACGATGTCGATGACTTGGTCGCAACCTGCGGCCGTGATGTCGTACTCGCGGTCGAGAACGACGGGCGCGGCGAAGATCGACAGATGCTCTGAGCACTTGGTCAGCAAGCGGTCGAGCAACACCTCGTCCAGGCGATCAGGACTCGACAGCGCGTCGGCGATGCCCTGGACGGGATCCTGATTGAAGTCGAGGCCGGTCGTGCCGAAGGCGAGATCGAGGTCGGCGATGACCACGTTGGCCTTGAACTGCTCCGACAGCGCCCAGGCGGCGTTGTGGCAAATGGTCGAGGAGCCGACGCCGCCCTTGGCGCCGATGAAGGCATAGACGTGGCCCACGGGCTCCGTCTCCGGATTGTTGTAGAGGTTGGAGATGGCCTCCATGATTTGCAGCGGCGCGACCGGCTCCACCAGGTACTCACTCACCCCGCGCCGGAGAAGATCACGATAGAGGACGACGTCGTTGACGTGTCCGATGACGATGACCTTGGTGCCTGCATCGCAGCACTCGGCGAGACGGTCCAGTTCCATCAGCACGTGCTCGCGCGGCAGGCTGCTCTCGACGATGATGAGATTGGGGGTGGGGTTCTGCTGGAAATGTGCCACCGCCGCCTCGATACCGCCCATGTGCACGCTGACGTGCACCTTGGCGAGCCGGCGGTCCTCGGCAGCAATCTGCAGGATCTCCGCCATCGCGGCGTTCTCGCAGAAGACCTGGATCGAGATGCGCGGGATCGGACGCGCGCGACCGCTGACGGACTCTTCGGCCAAGCCGGTCTCCTCGCCCGGCAGCGTGACATCCATGCCGCCCGCCTCCTCGGCGCCTGGTTCGGAATAGGCTTGCTTCGACATGAGCTTAAGCGACCTCAGTTACCCTAAGAGCCTCAATTGCTGTTGTTCTTGTTCACGCGTTCGTCCGCCGCCTTGGTGGCGCCCGTCGGCGCGCCGCGCACATACTTGCTCCACACCTGGTCCCGGCGCTCGCTGGAGCGAGCCGTTTCGCTGCGCGGGCCCAACAGATCGGCAGGGTTGGCGACTTGGGCGGCGAAGTTGTGCTGACCGGCGCAGCCGAAGTTAGGATAGGGAAGATTTATGGGATCGTAGGCGAGATTGGTCGACCAGTCGCCGCACGGGGGTGGCTGCGCCACGTAGCGCAGATAGGAGACACGGATCGGCGGCTCCCCGGCGCCTTCCGCATCATAAGCCTCCACCGAGATGGTCGCCTCGGAGAAGCCCTGATCGGTGAGCAACGCCCTGATCTCGCTGACCGCGTACATGGCCGAAACCTCGTTGGCACCACCACTCGGGGCTGCAATGACGAGGCGGCTGTTGCCGGCATCTGTGGTGCGGTAGTGGCCGGCGAAGTCGAGAAGCCTGGCCCGCTGCGCAGAGGTCAGCCCATTGGTACCGCGCCGCACGCGCACGGAAAGGTTCGTGGGCTCCTGCGAGACCAGAATGGGGTGACGCTGCGAGGCGTCGACGAGCGTCCAGCCGGCGACGCGCGTGGGATCGTCGGTGGTCTTGCAGCCTGTCAGGCCAAGCGCGAGGGCACCGACGGCCGCCAGCCGCAAGCCATGAGCGAAGGCTTTCTTGCCGGGCGTCAGCTTCGTTCTGACAGTCATCATGTCGTCGCTCCCGCCTGCCCGCTATTCCACGATGAATCCATAGTCGCCCTTGAGATCACCGACCGGCGCCGGGGCTCCGCCTCCGTAGACGCGGTTGATGTGACCGAGGAAGTTGGCTTTGCGATCGGTCGGATCGCCCATGCCGTCCTGCGGAAGTGCGAGCTGCTGGCGCGCGACAGGCCGCACCATGTAGGGGGTCACGATGACGACGAGCTCGGTCTCCGCCTTCTGGTAGTCGTGGCTGCGAAAGAGCGTGCCGAGGATCGGAAGATCCTTGAGGCCGGGAAATCCATCGATGTTCTGACGCGTATCCTGCGAAAGCAGTCCCGCAAGAGCGAGCGAGCCGCCCGAGGGCAACTCGACGGTGGAGTTGGCCTGCCGCTTCTTGAGGGCAGGAATGGAAATGCCCGACAGCACCACAGCGCCTTCGTTGGTGAGCTCGCTCACCTCGCTCTCGATCTTCAGGCTGATGCGGCCTTCCGACATCACCACCGGCGTGAACGCGAGCCCGATGCCGTACTCTTTATAGGTGACGCTGACCTGACCGAGGCTGTCGACCACGGGCACGGGATACTCGCCGCCCGCCAGAAACTTGGCCGGCTCGCCGGAAACCGCCGTCAAGTTGGGCTCGGCCAGCGTCCTCAAGAGGCCGTCCCGCTCGAGCGCCCTCAATGCGCCGGCGACGGTTTGCTTTCCCGACTGCCAAGCGGTTGCCACGCCGGAGTTGCCGAATGCCGTCGTGCTCCCGTCGGATGTCGTAGGTCCCTGGTTGAAGAGGCTCAGTGCACCGTTCAGGACGCCGGCCGTCGGCAGCGTGCCGAGACCGGCGGCGCTCGTAAGGGGCAATGCGTTGTCGCTCAAGATCGCTGTCGTGAAGTTGCCCGAGTTCAGCAGGGCACCGATGTTAATGCCGAACTGCTTCAGTATCGAGCGCTGCACCTCCGCGACCGTGACGCGGAGCATGACCTGCTCCTCGCCCTCGACCACGAGCAGATTGATGATCGGCTTGGCCGCATAGGGATCGTCCGTTGAGGACTGGCTGGTGCTATCGGCCTGGGTTTGCGTGCTGTAGGCCGAGGTGGGGCCGCCGGCGCTGGTGCTACCCTGCGTATTGGTCGTAGTCGTTGTGGAGGCCGGGTTTGAACCAACGGTCCCAATCGTTCCCGCGTAGGAGGCCGAGAACTGAGCGGCGATCTGGGCGGCCCGATCGGAATCAATGGGCGTGCGCACCGTGCCGGTCAGAACGATCGCCTTGCCGGCAAGCTCGCTGTGGACGTTGGAGCCGGGAATGAGACGCGCAAGCAGCTGATCGAGCGCCGAAAGGTCGGCGCCTACCGCCACCTCCAGCGTGAGGATCTGCTGGCCGTACTCGTCGAAGAAGAAGGCATTGGTCTGCCCCGACTTCTTGGCGATCAGAAACACACGGTCGGACGACTGCACGACGGCGTCCATGAGGCTCGGATCGGACACCAGCACATCCTTGAGCGGGACCGGGAACTGTACGACGATGGAGCGGCCCACGCCCAAATCGATCCGTTTGGACAGCGGAAAGGCGGCATTTGCCGGGATGCGCATCACGGAGTCGCGGATAGCCGGACCGCCCCCCGCCGCTTCAGCCTTTTGCGCGCACGTCGTCGCGGCCAAACCGGCGAGAGCCACCGCGGCCATGCTTGCGCAAACCCACTTTAGGGTCGTTCGCATTCTCGAATACCTTCCGGACAGCTGAAACTGAAGCACTGCACTCAGTTCACGCCGTACGCGCGCGTGGGGACGCCGTATTTGAGTACGCGTATTGAGCTGCTGCGCTGATGAGCGAAAGGATCGCTCAGCGCACCCGGCCCGTTGGGGTCGGCGTCTGCTATGCTGCGCAATGACAGGCTGATCTCGCCCATCGAATTGGCGCGCGCCAACGTCTCTGCTTGCTCCGGGCTAAGCTCGAGCGTTGCCGTGTTGGCGCTCCCTTCGGGCGACTTGTTATCTTTCTTCGTCTCGATCTGCTGGCCGACCGCCAACACCCGAACGTTGCGAAAAAGCGTGTCGCTGACGAAATCGTCCTGCCCTTCGCGCCCGCGCAGGCGCCGTGTCAGAATGACGTCGACATGATCGTTGGGGAGGATGAGACGCCCGGCGGCCGTCTCCTCCTTTATGCGCGTGGAGATGGCGCGCATACCCTTGGGCAGAATGGCGGCCAGCACGCCGCCCTCGCCGGCCTTGATCAGCTTCTGGCGCGTCACCGGCTCACCCGCCAGTATCGGCGCCCGGGCGACGGCACCCGATACCCTGCGCATTGCGGCGGAGCCCTGCTCCTTGGTGATAAACGTCGACGTCACCGCGTCGGCCGGCCACGTCTGCCAGCGAAAGTCGCTGTCTTTGGTCACGCTGCCCAGAGGAATGTCCCGGCGCGCGACGAGGACTTCAGTTGCATCGACCGAAACTGCCACCTTGGTCGGCGCCGAAGGGCCGCTCACGATTGATCGCATGAGGATGAACGCCAGCAGGCCCGCGCCTCCGGCGATGGAAATCCCGATCAATTGTGCTCGTTTCATCGCCAACGGGCCCTTTCACCCGAGACTCGATCTCCAGCTCTCGTTGAAGGTGCAGCACAATCGTCAACGCGAAGTTAACCGGCGTCGCGGATTGACGCTTCAACGGGGCGTCGAAACGACCCAGTTGCGCCATCAAGTCATCCGGCAAGCGCTGCGTACCAGCTGGTCGTCGGATAGATTGTCAGCGCTCCAGCGGCGATCGCTACGCCGTAGGGCATGCCCTCGCCCTTGGCATGGAGGCGCGCCGCCCAGTCCGGGAGAGGAAGCGCTCCCGCCGGAGCCCTGCGATAGGCCAGGATCGCGATCGCCAGTGCCCCACCGAAGATGGCCACGTAGCCGAGGAACAGCACCAGCGGCTCGAAGCCAAACCACAGCGAGGCCGCTGCCAGCAGCTTGGCATCGCCGCCGCCGGCCCAGCCAAGCGAGAACAGGAGCATCCCGACGAGCAACATCGCGGCACCCGCCGCGAGATGCATGAGCATCTCCTGCCAGCCGAGCCCAACCAGGGGCGCCACCACGAGAAAGGCTGCGGCTGTGCCCAGCGTCAAAAGGTTGGGAATTCTCATCGTCAGCAAGTCCGTCACAGCGGCGAAGGCCATGGCGAAGGGAAAGACGAAGAGCAGCACGTTTTCCAGCACGTCGATAATCTCAGGCGGACCATTGAAGGAGACACAACGAGCTTCTCACCGGAGGATTAAGCTCGCATCACCGCCCGCAGCGAACCAAAAGGCCGACAGCCAAGCCGGTAATCGCAGGGGGCTCGGCAAGGGCTGCAAGTGCAGAACAGCCACCCGGTGCTTGCGCACCGGGTGGCTGGCAGAGCGCGGCTGTTCTGGCCGCGCTGGTGTCTGCTTGCTTTACTCCTTGACCTTGTCGCCGATGTTGTTGAACAGGTCGTTCAACCCATCGCGGACCGAACCAAGACCGACGATGATGCCCACGCCGACGATGGCGGCGATGAGGCCATACTCGATGGCAGTGGCACCGGACTCGTCGTTCGCAAAGCGCGTGATGATAGTTTTCATGACAACTCTCCCAATCTTGGTTTGGAATGCTCATTCCCGTCCGGACGAGGAGCTCTCAGGTCTCTTTGGCGCCGAACTGATGGGAGATTGGGCCATCATGTATTAAATCCTGGTAAAACTGACGTATTTCGTCATAAAGACCTCCTAGCAATCGATTAAATTCCTCGAATGCATTCGATAAAATTCGCCGTAAATGCCAGGCGGAAAGTATAAATCGCCGCAGCGCAGGCTTATCCTGTATGCGATTACCGCAAATCATGGCATTATGGGTCGACTATGACAAATCTAGTCGATAACATACTGCAAAATATACTTATGTATCCTATGTAGAGCTTGAAATTACTCGCACAAGAGATCCTTGGGTCTAGCAGACGCCAACCGGGGTCGGCGCTCAGAACCCCGTGGACGCCATCGACGCCTCCCGTCGTTTTCCGTTCATTCACCATTTCCTGAGGTAATGCTTCCTTGAGCTAACGCCTATCCCCGTTCCAGCATCGGTCGACGTTGTCTGCCATGGTCCCACTGCAATTGGCGAAGGACTGCTTCGTGGCGCTGTCGCGCCCGTCGCTCCTCATTCTTCTCTGTCTGGTGAGCATCGCCGTCCCTGTCCGTCAGGAAGCTCGCGCCGGCGACCTGATGGTCCGCTACGACCAGTCGCAACTCATCCGGCTCCCGCGTCCTGCGAGCGAGGTGATCATCGGCAATCCCTCGATCGCGGACGTGACCATCCAGGGCGGCAATCTGCTGGTCGTCACCGGCAAGACATTCGGCATCACCAACGTCATCGCACTCGATGCCCAACGCAACGTGATCCAGGACCAGCGGGTCATCGTGGAGCGCGACGACCAGCGCATGGTCGTGCTCTACAGGGGCGCGCTGCGCGAATCGTACAGCTGCACGCCGAGCTGCTCGCCCACGATCACCGTCGGCGACGAAAGCGCGTTCTTCGAAACAATCGCCAAACACGCGCAGAGAAAAGCCGGCGTGTCGAGCGCCGCCGCCGCCGCCGACTCACGGGGCGCCAACCAATAGCGCTAGACTGTTGCTACAGTTCGCACCGCACCTGCATCGGAGCGGCGCCATTCTCATTTCGGCAGCGCCTTTAAGCTTTCATTCACCGCGACTGCTCAATTGCCGACCATGCAATACATATTTCATAGACGTAAAGCTATGTTCACACCTCCTAACCGAGTTGACATGCGTTTGAGACATCGCCGATGCGCTTGCCCTTCTACTCACATGGGAGGTTGTCGCCCGCACCGCGCAGCAGAGTTGCCCGCTGGCTGCGCAACGACCGGGGTGCAACAGCCATAGAGTTCGCCATCGTCGCCGTGCCGTTCTTCATGTTGGTCCTGGGCACGATTGGCATCGGCCTCTACTTCTTCACCACCAATTCGCTGGAGCACGGCGTCGAGGCGGCAGCTCGCAAGATCCGCACGGGCGAGGCCCAAAAGAGCGGCCTCACTGTCGGGGACTTCAAGCAGAGCGTCTGCGACGGGGCCGGCAGCTACATCGACTGCTCAAAGCTGAGCGTGCTCGTTCAGCACGCATCGAGCTGGAGCGCATTGACGCCGCAATCCTGCGTCGAACTCGAAGAACGAGATTGTCGGGTCCACGGGAGATTTTGGGGACGCGATCTACGATTACACGGGGGGAGCCAGCGAAATTGTGCTCGTCACGCTCTGCTATCAGTGGGACTTGGCGCGCTCATTTAGTTTCCTGCATTTGGGAGCAGGCACAAACGGAGAGGGCTCGGCCATCATGCAGGCGGCGACGGCTTTCCGCACCGAGCCTTATTCGTCCTCCTGATATCTGTCTCTGGAGCCCCGCAAGTGGATGAGATCGTCATGCGTGCCGCCAAGCTTCTCCGAGCCTCGTCATCGCCGCGCAGTGCGCTAAGCCGGATATGGCGCGACGCGCACGGCTCTGCGGCCATTGAGTTCGCCTACCTGGCTCCCCTCATGCTCCTAATGCTGTTGGGCGCCCTCGAGGTCGGACGCGCTGTCAATATGGACCGCCAGTTTGACATGGTCACCTCGTCCTTGGGTGACCTGGTGGCGCGAGAGGAATGGCTGGGAACCTCAAGTTCAGACGCGCAAAACAATCTGAGCAGCATGATGAAGGCCATCGAGCAGATGATGCAGCCCTACGATGCGTCCTCACTGAAGCTCGGGGTGTTCCAGGTCAGGGCCTCTCCCGACAACGCAAACGACACGCGCGTTGACTGGTCTTATTCCTACAATGGCCAAAGCGTGCCCTCAAAATGCCAGACCTATGCTCTTCCGTCTGGCATTATTGACAAGGGTGGGTCTGTCATCGTGGTCGAATTGAGTTTTGTGTTCCACCCTCTCTTCGCCGACTTCGTGCCGGGCTTCTCGGGCGACATAACGTGGACCGACAAGTCGCTCCACAGCCCGCGCAACAGTTGCGTGGACTACGTCGAGGGCGACAACTGCAGCTCGCTGGATTGCGGCTGATAGGCCTCACGAGCCCATCAATCTTCAACTTTGCCCATCCAGATGGAAGAATTCCGTTGACTGAGCATATCAGACGGCTTTGCCCCAACCTTCAGCCGTCCTATGGTTCGGAATTAATCAGTCGTCAAATTAGATGAACTAGGCAAAAAACGCCAATGGGTCGCCGCTCCATCCACAGCCCCGAGGAACTGCGGGAGCTTATCATCGATGCGACCACGGAAATCGTGGAGCAAGACGGCCTTGAGGGTCTCTCTGCCCGGGAGATCGCCAAGCGGATCGGGTACTCCCCCGGAACGCTCTACAACGTGTTCGAGAACCTCGACGATATCCTGCTGACCATCGAGGCCCGGTTGCTCGACCGGCTCGCGGATCGGCTGGCGAAAACCGATGCGAGCGGAACGCCGCAGCAGCGTCTCTTGCGCCTGACCGAGGTCTACTTCGCCTTCACGCAAGAGCAGCCAAAGCTCTGGAATTTGCTGGTCGAGCACCGCTTGCCGGCGGGGCAGGACGTGCCGGCCTGGTATCAGGCCAAGCTGGAATGCCTGGTGGCGCCGTTGGAGGATGCACTTGCGCCACTGATCGACACGAAGGATTCGGGCGCGCAAAAGCGCGCGGCACGCACGCTATGGGCCGGTGTGCACGGAATGACCTCGCTCTCGACGGCCACCAAGCTCTCACCGGTTACGGGTCATTCGGGCGCAGCACTGGTCGACGACCTGGTCACGACCTACCTGGCTGGGCTTAAGAAGCGCAGCGCCTGAGGACAGGACCGCGACACTCCCCCTCCCCCGAACTCAGGGCGCCGGTTGTGCGCCCGCGCTGCCCGCTGGCGGCGTTGGCAGAGAGCCTGTCGATTGCTCGGCTGGCTCCGGCGGAACGGCGGCAAGGCGTCCACGCTCGACAAAGAGGCCGAACCAATTGTCTTCCGGCATGAGGCGGTGCTCGAGACCTGCCCACATGCTGCGCGAGGAAATGCCGTCGACGAAGGTGCGCGTTGAAGGAACGATAAACAGCAGCAGCGCCCCGGCAACCACCATGGCGCTGGTCGCAGCCGGGTGGCGGGTATCGATGAATTTCAGTGCCGTTCCGAAGGACTTCTTGATATGGGTGCCCATGACATCGACGGAATAGATCTCGTCGAGGGTCAAATGCGTCAGGTAGCCGACGAACAGGAAGCCGGCACCGAGCCAGGCGACGCCATCGGGGCGGCCCAGCGCGTAATAGAAGACGATCGCTGTCGCAAGCGCGCAGACGATGCCCGCAATGATGGAATGCCAGATGCCGCGATGCACCGCGTACTTATGAAAGAGGGTATGCAGCCCGTAGCGCACGAACAGCAGCGTTCCGACCCACAAGAGCCACATCTCGGCGATCGACAGGCGGGGCGCGAAGTGAAACAGAATGGCGAACGAGAAGAAGATCGCAAGGCCTGCGAACAGGGCGCGGCTGGGACGCGAATCCTTGAGGTCGATGTCGGGCAGCACCGAGCCCAACGACCCCGCCATCGTCACGGCGACGAGATTCTCCGGCGCGATCATGTCGGAGGCGAGGGTCAAGGTGGCAAGGCTGCCCGCAACGATTGTTCCGACGACGATATGCGTGGTGAAATTGGCCATGGCACGTGCCCTCCGGCTCGGGTGCGCACACGCACCCCCCCATGGAGGGCGGCGCGGCCCATGCCTCCCCATCAGATTCTCGGGGCCGGCGGGAGGGCCTGGCGGCGCCAGAGTGTGGAAAAGGCTGAATGCCCCCCAGCGCCGCCACCTTCCGGCTTGACGGCGCAGCAGCGATTTCCTTGAAGGCAGCACGATGCCCCCGCTCACGCCCATACAGAACAAGCATCAGATGGTGGCCGCTGCCAGCATTGGCGTGGCGTTTGCCGTCATGGGCATCAAGTACGTGGCCTTTCTGATGACGGGCAGCGTGGCGCTGTTTTCCGACGCGCTGGAAAGCATCGTCAACGTGCTGACCGGGATCGCCGCCCTCCTCGCCATCCGCGTCGGCGCGCACCCGCCCGACCTGCGTCACCCGTTCGGCCACCACAAGGCCGAGTACTTCTCCGCCGTGCTCGAGGGCGCGCTCATTATCGTCGCCGCCCTCGTCATCTTCCACGAGGCCTACGGCGCCCTGCTGAAGCCGCGCGCCCTCACCGATCCGGCGGCGGGGCTCCTCGTCAACGGCCTGGCAACCGCCGTCAATGCCGGCTGGGCCTGGCTGCTCATCACCCGCGGCCGCGCGTGGAAATCTCCGGCCCTTGCTGGCGACGGCCGCCACCTGTTGAGCGACGTCATTACCTCGGTGGGCGTCCTCGGCGGGCTGATCCTGGCAACGCTGACCGGCTGGTCCATCCTCGATCCGCTGCTGGCCGGCGTGGTGGCGCTCAACATCCTGCGCATGGGCTACGACCTGGCCACCAAGTCGATGAGCCAGCTCATGGACGAAGCGGTCTCGCCTGAGATGCAGGCCCGCATCAATGAGGTGATCAAAGCCAACGGCGGCGGCGCGATGCAGGCGCACGACCTGCGCACGCGCACGGCCGGACCGGCGACCTTTATCGAGTTCCACCTGGTGGTGCCCGGCGCTATGTCGGTCGAGGCCGCGCACGACATCTGCGACCGGCTGGAGGACGCGATCGAGGCCGAGATCAAGGGCGCCCAGGTCGTCATCCACGTGGAGCCCGAGCACAAGGCCAAGCACAAGGGCGCCGTGGAGGTCTGAACGGGGACCTGGGCCTGGCCCCGCCCAATCCATGCCAAAGTCGGCAGGCCTTATGCCGGGAATGTCATATCGGTCCCGCGTCTTAGTTCACGTGCGTCTCGCCCCCATCCTCGCGACAAGCCGGAGATGACACCCTTGTGCGCGCCTTTGACCTCGCGGCATCTCTACCCGAGGGCTTGAAGACGTGAGGGGCCGCGGGGCGGGATGCGGCGAGTGTCTCACGCGCGATGAGCGCGGGATAAGATTTTTCGACCGTGCCTCTCCTTCCCCGGTCCCTGCGAAGCGTGGCTTCGCCATAAAGCGGCGAGAAAGTTGCACATCCATGTTCCGCGCGGAACAGCGCACGTTGCCGAAGTCCTCCAAAGCCAGTCTGACCGGCAAACTACATGCACCCGGCGCACCTGCGCGCGCGTGCGGACCGGGCAACAGGCACATCGTAATGCGTATCACGATCGACGAGCAGCTACGGCAAGTGCACGTGTCCCAGGGCGCCATGCTGCTGACCCTGCAGCTGACGCGTGCCGGATCGACGGCCGAGCTCGAGGCAGCGGCCAAAGCCTTGCGCGCCGCGCTTAAAAAGGCGCGCGTCGTCGTCGTCAACGGCGAGCCCATAAGGCTCTGACGCGCAAAGCGCTGCGCGCTCCTTCCCCACACAAACGCGCGGCCGATGTCAGACCCTGAGGGTCTGACACCAATGACGGTCTCAATGCGAGATGCCGTGCCCGTTAAGCTGCGGTCCGAGGTCGAGCTCGTCCTCGATGGCGCTCGTGGCGCGGCGCCAGTCGCCCGGCGCGATGGCCTGGCGGCGCTCAGCTGACGACATGTAGCTCGGCAATTCCTCGGCCGCCGGCGGAGCGGCAAGCGGCGCGCGGAACATGCCGATACCGGAGGCGAGCCCCTGCAGCTCCTCGAGGATGGCCTCGCGACGCACCTCGTGCGCGCTGGCGACTTGGCGCACGTCGCGCAACAACGCCTGGTCGAGCCGGTCGAGCGCGTCGCCCAGCGCCTGGACGAGCGCCTGCTCGTTGTCGGCGACCTCCTTGAGGCGTGCGCGCATATCTTCGATGTGCTGCAAGAGCTTGGTCATGTCAGTCCCCCGTGGGTGATGGGCGAATCACTTGGACGCATGAGGCCATTGATTTAGGAGGGAAATGTGGTGGCGGGGCGGCGGGGATGAGGCGCGCGGGCGCGGATGAGAAAATTGACTTACGCGGCGGAGCCGACTCCAGTGCTGGCTCCCGCCGGAGCCTCCGCCAGCTCCACCCGGTTGCGGCCCGAAAGCTTGGCGCGGTAGAGCGCACAGTCGACGCGCTGAACAAGGCCGTCGGCACTTTCTCCGGCAGATAATTGCGCCACGCCGAAACTGCAGGTCACGGTTCCCACATCGTCGAAGTCCACGACCTCAATGGCGGCTCTCAGGATATTCGCGAAGCGCGCGGCGCTAGCTCCGTCGGGATGGGGAACGAGGATAGCGAACTCCTCTCCTCCCCAACGCGCCAGCAGATCGGTTGCCCGCATCCGCTCCGCCACGTGCCGAGACAGCTTGATCAAGACGTCGTCGCCCACCTGGTGCCCGAAGCTGTCATTGATCTGCTTGAAGTTGTCGATGTCGTAGAGGATCAGCGACAGCGGGGTATCGAAGCGCCGCGAGCGCCGGATCTCCTTGGCGAGCGCCTCGTCGAACTTGAGCCGATTGGAGAGGCCCGTGAGCGGATCTGTGGTCGCCTTGTGGTCCAGAATGCGGGCCAGCTCCTCCAGCTCCAGGCGGCGGTCCATCTGCACGTGGTCATGGACGGCGCGCTGGCGTGCGATGACGTAGATCAGCACCATGATAGTCGTCAGCAGCGTGATGGCGATCCCCAACACGCGACTGGCGAAAATTCCCTCAATCGGCACGAAGATAACGATCGACCAGTCGGTGTGCGCCACCGTGCAGCGGCGCACGTACATGGGCGCCCCGTCGACGGTCGCCCAGCTCCCGTCCGCAATCTCGGTCTCCAGGAGAGGAGGTGCCTCCGTCAGCGGAAGCGTCTGCGGTGGCCTCGTCTGTGGTGCCGCGGTTGAGAGCCAGATCGCGCGCTGCACCGTCTCGGGCCGGTTGCTGAGCGCAATGACACCTTGCGGGTCGACGAGGAAGAACGGCCGCTTGAATGCTTCGAGCTTGTTCTTGAGGCCGCTAAGCGACAGCGTCAGCACCGCCACGCCGATAACGTCGCCGTCCTCTGCGCGCACCGGATAGCTGGTGGAGTAGACGGTCTTCTTGCTCGCTGCGTCGAAAATGAAGTGGCGCTCTGCTTTTCCAGATATTGCGGGCTCGAAATAGGAGGCGAAGGCGCGATCCCCGTCGGGCAGGTCCGCGCGCCCCGAGGTCGCCACGAGTGCGCCGCTCGTATCGAGAATGTACCCGTTCTGCGCGCCCGATGCCGCAACGTCCAAGCTCAGGACGGAGGCGATCTCGGCTGTGCGAGCTCCTGCGCCGCCCGACAGAGCGGAGCGCACGGTGGGCGATCCGGCAAGCGATTTCACGACGGCATCGATGGGCGCGGTGATACCCGACAGGCTGCTCGCTAGGAGGTCGAGGTCGCCGCGCGTCTCTTCCTTCAAGTTCTGCTTGTGAACGAGGCCAAAGTACTCAGTCAGCCCCCAACCGAAGAACAGGATGGCCAGCAAGATGGCAACAGTCGCGACGAACTGCTTGCGCAGGAAGCGCGTGTAGCGGACGGACGACACCTCGTCGATGAGCTTCTGCCCCCAGATTCCCCAAATCGCCATGGCAATGCAGCAGGCAAGCACGCCGCGGACGAGTTGGATGGGCACTCCGGTCGCAGCAAGAAACCATTCCTGGTCCAGCGCATCCGCCGGCCAGAAGGGCGCAGCCGGAACGATCGCGCCCGCCGCAACGCCGTAAAGGGACAATGATACCGCCGCCATGACGGCGAGCCATTTCGAGGTGCCGACGAAGCTCTTGGCATGCATGGCAAAGACGAGGCTTGTCGCCCAGGCACCGACGAGACCGATGGCGTAGCGAGCGAGCGCGTTGGCTTCATTCAAGCCCTGGGTGACGGCACTGCCGACAACGAGCCCGATCAGGAGACCGTGGATCCACGCTCCCGGGACCCAGAAACTCAGGCGTCTCAGCTCGCGCCGGGCAAACTCGAGAAGCAACAGGTAGGAGACCGTCATCACGGCGGTGCGCAGCACCGCAAACTGGGGCGTATCGCCGATGACCAGCGCGCTCAGATCCAGCCACTCGCTCGCTCCGTGGACCAGACCAAACAGGCCGAGAAAGAGCCAGGACTGAATGCGGATTGCGTGCTGCGTGATGGCAAAGCAGGTGATGCCGAGCAGGATGAATGCCAGCCCGTAGAAGAAGAGGATGAAATCGGCTTGCTCGGTTAAGAAGGCTTCCATTGCTCTCGGAATTTGCGCGCCGACAGCCCGGCTGCCGCGTTTGCCGACTATCAGGCTCCCGCGCGCAGGCTAGCGAGAGGATGGTTATGATTATCAGTATAGCGACTTATCGTTTTACGGAGCATTGTGCGTAATTGCGCCACCGCTTCCGGCTAGCTTGCCGCGCTAAGATAAAGGAATCCGAAGGGGGACTTCCTTTGAACCAGTTTCTGGCAGCCGCAATCGCGGAGGCACGCCGAGGCCTCGCCGAAGGCGGCATACCCATCGGCTCGGTGCTGGTGATCGACGATAAAGTCGTTGGGCGCGGCCACAACCGCCGGGTCCAGAAGGGCAGCGCCATCCTGCATGCCGAGATGGATGCGATCGAGGACGCGGGCCGTTTGCACGCCGCCGATTACCAGCGTGCGACGCTCTATTCGACGCTGTCGCCGTGCGACATGTGCTCGGGCACCGCGCTGCTCTACAAGATCCCGAAGATCGTCATCGGCGAGAACCGCACGTTTCGCGGCCCGGAGGATTATGTGCGCTCGCGCGGTGTGGAACTCGTGATCGTCGACAGCCCCGAGTGCGTTGCGCTGATGAGCGATTTCATCGCTGCGCACCCGGAGCTATGGGACGAGGACATCGGGCAGGCGCCACTCACGGCGATGCCGTTGCAGCTCCCCTTACGGGGCCGGCGGCTGTCGACCCGTGACGAGTGAGTAGAGCAGCGAGACGGCAAACAGCACGATGAAGATGTAGAAGACGAGCTTTGCAAGCCCCACCGCGGTGCCGGCAATGCCGCCGAAACCAAGCGCCGCCGCGATTAACGCGACAATTAAGAATGTAACGATCCAACCCAGCATGTTCGTCTCCTCTGAACCTTGCAGGAGGAAACGTCGCAGCCGCCCATTCGTTCCAGGGACCCGGGCAGGCGCGAGCCGCCGGGTCTAGCCGCCGCGCTCGGCCCACAGGTCGTAGTCGTCAGCATGCGCGATGCGCGCCGTGACGATGTCGCCGGCTTTGAGCGCGGTGTCGCCATTCAAGAAAACCGAGCCGTCGATCTCGGGTGCGTCCCACTGTGAGCGGCTGAGCGCGCCGTCCTCGTCCACCTCGTCGACGATGACGTCGATCTCGCGCCCAACCATGGCGGCGAGCCGCTCTGCACTCACCTCTTTCGCCACCTCCATGAAGCGGTGCCAGCGCTCCTCCTTTACTTCGTCCGCCACGGCGCCAGGCAGATCGTTGGCCTTGGCGCCTTCGACCGGCTCGTAGCGGAAGCACCCCGTGCGCGCGAGCTTGGCTTCGCGCAGCCAGTCGAGCAGCATTTGGAAGTCTTCCTCCGTCTCGCCCGGGAAGCCGACGATGAAGGTGGAGCGGATGGCGAGATCGGGACAGAGCGCGCGCCAGGCGGCGATGCGCTCCAGCGTCCTCTCCGCCGCGGCCGGCCGGCGCATGGCTTTGAGGACGGCAGGCGAGGCATGCTGGAAGGGGATGTCGAGATAGGGAAGGATCTTGCCTTCCGCCATCAACGGGATGACGGCATCGACGTGCGGATAGGGGTAGACATAGTGCAGCCGCACCCAGACGCCGAGCTCACCCAACGCCGCACACAAGTCTTGGAAACGCGCCGGCAGCGCGCGGCCCTTCCACGGGCTTGTGGCGTACTTGAGGTCGAGGCCGTAGGCGGACGTGTCCTGGCTGATGACGAGCAGCTCTTTGACGCCGGCGGCGACGAGGCGCTCGGCCTCCATCATCACGTGCGCGGCGGGACGGCTTGCGAGGTCGCCGCGCAGGCTCGGGATGATGCAGAAACTGCAGCGGTTGTTGCAGCCCTCGGAGATTTTCAAATACGCGTAGTGGCGCGGGGTCAGCCGCAAACCCTCCGGTGGTACGAGGTCGACATAAGGATCGTGCAACGGCGGGACGGCGGCGTGCACCGCGGCGACGACCTCTTCGTATTGATGCGGGCCGGTGACGGCAAGCACGCCCGGATGGGCGGCACGAATGCGGGATTCTTCCACGCCCATGCAGCCCGTGACAATGACGCGGCCGTTCTCGGCGAGTGCCTCGCCGATCGCCTCCAGGCTTTCCGCTTTCGCAGAATTGAGGAAGCCGCAGGTGTTGACCACCACAACGTCGGCGCCGGCGTAGTCGGGAGCGACGAGATAGCCTTCGGAGCGCAGCTTGGTGAGGATGCGCTCTGAATTGACGAGCGCCTTGGGGCAGCCGAGCGAAACGAAGCCGACCTTGGGCGCGGCGTTGGACGCGCTAGGGCGCGCGGCAGGGATCGTTTTGGGCGCTGGCGTGCTCATGGCGCGCGCTCCTAGCACGCCGGCGCGGTGTACGCGAGCCCACGCCAACAGCCGATTTAAATTGCGATCGGTCCGATTGAGTTGAAAACCAGTGACATGCGGCTCATAACCCAAGGTTGTGCCGAGCGCGATTGCCCGCACGTGAGGTTCGCTGAGGGAGACATGTTGTTCGCTCACCGCCTAGCGCCCCAATACACAGCTCTTCAAGCTGCGGCCGGTGATGGGGCTATCCCGGTCAGGCGTGCAAAAGGGCCAATCAATTGCCAAGCTCTCGTTTGCTGTCTGTTGTTGCTGGCATCAACCACGCCCCGACGCTTGAGAGCGTGCTCAAAATCTTTAGAGACGCTTTGGCCGAGATGGGGGCTGATCATTTCGGCGTTCATTTCCTTCCTCGCCCCAAAGACCATCTTGAGGATGTTTCGATCGCCTGGCAGATCCCGTCCGACTGGCGCGCGCTTTATCTTCGCGAGAACTTCTGCCAGCACGATCCGGCCTTTCGCTTCGCACGGCGCACCACGCTGCCGTTCGACTGGGCCACGGTGCCCTATGATCCCGAAAGGGACCCTGGAATGACCGAGGTTATCCAGCGGGCCCATGACTTCAATGTCGACAAACAGATTACGATTCCAGTTCCCAGCCCCTGCGGCGTTGTTGGAATTGTCGGGATCGAAGGGCGCCACTTCGACGACCGCGAGCTCTTCAAGCCGATTTTGCACGTGCTGGCGCTCCACGTGTTTCATCGCCTGGAGCAACTGGTAGGCAGACAGCAACGCAGGGATATACGTCTCACCGAGCGCGAGCGTGAGGTGCTGGCCTGGGCCTCAGAAGGCAAGACGGCTTGGGAGATCGGCTGCATCTTGCACCTCTCGCAAAGAACCATCGAGTGGCACATGCGCCGCGTCTGCAAGAAGCTTGGCGCCACCAATCGCCTGCAGGCGATCGCCATCTTGGGAGATACGCGCGCCACACTCGACGCCATCAGTGAGGCGCCGCCCGCCTAGCGTCGCAGTTCCCGTATTTTTGCGAGTGGACGCACGCGGCCCATGGCCGCTTAAATCGATCCGTCCAGAGAACGAACGGCTGGGCTCTGGGCGCCGCTTAGGCGGACTGCCGACAACCAAAACTTGCTGGGTCGAAGGAAGGTCACTGCGCGTGGCGATTCCTGGACACGCCGTTGGCTTGTCCATTCGACACCAAACAAAACAAAAGGGGAGGAACGAGAAAAGATGAGATCCCGAACAATAGGCAAGGACCTGACCGCAGCCCTCGTGGCCGGGGGTCTGTCGCTGATGCTCGCGCCGGCGGCATTCGCGCACGGATCATCCGGGCATGCGCCACCGATCAAGATCGGAACGCTGAAGATCAAGAAGCAAGGCTATTTCTACACTGCGGGCGAGTACGCCGACCCGGTCGAGAAGGACCACATGGTCGGGCAGATGTACGTCGAGTACCAGATCCCGGAGCACGTGACGAGCAAGTACCCGATCATCATGGTCCACGGCGGCAGCCAGTTGGGCGTCAACTACACGGGCACACCCGACGATCGCCCGGGCTGGCGCGACTACTTCCTGAGCAGGGGATGGCCGGTCTACGTCGTCGACCAGGTGGCCAGGGGCCGCTCGCCTTACACTGCAGAGTACGGGCCGCGCGGGACGTATACTGCCAAGTCGCGCGAAGATGCCTTCACGGCGATCGAGATCGCCAACAACTGGCCCGAGTCGCAGCTCCACACTCAGTGGCCCGGCACCGGACTGCGCGGCGATCCCACCTTCGATCAATTCATGATGCAGCAGGATCCCGGCATGGCCCAGAACCGGGGCCCGCAGGAGATCCTGACCGACCGCGGACTGGTCGCGCTGCTGGATAAGATCGGGCCCGCCGTCATCATGACCCACTCGCAGTCTGGCGTGGATGGCTGGCAGGTCCTCGATCAGCGGCCAAGCATGGTCAAGGCCCTGGTCTCGGTGGAGCCTTACGGACCGCCCTTCTACAACGAGGACAATGTCACGCTTGGCCGGCCCTGGGGCATCACCAACACGCCCCTGCAGTTCTCGCCTTCGATCTCGGACCCGTCCGAGTTCGAGCTCGAGCAGCAGGCCGACCCGAGCTTTCCCGGTGCGTTGCGGTGCTGGCTGCAGAAGGAGCCGGCGAAGTACACGCTGCCGAGCATGGCGAGCTCAGGCGCTCCGATCCTGATCGTCACGGCCGAAGCCTCGAGCCGCTCGCGCTCTGACCACTGCACCGAGCTCTTCCTCGAGCAGGCCGGCGTCGGCAACATCGAGCACACCAAGCTGGAGACGGTGGGCATCCACGGCAACGGCCACATGATGATGCTCGAGAAGAACAACCTCGAGATCGCGGCCTACATGGAGGGCTGGCTCAGCAAGAAGCTGAGCAAGCACGGACACGGTCCCGACTACTGGCCCGGCCCGTGGCCTGGACCCTGGGCCGGACATTGGCCCGGCTACCATGGCCATCATTTCTGAGCACACGTGATTGACTGCATCACTGACGGAAGTTTCCTCTAACTGCGCCTGATCCCATTCCAACCTGGGATCGGGCGCCTTTTTGTGGGCATCGGGTACGGCGCTGACAGCCGCACTGGCGCTGCGCGGCCTCGACGTGCGGCTCTGGACCCGGCGTCAGACCATGCCGTCGTCATGCGCGCCGATAACGAGAATCGCGATCCCCTTCCCGGTTGCACTTCACGATCGTCGCCGGCCTGACGATCCTCTTCTGCGTGGCTGTCGGCGTTGTGGTGAGCTGGCTGACGCCCGCACCGTCGCCAGCGCGCGTCACCGGCATGCTGTGGTCGCTCGGGGGCGCCGCGCCCTGGCTCGGCCTCGTCGACTTTGGTCGGGGCCCTGATCTGGGCTTTCCGCTAGCGGGAGGCAAAAGAGGCGTCAGCTTGGCTGCGCGCTCGGATTATTCATGATTGCACCCGACTTGGCTGCCTGCGTTGAGATCCAGCGTAAGCCAGGCTACGATCCTTGCGAGCTGTTCCTCGACCCGGCTGGCACGAACGACGCCGCGATGGTGCTCGCCCAAGTGTTTGCCAGAGAGCCCCAACGCAAGGAGCC
The DNA here is from genome assembly GCA_963782555.1 of uncultured Alphaproteobacteria bacterium. GTDB lineage: Bacteria > Pseudomonadota > Alphaproteobacteria > Rhizobiales > Hyphomicrobiaceae > Hyphomicrobium_A. Next base: position 780,172 of record CAWAKB010000001.1, on the reverse strand, counting down.
AGTCCTGCCATGAACGATGCGGCCGAAGAGGTCATCCTGGTCGATGCCGACGATGCACCGGTCGGGACGGCGCCCAAGCTCGAAGCGCACCGGCGCGGCGATCTCCACCGCGCCTTCTCGGTCCTCATCCATGACGGAGCCGGCAACCTGCTTCTGCAGAAACGGCACGCGGACAAATACCATTCGGGCGGACTGTGGACGAATGCCTGCTGCGGACACCCGCGGCCGGGCGAGGATACCTTGGCGGCCGCGCGCCGCCGCCTCGAGGAGGAGATGGGAATTCGTTGCGATCTGTCCCCGCTCGGCGCCCTCATCTACCGCGCCGACGTCGGCGGCGGATTGATCGAGCACGAGCTCGTCCATCTCTTCTCAGGGGTCCATACCGGGCCGGTGCACGCCGACGCGCAGGAGGCAGAGGACTATGGCTGGCGCCCCTTGGCCCAGATCCGGCAAGAGGCGGCCGCCTCGCCACAGCATTTCACGGTCTGGTTCCGCCGCTACCTTGGCGAACGCGGGCGGCTCGAAAGCATCGAAGGGCTCTCGCCGGGCGCCTGACTGAGCGGCCGGGTGGCGGGCAACCCGTCTGTTGAGTTTACTAAAGGAAGACTGGCGGAGGGGGTGGGATTCGAACCCACGAGACGGTTTCCCGCCCACACGCTTTCCAAGCGTGCGCCTTCAGCCACTCGGCCACCCCTCCAGGCGCTGCTCGCGCAAAGGCGGCGCACTATAGCCGCAGCGCGCTTGCGTGCAAGAACGCGGCGCGCCGCCCGCCCGCCGGCAACTTTCTGCAAGACCCCGGGTTGTCGATGCCAGGGCGAGATACTTATTTAACTATGCTTGTGGGAATTTGGGACAGTTTCGAGGGCGCCCAGAAGGGTCGGTAAGCAGCGTTATCAGGCGATTCCTGGGTATGTGTGGCCCGGGTTGCTGGTCAAATCCGGCCTGTGGCGCGATAGTGGTGGCTACGATTCCGTTCGGATTCTGCGGGCTTTGGAGGTGTGAGGTGAGCTTTTTCAGGGGGATGATGACCGTCCTGGCAGCGAGTGTGTCGGCGGTCCTGCTGCTTGGCGTACCGGCGGTTGCCGGCAGCCCCTTCTCAGCCCTGGTGGGCACATGGAGCGGCAAGGGCACGGCGCGGCTCGAAGGCGGCAAGCGCGAGCGGCTGTCGTGCAAGGGCTACTATTCGGGCTCGGGCGCATCGGAGCTGCGCCTCAATATCATCTGCGCCAACCCGTCCACCAAGGTCGAGCTGCGCTCGGTCCTCAAGTATGCCGGCGGCAGGGTCACCGGCACCTGGGAGGAGCGCAATTACAACCAGACCGGCACCATCTCGGGCAGCGCCACCGATTCCAAGCTGCGCCTGTCGATCGACGGCGCCGCGCTGAAGGGCTCCCTATCGGTGTCGATCGGCGGGTCGAGCCAGTCGGTGTCGCTCTCGACCGAGGGCTCGGCATTGAAGGGCGTGAGCATTACTTTTGCGCGCGTCGGCTGAGCCGTCTCCTCCGGTGCGCGCGCGCCACAGGAGACGCGTGAGTTGCGGGCCATAGGGCCGCAACTCCGCAAGGACATGGTATCGTACGTGTACTGGGCGTGGGTAGGTATCGTGCGTTGGAGCATCAGCGCCCAGGCCTTGCCGAGGCCGGCGCATCTTGGCCGGAGAACCTCATGAGCCTTTCTCGAATTCGCTGCCGCTGGTGTCGTCGCCTCCGCAGCCCTGTGCGCCAGCGTCATGGCAGCCGATGCCGACACCCGCTACGGCCACGGGCCGATCCTGGGAACGGTCATCGCCCACAGCCATTACGGCAACGGCTCGGTGAGGGCCCCCTACCGCAAGACTCCGGTCGGCTATCAGATCCGCCTGCCGCACGGCACCTGGGTCTACTGCCGCACCACCTGCAGTGAGACCTTGCGCGTGGAGACCGTCGACATCTGGGACGCCGTCATCGACAACGGCTCGCCCATCGGCGCGGGCACCTTGGATGCCGAGTGCGGGGTGCTCGGGTGCCTCACCTGGTCGCGCGAGCTGCCGTTCTAGGGCCACGCGCTCTTCACCAATCCAGGCAATCGCAGAGCGGACGAGCGAAAGCGCAGCCCGCTGGTCTGCCGTGCGGTACGCTATGCTATTGCGCCTTCCGCCTGCGTGCTCAGGCGTAAGACGAGCCGGCGTCAGCCACGAGGAACGGGTTGGTCTGGCGCTCATGCCCGATGGTGCTCATCGGCCCGTGCCCGCAAATGAACGCGAACTCGTCGCCGAGCGGCAGAAGCTTGGTGCGGATCGCCGTCAACAGCGCCTCGTGATTGCCATAGGGAAGATCGGTGCGGCCGATCGAGCCTTGGAACAACACGTCGCCGACGAGGGCAAACCGCTGCGGCCGGTCGACGAGGACCACCGATCCCGGCGAATGGCCGGGGCAATGCAGCACCTCGAATGTATGACCGGCGACCGTGACCGTGTCGCCCTCATCGAGCCAGCGGTCCGGTGTGACGGGCCGCGCCGTCAGCATGCCGTAGGCCTGGCCCTGCTCGGCAAGCTTGTCGAGCAGCGGCCGCTCGGCCTCGTGCGGACCCTCGATCGGCACACCGCCGAGCCGCTCCTTCAATTCGGCCGCGCCGCCGGCGTGATCGATGTGGCCATGGGTCAGGATGATCTTCTCGGGCTTCATGCCGACCTGGGCAATGGCGCGCTCGATCTGCTCCAAGTCGCCGCCGGGATCGACGACGGCGCCTGTCATGGTCGCGGGGTCCCAGATCAGGGTGCAGTTCTGCTGGAAGGGGGTGACGGGAATGATCGCCGCCTTGAGCCCCTGCTTCTGCGGGGCGGCGCCTGTGGCCTTGGAGGTATCCGACATTATGTGTCCATGCGCTCCTTGCTGCCCCCGTCGCCTTTTCCTCCTTAGCGGAGTTGGCGGGAAACGACCAGACCGGCATACTCGCGGTTGAGCGAATCTTCCCTTAAACAGCGCGCATATTCGGGGGAGCGGCACATGATCGCGCGGTTGTCGCATGCTCTGCTCGTGCTCCTCGTGCGCGTAACTCGCGATCCGCTTTCTCGCTACGGTCGGCCTCGTGCTCATCTTTCTCAGGGTCATTAACGCTCAAATGCAGCCGGCGCGCCGCGAGCCATGTTTTTGCCTTGGGGCTAGAGGACGGATAAGGCCATGCGTCTCTTGATCGCCGGCTGGCAGGGACAGATCGCGCGCGGGCTCGTCGAGGCGGCGCCCGCCTGCCCCGACGTGAAAGCGTGCGCGGTCGGCCGCGCCGCGCTCGATATCTGCTCGGCCAAGTCGATCGAGCGGGCGCTCTCCCAGATCGAGCCGACGATTGTCATCAACTCGGCGGCCTATACCGCGGTCGACAAGGCCGAGACCGACATGGAGCGCGCCTTCGCCTTGAACCGTGACGGGGCGCGCATGCTGGCCGAGGCGGCTGCACGGCGCCAAATCCCGATCATCCACATCTCGACGGATTACGTCTACGACGGGCACAAGGCTGAGCCTTACGTCGAGGACGACGCAGCCGAGCCCGCCACCGTGTTCGGGCGCTCCAAGCTCGAAGGCGAGGCCGCGGTCGCGCAAGCAAACCCGCGCCATGTGATCCTGCGCACGTCCTGGATCTTCAGCCCGACGGGGCGCAACTTTGTCAAGACCATGCTGGCGCAGGCAGCCGAGCAGGAGCGCGTGCGCGTCGTCGACGACCAGCGCGGCAGCCCCACCTACGCGCCGCATCTCGTCTCAGCCATCCTGGAGCTCGCGCGGCAGTTGTCGGCACGCAAAGGCGACAAGGGCTCCGAGGACGGACCCTGGGGCGTCTATCACGCGGCCGGCACCGGCACGACGACGTGGCGCGGCTTCGCCGAAGAGGTGTTCCGCCACTCCGCTGAGCTCGGCGGGCCTTGCGCCCAGGTCGAGCCCATCAGAAGCGCGGACTACCCGACGCCGGCCCAGCGCCCGATGAACTCGCAGCTCGACTGCGCCAAGCTCGAGCGCACGTTCGGCGTGCGCCTGCCTGCGTGGCAGGAGGGCGTGGCGGCGTGCGTGGAGCGGCTCTTGGGCAGCAGCTAGGACGCAAGATGGAGTTGCAGCGCATCACTTTCCCTCTACTCCGGCGTCCTTGGCGGCAAGCTCACCGATCGCCGACCAGTCCAGCTTGTCGCCGCCGTGGGCAAGCAGCGTCAGAAAGCGGTCGCGCAGCAGGCTCGCGAGCGGAAGCGGCACGCGCAAGTCCTCGGCGGCGGCGAGCGTCAGCCGCACGTCCTTCAGACCGAGCGGTGCGGCAAAGCCGGCCGGCTCGAACTTGGCGTCGGCGAGGAGGGCGCCGTAGGTCTTGTAGACGGGGGCTCCGAACAGCGTCGAGGTAAGGATGTCGATGTACTGGTGCTTGTCCACCCCGGCTTTGCTCACCAGCGCCATCGCCTCGCCCAGGAACTCGATCACCGCTGCAATCAGAAAGTTGCCGCTGAGCTTGACGAGGTTGGCCGTCTCGGGCGTCTCCCCTACGGTGAACGTCCTCTGCCCGATGGCCTCCAGAAGCGGCGCGGCCTTGCGCAAGGCTTCCGGTGCTCCGGCAGCGACGACGAAGAGCTTACCGGCAGCGGCCGCATCAGGACGCCCGAACACGGGCGCTGCAACGAAGTGCTGCCCGGCTTCGCGGTGCGCCGCGGCGAGCCGCTTCGACAAGGCGACGCTTATGGTGCTCGACGAAACGTGCGTTGCCCCTTGCGGGAGGCTGGCGAGGATACCGCCCTCCCCGCAGACCACCCCCTCGACGGCGTCGTCGTTGGCGAGCATGGTGAACACGGCGTCGCCCTTGCAGGCATCGGCCGCAGTGTCGGCAATCGTCGCGCCGCGTGCAGCGAGTGGCTCCGCCTTGGCGCGCGTTCGATTGTAGACAGTGACCGCGTGCCCCGCTTGCAAGAGATTGGCCGCGATTCCCGAGCCCATGCGCCCCAAACCGATGAACCCAACCTGCATGGCTGTCCGTCCCTCTGCTGCATCGCCGTGCGACCCGTGGACCGGTCGCAAATCACGTTGCGCAGTCTAGCAGAGGCCGTTGTGCAGCTCGCCCCCGACACGTGTCCGGAGTGAGCGAGCGCCGCAACCGCTCGCCATGAGCTAGCCGATAGCGGGCACAGCCTCCGCCTGCAACATCTCGATCGGCGCACCGCGCAAGCACGGTGCGTCGAAGAGATAGCCGTGCCAGGCGCCGTGCAGGGTGCGCGCCGCCACCGTGACCCAGAATGCGGTGAGACAGGCGACGAGCACACCGCCGGTGACCAAGAAGAAGGTAACGTGCGTTGCATGCGCCAGTGCCAGCGTTGCCAGCGCGTAGACACCGAGCGGGAAGGTGAAGCCCCACCATCCGAGATTGAACGGCATGCCCTGTTTCGCGTAGCGCACGGTTTTCAATGCGGCGAGCAGGATCCACCAGACGCCATAGCCCCACAGGATGGTGCCGCCGACAATGCCGAGGCCGAAGGCTGCATCGCCCACGTGCGGAAGACTGCCAGCGAGCACGCCAGGCGCGGCAGCCCCCAGCAGCACCAGCCCCAGTGCACCCGTCCCGATCGGACCAAGCGCCAGCCAGCCCGACACCGCCATGTCGCGATCGGGCAGCTTGTAGAGCGCGAGCCGCAAAACCAGGATAACGAGCACGCTCATCGCCAGCGGCACCGAGAAGGCCCACAGGGCATAGCTGAGGAACAGCACGCTCGCAGCTTCGGACGCGGGCAGATGGGGCACGAGCAAGCCCCCGCTCGCCGCCGCAACCTCGGCGGCCACGATCGGCAACAGCCAGACCGCGGTCATCTTTTCGACGCTGTGCTCCTGCCGCGTGAACATGAGGAAGGGGATGAGGAGACCGCAGGCCACCGCCAGGACCACGTCGACCCACCACAGGGCATGGGCGATTGCGAGGGCGCGGGCACCCCAAAGCGGGACGCCGAACACGATGAAGCCGTTGAGGATCGTGGCGAGCCCCATGGGGATGGCGCCGAAGAACATCGAGGCGACGGGGTGCGCGAAGATGCGGCGCGCGCCATCGAAGAAGAAGACCCAGCGGGCGGCGTAGAGCAGGCTGAAAAGGGCAAACAGCGCGATATTGAAGAGCCACAGCCCGACCGCGATGCGATGCACGATCGCGACCCCGCCGGCGAGCTGGTAGAGCGTCAGCGGCAGGACGCCGGTTCCCATCGTCACCGTGAACCAGTTCGGCGTGAACTGGCGCACGATCGCGCCCAAGCCGCTTTCGATCGGAGGCGAGGCAGCGGTACCAAAGCCGCCCAAGCTCTCCCCGTACTGAGACGTGCTCACCATTGTCGCCTCCGTTCCCACGACGCGGTTTGCCCGCGCCGGCAGAATCTGCGCGGCGGCAATCAATCTTTCCAATAGATATTTTTGCTGTTTATAATCACTATTATAGATCATATATCGAGGCCGTCATGACCCTGGAGCAGCTTCGCATCTTCGTCGCCGTCGCCGAGCGCCAACACGTCACCCAAGGCGCGCAAGCGCTCAATCTGGCGCAATCGGCGGCGAGCCATGCCATTGCCGCCCTGGAGGCGGAGCACGACACCAAGCTGTTTAACCGCGTGGGCCGGCGCATCGCCTTGACCGAAGCCGGCCAGGCGTTCCTGGGGGAGGCGCGGGCGGTGCTGGCGCGGGCTGAGGCGGCCGAGCGCGCGCTCGGCGAATTCGGCACTCTCAAGCGCGGCACGCTCACCGTGCAGGCGAGCCAGACCATTGCCGGCTACTGGCTGCCCCGTCACCTCGTCGCGTTTCGGCGCGCCTATCCGCAGATCGCGATCCACCTCGCCATCGGCAACACCAGAGAGGTCGCGGACGCCGTCGAGAGCGGAACGGCGGAATTGGGTTTCGTCGAAGGAGCGGTTGCCGGAGAGCGCTTCCTCTCAACACCGGTCGCGCGCGACCAATTGATCGTCGTCGTCGGCCGCGAGCATCCGTGGGTAGGACGTAAGCGCCTTTCCCCTGACGATCTTCTGGCCGGCAGTTGGGTGCTGCGCGAGCCCGGATCGGGAACGCGATCGGTCTTCGAGGAGGCGCTCAACCGGCATGGCATCTCCTTGAGCGCTTTGCGCGTCGAGCTTGAGATCCCCTCCAACGAAGGTGTGCGCGCCGCCGTCGAGGCCGGTCTCGGCGCCACCGCGCTGTCGGCCTCGGTCGCAGCACCCGGCATCGAGGCCGGGCTCCTCCACAAGGTCAGCTTTAAACTTCCCGACCGCGCCTACCACGTTCTTTGCCATCGCGAGCGCTATCGCAGCCGCGCTGCCGACGCGCTGCTGGCACTGGTGGCGAAGTCGCGCCCTGGTGGGGCGCGCCGCGGCTGAGCCGGGATTTGCCGAGGCGCATTGCTTTTTGTCAGGGCTGTGCTCTGGCGCAACTGGTCCCGCCGCGGCGCATGCGTTAGGGACTTGGCGGAGCGCCGATTTCTTGATCCTTGCCGAGACGGGCGATGCTGAGCTCAGACCAACTGACCATGATACAGGGGCTTGCCGCCCTTCTCTTCCTCATCTGCCTGGGCGGCGGCGCGATCTATCTCATCGCGGGCCTCATCCGGCCCGCCTGGGTCAGACGGACCAAACGTCGGTGGGTCGCAACGACGACCGTCGTGGTCTGGTCCTTGGGTCTTGTGACCTACATCGGAGCGATTGTCTTTACGCACTCCCATCCCAACGGCCCGCACGCATTCAAAGGTTATTGGGAGCGCTACGTCGCGGAGATGTGTGCGGAAGGCCGCGACATCCCGGCGTGCCGCGAGCGCGCGAGCGGATCCGGCGACGCTGATGCGGCTCCGGCGGAGAGCCCCTCGCACTGAGAGCGCCCTCCTACTTTGGTCGCACGCCAAGGGCGCGCTGCCCCCGCGCAAACGCGCGTTTAGCGTTGCAGAGACCGCAGGTTAACCTTACAGGCCGCTAAGCGATCCGCGGGCGTTCTTTCTTAAGCCTTGGCCGCCTCAATTGCCCCATGCCCACAACTGCGATCATGAAACATACGGCGACGACCGCCAGGCGAACGGTGCTGATAGCGCTCGCCGGCGCGGCCGTCATGGTCACAGCCGTTATCATCGAGCGCACAACCTTCGAGCGGGCCCAAAGGGCCGCGATGCTGGAGCTGCTGGCCACCGACCAGGCGGCGTCCGATATCCTGCTGGCCGACGAGCGGCTCACCATGTCGGCGAACATGGCGACGGCGACCGGCGAGCGGCGTTGGCTCGACCGCTATGAGGCCAATGTGCCGATCATCCGCAACGCCATCGGCCGGGCCGCGGCGCTCGCCAATACGCCTGTCGCCAAAACTTTCGACAGCAAGACGCGCGCTGCCAATGATCGTCTGATCGCGCTGGAAAGATCGGCACTCGCAGCCTTGAGCAAGGGCGACCCGAAGGGGGCGCGCCGTCTGCTCGACAGCGGTCTCTTCGCCCACAATAAGCAGGTCTTGGCCCAAGGCACGGGTGCACTCTTCGAAGGCACGATCGCCAACGTCCGCCGCCAACTCTTGAGCCTGCAGCACCGGACAGAGATCGCGCTTCCGCTCATCATCGTCCTGTGCGGGCTCGGCGCCTACCTGCTCTGGTACCGGCTCAACCTGAGTTTGGCGCGCTCGCAATCGGCGTTCGTGCGCGCCGAAGGCACCATTCGTAGCCTGGCCATGAACGACGCGCTGACGGGGCTCGCCAACCGGCGCGCCCTGTTCAGCGAGCTCAAAGGCGCGCTCGCGCAGGCAAAACAACACCATACCAAGCTCGCCGTCCTCATGATCGATCTTGACCGCTTCAAGCCGATCAACGACCAGCACGGCCATTTGGTGGGCGACCTCGTGCTCAAGCAGGTTGCCTACAGGCTGGCCGCGACGCTCCCCTTCGCCCGTGTGCAGGCGCGCTACGGCGGCGACGAGTTCCTTGCCGTTCTTGCATTCGAAGGAAGCGACGAGGCGGTCCGCCGCATGGGGCGCCAGGTCGTGGAGGCGCTGTTGCAGCCCATGTGTCTCGATGGCCTCAGGCTGCAGATCGGCGCCAGCGTCGGCAGCGCCATCTACCCGCGCGACGCCACGACCGACGAGGAGCTGATCCGCAAGGCCGACCTCGCTTTGCGCTATGGGAAGCAAAACGCCCCGGGGGGCGCGATGGCGTACGATGCCGCGCTTGATGCCGATACGGACCAGCGCACCGAGCTCGAAGAGGAGCTGCGCACCGCGATCACGCAGGGAACGCTCCTCCCCCACTTCCAACCCGTCGTCGACCTTCGCAGCGGCAAGACGGTGAGCTTCGAGATTCTCTGCCGTTGGCCCCACCCCACGCGAGGTCTCTTGCAACCCGACACCTTCATTCCGCTGGCCGAGTCGACCGGCCTCATTCACGAGCTGACCATGGCACTCTTGCGTAGCGCCTGCCTGAAGGCGCGCGCGTTCCCGGAGGACATCACGCTTGCCGTCAACATTGCGCCCCAGCAGATCCAGGACGCTTCCCTTGCCGATAAGATCGTGGCGGTGTTGAACGAGACGGGCTTTGCCCCGCACCGCCTCGAGGTGGAGCTGACCGAGACCGCGCTCGTCACCGATTTGCCGGCGGCAGAGCACGTCATCTCCTCGCTCAAGTCCCTCGGGATTCAGGTGGCGCTCGACGATTTCGGCACCGGTTACTCGAGCTTGTTCTACCTGTCGGAGCTCCCCATCGACGTGATCAAGATCGACCGATCGTTCATCCGCTCCATGAAGGAGCGAAAGGAGAGCGGCAAGGTGGTCACCGCGATTCTCGGCCTCGGCAAGAGCCTCAACGTCGTAACAATCGCGGAAGGCGTCGAGACCGAGCGCGACGCCGACTACCTCAAGGCCAAAGGCTGCACGCTCGCGCAAGGCAACTACTTCGGCAAGCCGATGCCCATCGAGGAGGCCACGATGTTCCTTCGCAGCCCGCAGGCCAAGGGCCGGATGGTGGCTTAGCCGGCCCGGCTCGGGCGGCCTCGCGATCCTACCCCGGCGGCATTGCCTCGAAGGTGTCGGCCGCGGTCGTCGTCATGTCCCAGGGCGGTCGCTCCTTCGTATAAAGCACCCGATCGGGCTTGAACCAGCTCGTGTCGTCGAGGCAGCCCACGGCCACGTTGATGAAGCCAGGGCGGGCCGAGTTCGTGCCGAAGATGCGGGCCCCGCAGTTGGGACAGAAATGCCGGGTGTTGATGTTGCCGCTGTCGGCGGTGGAGCCATAGCTCGCCGTCTCGCCTTCAATCTTCACGTCCTCGGCCTTGAAGCGGGCGAGCGACATGTGCCCGGTGCCGGAGGCGCGCTGGCACCCCTTGCAATGGCACTGCGCCATAACCACAGGCTCTCCCGTGATCGTGAGCGTGACGGCACCGCACAGGCAGCGTCCCGTTGCGAACTTCTGGGTGGACAACTGGGCGCTCTCCTCTGTCGCAAAATCCACAGGCCATAGTTAGTGCGGGCCGGAGAGCCGCTCAATGCCGGCAAAGACGTGTTTTTCCCCAGGTAGAGGCTTTGCGGCAACTGACTGAGCTCTGCGGCCTGGGATAGGAAATCTCGGTCGGTCAATTCGACTCTGCCGAGATCGGCGGCCAGTAGGAGGACGTTTCCATGATGCGCGCGAGCTTTGTTGGACTATCCCTTGCTGTTGCCCTGGTGGGCGCTACCGCCATGTCGAGCGCCGAGGCCGGTTGCCGCCGCGCCGGCGGCGTGGCGACGATGATCACCAAGGACCTTGCCGTGTTCATGGCCGAGGCCGCACTCAAGAACTCCATCGTGGACCATGGCGAGCGGCCCAAGGGCCCCGTGCACCTCGCGTGCAAGGACGACGCCGCGTTCACGACGACCTGCACCGCGCGCCGGCAAGCCTGCAAATAGGCAGCAACTGGCCTGCTGAGTTGTCCTACCCGACCGCGGCTCCCGCCACGGGCGGGTGAGGTGTTTTTTTGCTTGCCGCTCAGGTTCCGGCACTCAGCGCGCGGCGACGCTCAAGTTGTAGATGTAGAGCGCCATCAGCGCGCCCATCACCGGTATCGCCACGATGTGGATCACGCCGAGCCCGCCGCGGAGCCAGGGGCGGCTGGCAATGACCGAGTTCACCCGCATGATCGAGATGCCGATCATGATGCTGACCGCCATGTAGATGAACAGGAAGATGCGGTCCGACAGGGTCGCCGTGGCGGCGCCGACCTGGGGCAACGCCAGATAGAGCGCGACCGCCGACAAGAGCGCTGTGATCTGGATGGTGACGATGGCCTCGAAGTGCGCGCGCGGGATGAAGAATGACAGGTACGCCACGAGCAGGATGAAGGCGAGCGGCACCACGACGCGCAGGTAGTAGTCGGTCGTCTGGCGCGACATCAGCCATACGAAAGACGCCTTGTAGAAGGGCACGATGCTCTGCTCGTGGCTCATGGCGTCGGTGGTTGGAACGAAATCCTCGTCGTAGCCGACGTACTGCTGCTGGGGCGCCCAGCCGTCGGTCAGCACGACGCGGTCCCGCAGCAGCGCCGGGGGCGGCTGCACGATGAAGGGGGCATCGTCGCGCTTGGGGCGTATATCGATGGAGAACCGCTGCGTGTCGAAGGGATAGTTGGCAAGCTGCGGATTGAACATGAAGCGCCCGGCCACGTGATAGATCTTCATGTCGTCGGGATAGGCCCCGCCCTTGCCGCCGTCGTTCAACACACGGATGGTGACCTGGCGATCGTTCGTGCCTGGATCGAGGAAGGCATTGGAGAAATCGATCTGATCGATCGAGGTGCCTTTCCCATCGTCGTGCATGGCAAGATAGAACTCGGCGTAGAACGACTTCTCGTTGTCGTCGATGCGAAAGGCCCGGATCAGGTCGATGTCGAGGTAGAGTGTGTTCACGGCACGCAAGGAGTTGTCGCGCAAGCGCACGAACTGCACGGGCGCGAGCTGCGTGCTGTCTCGCCCGTGCGCGAGCTGCACGATGAACGGCGTACGCGCCGCAGCATGCGTCGACGGCCTGAACGACCAGTTGTCGAAGCGGCCCTGGTAGGTGCCGCGCCCCGCCGCGTAGGCGGTCCCGATCCAATCGACCACGTGCTTGCGCAGCTTTGTCAGATCGGCCGGCTGTTCGGCCGAGCGCGCTGCCGCGGCGACGAGGCCAACCATGTCCGCGAACTGGCCGGCGGTCCTGATCGCACGTACGTTCTCGCTGGCAAACACGTCGGGCGAAGCCTCATCCGAGTGCGGCTTGCACTCACCCGATGCCCAGCCTGGAGCCGCGGCGTTCTTTCCCCCCGCGAAGATCCATTGCTGCGGGTCGGAGCGCGAGACGAGCTGGCGCAGACGGTCATTGTCGACGTCGGGCAGGTCCTCCCACGTGATCTGATAGAGGTTGCTCGGGTAGGCGGCGACGACCTCGGGCGGGATGACCTCGATGCGGCCGGTGACGAACAGCGGCGGCGTGACCCCGGCGTCGATGAGCGCCTTCATGACCTCCGCCGAGCGGCGGCTGCCAACGGCGAGGAATACGAGGTCGGGATCCTTCTGCTTCAGATCCGCCACCACGGCGGCGACCTCGACGGGGTCGGCCTTGCGGTCCGTTAGGGCGAGCCGATGATCCGCCACGAGTGGCGTCTCGGTCGAGGCCCCTTTCAGCCCGTCGGCGAGCGTTGTGCTGAACAGGCTGTCCTTCAGTCCAACGAACGCCGGGCGCTTGGCGCCGGTCTGCTTCACGAATTGAACGAGGACCGGAATGCGCTCGTCGTCCTGGGACGCGCGCGTGGTGAAGACATTGGGGTAGCCGGCTATGATGGATGTGATCGAGATGTTCGACAGGAACGGAATGGCGCTGGACTTGATGTCCGCGCCCGCCGCATCAAACACCGCCTTGGCCCGGGTCGAGTAACCGAGGCCGATCAACGCGAGCGCCTCGGGATCGGCAACGGCGGCACGCACTTCGGCGATGGCGCGCTGGTCGTCGCGCTCGTCGTCGAGAAACTCAAGGTCGAGGCGGCGCCCGCCGATACCGCCCTGCTGGTTGATCCTGTTCCGCTCTTGCGTCGCGAGCCTCTTGATGGCGGCGATGTCGCCGCGATCGTAGCACTCATTGGCGCGCGAGCTGATCAGGAGCTTGATCTTGAGCGGCGGCTGTGCGGCCTCCGCCTCCGTCGCGCGCGCCGGAGCCGCCGCTGCAATGGCAAGGGCGAGGAGGCACGCGGCAAGACCTGACAAAGCGGCCCTAAAGGCGGCGGTAAGCATTGCGTCAGGGCGGGGCATCGGCACAAGCTCGCCTTGGTCATTGTTGGTTGGCGCTACTTCTAGCAGACGCCTGCCGCCGCAAACGCTGGACCCCAATCAGAAAAATTCGCTGTTGCCGTTTGGCCGCGATGGCATGGCGCCTAGTCCGCAAACTTGGCCGCTATCGCGGGCATTGGCTGACGGAGGACACCGGCCTCGTGTAATCTGCACGCCGTTTTCTGGGCATTAGGGCGGCGACGGCGGCATGCAACTGACACCGATGCGCTTCACGACGATCGAGGGGACCGAGGTCACGGTCAAGGTCAACTCGCCCAAGGAAGCGAAAACGGCAATCAAGGAGCTGCGCCACCGCAAGAAGGAGGTGGGCTTGCACCGCCGCACCCTGCTGCGCCGGCAGAAAGCGGCGATCAAGGAACGCGCCCGCATCGAGCGCGCCGCCGGCCGGCGTGCCCGCCGGCGCGGCATGCTGGGATCGCTCGCTCGCCTGACAAGCCTGTTTCGCGGAGAAAAGCCGCTGCACGACCTCGACGCCATCGAGCAGGAGCTGAACCTCGTCGACGAGACGCTGCACAACCTCGACGTCTGCATCGTGCAGATCGAGGGCAAGTTGCTGTTGCAGGAGTGAGTTTGCGGCGCGGCCCCTCCTGTATCCGGCTAGCGATCGACGAGGCGCGCGCGAAGGCGCGGACCGGCAAACTCGACGAAGGCCTTTAGCTTTGCGGGAACAAGCCGTCCGCCGGGGCGCACAAGGTTCACCGGCACGTCGGGAGGCTCAAATGCGCTAAGAACGAGCTTCAGCTGCTTGGCCCGCACCTGCGCCGCCGGCTGGTAGCTGAGCACCGCCGTGAGCCCGGTGCCCGCCACCGCCGCATCGATGGCGGCTTCAGCCGTCGTCACGATGAGCCGCGAGCGCACGGGGTAGTGGGCAAGCTTCCTGCCGGAGCGGAATGTCCACTTCTGCGCCGAGACAAGCCCCAAGAACGTGATGCAGTCGCGCTCGGCGAGCTCCTTGGGGTGCTGCGGCACGCCGAATTTCGACACGTAGAGCGGGCTTGCGCAAACGACTTGGCGCACGGAGCCGAGACGCGTCGCAACGAGGCTCGAGCGCGGCAGCTCGCCTATGCGCACGGCGGCATCGACATGCTCCCCGATGAGATCGATGTTGCGGTCGCCGAGCAGCAAGCGAACGTCAACCTCAGGAAACGTTCGCAGGAACTCCGATACCACTGGAACGACGTGGAGGCGCCCGAAGACGATCGGCGCCGTGATTGTCAGCTCGCCTTTCGGCTGGGCAAACTCGCCCTGCGCGACCCGCTCCGCCTCCTCAAATTCTTCGAGGAGCCGCCGGCACACGCCGAAGAACTGTCGGCCGCCTTCGGTCAGCGAGATCTGGCGGGTCGTTCGGACGAGGAGGCGCGCCTTGAGGTGCTGCTCGAGCTCCGCAACCCGTCTGCTGACGGTGGCAGTCGGCATCCCGAGACGTCGTGCGGCAGCGGCGAACCCCCTGGCCTCCACCACCGCAACGAACACGGACATGGCTTTCAGGCGGTCCATCGCAGGTATTCCAATAATTGGAATAATGAATGCCAATTATACCCAATACTGCTTTCAAAGGAAAAGCGCCATGTTGCGCGGCGGTAATCCACATTGCGCCCAACCCTCGAGAGCCCAACATGCCTTCGCCTTCGGATATTGCCTTCACGCCGGCGGTCAAAGCCGAGCAGGAGCGCCGCGGCTCGCGTGCAGCCTATGCGCGCATGGAGGCCAACGGGGACTGGGCGACGACCGTGACGCCGGAACTCGCCACCTTCATCGCCGAGGTGCGGTCGTTATATCTCGCCACAGCCAGCAACGACGGCCAGCCCTACGTGCAGCACCGCGGCGGACCCAAGGGCTTTCTCCACGTGCTCGACGAGACGACGCTGGCCTTCGCTGAATTCACCGGCAACAGGCAATACATCACGGCGGGAAACCTCGCCGAGAATGCTCGCGTCTGCCTGTTTCTGATGGACTACGTCAACCGGCGGCGCGTGAAGATCTGGGGCACCGCGCGCCTGGTCGGCGACGACGACGCACTGATGCAGCGCCTCACCCCCGACGGCTACCGCGCCAGACCAGAGGAGGCCATCCTCATCAAGGTGGCGGCTTGGGACGCCAACTGTCCCCAGCACATCCCGCATATGTTCTTTGCCGAGGATGTCGGGGAGGTTATCGACACTCTCAAGTCGCGCATCAGGCAGCTGGAGCAGGAGAGCGCGGCGTTGCGCGAGTTTCGTCAACGGACGAGTGACCTCAGCCAAGGAGAGGCCCGATGACCGATCACCGCAGCTACCCCAAAAAGGCGGGGTTCCGTCTCGGCATCTACGTCTTCAAGGACGCCGAGATCGTCGACTTCGCAGCACCCTATGGCGTCTTCTCGGTTGCCCGCCGTTTTGATGCCGAACTCGACGCCTTCCTGATCGCCGAGGCGATGCGCCCCGTGCAGGCGCAGGCCGGGTTCACGGTCATGCCCAACTATGCCTTTGCCGACCGGCCGGCGATGGACGCTTTTCTCATCCCGGGCGGCTTCGGCACCCGCCAGGAGATGCACAACGAGCGACTCTATGAGTATGTGTGCGCGCTGTCTGAGAAGACGCTGATCACCAGCGTCTGCACGGGATCGTGGATCTACGCGCAAATGGGTCTTCTCGACGGCCTGGCGGCGACCAATCGCAAGGAGCCCGATCGGCTCGAAGCCTCGCAATTCGGCAAGGTGCCGATCGACCGATTGGGCGAGCTGGCGCCGAAGTGCCGCGTCAGCCGTGCCCGCGTCGTCGATGCAGGGCGCATTGTGACGGCGGGAGGAATTGCGTCGGGCATGGAAATGGGGTTCCACCTCTTGCGGCGGGCCGGTTATGACGAGGCCTTCATCGCCGGTGTGGCCCGTGTGATGGAATATGCCGATGCTTATGCCGGCTACCGCGACGACATCGAGTACGCCGACTGAAGAGAGCCGCACCCCAAAGCAATCGGGAGCCCGAAGGCCCCCGAGACGCAGCTACGCAACATCGGGGGAGCCGCCTCGTTATGGCTCTAGTGTCCCTTTGATTGCGAAGCTCGCTTGCGAGTTCAGCCTCAAGCGATGGCGAGCTTCACAATCGGGACACTAGGCGGCAACCGTGTCGTCTGCCGGATCGCGCAGCACATAGCCGCGGCCCCAGACCGTCTCGATGTAGTGCTGGCCGCCGGTGGCGGCCTGCAGCTTCTTGCGCAGCTTGCAGATGAAGACGTCGATGATCTTGAGCTCGGGCTCGTCCATGCCACCGTAAAGATGATTAAGGAACATCTCTTTGGTGAGGGTGGTGCCCTTGCGCAGCGAGAGCAGCTCCAGCATCTGGTACTCTTTGCCGGTCAGATGCACGCGCTGGCCATTGACGTCGACCGTCTTGGTATCGAGGTTGACGCGAAGGTCGCCGGTCTCGATGACCGACTGGGCATGCCCTTTGGAGCGGCGAACGATGGCGTGGATGCGGGCGACCAGCTCGTCTTTATGGAACGGCTTGGTCATGTAGTCGTCGGCGCCGAAGCCCAAACCCCTGACCTTGTCCTCGATGCCAGCGAGACCGGAAAGAATGAGGATCGGGGTGCCGACCTTGGCGACCCGCAAGGTTTTCAAAACCTCATAGCCCGACATGTCCGGCAGGTTCAGGTCGAGTAGAATGATATCGTAATCGTAAAGCTTACCGAGGTCGACGCCTTCCTCGCCGAGGTCCGTCGTATAGACGTTGAACCCCTCGGACTGCAGCATCAGTTCGATGCTTTGCGCCGTTGCGCTATCGTCCTCGATCAAAAGAACTCTCATGATCGTTCCTCTCGCCTTGCGTGCCGCGCCGCTGCCCGATGCCGAGGAGATTGCCCGTATCTCCACGCTCTAAGTTATCGTTAGGAAAGTACCGCCCGAAAGTTAACAAACCCTAATTAAGTCTTTCGGTCCGACCCAACTCTCTAAGCAATTCGGCAAGAGGCGGCCCGGGCCGCCCAAAGCCGATACGATACGGAACAAAACGGAACGATTTGACGCTGCCCACTTGTACGGAGCACGCGACCTTGTAGCGCGGCGCAAACGAGGGACCTCGCCCGCCCAAAGGGGCGGTGCCCACGGCCTTTAAAGACCGCGCCGACACGACACCAAATTTGATTGTGTGACTTTACCCGCGAACCCGGGGGCGACGCCCCCACCCGGGCTCGGGGCAGATGCTGCCGTATCCGAGTCGGGAGCTGCGTCGATCGGGCCCAAAGCGCCTACGAATTAAGAGGTAACAGAATTCGCGGACATCCCCTAGTGCGCCGACGCCATTTTTTAGCCCGCATTAGCCTTAATCTCGACAGAATGAGCTTCGCGTTGCTTTACCGCAACTTAATGGCCGCATGTCAGATTTGGTGCGAAGAGCGATCGGGCTGGTGGGACGGCGCACGGCACCCCTGCCAGACGTAGTTTCGCGGGACGCGGTAAGGACGCGAGGGAAGGCACCTTCTTGGCGCGTTGGCACGCTTCTTGGGTTACCAGCGTTAAGATTGAGACATTGAGTTCGGGGTATCGAGCCATGAAAGCACGCGAATTGGCGCTCAGGCTGAAACGCTTCGAGGCGGACGAGAAGGCACGCAAGGTCGCCGACATCGAACACATGATCCGGGACTTCGAGGGCATGGCAGCTGACCTCGACCGCCAGATCAAGGCCGAAGAGGACCGTACAGGCATCAAGGATCCGGCCCACTTCGCCTATTCGACGTTCGCCAAGTCCGCGAGCCACCGACGTGACAACCTACGCGCCTCCGCCGATGGTCTGAAGGTCAAGCTTGAGACCGCCCAGCGCGAGCGCGACGAGGCGCTGGAGCAGGCGGCCCGCGCCGATACACCAGCAACGCGCGCCGAGTTGCGTAGCCGCCGCCGCGCCGACCGCACGTCGACTGCCGCCCTGCGTTGACGGTAGCCGCCACGCCTGTCACTTCAAAGCGCGCAACCGTCTCGGGACAGGACGACCTGATCCGCGTCGTCCCCGGTTTGCTTCGCGCCTCGCCTTGTATTGGTCTCCCACCCGTGCCAACCAAGCTGTGACGGGCGCCGGCCTTCGCCATCCCGGGCATTCCCCGGGCGAACGGTCCAACCCCTGGCACGATGGCGGGATTGGTGCGACCAGGGCTCTTCAGCGTCAGCATCGCAACAGCGGCGAGCCTGCTCCTTGGCGGGTGCTCGGGCGCGTCGCCACCGGTGCTGCCGACGCTGCCGGAGATCGTAGAGGCCCTGTCGCTGAACGAGGACCAGGTCGTCGGCTCGCCGACCGAAGTCTATGCCCGGCTGGCGCGGGGCGCGATGGAATGCTGGTTCGGCAGCAAGGGGCCGCTCAAGGCGGACTATATCTATCACGCCCAGGCCGAGCCGGTCTCACACGGGGGCAAGTCCGAGATCACTATTTACGAGCGCGACCGCGGGTCGGCGAATCCGCGGGGCTTGGCCTTGCGCGTCGCCATCACGCCGAATGAGAAGACCGCCAGCATCTCGATTGAGAACCTGAAGCTGCCGGAGCCGCTGGCGAAGTCCATGAGCGACGATGTGCGCCGCTGGGCCGCCGGAGGGATCGGCTGCACCAAGGGGGGAGATCAGTGGTTGCCGCGGCCACCCGAGCCGGAAGACGATCCGAGCACGTGGCATTCACGCACGCGCAAGGGCCGCGCGACGTGACAGCCGATCGATGATTTTAGAAATAAATTGCACGCGAGAGGAAATGCCCCTCGTCGTCTCTGGGCGCCGCTTTAGTCGCGGTACTCCTGAATGCGCGTTGCGCGCAGACCGGGGAGCCCATGCTTGTCGATCGAGCGTTGCCACGACAGGAACTCGTCGACCGTGAGCTTGTAGCGCTCGCAGGCCTCCTCGATCGAGAGCAGGCCGCCGCGCACGGCAGCTACCACCTCCGCCTTGCGGCGGATGACCCAGCGCTTTGTGTCCTTGGGTGGGAGATCAGCTACCGTCAACGGGCTCCCATCAGGGCCGATGACGTAGCGCACTCGCGCCCGCATCTGTTGTTCGGTCATGATACTCGATACACACTCAGTGACCAGCCATCCTGGATAAACCAACACGATTAAGACCGGCCTAAGCCATTGAGTAAACATAGCATAAACCGGAACCCAGTGTCCCTTACAGGCCCCGTTAACGTTTACGCAAGAAAGTGGCTAAACCCAGAGGGTCCCGGCGTATGGGCGCGAGCGCGCCGGGGCCCCCACCTGCGGCCCACACGCGCCTGCTTGCGTCGCAGCTTGCATCCGATGCCGCCAACGCCCTAAGTTTGCCTAAATTGCGGGCCGGGTGACCGGATCGGCCCGTGGGGGCGCCATACGGCCGCTCAGGCCACGCCGGCTCCTCGAAAAATAAGTGGTGTTTCGTCCCTTGGTAACCAAGACGCTCCCAGAGGCCCCGCCAGCCGCGCCGCGACAGCAGGCCGGGCAGGCTAAGTCGCGCGTGGTGGTGGCCATGTCCGGCGGCGTCGATTCCTCCGTCGTCGCCGCGCTGATGAAGCGCGCCGGCCACGACGTCATCGGCATCACCCTGCAGCTCTACGACCATGGCGCGGCCACGGGAAAGAAGGGGAGCTGCTGCGCGGGCCAGGATATCCATGACGCGCGCCGCGTGGCAGAGGCGCTCGACATTCCGCACTACGTGCTCGACTACGAGAGCCGGTTTGCCAAGGCGGTAATGGCGAGCTTCGCCGCAAGCTACGTGGCCGGCGAGACGCCGATCCCGTGCGTCACCTGCAACCAGCAGATCAAGTTCCGCGATCTTCTAGAGACCGCCAAGGACCTTGGCGCCGACGTGCTGGCGACCGGCCACTACATCCAGCGGCGCGAAGGCGTGCGCGGGCCCGAGCTCGCACGCGCCGCCGACGTCGAGCGCGACCAGAGCTACTTCCTGTTCGCCACCACGCCGGAGCAGCTGCGCCATCTGTGGTTCCCGCTCGGCGCCATGCGCAAGCCGCAGGTGCGGGCCTTAGCACACGAGCTCGAGCTGCCCGTCGCCGAAAAGGCCGACAGCCAGGACATCTGCTTCGTGCCGACGGGGCGCTACGCGAGCGTCATCGAACGCCTGAAGCCCGGCGCGTTGAAGCCCGGCGACATCGTGCACGTCGACGGGCGCCGCCTCGGTCGTCACGACGGCATCATCAATTATACGATCGGTCAGCGCCGCGGATTGAAGATCCCGGGGCCCGAGCCGCTGTTCGTGGTCCGCCTCGATGCCGAGCGCAACGAGGTCGTTGTGGGACCGCGCGCCTGCTTGCGCACCAAGGGACTTCTCCTTAAGAACACGAACTGGCTGGGAGATGAGCCACTTGTCGATGCAAGCGCCGACGGCCTGCCCGTTTACGTGCGCATCCGCTCCTCGCAGCCGCCGCAGCCGGCCATGCTGTTTGCCGAAGGTGAGGATACGGCACGGGTCGTGCTGACGGACGGCGAGGATGGAGTCGCGGTGGGACAGGCTTGCGTATTCTATGAGGACGGGGAAGATGAGGCGCGCCTTCTCGGCGGCGGCTTCATTGCGCGCACGCTGGCGCGGCAGAGTGCCGACGCGGAACTGACAGCTCCGACATCCGGTTGAACCCGCATGAAGACGATTGATGGTGGGGGCAAGCGGGGCAACGGGGGCGACTGGATCGCGCGGGGAGAGGAGCGAGTACACGAATGAAAACACTGTCGGATTCTGATCTCCGGAGCCAACCGCTGCTCGAACGCGTGCAGGGCCGCATCGTCGGCATCGGCCGCATCGACGAGAGCGCCGTGCTCGACGCATATCGCCGCTGGGCGCCGGTCTACGACTACACCTTCGGGCTCATCGCCAAGGAAGGGCGCCGGCACGCCGTCGAGATGCTCAACGCACGCGATGGCCGCCTGCTCGAGGTCGGCGTCGGCACCGGGCTCTCGCTGCCCGACTACGGCCGGCACCTGGAGGTCGTCGGCATCGACCTGTCGCCGGACATGCTGGAGAAGGCGCGCGAGCGTGTCGCCAACGGCGGCCTCAGCCACGTGACCGGCCTGCATGAGATGGACGCCTCCGATCTGCGCTTCCCCGACTCCTCCTTCGACACGGTCGTCGCGATGTATGTCATGACGGTCGTGCCCGATCCGGAGGCGGTCATGCGGGAGCTGTCCCGCGTCACCAAGCCCGGCGGCGAGGTAATGCTGGTCAATCATTTCAGCCAGCGCGAAGGCGTGCGCGGCTGGGTCGAGCGGCGTATGGCGCCGTTCGCCGACAAGATCGGCTGGCGCTCGGTGTTCGATGTCTCGCGCGTCACCGTGTGCGACGACCTGGAGCTGGTCGAGCGCAGGGCGCTGCGCCCCTTCGGCCTCTTCACGATGCTGCGCTTTGCCAAGAGCGAGGGTGCCGCGCGGCGCGCCATTGCGGCGGAATGACGGGCGGCAGCGGGACGGCCGGCTCGCTCGTCCTTGACAGTTTCCGACCGCGCTCCTTATAGACCGCGGATGTGGCGGGATAGCTCAGTTGGTTAGAGCGGCGGAATCATAATCCGTAGGTCCCCGGTTCAAGTCCGGGTCCCGCTACCAAGTTTCGGCGAAAGTCCCTCTAGAAATCTTTCGGGCCGAAAGCCTTCAGCGTCGCCCCGAGGTCGACGCTCAAGGTGTCGACCGCGCGCTCGCGCAGGCCGGAAAAATCCTTCTCGGCGAGGTGCGGGCCGATCCCCTGCAGTAGCGCGAAGTCGTAGGAGGACGGTCCCTTGACCACGAGCCGGGCGCCCCCAAGGTTCGCACGCAAATTCTCGATGAACTGATTGCGTGCCTCGGCAAACGCCCGCGATCCCTGCTCGGCCCTGATGCGGCGCTCGTTCTTGTAGAAGATGTTGACGAGCGTGAAGGGCGTCTGGTGCTCGTTGAAGGCCTTCGCGGCCTCGTTCAAGGCCAGAATGAGCTCGCGTGGGAGCTCCTCGAAGCGCAGAGGCTTCTGGAAGAGCCCCAAGAAGGAGCGCCCGTACTCGGCAAAGCCGTTGCCCTGATCGGTGAGCTCGTAGGTGAAGGCGTCGCGCGTCTTGCAAGACTGGGAAGCGTGGTTCGTGCCGCAATCGAGGCAGAGCATGCCGAGGACCGACTTCGAGCCCGAATGACCGCAATTGCGACACACGATCATCGTCTCGGCCTGGTCGTAGTCGACGCCGAAGTCCACCAGCGCCCGGTGGCACTTGGGGCAGACGAGGTGCAGGCCTTGGCGGAACTGCGATTTTGGGCCTTGGAAGCCGCAGCGGAAATGCTGGAGATACTGTTCCTCCTCCAGGTTCGAGGAATGGCATTGGGGACAGATCTTGCGCGCGTGAATGCGGTCTGAATCGCAGCGCGGGCAGACGTAAAAGCGCTCGACGAAGGCTTTCTCCAGCAAGCCCCTTTCGCACAAGCACTCGGCCTGGTGGGCCGCCGCATTGGGCTTGAGCGTCAGATTATAGGAGAAACACGTGCACGATCCCGGATCGAGTGTCGCGGTGAGGGGCTTTCCCGAGACGAAGACGCGCCCGAGCACGCGGTCCTCCAGATCGTCACTCAGGAGAAGATCGCGATGAAGCCGCCCGCGGCCCTCGTAGAAGCGCCAGATCAGACGCTCGATCTGGTCCGTCTCGTCGGCCTTGAGCTTGGAGGCATCGAGATCGGCCATGCAGCCGAGGCTGCCGGTCAGATCGATCACGGGCAGCGCATAGAGCGCCTTGTGCTCCCAGATGATCGCAAGGTCGTCCACCACCACAGGGACCTTGATGGCGATGGCGTCGAAACGCCCATCGCCCAACGTCGCCTGCATCGCGCGGCTGGAGAGCCGCGTGGCGTCGAGGTCTTCCGGCCATGCGAGAAACTTGTGCCCGAGCCCCTCGAGTATGGACGGCGGCGCCGGCGTAACGGTCGTCGCCGCAGGGCGCGGCTGCGGGCTGGCCGGGACGGCGGATGGGGCTTGCTCGGCGAGATCCGCCTGCTCCTCGACCACCTTGCCGACCCGATTGATGTCGAGAGGCTTGGGAAGGATAAAGTCGAAATTCTCGCAGCCGGCCTCAGCGCTCAACAGGCCTTCGGGGTCGGCGGTGATGGCAATCAGGCGCGGCAGCCGGCGCCCACCCGCCTCGGCCTTGAGTGTCGAGGCTACCTGCAGCCCGTCCATGTGCGGCAAGTGGTAGTCCAGCAAGGCGACGTCGTAGTCATTCTTGCGCAGCGCTTCCAGCGCCTTCAGTCCGTCATCGGCGATGTCGACCTCATGCCCGCGCTGCTTGAGCAGGAGCTTCAAGAGGTCGTGTGTGATGGCGCTGTCCTCTGCCACGAGAACTCTGCGCGCGCGCGAACGGCGGGGCTCGGCCTCGGATTGACTGGCAATGGGAGCAGTCGTCATTGCGGTACGCTTTGTGGGCTCGTTGGTGTTTCGGGCTTGTTGGGATGTGTACGCCCCATTATCCGGAGTTCGCCTTACCAATTAGTCTTCAAGAGACGAGATTTGACGGCAAATTGCGAATATGTGTTTTTCCAGGCGCGATGGCTCAGCGGAACACCCGATGGGCCATTGCCGCTGCGACATCGCTCGGTTTGATGTCGGGGGTACTGCCCCCGTACTTTCCGCCGTAGACGTGGCGGATGAGGCGCCGGCGGACATCTCGCGATTGGACGAACCGGATCGCAAAGCCGTCCTCATAGGCGCGCACCAGCGTGCCCTCGACATCCAGCCCATCGAAGCTCACGTGGACGGGTGTCCCATAGGCGCCGGGCAGGCTGCCGCGCAGGCGCATCCCCCCGATCGAAATATCGGCGACAGGATATTGGAGCGTGCGGCCGCCGAGCGTGAGGGTGGCATGCCCGTCGCTGTGGAAGCGCTCGCCGTAGCGAAGCTGCGGCGCCTCGATGCAGACGAACGAGGCGAGCACGAGAATGAGAATATTGTACCAGCTCCAGAACAGGGCGACGCCGCTCGCATCGGTCAGCGACGGGTAGGGGTCGATGACGAATGCCCAGATCACGCCTGCCACGGTCAGCGCCAGATAGCCAAGAAAGACACGCAGCATCGGCCACTGCACGAGGCGCTTGGCGCGATCACCGCCCTTGGCGGTCACCTTGAACTTGTGCCCTTTCGGTTTGAAAAGGCCGACGAGAACCGATTTGGCGATATCGGTAGCAACCAGCAACTGGCTGAGGTCGCCCATGATGGGCAGAACCCGACCCCGCGTCAGCCAGGTCATGACGGCAGTCACGGCGACCAAGTAGGGGAAGAGATACGAGACCGCGTCGGGCACGTATGCATAGACCGCCTGGATGTTGAACAAGAGATAGGCGGCCGGGACAAGGATGCCGAGGATGCGAAAAGCGTGCGTGGCCGACCAGAAGAGAAAGGTCTCCACCAGCATGATGCGGGCTCGCAGCGATGCGTGCGTCCTCAAACTGAGGGGACCGTTTGGCCCGCGGCAGATCTGCATGAAGCCGAGCGCCCAGCGGCTGCGCTGCGAGACGTACTCCTTGAGCCCTTCCGGCGCGAGACCAAGCGACAACGGCTCGTTGAGATAGATGGTGCGATAGCCGATCTCCGACAGCCGCAGGCTGACGAGATAATCCTCGGTGACGGAATCGGTGGGGAACTTCTTGATCTGCATCAGCGGCCCGAAGCGCAACAGCGACGACGTCCCGCAGCAGAAGGCCCCGCCCCAGGCGTCCTTCGACGCCATCACCACATCGAAGAAGAAGCGTTGCTCGTCCGGCCAAACGCGCGAAAGGGCGAGGTTCCTTTGGATGGGATCGGGATTGTAGAAGTGCTGCGGGGTCTGAACGCAGCCGACGTCGGGCTCGCGCATCAGCGCCAGCGTGCGAGTCAACAGCTGGCTCTTGGCAATAAAATCGGCATCGAGAATGGAGACGAAGTCGGGGCGCACGGGCAATGTCGATAGATAGCGCAGGGCGTTGTTGATGTTGCCGGCCTTGGCATTCTTATTGTCGTTGCGGGTGATGTAGCCGCAGCCGTGCTCCTTGCACAGCTGTTTGAGCCACGGGCGGTGTCCGTCGTCGCAGACCCATACGCGATAGTTGGAATAGTCGATCCCGAGCGCGCCGATGATCGTGCGCTCCAGGATGGGCTCCTCCTCGTTGTAGGTACAGATGAGCACGTCGACGAGGGGCGGCCTCGGCAGCGACCTGAGCCAAGCGATGTTGCGGTCCGCCTCACTCGACCGGTTAGTCGTGCGTGTGAGAAAGAAGAAAGAAATGGATGCCCCCACCATCGACAGCGTCTCGACGACGGTGAATAGGGCACCGAGGCCGAAATCCATGGTCAGCCCCGCCGGCGGCAGCGTCTCGAAGATGCGCCACAACATGTAGCGCCACCCGAGGACAATGCAGAAGCCGATGGCAATGGTGCGGGCAATGGTACTGTAGCGATCGAGCCAGGGCAGCACGGCGATCGCAATCAGGATCAGCGCGAGCGTCGGCGCGAACGCATCCCAATAGCCGATGCCCGACGCGGCGGTCATGACTTGCCTAGACGAAGCTTCACGTTCTCAACGGCTTTGCGCACTGCCCCAGCGACGCCCGCTGCAATCGCAGAGGCCTTGTCGCCAATAACGCGTCCGGCGTCCTTGACCTTGGCCGCGAGCTTGGCTGTCGTCGTAGGTCCTGCCTGCTTTTCCGCCCCTGCAGCCGCTTCGGCCGATGAGTCGAACGTTACGGTGCCGGTGCGCCCGATGCTGCACTTGTCTTGTACTGCCAGCCCCGGGACCGCGATGGTGGCGTGATAGGGCTCGCGCCTCAGCGCGGTTTGATCGATGGCAAAATTGGAGCCGGCTGCCGCCATCCCCGTCAGACCGGCGACAGTTCCGGCATGCACTTGGCCGTCTCCGTGCAGCTTGAACTCGACGGGCTGCCCGATCCAAAGCTTGTTGTAGACGGACTCGCTGACCGTCGCCGTCACCACGGCGCCGGCACAGTCCAGCATGCGCATCAGATCCTGGCCTCTGCGCACCTCCTCTCCGTTGGCGGTCAAGACCTCCCAGATGCGACCCTGGGTGGTCGCGCTGACGACGGCATTGGAGTCGCGCTCGAAGGTTGCCGTCTCGGTTGCAAGCTCCTTCTCCGAGTACGCCAATCGCGTCTTGCCCTCATCGAGTTGGCCGCCCAGATCGACAATCTGCTGAGCGATCTCGTCGAGGCGCTGCGCAGAGCGCGGCAAGTCGTTGTAGCTGTCGCCGACGAAGAGCCCTTTGCGAGCGCCCTCGAGCTCAATCTTGTTGCTGTCCAAGCGCTGACGCGCAACGGTAACATTCATCTCGGCGACCTTGAGGTCTCGCTCCGCATGCAAGAGCGTAGCGGCTGTCAGGCCTCCTTTTGCGATCAGATCCTTCGATCGATTGACCGATTTCAGGGCGTCTGCCTGCTTTGCCTCGGCGGAACCAATTTCAGCCTTGAACTCGGCGGCGCGCGACTCCAGCTGGCGGACACGGCTGTCCTGAAAAGCATCGAGCTGCGCTTTGACGTCGCCCTCGATCTTCTTCAATTGCGCCAGCCGCTTTGTCTGCGCCTCGGTTTGCGAGTGAAGACTGCTGATCGTGCGGCGCAGATCATCGAGCCGCTGGTGGTCGGCACGCTCATTGGTCAGCCGCAGCAGGATCTCGCCCGGCTTGACGAGGGTGCCCACCGCGATCGTCGGCGCCACGACCGATACCTTGCCGTCGATGGGTGCCCGCAGGTTTATCAGCCGCGCATTGATCGTGGCCTCTGCGCTCGTGGTGTAGAGCAGCCGTTGCACTGGAATCCACAACAGCGCGACCGCCGCGGCAAGCGCCAGCAACGACTTGATGACGCGGGCTGGACGTAGATAGGTACGAGCCCGCTCCGGCGGCGTCTCACTTGGCGACAGCTCGACCGGCACCGTCTCAGTAATCGCGCGCGCGCGCAGCGATTCATTGAGCCGCGCCAGCCTTGCAAGCGCGTCGGCCTCCGATGGCGTGACGCCGGGCGGATTGACGTTTTGCTGATCGGGCTGGGGCTCGGTTTGCTTGAACTTGGCTTCCGTTGGCGACATCTGACACGGATCTGCTGCGGGCCGCTGTGATTCTGCGCGGCTCGTTTTGATGAAACGCTCTGTGCACCAATCGTCCTAGCAGGTCCGCGTTAATGCTGGCCTCATAGTTGCCCGTTGATTATTTTGTTGGCTTAGCAAAGTACTAAAATGGAATGATCTGCCCCCGCGGATACCGCAATCGTCGGCATTCGATCCCTCGCTATCACTGCAAATAGGGGGTCAGCATTTTCATGTAGGCCGTGTCCGGAGCGGACAAATTCTTGGGCTCAAGGCGGAAGATGTAGGACGGCTCCCACCAGGGGCCGCCGCCCCAGGCCGTCCAACCGATGAACACGCCAGATTTCTCCGCGGCATCGAGCAGCGCTTTCAGCTCGGCGCGGCACTGCTCCTGGCCGGCGATGTTCGGATCTCCGGCCGCAAACTCGCCGAGAAAGCCCTTGCGTCCGGGGGCGCTCTTTGCCCACTCGATGAACGGGGTAAGCCGGCTCGCGCCGGCTCCGGCCGTGCAGGTGCCTTGCTTGCCGGAGCTGTCGGCGTCGAGATACTGATGAACGTCAAAGGCGAAGTTGTTTGCCGGATCGACAAACGTGGCCATCTGCGCCGCGTTGCCGCTCGACACCCAGGAGTGCGCGCCCGAATAGTCGGTGCCGGGCACCAGCAGGCGATTGCGCGCGCCCGCGGTGCGAATGGCATTGGTCACGGATTGAGCAATCTCTTTCCATTCCGCAGCCGAGATGCCAACCGGCTCGTTCATGAGGCCGAACCAGACGCGCTCATCGTCCTTGAAGACGTTTGCCAGGCGCACCCAGAGGTCCTCGAGAGCCGATGCCGGCAACGCCGCGCTGCCGACCTTGGCCGGGACGCCCTTCACGTTGCGGCCGCCGTAGTCGTGCAGATCGAGCACGGCCACCATGCCGCGGTCGGTGATCCATTTGACGATCTGCTGGATGCGCTCCAGGTCTCCAGTGCCGTCGCCGACGCTGTCGAGGTCTCCGTAGAGGTCAGGCTGGACCCGCTCCCAACGGAAGGGCAGGCGCAGCGCGTTGAACCCGTGATCGGCGTAGTAGTCGACCTCGGCCTTGGTGGGATAGGTGTAGTCGATCCCGTAGCTGCCGGGGACGGTGCCGAACTCACCGCCGGCAATATTGACGCCGCGGAGCATGGCTGGCGCTGCCCAAGCAGCACCGGCGAAACCCGCCATCGCAACAAGCAGCGAGACGACAAGTGGGACGCAGCCAGCTCTACCCGAAGTCCGCTTGCCCTTGGAGAGCGAGGTGGTCGGCATCTTCTCGTGGCCGCGAATGTGATCGGTCGCGGCATTGGCGTCCGATGAGCGCATGAAGGCTGCCTACACTCACTAGCTAGAAATAGTCTTAAGCGCTTCGCAGGTGGCGGCCGGAGCCGCAGTGCGGCTCCGGCCACCGTTCGCCAACTCATCCCACTCTGCGGGCGCCGTGGTTGCTGATACCCCTTGCTTTCCGACCCGCGACCCGCAGCTCCTCCTCGAGGACGAGCCGGTCCTCGAGGCGCGCATCCCCGACATCGAGCTCGACGACCAGCTCGCCACCCGATGTGATGCGCGAGGAGAGCGCCAGGTGGTGCTTGCGATAGCGAATCTGCTGGTGCGCGACCTCGAGACTTTTCTGGTTCTTGAGGATGGCCCGCAGCGCCAGGACGGCCACCTTGTCCCGATCCCGGCCGATCAGGCGCGCAGCGGCGTGGGAGGGCACAAACAGAAAAGGAAGGAAGGTCCGATTCATGAGATCTCCTTTGCAGACCGTGCAAACGCGCATGCGCCATCGCATGCGCGGCACGGGTTGCTTCTGCAAAGGATGGACAGCTAATCGCTCATAAGCGGCTTCTTACGTTGCGGCGGCAGGGGCGTCAACTTCCGGCCCTTCTACAGCCCCTACGGCGATGACGGCGTTTGCGTAACGCGTGCCGGTGAAAAGCTATCGCTGTGTTCCATATGCAGCAAATGTGCTGCAGAGAATCAGTGTAGCTTTCGAAGTCCGGCGGGAGGCCGGAATCTCGAGGGGGGATCCTCGACATAGCTTGGTTTGTAGGAGCCTCGTCCATGGCGCGGAGAGCGCGGAAGTGGACAAGCTTTGATTCGCTTGGGGTCTGGGTAGCGCGATCCCGGAGAATCTGGCTCCTAGAGTCTCATGTAGGTCATCCGCGGAATTATCTGTCAGCAGCAATAGGTTACCTTGTGCGGCGGTCACGGTTTCAGCTGTCGGGAGGTCTTCTCAAAAGGAGGGCTGACCCGATGACGGCAGCCCGTCTTGCGGCCGGGCTGTGTCTTGTCGCATCCGCGCTCTGCGCGCCGCAGGCAGCGGCCGAGACGCTGCAGGAGGCGTTGGCGGCCACCTACGGCTACAACCCGCGGCTTGACGCGGAGCGCGCCTTCCAGCGCGCCACCGACGAGGACGTGGCCCGCGCCAGGTCAGGCTACCGCCCCACCATCACCGGCAATGCCGACCTAGGCGTCGAGCGCGACGACACACGCCCGTCCACGATCTTCGATGGCGTGACCAAGCCGCGTGGCTACGGCGTCGATCTGGTGCAGCCGATCTTCCGCGGCTTTCGAACCTACAATGCCGTCAACACGGCCGAGGCCAACGTGCGCGCCGAGCGCGAGACCCTGCGCGACGTGGAGCGCATCGTGCTGCTGCAGGCGGCGACCGCCTACATGGATGTGGTGCGCGACCAGGAGCTCGTTCGCCTCAACGAGAACAACGTCAATGTGCTCTCGCGCGAATTGAAGGCGAGCCAGGACCGTTTTGCCGTCGGCGAGGTGACGCGCACCGACGTGGCGCAGGCCGAGGCCCGGCGCGCGGACGCGGTGTCCCGGCTCGATGCGGCGCGCGCCAACCTGCGCACGAGCCGCGGCTCCTACCAGCAGGTCGTTGGCCACGCCCCACAGAACCTGTCCTGGCCCCCGCCTCCCAGCAGCTTCCTGCCCAATGATCTGGAAGAGGCGATCCGCATCGGCAACAACGAGGACCCGCTGGTGGTCGCGGCGCTCTATCGCGAGCAGGCGGCCAAGTACACGGTCGAGCAGATCCGTGGCGAGCTCTTGCCGACGGTGCAGCTGGAAGCGAGCTACAACGACCGCTTCGGGCCAGCCAAGACCATCGACGAGGTCGAGAGCTCGATCGTGCGGGGAACGCTGACGGTGCCGATCTACCAGGCGGGTGACGTCTATGCGCGCGTGCGCCAGGCCAAGCAGACCCACATCGGGTTGCTGCAGCAGATCGAGCAAGTGCGCACCGAGCAGCAGCAGGTTCTGGTGGCGGCATGGGCGCAGTTGGAAGCAGCCCGTGCCCAGCTCGAATCCGACAAGGTCGCCGTCAAGTCCAACAAGGTGGCGCTGCAGGGCGTGCGCGAGGAGGAGAAGGTCGGCCAGCGCACCCTGCTCGACGTCTTGAACGCCGAGCTCGAGTATTTGAACTCGCAGGTGGCCCTGGAGTTGGACCGCCGCAACCTGGTGGTGGCCGGCTACACGGTGCTGGGCGCCATGGGCCGGCTCGACGCGGCCTGGATCGGCGCCGCCGCCTACGTTTACGACCCGGTCGTTCACTATAAGGAGGTTCGCCGCAAGTGGCTCGGCCTCTCCATCACCCACGGCGACGGGCACCGGGAGGAGTTCCAGGCCACCCCCGTGCCCGTCGGGCCGGCCGTCGTCAATAAGGGCTGGGATCCGGTTAAGTAACCGAAATCACGTGCCATTGGCCGCCGCTCACCGCAAAGGCCACCATCTGGCGTAACACCTACGCCCATTGACGCGGTTCTCCGCGCAAATCGGCAACTCTACAAATGCATTAATCTGACCCCACAACCATGAAGCTCGCACCCTCACGTGTTACGAGTTGGACAGCGCTGGAAAACGTCCGGACCTCTTGTTGACACCGAAGCTGTCAGCGAGAGGGCGCCGGGCATCGGGGCGTGGGGAGAGGGCCTCATCGACCGATCCCTCACGTCGTTGTGGTATCCGGCGGAATGGAGCGAGGTCGGCGACGACGAGCTGGTGTTTCTGCTGCCGGCGCTCAGCAGATGGCAGCCTGCTCACCTGCAGACGGCGGCAAGAGGCAACGACGGTCCGGCCCGCTACTTGACCCGCGTCCTCACGGCGCGCGCGTCGGCGACGGCCGCACTCATTTCCTCCAATGTCGTCGGCGATGAAATGATGAAGCCCGCGCGGGTGCTCCAGCTGCTGGTGACGCGCGGTATTCTCACGACCATCGCGCTCGAGGACTTGGCTACGGCAACGCTGGCATCCCGGCGCCCGCCGCGTCTACCGATCGTTAGCTTGTCCGAATCCGCCGAAGGCAACGCGCAGTGTCTACCCGACTGGCTCGCCCTCGAGCTCACGGCTCTGGCCCACCTCGATCGCTTGCTGCTCGATGCGCGAGGGGCGACGCGCGGCGCGGACGCGTCTCCGCTCCTCGATTGGCCTTTGTCACTGGCCGACGTGGTGGTTGCCACGATCCATGCGCGCCTCAACGGCGCCTATGTGCACCCTG
The DNA here is from genome assembly GCA_963782555.1 of uncultured Alphaproteobacteria bacterium. GTDB lineage: Bacteria > Pseudomonadota > Alphaproteobacteria > Rhizobiales > Hyphomicrobiaceae > Hyphomicrobium_A. The sequence goes on along the minus strand of CAWAKB010000001.1, from coordinate 748,364 downwards.
AGTTTGCCCACGCGCACGAGCTGCTCACGGCGGCGGCGCTGCTCGGGCATCTGGTCTACGGCCGCACGGCCTATATACCCCCGCATATCGCTCAGACATTCGTCGACCTTTTGTCGGGCGATGGCAAAGCCGGATCAGGAGAGGACGACTGGTGCGCGGCAATCGTCCGTATGTTTGTTGGGCTCGCCGGCGGTACGGACCACATACTTTCGCTCGCGCGGCGCTCGGTTGCATCGGGGCGTCCCTGTTTCGTCCGGCCGCGGCGCACGTTGACAACACCTGACACAGGACGGAAGTCCTGGAACGCCCGCCTGTTGGAGCGTATCGTCAGGCGCTGGCACGTCTCTGCGTAAACGAGGCCCCCCTATGCAAGAACACGTGACACCCTACACGTATGCCGTCGCCGGCAGAGCTCCGACCTATTCCCGCGAAAGCACTTTCGTCAGCCACTACGACATCAAGCGCTTCGCAAAGCGCTACGCCAAGACGATCATCTTCGCGACGCTGTTGGGGATCCTCGCGGCGAGTGTCTACGTCTTCACCGCAGTGCCGCTCTTCACTGCGCGCACGCTGATCATCATCGATCCAAGCCTGCCGCAGGCTATGGCGCAGCCCCATCAGGACGGCATCTTCTCCCTCGACAACGCCCAGGTCGAGAGCCAGCTCGAGGTGCTGCGCTCGGAGAAGATCGCTGCAGCCGTGATCAAAGAGCTCAAACTGGAGAATGTGCCCGAGTTCAGCGGCGGAGGGGGCTTCTCGATCTTCTCGCTCTTGTCGCTTCCGTTTGAGCTGCTGCCCTCCAGGCCGAGCCCAACCGCGAAGGCTTCGTTCACCACGGAGCGTATCACCCTGGCGAAGTTCCAGGCAGGGCTCTACGTCCGCCGCGTCGGCATGTCTTATGCCATCGAGATCATGTTCAGCTCGCCCGACCCCGTGCTCGCGGCCAAGATCGCCAACGCCACGGCGAACGCCTACATCGACGAGCAGATTTCCGCGCGCGCGCAAGCTGCGCGCCAAGGCGGCCTCTGGCTCGAGGCGCGCATCGACCAGCTTCGCGCACAAATGAACAAAGCGGCGCACGACGCCCAAGAGTTTCGCGCCAAACGCGACTATCGCATCACGTCGACGCGTGGCGATGATCACAGTGCCGAGCCGGACGCGAACGAAAACGCCGCCAAGCGCCAGAATACGATGGAGGAACTTGACGCCACGGCGCAAACCTACCGCAGGATCTACGAGAGCTATCTGATGGCCTATACCGAGTCCGTTCAGAAGCAGTCCTATTCCATCACCAATGCCCGCGTGATCACGGAGGCCAGCCCTCCGCTCGGCAAGAGCCACCCCAGGACCAAGCTCATCCTCGCCTTCGGCGCCATGATGGGTGGCCTCGCCGGGCTCGGCATCGCCTTCTTCCGCAACAGCATCGACCGATCTATCTGGGGGGCCCGCCAAATCCGCGAGGAAGTGGGAGTGGAGTGCCTGGCCAGCATCCCGGCCATGGTGGACCGCACCTCCTCCTCCGCACAGGCCCGGGCCATGTTCGGAAAGGCCGCCATGAGCGACATGCTCAAGTCGGTCGTCGACAGACCCTCCTCCGCCTTCAATACGGGCGGCAAGACGCTGAAGGCCGCCGTCTCGCTTGCCGGCACGGCCCTGGGGCGCCAGAAAGCGGTGGCCAATCCGCTTCGCGAGGGCATTCTAGAGGCCGTCATCACGATGCCGTTCTGCCCCTTCAGTCATGGCATCAAGACGCTCAAGACGGCAATCGCACTGGCCGGACGCACGCGCCAGATCCGCTGCTTTGCCCTCACGTCCGCACTGCCGAGCGAAGGCAAGACCACCATCTGCGCCAATCTCGCCACGCTGTTTGCGATGTCGGGTCTGCGCACGCTTCTCATCGACGCCGATCTGCGCAATGCCTCGCTGACGCGCTCGTTGGCGCCGACAGCCGAATTCGGATTGATCGACGCCATCAGCGGCGGGGCCGACCTGGCGCGCTGCATCGTCCCGGCGAACGAAACCGGTCTCGACCTGCTGCCGGCCTTCGGCAGCACGCAGACTCCTTATTCGGACGACATACTCGGCTCCGAGAGAGCGCTGAGCGTCCTGCAGGATCTGCAGACCGCTTATGACATCATCATCCTGGAGCTGCCGCCGCTCACCGCCAGCCTCGAAGGGCTTGCCATCGGATCGCTGCTCGACTGCACCGTGCTCGTGGCGGAATATGGAAAGACGCCGGCTCCGGTTCTGGCCGAAGCCGTCCATCTGCTGCGCGCCGCACGGGCGGAGATCCTCGGTGTCGCCCTCAACAAGGTCGATACGTCGATCGTTCCCTACGGCGATGTGGCGGCGAACTACATCAGCTAGGCAGGAGCCCCAACGGACAACCCGACCGTTCCGGGAGCGCGCCAGCTTGTGCCCGCATTTTTTGGCTTTGGAAGGTTAAAGCCTTGGAATTGATGGATTTGGCCCATCTGGAATCGGGCCAAGAGCTGGATGCTGATCTGATCATTATTGGTGGCGGTCCCGCGGGGCTTACAATCGCGCGCGAGTTCTTTGAGCACGATGCGCGCGTGCTGGTGCTCGAGAGCGGGCGCTTGGAAGAGGCTCCCCAAATCTCGGCCCTGAATACGGTCGAGAGCATTGGCGAACCTGCGGCGGCTGCCCAGGTCGAACGTCGTACCGAGTTCCATAGCGCCCTCGCAGCCTCCTGGTCGCACACCGAGCAACCCTATGGCGTGCGCTGCCGCGTGCTTGGCGGCTCATCGCATGCATGGGCGGGCAAGTCGGCGTCCTTCGAGAGCATTGATTTCGAGCGCCGATCGTGGGTCCCCTATTCCGGTTGGCCAATCACGTACGCGCAAGTCGAGCCCTACATCGATCGGGCAGCCGAGCGCCTCAATCTCGGGCCCAACGTCCAAGATGACGAGCTTTGGGCCATGGTCGGATGCCGCCCTCCCGAACCCCGTTTCGACACCGGAGCGGTCCGCTCCTTCTTTTGGCAATTTGCCCGCTCCCGCATTGATCGCATGGACCTGATCCGCTTCGGGCCCGAGTTTGTACGCGAGAGCGCGCCAAACGTCCGTGTGCTCCTCAACGCCACAGTCACGCGGATCATCACCAACGCAAATGCGACGGCCTTTGAGGGTGTGGAGGCCGCATGCCTGGAGGGGGTGCGCGCTCGCGTGCGCGGCAAGGCCGCCGTGCTCGCGGCCAGCGGGATTGAGAACCCGCGCTTGCTGCTGGCATCGACCCAGGTATGTCAGGCGGGCCTCGGCAACGACAACGATGCCGTTGGACGCTTTCTCCTTGACCATCCAAGTGCCCGCATCGGTCGCTTCGGAAAAAACGAAGCCTCCACGATCGTGAAGCGCTTCGGGTTCCACGGCGCTCGCCATCAGGGGCGCACGCATATGTACATGCATGGGCTCGCGCTGCCGCGCGCCGTCCAGGAGCGAGAGAAGCTGCTCAACTGCGCGCTCTACATGCTCGAGGAGCGCGCCGCCGACGATCCCTTCGACGCGATCAAGCGACTTATGCGCGGCAGATCGCATGCGCCAGTATCTGATTTGGCCGCAGTGATGAAATCCCCCGCCATCGTCGCCAAGGGCATCGGCATGAGGGCCGTGCAGAGCGCTTTGATGCCGGAATGGCTCAGGTCGGCTGTCGTCAATGGTGTGATCAAGCTCAACCCCAATTTCGCCGCGCGCGAGCATCTTGACCGCGGTGTGCCGCATAAACTGCTGGGACTCGTCGTGGAGGGGATCAGCGAGCAGCGCCCCGATCCGGAATGCCGCATCACGCTTTCGCAGGCAACGGACCCGCTCGGCGTCCCGCGCGCGAAAATCAACTGGAAAATAGATCGAGAGGCGCGACTGTCGCTCGCTCGACTTGGCCAGCTGATGTCACGTGAATTTTGTCGGGTTGGGCTGCCCCCGCCAACGCTGGAGGGCTGGATCCGCGACGAGAACGTCGATGACGCCGTCTTCATAGACATGGCGCACACCATGGGGACGACGCGTATGTCGGAGAATCCGCGTGAAGGGGTCGTCGATGAGAATTGCCGCGTGCAGGGGGTTGCGGGCCTCTATGTTGCAGGCTCCTCTGTGTTTCCGACGGGCGGGCACGCCAATCCGACCCTCATGATCGTCACGCTCGCGATCCGGCTGGCGGACCACCTGAAAGGAATACTGCCGCAGCGGCAGGTCATCTGAGCACGGAGGCGGCCAGGGTTTGTCAAAGGTTGTTCTCGTAACCGGCGCGACCGGCATGGCCGGGCGCTACGTGATCCCCGCGCTCCTCGACGCTGGCTTTGCGGTGCGCGGACAGTATGCGCGTTCGCCCGGAGATTTTCCGCGCGTTGATTGGCGGCGTTGGGATTTTATCGAGAGCCTCGACGTCGCGCCTCTGGTGGAAGGATGTGACGCCGTGGTGCATCTGGCGGCGCAACTCTCCGACGCCAGCAAGATGGACCGCGTGAACGTGGAGGCAACACGCGCTATTGCAGCGGCAGCTGCGACCGGCGGCGTTCGCTACTTCGGGTATGCAAGCTCGATCGTGGTGTACGGGTCGCCCCGCTCGCGCGACGTCGACGAGGAAACGCCGCTCATCGATCCGTCGCGGCCCATTGCGCGGCAGTACTACGCCGAGCCCTACATGCTCCGATATGCGCGGACGAAGGCTCTGGGCGAGCTGGCGCTGCGCGAGCTCGCTCCGGCCATGCGCGTCGACCTGCTCCGCCCCACGGTCGTGGCGGATCTCGATCGCATCCTCGAGAGCGCCGAGTGGAGCTTGGCCCGCAAGATTCTGACGCTCTATCGCCGAACGCAATACATCTTTGCCCCGGATGCGGCGGCCGCAATAACCCACTTGCTCATGCGCGGGCTCAACGACTCCTTGCATGGCATCGAGGCCTACAACATCTGCGATGAATCGAGCGGAACGTTTCGCAGGCTTTACGCCCGGGCGCGCGAGGTCACGGGGGAGCCCTGCTTCGCGGCGCCCTTCGAGTTGCCCGTCGTGGCCGACATGGCAAAGGACTTCGTCCGCCACCGCACTTTGGAGATCCGCTATCCGTTGGGCATGCTCAAGATCTCGAATGCCAAGCTGCGCTCCACCGGCTTCAGATTTCCGACAGGCTTCGCGGCGGCGCTTGAGCTCGCGCTTGCTGACCGCGTGAAGGCCCGCTCCAGGTCAGCAGATGGCCAAGCGGCCGGCCGCGGCACCGAGCTGCCAGGTTGAGGCAGGACGAGACCGCAGCGTTCAGCGCAGGCTTTCGGTGACATCCACCGCGGCCGTCGGGTGCGCCTGCGGCGCAAGCGGCCGCAACGCGCCCGTGGTGGGAGCGCCCAGCAGCTGCGTGTCACGGGGCGGCTGTTCGACCATGACCGTGTCGCCGGGGTTGACGACCGTATCCTCGGAAACAACCTCCTCGCTCGACAGCGGCTGGCCCTTGCGCAGGATCTTGAAGATGGGCTGCTGGCTCTTGGCATTCTCTTCGCTGGCGAGCAGCTGCGGCGCCAGGACCTCGGTCTCGTAGAGGAGATTCTTGGAGGTCTCCGTCCGCCCCTTGATCTCGTCGAGCCGCCCTTGCGTGGTTTGCATTTCGGTCGAGATATCGCTTGAGCGCTTGGCCTGCAGATCGACGATGGATATCTTCGTCCTGCTGATCTCCTGGCGCGCCCGCATGAGGCTCAACTCCAGTCGCAGCCGCTCGCCGTCCACCTGCGCCATGTTGCGCTCGAGCGCCAGCTTGCGTGGGGCCGCGGTCAGACCCTTGTTGTAGAGCTTCATGACCATGTCCAATTCGCTCTTGACCGCATTGGTCTCCGTCTGGTGGACCTTCAACTGCTTCTCCAGCGAGACCACCTCCTGGTCGAGGTAGCCCTGCAGCTGATTGAGCGCGTTGATTTGCGTCTCAAAGGCTTGGCGCCGGGTATCGAAGACGAGCTGCTCTTGCTTGAACGTATTGCTGAGCGTCGGATCGTTCATGCGCGCCTTGATCTCAGGCGGCCAGTCGATCTTGTCCGCATTGGCGAGCTCGGCTTTGAGGCGCGCCATGCGTCCCCGCAAGGTTTCCGTTTCGAGATCGTAGGAGCGCAGATCGCCGCGCGTGCTGATCGCCTCCCTCTCGAGGCGCAGCGGGCCGGCGGCGTTGCGCTGCTTGCCGCCCGCGATGGCATAGGCACCAAGCACCGTTAATCCTGGCCGATAGGGATACTCGCCCGGTTTCTCGACGGCGCCCACAACGTAGAAGGGGCGGAAACCCACCACCTCGACGGTGACGTCGGGCCGCTCCAGCATGCCCATTCGATCCTTAAGGCGCTCGCCCAGGTCGTGCGCCAGCTCCGTCGTGCTCATCCCATTTACAGCGACGTCGCCCAGAAGCGGCAACGACAGGTACCCCGACGGGTTCACCGTGTATTCGGCCTTGAAGGCGGTCCATTCGTAGATCTCGTCGCGCGAGGGGCGCCACTCGTAGACCTTGATGCTCACCTTGTCCTGCGGGCCCAGCTGATACTTCGGCTGCGCGGGCGCTTTGCTGCCGGTCTCAGCGGCACCAACGCTCGTTGTGGGCAGCGTCGCAAGACACAGAACCACAATAGCGAGAACAACGCGGATTGATTTTCCAACCATCTTGATGCTTCACTCCTAGCGAGCTTGCACGTTGCAAGAAGAAATGCACAGCCCGGGCCAGATTCCGGCCAACCAGGGAATGGGCGTCCGACGCGAAAGCCGCCACCTCTCTCCAGCGTCGGCCTCTAGGGTAGCGACGGGCGGGAGGCCTGGGATCACCCACAAAAGTGTAGGCCAGTAGACCCGCCTTTCCCTTGAGGCGCCTGGTTATCTACCTACTTTCGCGTGTCCCCCCTGGCAAAAAGGATGCGGTCCCCTATCCCCCAGGCGGGAGTCGTGGCAACCAATACACGGCCATCGACACGTCGTAAACGCCGATGGGCTGTCTTGATGGGGATGCGCGTTCATCAAATACTCCCCCCGGACGAGCGCACGGCCAAGAGCCGGGCGTTCCCATCGAAAAGAACAAGCTAGAAGCCAACGGGCCCATCGAGCGGGCGCGTTTTAGCAATCGGGGATAGCGTGGCTCGAACCACCCATGATTCGGCGCCAGGCCAGCGAGAGACGGGTCTGCGTGAGGGCGCACTAGGCACCTCACCGTCAGACGCCGACCCCGAGCGACGGCCGAAGCGAATCGCCATCGTGCACGACTGGTGCCCGAACTTCCGCGGCGGCGAAAGGGTGCTCGCAGAGCTGTGCCGGATCTTCAAGGGTGCGGAGGTCTTTACGCTTTTCGACTTTCTGACGCCAGAGGACAAAGAGCAGCACTTTCCCGGCGTCGTCTTTCATACCTCGATCGCCAACCGCATCCCCAAGATCCAGAGGTTCTATCGGTCGCTGTTTCCCATCTGCCCTTTCCTCATGGAGCAGTTTGACGTCACCGGCTACGACGCGGTCATCTCCTCCTCCGCCGCTTTTGCGCGCGGTGTGCTGACAAGGCCCGACCAGCCGCACCTGTGCTACGTGCACAGCCCCATCCGCTATGCCTGGGACGAGCAATTCTCCTACTTCCAGCAGGGACGGCTTGGCTTCGGCCCCAAGGGCCTGTTGTTCCGCTACCTGGTACACAGGTTGCGGATCTGGGACACGCGCACGGCCCACGGGCCCGACCTCATGCTGGCCAACTCGAGCTACGTGCGCGCACGCATCAAGCGGATCTATGGGGCCGAGGCCCAGGTCGTCTTTCCGCCGGTCCCTGTCGACGAGCTCGAGTTCTCCCCTGACAAGGACGACTACTTCGTAACCGCCTCGTTCATGGCGCCCTATAAGCGCACCGATCTCGTCATTCAGGCCTTCAACGCCATGCCGAGCCGGCGCTTGCTCGTGGTGGGCGACGGGCAGCAGGTGCGTCCGCTGCGGGCGCTTGCCGGGCCCAACGTGCAGTTCACGGGGTTTCTCCCGCGTGCCGAATACATAAAGGCCGTATCCCGCGCGCAGGCGCTGGTGTTCGCTGGGTGCGAGGATTTCGGCATCGCGCTGGCGGAAGCGCAAGCCTACGGCACCCCGCTGATCGCCTTCGGGCGCGGAGGCGCAACCGACATCGTGCGTCCGCTCGGCGCGGCCGAGAAGCCGACCGGCATCCTCTTCAAACAGCAGTCGGTCGAGGCCGTGATCGACGCTGTGGAGCGCTTCGAGGTCAACCGGGGAGCCCTGCTCCCCTCGGCGTGCCGCGAGAACGCCATGCGGTTCGCGCCGGACCGGTTTGTGCGCGAGGTGGCAGCCGCATTTGCAGCGGCAGTGGCGATGCACGAGACGGTCGACTTTGGCGGCGGGCAGGCGTTCACGGGGATGGCGGCCGAATGACAAGCGCGCCCGACGCGCCCCCGATGATGCAAAGGACACCCGCAGCGGTGGATGCGGGCCTATCGAAACAAGCGGGGCATGTAGTTGGACAACGATGTCCGAAGAGGAGATCGCGTTTGGATGACCAAGCTCGCTGCGAGGTTGCCGCCTAGATGCAGCAACGCGGCGACGGAATTACACCTGGAAGCGGTCCCGGCCCATCGGCCGTCGATCGTGCCTGGGCATTCCAGTCATTCTCTGCGCGTACCGGTCGCCGAATGAACATTGTGGACGACGTTAAAGCCCGCGTGTTCCGTCAATCCGCCATACCGGATCGGACGGGACCGCACGCGGTCGGCACGGCACGACTGAAGCTGCACATATCCGGCGAGGACCGCCAGGAGCGCCCCCTCCTCGTGCAGCTCTGGTACCCTGCTGACGGGACGCAGACGTCTGTCCGCGTGCGCATTTTGAGCTGGCTTGCCAAGCTCTTGCACCCCACTTGGGCGCCAGCGCACCACGGCGCGCCGCTGGCGACGCCAAAATCCCCATTTCCCCTGATCGTCTACGTGCCGGAGGCGCACGGCCATCACGACGACAACACGTTCACACTTTCCAATCTTGCGAGCCACGGCTTCGTTCTGGCTGCGGTCGACGCTCCCTACCGCAATGGCAAGGCGGACGTCCGCACCAACAGCGCTGATGGCCTCCAGGGCTCCAACGGCATTTCCGACCCGGCCGCCGCTCACTATGCCGATCGTGTCGCTCGCGGTGTCGCAACGGCGTCGGCGCTGCTCGACGCCCTGCAGGCGCTCGACCCCAACGTCCCCGGCGGCGTCTGGACAGAATGTGTCGATCTGAGACAAGTGGGCATTCTGGGACACGCCATGGGAGGAGCGGTCGCCGCCGAGACCGCGCTCGCCGATCCTCGCTACAGGGTGGCCGCCAACCTCGACGGCACCATGTGCGGCAAAGCACGGGTGGTTGGCGTCCCTTATTTGATGATGCTTAGCGACTTTTCCATACCGGCACCGCGATCGACGCCACGGACGATTGAAAATGCACCCGATGTGCCGTCGCGCGTCGGAGATTACCGGCGCGCGCAACGTCAGGCCGCGCTCCCGGAGAGCCATGTTATCGAGGTCGCCGGCACACTGCGCGAGCATTTCAGCGACAGGCTGACCTTCGCCTCGAGGCTTTTCACAAGCTACCAGCAGCTGCCGAACAGCAAGCGCGTCCGCGCCATCATCGATTCCTATATGGTGGCTTTCTTCACCACATATCTACGGCGCGAGCCGCACCCGCTTATGTGTGTGAGGCACTCGCCCTACCCCGAGGTGTGCTTCGTTACGGGCGCCGACGAGAACGCCGACTGGCTGCTCCGGGAGCCTGCCGGCCGCGGCTAGCCGCACCCCCAAAGCAGGTTTCTGTTAATGCGTGTCTTCAAAGCAACGTATGCGAACTGCTGCTCGACGCGCCCGTCTTCGGTTGCTATCGATAGACATGGTTAAGTTAAAAAATATCTTGAGATAATAGGCGGTTTTGAGACGCGTGGCGCTCTTTCCGGACGCACGTCGGCGCTCTCTTGGAATGACGATTGCACTCGTCCGGCACACCAGCGTTCGGACTTAAGTGCTCCCTCAGCACAAAGGCGTAGGCGGAAGGCAGGCTCTGCTTGTTGCAACTGCGAGAACGACGCTCTAGTTTAGCTGCCGATGCTAACTTCTTGTTAAACACTCACTTTGATGAGGGAGCTCCAGATTCCGGACGAGAAGGGTGGAAGTAACCACTAGATTGAGGCGAGTTATGCGTACACCAAATGTGGGATCCAAGGGATCAGTCCGAGTTGTGAATCGTGAAAATCAGGGTACACAACTCAGCGATACCGTCGAAATTTTGGCCGACACGGGGCCGGCATCGCGTGCCAAAGGCGTAGAGAAGTCGCGAGAGCCGATTGTCATCATCGATGTTCGTTTACTTCCGCGCGAGTGCCTTGCCCGAGTGCTGAGCGAAGAGTGTGACGCACCCGTCATATGTTTCTCGACGATTGACGAGTGGCTCACACAGGGACAGCCGATGCCGGCTTCGCTCCTGGTGCTGTGCCAATCTGGGCGCTCCAAGGGGGAGGCCCTAAAAGAGGTCGAGCGCATCTCAGAAATCTCCGAGCAGATCGGGCGCTGCCCAGCGGTCATCCTCTCTGACAACGAGGATCCTGACCTCATCGTGCAGATGCTCGGCAAGAACGTGCGCGGGTATGTGCCGACGAGCCTATCCGTCAACGTCGTTGTGCAGGCGATGGAGCTGGCGCGCGCCGGCGGTGTCTTCGTTCCGGCCAGCAGCCTGATCGCGGCCCACCGGGTTCCGGAAGGGGCAGCGAGCGCCATGCAGAAGTCCAATGGCCTTTTTACGGCGCGCCAAGCAGCGGTGGTCGACGCCCTTCGGCGTGGCAAGGCGAACAAGATCATCGCCTACGAGCTGAAGATGCGTGAGAGCACCGTGAAGGTGCACGTTCGTAACATCATGAAAAAATTGCACGCCACCAACCGGACCGAGGTCGCCTACATGGCGAATCGGCTCTTCAATGGCGAGGAGCTAGCGGGCTGAGGTGGGGCCTTGTGCACGCGCGCCGAGCCCGCGCGTGCAGCGTTCCAGTGAGTTGTAGACACGAGGCGTAAGCCCAGCGGGTTGGCCAAGTGGCGGTCAACCGCGGGATGACGCAGGCGGTTGCAAACCGGTCGCATCATCAACGGGATGCCAATAAGCAGTAGGTGTGTTCGTGCTGGTACGTACCTATTTTTCACGCCTTGTTTGCGCTCAGGGCACGCTTGAAGAATGACGACAGGGTGAGGGTTGCGAAGTGGCCAGCGATACCGTGTCCGAGTTCTCCAAGTTATCCGCTAGCCGTTCTGCGTTCGATCTTGCCGTCCACGAGGGCGGTCAGGTAACGACGTCACACGAGCCCGCGCCGGGACCCGAACGCTCCAACAAGCGCGTTTGGACGAAGGCGGATGACAGGGCAACGAAACCGGGAGCAGCGGCGGCTGCAGCCAGGAAGCGAATGCGAGCACCCGAACCTGCCCTCAGGATGCTGATCGGCGCCGCAAGTGTCATCGACGGTCCAGCGCCACACCGGAGCGAGTTATGGGTCCGCCGAGACGTCGCTCCTGAGCCCGTCGGTGGTCCCATCAAGCGCCTGCTCGATATCGTCGTCGCGGGGATGGCGTTGGTCATCCTGTTGCCCCTCATTCTGGGGGTGGCGGCATTGATCTACGTGACCATGGGACGGCCCATCTTCTTCCCCCAGCGTCGCCTGGGCTTCGGCGGGCGTCCGTTTGCCTGCTACAAATTCCGCACGATGGTTCGGGACGCCGAGGCCACGCTGCAATCGCACCTCAGCAACAATCCCGATGCGGCGCGCGAGTGGGACGTGCGGCAGAAGCTTGAGAACGACCCGCGCATCACGGCCGTGGGACGGCTCCTGCGCCGAACGAGCATCGACGAGCTGCCGCAGCTCTTCAACGTCCTGAGGGGCCGCATGAGCTGCGTCGGACCGCGCCCCATTATCGAGGACGAGGTCGTCCGCTATGGCGACTACTGGGACGACTACATAAGGGCGCGGCCGGGCCTGACGGGCATCTGGCAGGTGAGTGGGCGCAATCGGCTGAACTATCCAGAGCGCGTGGCGCTCGACCGGCACTACGTCCGCAGATGGTCGGTCCGGCGCGATCTGTGGATCCTGCTCAAGACCCTCCCCGCCGTTCTGCGGGTCGAGGACACGGCCTGAGCCGGGCTTGCCGCGTGGGCCGGTGGCCGCCCCTCAGCGGCGCAACGTGGCAAACAGGCCGATCAGATATGAGCCCTGCAGGATCGCGAGCAGGAGCAGCAGCACCGCGATCGTGTGCACGAATGACCAGCCTGCGGAGATCGCCACCGCGATCGTTGCGAGGCTGAGCAGGGCCGAGGTTGCCAGCAGCATGGTCACCCGGAAGCGCAAGCCGACTGCCAGTCCGACAAGTGCAGCTGCTAGGCATGCCCACACCAAAATGATCTCTCCGGACGTGCGGCCGATGCCCATGACTCATCACCGCGACTGTGGGGCATTCCCCAAAGAATATTCAATACGGGTGGCGCTCTCCCACCCGTCCCGACCGGCAGTGGCGTGTTGCAGAGCCTCCTCGACCATGAAAGCGCGAACGCGCTCCGAATGGACCGATCCAAGGTGGCCGAAATGAGCTGCGCAAAATGGGCCAGCGTCCGGAACTAGTCTTGCTCGCGGTTGCCCGCGGTCTGAACCAGCCCGTCAATTTCCGCCATGAGTGTTAAATATTGCTCTGCGATCGCGCGCCAGGAGTAGCGCTCCGCGCGCGCGCAGCCCCTCTCAACAAGCTGGCTCCGCAAGGCCGCATCATTGCGCAACCTTTCGATGGCAGAAAGCCAGGCGTCGTCATCATCCGGATCGGCGTAGAGGGCCGCATCGCCACAGATCTCGGGCAGACACGGCGCGGTCGAGGCGACCACCGGACAGCGCTGGATCATTGCCTCGACTGCCGGAAGCCCGAAACCCTCAATCCGCGACGGAAAGAGGAAGCACACCGCTTCCGACAGCACTTTGGCAAAATCGTCGTCGCTGATGCGGCCGAGCTTGCGAACGTTGCTTCGACCGACCACTGCTTCGCCCCCGAAGGCAGTAGGAGATGGATCGCCGACCACCCAGAGATCCAAGCCCAGGCGGTCGAGAGACGGCGCCAACCGCTCTATCAGTTTCGTGTTCTTGTATTTTTCCGACCGTCCGAGGCACACCACGTAAGGACGGGAGGTCCCCGTGTCGAGCTGGGAGCGCGTGCCATCCCAGCGCCGTGCATGGTCGGCGCCGTTGTAGGTCACGACGATCTTGCTATTGGGCGCCACGCCGAATGTCGCGAGGTGCTCCTTCGACAGCTCGGAGACGGTGGTAATGCGCGCCGCGCGCCGGCCGAGCAACGGCAGTATCGCGTTATGAGCCAGCCGAAAGAGCCACCCGTAGCTCTCCGGCATGAATTTGGTGTGGAGGTCGTGAATACAAACGACGTGCCGCTTGCAGACGACCGGTGCAAGGTTACAGAAGCTCAGCAATCCACCCTTGACGTAAAAGGGAAGCTGCATCTGAACCCAAACCTGAGGCAGTCTTGGATGACGGTACTCCGTGACGATCCGGGTCCGAATGCTCTTGAGATCTTCGTTGGGCTCCCGCGGGGCAATCAGCGTAAGCTCGAGGTCGCGCGCCAGAGGATGGCCCTCGCTGATGAGCTTATCGAGCTGAAGCGTCACCTCTCTTGCGTAGCGCGCAACGCCGTTGCGGCGCAGAGAAATGAAGTCGCCATTGATTGCCCAGCGTCGCTTGGCGCCGTTGTGCACATGCGGCGATCCGCGACCGGCGGTTACACTGCGCATCCTTTTTCCAAAGAACTGCTTCGACTGACCCAGCACGCGGGCCCATATCGATGCGTCCTGTCCGAGGGCTTTCGAGACCAACGTACGCCAACTTTCCTTTGTGGTTTGACCATCAGCAAACCACGATTGAACATTCCCGCTCGGAGCTTGGCCGAATGCGTACCGACGTCGCTCCATTGCCCCCTCACAACACTGGGTTAGGTCATTGATTGCGCAGTACTATATCGCCACAATGAACGTTCACGGAGAATAGCCCGGATCGGCGGCCAAGGAGCTACCTCCTTTGGCCACGCCTACTGCCTTTTGACGAGCCGTAATCCCTCTGCAGGCAGACTTAGGCTCCCCTTGCCGGCCTTCGCCCATTCCCTGTGTTCGGCGTAGAATTCCGCTGATCTGCCATGGGTCTGGTAATAGGCGTGGGAGCTTGATGAAGCCGACGCGAGACTTTCAGCATTTAGCACAGTCCGATCCTACAGCCTTGGCCGCGGCCGTCGATCGCGTGGTCGTCATCAATGACGACTTGTTGGAGAGTGGCGGCGCCGCAGGTATCGCACTCGCCTCCTTACGCGAGCTGCGCCGCCGCGGCGTGCCGGTGACGCTGCTCACGGGCGACGACGGCACCAACGCCGAGCTTGCGCGCTTGGAGGTCGACGTGGTCTCGCTGGGGGGGCGCCATATCCTCGATGGCAACCGTGCCGATGCGGCGCTGCGCGGCCTCTACAGCCCCAAGACGGCGGCACTGTTAAAGGCGTGGATCGAGGCTAATGACACGCCGGGCACCGTCTATCACCTTCATAACTGGCACAAGGTGCTGTCGCCCGCCGCATTCGTTCCCTTGCGCGCGGTAGAATCCCCGCCTCGTGCTCTCCGCGCACGACTATTTCCTCGCCTGCCCCAACGGCGGCTATTTCCACTATCCGCGCGGCGAAGTGTGTGATCGAACGCCCTTGGGCGCGGCCTGTCTCGCTGCCTCGTGTGACAAGCGTCACTATGCGCACAAGCTGTGGCGCGTTGCGCGGGGCTTCGTTCGCCAGGCAGTCATAGACCTGCGCCAGACACCGGCGACGATCCTTGCCGTGCATGAGGGGATGCGCCCGCTTCTGGAGCGCGGCGGCATCCGCGGCGACGCCATCCGCGTGCTGCGCAATCCTGTGTCGCCATGGTGCGACAAGCGGGTGCCTGCCGAGCGCAACGCCACCTTTCTCTTTGTCGGCAGGCTCGAGGAGGACAAGGGCGTCAAGCTGCTGGCGAAGGCGGCGCGCCGCGCCGGCGTAAAGGTGCGCCTGATCGGTACGGGTCCGCTCGCCTCCGAGCTCAAACGCGACTTTCCCGAGATCGAGATGACCGGTTGGAGGTCCAAGGCCGAGATCGCCGAATTCTGCAGCGATGCGCGCGCGCTGGTGATGCCGAGCCGGTGGCGCGAGACCTTCGGTCTTGCGGCAATCGAGGCGGCGATGAGCGGCATCCCAGTTGTCGCCTCCCGTGCCGCCCTTATCACTGAGGATCTGGTGCGGATCGGCATCGGCGTCGGCTGCCCCGTCGACGATGTGGAGGCATTGGCGCAAGTGCTCTCCCGGCTCAGAACGGATGACGCGGCCGTAGCCGACATGAGCCGGCGCGGCTTTGAGAACGCGCGGACCTTAGCACCGACACCGCAAGGCTGGGCCAACGAGCTGCTCTCTATCTATCGCAGCAAGCTTTCCGGCTCGCCAAAGAGCATGCACTATTCTGATGAGAAGATTTCCGGTGCCGGAGCGCCGGCCTAGGTTCTCGTCATACCTGACGACCGAACCCATATCCGGCCCCTGCCGAAATGCTTCCAGAGCCCGGCACCGCATTTGCGCTCGCCGCTCGCTGCAATGAGGCCGGTCCTGGCCCCTGGCTGGCGATGGTGAGCATCGACTGTCGCTGGTAGCCAAGAACGACGGCGACCCCGATGAAGAAGAACATCCCCGGATCCGCATTGCCGCCGGAAAGCGATGACGTCAGCACGCCTGCAAGACAGGCCGAGCGTACGCTCAGTGCGATCGCACGAATTTCACGATCGGCCGCCACGGAACGGTTGAAGCGATCGGCGCGGACGATCGCCAGCAAGAGGAGCCCGATCATGAGCGAGCCCACAATGCCGAGCTGGGATACGACCGCGATCAGCCAGCTCGAGGCCCGTGAGCTGCCAAGGCCCATGCCAAGTCCCACAGTGTCATAGAGAGACATCAAGCTTTGATAGTTCCAGTAGGCGCGCTCCTGCCCGGAAGCAGAGTAGGCCTTGTTGAGAACCATTGCGTCGAAGAGGCGCGAGATCGGATCGAGAACTTTCTCATCGTAAAGAACGATCCCAAGCATAAGGCTCAGCATAGCAATTGACGCACCAAGCAGAACCACATCCTGCGTGCTCAACCGGTCTCGGAACGCGGAGTTGGCGACGGAACCCATGACGCATAGCAAGAGGATTGCGCCGGCCACGTAGGCTGTGGATGAGGTCGATAGGACGAGCAGGGCCACGAGCGACAGCGTAAGCGCCAGGGCCAACCTGTCGCGCGTTCCCCTCCAGTACGAGAAAGTGAACGCCAGCAAGACGACGGTCGCGGATCCGAATGCAGACGCTTCGGAATAGGCGCCTGCAATACGCCAGAATCCGGCCACGCCGGCGTCCGTGAGCATCGCGTATGAGGCGGTCCTTATCGGCGCAAGCACGTCCCCAACTCCGACGAGCTTTCCGAACAGATCCATAAAGCCCATCACCACGTGCAAGGTGGCGCAGGCCAGGAACCCCTGTCTGATACCGATAAATAACTTGCGCTCCAGCAGCAGAACGCCAAGTGCGATGGACGAAAGGATGCCGAGGAGGAGGTAGAGCGTTTGGGTGATGTTTCCGTTGACCGGAACCAGCGGAACCTCGACGATCCCGCCCCCTGATTGCTCCGGTATGAATGCCGTTGTCTCTCCCGCAAAGATGCGCGGCAGCAGGTAGGAGCCGAAGACTGCGTAGAGCCCGAGAATGACAAGCAGCCACGCTGCAGGTTGCTGCGAGAACAAAGTGGTGAGGTCGCGATTGAGATCGCGGCGCAACACAACGCTGCCGAGCAGGGCAAAAACAAAAACCACATAGATCATCGGAGACGAGCCGCCCAGCGCCGGCAGGCTCACAATGGCGGTCGCACCAAACGCCAGCGACATGATCAATGCGACCACAATCGGCGCGCTGGAGCGCAGCGCCATTACCATGATGGCGCAACAGACGAGCAGACCGGCAATCGACAGCGCCATGACGTGATCGTTCCAGGGATTCGGGCCGCCCGGGCTCACTCGCCGCGAGAGGGTGCCGCTACCTTATCCCCTCTCCTCGATGCGAACGACAGCCGGGAGCGCCTTCAAGAGGATGACGATGTCGCCTTGCATCGACCAGTTGCGCACATATGCGCTGTGGAGGGCGGCCTCCTCGGCGTCGCTGGGCAAATCGGGGACGAGCTGCCAGGTGCCGATAATACCCGGGCGGGCACTCAGATAGGGCTCGCCCTCGTCGCCGTGTCGCTGCAGCTCATCGGCGACCAGCGGTCTCGGGCCCACGCAGCTCATCTCGCCTTTCAACACGTTGAGGAGCTGAGGCAGCTTGTCGATGCCCGACCGCGTCAACAAGACGCCGAGCGGCGTCAAGCGCGAACCCGAGGCCAGCGTCTGCGTCGTGCGGAACCGGTAGCAGCCTATGGCGCGACCGCCAAAGCCGATGCGCGCGTGGCGGCGCAGGATCGGCCGGCCCATCGTCGCCAGCACCAGCAGCGCCACGATGATGAGGAGCGGCATCAGCAGCAGGAGCGCGATCAGAGCAACAACGATGTCGAGGAAACGTTTCAGTCCGCCCCCCACCGGGCGCACCGGCGTTGTCGGGGACTGCGGCAAACCAACATTGTTGTGCTGGCCGGCAAAGAGCATGCCTTGAAACCTCTGCTGCCTGTGGGAGCAACGTGGGAACACGGGGGCCGTGCCCCCCGACGACGTACGGGGCCCCCCGGCCGGCTCACGGAACCAATTCCACCCCCAGTGTCCGCCGCCGAACCCTTTGCAAACAAGAATGGAAAAGGGCGTAGGTGGGAAAGGACCGAGCACTCTGCCTAATACTTAAGTTGTTGGGGAAAGACACGGTCCGGGCGCGGCACCCGCTGCGTACGGTTAGCAGGAAACCCTAATGGCAAGGCGACTTAAGCAAGGACAGCCTTGGAAAGCACGAAGGCCTCAGCGACACGCTCTGGCGCACGCGCCTCCATCCCGCGCAGCCGTGCCAGCGCTCGGAAGGTATCAGGGTCGAACCAGTCCTTGCCCCGCTGGGTGGCAAAATGCTCATGCAGCAACGCAATCTTGCGCTCCAGCGTCGCCTGGCTCAGGGGGTGGTAGAGATTGGGGCGGGCCAAGTCCCCGTCCCACTTGGGAATTTCGTACTCGAGAATGACGTGGTCGCGGAAGGAGTTCCAGGTAAGCCGGGCGACCTCGCGATGGTCCTGATGGGCATCGTCGCGGCGATGCGTCAGGATGACGTCGGGATCGACTTCCCGCTTCAGCGCCTCGAAGCGGTCCTTAAGCTCGGCACCCTGATAGGGGAAGTAGCCGTCGCGGAACTCGCATAGGGCGACCTTGGAGCGCGCAGCCCCGCGCAGGAAGCCTTCCGCCGAGCGGGACGCCTCCTCGCCGCGCGCATCGATGGCACTGAAAACCACCCAGCGAACGTCGAGGCCGACGCCGCGCTCGATCCAATCGAGGATGGTGCCGCCGCAGCCGATCTCAATGTCGTCAGAGTGTGCGCCCAGGCACAGAACGCGCAACGGTGCGCCGGGGGTGGCCAGGTTCAAGCTTCGCATGGGTTAGACGGCGAGCGTCTCGCGCTTTGGGCCGAGATCCTCCCTCTTCCGCCAAGGCATCTCGCCCTGCTCGACCAGATCCTCCAGGACCTGACGGTCGCGCAGCGTGTCCATTGAGCGCCAGAAACTGTCGTGCCGATAAGCCAAGAGCTGGTCGTCGGCAATGAGCCGGGTGAACGGCTCGAGCACCAGCTCCTCGCCTTCGCGCATGTAGTCGAAGATTTCCGGGCGGAAGATGAAATAGCCGCCGTTGATCCAGATGTCGGAGCGGTCCGAGGAGCGGAAGTCCGCCACCGAGCCATCCTCGTTGATGTCGGCGAGATGATAGGTCAGCGGCGGACGCACGGCGAGGAAGCAGGCGAGCTTGCCGCTCTGCTTGAAGGTCTCGACCATGTGGTTGAGATCGACGTCGGTCAGTCCGTCGCTGTAGTTGGCGAGGAACATCTCCTCGTTCTTGACGTGGTCGCGCACGGCCCAGAGGCGCTGTCCGATGGAGCGCCAGATCCCGGTGTCGATCAGCGCGATGCGCCATTCCTCCTCGGGGCTCCCCAAGAGCTCGACCTTGGAGCCGAAGCCCGACACGACGCAATCCATATAGGTCTGCGGCTTATAGTTGAGGAAGAACTCCTTGATGATGTTCGCCTTGTACCCCAGGCACAGAACGAAGTCCTTGTGGCCGTACTGGCTGTAGTACTGCATCACGTGCAGAAGGATCGGATGATTGCCGATCGGAACCATCGGCTTGGGGATGTTCTCGGAATACTCGCGGATGCGCGTTCCAAGACCACCGCAAAACAACACGACCTTCATGATTAGAGCTCCTTGGGGTCGATGACCGAGACCTCGGGAATGGGAACGATGAACTTCGCGCCCCAGTCCTTGACGAAGCGCATCTGCTCGATGATCTCGCTCTTCAAGTTCCAGGGAAGGATGAGGATGTAGTCGGGCTTGGCCGCCGAGATCGCTTCGGGCGGATAGATTGGAATGTGCATGCCCGGCGTGAAGCGGCCGTGCTTGTAGGGGTTGCGGTCGACGGTGAAGTCGAGGAAGTCGGGACCGATGCCGCAGTAGTTGAGCAGCGTGTTGCCCTTGCCCGGTGCGCCGTAGCCACAGATGCGTTTTCCGGCGTTCTTGGCGGAGATGAGGAAGGAGAGCAACTCCCGCTTCGTCTTCTTCACCTGCTCGCCGAAGGCCTGATACGTGCCAATGTCGAGCAATCCCGTCGCCCGCTCCCGCGCGATCAGCGCAGCGACGCTGCCGCTGGGCTCGCGCTGCGAGGAAACGCGCGCCAGGTACACCCTGAGCGACCCGCCGTGCGTGGAAAGCTCCTCCAGGTCGATCACCTTGAGCCCGTGGCGCGCCGCGAGGTGCTCGATCGTGCTCAAGGAGAAATAGGAGAAATGCTCGTGATAGATGGTGTCGAACTGGTTCTCGGCGATGAGCTTGCCGATATGGGGAAACTCCAGCGTAACGACCCCCTCGGGCTTCAGCACGCGCGCAATGCCCGCGACGAAGTCATTGAGGTCCGGCACCTGCGCGAGAACATTGTTGCCGGCGATGAGGTCGGCGGTCAGGCCCTCGGCCACCAGTTGCTCGGCGAGCGCCACCCCGAAGAACTCGGTGCGCGTGGGAACGCCCTTGGCGACAGCCTCGCGCGCCACGTTCTCGGCCGGCTCGATCCCGAGCACCGGCACGCCGAGCGGAAGGAAGTGCTGGAGCAGGTACCCGTCGTTGCTGGCAAGCTCGACCACGAGGCTGTCTGAGCCCAGCCCGAGGCGCTCCTTGATCATGCCGCAGTAGAGCCGCGCGTGCTCGACCCAGGAGGTGGAGTAGGAGGAAAAGTACGCGTACTCGCGGAAGATCTCGCCGGGGCTGACGTACTCCTTCAGCTGCACGAGAAAGCAAGCGTCGCACACGTAGGTGTGCAGCGGGAAATAGGGCTCCAGAGCGTCAAGCTGGTCGGCGGCGAGGAAACTTTCGCACAGCGGCGACATACCGAGATCGACGAAGTCGTGCTCAAGCTCCTTGCCGCAAAGGCGGCAAGGGCCGCCTCCGCGGTGGGGCGCTGCGTCAGCGATGGAATGGCTCAAATGCGCGGTCATCATCCGGTTGATGCTCTGTCCCTCTGGGGCGATTCGCGGGGGCGATGCCCGATTTATCCCCAAGATTACTCATCCGCGGCGGCGCCAAGAACGGCGCCATTCGACGTAGTGGGGCCGGCCTATCGCTTGTTGTCCTGCCTGGCGCGTCCAACCCACTTCGCACTTGCAAATTGCATGCGCTGGCGTTGCTTGCCAGACCCGTTAACGAGGCGGTCCGACGCCCAGCGCCGGGGCCCCTAATCCTTTTGGACTAACGCTATCCCCTCATTACCGTGGTCGCGGGTCGTCGCCGCCTTCTGATATTGAGGGATGGATCGCCGACCGTCAATTCGGGCTGCCGTCCTCTGGGGGCGGTGGAAAGTCGTTGCGCACACGCGGACCCCGCAGCGGCCTTCCCGCTCATGATCTGGAGGATTGATGGAAGATTTGAAGGAGCGCGCCATTCGTGGAAGCGTCGCGAAACTGACCGGTCAGGGCGCCGGTTTGTTCCTCCGCGTCGGCACCATTGCGATCCTTGCCCGCCTGCTCAGCCCCGGCGACTTCGGCCTCGTCGCCATGATGACCGTGGTCACTGGCTTTTTCGACATCATTTCCACCGCCGGTCTCACTCAGGCCGTCGTCCAGTGCGCGACGATCAGCGACCAGCAGAGGACCAACCTGTTTTGGATCAATGTCGCCTTCGGCGTGCTCCTCGGCTCCTTGTGCGTTTTAGGCGGACCGTTTCTGGGCGACTTCTATGGTGAATCCCGACTGACCTGGTTGGCGCCCGCGTTCGCAGTCATCTTCGTCTTGAACGGCCTGGGGGTGCAGCAGCTGGCGCTGCTCGAGCGTCAACTCCGCTATGTCACGGTGACGAGAATCGAACTGACGGGGCAAGCTGCCAATTCAACCGTGGCAATTTTGTTCGCCTGGTGGGGAGCCGGATACTGGGCGCTTATCCTGGGCCTGATCGCCCAATCCACGATGCAAGCCTGGGCCTTCTGGATGGCAACCGGCTGGATTCCCGGCCCACCGCGCAAAGGCGCTCCTGTGGCCCCGCTGCTTTGGTTCGGCGGCACCGTCACGCTAAACGGCCTGATCGTGTTCCTCGCCTACAATACGGAGAAGCTCCTTATTGGCCGCTTCTGGGGAGCATCGGCTCTTGGCGTCTACGGGCGCGCCTATCAGCTCATCAACATTCCAACAGCCACCATCAATGCGGCCGTCTCCGGCGTCGCTCTCTCCTCGCTGTCGCGGCTGCAAGACGATCCTGCGCGACAGAGGCGTTTTTTCCTTAAGGGCTATTCGCTGCTCATGTCGTTGACGATGCCGCTCACCATCTTCTGCGCCCTCTTCGGCGCCGACATCATCATCGTCATGCTCGGCCCGCAATGGACCGAATCGGTGCCCGTGTTCCGTCTGCTCACGCCGACAGTGCTTATTTTCGGGGTCATTAATCCGTTGTGGGCGCTGCTGCTATCATCGGGCCTGCAGCGCCGCAGTCTCTACTTGGCGATTGTGATCTGCCCACTCGTCGTATGCGCAGTCGCGATTGGTATTCCTTATGGACCCGCCGGAGTCGCGCTCGCGTTCTCGACGGCCATGAGCATTTGGCTCGTTCCGCATGTTATATGGTCCCTCAAGGGCACATCGGTGCGTCCCCGCGACTTGGCCGTCGCCGCCGGCAAGCCATTCATAGCTGCAGTCGCGGCGGGAGCCGTCGCGTTCGGCTTGAGCCAACAGCTGCAGGGGATCGAATGGCCAATTTTGAGGCTGGCGCTGTACGGCGGCACGATGGCTGTCGCCTATTTCGGCATACTTCTGCTGGCCCTTGGCGAGGGACAGTCCTATCTTGAGCTGCTGCGGGGATTTGGTGTCATTCGGTATTCCAGATCATGACGAGGCGGTCTCGCACCCAAAATTTCTGAAGTGCCTTATCCGGATAGAAGCGAGCCCATATATGCCACGCAATTAGCAGCAAGGGACTTGGTGCCGTTCGCCAGTACGATAAAGTATGTAGGTTGACCATGCTTGACCGCCCATTGCCACTTGGCCAAATTGGCGATTGGCAAGCATATTGCTAGAGAAGTAAGTCATGCTGGCTGCGCCCAAACTTTCCGTCGTTTCTCCCTGTTACAATGAGCAGGAGTCTGTGACCGAGCTCTGCCGGCGCCTTACCGAGGTGTGCAAGGAGAACGTCGGGGACGACTACGAAATTGTACTCGTCGATGATGGATCCTCCGATTCCACGCGGTCCATCATCAGCGCGACCTGTGAGCGCGATCCTCACATCGTCGGCGTCTTTCTATCGCGGAACCATGGCCATCAACTGGCGCTGTCTGCGGGACTGCACGTCTGCCGCGGCGAGCGCATCCTCATCATCGATGCCGATCTCCAGGATCCCCCAGAGCTCTTGGGCGACATGATGAAGCTGATGGATGACGAGAAGGCGGACGTCGTCTATGGCCAGCGCTGCGAGCGCCGCGGCAACTCCTCGTTCAAGAGGCTGTCGGCGCACCTCTTCTATCGGCTGCTGAACAGCTTGGTGGATGTCAAGATTCCGGTCGACACCGGCGATTTCCGGCTCATGAGCCGCAGGACGCTCAACGAGCTCAACCGCATGCCGGAGCAGCATCGGTTTATCCGCGGCATGGTGAGCTGGATCGGCTTCCGCCAAGTGCCTCTCCAATATCAGCGGCAGGAGCGCTTCGGCGGCGAGACGAAGTACCCGCTGAAGAAGATGCTGCGGTTCGCCTTCGATGCCATATCCGGGTTCTCCATCGTCCCGTTGCGGATCGCCACGTATCTCGGCTTCATTTGTTCGATGCTGGGTATGTTTTTCCTGGCCTACACCGCCTACAGCTACTTCTCGGGCATCGCGATCCAAGGCTGGACGACGCTGATGACCGTCGTGCTCATCCTCGGCAGCGGCCAGTTGCTCGTCCTTGGCGTCATCGGCGAGTATCTGGGCCGGCTCTACATCCAGTCCAAAAACAGACCCCTCTTCATCATCCAAGAGGTCGTGCGCGGCGGGCACCCGGAGCCGGCGCAGCAGAAGAGCCGCGTCGCCACGGCGACGGCAACCACAAGCCTCAGAAGGCACTAGAGGCGACGCGGACGGCATTCGCCATCAGCGTGAATGTCAGGTTCTTTGCCGGCAGGAACGGAATCACCGAGCCGTCGACGATGAAGAGATTGTCGATGTCGTAGGACCGGCACTCGGGCGAGACCGCCCATGGCTGCCGCTGCGCCGACATCGGGAGCGTGCCCGAGTAGTGCACACTGGCGCCCATCGGCCGAATGTGCGTCATGCCGGGGACGAGGGGTGCGCCCAGCTCTCGAAAGAAACCGCGCGCGATTGCGTGGGCCCTGCGCAAGGTCTCGGCTTCCTCGGGAGGGGAACGGTATCGGATCGTCATCGCCGGCCAGCCGTGGGCGGCCTCCTCCCGCTCCGACAGGGTCAGGTAATTCCCCTCGCGGCGCCAATCACAGAAATTGAGATTGAGGACGGCCAAGCTGGAGCGAAGGAGCCGGAAGACGCCGATTGCAGACCTCAGATCGAGGGGCAGGCTGCGAAAGATGGGATGGGTCGTGGCCGCCTTCAGCGTCGTGATCTGGCCGTGAACGTAGCGGTCGGGCGTGTCCGTCTCGATGCCGAAGGCAAGCTGGTGATACTGATAGGAGTTGGCACTGTAGCCGCGACCCAGCATGGAAAGATTGCAGAAGGGAGCGAGCAGCTGGCGATTGTCCATCAAGCCGGTGAGGCGGATGATTTCCTTCCTGGACTTGTAGACCGACCGCAGCACCAGGTTCGACGAGCTGAGCGTCCCGCAGGCAAGAACATAGGCATCCGCGCTCCGCTGCGTTTGCGCGCCGCCGTCGAGATCATAGCTCGCCAGATGCTCGATGGCGCCGGACGGCGCCAATTGGAAATGGCTCGCGAAGGCGTTGGGGACATACTGGAAATTGGAAAAGGTGAGACACTCCCGCAGGGTCAGCGAAGGCGTGTAAAAGGCGCCGTTGGGACAGCCCCACAAACAGCGGCCGCAATAGGTGCACGCCTGCCGCTCGCCAAGCGAATGGGAGAGCACCGCCTGCCGCGAGCGACCGAGCCGGGCCTTGTATTTTGTGCTCAGCTTCTGACGGCGACGCTCGTAGGCAGCGAGCAACCGTGCACCGCTGTCGTCAAGCTCGAGCATGGGCGAGAGGTGCTCATGATGCGGAAAAAAACCCGATAGATCATCCTCCCCGCCGGCAATTCCGATGCGCCCCGCCACCTCCGAATAATGCGACGCGATATCGTCGTAGCTGAACGGGAATTCGCGCAGCTCCGAATCGTTGAGCGGGTAGCATCCTCCCGTCCAACTTTCCGCAAGCCCGCCGGCGGCGAAGGAAACGAGCGGCGAGAGCCCGTCCTCCACCATGGAGAACTCCGCCGGCCGGTCGAAGACATAGTCCTTCGAGGGAGGAAGCCCGTAGTACTCCTCGTCACCGCCGGGCAGGCTGATGGCGCCTAGGTCGCTGCCGAGAAAGTATCGCGCCGGGTCCGGCAAGTGGCGCTTCAGGCCGAGAAAGTCCTCCTCGGGCAGAACCGTTTGCGGCCGCGCGCGGCCCACGTCCAGCATGACCACGTCGTGGTTCTTGCGCAGCGCGGTCAAGGCAAAATGCATGCCGCTCGGACCGGAGCCTACAACAAGTATTCTCACTGCGCCTGCCCCGCGCTGATGCTGGAAACCTCCGAGCGCGTGGTCATCCAACAGAGCACGCTCGCAGGGACCAGGACCACGGCTCCGAGCAGCAGCGACACCGCAGATATCAAACCGTAGGCGGCGAGCGACAGGACCGTCGAAGCGACGTGGCGCGGCTCCACCCGATCGAAGGCCTCGCTGGTCGGCGCCACATGCTCGAGGATTGCGGCCAGCACGACGAGCTTCCGGCGCAGGGGGCCCGCGCGATGAAACAGCGCACAGTAGGCGTCGGCCCAACGTGCAAACATGCGCCCGCGCCGCGCCAGCCAGAGCGTTGCTCTGTCAAAGCAGGAAAAGTCCGCGTCGAATCCGAGCCCATGCACGTGCGCCGCCCGCGTGTACCGCTCCTCGACGTAAGGGCTTGGCGGCGCCCCCGTCAGATAAGCAGTGAGCGAGCGGCACTCTGCCTTGAGCACGCGCTCGGCGCTGTCCGACATGGGTCGTGGCGCCCGCTTCTGCGTGGTCGAGCCTCTCCCGCTGCCCGCCCCGGTTTTGGCCTTTTCGACCAGAGCCGCAATCGTCTCCTGCGTGCTTGGCATGCCGGGCCGAAGCTGCGCGAGCAGCCAGTTCTCAGAGGCCACGCTGTCGTTGGCGAAAACCGCGAGCTGACCGGCCGTAACCGGCATCAGCGGGCGCAGCACCGGTTCCATCGCGGCCAGCAAAGCGCGGATTGGCCCAAGAGGGAGGCGCACAATTCGGCCGGGCGCGCCACGCAGCGCCGTCTGCGTTAGCCCGAGAAACTCGCGGAACGTTAGCGGACGCGGACCGCCCAGCTCCAAGACGTCACCCTCGAAGCGTCCGCTCTTCAGCAACAGCTCGATGCCGCGCACCACGTCGTCGGCGTGGACCGGCTGCACGCGCACAGGCCGCGCACCTTCGAAAAGAGGGATCACGGGCAGGCCCGCGATCTTGATCAGCGTGTTCCAGATCGGCGACTTCTCACCGAGGACCAGCGTCGGTCGAATGATCGCGAAATCAAGCCCGCTCTCTCTTACGAGCGCCTCGGCCTGGGCCTTCGTCTTGGCATAGGGATAGTAGCTCTGATCCGGATACCCAGCCGCGATGGTGCTGACATAGAGAAATCTGCGCACGCCAGCGGCTTTGCAGGCCTGCAGCAGTGCCCGCGTCCCTTCGACGTTGACGCGCTGGTAGTCCTTGGGCGCGGCGCGCCCGGTCGCGGCAGCCAGATGCACCACGGCATCGCAGCCTGCGAGCGCTGCCTGATAGGCGTCCGGCTCCAGCAAATCACCTACGACCTGCCGAGGCTGATCTGCGTTCGATGCGAGCTCCGGAAGCGGGCGCCGCGTCAAGGCCGTGATCGAGTAGTCCGCCGAGCGCGCACAGCGCTCAATGAGATTTTGTCCGATGAAGCCACTGGCACCTGTGACAAAAATCTGTCGCAACATGTATTTCTTCTCGAATGGAGGCTCGGTTTCGTTAGAAGCCAACTTGGGGGGCCTGTGAACTCAGCGGCACACGGCTGACGAGCGAACGCGAACCATACTGCCTCGCGGCCCCATGGCCCGCAACCGACCACTCCCACTTAAGTCTCCCGGCCAGATGCGCCGTGGCCCGGGCCGAGCTTGCGATGGTCCGGCACGTTGGCGGGATCACCTGCGGTAAGAGGACTTGCCAAGGTCTGCGAGCGCGCAACCTGGCGCGCGATGGTGTTGGAGTACAGTGCTGCACATTCTAGCCGGCTCATTGGCATGAATGCCCAAATAGCCCATGTCTCTGCATCCCCCAGACTTTACCTTATTCCTGGTGCCCTGATATTGGACGCCTGCCCGTGTTGCAGCCAGGCACGTTGCTTGCGAGGCGATGCCTACGAGCGTCCTCCTAGCGAGGACTAAGCCGTTTCAGAAGCTATCGTATCGGGCATCCGCCGAATGACGTACTTGAGCCGTGCCGGAAAATAGCCGGTACTGAGGCTGCCCACGCGAGGGATTTAACGCCGTGCAGAAGGCTATGCTTGGCGAGGTCAAATGCGGGTCAGGTGCCAATGCATTCATGACAAAGGTCCCGTCCCCAGGGGCAGGACGTGTCCGCCTCGATGAGCTTGGCCGTCAGTTCTCGAGCTTCCTCGCCGTTGGCGTGGCGACCACCGGCGTGCACTATGGTGTTCTGATCGCACTGGTGGAATCTTTGGGCACCAATCCGGTGGTGGCCACGACGGCAGGCTTCGTGACGGCGGCGTTGCTTAGCTACCTCCTCAACCGCCGCTACACGTTCGACGAGCGCCCCGCTTTCCACTCGGGACTGTTCAAGTACTACGCGGCTGTTTCAGTTGGACTCGTGCTCAATGCTGGCGTCATGGCATTGCTCACTCGCTGGGGCGCGTACTATTTGCTGGCGCAGATCATCGCAAGCGGCGTCGCGCTCGTTTGGAACTTCCTTGCGGCGCGTTTCGTCGTCTTCCGCCGGCGAACACGCCCAGTATAAACCCCAGATCTCAACTCTACCGGAATTTGGGCAGTGACAATACGAGAGCTCGAGCAAAAGGCGCTTCCTAACTGGCGGACCGGCCTAGGCCGAACGGGCGTGCGTACGATTCTTATGCAGGCGGACAAGACCTTTTGCTCAATTCGGCCAGCGCTATACATACTTGTCATACTGACTGCGGTTGCGTCCGGCTATGTCTACACCCTCCGGGAGGGAATCTTTGCATGCCAAGCCAACGGCTATGCGCCAGATCGCTTCGTTGCAGAGTGCAGCGCATCCGCCTATGGCGACTATGAGCATGGGGCATTCTGGTTTGGTCTCGAGCCCGAGGCGATCAAAAAAGCGGCCGACGCGCAGGTGCTGTTTCTCGGCGACAGTCGGGTGCAGATCGGTTTCAATACCGCCGCAACAACTGACTGGTTCACCAAAGCGGCCGCGCCGTACTATCTGCTTGGCTTTGGGTGGGCCGAGAATATTGCCTTCGTCGGAAAACTGCTGAACAAGATCAAGCCGCGCGCGAAGGTCCTCATCATAAACGTCGATACTTTCTTTGAGAAAGACGAAACACCGCCTGCCAGCTTGGTAATGCGGGATCCGAAGGCCGAGTCCCGATATAAAGAAAAGCGTCTCTGGCAATATTTTCACCGACTAATCTGCGGAAGGGTTCCAGGTTTTTGCGGGACGAGCTACGTCGTGTTCCGCTCGCGCGACACGGGTGGCTTCGAAATACACGGGGATCACGATGCCAGCGGACACTGGTACCGGAGCGGTCCCGTTGCCTACGTGAGGACAATCGATCCGGAGAAAAAAGCCCGCTATGTTGCGGCGGGAATGAATTTCTTATCGCACCTGTCGGTCGAGCGTCCGTGCATCATTGCGACAATAGTGCCTCACATGACGACGGATATCGAAATGGCAAAGGCCGTCGCAGCGGGCCTAGGGCTGGCTTTTGTCGCGCCGGAACTTTCAGGCCTTCAGACGTTCGATGAATCCCACCTGGATCGCGCGAGCGCGGAGCGCTGGTCAAGTGCGTTTTATGCAGAGGCGGGACCGCAGATTCGCAAATGCCTCGAAGCACTGTAGATGTGCTACACAATTCGGCGGATGCATTACGCTCAATGAGGCGGCGGGGGATACGGCGAGGCGCGCTTAAATTGGCCAAGTCGATCGGGTCTTAATCTTCGATCGAAAACATCTGCGGGCACCGAACTTCTAGTACGGAGCGTTGCATTGAAGTCGTTTGTTTCGCGCCAAGATCGCAGGTTGCGGGCCGCGTGGACGCGGCCGCTCGTGACGGTCGCAGGGTTCTTCGAGCGCATTCGAGACACGCTGGCACCACACACTTACGAGCCCGCGTCCGACATCACGCGCTCGGATCGACTAATCGCACTCGGAATGGGGCTCGTTGCCTCGATAATCACTTACATCGGGATCTCTTCGATCGATCCGCGAATTTACGACTCCTGGAATATCTACTTCCAGGGCGACGGAATTCGTGTGCTGGCCGATATGTCCGATCGCTTCAGCGCGCAGTGGCGCACATCCGTCCACCCGATCTTCTCCATTCTGGGCTTTCCCGCCATGCACGCGCTCATGGCAATGGGACTGCAAAAGGTGACGGCGGCTGGGATCCTACTCATTGCTTGCGCGGCCGCCAGCGGTGGGATGTTCTATCTTGCGCTGCGAGGATTGGGGCTTCCATTGATGGCTGCCATCGTATTTGACGCGGCCTTCCTGCAAAGCGCCACCTTCATCCACTGGTACCCCTACGTCGAGACGTATGCGTTCGCTGCCACGACAATCGTCGGCGTGCTCTACATGCTGACGAGCGGTCGCACCACATGGCTCTGGGGTTGGGCTCTGGCCTCATCGGGCGCCTTGGCTCTGACCGTCACCAATTGGGCGCTGGCTCTCGCTGCCGCATTCTTTCGACTTCGGTTCTTCGACTTCGTGAGAGTCTCGGTCGGAGCGTTCCTACTGGTCGCCGCCATTGCCTGTCTGCAGCACGTCACCTTTCCAAAATCGTCGCTGTTCTTCAATCCCTTGCATTACATAGGGGAGTACCATGCGACGCAGATTTGGCTGGAATCACAGGGCGTGGCGCAGTGGACGCCCGAAGAGAATATTCGATCGGTGCTTGTCACCAGCGCAGTTGTACCGCCGGCGATGGTCGAGGATGCGGACACACCGGTGGGGGTCTTCCGAACTCGTAAACAACCAGCACACGCCGATCCTCAGTAGCGCTCTTACCGGTCTGGTCGCGGTCGCATGTTGGCTGTTCTTGCTTGGTGCCGGGGTCTGGGGCGCGTGGCGTGACAAAACCCGACGGGCAGTTGCGATCCCGATCGCCGCCTACCTGGTCTTTCAACTGGGAATGTATGTCATCTACGGTGAAATAACCTTCCTCTACGCGGGCAACTTCTTCCCTGCATTGATGCTGCTGACGGCATTCGGCTGGTTCACGCCCGTGCGAACCGCGGTGCTGGGCACAGCACTCGCTTTCACGCTCTTCGCGGGCATCAACAATCATGTCGAGTTTCAGCGCGCAGTTCGCATGTCGAGCGCGATTGCTGCTCATTTGGCCGCCACGGGCGAAGCCCTGTGTGTGCCTACGTGTGACACCGGACGGCGCGGGCACCAACCTACGTCAAAGTGAGGGGCGGATTCTGGAATGCTGCCAAACCATCATGCCCATAGCGCGCCGTCGTATTTTGCTATGTTGCAGATGAACCGGCGACCGTGCTTTTTGCTGCGTCTGGTGTTCCGCCTTCCTCTTCCCGTCCAGGACCAACTTCCACAAGGATAAGGAGTGCCGCGTGGGGCTCGTCGACGTGAGACATTCCGGCTCGGCGCTCGTGCGCCGCCTCACAACCGACGTAGAGGCTCTCGCATTGGTGTGTACGCTGGCCTTCGCGGCGGTGTACGCAGTTGCCTCGCTTTGGCTCCCGTTCGGATGGGATCACGGCATAATGGCGTCGGTGGGCGCTGCTATCGCCGACGGCGGTCTGCCATACCGGGATGTATGGGATCTCAAAGGGCCTTTAGCATACGTCCCCTTCGCCCTCTCCCAACTCTTTTTCGGGACCGGAATGTGGGGCATCCGGCTGATCGAGCTGATCCTGCTCTGTCCCGCTGTTTTTCTCGTTTGGCGGATGCTTGCCTCTCGCGGCTCCGGGAGACTTGGTGCATGGGCTGCACTCGCACTCTATCTCTGGCTGGCATCCGCGGGTTGGTTCTTTACCGCACAGCCTGAAGTGTGGGTCGCCGCGGCTTCGGTCTTGGCTATCTGCCCCTTCTTGATGCCCAACGTACCAAAGCGTCCCCTTACAATTGTCGCGGCCGGACTCTTGATCGGGTGTTGCGGCCTCGTTAAGCCCATCTATTTTGCCTACGGGGCGGTGCCGCTCGTTGCCCTGGCAACAGCTCCCGGATTCACGCCATCACGGCTAATTCATCAGACGTGCTGGCTTGCACTGGGAGCCGCTGTGCCCGTTCTGATAATACTGATTTATCTGGTGGCCCTGGGGGGACTGTCGGAGGCCATAAGCGTCCACTTGATTTACATTGCCTCGACTTACGCAAGCTCCCAAGCGTTGCGCTTTTTGGCCAAAGGAACGATCGATTTTCTGGCCCAGCCGGCGATCGGGATCCTGATGCCCTTTGTCGTTTTGGGGCTTTGGTCGCGAAAGAGCGATCGCCCTCTGCTGGCGCCTTTGGCGGCTTGGCTCGTCATTTCCCTCATTTTCGTAATCCTTCAGGGCAAGGCTTACGCCTATCACTGGTTCGTCGTCTACCCACCGTTCATCATCCTGGCGGCCTTCGGATTGGACGCGCTTTGCAGGTCCAATCCAAACTCATCCTATCCGCGCATCGTCGTGGCGATCGTGGGGATCGTGCTATTTGCGCATATCGGCTTCGTTCCCGCTCGCCAGATCTTCAGACTTGGAAAATTCCTCACCGGTTCAGAGTCCGCGCAGTCGTACTACGAGAAGTACACATTCAGAGACTACGTCGCAGCCGATGAGATCGCGGCCGCGCGGTTTCTGAAGGAGCACTCTACGCCCAGCGATCGGATCTTCATTTGGGGTGTCGACGCTACGTTGAACTACTTGAGCGGACGGCCAAACCCCACACGCTTCGTCTTCAACATGCCGCTCAGCATGCCAAGCCCGTTTAGGGCAGACTACAGGGGGGAGGCGATGCGAAAGCTGCACGCAACGCCGCCAGCCTTCATCGTCGTGGGTGCTCCCTGGGAATGGGACAAGGAGCGCGCCCTAGCGGAGTTTCCCGAGCTCGAGGCATTCCTGAAGCAAGGATACGCGCTGGAGACAAGCATTGGAAACCTGGATCTCTACCGCCGCGCCGGCTCATGAGCCCGACGCTGCGCGCCTAATGTGTTTCGAGACACTTGCGTATTTGCGGTCCGGCGGCGGCAAAAAATGCGCTTGTCCAACGCTCCGCGCTTGCGTGATCCAGGTGTGATCGATCAAAAGTTTGGAGCCCAGGAAGCTCGGGCGCAACAAATGTCAGCCCCAGCCCCGCTGCGACGTCCCTCGCCATTTCCATATTCGTTTGCGGATAGGGAACTATCGTTGCTATCATGCATGGGCGTCTAACGGACGAGTGCGATATAAACTTCTTTCCCGATGCAATGTACCTGTCCAATTTCTCTTGGTCAACGCCATGAATGTAGGCTACGGGTCCACTCCGGTACAAGTGACCACCGAAATCGTGATTTCCTTGTATTACATAACCTCCCGTATCCCGCGAGCGAAATACGACATAACTTGTACCGCAAAAACTAGGCACTCTATCGCAGATCAGCCGGTGGATGCGCTGCCAACGACGTTTATCCTCATATCGCATTTTTGCGGCTGGGTCTCGCATGACGAAGTTTTCAATCGGCGACTCGTGTCTCTCAAAGAAAAAGTCGATGTTTATAATGTAGACCTTGGCGTGCGGCTTGATCTTTTTCAAAAGCTTTCCAGCAAAAGCAACATTCGAGTTCCTCTCGAAACCCAGCAGGTAATATGGCGCAGCTGCCTTGGCGAACCAATTGGATGTCGCGGCGGTATTGAATCCGACCTCCACCCGGCTATCGCCGAGGAATAGCACCTGCGCCCGGGACGCGGCATGGACCGCCGCGGGTTCCAGGCCAAACCAGAACGCGCCGTGCTCGTAGTCCCCATAGGCGGATGCGCTGCAGTCGGCGACGAAGCGATCGGGCGCATAGCCGCTGGAGGGACATGCTAAGATCCCGTCCCACAATGTGAAAACCCAAGTCACGCCAACAGCGCTGACAACGATGAGTATATAGAGCAGCGGCCTGATTGAGCAGAAGCGCTCGCCAATCCACCTAAGCAGCAAGGACGTTCGGCGCTGGTCAGTCCGTAATTCTTGGATCGCCCATCGCTCCATGCCTGCCCCACGATTGCATGCGTCAGCGCCTTTTCCCTCGAGGATTCATCAAAAGGGAGCGTCGGTTAACAGCGCAAATCCAGTCGATTTGCGTGTGATGCTAGGCGAGCTGTCTGCAACCGGGCAAATCCCTCAATAGAGGTATGATGATACTGGGCGATCCCGCAACCAAGATCACCAGAGCCGTCCCGGGGCTTGCACTAGCCACGCGCATGCGCTCGACGAAGACCGCCAGCTTAATGCATTTATCGCCAGCGCCGGTCATCCGACCTGAGACGGGGCGATTCGGACCCTTTCGTCACACGTCGAATTGTTGCTCAGCGATCTCATGTGTTGGCGGGAAATGGTCTCGGCGCCGCAATCAAGCCGCGCCGTTACCATCAGCCAAAAGGGGAAGTTGCCGTCTTATTGGGCGTTCTTTATGAGAACCTTACCTTCGAAGTTTGGGAAGGATCGGACATTGGTCGTCGCCGGCGGTGTGGAGGCATCGCGCAGCATTCGCGTCGCAGGCGGTGGCGCGCCCAGCGAGAGAGTTGAGCAGAGGCCCATCATGGACGGCGAACTGGTTGGTGTGGTTCAGCTGTCCTCGCGCATGATAGAAGAGTGAGCCGCAACACCATGCATCGGATGATGGATTGGCTGCCGGTCACGACCGATTTCCGTCAAAGCCTGCGGGCGGCCATCGACGCGCCCGGTGCGGAGGACCGTCTGGAGAGACTGGCCGCGCTTGCCCAACACTCTCTTGGCCTCGTCGAGACGCTGCAGCTCGACAAGGCGCTCGGTCAACTTCCCCCGGAAACGGCTTCGGGCTTCTCTGCGGTCCGGATCGCCCTGCTGTGCGCTTCGACCGTCGATCATCTCTTGCCGGCCCTCAGGGCCGCCGGCTTGCGCCACCGCCTGCTGATCGATGTCTACGCCTGCGCCTACGGGCAGTACCGGCAGGAAATTCTCGATCCCGCCTCATCGCTTTATCGCTTCAAGCCACAGCTGGTGTTGATGTCGATTGGCAGCCGCGAGGCGCTGGCCTGCGCGCCGCTCTCGGCGACAGCCGCGGAGGTCGATGACAGGGTTCAGCAGGTGGTCGGCGATCTTGGCTTCCTCTGGCGCAAAGTGCACGAGGGGCTCGGCGCAACCGTCATTCAGCAAACAATCCTCGATGTCACGGAGCCTGTCTTTGGCAGCTACGATCGCTTGGTTCCGGGATCGCCCGCCCGTGTCATCGCACGCATCAATGACGCGCTCGCCGAGGCTGCCGCCAAGAACGGAGCGCTGCTCCTCGATATCGCGCGGGGCGCCGCCCGTGAGGGCATCGATGCCTGGTTCGATAGAGGCCGCTGGCTGCAGGGCAAGCTCGAAATCGCGCCGCAAGCATCCGTCATGTATGGCGAGCTCGTTGCACGTCTCATCGCGGCACAGCGCGGTTCCTCGAAAAAATGCCTGGTACTCGATCTCGACAACACGGTCTGGGGCGGCGTCATCGGCGACGATGGGCTGGAAGGAATTGTGCTGGGTGAAGGGAGCGCTGTCGGCGAGGCGCACCTGGCCCTCCAACGCTACGCCAAGCAGCTCAACGCGCGCGGGATCATCCTCGCGGTCTGCTCCAAGAACGATCCGGCGATCGCCGAGGGTGCCTTTCGCGATCATCCCGAAATGGTGCTCAAACGCTCCGACATTGCGGCCTTTGTCGCCAACTGGAACGACAAGGCCCAGAACCTCAAGGTCATCGCCGAGAAGCTGAATATCGGCATCGACAGCCTGGTCTTTGTCGACGACAACCCGGTGGAACGAGCACGCATCCGCGAGAGCTTGCCGATGGTGGCCGTTCCCGAGCTGCCCGACGACGTTGCCTATTATGTGCCGCGCCTGGCTGACGCTGGCTATTTCGAGGCGGTCGCCTTTACGGCCGACGATCGCCAGCGCGCCGAGCAGTATGCGGCCAACGCCGAGCGTGACGCGCTTCTTGGCTCCTCGCAGAGCATGGAAGAGTTCTTGCGCGGCTTGAAGATGGAGGTCGCATTCGGGCCCTTCACGCCCGTCAATCTCGCGCGGGTGACGCAGCTGATCAACAAGACCAACCAATTCAACACGACCACCCGGCGCTACTCGGCTGAGGAGGTGGCCAATCACGCCGCCATACCCGAAGGCCTGACATTGCAGTTCCGGCTCTTGGACCGCTACGGCGACAATGGGATCGTGAGCGCAATGATCCTGCGGCCGGATGCCGAGGAGCCGGACGTGCTCGAGATCGACAATTGGGTGATGAGCTGCCGGGTTTTTGGTCGCGAGCTGGAGTTCGAGGCCATGAACATCGCGGTCGAGGCCGCACGCGACCGCGGCGCCCGCGCCTTGCGGGCCGACTACATCCCCACGAAGAAGAACGGCGTCATCAGCGAGCTCTTTCCCAATCTGGGCTTCAATCGCGTCAATGAGACGACCCCGACCAATGGTCCCACCCGCTGGTGCCTCACCTTGGAGAAGTATGTCGCTCGTGATACCCCCATTGCCCGCCTTGGGGAGGCACGATGAGCGACAACGACATCCTAGAGATCTTCACGCAGAATTCTCCGCGAGCTGTTGATGGACAACTCCATCGTGCTCGGCATGCAAACTAGGCGCGAGGACGTGCCCAATTGGGACTCGCTCAACTACATCAACTTCATCGTGGCCGCCGAAATGAAGCTGGGGGTGAAGTTCAGGGTAGCTGACGTCGAGTTGTTTGAGAACGTGGGACAGATCGTGGCCCAGACCAAGAAGATGCTGGGCTAGGGCCCTGTTCCAGACATGTCCAGCGAGCCTCCGATGTCGAAAGTTACGCTCGCGCACCGAACATTCGGTAAGGACGACCAGGCGGCGTTTGCTCGCCTTTCGGGGGATTTCAATCCGGTCCACATGGATCCGATAGCCGCGCGCAGAACCCAGGCTGGCGCGGTGGTGGTGCACGGCGTGCACGGTGCTCTGTGGGCGCTCGACAAGCTCGCCGAGCTCGGCATTGTCGGCGGCAACATTTGCTCGCTTTCGGTGCAATTCAGGAAGTTCGCCTATCTCGGCGACAAGGTCGAGCTCAGACTACTGCACCGGGACGAGGCGTCGGTTACTGCCGAGATTGCCGCCGGCGCGCTGACGATGACCACCGTATCGATAAAGCTCGGAACTAGCCATGAGGTCGAAGACATCGAGCTCGACGGCAAGGCGTGCATGTCCGTTGAGCACAAGGGGCCGACCGACTTTGTGCGCATCGAGGATTTGGTGCAGTTATCCGGGTGCATGAATGTCGCCGACCGTTCCGAGCAGGTCGCAAAGCAATTTCCCCACGCTGTGGCCGTGATAGGCCGCGAGCGTACAACGGCGATCGCACTTCTCTCCGCGCTCGTTGGCATGGTGTGCCCGGGCCGGCACTCGCTCTTTGCGGCGTTTGCAGTTGAATTCGTCGACACACCCCGCGCGCGCGACATCGTGAGCTTCCACGTCAGGGAAACCGACGACCGCTTCCGAATTGTCCGCATGAGCGTAATCGGCGCGGGCCTTCGCGGAACCGTGCAGGCATTCATGCGATGGCCGTCGGTCGCGCAGGCAGCGATAGGTGACATCGCGAAGATCGTCTCGACGTCAGAGTTCGCCGGCAGCACGGCACTGATCGTCGGAGGATCACGCGGGCTGGGTGCGCTGACCGCAAAGATCGTTGCCGCCGGCGGCGGCGAGGTCATCGTTACGTATGCAAAGGGCCGCGAAGATGCAGCTGAGCTCTCTGAGGGGATCCGTGCCCACGTCGGTCGCAACGTCTGCCAGACGGTTCCCTACGACGCGCGGGAGGACGCCGCGAGCCAGCTCGCGTCACTCGGTCGCGGCGTCAGCCATATCTACTACTTCGCCACAACGCCTATCGCGAAGCAGAAGGATGGTCCCTTCTCGGCGCACGTGCTGGACGAGTTTATGGAGATCTACGTTAAGGGCTTCTACGATTGCTGCCGCTTCATGGCCGGTCAAACATCTCATCGCGTGACAGCGTTCTATCCGTCATCGATATTCGTCGAGAACAGTCCCCCCGCCATGATCGAGTACGCGATGGCCAAGGCCGCGGGTGAGATGCTTTGCGAGAACATTAACCACTCGCCGTCGCGCATTCGCGCGATCGTCAGCCGGCTGCCCCGTCTCCTCACTGACCAGACGGCGACCGTGCCCCCGGTCGCCGCTCGCGATCCACTTGAAGTCATGCTGCCAATCATCCGCCAGGTTCAGGCGGCTAGTAGGGTTGATGGAGGCTGAGCTTTGTCACCGGTGAAGAGGAGAGCTACCAATAGCAAGTGGGCAACGCCACCGGCTGCAATCTGCATTGACGACGGGCGTGTGTGGCAGCGAGTGGACATTCGGCCGGGGGCCCAAATCTGATGCTCTTCAACTCATTCACCTTCATTCTTGCCTTCTTGCCGGTGACCGTTGCCGGATTTTTCGCGTTTGGCCAGCTATCTCGTACGTGGGCCTTGGGTTGGCTCATAGTGGCGTCGATCTTCTTCTACGCCTGGTGGAACCCGCTGAACGTCGCGATCATGGCGCCCTCCATCCTCTTCAACTTTGTGTTGGCACGGATCCTTCTGCGGCTTGCCGAAGACGAGCGCAAGCAAACTGTCGCCAGGCTAGTCCTCTTGCTAGGCCTCGTGTTCAACGTGATGTTTCTGGGCTATTTCAAGTACATCAACTTCGTTCGGGGCGCGGCAAACGATATTTTCGGCGCTCAATTCACGCTGACCAGCGTGATCCTGCCGCTTGGCATCTCGTTCATTACGTTTCAGAAGATCGCCTTCCTCATTGACGTGCATTCTGGCCGTGTCCAGTCTTTCAGGTTCCGCGACTATTTGCTGTTCGTGCTGTTCTTCCCGCAGCTCATCGCCGGTCCGATCGTGCACTACCGCGAGATGATGCCGCAGTTCCATAAGGTGGAGGGCCGCTTCTTAAAAGAGGATGTTGCCGTCGGGCTCACCTTGTTTTTCTTTGGCCTATTCAAGAAGGTGGTTTTCGCCGACAGCATCGCGGCTCTCGTCACGCCAATCTACCAAGATGCGGCCGCGGGAGGGCACATCTCATTCTTTGTGGCCTGGATGGCCGCGTTTGGTTTCACTCTGCAGATCTATTTCGACTTTTCCGGCTATTCGGATATGGCATTGGGGCTAGGGCGCCTGTTCAATATTCGATTGCCGGCGAATTTCAATTCGCCGCTTCGTGCCTCGAACATCATTGAATTTTGGCAGCGCTGGCACATGACGCTGACGCGGTTCCTGACCGCCTACATGTACAATCCGCTTTCGCTCTGGCTGACGCGCCGTCATCTCGCCAAGGGCCGCCCCGGCCTCGGCGGCCGCAATACGACGTTCAGCGCGTTCGTCTATCTCTTGGTGTTCCCGACCCTACTGACGATGCTGGTCTCGGGCATATGGCACGGCGCAGGCTATCTCTTCATTGTTTGGGGGCTGCTCCATGGCGTTTACTTGGCGGTGAACCACGCTTGGCGCTTGGTGGGACCGCAGTTGTGGCCAAATCGCAAAAGCTACGACCGTTTCATGCGGCCGACAGGGCTGGTTCTCACGCTCTTAGCGGTGACCGTGTCGATGGTCTTCTTCCGCTCAACGACGATGGAGGGTGCCACCCATATTCTGCGGGGCATGATCGGCCTCGACGGCGTCGCGCTTCCAGAGCGGCTCTTTGACCATCTGGGTGCAGCCGGCGTGTGGCTACAGAGTGTCGGGGTGACCGCATTGACCAGCGGAAACTTCATGAAATTGGCCATGTGGACCGCAGGCCTCCTGTTCGTGGCCCTGGCGTTTCCGAACACGCTTGAAATCCTGGCGCCCTACGATCCGGCGCTCGGCGTGAAGGTGCAGCCTTCCGGCAGCGGTACCGCACCCATAAAGGTGCCTGAATGGGCACCCTCCGTCGTCTGGGCGACGGCGGTGGCCGTGATTGTGGTGCTCGGAGTTGTCAACCTCACAGGTCCGAGTGAATTTCTATACTGGCAATTTTAGCCTGGTGCCCGCCAACGCTTGGCGATGCTTTGGGATGTCGTGTCGCTGCTTGCTGGTGCGTCAGAGTGGAAGGGGTTTCGCGACGACGTCCTGCATGGGCCTGATGCTGATGTTGTGACCTCGGCAGTCCGTGGCTGTGTCGCCGGGAGATCCCGCCCCGACCGCCTCTTATTTCTTGAGTGCCGGAATGTTCTTCGTTTCGCGACTTGCCATCCCAGCCGCGCCTTCTCGTGTCAAGGCTCTCATTATTTGACCGACAGGCCCCCAAAGGCGCGCTCTGCCTTCTTGACATCACGCAGCCGGCGGATCCCGTTGAGGCGGTAGCTCAAGCCGCCGTCGTAGAAGGAGCCCGGATGGGGTAGCCCTGCTTCCTGGCTGAG
The DNA here is from genome assembly GCA_963782555.1 of uncultured Alphaproteobacteria bacterium. Taxonomy (GTDB): domain Bacteria; phylum Pseudomonadota; class Alphaproteobacteria; order Rhizobiales; family Hyphomicrobiaceae; genus Hyphomicrobium_A. Next base: position 708,643 of record CAWAKB010000001.1, on the reverse strand, counting down.
CGCGCAGAGCAGGGCGTATTCGCGCTCATCGCATCGGTGCACCCTCAGCGGCAAGAACTTGCTCCGGCCGGTGTAATGCCTGACGGTGGCCTGCGCCCACGCGGCCGTATGCATGGCCACTTTCTGCACGTTCAGTGCCGGATCAAGCGGCTGCCACTGACCGGCAAGCGCCATGTTCAGCGCGCACTGATCGTTTGGCTCACAGGTCTTGAAGTAGGGGCACGCGGTTTGATGCTCGCCCAGACTTTGAAGGAAACGGGCGTAGATGCCTCTTCGGCGCCATTCGCGCGCATTGACGAAAATCACCCCGGAATTCAGCAGCACGCTCGATGCCGCCGTCTCCCTGCACCTGTCCGCGCATTCAGGATCGTGCCTGTCTCCGACGATAGTCTGGTCGACGCAGGCAGCCACCGGCTCGCTGAAGCCCGCGAGCGCGTCGAGACGCAGGTCGCCGAAAGCCAGCGTGTCGCTGTCCATGTAAAGTACGTAGTCATACTCCTCCGCCAGCGATTTGATGGCGGCCCCCACGAGGAACATCGTGTCCGTAATGTAGGTGTAGGTCTTGGCGGACGCCCGCGATCCGAAATCGGGTGTCTCGAAGGCGACGCGTTCGGCAAAGAGACGATGGCCCCGCGAAGCCACAAACTCAGCAAAGCTTCGATCTATTTCGGCGCTGTATCCGCTTTGCATGAGGCGAAAATCAAGAGGGGCCTTATGACTGCGGGCAATCGAGGCCAGCGAATAGAGCGTAAGCTCACGGCAGTTGGCGTCCCCGATGTATACGACAGCAATGCGAGGTCCGGGCATGGCGATTCTTTCATCGTCGACGCGCTGCGATCGGGTTCACGGCCGCGCTTGGATGCTGGGCCCTACTCTTGCGGATCGACCGGCAACTGCCTCACTCATGGCAAGCCTAATCCGGCTGAACACCTTCTTGGACAGCAGAGCGGATATGGGGGGTATGATCGCGCAGCGCGGCGATTGCGACACGGCAAAGCGGAGGAGCGCGCCTGCAGCGCGGGGGCGCCCCGAGATGAGGTTTGCAACCCCAGACCAGTAGGCCTGACTGGCCAGTGCCCCACCAACGCTCGCTCGAAGAGAGGACGCGTCGGGAAGAGACTGCCCCTCGTTCGCCAAAAACGCGCCGAACGCGGCCAAGTTTACGTTCAGCCTGGCCAACCTGTCGTCCCAACACTCGCTCGAGAAGTTCTGGCCGTGCTCGCGCCTGAATCCTTGGACGGATTCTGTCTCCGCAAACTGACCGAATTGGCACAGGCGCAAGATCATATGCAGATCGTTGGTGTGGGGGAGGCTCAAGCTGTAGTGCCCGGCCTGCTTCTGAAGCCGGGTACGGGTCACAAGGAAGTTCGCCTTGGATAGCATGGGCGACAGGCAGCGCGTGCGGATATATTGGTCGCCCGAATACACACGCCAGGGCCAGCCGTCGGAGGTATCCTGCAAAAAATTGACGGCTTCGTCATCCGAGAAATTCACACAATTTCCATTGCAGGAAACGATCTCCGTGTTGACGTCCATAATGGTGACGGCTCGCTCTAAGGCTCCGCCCGCCAGGGCATCATCCGAGCAAAGCACCATGAAATATTCCGATTGGGCCCAATCTATCCCTTCGTTGATCGAACTTACGTGACCGACGTTGCGCGGATGCGTGATCAATTCTACCCGGCGATCACTCGTCACAAGTCGCTGAGCGATCTCGACACTGTCGTCGGTCGAGGCGTTGTCGATAATGAGCACGCGAACGTCGGCTATGCTCTGCGTCAAGACGCTTTCGACGCACTGCTCGAGGTATCTGCCATACTGGTAGTTCGGTATTACGACATCTACTTTAGCCATCGAGCCAGCCGCGCCTCTATTTGCAAAAAACGTAAGGGAAATTCGGTACGATCCGGGCGCCGCTCATGGCCAAACACCGCACCGATTTGGGCATCTTAGTGCACCGTATTTAGGGGGTCGAGCTCCCCGAGACCCGCTCCAGCCATGCCTCTCGCCACCACGAGTAGATGCTGCGGGGGCAGAACATGCGATTTTTGGAATAGCGCGATTGGCAGTAGACGCCATCGAGAATGACCGCAGGCGTCTTCATCAATTTGAGCTGGCCCGTCCGCTCGTCCACGAACTTCTCCACTCGCGTGCGCACTCTGAATACGCGACCGCAATACGGAATGAGCTCAGTATCGAAGTTCATGCTGCGGTTGGCGCCAAGAGTGTTCAGCGTCGCTCGAATGGCATCAAGTGATTTAACGCGCACCAAGTCGCCGGCCTGCAAATTCAAATCGTGGCGAGGGGTGGGTTCACCCACCGGAATGCTGCCGGTGGAGCGTGGATACGGCATCCCGCCCCAAATCGATTGGAATCGATCGTAGAGCCAACGGCCGGGCTCGCCCAATGTGCGTCTGCGCGCCTGCGTAACGCAAACGTAGGTCGCATAAACCGTCCCCAGGAACAGGCGCTTGATCGTGGTGTTGCCCGATGTGTAGTCCTCCACGTATTGCCGCGCGTCCCACCAGTGCAACGGCTTCGTGTAGTCGAAGAGCTCGGTTGCTTGGCACACGTAGCGCGGCTCCGGCCCGGAACTGGGATCTCGCGTCGCCGTTTGCACGATGTGCTCCGTGCAGCCTGCTGCGCCGGCGTTGCTTCGTTGGTGCGGCTCCGCGCCATCGGCGCGCTGCGGACGGCCCCTCTCGTTCTCTGCGATAGGCTTCAGCCAAGCTTCCTTCCAAAAGATCAAGCATCCTGCCTGGCAGCCGTCATGCGCCTTGCCATCGCAGCGCAAGTCTAGATGCACGCTATCGGGAAGGAGCCTGCTCGTGTACCTCCCCGAGACCGTGTCGCAAGTCTTGTGCGCCCGCTTGTAGACCTGGAATCGCTGTCCGCAGTATCGGAACATCTCCGGCATGAACGGCATTCCATCCAGCCGGCCGCGCTCGTCGAGCGTAGCGAGTATCTCTTGCTTGCCGCGAACCTCGACCCATTCGCCAGCCTTCGCGCGTGGGCATGCGCCTTGGCTCGTTGATGGCGCGCCTGCAATCCGCTTTGTTTCGTCCGCGTTCCGCCTAGCCGCCATCCGCAGGTCCGATTGGGCTTGCAGCATGCCAAATTCCTCCAACGATGGTGGCCCACGAATATCGGCGGCGGGGCAAAGGGGAAAGACGCTCAATCGTAGGATGTCATGGATCTTCAGATCCCGGCCGCCGCGCCCCCAAGGGTAAAGCTACGCCTTTCGGATAGGTTCTAGGCGCGAGGAGGGCCGCCCTGGAGAAACACCGGTTAACCGGCACCGTTCGTCCAGCCGCCCTCATCGGAGCGGCGGCTAGTCGAATTCGCAGATCCGCCCGGGATGCAGCCGCCCGCGCACAAGATCGAGAAGGGCAAGCATGTTCCCTTTGAGGCGACCAACCCGATCGACATGGGGTTCGGGCCGCAGCGAGCGTCCCGCGTTGGCCAGCAGATTGCGCACCATGGTGCGGCCGCCAAATGAGAGCGAGACTGTTCCCTTGCGCATCAGAAAGATCGGATTGGCCACCTGAGAGTAACCGAATCTGAGGCCGGATGTGCGCCCACGCTTGACCCCCAAGTGCACGCCGGTCAACGCCTCGGCGCGGATAACCCCTCCCCACCTCGCCATCTGACGGCTGAAATCTATGTCCTCCTGCCAGCCGTAAAGCGGCAGGCGTTCGTCAAACGCAAGCTGGTGGTCGCGCACCGGGGCAAGTCGAACCACCATGTTGCAGCCATAGGCACCGTAGTCCGGCCGTATGCTTCCGGCTTCGATCGGCGCAGGAACAGCCCAGATACACTTTCGCGCTTGCTCAGGTGTCAGCCCCGGACCGTTGATGCCATCCTCGATGAGGGTGCCGGCGGTGATGACGACCACGTCGCCGTCGCGTCGCAGAATGGCCTCTACGTTGGCAAGATAGTTGGGCGAGGGAAAAAAGTCGTCGTCAAAGAATACGACGGCGTCATGGTCATAGATTGCGCGCAGGATTGCATTGCGCTGATGCGTAAGACCGGGCGCGCTCGAAACGATCCTGGTCGTGTAGGGCAGCGTTTTGAGAAGCTCGTGATCGACATCGCCCGAGCCCGTAGGACAGATGATGACCACGTCCGGAGCGCGCGCCTGCTTTGCGATCTCCAGTAGCGCCTCGCTTAGGATCGCGGCTCTTCCCGCAGTCGCAATACCTACCGCGATGCGCATTGAGGCTCCTTCTCGGAGATCCTCTGGCGAATCGAGTGAGGGCGCCAGCCCAATTGCGCACATGGCTTTTGTGTCTTTCCGACTAGCCTGGACCTATTGAGGCGCCTGGGCGCCGAGCTTCTTCGGCATTGTTGCCGTGTACAGCGCCTCTTGCTTCTGGTGGAATTCAGTTGACGCGAAGATGCTCTCTCCGAGCTGCGCGCGGCTCGTTTTGCCGGAATCAAGGCTCGATACGCAGCTATTGAGCTCCTTATCATTCGGATCCCGATTCAGCAGGAGCCGATAGAGCAACGTAGTGAATCCGGCGTTGTCGAGCTCGTCCGTCCGGTACTTGTTGGTGAATTCGTCGGATTGCAGAACTCTTGACAGGAAGTCTTCGAGCCCAAGCCCGTTGCGCCGCTCGGCCGTCCATTGCTTGAGCCCGAGCATGTCGGGCCAACGGCCGAGCACCAGGCAGTAACTGTAGATCACCTGCCCCCTCTCGAACTCGAGCGGACGGTGCAACGTGCTGTAGTCGCAATTGCGATGCACCTGGGGCTTGCCGAGGGACCCCGTTGTCGTACCCGTCGTCACCGCGGCCGATTTCGACTTATCGGAGAGGCTGGGATGAGCCGATCGGAACGCCTCGGACTGGATCAGCTCTCGTTGCAGGTCGGCCAGCGCCTTGTTGCCTTCGAGATCGGCCACGGCCTTCTTGAGCGCGGCTTCGGTCGGATCGGTTCCGAGCAGGAGGCGATGCATCAATGTGACGTACTCGCTCTTCGTGAGCTGAGGCACGTCATAGAGCGACGAGAACTCGTCACTGTTGAGCATGTCGATCAGAAGCTCGCCAACCGTCATTCCGCCCGCCATGCTGGATGCATAGCTGGAAGCGCCGGCACCATCGGGCTCGCGGCCGAGGACGAGGCAGTAGGCGTACGTGATCACGTCATTCGATGCGAGTGTCTCCCCATCCGCCGCTGGTGCCATCTCGCATTCGCGCCGAATGGCGATCTCGCGCGGCGGCCTGGCGTCGCCGTGGCTAAGCCGCTCCTTGACCGCCAGGTATGCAGGCTTCTTCTCGGCCGCTTTCCACTTGTTTTTGCCGTCCTTCGTCATCCCGATGAGGCCCATGTGCGCCTCGAAGCCCTTCCAATAGGGCTCATCCATGAGCTCGTAGATGTGGGCGGCCTCGACGTCGTAGTCCTTTTGCAACTGGGTCAGCTGGGACATCGTCCGCATCAACCCCTGGACCTGCTCCTCCTTGCTCTTCTGGCTGCCGTAGGGATTGTTGAACTCTGTGACCCAGATCGGCTTCTTGTATGCGGCAAGCTCCTTGAAGGCCCATTCGGGGCCCTCCCCAAACATGTGCCACACCGAGATATCCCAATCGATGCCGTCGGCCTTCATGCGCTCGAACGCGCCGATATGGCCCCAGCCGGCCGTGCCGACGGCACGCTTCACGCTCGGATCGGCGGCATGCGCCCCCCGGGTCAATCCCTTCAGAACGGCGCTCACCTTCTTCCAGCGGGGACCGAAGTATTCCAGCGGCGAGCGGCCGCCCGCAGGCCCGAAAGAGCAGCTGTACTGCTTGCCGTCGTCCTGCATCTCGCAGGGCTGGATGATGGCATAGTTCTCCATCTCGTTGCCGAGCTCCCACACCGGGATCTGCCCTTTGAAGCTCGACACCAGCGCGAAGGCGAGCCCGTAAGCCGCCTTTTCCAGCGACTCGGCCGATTCCTTTTCGAGATCGAAGCCCGGTGTCACCACCGGCAGAATTGTGATCCCGCGGGCGTGCGCCTGACCGACCAACTCCTGCAAGGCGGCAATGTAGCCCGTGTCGGGAACGTCGACGCGGTAGGAGGTCATTCCCAGATCGCGCACGGCATCGAGCTGCTCTGCGAACGAGACGCCTGGATAGGAAACCAGTGGATGGCCGTTGACCCCCCACATGATGTCGGCCTGTTGCGGCGCGGCCGCCTGCGCCGGAGCCGTGAAAACTGCGACGGCTGCGCAAAGCGCGATCGCGATGAGACGTGGTGCTGGCATGGCTGGTAACCCCGTTGAGCAGAAACCCGCTCCCTCCGCGACTGGCTCCGCCGCCACGCTCACGTCTACAGAGTGCGGTTGCCCACTCACGGAAAGGCCGACGCGTTCAATTTAGTCGGTTGCGTGAAGCCCTGTCTCTATGGCTTTTGCGCATACGATTTATATGCTGCATGTGCGTGGTCCGGGGCCTTACCTCCCCCGAAAGCGGTGCCGCTACCTCGCGGGTGGTAGGCGCCCGCCGGGCTCCGCGCCGCGAACCACCGGCACGCGCCTGTGGAAAAGCCGCCTCGCCAGCAGAAAGCACGATTTAAAAGGAGAGGTCCCTAAACGGCAGGGGCCGGTGCTAGTTTCCTCACGCCGATCCCAGCCGACAGCCCTGAGGGCGCATGCGCTTCATCGAGACGAGCTTAGCCGGCGCGTGGCTTTTGGAGCCCGAGCCGATCCGCGACGAGCGGGGCTACTTTGTCCGCACCTTCTGCGCCCGCGACTTCGCGGAGCACGGGCTGGAGACAACCTTCGTGCAGCACAGCCGCTCCTTTTCGGCACGCAAGGGCACGCTGCGCGGGATGCACTACCAGACGGCGCCGCACACCGAGGTAAAGATCGTGAGTTGCATCGCCGGCGCAATCTACGACGTCATCATCGATCTGCGGCCCGGCTCTCCCACCTACCGCAAGTGGCAAGGCTTCGAGCTGTCCGCCGAGAACGCACATCAGCTTTACGTTCCCGCCGGCTTTGCGCACGGATTCCAGACGCTTACCGATCGCGCGGAGCTCAATTACCTGATCTCCGCCTTCTACGAGCCCTCCGCCTCGACGGGTATCAGCTACGACGACCCGACCATCGGCATCAAATGGCCGTTCCCGGTCACGGTGATCTCCGAGCGCGACAAGTCGTGGGCGCGGCTCGCGGCCTGAGCGAAGGCCTCACCGCGGCGCGGCCAGCAGCCCCGCCTCCTCCAAGCGCACCGCGGCCGCATCGATCGCGGCGAACGGGATGCTCGCGCGCTCGGCGATGTCGAGCAGCGAATAGTGGCCGTCGCCGAGATTGAGCACCCACAGCATGGCCATGTTGCGCTCTGCCGCCGTCTTGTCGCCGCCAACGGTGGCATAGAGGCCGCGCTTGCCCAGCGCCGGCTCGCACTTGGGCGCCATGTTCACCAGCACGCGGTCGTTCTCCAGGATGTCGATCGCCGCCAGGATCAACCGGTAGGACTGCGCCAGGTGCTCGGGCGCGATGAGGTCGAGGTCGTCGGCCGAGGTGTGGTACTGGGGAAAAGTGCCATATTTGCTGCGCTGGAACGACCCCACGCCCAGATTGAAGCTCGGCGAGCAGTACTGGCGCTCGTCGTAGCCGTAGGGGCTGAAGTCCTCGATCACGGCGGAGGGCGCGGCGTGCCGCAGGACGTGCGCCATGGCCTTGTCGATCAAAGCGTCGCCGCGGCGGCTCTTCTTGTAGGTCGGCCCGCCGGCGTCGCCCACGCAAGAGAGGACGAGGCCGTGCTTGATGCGCTCGACGTGCGCCTCGTTGCGCGCCAGCCACGTGATGGCGCCGATCGTCCCCGGCGCGAACACGAACCGGTAGGAGAGCTTCCCCGCGCGCCGGCCGAGCTCCTGCGCCAGTACCGTGAGCAGCGCCAGACCGGAGCAATTGTCGTTTGCCAGCGACGGGTGGCAGATGTGCGCCGACAAGAGCACCTCATCCTCGCTCGCGCCCGCCACCACGTGCTCGCCGTAGGTGAGGCTGCCGTCTGCGAGGGTCGAGTTGATGACGGCCGTGTAGTCGCCCGGCGGCAGCGCTTGCAGCGCCCGGTGGCTCATGCAAAAGCCCCAGCGCTCCTCGTAGTAGGAGGTCCGGTAGGGCACGAGGTCGGGCTGATCGGGAAGCGTATAGATGTGCTTTTTGAGCTCCTCGAGCGGCAGCACGGCGCGGACGGGTGTCGCGTAGTTGAGGACGTGCAGGCTGGAGGCACGAAAGTCGACGACGCGCTCACCGCGCTCATTCGCAATGTAGGCGTCGGCGATATTCCATTCGCGCGGGATGGTCCAGTCGAAGACCTGGGTGCCCGACGGCACCTCGGTCGTCGCTATGTCGATATGGCGGCCGAGGATGCCGAGCGATTGGCGCACGCCATTGCCGGTGATGCTGCGGCAGATGGGATAGAGCTCGGCAGCAAGGTCGTAGATGCGCCGCCCCACGTCCGCAGGCGCGGCGCCAATCTCTTCAGCTCTGATCGGCTCAGGCCGCAGCACGCTTCAAATGCCTCAGCGAGCTATCGAGAATGCCGTCGGCGATCAGCTTCTTGATGTGGCTGATGCGCTGGTAACGCGGCCCCTCGAACTCCTCGAGCGTGAGCCCGGAGGAGCGGTAGGCCTCGTAGACCTGCTGGGCGCCCTTGCGGGCATCCCACTGCGGTTTGAAGTCGGGCAGCACGCGCGCGATCTTGTCGAAGCTCACGCGATAGCAGCGCGTGTCGGGCCCGGCATCGGGAGCAAACTCGAGCCGGCAGCCGGGAACGACCTCGGCGACGATGTCGGCGATCTCGCGGATGCGGTAGTTCTGCGTGGTCGAGCCGACGTTGAACGCCTCGTTGAGCACCTTTTCACGCGGGGCGGCGAGCGCGGCGATGAACGCGCGCGAGATGTCCTCGATGTGCACGATGGGGCGCCAGGGCGACCCGTCGGATTTCAAATAGATCTGCCCGGTGGTGACGGCCCAGGCGACGAGGTTGTTCAAGACGATGTCGAAGCGCATGCGCGGCGACAGGCCGTAGGCAGTAGCCGGGCGCAGATAGGTTGGACAGAAACTGTCGTCGGCGAGCGGCGCGATACCGCGCTCCGACCACACCTTCGACTGGCCATAGGCGGTGACGGGGCTGAGCTCGGCCGTCTCGTCGACGAGATCGTCTCCGGCCTGGCCGTAGTTGCTGCACGAGGAGGCGAGCAGGAAGCGACCGACTCCCGCGTCCTTGGCGAGCTTGGCGAGGCGGACGGACGCGCGGTGGTTGATCGAATGGGTGATCTCGGGGTTGAGATTGCCGAGCGGATCGTTGGAAAGAGCGGCGAGGTGAATGACCGCATCGATGCCCTTGAGATCGCTGATCTCGACATCGCGCACGTCCTTGGAGACGGTCGGAACGTCGACAATCGTGCCACCGGCGTCAAAAGTGCAGCGCTCGTAGAGATCGCTATCGCAGCCGATGACATCGTGGCCAGCCTCGAGCAGCAACGGCGTCATGACCGTGCCGATGTAGCCGCGATGTCCGGTGAGAAATACCTTCATGCTCCGCTCCGTGTCGCCGCAATGGGGGGTGGCTGTTGCCTTGCCGGCCAGACAATGCGTCAGCGGGACCAAGGCGCCTAGCAACGAATAAGGTCAAGGGGGACGCCCGTCCAACGACAGAGATCGTCATGACGGACGGCGCGCCTACGCCGAAAGGCGTATGAGCCGCAAGCCGAATCCTAAGGGCGACCGTCTTGCCACGCGAAGGCCCGCTACGCCGCAGCTTCGCGCCGGGACTTCGACCCGAGAGCTAAGTCCCCGCGGCGCCGTGGTAAAGGCGGCGGATCTCCTCCAGATCGACGGTCGGCTTGGGCCAGTGCGGGTGCATGTCGGCCAGGGTGTCGGCGATGATCTGCGACACCGCGAGGTTGCGGAACCACTTGTGGTTTGACGGGATCACATACCAAGGCGCGTGCGCGGTGGTGCACTTCGACAACGCCGCCTCCAATGCGCCGATGTAGTCGGCCCACCGCTCTCGCTCGGTGTAGTCGGACTTGGAGATCTTCCACTGCCGCGCAGGATCGTCGAGGCGCCGCTTGAAGCGCTCGAGCTGCTCCTCCTTGGAGATGTAGAGGAAGAACTTCAGGATGGTGGTGGCGTTCTGCTCGACGAGCAGGTGCTCGAACGCGTTGATGATGTCGTAGCGGGCCTCCCACATGGGCTTGGGGACCAGGTCATGTACGCGGACGACCAGCACATCCTCGTAGTGGGAGCGGTTGAACACGGCAATCTCACCCTTGGCGGGAGCGTGCGGATGCACGCGCCAAAGGAAGTCGTGCGCGGCCTCCTCGGGCGTCGGCTGCTTGAAGCCCGTCACCTTGACGCCCTGCGGGTCCATGGCACTGATCACGTGCCAGCAGGTTCCGTCCTTGCCGGCGCCGTCGATCCCCTGCAGCACGATCAGGAGCGCCTTGGAGCGGTCGCCGTAGAGCGTGCGCTGCAGCTTACTGATCGCCTCTCGATAGCGATCAAGATCGTCCTTGGCCTCGTCCTCGCTGCCGTGAGGCCCGTGGTAGCCGGCGTCGATCTTGCTGAGCTTCAGATTCTGGCCGGGTTGAACCGCGAACTCCGAGCGGAAATCCATGTCGGCCTCCGGGGAAGGGACGCGCACACCCTCTTCATGCCGCCCATTTGCCACCAAATGCTGAACGGCGCGCTCAGGCCGCCGTCTTGCGGGGCTTTTTCGCGGCGGCCTTCTTCTTGCGCGCGGCCTTCGCCTTAGCCTGCCGCTCGCCCCACTTCATGCCTTCGAGCTTGAGGCCGTCGGGATCGAGGAAGAACACCGCGTAGTAGTCGTCATAGTACTCGCCCGCCGGATCGACGATCTTGGCGCCGAGCTTCCTCACGAACGCCTGCAGGGCGTCGACATCCTTGCGGCTCTCGAGCTCGAAGGCATAGTGATGGAAGCCGATGTCGCCGAGGCGGTATTTGCGCGTCTTGCCCTCGGCATCGGTCTGGCCGATCCACAGCCGGGTCTTGCCGTTGGTCCAGCCCATCGTGTCGGGGTACTCGTCGAGCACCTTGAAGCCCAGGAAGGGCATGAGCTTGCCGTAGAAGGCCTTCGACTTTGCGTAGTCGCCGACCCGCAGCGAGATGTGGTCGATGCCAACGACGCGGACCATGTGCCCTCCTCATGTCATGAGCGGCTACTTCTGCTCAGGCATCTCCAAGTCCAGCCCGGGGAAGCCCGCGCGCATGTAGGCGACAACGTCCCAGATCTCCTCCTGCGTGAGCTTGTCCTTGAAGGCCGGCATCTGCGAGCCGAACTGCGCACCGCCTTCGGAGATCGACCACATGAGATAGCGGTCGACGGCTATCGGCCGCGTGATCATGTAGGCGAGCACCGCCGGTGACGGCGACAAGGACTGGCCCGCGTCGCCGTCGCCCAAGCCGTCGGGGCCGTGGCAGGCGGCGCAGTTCTTCAGGTAGAGCGCACGGCCCTCATCGATGACCTTGGGATTGGAGGTCACGGTCGACTGGGCGTTCTCATACGCCTTGGGCACGCCGAAGTTCAGAAACTCCGCATGCCGCAGCATGCGTGCGGCCATTGTCGGCGACATGGGCCCGGGGCCGCCCGGTTCGCGCATCATCCACTCGGGCATCCAAGGATCGTGCTTGCCGAACGGCGTCTCGTCTTTGGTGGTGGCGACAGCGCCGATCGCGCCTCCCAGCACAGTTGCCGTAGACAGAAGCACTGCAAAGATCGCTTGCGTGCGGTTCCAGCGGATCATGATCGGCGGCTCCAGGTCTTGGCTCGGTCCAGGCCCGCTTCCTAGCAGGCGGGGTCCGCCTGGCATTGATTGCAATCAAGGCGCTAGCTTCCGCGCCTCACTGCCAACGCTGCCACAGCCACACTCCGGAGAGAAAGAGAATCGACCCGACGAACGCCGACACGATGTCGCGCAGCGAAATGGCGATATTCTCCAAGCCCGGTAGGATGCCGAAAAGCTGGAATAGCAAGCCGCCGACGAGCGCGCCGACGAGACCGATGCCGAGGTTGGACCACCAGCCGAAGCCTTGGCGCTGCCAGCGCACGAGCGCGCCCGCGAGCGTCCCGCCCGCGGCACCGATGATAAGCCAAACGATGATTTGTGACAGCGTGATCGACATGTGCGCTCCCGCCGGAAGGATGTTTAAGAAAGACAAGGGCGCCGCTCGTCACGGCGCCCCCCAAGGTGCAGCAGGCGCTGGCCGCGGCCTACTTCACCTTTTCAGCGCCGGACGTATTGGTGGGCGGGCTGTCCATCGACACACCCTTATCCCAAGCCATCTTCTTGTAGGCGTCGCCTTCCTTGGCGATCTTGGTGGTCCAGCCTTGGCTCCAGGTGATGACCGCAGCGCCGCCGTCTTCTTTCCAGGTCCCTGACAAGGCCTCTCCGCTGCGATCGGCCGTCGCTTTCCCGTCGTCCGTCAATACGATCTCGAAGGGGGCGCCGGACGTATCGGTCACCTTCCAGGTGCCGGCGTAGCCGCTCTTGGCCCCGGGCGGCGAGCAGGCAGCGACCATCAAAACGAAGGCCGCCGCAAGAATCATGGTTGTCGCTTTCGCGATCTTATGCATGGGAATTCCTCTCGTTTACGAGCACCGAGTAGCAATGGTTTCGTATCTATTACACTGGCGCAAGTTCCCAAGATCTAAAGTGATCGCGAACAATCCGAGCAACGTGAGACAGAGGCCGGGAGATGGAGCTGCGCCGCGTCAGGACGAATGCCGGCTTGCATGTAGAACTGCGCGCGCCACAGGGTTGGGTGGCGGTCGGCAAGGCCTTGGCTCGGCAAGGCATTTCTGAGACAGCGGATGCACGCGGCTGGTCCGGCGACTTGATTGCACTGCTTGGCGCCCCGGCCGAGGTGCGCGCGCTCATCGCTGCAGCCGCGGACGACCTGGACCCCGAGCCGACCCGCGATAGCGATATTGTGATCCCATTCGAGCCGCGCTCGTTCCGCGATTTCATGCTGTATGAGGCGCATGCCATCGCGGCGGCGCGTGGTTTCGTGAGCCGGTTCATGCCGGGCGCTGCGCGCGTGGTCGGCGCCTACGAGGCGCTGACAGGGCGCACCTTTCCCAGGCTGAAGCCGCACGCGTTGTGGTACCGCCAGCCGATCTACTACATGGGCAACCACCTGACGGTCGCGACCGACGGCGACGAGATCGCGATCCCCTCCTACACGCGCGCGCTCGACTATGAGCTGGAGCTGGGCTTCGTGCTGGCACGTCCGTTGCGCGATGCGACACCGGAGGCCGCCGAGGCGGCGATCGGCGGCTTCGTCGTGCTGAACGACTTCTCCGCGCGCGACGTGCAAGCCGACGAGATGGCGTCGGGCTTCGGTCCGCAGAAGGCCAAGCACTTCGCAAGCGCCATCTCCAAGGTCGTCGTCACGGCCGACGCGATCCTGCCGTGCTGGCGCGATCTCAAAGGCAGCGTGCGTCTCAACGCAGCGCTCATAGCGGAGCCGACGACAGCGGGCGCCAAATGGTCACTCGGCGAGATCGTGGCGCATGCTTCGCGCGGGGAGAGCCTGCAAGCCGGCGAGCTCTTCGGCACCGGCACCCTGCCCGGCGGCAGCGGCATCGAGACCGGACGCCTCTTGCAGAGTGGCGACACGATCGAGATCGGGATAGAGGGGATCGGAAAGCTTTCAAACCGCATCGTATAGTGGAGAGGGCATTGCAGATCATCGATCTTTCCAAACCTATCCAATTCAACGCTGGCGACCCGCGCTTCATGCAGGTGCGCATCAAGCACAAGCCGCATAAGGCCGCGAAGATCCTCGTGTGGATCTTAGGCCTGCCGCGCCGCCTGTTCCCCAAGGACTTCGTCGGCTGGGCCGACGACACCATCACCAAGATGGGCGTGCATTCCACGACGCACATCGATGCGCCTTGGCACTACGGTCCGGAATCCGGCGGCAAGCGCGCGCCCACCATCGAGGAGATCCCACTCGACAAATGCATCGGTCCGGGCGTCGTGCTCGACCTCACGCACAAGGCCGACGACGATCCGATCACGGTCACCGACATGCAGGCGGCCCTCGCCAAGACGGGCGCCAAGCTCGACGACAAGACGATTGTTTTAATCCGCACGGGCCGTGACAAGCTGATGGGCACGAAGGAATTCTGGAAGCGCGGCACCGGCATGAGCAAGGAAGCAACCGAGTGGCTCATCGAGCAGGGCCCCACCGTGTTCGGCATCGACCAATGGGGCTGGGACCTGCCGTTTCGCGCCCAAATCGCCAAGGCGAAAGCCACGAACGACGACACGCTGTTCTGGGAGGCGCACCGCGTCGGCCAGAAGAAGCCCCACTGGCACATGGAGCAGCTCACGAATTTGGGCGCGCTACCGCCTAAGGGCTTCGAGGTGATGGTGTTGCCCTTGAAGATCGTCGGGGCCTCGGCGGCGCCCGCGCGCGTCGTCGCCGTGATCCGCGACTAGGTCGGGTGCTCATGTGGTGTGAGGGATGAGTGGCGTCCGGTTATCGAGCCAAACCGAACATCGCTACGCCGGTATGTAACTTCTCAATTTGACCCAATGCGATCATCACCCGCGTTCCCTAAGTTGGGGCACTTAGAACTGTGCCTGCAACCGTCACGCCGCGGCCACAACAACAAGGGAACCGCCGACTTGCGGCTGGCATCGAAGTGCGAAGGACCCTGCTGCGCCGCGAATCTCAATACAGTGCGTGCTGATTAATTTCAGGGGGTCTCCTGCATGCGCACCGCACCAGCCGCCCTAATCGGCGCCTTATCCATTGCGTTCTCAGGTGTGGCGTCTGCGGGTGAAACTGATAGCTGGGAAGGCTTCTATGCCGGCGCCAACATCGGCTATGCGTGGGGCAGCTCCGACGCGGTCACCACCACCGACTGCGGAACCTTTGTCCCCTTCTACTTCGCCTGCGGAAACCAACCTGGCGTGCAGGCGAGCGGTACGGGTTCGCTGTCGCCGCACGGTGTCACCGGGGGCGTGCAGGCGGGCTACGACTGGCAGCAGCAAGCCATAGTCTATGGCGGCGCGGTCGATTTCGGAGCCTTCAATCTGAGCAAGTCGCGAACGGGGGCATCGGCGTATGCGGTTGTAAGACCCGGCGTGGCCTACGCGACGAGCTCCTCCGTCGACAGCGACTGGTTGTTCACGGCACGAGGGCGGATCGGATGGACGGCGATGCCCCAGCTGCTGCTCTATGCGACAGGCGGCCTCGCGCTGACCAATCTGGAGGTAAGCAACGCCTTCACGGATGCAGTCTTCACCGTGGCGGGATCAGCCACCCACGGTGCCTCGAGCCACTCGAAGACCATAGCAGGCTGGACAATCGGCGGCGGCGCGGAGTGGATGCTCGCCCGCAACTGGACAGTCGATGTGGAGTACCTGTTCCTCGACTTCGGCAGCGTGGCGACGTCGGCAGTTGTCAATGCCCCTGCTGCTCCCGGCGCGAACAGCACGTTAGTTACATCGTCTGATCTCACCGCGCACAATCTCCGCCTCGGCGTGAACTACCGGTATTGAGCCGCACGACGGCAGAACCGGACATCCTCCAAATCCAGGCCGCGACAACCATCGGGGATCTAAATTGGGTGTGCTCTTGGGCAAGGCGCAGTCATGTATCTCGTCGCTCAGCGTGGCGGCTCCTTGACCCACAGCGGACCATGTTCGACGGCTGTCGAAAGACCACTTTTGCGCTTGGAGCGGAAATCGCTTGTCACTACCAGAAGGCTTATGGGTACACGGCCTAACGGCTGAACAGCCAGAAAAGCACGAAAGCGCGACGCTGATGATCAGCGAGGTCATCAGCGGGAAATAGATGCGCACGTTGCCGCGCTCAATGACGATGTCGCCCGGCAGCCGCTCGAGGCCGAAGCGCTCGCCGACAAGCCAGGCGAGCCCCGCGGCGATGAGCACGATCCCGGCAATAATGAGAAACTTGGGCATGAGCCTCAGATTGGGCCGGTCACGCCCTCTGACAAGGTACGCCGCACGGCATCGTGCCAGGCGGCAATCTTGGCCTCGCGCGCACCGGCATCAAGCGCAGGCGTAAAGCGGCGGTCGAGCGCCCAGGCTTGCGCGAACTTCGCGGGCTCGGGATAGAAGCCCGATTGCAGCCCTGCGAGGTAGGCTGCGCCTAGCGCTGTCGTCTCGAGCACGGTCGGCCGGTCGACGGGCGCGTCGAGAATGTCGGCGAGGCGCTGCATCGTCCAGTCGGACGCCGCCATGCCGCCATCGACGCGCAACAGCGTCTTGGCTGCAGCCGGCCAGTCGTTGCGCATGGCATCGAGCAGGTCCCAGGTCTGGAAGCAGACGGACTCGAGCGCGGCCTTGGCAAGCTCGTTGGGGCCGGTGTTGCGCGTGAGCCCGAACAGCGCGCCGCGGCAGTCGGGGTCCCAATAGGGCGCGCCCAGCCCCACGAAGGCCGGCACCAGCACCACGTGCTGAGCCGGATCGGCCTCTTGCGCCATGGCGCCGGACGCGTCCGCGCTCTCGATCATCTTGAGACCGTCGCGCAGCCACTGCACCGCCGCGCCGGCGATGAAGATCGAGCCCTCGAGCGCGTAGGTGCGCTTGCCCGCAAGCTGATAGGCAATGGTGGTGAGCAGACCGTGCCGCGAGGCGACCGCGTCCTCTCCGGTGTTCAACACCGCAAAGCAGCCCGTGCCATAGGTGGACTTGATCATGCCGGGGGCAAAGCAGGCCTGACCGATGGTGGCCGCCTGCTGGTCGCCGGCCATGCCGCGAATAGGAATGGCAGCGCCGAAGAGATCGTCTTCGGTGACGCCGAACTCGGCGGCGTTGTCGTGCACGTCCGGCAGCAGCTCCCGCGGCACGCGAAAGATCTCGAGCAGCTCCTCGTCCCAGCAACCGGTGTGAATGTCGAACAGACACGTGCGGCTGGCGTTCGATGCATCCGTTGCATGCACGCGCCCGCCGGTCAGACGCCACAGGAGGAAACGAATCGACCGTGCCGAACGCGAGCTCGCCCTTCTCGGCCCTGGCGCGCGCGCCAGGAACCGTATCGAGCAGCCACGCGATCTTGGTTGCGGAAAAATAAGGATCGATGCGCAGTCCCGACTTCGCCGTGACAGCCGCCTCCAGGCCGCGCGCGCGCAAGTCTTCGCAGATCTTTGCCGTGCGCCGGTCCTGCCACACGATAGCATTGTGGATCGCCTTGCCGGTGGCGCGCTCCCACACCACAGTCGTCTCGCGTTGGTTGGTGATACCGATGGCGACAACGTCAGAGGCGCCGGCGCCGGCCTGGGCGAGCGCGGCTCGCGCCGTCGCCACGACGCTGTGCCAGATGTCCTCCGGGTCGTGCTCGACCCAGCCGGAATCGGGAAAATACTGGGTGAACTCTTCCTGCGCGATGGCCGCGACGCCGACGTTCTCATCGAAAAGCATGGCGCGGGACGATGTCGTGCCCTGATCGATCGCCAAAATATAGCGCGCCATCTCCTCCCCCTTTTCTTCTGCCGCACTGCGGCCACTCTAGCATCGACAGATGGCCCTCGGCCTAGTGTCCCGATTTCCGAAGTTCGCCCATGCTCGATGCCAGGCTCTTAAGCGAACTTCGGAATTAAAGGGACACTAGACTTATGGAGTTGCTAGTGTGATTCAGATCGAGAAATTCGCTCCGATCCCCGCCGCACCCACCGGCGAATTTCTCGATCATCACACTAGTAGCAAGCCCGCAGTCAGCCCCCGTCCACGGCGGATGAGAAAGTACGCATGAGCGCGCCGTCCGAAAGCGAGCAGCCCCGACAGATCCCGTTCCTCGCCGCGCTCGCCGTCTACCTGCGCCCGCGCGTGCTCATCATCATGTTCCTGGGCTTTTCCTCCGGCCTGCCGCTGGCGCTGTCGGGCGAGACCTTGCGCGTATGGATGGTCGACCGCGGTGTCGACCTCGGCACCATCGGCCTGTTGTCGCTTGCCGGCCTGCCCTACACGCTCAAGTTCTTGTGGGCGCCCGTCGTCGATGCCTGGCACGTGCCGGTCCTGGCGCGCCTCGGCCGCCGCCGCAGCTGGCTCGTCGCCTCGCAACTGCTCTTGATGGTGACGATCGTGTTCCTCGGCACGCGCGACCCACTCGCATCGCCGCTCATGGTGGGCGTGGCAGCGCTCCTCGTCGCTTGCGCCTCGGCGACCCAGGACATCATCGTCGACGCGTATCGCGTGCAGAGCCTGCCCACCGACGAGCAGGCGGCCGGCATGGCAAGCTACGTCGCCGCCTACCGCGTCGGCATGCTGGCGTCCGGTGCCGGCGTGATCGGCTTGTCGGGATGGCTGGAGCTGCAGGGACTGAGCAAGGCGGCCGTGTGGCCGCTCGCCTATGCCGCCGCAGCGGCGCTGGTGCTGGTCGGGCTTGCCGCCACCCTGCTCGCGCGCGAGCCCAAAAGCGTGCCCGATCCGACCGAAGGTCATGGCGCCCTGCTGCGCCTCTACGAGACGGCAAGGGGTGCCTTCGCCGAGTTCCTGACGCGCGATGCCGCCGTCGCCGTCCTCGCCTTCGTGGTGCTGTTCAAGCTGTGCGATGCGCTCGCCGGCGCCATGACGGCGCCCTTCGTGCTGTCGCTCGGCTACAGCAAATTGCAGTACGCGACCATCGTGAAGGGCGTGGGCCTCACGGCGTTGCTGGTCGGCGGATTTGCCGGAGGAACCATCGCGCGCACGCAATCGCTGGCGGGCGCCCTGTGGATCGGCGCGATCCTGCAGTCCGTATCCATCCTCGCCTTCGTCTGGCTCGGCTGGCAGGAGCTGAGCATGCCCGCGCTCACGGTTGCGATCGTGATCGAGAACTTCGCCGGCGCCATCGGCACCGTGATCTTCGTCGCCTATCTCTCCGCGCTGTGCCGCAACCCGCTGCACACGGCGACGCAATACGCCCTGCTGACGGCGCTGGCCTCGACGGGGCGCACGTTCTTTGCCTCGGGCACGGGCTACGCCGCCGAGGCGCTCGGCTGGCCGGCGTTCTTCGTGACGTGCGTGCTGACCGCCCTGCCGGCGCTCGCGCTCATGGTGTGGCTGCAGCGGCGCGGGCACTTTCGCGCGCTCGAAGCCGACCGCAACGGGAACTCGGTAAGGCGCAAAGAGCGCCAGCGTCATCCGCCATGCGACGCAGCCGCCGCTAGTCGGCCTTGCCTTCGACGTTGTTGGCGGAGTCGGCCTGCAGCTGGCCGTAGTTCTGGATGCCGATGCTCTTCAGGAGATCGAGCTGCGTCTCCAGGAAGTCGATGTGCCCTTCCTCATCATGGAGCAGCTCCTCGAACAGCTCCATCGACACGTAGTCCTTGTGCGAGCGGCACAAGTCGCGCGACTTGGTATAGAACTTCTGGGCGATGTACTCGCCCTTCAAGTCGCATTCGAGCACCTCTTGCACGGTCTCGCCGATCATCAGGGGCGCGATCTCCTGCATCTTGGGAAAGCCCTCGAGGAAGAGGATGCGCGTAATGAGCTTGTCGGCATGGTGCATCTCCTCGATCGATTCGGCGCGCTCCTTCTTGGCGAGCTTGGTGAACCCCCAGTCGTCGAGGCGGCGAAAGTGCAGCCAATACTGATTGACGGCACCGAGCTCCAGCTTCAGAGCCTCGTTCAGCGCCTCAATGACCTCTTTGTTGCCTTTTATGAGGCCCCTTTATCTTGCGTGGACGTTTGTTGCGGGATCGGTCAGGCGACCTCGAGGGCGCCTTCGTCGGCGAAACTCGCTTGAGAAGGCAATTCCAACTGGGCGCCGCGCAGCAGCGCACGCCAAGTGGAGAACTGCAGTAGCTTGCTGCGCGCGGTGGCGCAAACGTTGGCAGAAATCAGCCCCTTCCGCTCGAGCTCGTCGACCTTGTTATAGATCGTCTCGACGGCCAGCGGCGCACATCCGCAGCAGTTCATGCGCTTCTGCAGGTGCCGATAGACGATACCGGGCGTGGGGATTGGTGCATCCTGCGGATTTAAGATCTCGATCAGCGCCATCTCGATGTCGCGATCGCAGATGACGGCGCAAGAGCAGACGATCATCGGTCCCCCCACAGTGCCTTCGCCAGCGCGACCAGCGCCGCCGACCCTGCGGTGATCAGGGCGACGTGCCAGTCACGATCAGCACTTCTAGGGCCATCACTCGCTCATGCATGAGGTGTCCCCTGCCAGACACCTCCTCATGGATAAGAGCAACCTGCGTGCCAGATGCCCGGACACGCCGCTCAACTATAGGAAGAACACTTAGTTTCCGGGTTTCTCTGGATGTTGGGATCACAACATCGTCGCATTGGCGACGCCCCGGCCTATGTCGCATTTGCTGCAAATTGCGATTTTGGCGCCGCCGCCGGGGCCAAGCGCCTAATCGGCCTTGCCTTCCACGTCGTTGGCGGAATCGGCCTGCAGCTGCCCGTAGTTCTGGATCCCGATGTTCTTCAACAGGTCGAGCTGCGTTTCCAGGAAGTCGATGTGGCCCTCCTCCTCATGCAGCAGCTCCTCGAACAGGTCCATCGAGACGTAGTCCTTGTGCTCGCGGCACATGTCGCGCGCCTTGGTATAGAACTCCTGCGCCATGTACTCGCCCTTCAGATCGCACTCGAGCACCTCTTTCAGGTCTCGCCGATCATCAGCGGCGCGATCTCCTGCATCTTGGGAAAGCCTTCGAGGAAGAGGATGCGCGTGATCAGCTTGTCCGCGTGGTCCATCTCCTCGATCGATTCGGCGCGCTCCTTCTTGGCGAGCTTGGTGAAGCCCCAGTCGTCGAGGCGGCGAAAGTGCAGCCAATACTGATTGACGGCACCGAGCTCCAGCTTCAGAGCCTCGTTCAGCGCCTCGATGACCTCTTTGTTGCCTTTTATGAGGCCCCTTTATCTTGCGTGGACGTTTGTTGCGGGATCGGTCAGGCGACCTCGAGGGCGCCTTCGTCGGCGAAACTCGCTTGAGAAGGCAATTCCAACTGGGCGCCGCGCAGCAGCGCACGCCAAGTGGAGAACTGCAGTAGCTTGCTGCGCGCGGTGGCGCAAACGTTGGCAGAAATCAGCCCCTTCCGCTCGAGCTCGTCGACCTTGTTATAGATCGTCTCGACGGCCAGCGGCGCACATCCGCAGCAGTTCATGCGCTTCTGCAGGTGCCGATAGACGATACCGGGCGTGGGGATTGGTGCATCCTGCTGATTCAAGATCTCGACCAGCGCATTCTCGATGTCGCGATCGCAGATGACGGCGCAAGAGCAGACGATCATCGGTCCCCCCACAGTGCCATCGCCAGCGCGACCAGCGCCGCCGACCCTGCGGTGAACAGGGTGACGATGATGGCCACAACGAGCGCTTCTGGGGTCGCACCGACCATGAATGAGAACTCCCTTCCCAGGACCTCATCATGGATAAGAGCAATCGGCGTGCCAGTGCCCGGCTCACCCGCTAACTATCGGAAGAACACTGCGTTTCCGGGATTTCTCTGTGTGTTGGGATCACAACATCGTCACATAGGCGACGGCCGGACCATTGTCGCATTTGCTGCAATTTGCGATCTGGCGCCGCCGCCGGGGCCAAGGGCCTAGTCGGCCTTGCCCTCCACATCGTTGGCGGAATCGGCCTGCAGCTGACCAAAGTTCTGGATGCCGATGCTCTTCAGAAGGTCGAGCTGCGTCTCCAGGAAGTCGATGTGGCCCTCCTCGTCCTCGAGCAGCTCCTCGAACAGATCCATCGACACGTAGTCCTTGTGGGAGCGGCAGATTTCACGCGCCTTGGTGTAGTACTCCTGGGCGATGTACTCGCCCTTGAGGTCGCATTCGAGCACCTCTTTGAGCGTCTCGCCGATCATCAGAGGCGCAATCTCCTGCATCTTGGGCAGGCCTTCGAGAAAGATGATGCGCGTGATGAGCTTGTCGGCGTGGTTCATCTCCTCGATCAATTCGGCGCGCTCTTTCTTGGCGAGCTTGGTGAAGCCCCAATCGTCGAGCCTGCGATAGTGCAGCCAGTATTGGTTGACGGCGCCAAGCTCCAGCTTCAGAGCGTGGTTCAACGCCTCGATGACCTCTTTATTGCCTTTCATGGCTGCCCTCCGTGCCTGCTGAGAAAACGAGGTAGGAATTGCTGAGTTGAACGGCGGGCTGGCCGCGTCGTGACTTCAGGGAGCGTGCCTCGCGCGAGGCCGCGGGCTGATTGTGGTGGGAGATTTAACGGGATGCCAGCGCAAAAATTGCCGGAAGCGAGCTTATGCGATTTTGAGGGAGCCGTCCTCGGGCGCGGCGGCAGCGGGCAGCACGTCCTCACTCTTCTGACGCGCGCGCGGACGCCACGCTGAAAACTCGAGCAACTTGCTGCGCGCGACTTCGCAAACGTTGGGAGAAATCAGTCCCTTCCGCTCAAGCTCGTCGACCTTGTTGTAGATCGTCTCGACCGCCAGCGGCGCGCACCCGCAGCAGTTCATGCGCTTCTGCAGGTGCCGATAGACGACGCCCGGTGTCGGGATTGGCGCATCGGGGCGGTTCAGGATCTCGAGCAGGGCTGCCTCGATATCCCGATCGGAGATGACTGTGCAGGAGCAGACGATCATGGAGCGCTTCCCCCCAACGTCACCCATGCGCACGCATCCGACCGGAGGGATGCTCCAGCCGTCTCGACACGCAACCTGACAGCGTCGTCTCTCATATCTCGCTCAATCGAGGTCGCCCAGGACCGGGTACCATGCCCCTAATATGGAAGCTCTATTTCGAGTTTTGAAGGGTTTGCAGGCCCTGTCAAGGGGCTCGGGCGCCGCACCGGGACCGGTCAGCGGGCCACGACCTGCTGGGGCCCGCGCCGTGCACGCGAGCCAACGGGGCTCGCCCGTAGGGCGGCCTTCCCGGGCGACCGGCTGCCAGACCCGGTCTCAGGGGCCCCTTGGCTGGCCTTGGCCATCTCGGCCAGGGTATGCTGATCGAGCACGGTGATGAAAGCCTCAAGCGCGTCATCGACGATCTGGGTGAGGCTCGCGTGGCTGCCCGATTGATTGCCGTCGATCCGCGTGAACTCGATTGCCCGGACCACGTCGCCGACACGGATCTTGGTGGCCGGCCGCGCCAGCCTGACGCCGCCATTGCGGCCGCGGACGGAGGCCAGAAAGCCAGCCCGCGACAAGAGATGCACGATTTTAAAGGCGTTCTGCTGGGTGATGTCGAGGCGCTGCGCAATGTCGGCGACTTTGATCAGCCGATCCCCTGCCCTTGCGCAGTCGATCAAGATGCGGACGGCGTAGCTCGTTGATTTATTGAGGCGCATGCGATTCTTCGGGTCCGGCGACCAGGGTATGGCAGCGTTACGTCAGATCGGGCGATCTTGGCAACTGCCGTGTGCGGAATTGTTCCATGTCTGCCAGATCCCGCCACCCCAGACCCGGCACCGCATCCTAGCAGGTCTAAGAGCTCCAGCGCAGCCACAAACCGATGCGTATCGCCAAATCGCCAGGCGCCGGCCCGTGCCCGAGCAAGTGGCATGTTTCGAGGCGTTGCGGGGCAAGTGCTGCCAAACAGCGGTGCCTTAGGGCCTGTAGGGCCCCTTCTCAAAAAAAGAGCTGCCCTGTTCCGGCAGGAACAGCAGACGGGCCGGCTGAGAGCCATTGTGGGCCTCAGGGACACAGCAAAGGGGCAAAGCCCCAACCTGAGGAGGTACTAAGCCATGACCAAGTCGATCGCAGCTCTCGCCACCCTCATTCTCGCCGCCACCACCATGCTGACCTCGGCCGCGGAGGCCGGATTCAGGGTCCATCTAGGCTTTGGCGGCCTTCCGCCCTACATGACCGACTACAACAAAGAGGCCGCCCAGGAGCGCGACCGGGCCGCCCGGAAGCGGGCCTACCACGCCGCGCGCCGGCATGAGACGGCTCCGGTCCACGTGGCCAAGAAGTCGTCGGACAGCGTCGCCAAGGTCGAGGAAATGGCCGAGACGACCCCAGCCAAGGTTGCAGAGACCGAGAACTCCTCGATCTCCGTGGCGCAGGTCGAAACCGCTCAGACGACGCCCTCCGAGCCCGTCAAGACGGCGGCGGTGACCCCGAGCGAGCCCCAGACGGCCCACAGAATCGATTGCAAGAAGTTCTTCCCCACCGTCGGCCTGACGCTCTCGGTGCCCTGCGAATGAGCCCCTAGGCCGGTTGAGTATGCGTCCTCCCCCCACGCTAATCCCGGCCTCTCGGCCCCGATCGCAAGATCGGGGCCGAGCCTTTTTGTGGAAAGGCGTGGGCCGAGGCGCCGCCAGACAGGGAGCAACGAGAAAAATCTTTCGCATGTCACGGCCGAAACAGCGGCGCGGGCCCGTCTCACCCATGATCAGCTCCAGAAACGAACACCCAGCTATGGAGACCTGCCGTGAACAAGATGCTGATCGCTGCCGCCGCTGCCTTCTTTGCCGTCGCCGCCCTGTTCGGCTCGGGCGCCGAGGCCGCCGGCTTCAACGTCCGCCTCGCCGCGCCTGCGGGCTTCTCCACGCTTGAGAAGGCCGGTTGCGGCGGAGGCTACTTCCGTTATTTCCGCCGGCGCCATTACAGCTCCGTGCACCGCAGCGTGCGGCGGAAGGTTCATGTTGCTCACAAGCCGGCCGCGTCCTCGCAAAGCGTCGCCAAGGTCGAGGAGAAGACCGAGACCCCGACCCAGACCCAGACCGTGGTGTCTGAGAACTCCTCGATCTCCACCGCCAACGGCAAGGTAGCCGAGGCCAAGCCCGTCGCCGCTGCCGAGCCCGAGATGAAGAAGGTCGCCGCTGCCAAGGACGTCGGCTGCAAGCAGTTCTTCCCCTCCGTGGGCATGACCCTCACCGTGTCCTGCGACTAAACCCACCGCTTGAGAACGAGACGTGGCGATCCCGACCGCAAGGCCGGGATCGCGCTTTTTCAGCCGACCGCGAACACCTTGAAGAATTTCGCCGCCCTGTTCCCCCTGGGACAGCGCCGCCCCGCCCCCAACGCCAAGGTTGCCTCAGACATCACTCCAGCGCCCGAGGGGCGCTCGCCGACACAACGACCGCTTGCAGGAGGACGCCATGACCAAGACGTTGATCGCATTCGCCACGGCCATTCTCGCCGCCACCACCTTCTTCGCCTCGGCAGCCGAGGCCGGCATGAGGGTCCGTCTCGGCTTCGGATTCCCGATCGGCTCGTTCACCGCCCACGGCAATTCGAGCGGCTACAGCGAGTACCACCGCCGGCGCCATCACTACGTGCGCCGCGAGGCGCCAGACGACGTCAAGGTGACCAAGAAGTCGACTGCGACGAAGTCCGTGGCCAAGGCCGAGCCCGAGGAGAAGGTGGAGAAGGACGACGTCGCCCAGAGCGAGAACTCCTCCATCTCCACGGCGTCCCTTGCGCCGGTCGAGGCGGAGCCGGTTGCGGCTCTGTCGGAGAGCAAGCCGGTAGACGAGCCGAAGTCGGTCAAGAAGCTCGACTGCAAGAAGTTCTTCCCCTCGGTGGGCATGACCCTCACCGTCCCTTGCGAGTGAGCCCCAACACCAATACACGCACCGCTGCTGCGATCCCGGTCCCGCGCCGGGATCGCCAGCGGGGACGGACCCAGAATTCCGCCTTTCAGAATTTGAGAATTTTTCTGCCCTGTTCCACCTGGAACAGCATCGCACCGCCGGCGCGCCCATGATCGGTCTCACGGATCACAGCACACGGGACGACCCATCCAAGGAGGACGCTATGAACAGGATCCTGATCGCGGTCGCGATGGCCGTCTTCGCAATGAGCGCCATGCTGGCCCCGCCGGCCCAGGCCGGGTGGAAGGGACGCCTCGCTGTCGGCCTGGCGATCGGTGCCATCAGCGCCATGAGCCATCAGCAGCGCTATGAGCATCGGCGCTTGCGCGAGAGGCGCTATTACGCGCGCCACCGGCATGCCAAGAAGGTCTACGCGACCAAGAAGTCGAAGCCTGCGACCGAGGACGTTGCCGAGGTCGAGCCCGCGCCGCTGCCGCAAGCCAAGAGCGAGGTGATGGACGCAATGGTCGAGAACGAGAACTCCTCAATCTCCACCGCGGCGCTTTCACCGGTCGAGCAGACGGCGACAATCAACGCGGCCGAGCCCACGCCCGGGCCCGCCAAGGTTGTGGCCGACGTCCCTGCGACCGAGCCGGAAGACGGGCCCAAGACGGCCGAGAGGCTTGATTGCAAGAAGTTCTTTCCGTCCGTCGGCATGACGCTCTCGGTCTCTTGCGACTAGGCCGGCTCTAAGCCAAACAGGAGCCGGTTGGCCGGCTCCAAGGTTCATGACACTCTCTCGATCCCGACCCTATGGCCGGGATCGAGACTTGCGAGAAACAGCCATCAACTGCCGCGGAGCCGATCCGGGGACGAGGAAACAAGTCATGCAGGCGAAGACCGAAAGTTTGACGGCAATTGCGGGGGCTCAACCCGCCGGCAAGCCCAAGACCGTCAAGATGGCGGCCAAGCTCGCCTACCGGAATCTTTTTCACGACCGGCTGAGCCTCGCCGTCACGCTCATCGGCATCGTGTTCTCGGTGGTGCTGGTCGCCGTGCAGTGCGGCCTCTACATCGGCTCGGAGCGCATGATCGCGGCCATGCTCGATCACGCCAAGGGCGACCTCTGGGTGGTGCCGCTCGGCACCAAGAGTTTCGACGATCCTTCGTTCCTGATCGGTCACGAGAAGTACGCGGTTCTGTCCACGCCCGGCGTCGCCGAGGCCGAGGACCTCGTCGTCAACTTCTCCAACTGGCGCAAGCCCAAGGGCGGCTCGACCGCGGTGCTGCTCATCGGCTCGGACCACGAGAACGGAACCTTGAAGCCGTGGAATATTGTGAATGGCAGCCTTGCAGCGCTCGAGGCGCCGGGCGCGGTGGCCGTCGACGACACCTATTTCACCGACCTCGGCATCGATGGGCTCGGCGACGCAGCCGAGATCAACAACACGCACGTGAAGGTCGGTGCGGTGACGCACGCCATCCGCTCGTTCACGACGCTGCCCTACGTCTTCACCTCGCTGCAACGGGCCCGAACGCTGCTCGATGCCGGTGCCAATCAGGCCTCCTATACGCTGGTGCGGCTGGCACCCGGCGCCGATCTGGAGAACGTGCGCTCCAAGCTCGCCGCACGCCTGCAGGACCGCGAGGTGCTGACGCAGGCCGAGTTCCGTAAGCGCAGCGTCGACTATTGGCTGTTCCAGACGGGCGCCGGCGCCGCACTGATTGCCGGCGCGGCCCTCGGCATGATCGTCGGCGTCGTCATCGTCGCCCAGACGCTCTATTCCAGCACCAAGGACCACCTCAACGAATTCGCCACCTTGCGCGCGCTCGGCGCCTCGGCGGGATACATCCACAAGGTGATCCTGATCCAGGCGCTGATGAGCGCGGTGCTCGGCTACAGCGTCGGAATGATCCTGAGCCTGATCATCATCTGGGCGTCCAAGGACACCACGTTGCTCATCGTGATGACGCCGGGCCTCGCCGTTCTCCTTTTCGCCTTGACCATCGGCATGTGCGTCATCGCCGCCATGTCCGCCATCTTCAAGGTGACGCGCATCGATCCTGCAGGAGTGTTCAGCCGATGAACGACGCAGTAGAAACCAAGCCCAACGTGCTTCTCGAGGCGAAGGGCATCGTCAAGGTGTTCGGCTCGGGCGAGCACGCGGTCAAACCCTTGAAGGGGATCGACCTGCAGTTGCGCGCCGGCGAGCTGACCCTGCTCATGGGCCCCTCGGGCTCAGGCAAGACCACGCTGTTGTCGATCCTCGGCTGCATCCTGTCGCCGACCGAGGGCCAACTCAACGTCGCCGGCCACTCCACCGAGGGCCTCGACGCCGAGGGGCTCGCCAACCTGCGGCGCAAGCACGTCGGCTTCGTGTTCCAGGGCTACAACCTGTTCCCTACCATGACGGCGAGCGAGAACGTGATGCTGGCGCTCGATGTGCGCGCAGCCCCCGTCGTCGATCCGCCGGGACACGCCGTCAGCGCCTTGAGTGCGGTGGGCCTGGCGCATCGTGCGCGCGCCTTTCCGGCCAAGCTCTCAGGCGGCGAAAAGCAGCGCGTGGCGATCGCCCGCGCGCTGGCCGGCCGGCCCTCGGTCATCCTTGCCGACGAGCCGACCGCCGCGCTCGACGCCGAGAACGGCAGGGCCGTGATGGCGCTCCTGTCGGAGGTTGCCAAGGACCCCAACCGCGCCGTGCTCGCCGTCACGCACGACCACCGCACGCTCGTCTACGCCGACCGGATCATCAGGATCGAGGACGGCTACATCGTGGGCGAGGAGCGCCCGAAGAAGGGCTCCGAGCACGCGACCAGCGGCGAAAACGAAGATCAACGCATCGCCAGGGAAAAGTCCCTCGGCGGCCACTATAGGATTAGGCGCCATGCTTAGAACGCTGATCATCATCATTGCCCTCGTGGCCGCTGCTCTGGGCGGCTACTTCTTGAGTGCAACGCTCTACGGATCGAGCAGCACCGGCACCACGACGACGGCAGCCGCCAAGACCGAGCTGCAGTGGGTGGCGGCCGCGCCTGGGCGCGTGGAGCCGAGCTCGGGCGAGTTCCAACTCGGCGCAGCGATCCTCGGCAAGGTTGCCGACGTGCCCGTCAAAGTGAACGACAACGTGGAGGCGGGCGAGCTTCTCATCCGTCTCGACGATGAGGAGGCGCGTGCGCGTCTCGCCTCGGCGGAAGCCGAGGAAGGCTTGCGCCGGCGCGAGCGCGACAACCAGCCCAAGACGTCAGGGCGCGAGGACGTGACCAAGGGCGAGGACGGCGTCTATTCCGCCGAGCGCGAGGTGACGGGTGCCCGCTTCGAGCTCGACGCTGCACTCACAGGAAAGCGCCGCGGCGAGGCCACCGACCAGCAGCTTGCCGACGCACGCAGGCGCTTGGAGAAGGCCGAGGAGCGTGTCGAGCGCGAGCGCCTCGCCTACGCGCAGGCGCAGGCAAAATCCAATCTGCCCGCGCCCAACCAGTTCGAATCGGCGCTGACGGCAGCGCGCGCCAACGTGGCGCTCGCAGCGACCCAGCTCGATAAGACGCGCATCCGTGCGCCCAAGAAAGGCACCGTGCTCGAGCTCCATGCCAAGCAGGGCGAGATCGTATCGCCCTCGCCCGACCAGCCGCTGGCGGTCGTCGGCGACATGTCGGCGGTGCGCGTCAAGGCTGAGGTCGACGACGGCGACGTCGCCAAAATCAAGGTCGGGCAGAAGGCGTTCGTGCGCTCGATCAACTATCCCGGCAAGGACTTCGAGGGCACGGTGAAGGCGCTCGCACCGACAATGGCGACGCCGCGCATCAGCCCGCGCGGACCGCGCCGCGCCTCCGACATCGAGGTGCTCGAGATGACGATTGCCCTCGACGGCAAGGTGCCGCTCCTGCCCGGCATGCGGGTCGACGCGTTCGTGCGCCCGGACAAGTGAGGCATCACTGCACGGACGCAGCGCTAGAGCAATTTCCGATCTGACAGTATCTCAACGCGTTCCCCTCCCCGTCATGGCGAAGCCATGCTCCGCATGGACGCGGGGAGGGGTTAGGGGTGGGGGAAGAAGGAAGACCATCGCTTTAAATGTTTCTCTTGGCTCTTCACCCCACCCGGTCGCCTCAACTTGACGTTTCGGCGACCACCCTCCCGTCAGACCCTCCGGGGCTGACCCTGCAGACGTCGATGCGGACGCGCCCAGGGTGGCGAGCAAGGTCCGCTCCCGACCCGGAGCGGCTGTCATCCGGCTACTGGAAGCGGAAGACGCACTCCTGATTTGTTCGGTGTCGCTAAGCAGCCATGCTGTTTTCGACGTGCTGCGCCAGCTTTTCCAGCGTCTGGTAACCGTACTCGACTGCGCCAAAGCCTATTCCCGCATCGCGCTGAGCTTTGGTTGGATGCAACTGACGCAGGGTAATCACAGTCTTACCGTCGCTCTGCTCATCAAACGTGATGGTGGTGCGGAACATGCCAGGGTCGTTGTCCTTGTCGGCGCCGTGATAGAACTCGATCAGGTGCGGCCTCTCGATGCGCCGGAATTGCATCCTGCTCGGATATCGCTTGCCGTCGGGCGCAGTCATATCGAAGCGCCATTCGCCGCCGACGCGAATGTCAATCGACTTTGTCTCGACCGTGAAACCGGCCGGACCGAACCATTGGGGAAGATGGCGCGGATCAGTCCAGGCGGAGAAAACCAACTCTCGTGGCGCGTTGATGACGCGCGAGAGGACAATCTCTCGATCGAGCGCCCACGTGGACAGGGGCGATTCATTTTGACTTGCGTTTGTTTGACTTGCGGGCATTGGCCCTCTCCTCATTTTTTAATTTCTCAACGTACATTTCCAGTCGATCAAGTCGTTGCTCCCAGATCTCCCTTTGAGCCGCCAACCAAACCTCGACGGTTGCGAGAGCTTCCGCCTGCAATGAGCAAGTCCTGACGCGACCGGTCTTCTCGGACGTGACGAGGCCGCTGCTCTCTAGAATGCGGATGTGTTTCATCAGGCTCGGCAACGCCATGGCGAACGGCTTCGCCAGCTCTCCGACGGATGCCTCGCCAGCACATAGTCGCATGACGATCGCACGGCGGGTCGCGTCGGAGAGGGCGCCGAAAACGTGATCGAGTTGCGTTGATTGGTTAGCCATAAAGCTAACTATAGTGGAGACGCTAGCTTGTGTCAATAACGGTTAGCCATACGGCTAACTAATAAGAAATGAGTGCCGCGTCGTCGATCAAGTTCGCCAACTCGCGATGAGAGAGTGCGTCGCTGCAGAGAGATCTCTACGTTCGTCGCTAGGCTCGAATTTTCGATCGAATTTCGGCAGCTATTGGCCTTCGCCGAAGTCACCCGACCATAAACGCCACGTCTGCAATCGAGGGGAGGGCGGGAGGATCAATCACGCTGGGGCAATGCCGAGCCGGCCGAGCAAAGCCTCGCGCGCCTTCTTCTCCTCCGGTCCCCACACCGCCACCTTGGAGGCGACCAGATTGGCCTGTGACCGCAGGATGAGGCCGTCCTCCAGCACCTTCAGGCCGTTGGCGGCCAGCGTCGCCCCCGTGGTGGTGATGTCGACGATGATGTCGGCGGTGCCGGCCGCGGGCGTTCCTTCGGTGGCACCCAGGCTCTCAACGATGCGGTAATCGATCAGGCCCTTGGCCGAAAAGAACCGCCGCGTGAGGTTCACGTACTTGGTCGCGACGCGGAAGGGCCGCCCGTGCTCGCGCCGGAAGGCGGCGGCGGCGGCCTCGAGATCGGCCACCTCGGCCACATCGATCCAGCAGCGCGGCACTGCCACCACGACGTCGGCGTGGCCAAATCCCAACGGTTTTAGGAATTCGACGCGCTCGGACGCGTTGGAGATGTTCTCGCGCACGAGGTCCTCGCCGGTGACGCCAACGTGCGCGCGCCCACGGTTGAGCTCGGCGACAATCTCGGAAGACGAGACGAACGCCACGTCAACTCCGGCAAAGCCTTCGATCTCGCCCCGATAGCCGCGGTCGTGACCGACCTTGCGCAGCTTCAGCCCGGATTTGGCAAGGAACTCCGCCGTCAGCTCCATCAAGCGACCCTTGGAAGGCACGGCGAATATCAGCGCGCTCATCGCTTGCCTCCACGCACGGCAGCAAGCAGACGCTCGGTGTGGATCGCACCGCCGACCGCGGGCACGTTATTCGCCGCGCCAACCGCCTTCAGCAGGCCGTCATAGCGGCCGCCGCCGGCAATCGGGCTCGCCGGACCCAGCGCCGATGCCATGGCCTCGAAGACGAAGCCCGAGTAGTAGGCGACGTTGCGGCCGAACTCGCCGGAGAACGGCACTTGCGCCAGGGCGACGCCGCTCTCCTTTAAGAGCGCGCTGCGCCGCTCGAACGCTTCGAGCGCGGCCATCACGCCCGGTCTCCCGTTGCCGGCGAGCTCGATCACGTAGGCCGGAACGTCGGGTGTGAGCGCCTTGATCTCCAGATAGCTGTCGATCATCGCCGCGGTCGCTTGCTTCAGGGGCGCCGCCTTGGCGTCGGCGGCGATGCCGAGCAGCCCCTCGGTGATCTCAGGGACCGAGCGCACGCCGAGAACATCTATCCCTTCCTTGTCGAGATGCTCGGCGACAAGGGCTTCCGCGCCCACCGGATCGTCAGGATCGAGCGCATCGATGAGCGCACGCGGCAGCGTCGCGGTCGACCGCGCCGGACTGGTGGTCAGCCGTTTCAGCTCGGCGCGAAACGCCTTGGCGCGCCAGAAGCGGTGGCGCAGGCGCCGGCGCCAACGTTCAGGCATCTCCGCGGCATCGAGCACAGCATCGAAAAGGCCCAGGTCGCCGATGCGCAGGCTCCAGTCGCGCAAGCCCGATTGCGTCAGCGCGGTCAGCACCAGGGCCAGGGTCCGCGCCTCGGCCTCCTCCCGGTCGCTCACGCCGAAAAACTCGATGCCCGCCTGACGGAACTCGCGCGGATGGGCGGCATCGGCGCTTGCGGGTTGATAGCGGAAGGCCGGGCCGTTGTAGCAGTAGTGGGCTTGCTCGCCCGAGCCGGCATCGTGCTCCAGGTAGAGCCGGCACGTGGGGACGGTCAGGTCCGGGCGCAGGCACAGCTCCTCGCCATTGAGGTCGGTGAATACGTAGGTCCGCCCCCGCAGCGCCTCCCCCAGCACGTCGAGGAACACGCCGGCAGGCTGGATGATGGGCGGAGCAACGGCCTCGTGGCCCGCCGCGATGAACACGGCGAGCAGCGTGCGAGCTTGGGCCTCGAGGGCCCCGAAATCGGCCGGCGGCGGCGCGCCCATCATCGGTCACCTAAGGTTAAGGCTCGCCCTTTTGGAACAGTGGAAGCGGCCGGGCAAGGCCGTAGGCGCCAGGCGGCGCCGGAATCGGAGCGCCAGAATTGCAACAGGGGGTGCGTTTGACCGGCGCAGGGGCGATGCCTTAGTGACGTTAACAAACTATGATGGTGGTACTACTGCCCTGATCAGGCGTCGTGGAAACTCGGTATTTCAGGGGGGGCCGACATGAAACGCTACCTCGTGGCAACGATCCTGGGTCTGGTGGCGCTCGCCGCCATCGCCGGGTCGACTTTCGCCGTCAGCCCGCCTGCGCCGGCGCCCGCCGTCGCCCCAGCTGCCGAAACCGGGCCGGTGACCTGGCCCATGCCGGTGGAGGACTTCCTGGCCGGCAACTATCTGGAGCGCGCCGATGTGGTCCTCACGCGGCGCAACTGGGATCTGGCCTCCTGGCTCATCCGCTGGGCCACCAATTCCCCGTTCTCGCACGCGGCCATGGTCTTCACCGGCCCGCAGTTCGAAACCGGCTACTCCAACACCTTCGTCATCGAAGCCGGAACCGGCGGTGTCGACCTGACGGACTTGCGCGATTACATCGCCGACAAGAGCGCCTTCGTCGCCATCAAGCGTTTCAAGCAGGACTGGTTCGACGAGACCAAGCGGGCCCGCGTGCGCGGTCTGCTGCTCGACAAGATCAAATCGACCTACAATTACTGGGCCATCGCGCAAATCGCGCGCAACCTGTGGTTCGGCGTGGAGCGCAGCG
The DNA here is from genome assembly GCA_963782555.1 of uncultured Alphaproteobacteria bacterium. Classification (GTDB taxonomy): domain Bacteria; phylum Pseudomonadota; class Alphaproteobacteria; order Rhizobiales; family Hyphomicrobiaceae; genus Hyphomicrobium_A. Next base: position 675,199 of record CAWAKB010000001.1, on the reverse strand, counting down.
TGAGCGGCCGCAAGCATACCGTTCGCAACTTCCGCGAGAGAAACTGGAACGCGCCCAATGAGTTCATCTGCTCAGGCCTAGTGCAGATCGGCTTCGTCGAGGCCGTCCTCGAATACATCAAGGCGGGTCAGCTTCCACCCGCCGCCCTCAATGAGGTCGTGTTCGAGCCGGAGGCCGCCACGCGTCTGCCGGAGAAGGGCGACTGGAAATACCTCGATCCGCAAGCCTCCAAGACAACCGCCGTCTTGTTCCGCAAGCAGAACTTCGATGCGCTGGAAGCCGTCACGCCGGAGGATCTCGCCGCGAGCGACAAGCTCGAGTGGCTCTATTTCATCAAGGACGGGCTGGTCTACAAGGTCAGCTCGTACGACGACGTGCGCAAGCTGATCGGCAGCTGAGCCTCACGGCGATCAGAGCGAGCAGGTCATTGCCTTCGCGCCCGCCGGGGCGGCGGCAGGTCCGAGATGCGCTGCACGACCTGACCCGGGCGGCCGATGCACCCGGCCAGGCAGATGACGTCGTCAGCCTCCGATGCCGTCCGGCCGGCACGTGCCGGTCCGTAGCTCTCCTTGCCCATCTTGGCCATGCTCGGCACGTACCCGCCCGCCCGCGCCGTCACGGCACCGGGGCGCGGCAGGATCTGGACGGCCCGCGGTTTTCCATCGCAGCCGGCAACGCAGATCACGACGAACTGGTCGGGGTGCGCAGCAAGGATGGGGTGCACCCGAGGATTGGAGCTCGGCATGCCGCCGCCCGTATCGTCCGAATCGAGGACGGCGCCGCCTTCATCGAGCTCGCCCTTGCTTTCGGCGCGCGCGGTCAGCGAGGAGAGAAAGCTGAGGGCAACCATCAGGCTCAAAGCAGCAAGGAGATACCGGACCAGCAATGGCCAATCTGCTGGGTCGTGGCCCCCAATCCTGCGGGCAGCAGCGCGCGCACACGACGGGCTCGCACTGGGGTCGGGATGCCATCGCCGTTCGATACGCACGTACACACGCTCCGACGCGTCGCTGCCGACGCGCGTCCTTTAGATCCACCGGAGCTGAGTGTCGCAAGTGTAGGTAAACGAATCCCTTCGGCCTGCCCCGTTAGGGAGACGACGTGTTGGTCGGCCCGTCGTAGCGCCAGTAGGGGCCGCGATCCGTCGTGATCCGCTCCGGCTTCAAGATGCGATCCTCGGGCGGGCGTTTTCCGGTCCGGATGAGCTCGCCAATGTCATCGAGCACCTGCGAGCTTTCCGCGTAATCCGAATGATTGAGGGCGAAGACGTCCGTGCTCGCGGCCGTCACGTCGATCGTATCAACACCCGGCAGCACCAGCGGACCCTGCGCCGGCACGTCCCCCGCGCGATAGTGGCCCCAGAAGTTGCGCGAGACGATAAGAGCCCGGTCGTTGGAGGCCGCATAAAGGGTGACACCTTTGGCCAGCCCGTTGATCGCCTCGGCAAGCTCGGTGAAGCTGTCGGCGTCGACATCGGGCGCGGCGAGGATGACCTGATTGATGGCGACCCCTTCAGGAGCCGCCGATTTCATGTCCTTGAGCACGTCCAGGAGCGGCTGGTTGCCCATGCTGTGGGCGATGATGCTCACCGATTTTGCGCCCGTCTCATGCACCACCATCTCGAGGAACTGGCGCATGTAGGGCTTGGACGCCTCCGCGCTCTCGCGGTCGTAGGTATAGCTCGCGACCGCGCCCCCCGACGGCCAGCTGTAGAGGAACGGCACACCGTCGAATTTCAGGTCGTAGGCGATCTGGGCCGTGCGGTAGACGGCGTTGTCGAACGAGGTGTTGAAGCCGTGCACGAAGACGAGCGCCTGGTCCTTGAAGCGAGCCGAGCCGGCAAGCCGCTGGCGCACCAAGCTCAGGAAGTCGTCCTTGGAGAGCCTTTTGATCTCCTGCATGGTGAAGTGCTTGTTGGGATCCTCGGCCTGCTCGTAGATCGTCACGTCGAAGTAGGGGATGCGGATGGCCCAGGGCCGCTCGATCTGCGGGACCTGGTGGAGCTTCGGAATCGTGACGAGCGCACGCCCGATCTCCAGCCGGCGGCCGCGATCGGAACCGTAGGAGAGACGCTTGGGGTTGGCCTCCTCGGCGCGGTCGGTGCCGAAGAACACCGGCTCCACGTCCCACTTCTGCTCTGGTGCCACAAGACCCCTTGCCCGCGCAGCGCCTTCCGGCGCCTCGGCCCCTTTTGCAGTTGGGCCGCGCGAGCGCGCCATCGCCTCCGGCGCTGGCGGCGTGGCTGCCGCGGACCCCGAGCCGCCAGGAGCGGCCGCTTCCGGTGCGGCCTTGCGATGGTAGGCCCTGGCCTTGGGCTTCATGGCCCGCGCCGACTCCTGCTCTCGCTGCGCCTCTGCCGTGGTCTTGTACCTTTCGGCCTCGGCCTGAGCCCTGGCTCTGGCCTCTGCTTCGGCCATGGCTTTGGCCCTGGCCTCAGACTGAGCCGCAAAGCCGCCGCCTTCGCGCCTCTCGGCTCTTTCCTCACGTGGCGTTGAGGCGCTTGGAGACGTGGCCCGCGGCGATCGCTCCTCCTGCACCTTCGCCATGGGCACCTTCTTGAGCGCGGTGGGACCTTTCCCGCCGCTCAGAGCAATCGCGCGGTCCTCCAGCTGCTTGGCGTCGGCTTTTCGCCCCTCCCTCTGGTAGAGCTTTGCGAGATTATTGGCCGCCTGGGCAGTCTTGACGCGGTCGTTGCCCTTCTCGTGGATCGCGAGCGCGCGCTTGAGGAGCGGCTCGGCCTCCGCGTAGCGCTTCTGCGCGATCAGAAGCTCGGCCAGCCTGGTGAGTGCGGCAGCCGTCGCAACATGGTTGGCTCCATATCGCCGCTCGGTAAGGCTCAGCGCCTGTTTGGCAGCGGCAATCGCCTCGGCTTGCTTGCCCGACTGACGCAGCTGCTCGACGCGCTTATTGAGCGCATCGATCTCGCTCTGGGTCGGGACGGCTTGGCGCTTCTGCTGGACGTGGCGTACCCTTTCGGCCTCGCCGTAGCTTTGCCATGGCGGCCAGCGGGTCTGGGCGGCCGCGGCATCGCTTACGAAGGCGGCAAGCAACACGATAAGCAGAAAAAATCCAGCGGTTCCGATTGGTTGGCGCGTCCCCACGACTCTGTCCTCCGACCGCGTAACTCCCAAAATAACGATCGCGACCTTCCAAGGGCCCTGTGGCCGCATCAGGGCGCGGTATAGCGCCAGTAGTCGCCCCTGTCAGTGTTGATCCGCTTGAGGCTCGGAAAACGGACGTCCGGCGGGCGAACGCCGTTCTGAATGAGCTTACCGATGTCTTGCAACAAGTCGTTGTTCTCGGCGTAGCCCGAGTGATTGAGCGCAAATACGTCGGTGCTCGCCGCAGTGATGTCGATGGAATCGATGCCCGAGAGGATCATCGGCCCGTTGGCCGTCACGTCGCCGGCGCGCGGGTTCTGCCAGAAGTTGCGCGAGATGATGAGGGCCCGGTCGTTGGAGGCGGCATAGAGCGTCACGCCCTTGGCAAAGCCTTCGATGCCCCTGGCAAGGTTGGCGAAATTGTCGGCGTCGACGTCAGGCGCGGCAAGGATAATCTGGTCGATGACAACGCCCTCGGGCGCCGACGACTTCAATTCCTTCATCACCTCGAGCAACGGTTGGTTGCCCATGCTGTGCGCGATGACGCTGATCGCCTTGGCGCCGCTCTCCTTGATGACGAGGGCGAGGAAGTTGCGCAGGTAGGGCTCTGCCGCCTCGGCACTCTCGCGGTCGTAGGTGTAGCTGGCGACGGCGCCGCCGGAGGGCCAGCTGTAGGCGAAGGCGGCGCCGTCGAACTTGAGATCGTAGGCGATCTGCGCGGTGCGATAGAGAGCGTTGTCGAACGACGTGTTGAAGCCGTGCACGAAGACCAGGGCGTGATCCTTGAAGCGCTCCGAGCCGGCGAGCCGCTCGCGTACGAGCCGCAAGAATTCCTCGGTGGTGAGCTTCTTGATCTCCTCGATGGTGAAGTGCTTGTTGGGATCCTCGGCCTCCTGGTAGAGGACGACATTGAAATAAGGCACGCGCAGCGTCCACGGGCGCTCGATCTGCGGCACCTCGTGGATTTTGGGAACGGTTACGAGTGCGCGCCCGAGCTCCAGCCGCCGGCCGCGTTCCGCATTGTAGGTGATGCGCGTCGCGTTCGGCTCCTCCTCGCGATCGGTGCCGTAGAAGACCGGCACGACCTGGAAACCCTTGTCCACATCCGCACCGGTCGCAGCCGATCGCGCTCGCGGAGCCGTCGCAGGTTCCGCCGGGGCAGCGTGATCGGCCGAAGGCGCAGCGGGCGTCTCAGCTGGTGCCGCCGCTTCCGGCATGGGTGCGGGCGCGCTCGCAGCCGGAGGCTCGACGATCATGGGCTGCGAGCTGGGCTCGCCGTTCGCCGCCGGCGGCGGCATGGGCTCGAGCTTCTCGGAAGGGCGCAGCGCGTCTTGGCTTTCACCCAGGTCCTCCGCCGGCAATTGCTCGCCGTCCTCGCGCGGCAAGCGCTCTTGCAAGGCCTTGTCGCGTTCGACGGCACTTGGGAGCTGTGTCTCGATCTGGTCGAAGGTACGCTGCACGGAGGACGTAAGCAGGACCAGCCCCAGAGGGGCAGCGAAAACCAGCGCCAGGCCGCCGCGAACGAGGACTCGCATCACCGCCGAGCCGCCACGCGTCGCACGCCAGGCAAGAACGTAGATGACGACAGCGACAAGGACGACGAGCGCGACCAAGACCACGCCTGGAATTTCCGGCATCGGCGCTTCCCCCTTATTTTTGTCCGTGGCCCGAGCGTTGCGACACCTTAGAAAATCGCCCAGGCGGCGGGCAAGCCGGGACTTTCTTTGTACGAATCATATCGACTTGTGTGCCAGCTGGCCCTGGCAGCGCAATGACTCGCTTGCAGATGGCGATTCTTTCCCACTATCACGGGCTTGGCCCAAGACGTCAGAGGAGCATCGATGGCAAGAGCCGCCACGGCCGGCCCGAGACTTGATGACTACGTGGCGGGCGTGCGCTCGGGCGACCGGGCCATGCTCGCGCGCGCCATCACGCTGGTCGAGAGCACCAAGCCCGAGCACGCGGCCCATGCCCAGGCGCTGCTCCAGGCGCTGCTGCCGGCAACGGGACGCGCCTTGCGCCTCGGCGTCACCGGCGTGCCGGGCGTCGGCAAATCGACGACCATCGATCAGCTCGGCATGAACCTCATCGCGGCGGGCCACCGCCTCGCCGTGCTCGCGGTCGACCCCACGTCGAAGCGCACCGGCGGCTCTATCCTCGGCGACAAGACGCGCATGAGCCGGCTTGCCCAGGAGGCCAATGCCTTCATCCGCCCCTCGCCGACGTCGGGAACGCTCGGCGGCGTAACCCGCAAGACACGCGAGACCATGGCGCTCGCGGAAGCCGCGGGCTTCGACGTCGTCATCGTCGAGACGGTGGGCGTCGGCCAATCGGAGATCGCGGTCGCCGACATGGTCGATTTCTTCCTGGTGCTGTTGCTCGCCGGCGGCGGCGACGATCTGCAGGGCATCAAGAAAGGGATCATCGAGATCGCTGACATGATCGCCATCAACAAGGCCGACGGCGATAACGTGATGAGGGCGGAGCGGGCCGCCGCCGAGTATCGCGCCGCGCTGCAGATCCTGACGCCCCGCTCGGCCACCTGGGCGCCGCCCGTCCTCACTATCTCGGGGCGCGAGAACTTGGGGCTGGACGTGCTCTGGGCAAAAATCCTGGAGCACCGCGACAAGACCAAGGCCTCGGGCGAGTTCGACCTGCGCCGCCAGCGCCAGGCGGTGGAATGGATGCGCGACATGCTGAGCGACCGGGTGATGTCACGCTTAAAGTCGGTGCCCCAGGTGGCCGAGCGGCTACCCAGCCTGGAGGCCGATGTGCGCGCCGGCCGGCTGCTCCCCACCCTCGCCGTCGACGAGCTGTTGAGCCTTGCCGGTATTGGCTCCAATTGAGCAAATCCTGCAGGCGTCCTATCGTGCCGCCATGCTTGCCCGCCCAACCATTGTGCTCACCGGTTTTGGTCCCTATCCCGGCGTACCCATAAACGCCAGCGCCATGCTCGTCCCGCGCATTGCCAAAGCATTCCGCACGTTGTTTCCGACCCACGATACCGTCGTCGATATCCTGCCGACGCAGTGGAGCGAAGCGCCGACGCGGCTGCAACAGCTCGTCGGGACCACCAACCTCGTGCTCATGCTCCATTTTGGCGTCTCGCAGAATGCCCAAGGATTCCAATTGGAGCTCGTCGGCCGCAACCTTCAAACGTCACTGGAAGACGCAGCGGGCCGCCTTCCCGGCGGTACACGCATCGTTGAGGAGGGGCCGGATCTACTCGCAACGACGCTGCCCGCAGAGCGGATCGCAGCGCGCCTGATGGGCCTCGGGCTGCCCTGCTCCACCTCCGACAACGCCGGTACCTACTTGTGCAATGCGTTGCTTTACCAATCGCTTGCGGCGGCTCGCGGCACTCCGGCCCCGCATCTGGCAGGTTTCGTCCACGTGCCGACAAACCTTGTCGGACACGGTCCCGAAGGCCAGGACCCGCACCCCAATTGTCCGCTCGACTGGCGGGCGGCGGTCTCAGGCGGCCTGGAAATCATCGCCACTTGCCTCGACTATCTCATGGAGCAGAGACCTCCGGTAAAGCCCGGTTAACCGGCGCTGGCCTCACACTTGCTCCGCAGTTCTCAGCTCGGAGCCCCCATGCCGCTCGACCGCCGCAGCGTTCTGACCGCAGGCCTTGGTGCTGGACTTGGCGCCGGCCTCATCGGCGCCCCGGCGCAAGCCGGTCCGCGCCGGGAGGAGATTGCGCGTCTCTCAACCGCCTCGCCGGCAGATCTCGGAATCGAGCCGGGCTCCGCACGCGACCAGGCAGCGGCCCTGCAGGCGGCGATCGACGAGGCGGCCAATCGCCATCAGCCGCTGCTGTTGCCGCCGGGCCGCTTTCGCACGAGCGCGCTCGTCTTGCGTCCCGGCACGCGGCTCATCGGAGCCGCGCGGACCACCACGTTGGAGTTTGCCGGCAACGCCGCGTTCCTGACCGGCGAGGGCGCCGACGACGTGCTGCTCCAGGACCTCGTGCTCGACGGCGCCTATAAGAAGCTCGATGCGGATGCCCTCGTCAGCTTGAAGACGAGCCGCGCCGTGGCGCTCAAAGGCCTAAAGATCGTCGGCAGCGCCGCCAGTGGCATCACGCTTACCGCATGCGCGGGGACCGTGAGCGACTGCTCGGTGCGCGGCGCCGTGCAGGCCGGGCTGCACAGCCAAGACGCAGCAGGCCTCGACATACTCCACAACGAGATCGTCGACTGCGCCAACAACGGCATCCAGGTGTGGCGCACCACCGCCGGCGAGGACGGCAGCCTCGTCGCCAACAATCGCATCGCGCGCATCCGTGCCGACAGCGGCGGCACCGGCGAGAACGGGAATGGCATCAACGTCTTCCGCGCGGGCAGCGTGCTCGTGACCGGCAACCGCATTGCGGACTGTGCCTATTCAGCGATCCGTGGCAACGCCGCCTCCAACATCCAGATGGTCGCCAACTCTTGCACCCGCCTCGGCGAGGTCGCGCTCTACGCCGAGTTCGGGTTCGAAGGCGCGCTGATCGCCAACAACCTCGTCGACACGGCCGCAACCGGCATATCGGTCACGAACTTCAACGACGGGGGAAGGCTCGCCGTCGTGCAAGGCAACCTCTTGCGCAACCTGTTCCGGCGCGAGCAGGAACCGGAGGACAAGCGCGGCGAGGGCATCACGGTGGAGGCCGACACGGTCGTCACCGGCAATGTCATCGAGAATGCGCCGACGGCCGGCCTCGTGATCGGCGCCGGCGCTTATCTGCGCGAGGTGATCGCCACAGGAAACCTCATCCGCAAGGTGCGCGTCGGCATCCTCGTGTCGCCTGCGGCGGGCACCGGCGCCTGTCTGATCGCCAACAACCTGATCTCCGGCGCCACTGATGGCAACATCCGCACCATGGACGGCAAGGGCCAACCGGTGGGACCCGACCTCGCTCGGGCCAACTCGAGCGATAAGCGGCTGTCGCTCTCCGGCAACCTCGCCGTCTAGCGTCAAGCTGCCAGCGGTCCACTATTCTGCACCAAAAGCACTTGCTGAGGCTGGCGTCGATCGCGCTCTTCAGCGCGATGACGTTGAAAGGGAGCAAGCCACGTCCCACTCTCAAACGTCATCCCGCCGTCGGGCGGGACCCACGCAAGCTTCCGCAATCGCGACCCCGATATCCCGTGTAAACGTTCAGGCCTTGAGGCCGGCGAGCGCATCCTGGAGCGTCTGCGAGGAGCGGATGGCGCCGACCTCCACGTCCCACCAGGTCCTGATCGGCCCGTAGGGCATCAGTCCGCGCGCGGCCGGATAGAAACGCTCCACCAGAGCCATCGCCGTGCCGGCCGCCGCCCGCTTGGCGCCGTCATCGATCTTGAGAGCGAAGCCGAGGCCGAACTCGGGAAAGCCGCCGCAGTAGACGCCCTCTGCGCCCGTCTTCATGAACACTTGGCGGGGCAGCGCGCGCATGACCACGGTGTCGGCGCGGCCGCGGCCAGCGACGAGCTCTGGGTTCTCCCAGCAGGCGGCGAGGATGCGCGCGAGCGCCTGGCGCCGCTCAGGGCGCATCCCTTCGCCCGTCACCAGGCGCGCAAACGTGCGCGCGAGCACCGACAGCGGCATGGCCCAGTTGGGCACCGAGCAACCGTCGACGCCTTGCACGTCGGGCCCGAGCGCGACGCCGGAGATTTCGGAAAGCGCGGCGTGGATGCGCTGCTGCACCGGGTGCCCGACCTCCCAGTAGCCGGCGGTTGGCTCGTGCATGTGCACCGCCGTTGCGAGCATGCCGGCGTGCTTGCCCGAGCAGTTGTTGTGGAGTTGCGTCGGCGCGCACCCTTCGGCGACGAGCGCCGCGGCGGCGGAAGCGCCCAGCGGCGTATGCGCGCCGCAGTGCAGGTCGTCGGTCCCCAGCCCGGCGCGCACCAGCATCGCGGCGGCGAGGCCCGCATGCTTTTCCGTGCCGGCGTGCGAGCCACAGGCGAGGGCGATCTCGGCCGGCGTGAATCCGAAGTGGTCGGCTGTGCCCGTCTCGACCAGCGGCAACGCCTGCAGCGCCTTGACGGCCGAGCGCGGATAGACCGGTCGCGCCACGTCGCCGACTTGCAGCGCCAGCGTGCCCGAAGGCGCAGCAATGGCAATGGCGCCGCGGTGCCAGCTCTCGACCAAGGGCCCGCGCGTCGCTTCGATGAGAATGGGATTGGCCATGGCCCCCGGGGGAAGTGAAGTGAAGAGGAGCGCGTGGTGCGCCCTTCCAGCATCGGGGGACTGGCGCTCCGGATCAAGCCCGATGTGGCGTTTCAGGCTCGCGCAAATCCATCCCGACCAAGCAAAGACCCCGCCGGCCTGAAGCCGCGGGGCCTGAAGCGTCGCAAGGCGTGCGACCGGCTACTTGCTCTTGCACTGGGCGAGCGCTGCCTCGCGCTTCTGCGCCATGGCGCGGGAGACGTCGGGACCGACGCTCGCGCACCAGGCCTCGTGCGCGCCCTTGTCCACCGACCACTCGGCGCCCGAGAGGCCGCACTTCATTTTCAAGTTCCGCTGCTGCTGCTCGAGCGCGGTCTTCACATACCAATCGCAGTTGGCGCTGGCGGCGGTGGGCAGCAGCGCGAGGGTGCCGAGGGCAACCAACACCGAGAATGCAGCACGCAGCCGAACAGTCGTCATGGTCTTGTCCTCACGTTTCTGGCTCTGGCCAATAGGACCCATTGATGCCTATTGCAGATTTGATGGTGACCCTACGGTTGCAGGCATGAACCCAGTCTGAATGTCGATTGCGGCCGCAGTTAAGCTGCCCCCAACTGCCCCTTTTGGGGCCGCACCCTGTGCCTGCTCTTATACAGCATTTGGCGCACACGCCAGTCGCTGCGACGCTGACCTTGGCCTGAGCCCTTCTGCGCGAACCATCCATTAACGCCCATTCTATCGGCCATTTTCGTGGTGTGCGGGCCTGTGCCCCGTGGAACAGCGCGGCCTGCGCTTTTCAGCGAAAGTCCCTCCAGTAGCCGGCAAGCGTCGGCCCGTCAGCAAGGAAGAAGGTCATGTACGGACGGATCACAAAGTTCAGCGACAAGGTCGGCTTCGGCGTCATCGAGGCCGAGGACGGCTCCAAGTACCGCTTCGAGAAGGCCGCGATCAAGAACCTCAACGGCCGCCTCGTCGGACACAACGTCGACTTCCTGGTGGCTGCGCGTCGCCCCAAGGACATCATTCTCATGACCGGCTCGCCGTGGACCGTCTTCGGCGGCAACGGCGCCTAACACACAAAGGGGAGCACACGATCATGGCCATGACCTGGGATCTTTCCGACGTTCCGGCTGTCGCCACCGCCGACCTCGCCGTCGCCATGCGCGCCCTCGTCGACAACGAGCGCGGCCTCGTGCTGCTGCGCGGTCTGGGCGATGAGGACCTCGACACGGTCAAGACCGAGCTGCAGCGCCGCTTCCAAGGCGAGCCCCAGCGTGCGCTCGCCGTGTTCGTGCGCTTCCGCCACATGGTCGACGTGTTCTCCGCCCGCCGGCTCAAGCACATGATGCTCGATCGCGGCTACGGGCTGATGGCACCCGCCATCGCCATTGCCGCCTCGCTGCGCCTCAATGCCACCCGCGGCTTCAATCCACAGGCCTTTTTGATGTCGCTGAACACCGCGCTTGCCGACAACGTCGTGGCGCTCGGCAGCCGCAGTCCGGCGCCCATCGAGGACGTGGCCCAAGCGCTGGCGGCTTGAGCGCCTCGGGACCGGCGGCTCACCGCAATAGCGGGTGCAAAAGCGAATCACGAGACCGCCCGCAAGAGCGAATCACGTACTCTCAACCCCACGAGTAGTCTGATACGTTGCATGGGCATTAAGGGCTCTGCGTCATCGAGGGGATATATGCGGCACTACCGGCGCCGGATTCGCAATACACTTGGTCAACTGATCGGCGTGCAAGGCGACTTGCAGATCTGCTGGACCCCCGAGATCCCCGTCATCTACGTCTCCAATCCGAAATCCGGCTGCTCCACCTTCAAGCACAGCCTCAAAGCGGCCCAAGCGGAAGCCTACCGGCGCAGCAGCCGCGCGTTCAAACACGCCGACGACCCCCATGTCGGCGACGACTGCCTGCGCCGAGACTGGCTCCCCCCGCTGGCCTGCAGGCAGCGCTATGTCATCTCCTGCGTGCGCAATCCCTTTACGCGCGCGCTGTCGGGCTTTCTGGACAAGGTCAACCGGGGTGACGCGGTCCGCTTGCCGGAGTTCAGATATCGTCACCTCGACGCTTTCGAGGCCTACTTGGGCGCGCTGGCCAGGCGCGAGCCGAGGGACACGAACTCCCACTTTCGGGCCCAGCACTTCAACCTGGACGTTCCCAGGATCACCTACGACGCGATCTTCTACCTGGAGAACCTCGCGCCGCTGACCCGCTTCCTTTCGCAGATCTGTCCGGATTTCAAACTGGAAACCCGGGCCCCGCACGCGCGCGGCGCCAACGCCAAGTTGCGCCAGCACTACACCGGCAAGACGGTCGATCTCGTGCGCGAGATCTTCGCGCGCGACTTCGAGCTGTTCGGCTACAGCGACGACCTCGACGAGACCGATGCCGCACCCGCCAAGATGATCGCTGCAGGCGAGCTCGTGCCCGACGAGGCCCGGGAGGCTAAGGACCTGCCCCCGCCATGCCGCGCCGCGATGCGCGGAACGGCATTCGAGCGGGCGCTGCGCTATCGCCGGCTGATCGACTTGCGCCTCATTTGAGGCCATCCCACCCGGCCACTTACCTTCGAGCAAGAAAGAACGGTCAATAGCGCGCCCAAGAGCGGCCGCCTGCTCTATGCTCAGCGGACGGTCGTTTCTGAAGGCTCGGCACCATGCACGCCTCGCCGCCCAAGCCATCTCTCCCCGCCGTCGGCATTTTCTCCGATCTGGACGCGAGCGAGCGCGAGGCGATGGCCGCCGAGCTCGAGACGCGCACGTTGAAGCGCGGCGACGTGCTGGTGCGCCAGGGCGATGCGGCCAACGCCCTCTACATCGTTCTCACCGGCCGCTTTGCAGTGACGATCGAAGGCCGCCGCGAGCCCATCACCGAGATCGGCCCCGATCAGCCCATCGGCGAGATCGCGTTCCTGACGGGTGGAACGCGCACGGCGACCGTGACCGCGCTCCGCGACAGCCTCGTTCTGCGCCTGGGACGGGCAGAGTTCGAGAAGCTCTCCGCCAAGCGCCCAAGCATCTGGCGCACGCTGACCTGTGCGCTCTCTCAGCGTCTCGCGGCGACCACGGCGTCCGAGCCTCCCGCTGCCGACCCGCGCCCGCGGACGATCGCTATCATCCGCGCGGGATCTGAACCCGTGCCGCACAAGTTCATCGACCTGCTGACCACCGCCTTCTCCACATCCGCCAAGACGCTTGTTCTCGATGCCGACAAGGTCGCCGCCGGGCTGCCCAAGGGCGTCGCGCTCGACAGCGCCGAGGCGACACGGGCGCTCAACGAGCTCGAAAGCGCCTACGACTACGTAATCTTTATCGCCGATGCCGAGCTCACGCCCTGGTCGCAGAAGGCAATGCGACACGCCGATCTGGTACTGGGCGTTGGCGTCCATGCCGGCAATCCGACACCCAATCGCCTGGAGCAGTTCGCCGCGGCGTTCGTCAGCGCGGAGGCGCGCCGGCTGGTGCTGCTGCATCCCACTCGCGCCCCCATCGCCGGCACCGCACGCTGGCTGCGCTGGCGCGGGATCGCAATGCACCACCACGTGGCGCTCGATGCGCGCGGGGACATAGAACGGCTCTTTCGCTTCATCAACGGCTCGGCGCTCGGGCTCGTCGCCTGCGGCGGCGGCGCGCTGTGCGCGGCCCACGTCGGGCTCTTCAAGGCCCTGATCGAGTTGGGGCTCGAGTTCGACATCATGGGCGGAACCTCGGCCGGCGCGGCCATGGCGGGCGCGTTCGCCATGGGCAAGCATCCCGACGATATCGATCGCGGCACGCATGACATCTTCGTCACCAACCGCGCCATGCAACGCTACACTTGGCCGCGCTACAGCCTGCTCGACCATCGTCATTACGATCAGCAGCTCTCGCGCTATTTCGGCGGGATCAACATCGAGGATCTGTGGATCCCCTATTTCGCCGTTTCCACCAACCTGTCGAGCTACGAGTTGCACCACCACGACCGCGGTGATCTGTTCGCCGCGATCAGGGCGTCGGGCTCCATCCCCGTGCTGCTGCCGCCGGTCTACACGCCTGATGGGGAGATGCTGGTCGACGGTTGCCTGCTCGACAACGTGCCGGTCGGCACCATGCACCAGTTGAAAAGCGGGCCCAATGTGGTCGTGAGCTTCCACATTCCCGAGCTGCAGCGCTTCGACGTCGACTATGCGGAGCTGCCTTCGCGCGCCGAGCTCGTCGCCATGAGTCTCAATCCGTTCGCACGGCACCGGCTGCCTGAAGCGCCCGGGTTGACGACGGTGCTGATGCGCTCGCTGATGGCCAACCGCGACGACTTCAATCAGCAGCTCAAGGCCGGTGATTTGCTGCTCGTGCCGCCCATACCGGCCAACATGGGCATCCTCGACTGGCAGCGGCACACCGAGCTCTTTGAGCGCGCCTACCGCTGGGGCATCGGCGAGATTGCGCGCTTGCGCACCGCCGCGCACCCCCTCCTCACCGAGGTGCATCCGACCCCTGCCCGCGCGTTCAATGGTTGATGCTGCCGGAGAAGCCGTTGATGACCACGACCCCCGCCGCGATCAGCGCAATGCCGATGATCGCCGGTATGTCGAGCGTCTGCTTGTAGAGGATCCAGGAGGCGAAGCAAATGAGCACGATGCCGACGCCGGCCCAAACGGCGTAGGCGATGCCGACAGGGATCGTGCGCAAGGTGAGTGTCAGAAAATAGAAGGCTGAGGCGTAGCCGACGACCACGATGAGCGACGGCACGAGCCTCGTGAACTCCTGCGACGCTTTGAGCGCCGCGGTGCCCACAACCTCGCTGATGATGGCGATTGCCAGATAGAGATAAGCCATTGCCCCTCCCGTCTCTGGCTCTATGTTTACTGTGATCCGTTGCGAGCGTCCCGCTTCAATTTTGCCCAACGGCTCTCCGCCACCGGTGCGACGGAGCGATCGCAGCCAAATCAGGTGCTGCCTCACGACTGGAGACTCGCTATGAGGCGGTTTCAATCTTCGACGCTACCAGCGCGGCAACCGGCGCCCATCAGCGTCAGGCGGCAATCGACACCACAAGCGGTCTCATGATCGGCGGGGAGCCCCTCAGCGCACGCCACGTGCCGAGCATCGCGGACATTCCCCGCGAGGATTGGACGCGCTTGTTCGATTCCAAGGCCGAGGGCTGGGACTACTTCCGCGCCTGCGAGCGAGCGATGCCGGACGACTTCACGGCCTCGGCCATGAGCGTCTACGCTGGCGACACGCTCATTGCCGCGGCACCGCTGTTCCGCACCGACTATCGGCTCGATCTGTCGCTGGAGGGTCCGCTCAAGCCGGCCGTCGAATGGCTTTACAAGAACGCGCCTAAGCTCGTCGTCGTCCCTGTGCTTGGCGTCGGCTCGCCCTTGACCGAGGAGTGTCCCATCGGCTTTCAACCCGGCTTGCCGGCGCAGGACCGTATTGCGGCCTTTGAGGCGCTGCTCGCAGGCTTGGACGCCCACGCCAAGGCGCAGAGTATCCCGCTGCTGGCCCTCAAGGACGTCACCGATCACGATGCCGTCTGGGCGCACGAGCCATTAAGCCGGAGCGGCTTCACCGGGGTTGCCACGCTGCCGCTTGCCACACTGCATCTGCCGTTCAAGAGCCAGGACGAATACCTGGCGAGCCTGTCGGCCTCGATGCGCTCGGACTTGCGCAAGAAGATGCGGCGCGCCGCCAAGGCGCAGATCGAGATACGAGAGTCAATCGAGGGCATCGAGGACGAGATCGCTCAGCTCTTCGAGGAGACGAAGGCCAACCGCAAGACCGATTACGGGTCCTTCGACGAGGTGCCGGCGAGCTACTTTCGCGAGGTGGCGCGGGCGATGCCCGGCAAAGCCCAGATCATGCTGTGCCGCGTCGACGGACGGCTTGCGACCTTCAACATCTTCCTCATCGAGCCAGACCGCGTCATCGGCAAGTACGTGGGCATGCGCTATCCGTTGGCGCGCGAGCACAACCTCTATTTCGTCAACTGGATGGCGACGGCGCGCCTTTGCATGGAGCGGGGCATTCCCTGGCTGCAGACCGGGCACACGAGCTACAGGCAGAAGGTGCGGCTCGGGTGCAAGCTGAAGCGGAGCTGGATCTACTTCAAGTACCGCAACATGGCCATCAATCCGCTGTTCAAACTGTTCGGACCGATGATGGCGTTCGACGCGATGGACCCCGACCTGCAGGCGCTCGGCGACGCCGCGCCCTACCTGGAACCCGGCGCCGCGCCGTAGGGCAGATTGGCGAAGCGCAATCGGACTTTCTGCTCACCCGAGATCCGGCTTGCTGCGGCGCAGGTGCTTGACGTGGCTGCGCTTGGTCTTGTTGTCGAGCCGCCTCTGCTTGGCCGCGCGCGACGGCTTGGTTGGAATGCGCCGCTTCGGCACGACGGCAGCCTTGCGAATAAGCTCGACGAGGCGCTGGCGCGCATCCTCGCGGTTGCGCTCCTGCGTGCGGAAACGCTCGGCGCGGATGATGAGAACGCCCTCGTCCGTGAGGCGGCTGCCGGCGAGACGTTCCAACCGCGCGCGCACGTGCGGCGGCAGCGACGGCGAGGAACGCACATCGAAGCGCAGCTCGACCGCGGTCGACACCTTGTTGACGTTCTGGCCGCCGGGACCGGAGGCGCGCACGAAGCGCTCGACCAGCTCGTCCTCGTCGAGGGTCACGCCGTCGGTGATGCTGAGAGTGCCCATGCGGCTCAAGCCCCATGTCCTCAAGTCTTGGGTT
The DNA here is from genome assembly GCA_963782555.1 of uncultured Alphaproteobacteria bacterium. GTDB lineage: Bacteria > Pseudomonadota > Alphaproteobacteria > Rhizobiales > Hyphomicrobiaceae > Hyphomicrobium_A. Next base: position 659,236 of record CAWAKB010000001.1, on the reverse strand, counting down.
CGACAAAGACGATGCGGTTGAAAAACGGATCGTTGGTCATCAGCTAGCGCGTACCCCAGGGCATCGCCTGGATGCCGGGGCGATTGTACTTGTACTCTTTGCCGATCAACTCGGCATGCAGCGCCTCGAGATCGCCGACGGCGATGCGCACCTGGGCGCCGGGGCTCGCATCGCCGTGGTGCTCGGACAGGTGCAGCTGGCAGCCGCCGCGCGAGACTTGCATATAGAGCGGAAAGTCGGCGCCGAACCGGTGCTCCCAGTCGACGACGAAGCCGAGAAAGCCGACGTAGAACTCGCGCGCCTTCGCCTCGTCGAAAATGCGCAGGATCGGGATCGTGGGTCCGAGCTGCATCGGCTACTCCTTCATGGCCGCGCTCGCCACCAACCTCCGAGATCGCGGATGATCTCGGCTGCCGCGTTGTGGCCCGGCGCCCCGGTCACGCCGCCGCCGGGATGGGCGCCGGACCCGCACAAATAAAGGCCGGGAAGCGGCATGCGGTAGTCGGCATAGCCGAGTTGGGGCCGGCTTGAGAAGAGCTGGTCGAGCGTAAGCGCCCCGTGGAAGATGTCGCCGTCGATCATGCCGAAGCGCCTCTCCAGATCGAGCGGGGAGAGGACCTGCCGGCCGAGGACGGCTGCCTTGAAGTTCGGCGCGTGACGCGTGACCGTGTCGATGACGAGGCCGGCGAAGGCCTCCTTCTCACGTGCATCCTCCCAGCTGCGGCCTTCGGGCAGGTGCGGCGCCACGTGCTGCACGAAGAGGCTCGCGACGTGCCGGCCTGGCGGCGCCAGCGTTGAATCGAGCGTGGAGGGAATGAGCATCTCGACGACGGGCGCTTGCGACCAGCCGTTGAGGCGCGCATCGAGATAGGCGCGCTCGAGGTAGGACAGCGTCGGCCCGATGACGATGCCGGCACCGTGGTGGTCTTGCGGCCCCTTGCCCGGCCGGCAGGTGAAATCGGGAAGCTCGGCCAGAGCGACGTTCATGCGGAAGGTGCCCGAGCCCGACTTCATGCCAACGAAGCGGTGGCGCAGCTCGGGCGCAACGGCATCGTCGGGCACCAGATCGCGAAACAAGAGCTTGGGCGGGATGCCGGATACGACGGCGCGCGCCGCGATCGTCTCGCCCGATTGCAGCACCACACCGGTGACCTTGCCGCCTTCGGTCGAAAGCCGCGCGACGGGCGCGCTCGTGCGGATCGTTGCGCCGCGTTGCTCGGCTGCCTTTGCCATCGCTTGCGTGATCGCGCCCATGCCGCCGACGGCATGGCCCCAGGCACCGCGCTTGCCGTTCACCTCACCGAAGCAGTGATGCAGGAGCACGTAGGCGGTGCCGGGCGTCGAGGGTGCTGCATAGGTGCCGACGATGGCGTCAAAGGCGAAAGCGCCCTTGACCACGTCGCTCTCGAACCAGCCAGCAAGGAAGTCGGCCGCGCTCTTCGTGAACAGATCGAAGAGCACGCGCTTGTCCTCCACGCCGAGCCGCAACAGGCGACGGCCGAGCGAGGCGCCCTTGATGAGCTCGAAGACGCCGCCGCCGACGTTGGGCGGCGTGCGCAGGACGAGATCGCGCAGCACATCGGCAGCGCGCGCCAATGCTGCGTCGTAGGCAGGCAGCCGCTCGGCATCGCGCTGCGAGAAGCGCGCGATCGCGGCCTGCCGCTCCGCAAGGCCGCCTCGCATCAGGAGAAAGCGGGTGTCATCGACCGGCCAGAAGTTCGCGGCCGGTCGCTCCACGATCTTAAGACCGTGCCGCGCCAGCTCCAGATCGGCGATCACTTTCGGGTTGAGCAGGCTCACCGTGTAGGCGGCGACCGAGTTGCGAAAGCCAGGGTGGAACTCCTCGGTGAGCGCGGCACCGCCGACGACGTCGTTCTTCTCCAACACGAGCGTGTCGAGGCCCGCCGCCGCCAGGTAGGCCGCGCAGACAAGACCGTTGTGTCCGGCGCCGATGATGGCCGCATCGACGCCCCCTGAAACTTTCATGGCGCCCGCCGTGTTATCCCCGCTTTCGAGGGTTAAGGGCTTAACGTGCCCGGTTGGCCTGTTCCACACGAGACGCGTCGTTAGGGTCCGTTAATGCATATTGCGGCCCGGCGCGCGCACACAAACGGCGTTAGGAGCGCGTTCACCCACTCCGCCTAGTGTCCCAAGACTGGACAATCATGGGGTCGTAGAATGCGAGCAGCGAAGGACATGGCGAAAGAGCCAGATCTCACGGCCGCCAGCGATGCGGCCTACCGGCTTTTGGGCGTCACGATCATAACGCTGGTGCCGGCGCTGTTCTGGACCGGCGTCGTCGCCGCGGTCGGGGCTGCCATCGGCCATCCTGCGAGCGCCATCACGCTCATGACGGTCGGGGCCGCGATTGCCACGTTTCTCTTTACGGCAGTGGTACCGCTGATTGTGCGTTTGGACTGAACCGGGCCCGCTCGTTCAGCCTCAGCTGATCCCACCCCAGGTGCAAACCAGCTTGCGACAGCTCCCCCGCCGACCGAGCCCCGGGCAGGAGGCCCGGACGAGGCGGCAGCTGCGGCAGCTGTAGCTCGACAGGCAGCCGCGGTAGGAGCCGCCCCTGCGGAAGTTGCAGGTACGAATGGTCTGGCAATCGCGCTGAGGATTGATGAGGCCGCCGGGGCCCTCCTGCGCCGTGGCGCCAGCCGCGAGCAGCATCGTTCCCGCCAGAGCGGAAATCAGCATGATTGCAGGCCTTGCCGAGCGGTGCATGGACGATTGACCCCGCTGCATGTCAGTATTGCATGGCAGTGTCGGCGACTTGTCCGCTCAAGGCAACGGTAGGACCGTCTAAGCCTTCATGACATGCACACGAGTGTGCCGTTGTGGCCACGCTACCGAGCCCCAGAGCCGCCCCGGTGGGCTTTCCCCGGTGCCTACGTGCCTCGGACCTTGTGGATTTATTCCGCGGCTTTGCGCGCGGGCTGCACGACCGTCATGTAGTCGTTGAGCAAATTCTCGCTGATCTGGCCCGGCTTGTAGCGGTGCTCTCCGATCTCGGAGACGGGCGTCACCTCCGCGGCGGTGCCGGTCAAGAACACCTCCGAAAAGCTGCCGAGCTCCTCGGGCAGGATTGTGCGCTCCACCACCTCGTAGCCGCGCTTCTTAGCAAGCTCGATCACGGTGCGCCGCGTGATACCATCCAGGAAGCAGTCGGGATCGGGCGTGTGGATGACCCCGTCGTTGATGAAGAAAATGTTGGCGCCCGTGCACTCGGCGACGTGGCCGCGCCAGTCGAGCATCAGCGCGTCCGCATAGCCCGCACGCTCGGCGCGGTGCTTCTCGATGGTGCAGATCATGTAAAGGCCTGCCGCCTTGCTCTTGCAGGGGGCCGTCGCGGGATCGGGGCGGCGGTACTTGGCCATGGCGAGGCGGATGCCCTTGAGGCGCTGCTCCATGGGGAAATAAGAGCCCCACTCCCAGGCCGCGACCGCCATGTGGATCTTGGTCGCCTGCGCCGAGACGCCGATCTGCTCGCTGCCACGCCAGGCAATGGGGCGGATATAGCAGTCGGAGAGCTTGTTGGCGGTAACCACGTCGCGGCAGATCTGGTCGATCTCGTCCACCGTATAAGGGATGTCGTAATCGAGCCCCCGCGCGCTGTCGATCAGCCTCTGGGAATGCTGGCTCAGCTTGAAGATCTCACCAGAGTAGGCCCGCTCGCCTTCGAAAACGGCGCTGCCGTAGTGCAGGGCATGGGTCAAAACGTGGATCTTGGCGTCGCGCCAGGGGACGAGCGCGCCGTCGAGCCAAATGAACCCGTCGCGATCGTGAAAAGGAGCTGGCTCAGGCATCAATTCTCTCCGTGGACTTTTGCGCAAAGATTCGCCACTAAGGGCGGGCTCGGAGGTGGGGCCGGCTCGGCGGCTCGAAGGTCCCCCCAACGGCGGCGCCCGTGGAGATAGCACGAGTAACTTCCCTCGTGCGAACACGTTAAACCGCTTGCGCAAAATGACTTGCCACGAGTAGCAATCGGAGCCAAATAAGTCAACATGACTGACATAACGTCCGACAGCGTAACGGGGCGCCGCAGCACCCGGTCGGCGGCGGCCACACCGGCCGCCAACGGCGCAGCCATCGAGCCGCACGAGCCGCCTTCGCACGAGGAGCTTGTAGCCTGCGCCGAGCTCCTGTTCTTCGCCTATCGCGACTTCACGGCGGGCCCGGACGCTATCCTGGCCGAATATGGCTTCGGCCGCGCCCACCATCGCGTCCTTCACTTCGTCCGTCGCAATCCAGGGCTGCGGGTGGCCGATCTCCTCGACATCCTGAAGATCACCAAGCAAAGCCTCGCTCGCGTCTTGAAGCAGCTCATCGACAAGGGCTTCATCATGCAGCGGGCGGGCAACGATGACCGCCGCGAGCGCCGCCTGTTCGTGACCGCCAAGGGCGGCCGGCTTGCCGACAAGCTCACCACGTGGCAGATCAAGCGCCTCGAGGCAGCCCTCGGGAAAGCTGGGCAAGGGGCCCGGGAGCTGACTCGCCGCTTCCTTTTTGCCATGATTGCAGAGTCCGATCGCCCGGGCGTGGAAACGCTGATTAAGCTTTCCGACGGCAACAACAACGCCGGCTAAACGAGGGGCGACGCCATGAAGGCCGCAAAGACCGCACCCCAGTGCGCGCCTATTCTCGACAACGCGCCGCATGTGCTCGTAGTCGACGACGACCAGAAGATCCGCGAGCTGCTCGGACGCTACCTCGTCGAGCACGGCTTTCGTGTTACCACGGCCGCCGACGCAGAGAGCGCACGCGCCGGCATGCGCGGCCTTGCCTTCGACGTGGTGCTGCTCGACGTGATGATGCCCGGCGAGAATGGTCTGGAGCTCGCGCGCGACCTCAAGGCGACGCGCCAGGTTCCCATCTGCATGCTGACCGCGCGGGCCGAGCCCGAGCACCGCATCGAGGGCTTGGAAGCCGGCGTCGACGATTACATCCCCAAGCCGTTCGAGCCGCGCGAGCTCCTCTTGCGGCTCCGCAACATCCTGCGCCGCGCCGCCGGACCGGCAGGTCCCAACGACGAGGTGCGCATGGGCGCCTACGTTTTTCACGTGGGTCGCGGAGAGCTCAGGCTCGGCGAGGAGACGATCAAGCTCACCGAGCGCGAGCGCGACCTATTGCGCGTCTTTGCTCAGCGCATCGGCACCCCGATTGCACGCCATGAGCTCTCGGGCGACGATTCCACGGGCAACGACCGCGCCATCGACGTGCAGATTAACCGGCTGAGACGCAAGATCGAGACCGATCCTTCCAACCCCGTGTACCTCCAGACAGTCCGCGGTAAAGGGTATATTCTTTATTCGGATTGAGGAGATCGCCAAGATCCCGTTCTAGGTCGGGTTCAGATGCTCGCACGAAGCGACGAGCCGACGGATGGATTGCGCGCTCGGTGGCGAAGCCTTCTGCAATGGGTGCAATCGGCGCTCCCGTCGCAGTGGCCGCAACTGCCGGGCTCGTTGCGCGTGCGGGAATGGCCAAGGCTGCCTGCATGGGCGCGCCTTGATCCTACCTGGCGACCACATTGGCCCCAATTGAAGCTCCCTAAGTTTTCCAGAATGCCCAAGCTGCCGCCTTGGGCCGGCGCGGCGCTCGCGTGGCTGGGGGCGACGCACGCGGCCAATATGCGCCGCCTCTCCAGCTGGATGTCGGACGCGCTGCCTAAAGGGCTCTATGCACGCGCACTCATCATCATCATCGCGCCGATCGTCGTGCTCGAAGGCGTGGTCGCGTTCGTCTTCATGGAGCGCCACTGGCAAGCGGTCACGCGCCGCCTCTCGGAGGCGACGGCGCGCGACATCGCGGCCTTGATCGACGTCTACGAGGAATATCCGCACAAGAACGACTACAGCCAGCTCATCGAGATGGCGCGCGACCGCCTCAACCTGTCAATGCAGATTCTCCCCCGGGCGATCTTCCCGCGCCGCGCCCCAAACCTTTCTTCGCGCTGCTCGACAGAGCGCTCTCCGATGAGATCCGCCGCCGGGTGAAGCGGCCCTTCTGGATCGACACCGTCGGGCAGTCGCACCATGTGGAGATCCGCGTCAAACACGCCCATGCGATCCTGCGCTTCGTCGCCACCCGCTCGCAGACCTATGCCTCCAACTCCCACATCTTCCTGTTGTGGATGATCGGCTCGTCGGTGATCCTGCTCACCGTCGCCATCCTGTTTCTGCGCAACCAGATCCGGCCCATCCTCAGGCTCGCCGAGGCGGCCGACGCCTTCGGCAAGGGGCGTAAGGTGCCGGAGGATTTTCGCCCGCGCGGCGCGCGCGAGGTGCGCCAGGCGGCGACCGCCTTTCTGGAGATGCGCGACCGCATCACCACGCACGTGGAGCAGCGCACGACCATGCTGGCGGGCGTCAGCCACGATCTGCGTACGGTGCTGACGCGCTTCAAGCTCGAGTTGGCGCTGCTGGGCGACACGGCGGAAGCGCACTCGCTGCAGGCGGACGTGCGCGAGATGCAGGACATGCTCGAGGACTACCTGGCGTTCGCCAAGGGCGACGGCGGCGAGGAATCAGCCACCACCAACCTGTGCGATCTCCTGCACGAGATCCAGGAGGAGGCGCAGGTGTACGGCACGCCGATCGAGCTCAAGATCAGAAAGCGGCGCGAGGACATCGTGCTGCCGCTGAAGCGTCAGGCCTTCAAGCGCGCCATCACCAACCTGGTCTCCAACGCCGTGCGCTTCGGCGACCACATCATCATGCGCGCCGCCGTGGAGGGGCAGTGGGTCCGCATCGAGGTCGACGACAACGGGCCCGGCATTCCCGCTGGCGAGCGCTCCAACGTGTTCAAGCCATTCTATCGGCTCGACCACGCGCGCAACCAGGACGAGGGCAATACCGGCCTTGGGCTCGCCATTGCGCGAGACATCGCCAAGAGCCACGGCGGCGACATCACGCTGGGCGAAAGCTCGATGGGCGGCTTGCGCGCCATCATCTCGGTGCCGCTGTAGCGTTAGGCGGAGGCTGGCGGGGCGGGCTTGGGGGCGCTATCGGCAGTCCGCTTGCGGGCGCTGGAAAAAACAGAGGCAAGGTCGCACACCCGGCTCTTGATCTCATCGAGTGAGGTCAGCGTGCGCTCGCCGCGCCGCAGCCGGCGATCGAGCGCGGCCATGGTGCGCGCCTGCCCCGGATCGTCATCCTCCAGCCAGGTGCGGAAAACCGAGGCGTAGATCACGCCAAGGCCGCCAGCGCGCAACTGACCCTCAAAGCCCTCCGGACCGATGCCGGCGGCGCGCAGCATCCAGGCCTGAGAGGCGGCGAATGCGCGCAGCAGCGCCGGATCTGCGGGCCAAGCCTCCGAGATGGACTTGAGTGCGGGCTTATAGGGGGCGAGCACGTCGAAACGGCGCATCACCACCTCGAAGAGGGCGTCGCGCGCAGGCTGATCAGGGCTTCGCGCCGGGGCGCGTGCCAGCACCTCGTCATCGACGGCGCGCACGAAGGCGGCGAGGATCTCGCCCTTCGAGCCGAAGTCGCGGCGCAGATCGACAAGGCTCACCTGAGCTGCCACGGCAATTTCGGCGAGAGTCACGCCGCTCCAGGGGCGTTCGCCGGCGAGCCTGAGCGCGGCGGAGACGATGCGGCCTTTGGTCGTCGTAAGATCGAGCATGAGCGGCTCTCCTTCGAAGCTGTAGCCTAAAGGTAGGCGCCCATCCCGACGATTGGAAGGCGCCCGCCCCAACGAAATCGGGCGTTCCGGGGCCGTCCTGGGCGGCGGGCCTCGCGGGGTCTCAAGCCCCCACACGATCGCGTGAGCGCGACCGATTGCCAGTTGCCACAACTGTAACAATATATCATAACTACAAAACGGCGCCGGTCCTCGGGTCGGCGACGTCAGGTGGGCGAAAAGACCTTCAGCTTCGCGCTGCCACCGGGATGCGGACAGGAGCCCCACACGCAACGGCCTCGAGCTTTATCCTCCTTGAGCTTTCGGCCTTTGGCACCTTACCGCCCCAACACGACCTGAGCCCGCCGGGGCTTCACGCCCGCTCAGGTCAGGCAAGCAACGCGGCCGCGGCCGGCACTGAGCGATCTGCTCACTTCGCCAGCTCGCGGCCGCGTTTCGTTGCAGCTGCGACGGCCGCCGTCATGAGCTTCTGCAAGCCTTCGGGGCCGCCCAGGATCTCGAGCGCCGCCGCCGTGGTGCCGCCGGCCGAGGTCACGTTCTGGCGCAAGGCCGCCGCGGAAAGATCTGAGTGCTCGAGCATGGCGGCGGAACCGGCAACGGTCGCGCGCGCCAGCCGCCCTGCAAGAGTGGCATCAAGACCCGCCGCGCGTCCCGCCTCTGCAAGGCATTCCGCCAATAGGAATACGTAGGCCGGGCCCGAGCCGGAGACGGCCGTAACCGGATCGAGGAGCGCCTCGTCCACAACCCAAACCACCTCGCCGACGGCCCCCAGGAGCTCGTCGGCGAGCGCGCGCTGGACCGGACCAACGTAGCGGTTGGCGACAGCGACGGTGACGCCGCGGCCGATCGCGGCGGGCGTGTTGGGCATGGCACGGACGACGGCCGCACCTTCCGCCATGTGCGCGGCAAGCCCTGCAAGCCGCCGCCCGGCCGCAATGGACAAGAGCAACGTGTCGGGACCAGCTAGGGACGCGAGCCCCGGCAGCACCGTATCCGTCAGTTGCGGTTTGACGGCGAGGAGAATGACGGCGGGCGGGCTCGACAGCTCGTCGATGAGAGGAAGCAGATCGATGGACTGCTCGGCGAGCAGGTCGGCGATCTCGGTCGGCGGCTCGGGATCCTGCACAATAACAAGCCGGGGATCGAGACCGCGCGCGAGCAGCCCCGCGAGGATGGCTCCGCCCATTCGGCCGGCTCCGGCCAAAAGGAACGGGCCCGGAAGCGTGATGCTCATGGACGGGACCCACTAGCCGCTAGCGTGAGAACAGGAGACACGTCCGTCATCAATCACGACGGCAACGGTGGCGGACGCCCCTGCTCAGGCTTGGCCCTCGGTCTCGAACATCGTCGATACGAGCGCCTCCCGACTCTGCTTACCCGCCCAGACCACAAACTGGAAGGCCTGGTAGTAGCGTTCGCAGCCCTCGAGCGCGGCTTTCAACATGGCCTCGCACTGACGCGGGCTCACGATAGAGCCGTTGAGCAGGAGCGCATGGCGGAACATGACGAGGCCCTCCTGCGTCCACAGATCGAAGTGGCCGAGCCAGAGCTGCTCGTTGATCTGAGCGACGAGGCGGTACATCTCCGCCAGACGGTTCTCAGGAATACGGAAATCGAAGGCGCAAGCCAGATGCAGCGCCTCGAGATCCTCGCGCCAGTTGAGCGAGACGTGGTAGTCGGTCCAGGTGCCGGCGATGATGAGCGTCAACTCATCGTCGTTGGTGCGCTCGCAGGCCCAGTTGTGAGCGGCGGCGAGTTGCTCCACCAGATCGATGGGGTTCGTCACGCGCTCATAGGCGAATTCAGCCGACATTCTTGTGATCCCTCTATGCCGCGCAGCTTTTCGTTAGCCCAGGAAAGCGACGCGATACCAACAGAGCGACGAAAAACCGACCGACCGGCGCGACGAAAACAGAGGGCCGTGCGAGTTGCAAGTAAGGGTGGGCATTGTCCACGAGCAAAGTGACAAAGAGAGGGCACGACGCGCGAAAAAGCGCATGGGCGTGCGGTCCCCTCATGGACAAAGTGCGCGCGGGCAAGTCGGCGGTGCAAAGCCCGACAATCGCACTTGACCGGCTCACCCCTCATCCTTGCGCGCCGACAAGAGGCCCTCGAGTGCGGCGATGCGCGCTTCGAGTTGTTCGTTCTCGGCCCGCGCCTTTTCCGCCATGGCCTTAACGGCTTCGAACTCCTCCCGCTGCACCACGTCCATCTCGTGCAAGAGCCGCTCGCTCTGTGCACGCACGAGTGTGGCAATCTCGCGCTTCAAGCCGTCGGCGGCCCCGGCGGCGTCCGTCATCAGCCTGGCGATATCATCGAGGAAACGGTTGGTGGTCTGGGTCATGGGCAGGGCCCTCCGGAGCTAGGGGGCGACTATGGCGGCGCCGCCCGTGCCGTTCAAGATCCTGCCCGCACCCTTGACAGGGAGCTAATGGTGCCGAAAACGTGCCACGCCTTGTCACAACCCTGGGCTAAGTCCAAAGGCCTCGAGGAGAAAGCGTCGCGATGGATCCCTTGATGAGCGTATTGGTCCTGCCCTTCCCCAACTTCGACCCCGTGGCGCTGCAGATCGGGCCTATTGCCATCAAGTGGTACGGCCTTGCCTATCTCGCGGGGCTGCTGCTCGGCTGGTTCTACATTCGCAGACTTTTGACCCAGCCGGACCTCTGGGCCGACAACAAGCCGCCCTTCGCCGCGGCCAAGGTCGACGATCTCCTGCTCTATATCACCGTCGGCGTGGTGCTGGGCGGGCGCCTCGGCTTCGTGCTGTTCTACGAGCCCGGCTACTATTTCTCCAATCCGCAGGACATCGTCGCGGTGTGGAAGGGCGGCATGGCATTCCATGGCGCGTTTCTCGGCTGCGCCATCGCCATCTGGATCTTCGCGCGACGCAACGACATCAACCCGTGGAGCACCGGGGACCTGTGCACTGCGGCGGTTCCCATCGGCCTCTTCTTCGGACGCATTGCCAACTTCATCAACGGCGAGCTGTTCGGACGCCCCACCACGATGCCCTGGGGCATGGTCTTTCCCGAAGCGCGGCTGCACTACCCCCAAATCGAGCCGACACCGCGCCACCCGAGCCAGCTCTACGAGGCGGCATTGGAAGGGCTCCTGCTCTTCATCATCTTGCGGGTCTTGACCCACCGCTACGGGGCGCTCAAGCGGCCGGGACTGGTCTCCGGCGCCTTCCTCATCGGCTACGCGCTGGCGCGCTCGGTCTCGGAGGAGTTCTTCCGCCAACCGCACTTCGGGCACGCATTCGACATCGGCCCGCTGACCCCCGGCATCGTCTACTCGATCCCCATGCTGATCGGCGGTCTCATCATAATCTATCTGGCGCGCGACCGCCGACTGGGATGACGCCGCTGGCGCAAACGCTCATCGCGCGCATAAAGCGCGAAGGTTCCATCAGCATCGCCGCGTACATGGAGGCCTGCCTCTATGATCCCGCGCATGGCTACTACCGCCGGCGCAACGCCATCGGCCGCGCCGGCGATTTCATCACCGCGCCCGAGATCAGCCAAGTGTTCGGCGAGCTGATCGGACTGTGGTGCGCTGTGGTGTGGCAGCAGATGGGCTCCCCCGCCACGCTCCATCTCGTGGAGCTCGGACCCGGACGCGGCACGCTGATGCGCGACGCGTTGCGGGCCGCACGCGCCGTTCCCTCTTTTCAGAAGACGCTTCACGTTCACCTCGTCGAGACCAATGCGAGCCTCGCAGCAGAGCAGCGCGCGACGCTACAAGACGAGGACGCGGTAATGACGTGGAGCGACGACGTCGATGCTGCGATGGGCGCCCCCGTCATCGTAATCGCCAACGAGTTCCTCGACACGCTTCCCGTTGCGCAGTGGGCCTGGCGCCATGAGCACTGGCAGATGCGTGGCGTCGGGCTTGACGGCGAGGGGCGCCTCGCCTTCGTCGAGGGGGAATCCGATCCCGCGTTTCAACTCCCGCCCAGCATCGAAGACAGCGCACGCGAGGGTGAGATCTTCGAGACGCGCGAGGCGGCGCTTCAAGCATGGAGCGACAAGCTCGCCGCGCTCGGCGCACCACTCGCAGCGCTCTTTATCGACTACGGTCATGTCGTGCCCGCCATGGGAGATACGCTGCAGGCGGTGCGCGCGCATCGCTACGATCATCCTCTCGCCGCACCCGGGGAAGTCGACCTCACGGCCCAAGTCGACTTCTCGGCCGTCGCCACCGCCATGAAGCGCTGCAAGCTCGTCTGTGACGGGCCAGTGACACAGGCGGAGTTCCTCGGCAGCCTCGGCATTGCCGAGCGCGCCTCGCGCCTCATGGCCGCGAACCCGACAAAGGCGGCGCGCATCGAAGCGGACATTGCGCGTCTGATGGCGCCGGGTGGTATGGGCACGCGCTTTCACGCGATCGGCGTCAGAAGCCCGGGCCTTGCTCCGCTGCCGGGCTTTTAGCGCGGTAGACAACGCTGCGGGCGCGCCTTAGTGCTCGGGGCGCGATGCTTGAACCCATGGAAGCACCCTGCCTTGCGCGCCTGCCCGGCATCCGTCACGGGTTCTTCACGCGCGCGGGGGGCAGCTCGCTGGGACTCTATGCGGGGCTCAACTGCGGGCCAGGCTCTTCCGACGATCCAAAGCAGGTGACCGCCAACCGCGCGCGTGTGGCCGATCACCTGGGTGCCCGGCGCGCCGACGTCGTCACGCTCTATCAGGTGCACGGTGCCACTGCCCTTTGCGTCGACGCGCCGGTGTCCGCGCAGGATCGGCCCAAAGCCGATGCCGTCGTCACGCGAACGCCCGGCCTCGCCGTCGGCGTGCTGACCGCCGACTGCGCGCCGGTGCTCTTTGCTGATCCGCAAGCGCGCGTCGTCGCGGCGGCGCATGCGGGCTGGCGCGGTGCCGTTGCCGGAATCCTCGAGGCGACGATTGCGCAGATGGAGCAGCAGGGCGCCGAGCGCGCGCGCATTTGTGCGGCGGTCGGGCCGGCCATTAACCAAGATTCATATGAGGTCGGGCCCGAGTTCGAGGCCGGGCTTCTCAAAGGTTGTCCTAACAACGCGCGCTTCTTTGCCCGCACCAATTCCGCCGCGCGCGCCCATTTCGATCTGCCGGGATATGTCGAAAGTCGCCTAATGGCGGCGAATTTGGGGAAAGTCGAGCGTCTCAGTCCGTGCACCTACGAGAACGAATTGCTTTTTTACAGCTTTCGGCGCTCTCAGCACCGCGGAGAGGCCGATTACGGCCGTCAAATCTCCGCCATCGTCGTGGCCTAATTGCACAATCCACAAGCTTGTCTGACCTTTCACTCGACGAACTTCAATCAAGGGCGAGGTTGATCGGATTCGACCTGGACGCGGCGGATATGACTGGTTAGACGATTCCATGTGAGGTACCGGTCATTGAGGAGTTTAAAGGCCGCAAGGTTCGTACGCCGGCCGCCGGAAGGAACAGCGGGTACTCAACGGGGGAGCGTCGCCGTGACGACCTTTGATGCTGCTGCGGCCAGGCAAAAAATGAAACCAATCATGATGGCGCTCTGCGCAGGCTGGTTAGCCATCGGATTGGGCGGCTGCGAGACTGCAACATCCTTATTCAGCTCATCGAGCGACACGCCCACTGCGTCCGTCGCCAGTCCGCCGCCAGCGGCGGCTCCAACACAACCGGCGCAGCTCGCGATCGCACCAGTGATCGGTCCGCCAGAGAACGTCTCGAAAGACTTGCAGACGAAACTGCTGGCCGACATCGAGGGCCACAACATCCGTGTCGCCAAGTCTCCCAACGAGCCGGCTGAGTACACACTCAGAGGCTACGTCGTCTCCTCGCTGGAGAAGAAGGGGCAGAAGGCGAAGATCTCTTACATCTGGGACGTGACCGATGCCTCGGGCAAAGGTGTCCACCGCGTGAGCGGCGAGGAGACAGCCAAGGCCGGCAAGGGCGCGGACCCGTGGGCGGCAGTGACCCCACCCGTCATCGATGCCATTTCCACCAAGACCGTGTCATCGATCGCCGCTTGGCTGCCGGCGCATTCAAGCCCGGCCGTTGCGAGTACTGCGTCAAGCCTCGTGCAGACCGCCGCGGTCACACAACCGAGCACAACCGGCGCCCAACCGGCGTCTGCTTCATCGCCCCCGCCGGCCGCGAAGCCGCCTGCCAGCCCGGTCACGGGCAGCATCGGCCGATCGGCGCTCAAGGCAAGAGTCCCAACCGTCACGGGTGCTCCGGGCGATGGCAGCTCCTCGCTGCGTGCCGCACTCCAGCGCGAGCTGGCACGCAACGGCGTAGCGCTCGCCGACACGCCCTCGCCGCAGACCTTTACGGTCGAAGGCAAGGTCGCACTTGGCGCCGGCGCGGACGGCAAACAGCCGATTACCATCGACTGGAACGTCACCGACCCCAGCGGCAAGAAGCTCGGCACCGTCTCGCAGAAGAACGAGGTACCGCAGGGCTCGCTCGACGGTGCCTGGGGCAAGACGGCCGATGCTGCTGCAGCCGCGGCCGCCCAAGGCATCCTCAAGCTCTTGCCGCAAGCGACCCAGACCACCAGCGCCAACTGAGGGCTGGCCGGCTGGTCACGTAGCATCAACCTTCTGGCGGCAAGCTCAATTCCGAGCGCAAACGGGGCCCTCGCCGTTTACAGGCGTGGGCCCTCTTGCTAGAAGCGCCCGGCGGACGGCCGTGGAGGCGTACGATGCCCTTCGATGCCAGAACTGGAGACGGCCGCGGTCAGCTCTCCATGAAACTTGTTGCCGGCAACAGCAACCGGCCGCTTGCGGAGGCGATTTGCACCCACCTCAAGGTCCCGGCGACCAAGGGGCAGGTGAAGCGCTTCGCGGACATGGAGATCTTCGTCGAGATCCAGGAGAACGTCCGCGGCCAGGACGTGTTCGTGATCCAGTCCATCTCGTTCCCGGCGAACGACAACCTGATGGAGCTGTTGATCCTGATCGACGCCTTGAAGCGTGCTTCAGCCGCGCGCATCACTGCCGTCATCCCCTACTACGGATATGCGCGCCAGGACCGGAAGCCCGGGCCGCGCACGCCGATCACGGCCAAGCTCGTTGCCAACCTGATCGAGCGCGCAGGCGCCGACCGCGTGATGACGCTCGACCTGCACGCAGGTCAGATCCAGGGCTTCTTCGATATCCCGACGGACAACTTGTTCGCGGCCCCCGTCATGGTCCGCGACATCCAGGAGCACTACAAGGGCAACAACCTGATGGTGGTCTCGCCTGACGTCGGTGGCGTCGTGCGCGCCCGCGCGCTCGCCAAGCGCATCGAGGCACCGATCGCCATCTGCGACAAGCGGCGCGAGCGCCCCGGTGAGTCGGAGGTCATGCACGTTATCGGCGACGTGGAAGGCAAGCGCTGCATCCTGATCGACGATATCGTCGATTCCGGCGGCACGCTGGTGAACGCCGCCGAGGCGCTCCTGAAGCATGGCGCGGTGGAGGTTATGGCCTACATTACCCACGGCGTGCTCTCGGGCGGCGCGGTGAGCCGCATCCAGAACTCCAAGCTCAAGTCGCTCGTCATCACAGATTCGATCCAGCCCACCGCGGCCGTGCAGGCGGCAAAGAACATTCGCGTGCTCTCGATCGCGCCGCTGATCGGCGAGGCGATCATACGCACCGCGCGCGAGGAAAGCGTCTCGAGCCTGTTCTACTGAGCCGCGCCCATCACGTGACGTCGACCGGCCCGTGGTCGTGAGCCAATCGCCCCTGCCAAAGCCTAGTTGCGCTTCACGGTGCCGAAGAGGCCTCAGGCCAAATTCCACGGTGCGGGCACGTTCCTTGCGGGCGGCTCAATCGCCTCGATGCCATGCGAGCGCAGCAAGCGTTCGGTTGATAGACGCGCGTGCCCCCGAGGTCACAGCCAGGCACGGAGCGATGGCGTGTGGACAATCGAACGGGCACCGCGGCCCTTGCCGCGCGTTTGCCTGGGGCGGCTGGCAGCGATGCTAGGGGCTCAGGGCGTGCTGCCCCTGGGTGCGGCAGGCCGCGCGGTGCACGTGCGGCAGCGGCCGCGCAGTTCGAGCGTCATCTGGCCCACGGCAAACTTAGCCTTCTTGGCCCAGACGAGCAGGCGGTCGACGGCCTGCGGCTCATCGAACTCGGTTACGATGCCGCAATCCTCGCAGATGGCGAACACGGCGGCGCCTTCGTGGCTCGGGTGGCGGCAGGCGACGAACGCATTGAGCGATTCCAGCCGGTGGGCCCGGCCGTCGGCGATCAGCCGGTCGAGCGAGCGATAGACAGTCTGCGGGGCAAGCGTTGCCTGCTCGCGCAGCTCCTCAATTAGCTCGTAAGCGGAGACCGGTCGTCCGACGCCGCGCAGGGCCTCGGCGATCATCTTGTCCTGCTCCGGCGCCGGGCGGCGCTTTGTTGCCTTGCGAACCATGCTCTTTCGCTCTTTGCCTTACAGCCACTGTCCGTCGGGCCGGCCAACGTCGCCATATGAGCGAAGGAACCGCCGTAATGTCAAACAGTTGCAGAGACCCCAGGCACAGACCCGGAGCTTTGCGGGGGCAGGACACACCGGCCTCCCGGATGATTGCCAAGCCCCTAACCGGCCGCTATAACCCGCGCCATCTCAAGCAAAGCGCATGAGACGCCGCTCGGCACCCTTGGAGGCCGCGCGCGGGATTTCGGGCCTTATCGGCCCCTTTTTATCGGAGATCAATGCCATGGCTCAGACCTCGACCGAGCTCAAAGCCACGGCGCGCCCGCGTGCAGGCAAGGGGGCCGCACGCCAAGCTCGCCGTGAAGGGAAAGTACCCGCCGTCATTTATGGCGCCGGACAGCCGCCTGAGACAATCGCGCTCGACTACAACGAGCTGTGGAAGCAGGTCCTGAAGGGCCACTTCACCTCGACCGTGTTCGAGATCGACGTGGAGGGCAAGAAGAACCGCGTCATTCCCCGCGACCTCCAGGTCGATCCCGTCAAGGACCAGCCGATTCACGTCGACTTCCTGCGCATCGGCAAGGATGGCCGCATCCGCGTGCAGGTGCCCGTACGCTTCGTCAACGATGCGCTGTCGCCGGGCCTGAAGCGCGGTGGCGTGCTCAACATCGTGCGCCACGAAATCGAGATCACCTGCCCCTATGACAAGATCCCGGCTTTCTTCGAGCTGGATCTCACCGGCCTCGAGATCGGCCGCTCCATACACTTCTCCGCCATCGCCCTGCCGCAGGGCGTCGAGCCAA
The DNA here is from genome assembly GCA_963782555.1 of uncultured Alphaproteobacteria bacterium. Taxonomy (GTDB): domain Bacteria; phylum Pseudomonadota; class Alphaproteobacteria; order Rhizobiales; family Hyphomicrobiaceae; genus Hyphomicrobium_A. The sequence continues at coordinate 642,408 of CAWAKB010000001.1, read as the reverse complement.
CCATCAAGGACCGCGACTTCACGATCGCCACCATCGCCGGCGCCGTGAAGCAGGAGGAGGAGGTTGCAGCCACGGCAGCCCCGGCCGAAGGCGCCGCAGCGGTACCGGCCGAAGGCGCGGCTGCTGCAGGCGGCGCTGCGAAAGGCGCAGCTCCTGCGGGCGCAGCTGCCAAGGGCGCAGCCGCACCGGCTGCCAAGGGCGGCGAGAAGAAGAAGTAAGGCGCTTCATTCGGGCGCGCGCTACCCGCGCGCCCGTTCGCCTTGCCCGGAGCCGCCTCATGAAGCTCTTCGTCGGACTGGGGAATCCAGGCGCCAAGTACGCCCGCCATCGCCACAACGTCGGCTATATGGCCCTCGACAGGATTGCTGAGCGCCACGACTTCGGGTCGTGGCGCCGCCGCTTTCAGGGTGAGACCGCCGAAGCGAGCCTTGACGGCGAACGCGTCGTGCTCTTGAAGCCCACGACCTATATGAACGACAGCGGGCAGAGCGTGGGCGAGGCCCAGCGCTTCCACAAGATCCCGCTCGACGACGTCTACGTGTTCCATGACGAGATCGACCTCGCGCCGGGCAAGGTGAAGGTGAAGACCGGCGGGGGCAACGCCGGCCACAACGGCCTGCGCTCGATTTCGGCCCACATCGGCAACGACTACCAGCGCGTGCGCATCGGGGTGGGGCATCCCGGCGTCAAGGACGCGGTGGCGCACTACGTGCTGCACGACTTCGCAAAGGTGGAATACGATTGGCTGGAGCCGCTGCTCGATGCCCTCGCCGCATCGGCTGGCTTCCTGGCGCGCGGGGACTCCGCCCGCTTCCTGTCGCACGTGGCCCTGGAGCTGCGCGCTGAGGAGCCGCCAAAGGAGCCGCGACCCGAGCGCGCGCGCAAAGAGCCGGAGCCACGCGCAAAGAAGCCGCATCCTGCCGGCGAGCGGGTGGCCAAGCGCGCCGGGGCTTTGGCCGAAAACCTCAAGAAATGGCTGGCCGGCCGCGGCGGCGACGAGTAAGGCCGCAGCAAACTTCAAGTCTTGCGGTCGACACTTACGCCGCATATTGCTCCCGGCATGACGCCCATCATCTCCGTCTCAAACCTCTCCAAGACTTACGCCACCGGCTTCGAGGCCCTCAAAAGCATCGATCTCGACATCCGCCGCGGCGAGATCTTCGCCCTGCTCGGCCCCAACGGTGCCGGCAAGACGACGCTCATCTCGATCATCTGCGGGATCGTCACGCCGAGCGCCGGCAGCGTGACCGTCGACGGCATGGACATCGCCGCCAAGTACCGCAAGGTCCGCGCCATGATCGGCCTCGTCCCCCAGGAGCTGACCGCCGACATGTTCGAGACCGTATGGAACACGGTGAGCTTCTCCCGCGGGCTGTTCGGCAAGGCAGCGAACCCCACCTACATCGAGAAGGTGCTGAAAGATCTCACGCTGTGGGACAAGAAGGATAGCCGCATCATGACGCTCTCGGGCGGCATGAAGCGCCGGGTGATGATCGCCAAGGCGCTGTCGCACGAGCCGAAAATTCTGTTCCTCGACGAGCCGACGGCGGGCGTCGACGTCGAGCTGCGCCAGGAGATGTGGCAGGTCGTGCGCGATTTGCGCGCCGGGGGCTGCACCATCATCCTCACCACACACTACATCGAGGAGGCCGAGGAGATGGCCGACCGCGTCGGCGTCATCACCAAGGGCGAGCTCATCGTGGTCGAGGAGAAGGACGAGCTGATGCGCAAGCTCGGCAAGAAGCAGCTGGTGTTGCACCTGCACGAGGCGCTTTCCGGCATTCCGCCCGAGCTTGCGGCCCACAAGCTGGAGCTTTCCGCCGACGGCAGTGAGCTCACCTTCACTTATGACACGCGCGCGGAGCGCACTGGCATCACTGCGCTCCTCAACGATATGCGTACGGCGGGCATTGGCTTCACCGACCTCAACACGATCCAAAGCTCGCTGGAAGATATCTTCGTCGACTTGGTGCGGGGTGCCCGATGAACCTCCATGCGGTCAAGGCGATCTACACCTTCGAGATGGCGCGCGCCCGGCGCACCGTGATGCAGTCCATCTTCTCCCCAGTGCTCTCGACCTCGCTCTACTTCATCGTATTCGGAGCGGCGATCGGAACGCGCATCTCGCAGATCGACGGGGTGAGCTACGGCGCCTTCATCGTGCCCGGGCTGATCATGCTGCAGCTGCTGACCCAGAGCATCATGAACGCGTCCTTCGGCATCTATTTCCCGCGCTTTGCCGGGACCATCTACGAGATCCTATCGGCGCCGGTCTCGCCCTTCGAGGTGGTGCTGGGCTACGTCGGAGCGGCCGCGACCAAGTCCATCATCATCGGCCTCATCATTCTTGCGACGGCGGCGCTGTTCGTGCCCTTCCACATCGAGCACCCCTTCTGGATGCTGCCCTTCCTGGTGCTGACCGCGCTCTCCTTCAGCCTGTTCGGGTTCATCATCGGCATTTGGGCCGACGGCTTCGAGAAGCTGCAGATCATCCCTCTGCTCATCATCACGCCGCTGACCTTCCTCGGTGGCACCTTCTACTCGGTGAACATGCTGCCGCCATTCTGGCGCACGGTGACGCTGTTCAATCCCGTCGTCTATCTGATCAGCGGCTTCCGCTGGAGCTTCTATGGTATCTCCGACGTGAATATTGAGGCGAGCCTCGGCGCCACCCTAGCGTTCCTCGCTCTTTGCCTCGCCGTCGTGTGGTGGATCTTCAAAACCGGCTATCGGCTCAAGGCGTAAATGGGACGGCCGGGGATCTTCGCGCAAACCAAAGTCTTGAGGCAGTGTGCGGCGCTTCCCTATGTGGAGTGCGGCGGCAGCAAGCTCGTGCTGCTCATCACCACGCGCGGCCGCGGACGCTGGACGATCCCTAAGGGCTGGCCGAAGGCAGGTACACCGAACGCGGCGCTGGCTGCGCGCGAAGCCTTCGAGGAGGCCGGCGTCAAGGGCGAGGTCGACGACACACCCATCGGTACCTACGACTATACCAAGCGCCTGCATCTTTTCGCCTGGATCCGCTGCCGCGTGGAGGTCTATGCCTTGCAGGTCGACCGCCAGTTTCTTTCCTGGCCCGAGCAAGCCAGCCGCAAGCTCGTATGGGTGCCCCTGCATGAGGCGGGCTCGCTCGTAAAGGAGCCGCAGCTCAGAGCTCTCCTGCGCACGCTCCCGCAATAGGCGACACATCAGTCCCGACCGGCAAGGTGCCGTGGCGCAAGGGGGCCGGATCGGGTTTGTGATTCGGCCCCAGGCCGCCTATGACCTCAAGGGCGATGGAGAGGGGAGACATTCAGATGGCAACGCGTGCTGCAGAAGCGTCGGGCACGCGCGTCGGCGGCCTTCGCAAGACGTCGCTCGACAAGGATCTGGGCAAGATTGGCCACCTGGAGGAGGCCGCCCGCTCGGTCTCGCGCACGCAGTTTGCGCCCGGCTTCGCGCTGCTGTTCCTGGCGATCGCCGGTATCATCGCGGCTTTCCACATCGGCTCCGAGCCGAATGCGGTGCTGGTCATCGCCGCGGCGGTAATCGGCGGCTACATGGCACTCAACATCGGCGCCAACGACGTGGCCAACAACGTGGGGCCCGCGGTGGGCGCGCGCGCGCTGACCATGACCGGCGCGCTCGTCATGGCGGCGGTCTTCGAAAGCGCAGGCGCACTCATCGCCGGCGGCAACGTAGTCGAGACCATCTCAAACGGCATCGTCAATCCCGCGTTGGTTCCCGACACCCAGACCTTCGTGTGGGTGATGATGTCGGCACTGCTCGCCTCGGCACTGTGGGTGCATCTGGCAACCTTCCTCGGGGCCCCCGTTTCCACGACGCACGCCATTGTCGGCGGCGTCATCGGTGCCGGCATCGCCGCGCTCGGCACCGGCGCCGTTAACTGGCTTGTCCTATGGGCGATCACGGCGAGCTGGATCATTTCGCCTCTGCTCGGCGGCATCATTGCCGCCCTGTTCCTCGCCTTCATCAAGGTCAACATCATCTATCAGGACGATAAGATCGCCGCGGCGAGACGTTGGGTCCCGGCGCTCATCGCGATCATGGCCGCCGCCTTCTCGGCATACCTTGTGCTGAAAGGGCTGAGCCATGTCTGGACCCCGGGTCCGGTCGCCCTCATTGGCGTCACCGCGACGGTATTCGTGCTGGTCCACGTGCTCGTGAAACCGTGGGTCTACGCCCAGTCGGAGGGACTGGAAAACCGCAATCAATCGCTGCGCAAGCTGTTCCATCTGCCGCTGATCTGTTCGGCCGCCCTCCTGTCGTTCGCCCACGGCGCTAACGACGTCGCCAACGCCGTCGGCCCGCTGGCGGCCATCCTGCACAGCGCGGAGGCGGGATCGCTGACCACAAGCGTCGACCTGCCGTTCTGGATCATGCTCATCGGCGCGACCGGCATCAGCCTCGGTCTGTTCCTCTACGGCCCGCGTCTGGTCCGCATGGTCGGCGAGCAGATCACGCGCATGAACCCCATGCGAGCCTTCTGCGTGGCGCTATCGGCAGCCATCACGGTGATCGTCGCCTCCTCGCTGGGGCTGCCCGTGAGCTCCACCCATATCGCCGTGGGCGCGGTGTTCGGCGTGGGCTTCTTCCGCGAGTACTACACGACGCACAGCCGCCGGCGCCGCAGCTACGTCAAGAAGCGTCCGCTGCACCATGCCCATAAGGGCCGCAGAAGCTGGGATCAGGACGAGCGGCTCCGCCGCAAGCTCGTGCGTCGGTCCCACTTCTTGGGGATCGTGGCGGCATGGGTGATCACGGTGCCGGCCGCCGCAGGGCTGGCGGCGCTCATGTACTATGTTATCAGGCTGTTCCTCTGATCGGCCCTTGGCCGGGTCAGATCACTGCTGCGGCAAAGACGGGCTTCACAAGGGGCGTCGAACCCCTTAGGGCTCTGGCGACCTCCGGGTCGGCGCGGGCGCGCCTCCCTTCCCCAACTTCCACCCAGGACGGCGACAGGCTTCACATCATATGGGCTTCAAATGCGGCATCGTGGGCCTGCCCAACGTCGGCAAGTCCACGCTCTTCAACGCGCTGACGCAGACGGCGGCGGCCGAGGCCGCCAACTATCCGTTCTGCACCATCGAGCCCAACGTCGGCGAGGTCGGCGTCCCCGACGAGCGGCTGGAGAAGCTCGCTGCGATCGCCAAGTCGGGGCAGATCATCCCGACACGGCTGACCTTCGTCGACATCGCCGGCCTCGTCAAAGGCGCCTCCAAGGGCGAAGGGCTCGGCAACCAGTTCCTCGGCCACATCCGCGAGGTCGACGCCGTCGCCTACGTCTTGCGCTGCTTTGAGGACGATGACGTCACCCATGTCGAGGGCCGCGTCGATCCGACCTCGGACGCCGAGACGGTCGAGACGGAGCTGATGCTCGCCGACCTCGACGGCCTGGAAAAGCGCCGCACCAACATCGAGAAGAAGGCCAAGGCCGGCGACAAGGAGGCCAAGGCCCAAGTCGCCCTGATGGACAAGGCCTTAGCGCTCTTGCGCGAGGGAAAGCCCGCGCGCCTTGCAGAGCTTAGCCCTGAGGAGGCGCCCGCGTATGCCGCATTGCAGCTCCTGACCGCCAAGCCGGTGCTCTATGTGTGCAACGTCGACGAAGCATCCGCCGCTACCGGCAACGCGCACTCAAGCGCGGTTGAGGCGCGCGCAAAAGCCGAAGGCGCGGGCTGCGTCGTCATCTCCGCCAAGATCGAGTCGGAGTTTGCCGGCCTTCCCGAATCCGATCGCGCCGAGTTCCTGCAGGACTTGGGCCTCGCCGAGCCCGGCCTCAACAAGCTGATCCACGAAGGCTACAAGCTCTTGGACCTCGTCACCTATTTTACGGTGGGCCCGAAGGAGGCGCGCGCCTGGACCATCACGCGCGGCACCAAGGCGCCGCAGGCGGCGGGCGTCATCCACACCGATTTCGAGAAGGGCTTCATCCGCGCCGAGACCATCGCCTACGACGACTACGTGGGCTTGGGCGGCGAGACGGGGGCCAAGGATGCCGGGAAAATGCGGCTCGAGGGCAAGGAGTACGTCGTCAAGGACGGCGACGTCATGCACTTCCGCTTCGCCAATTGAGCAGAGTGGCGAACTCCCGATTCCTGCGGTGCGGTTCGCCGGGAACGAACGTGGCTGGATACCACAATATTGCTACTATTACGGCTCAGAACCAAGGCTATTCAAGTATTCCAATCAGAGCTTTGATTGCGCGGACGCATCGAACTGAACTGTACATGTATGTATACCTTGGAGTACAAATATGACTGAATCTCCCGATCAAACATTTCTTGACAACGTGAGCCGAGCCCTACCGCAGATTTGGTGGATAAAATGTTGCAACAAAGGTTTTCATCACGTGCGTAATCTTTGTTGCGTTGGCGCTTGTGGGCCTTGGATATATTGGCCAAGTCCAAATCGCTTCTATGCAGGACACCCGTGAAAAGATCACAAGCGCTGGTGAAACAATCATGCTTCGGGTGCAGAATGTCGACGATGCCGCAAGGACGGCATTGTCGAACATCGAAAAAGAAGCACTGAATGTAAAGCGTCAAGCTGATGACGCCAACAGTGCGCTAAGGGACGTTCATGCGCTCGACGACGAGTTAAAAATAAAGACTCTGGATATTGAACAGTTCCTTACTTCTAACAAACCCTTCACGGTCAGCACCATATGGTCGTATCCGACAATTGGTTGCGGGTGATTTATGTGCTCGTGTCAATTGCGTCGGCTCTTATCATCATCAGTGTCATTCTGCAGCTTCTAAGGTGGATCGTTCAGATAGCAAACTAGTGCCCAGAGGACGGAGTACGTCGTCAAGGACGGCGACGTGATGCACTTCCGCTTTGCCAATTGAGCTAGTGGCAGCAAATGTCGGAGCAATTCCCGCCGATCGAGCCCTACGACAGCGGCATGCTCGATGTCGGAGATGGGCATCGCATCTACTGGGAATGCAGCGGGAACCCGTCAGGCAAGCCCGCGCTCTTCTTGCACGGCGGCCCCGGTTTGGGGTGCTCGCCCGACCAACGGCGGTTTTTTGACCCTAAGCTCTATCGCGCCGTGTTGTTCGATCAGCGCGGATGCGGGCGCAGCCGGCCGCTCGCGAGCCAACCTGACGTCGATCTCGTGACCAACACCACGACACATTTGATCGCCGACATCGAGTCGTTGCGGACCAGGCTTGGAATCGATTGCTGGACCATTCTGGGACTATCCTGGGGGACAACTCTCGGCCTCGCCTATGCACAGGCTCATCCTCAGCGGGTCAACGCAATGGTGCTCGGTCTCGTGACGACCACCTCCCGTGCAGAGGTCCGGTGGATCACTGAGGACATCGGCCGCATCTTCCCCGAGGAATGGGACCGTTTCTCCAAGTCTGTCCCTGACCACATGCAGCACCTGCCGCTGGTCGATGCCTACGCCATGATGCTCGACGATCGCGACCCCGCTGTTCGCGATTATGCGGCGCGCGCCTGGTGTGACTGGGAAGATGCTCACGTCTCGCTCACACCGGGTCACACGCCAAGCACTCACTTTCAGGATCCCGAGTTCCGGCTCCGCTTCTCGCGCTTGGTCACGCATTATTGGCGGCACGCGGCTTTTCTCGATGACGATCAATTGATCCGCGACGCCGGAAGACTGAACGGCATCCCCGCCGTGCTGATCCACGGCCGCTATGACGTGAGCGGGCCGCTGGTGACGGCATGGAAACTGAGCAAGCAATGGGGGACCAGCAGGCTGCACATCCTTGATGACGCCGGCCACGGTGGTGGTCACAGCTTCAGACCCCTGGTTCTCCACGCCCTCAGTGAATTTGCGTCGCTGTAGCCAGCACACTTGCCCGATTGCCCCCACACACAAGTCGTCACGACGTGATGCACTTCCGGTTTGCGAACTAGCACCCAATGTCGGCTTCCCGGAGCAAACGAGACTTGTTGCTCGGGCCAAGAATTCTTGGCCTTTTGACCCGAAGCGGTAGATCGGCATGCCGATAGTAGTCGTCAGGAGCTGAAGGACAACACATCGGCAATGCGCCGCAGCCCCGGCCCCTCTCGGGAAAGGAAATCGCCAACCCGTGCAAGAAGCCAGGCCGAAGGGCCGGGCTTGTTTGACTGACCTAATAAGTCAATCAGTATTGCCCAAAGTAGAGCGGAGCCTAAGTTAGAAATGGCTGTTCACGCCGACGCGGACGACGAAGCCGTCGTATTTGGTCCTGGACTGCGCTGCATTCGTGAAGTAGGCGGGAGCTCCTGCCGGGCAAGGGTTAGTACATGAATCAACCAACGTGCCGCCGCTGTATGTTGCGCTGCCGAGGTCATAGTAAAGAAATTCGCCCTTGAGGCTTGCGTTGGGCCCCACCATCCACTCGCCGCCGCCGCCCGCGGTCCAGCCGGTGCGCGTTTCCGAAAAGCTGCCGGAGGAGCCAATGGTCGTCGCTACCCCGCTGAAAGGCCCATTTAAAACCTGGGAAATGCTCGTGCTCGACTTGACGTTGCCGTAGGCGAGACCGCCGGTGCCGTAGACGAGCAAGGTTGGCGCGACGAGGAAGCCGAGCCGGCCGCGCAGGGTGCCCAGATAATCAATGTCCTTCGTGACCGACATATTTGTTGAGATCGAATAGGCCGGGAGCCCCACCAGCGGGGTGACCGTTGCGGAATTGGTGCTGTCGGACCCCGACACGACCTGGATATCCGCCTCGACGCCGGCGACAAACGTGTTGCCCAATTGCGAATTATAGCCGAATTGGACGCCGCCGCTGACGCCGTCAGTGTTCAAGGGAAAAACGCCGCTTGCGCCCACGGCAGACGCCGTCGCGCTCTGCTGTCCGCCGCCGCAGCCAGCAGCGCAGAACTGGCGCGTGCTCGCGCTCGTTGTGATCGAGTCGCTGTCGCTCCACGCATATCCGGCATTCAGACCCGCGTAGAAGCCCGTCCAGCTGAACGGCGCGTTTTTAACGCTGCCATCGGCATTGACCGACGCTGAAAACGCCACCAGTGAAGCAGCCAGCGCCACACCCATTACTCGAAAACGCCAGTTGGACACTTGACACCTTACACACGCAAATTGAGTTGCCATACTCTATCAGCAGATACTGCCATCCGATCGCATTAGGAGGGTCAACAAAGAATGGGTGCATCTAGCTAATTCACGGGCGCCATGTTGCAGTCCCAGCACAGACATTTGGCGCGCTAAAGCAGGTCGTATGGCACTCGTTTGACTGCTCGTGGCCCATAGCTGACGACTGAGATGTCAGCGGCGAATGGCGGCTTCTGGCCCAAAGAAGACGTGTCTGAATGTCCGCTGTGATGTCTGCTTTGTAGTGCCGAACCGACAAGGCTAGTTGGACGGCAGCTCGACCGGCAGCATCTTCTGCGGCCCCTCGTCGATGTCGCCGACCGCAATCGATCTGCCATCGCCGCTGAAGCGCGCATACGTGTCGAACGCGGTTGCATCGTCAGGGCCGACGAAGACCGAGGTGAGCAGCTTGCCCGTGCGCGCGTCCCAGATCTCGGCCCAGCCGTTCCCACCCGAAAGCACCCAGCGCCCTTTCGGGCTGAAGGAGACGTTGTCGACGGCGAAGCCACCGCGCTGCTTGTGGGCGACGAGCCGGGCGCCCGTCGCCGCGTCCCACGTGCGCGCGGTTCCGTCGCGGGCGGCGCTTGCGATCATGCTGCCGTCGGGGCTGAAGCGGGCGTCATGGATCTGGTCCTCATGCCCACGCAGCAGCATCAGTTGCTTGCCCGTGCCCGCGTCCCACACTCCGACGATTTCCCTGCGCTCGGCGGTAACGACTTTGCTGCCATCGGGACTGATATTGGCGGTGTTGACGACGCCCGACAGACCGCGGATGGCGCTGAGACGCTTCTTCGCCTTGAGGTCCCACACCTCGACATTGTAGTCGTCGGTGTCGCTGCGCTTGACCGCCCTTGTCCCGTCGCTGCTGCGGCTGAGATAGGGGGAATTCGGCTCGTCACCGGACTGCATGTAGCCGTCCGCCCACGCCGCACTGCGCCCATCGGGCGATGGGAGTGCGAGGATCGCCAGCAATGCGAAGGGCGCAAGCCGCAAGACGGTCAGACCAAATCGAGATCGCAAGCTCATGGACGCTCCAGGCATCTGCCGGCCACTCTCAGGACGTGAGTTTTACACAAGAGAATCTCGACACCCTAGAGTTCCCGCGGCATTCCTAGGAAATGGTTTATCGGTGGGCGACACCGCTCGCCTGCTCGCCAAATTGAGCCGGCGCAAAGCTCCCTTGATCGCCTGCTGCCAGGCCCTATATGCGGAAAATCGGCCTAGTGTCCCGATCGCGAAGCTCGTCGGATCTCGCGGTGAGTGCGGCGAATTTCTCGATCATCGCACTGGCATATGGGAGGAAACACCATGCAGGCGATGGAAATCCAAGAGCACGCCCGCAAGCTGCGCGATGCGCACGGAGAGAAGGCCACCGCCGAGGCGGCGCAGAAGGCCAAGGCCTACGAGCGGCAGGGTGACGCCGAGCAAGCACAAACTTGGCGACGCATCGAGCTAGCCTTGCGCCAGATGCAGGGCCCGCACGTCAGTTAACCGAAAGTGGTGAAACCATAAGTCGCGCCCGCGGGCTCTTATTTTTGTCGGGATTGAACCCTAGCTGATAACTCATGAGATATCTGCACGCGCTCCCTGCTCTTTTGCTAACGGTCCTGCTGGCAGGGCCGGTGGAGGCGCGTTCGGCAGCGCAGGCCGCCGATAGCAGCACGCAAACAAGCAAGCCAGATCCCGCGGGAATCGATGCTCTCGACACCGGCAGCGTCGCCTTGGCGCCGGCCGAGGATCGAAAGAGGCGGTTCAAGGACTGCATGGCCATCTGGGAGCCCGCCACCCACATGTCCAAGAGGGAATGGCGGCGTACCTGCAACAGCCAGCTCGACGATGTTCCCAACCTCTAGCGGCGATCCAGCCTAGCGCTGCCCGCGCTGGCCGTAGGACTTAAAGCGCTTCAAAACGCGCTTCATCTCGTCCTCGGCAATGAGGTAGGGCTTACCGAGTGCAAGCACCCCACGATACTGCTCGGCCAGCACCTCCACCTCGCGCGCAAGCTCGAGCGCGGCGGGAAGCGTTGCTCCGATGGCGATCTGGCCGTGGTTTGCCATGAGGCAGGCGTTGCGGTGGAGCAAGCCCTTGGCGACGTGGCGCGCCAGCTCCTTGGTGCCGAACGTATCGTAGGAAACGAGCGGGATATCGTCGCCGCCCGCCACCGCCACCATGTAGTGAAAGGCCGGGATCGGCTTGCGCGCACACGCCAGCACCGTGGCACTGAGCGAGTGCGTATGCACAACCGCATTCATGTCGGGACGCGCCTGGTAGGCCGCGAGATGAAACCGCCATTCGCTCGAGGGTTTGCGCGACTTCTTGTCAGGAACCTCGCCCTTGGCATCGACGAACACCACGTCGCCCGGGCGGATGTCGTCATACGCCATGCCCGTCGGCGTGATGAACATGCCCTCGCCCCAGCGGCACGACACGTTGCCCGAGCGCCCGGGCGAGAGGCCGGAACGGCTCATGGCGAGCGCGGTCTCGATGACGGCGCGGCGCGCCTTCGTCTCCGAGCCCTTGTTCGAACCTTTGTCCTTGCCGCCCACAATACGCCCAACTCTCCAGGGCCAACCTGCACCGCCCCTGTGTGCCACAGCTTCTTTTGCAGATTTATAAATGCGTGAGAAAGCCCTGCATTTTCACGCCTTGGCGCGCTCAGGATAGAGCGACAAGAGCCCCTCGCGGCTTGCGTCGCAGCAGCCGCGCTCGGTGATGAAGCCGGTGACGAGGCGCGCCGGCGTCACGTCGAAGGCCGGATTGCCGGCGGGCGAGCCCGGTGCTGCGATCTCCACCGTGACGACGCTGCCGTCCGGCAAGCGCCCCGGCATCTTCAAGACCTCGTCGCCCGAGCGCTCCTCGATGGGGATCTTGAGCCCTTCATCGAGCGTCCAGTCGATGGTCGAATGCGGCAGCGCCACGTAGAACGGGATGGCGTTGTCGTAGGCCGCGAGCGCCTTCAGGTAGGTGCCGATCTTGTTGGCGACGTCGCCGTTCGCCGCCACTCGGTCGGTGCCGACGATGACGAGGTCGACTTTCCCGTGCTGCATCAGATGGCCGCCGGCGTTGTCGACGACGATCGTATGCGGCACGCCGTGCCGCCCCAATTCAAAGGCGGTCAGCGACGCGCCCTGGTTGCGCGGGCGCGTCTCGTCGACCCACACATGCACGGGAATGCCGGCATCGTGCGCCTGGTAGATGGGCGAGGTCGCCGTGCCCCAATTGACGCAGGCGAGCCAGCCGGCGTTGCAGTGGGTGAGCACCTCGACCGGCTCTCCGGGGGGTTTTTTCTTGGCCAGCGCCTTGATGATCTTGAGACCGTGCACGCCGATCATGCGGCAGGTCTCGACGTCCTCATCGCAGATCTCGGCGGCACGCTTGTAGGCGGCGGCGACGCGCTCCCCGCGCGGGAGATTCTGCACCGCGCGCCGCATCTCCTCCAGCGCCCAGCGCAGATTGACGGCGGTGGGGCGCTGCTTGGCCAGGAACGCTATGGCGCGGTCGATGGCCTCGTCAGAGGCATCCTCGCGGATCGCCATGGCAAGCCCGTAGGCGGCGGTGGCACCGATGAGAGGCGCGCCGCGTACCTGCATGGTCAGGATGGCGCGGGCGGCGTCCTCGGCCGACGTCAGCGGGACAATGACCAATTCATGCGGCAAGCGCGTCTGGTCGATGATCTCGACCGACCAGCCGTCCGGGGCAAGCCAGATGGTGCGGTAGGCCTTGCCGTCGATTTTCATGTCAGGGCACGCCGGGAATGGGTGGGGCCATGGGGAGTTGTATGGTCGCATCTAGTCCGCAGGCAGCGCACTTCAAGGCGTACCACTCGGCATAAGGGCGCGCCGACTGGTCGATGATCCCAACGCCAGGCGCATCGCACACAGGGCAGCCGACGGGCTCGGCGGGGCTGGCGCGCCACGCCGCGATGCGCTGGAGCGCAACACTCATCTTGTCGGGAGGCAGCATGGACGACACGGTGGAACCCTCTCTCTGACGATCTGCCACTCCTAGCGCAGAATCCGGATCGGTTCACCTTCCAGAAGGCGACAAGGCGTAAGCGACCGCTAAGGGGACGTTTCTGCTTGCGGACCAATCGGTGAGCTTGAGCGTCGTCGTGACAGTGGGACCCGCTGCCGCGCATGGCCAACGGCACGTACACAGCTGAAATTGCCTTAGTCTGCACGTTGGGGCGGGCATACGGAGTTCGACATCGAGGGCCGCATTCCGCCGAATAAGCTGCCGCGCCGGATCAGCGTCCTCGTGATGGTCGCACTTGATGTCGCGGACCCACGCCTCGCACCACCGTAATAGACATCGGCGGGAGCCTTATGGTCGGCGAAGTCGGCGGGATGATCTGCGTTTTCCTTGGTGGTTCGCTACGCACCGGCATGCCCGAAGCCGCATCGGCGAGCCACTCGTATTGCTCTGCCGAATACTGAAAAACCTCGAGCGGCTCGCGCCATTCGCCGCTCGACGATTCGACCCCGTCGAATCGGAACGTGACGGCGTAGCGGCTTATCGGGCTCTTGTTGAGGACGAGTATCGACCACTGACCATCTGGTCTTAGCAGCGCGAAGGCACTGATCTCTTTTGTATCCACCTCATGCTCGCGACCGGCGAATGCCCGATAGAGCGTATGCTTCGCCTCTGTCGGCTCCGCCCACTCTTCCGTAAGCAACGTCGCCGCATAATAAATCGGCATTTTGGCTTTGGCCCGCCCATCATCGGCGGCCCGAAACATCATCAGGTTGCCCCAGGTGTCGCACGGACCGACGCCGCGTATCGGGTGGCTCGGCTCGATCCCGTAGACGTACGCCGTCGTGCCTCCGAGCATCAGAAATTGAGCAAGGATCTCGGCGTTGAGTATCGCACTCGGCACCTCGACTTCGGCCTGCGTCGCAAAGGAGGAATAGCCATATTCTGAAAGGATCCACGGGATCGTTTGCGGTACGCCGTCGGCGTCGAGACGGCGGAACAACCGCGTCATGAGGTCCAGGTTCGACGCAACCGTCACTTCGCCGGCGCTACAGACATCATCGGACGGATACCACTCGAAGGAAAAGAACCGCAGATCGGCGAGACGTCGGTGCGATCGCAGATAGCGCAGGAAGCGCCCCATCCAGGAGCGGTCGCCCCGCTCATCCGCGAGCGTGGTCCACCCCTCTGTCTCGGACTGCAAGCTCGGCCCTCCCAACTCGAGTCCGGGATCGACACTGTGGACGGCGTCGGCGAACTGCATGAACAGGGCGCCGTAATGTTCAGGCGTTACGTTCTGGCCATCCGGTTCCTCGCCGAGCTCGATCTGGTTGACGCTGTATCCACGTGCCTTGAGGAAGCGGACCTCGGCGGCGGCATTCTCAGGGGTATCGTACAGCACCCCGATCGGCGTGAGCATCGGCAAGCCGTGCGTCAGGCCGGTGGCAAAAATCCGGTCAAAGCCAGGCTGCTCGGTCTTAGGATCCCAATCGATGGACCGATGCCAGGGGTCGGTTGATGACGTCCACACGATCGTTTGTTGCGTATTTGACGGCCCATGCCGCAGGGCATCCCGCAGCTCTCCTCTGGGCCCCAAGGTACCGGCGCAGATCTCGCGAATGGCAAAGCCGAGGCGGTCTCGAATATCTGGTGCGGCGGAAGGGGTCTGCGAAGAGTGGAGAAGCAGGAGCCTGAGAAATCGGGCTCGGATTGGAGCCTCACTGAGGCGCAAGTGGACATCGCCACCCTTTCCATCAGCCACGCGTCCGTGAGGGAAGTGTTGCCAGCTTCCGGCCTGCAAGTCGTTAAGATAGTCGCTGTCCTCACCCCTCCAGTACTGGACCTCGTAGGCAATGGCGTGGGGCTCGCCCCAAAGGATGCGAATCGCGCTGACCCGACGACGCGAGCCGAAGTCGATCACGACCCACTGCGGCTTGCGTTCTGCGGTTTCGTGCGTGAAATATGCTTCAAGATAGGGGTTGCTTTTCCAGAACGTTTCCTCGTCGCCGTCATCGAGCCGCGAGTAGCCGTCATTGTTGGCCTGATCGATCGTGTTGCCGCGGCGGGGCAGACGGTACCCATGAGAAATCAGGATGGGCGTGGACGCCGTGGCATCGGAGGTCCAATAGCCTTGGGAGCGTTGCGGATCGCTCCAAGTCCCCGCCTCGTTCCAATGCCAGGCTTCGACGCCGAGATCGGTGCGGAGTCGGTATGAAAGCCGTCGGAACCCGACTTGGTCCATTTCCCGAACATTGTCCGGTTGATAGACCCGCGCGACCTGATGCTCCTTTAGGCCATCGACCCCCGCGCCAAAGGCCTCGCCCGGCGTGAAGGAGCGCACGGGCGAGCCGGCGTCAATGTGGATGACAACCGCCGCTGCCTCCGCGGCCGCAACCGGCGCCGCAACGCTCAGCAATCCGGCAAGCAAACTGGTCCCTGCGGCAGCGTAGAACCGGATGGAGCACGGTACTCCGCACGCAAATAGCGAATGCGCTCTCAAGAACCGCCACGGAAAGTTCGGCATTGATGACGTTGGTCGGCGAAACGAAGTCTGGATGCAACCGTAGGACCACCGAGCCGACATGGCGCACCGAGCGATTAACCTACCATAACCTATGGTGTAGCGCATACCGATCCTAGCAGCTGTGCTTTGAAGGGCTTGCCGCGGGCGCGCAGGCCGCTGGCGAAGGCTTTGAGCATGGGGTTGCGCCAGTCCCGGTGTCATGGCGAAGCCATGCTTTGGACGGCCCGGACCTCCTCTATAACGTCATCCCGGCGCAGGCCGGGATCCACGCAACGGTCAGCAGGTGTCTTTGTATTTTGTAGGCGCCTCGGTAGCAGCGCTGGTGCGCGGAGGAGCGAGAAGCGCTGCCGTTGTGTGCGCGGAAACTGGCGTGGATCCCGCTCTCCAGCGGGATGACGGGGATGGGGGCAGCGGTGTCGGAGAATGCAAGAAACTTATCACCGCCGCGAGAACGAACATGCATGGACCTAAGTCGGTGCCGGCACCTGCCCCACATGTCATCCTCGGGCGCATGCTGAAAGCATGCCTCCGGCATGTCCCGAGGACCCAGGGTTCGGCAAATTCGAGCATCGCTGTTTGTCCATCGACGTCGGAATAAGCGGAAAGGTGGATCCTCGGCATAAAGCCGAGGATGACAGCGAGGGTGGGTCAATGCCCCTCGAAGGCCATGACCGCATGCGTGCGGATGCCATGGCTGCGCAACAGGTCGAGGCCGCCCAGATCGGGCAGATCGACGAGGAACGCAGCGCCTGCCACGAGGCCGCCCGTGCGGCTGATGAGCTTGGCTGCGGCCTCGGCCGTCCCCCCGGTCGCGATCAGATCGTCGACGATGAGGATGCGCTCGCCCGCCTTGATGGCATCCTCGTGGATCTCGATGATGTCGACGCCATACTCCAGCGCGTACTGCTGCCCGATGGTCTTCCACGGCAGCTTGCCCTTCTTGCGGATGGGGATGAAGCCGCATCCCAGCCGGTCGGCGACCGCCCCGCCGAGGATGAAGCCGCGGGCCTCGATCCCGGCTACGGCGTCGATGCTGCCGGCCGAATAGGGTGCCGCGAGCCCTTCGATCGCCGCCTTGAAGCCCTGGGCGTCGCCCATGAGCGTGGTCACGTCCCGGAACAGGATCCCCGGCTTGGGATAATCTGGAATTGTACGTACCAAGCGGCGTAAATCGTTCAACTCTGGCCTCCTCGTCAAATTGCCGGCGCAAAATAGCAATATCGGACGCAGACCGGTAGAAAGTTTCGTCTCCCCAACAGATATACGAGGCGCGAGCGCTACCGCTGCTCCGGGGTCCGTGTGCACTGCGTTTGTTGGAGGAGGTAGGACGCGTGACCGACGCAAATTTTCCGCTAACTGCGGATGGCGACATCGACGATCTGCCGCGCACGTTGCGGCGTGAGCGCGAGGCCCGTGAACGCGAAAGGCGCGAACGAGAGGACAAGGCCCGCGCAGCGACCCTGACCCACGATTTCGGCGCGTCCGATGCGCAGCGCGACCTGCCGGCTTTTGGTACCGCACCGGCCGCCACGGTCGTCCGTTTCGACGTACCGTTCATCCACATGATGGGATTCTTCATCAAGGCGGTGTTTGCTGCGATCCCAGCGCTGATCATTCTGGGCGTGCTGCTGTGGTATGCCGGGCTCGCCTTGAAGAGCTTCTACCCTGAGCTCGTCCACACCGAGATCTTGATCCGCGTGCCGCGCTAAAGGGGCCCCGGTTGACAAATTCTCAGCGCACTCCACCTACCCGGGGGCGAGGAAGTCCGCTCGGGCTAAGTCTTGCCTGTGCGCCGCAGACGCGGCTTTTTGGCCCATGAGCCGGACCCGTACCTCATAAGTCGAATGAGCGCCCCTCGGGTAAGCTACCTCAAATGGCACTGTGGAGGGTGCGGCGGGCCGGGTGCTAGCCTCCGGCAAAAGCTCAGCCATGCATATTGGAGGTGGCGCGATGACGGCCGTCTATTTTGAATTCATCGGCAAGTGACGATGAGCGCAGGAGCAGCCTCTACGCCGGCGATATATTCGTCAACAGCGCCAGCCAGGCCTCACAAGGGCTGGTTGCCCTTGCCAAGCAAATGTTGGAGGAAGCGTTTGCCCCCCACGACCCGCGCACGATCCACGAGCACCTGACCGCCGAGGAGGTCGCCGCGATCCTCGGGACCCTCAAGCCGCGCTTCGTGCATCACCCCGAGTGCAAAACGCTCATCCGCGACATGCTGCGCGAGAACCGCGTCGATATCGACAAGACCTACTTCGACGTCCCGCGCCTGCGCTCGGCCTATCCCTCGCACTTCCTGTCGTCGGGCATCGCCTATGCGTTCCACGCCCACCGCGACACCTGGTATTCGGCGCCCATGTGCCAGATCAACTGGTGGTTCCCGATCTATCCGATCGAGGCCGGCAACGGGATGGCGTTCTATCCGGACTACTTCGACAAGCCGGTGAAGAACAATTCCGAGATCTATAACTACTACGAGTGGAACGCCAAACATCGGGCAACGGCGGCTCAACACGTCAAGAGCGACACCCGTGAGCAGCCCAAGCCCCAAGAGAAGGTCATGCCGCCTTCTCTCTGCTACGTGTCGCCGCCGGGAGGCGCCATTCTGTTCTCAGGCGCACAGCTCCACGAGACGGTTCCCAACACGACCGGGATGGCGCGCTACTCAATCGACTTCAGGACCGTGCACCTCGACGACGTCGTTGCTCACCGCGGCGCGCTCAACGTCGACTCGCGCTGCACCGGCACCACCATGCGCGATTACCTGCGGGCATCCGACCTTCAGCACCTGCCCGAAGACGTCATCCGGACCTACGACGACGGAACGGAGACCCAGAGCAAGATCCTCTACTTCGGAAATCGCCTCGTCACCGGCGAGAACGTCGAGACCGGCACGTAATACGAGCCCAATCCGATTCCGGCGTTTGTCGGCGATACAGCGGCTGGCCTAGCTCATGTGCCAGCCGTGGCTGACGACGATCGATTGGCCGGTGAGTGCGTTGGTCTCGAAGGCCGCCAGCGTCAGCGCCACCTCGGCGACATCGTCGACGGTGGTAAATTGCTTGTCGACCGTCTCGGCCAACATGATCTCCTTGACCACGCGGTCCTCGGAGATGCCGAGCTCCTTGGCCTGCTCCGGGATCTGCTTTTCGACCAGCGGGGTCAGCACGAAGCCGGGGCAGATGACGTTGGCGCGCACGTTGTGCTTGGCGCCTTCCTTGGCCATGACGCGCGCCAAACCCAGGATGCCGTGCTTGGCCGCCACGTAGGCCGACTTCAGGGGCGACGCCTCGTGGCTGTGCACCGAGCCCATGTAGATGAGCGCGCCCGACTTCTGCTTGTACATGTACTTGACGCAAGCCTTGGTGGTGAGAAAAGCGCCGTCGAGGTGGACGGCGAGCAGTTTCTTCCACGCCGCGAAAGGAAAGTCCTCGATGGGGTGGACGATCTGGATGCCGGCGTTGGAGACGAGGATGTCGACCGTGCCGAAGGCGGCAGCGACCTTATCGACCCCGGCGTTGACCTGCTCCTCGTTTGCGACGTCCATGGCGACTCCGATCG
Organism: uncultured Alphaproteobacteria bacterium; assembly: GCA_963782555.1. Lineage (GTDB taxonomy): Bacteria > Pseudomonadota > Alphaproteobacteria > Rhizobiales > Hyphomicrobiaceae > Hyphomicrobium_A. Next base: position 623,284 of record CAWAKB010000001.1, on the reverse strand, counting down.
CAGTCTTTTCGCCGCCGAGCTCCTTCGCCGCCGCGACGGCACCGTCCATGTTGAGGTCGGCGATGGCCACGCGCCCGCCAGCCGCGACGAAGCGCTTGGCGATCTCATGACCGATGCCGCTGGCAGCACCCGTGATCAGGGCAACCTTGCCGTCGAGTTTCATGGCCGCGCTCCTATTTCTTGAGGTAATCGTAGACGACTTTGCCGAGCCCCAGCGTCAGATCGGCGACGAGGTGGGTCGCCGAGATCACCTCGCGCACCGGCAGATCGGCGACCGGGGCCATGGCGTGCGGCTTGAAGGCGAGCGAGGCCGGTCCCGTCCAGGCGCCCTTCAGAACAACGTCCTCGAGGCGATAGTCGACGAGCTCGCAGATGCGCGGGGTTCCGTCGACATGGGGCATGATCTTCAAGAGATAGTTTGGCTTGAGGAGTGCTGCCTCGACCGGATTCAAGTCCAGCGCCTTGTGCTTGAAGCCCATGGTGGCGGTGGCGACCCGCACCGGGCCGTAGTCGAGCGTGCCGATCAGCGTGTCCTTGTCGACGGTGAGGCTCGGCTGGGCGTACTTCTTGGGGAATCCCCACAGCTCGCGCCCACCGTAGATGGGCGGCCCGTCATTCAGGAACATGGCATGGCTGTAGCTGCCCTCCTTGCCCTTGAATGTGACGGGAATGACTTGGCCGGTCTCGGTGTAGTCGCCGAAGCCGGTCGAGTCCGGCATCCGGATGAACTCGTATTTGACGATCGGCTCGTCGAAGGTGAGCGGCTCGGGCACCACCGCCTCCAGCGCTTCTCGATCGGTCCGGTAGGTGATGATCAGGAACTCGCGATTGATGAAGCGGTAGGGCCCTTTGGGGAAGGCAGGGCTCGTCAGCGGCATGGCGAAGGCGCGCTTGCGGACATCCTCGATCTTCATGACGATGCTCCTACGTAGCCGGGCATGAGGTCGCGGGTCAGATCGAGCACGGTTACGCCCTCCTTAGGGGGCGCCCGGTTCTTCCAGGACGGATGGTTGAACGTGTGCTCGACGTCGGCACGGCCGGCGCGCCAGTGCTCCTCCATGGTGTAGCGCGAGAACTCGTAGTCGTTGGATTGTGTCCAGTAGGCCGCGCGCCGGTGGATGAGATGCACGATGGTAATGGCCGCATCGCAGCTGATCCTGTCGAGATGCTGCCAGTCGGGATGGTTGCGCATCTCTTCGGGAATGCGCGCGCGCAGGCGGCGAATGGCTCGGCGCAAGGCCTGCATGTCGCGGGAGATGTCCGTGTTGAGCCTCGTGCGGCTCGAATAGCGGATTTCCTTTTCGCGTTGCGCGATGTCGAACACGGACTCAGGGACCGGACCGGTCGCGCTGAAGAGGTCGAGCTGGAAGATGCACATATCCCGGCGCGGGCCGGTTTCTTCCAGCACATAGTGCAGCGGCGTGTTGGAGACGAGCCCGCCGTCCCAGTAGGGCTCCTCGTCGATCACGATCGGTGGGAAGCCCGGGGGCAGAGCGCCGCTCGCCATGATGTGCTCTGCACGGATCTCCTGCTCGACTGAATTCGAAATACTTCATGTTGGCCGTGCGCACCTGCACCGCGCCGATGCTCAAGCGCACGCGACCGGAATTCAGAAGGTCGAAATCGATGAGATCGTGCAGCGATTCCAACAGCGGCGTCGTATCGTAGAGGCTCATCGCCTCGGTCGAGCCACGCGGCATGAACACGGCCGGCGGAATGCGTGGCTCGAAAAAGCCCGGCGCTCCGGTGGCGGCGACGAACGCCGCGCTGGCCTCGCCGAACAGCTTGCGCGAAGTATCGTCGTTGAAGAAAGGCGCAGCGATGAGAAGGCTTGAGACGCGCTCCCAGAACTCGCGCAGGCGCTGAACGCGCCGCTCGGGCGGGTTGCCGGCGATGATTGCTCCATTGAGGGCACCGATGGAGATGCGGGCCACCCAGTCGGGCGTGTGCTCGGCCGCCGCGAGCGCCTCGTAGGCGCCGGCCTGGTAGGCGCCGAGCGCCCCTCCACCCTGCAGGACGAGAACGTTCTTTTCCTTCGCCTGGGTCATCGGTTCGTCTCCGCGCTGCCTGCACAAGCGGCTCGATATCGACGCGGCAGGCTAGGCCCGATCTCTCAATGGATTGCTACCAGCCCGGAGCAAGACAAAACTATGACAGCGCATTGGTTCGCCCGCCTAATTTTGCGGCACCTGGGGCGCGGAAGCGCGCCGGATCACTGGACCCGCTTCCAAACCTGGCTCTGACCGAACAAGGGGATGCCTACGTAGCCGCGCACGGTCAGCGAGTTGCCGTCCGGGCTCAGCCGCATGTTGGCGCTGTAGAGCGTCCCGGTTTCCGGATCGAGGATTGTTCCCCCTTCATAGGCCAGGCCGGAGCGCTTCATGCCGTCGATGAACATGAGGCCTAGAAGGGGCTTGCCCCGCCGGGCGCCCGGACACTTGCGGCAGAGCGGATTTGGATCGTCGCCGGGATCGAGGAACAGTTTCGAGAAGAAGCCTCGATAGATGCCGCCGCTCTCGGCGAAAGTGACGAGAGCGCCGACCTTGCCCGTATCGGGATCGATCTGTTGCCAAACGCCTGTGACGGTCTGGGCTCCCGCAGATGATGTCTGAGCCAGGATCCAGAACGCGGCAATGGCAGCCAAAAGCTTCAATTGCGCACCTTAAAGTTGCCGGTGGGGGTGAGGTCCGGTGATGACAACTCTCAGAGACTGCATGCCAACAGCGGTGCAACTTTGGCAACGTCGCATCATCTTGGCTCTGTCTCCTGCGCCATGTAGGCGAGATACGCGATGAGCGCTTCGAGGTCGGCGTCGGACAGCGTCGCCACGTCGAAACCCGGCATCTGCTGCTGCGACCACATGCGCACGGCCTTGGGGTTTCGGATCAGCGCGCGCAGGCCCCGCGGCGTCAGGTACTGCGTCGGGCTCATGGGCGCCCCGAGATCCGGGCCCACCTCAGCGGCCCCGCCCCCCTTCATGCGGTGGCAGGGCAGGCACTGCGTGGTGAACACGGCCTGTCCGCGCCGCGCCGGCGCGTCCTCCGGAAGGTCGGCCGCGACCGCCATCTGCGGCCAGCGGTGCGCGGGCGACTCAACTCCGGTGAGCGCGGCGAGCTGATAGGGCCACTGCTCGCTGCCGATCCCTGAGCGCTCTGGGTGCTCCCACACGAGGTAGAATGGCCCGGCACTGAGCGATTTGTCCGGTAGCTTCGGCCACGGAGCGGCGGGATTCTCGACGGCGATCCATGCCACGCTGCCGCTCTTTGCGCCCTTCTGCACCAGGGCGAGCGGGATTTGTGAAACGAAGCCGTCGGTTGCGCGCGCCTCGAGAGTATCAATCGTGGGATCGAGATCCTCTCCCAGCAGCGCCAGAAGGGGCACCGCCCGGTACGTCATGGGTTGGCCATAGGCAACGTCGGCCGGCACCTCGAGTGTCGTCGCATCGGGCCGTGCAAGAAGCTCAGCTGCGGTGAGCGTACGCGGCGCGCGCCCGACCGACAGCGTCAGACCCGGCGCCTCGGCGTACGCCGGTATCTGTCCGGCAAGACTGCCGGCCATCACGACAAGAGCAAGCAGCAGGCGCATGGCAAACCTCTCTTAACGGCATCAGGCCGAAAATTGGCGCACGAAAGCTCAGGTGGCTATCCTTCGCGCACGGACACCCCGGCCATCAAGTCCCAAGGCGAGGACCCTTACGGTCAAATAGGAAGCGAGCCCATTCATGGCCAATACCAACGGCAGGACGCCCGAGCAGGAGCTGTACGAAGCCATCGGCGCGCTCGACGTCCTCTTCACGCTGCGCGAGGAGTTCGCCCAGTGGCTCGAGGAGGCCCAGGACGAGGCGCGCAAAGAGGAGCTCGAGAACGTGTACCGGCACGTCAGCGCCATGGAGGACGAGTATCAACGCCGACGCGACGCTGCCCAAAAGCAGCTCGCCGCGGGATGAGCCGCTTCACTTGGTGAGGTCGCGCACGGCCTCAGCCATGGCCGAGGCCACGCCCGGCTCGCTCATGCAGTGCCCCGCATTTTCGATCAGCTGCAAGCGACAATCGGGCCACGCCTCGCTGAGCGCGAAGGCGTTCTTCGGCGGGCACAACAGGTCATAGCGGCCCTGCACGATGACGCCGGGGATACCTTTGAGCCTATCTGCGTCACGCAACAGCTGGCCAGGCTCGAGGAAGAAATCGTGGCGGATGTAATGCGCCTCAATGAAGGGCGTCGGCGGCAGGCGACCCTCGGCGCCTTTCTCTAAAGAAAGACGTGTCTGCCCGGGCGTAAGCTTGGAAAGCGCGCGCTCGTAGCTGGCCCAGCTGCGCGCCGCGGGGCCGTGCACACCCGGGTCGGGATTGGCGAGGCGCTCGATATAGGCTTGAAGCGGATCCGCCCGCTCCGCCTCCGGCAGGAGGCTGATGAAATCGGCATAGAGATCGGGGCGAAAGAGCTGCGGGCCCTCGACAAAGGCCCAGTGCGCCTCCTCCGACGTGCCGAGAAAGACGGCGCGCAGGACCAAGCCACTCACACGGCTCGGATAAGCCTCGGCGTAGGCGAGCGCCAGCGTCGAGCCCCACGAGCCGCCGACGACGAGCCATGTCTCAATGCCGAAGTGCGCGCGGATACGCTCGATGTCGGCCACGAGATGATCCGTCGTGTTGGCTTCGACCGTCAAATAGGGGTGGCTGCGCCCGGACCCGCGCTGGTCGAACAGAAACGCGTGATGCCGCTTCGGCTCGAACAGGCTGCGATGCCAGTGCTGGGCTCCGCTGCCAGGGCCGCCGTGCAGGAACAGCGCCGGCACGCCGCCGGCACGCCCCACCTCCTCGACATAGATCCAGTGGCCGTCCCCGACGTCCAGCATGCGCGCGTCGAACGGGCGCAACGGCTCCTGGGAGGTGGTTTGGTCAGGCATTCAAGCTCGCCTCGATGTTCGCCGCCACCATACCCGGTATGGCCCCAAGCGACGATTAAAGCCCACGCCCCTAAAGCACAGGCACCAGATATGTAAGGACGCTGCGAAACTGCGGCTGGCTGTCCTCCGTAGCCGGCGCGCCGGGAAACCGCACCCCCGAATAAAAGACCTGAAAGTACAGGTCCTTCAGCCGGCCTGATGACGGATGGTACGCAAGCTCCAGGTTCAGCTCGTTCTGGTTGGGCTGCGGCGCGCCGTTCAAGAAATCGACGACGCCCCACCCCATTCCATAGCGCGCCTGGGCCTTCAATCCGTCGGTGATGACGTGGGAGAAATCGTAGGCCGCGCCCAGCACAAGCGTGGTCTCCCCGGCATCATTGAAGTTGAGCTGGTCGAGAACCGTATAGGCGGGAAAGCTGCCGAAGGGACCGACAAGATCGGCATCATTGCCGTTGGACGAGACGGCCGCCAGCATGGTGGCATCGTGATAGCTTGCCGCAAACAGCGCCGACACCTGCGATGCCGTAAAACCCCGCCCCGGCAGCAGCTCATCTCCGATCGTACGCTGGTCGGTGTAGTTGATGGCGAAGTGAAGCTGAACGTCGCCTACCGGCCGCGGCAGCCAGTCGATCTCCGCGTAGGCCGTATTGAGCACGTCGGGGATGCGATACTCGACGGCACCGACCGTGAGCCCGTCCAGCGGTCGCGCCTTGAAGCCGGCGACCAGAACGCCGCGGTCCTCAGGCACGCCCAGCGTTTGCGAGAAGGGCACGAAGGTGCTCGAGTTGCGCGCCTTGAACCCCCACAGATAGCCCACGCCGTAATCGAAGCGCGCGGCCTTGTCGCGCCGCCGCATCAATACCGCACCCTCCACAGTGTTGGGGATCATGCGGGTATCTTCCGGATTGATGTAGGGCGTTTTGACGAGCTGGCGTCCGAGTATCAGCTCCTGCTCCGGCAGGCGCACGCGCGCATTGGCGAGGGCGACCGAGCTGACCTCCGCCTGCTGGTACGTCAGCAGGAGCGTGCCGCCCTCGCCGTCGGGCGCATACACCGGCTGCGAGCTGGCGACGGCGGCTTCCAGCTGCAGCCAGCCGTCGAAGTAGCCGGAACGCACCGCCAGAGCCGTCCCGGCAGCCCACGCCTGCGAGGTGGTGTCGTCGAAGTTGTGTCGATCGAGATACCCCGTGCGGCCGTAGAGCTCGACAATCGCATCGCGAAAGAACGGATCGGTGTACAGCAATCGCTGCTTCAGACCTTCGAGCAGCACTGGTCCCTGCGAGACCGGCGGCTTGCGCTCGACGGGCAGCGGATGCCGCAATGGCCCTCCGGGGAGCGCCGCCTGTCGGGTGAAGGTGCGCGCGATGGGGCTATAGATCTCGGCGGCGTTGGAGGGCACGCGCTCGGCATCGTCGTCCTGGTCCGCCAGCGCAGGAGCGCCGCCGAGTCCAATTCCCGCCAGCGCAGCAGCGCCGGATAGAAGCGCCAGAATTGGCGACGCGCGCCGGCCTTTGTTGGGATGCATGGGACGACGATCGGTGAATCAGGGAACGCGTCCACTCGTCCTCGCCGGTAGCAGATCGGCAGCGCGCCGACAAGGTTGCTCGGCTGCCGGATTCCCTAAGCCGCTCGGCTGGAACCTCTATTCTGTGCCAGGATGGCGCCGCGATGACCAATCTCTCGCACGTCGACTGGTCGAGACTGCCCGCTCCCGTCAACGACGGGGCTGCCGACCACCTGCGCGGGGCAACCCTGCCGCCGGTGCCATTGCCATCGACCGAGGGGCGCACGATAGATCTGTCGAAGCTCGGCGCCCTCGCTGTCGTCTACGCCTATCCGATGACCGGCCGCCCAGGGGTCGCGTTGCCCGAAGGCTGGGATCCCCGGCGCGCGCGGCTGCACCCCGCAGGCTTGCGCCTTCCGCGACCACTTCGCCGAGCTGCAGGCCCTCGGAGTGGGGCACGTGTTCGGTCTTTCGGTGCAGAGCACGGAGGACCAGCGGGAAGCCGCATCGCGACTGCACCTGCCGTTTCCGCTGCTGTCGGACGCGGATTTCGCACTGACCGAAGCTCTCCGCCTGCCCACGTTTACGGCCGCAGGCGTCAGGCTATTGCGCCGCCTGACCATGATTGTCCTCGACGGCCGCATTGCGCATGTTCTCTACCCGGTGTTCCCGCCCGATCGGAGCGCGCAAGATGTGATCGCGTGGCTGATGGGCCAAGCCGAGCCGGAACCGCGCACGTGACGAGACGCCGGCAGCCCCGCCGTGAATTCCAGCAGGTTGTCGAAAACTTCACCCGGCGCGGCTAAGACCCCAATCATCGAAGGGTTGTGCCAAGTGACCGCCAGGATAGAGAGGCCACCGCGCGAGACCAACCATGCCGGCGCGCCGCGCCGCGTGGGTGTCGAACTGGAGTTTGCCGCCGTGACCGCGCGCGACGCCGCCAGGCTGGTGCGCAAGACCTTCGGCGGGACCATGACGGCGATCGACCTGCACCGGTTCGTCATCTCGGGTACAGAGCTCGGCGACTTCCGCTCCGAGCTCGACTCGCAGTTCCTCCACCGCGCCGAGGCGGGGGCAGAGACGCCAACCGGCCTGCAGATGCTCTTGGGCAACTTCCAGGACGCGGTCCATGGCGTGTTGGGCGACATCGGCTCCGTCGTCATCCCCTGTGAAATCGTGTGCCCGCCCATAAAGATCGCTGACCTGTCGCGCCTCGACTGCCTTTTGGAGGAGCTGCGCCGTGTGGGGGCGCACGGTACCGACGTTAGCCCGCTCTATGCTTTCGGCACCCAGCTCAATCCCGACATCGCCGAGAAGAGCGCCGAGTGGATCGTCGCCATTCTCAAAGCTTATCTGCTGCTGTCGGATTGGCTGCGCGCCGTCATTTCCCTCAATCTGACACGTCGCTTTCTGGCGTTCGCCGATCCGTTTCCGCCCAACTATATCGTGCACGTCACCGATCCCGACTACCGGCCGGACATGGCAACGCTGATCGACGACTACCTGCTCTACAATCCCACGCGCAACCGCGAGCTCGACCTGCTGCCGCTGTTTGCGTGGATCGACGAGGAGCGCGTGCGCGCTGTCGTCGACGACAAGCGCATCAAGGCGCGCCCCACCTTTCATTACCGCCTCCCGGATGCCCGCCTCGACCGGCCCGATTGGACGATCGCCACGGAGTGGAACCGCTGGTGCGTGGTGGAGCGGCTCGCCGAGCGGCCCGACAAGCTGAAGGGGATGGCCGAGGCCTACTGGGAGAACCAAGGCCGGCTGCTGCCGCGCGACTGGGCGATCATGTCGAGCGAATGGATCGCGATGTCATGAGGACGCCACCTGTGCCGGGGTGACGACGGCTCGCTTTCGTTTCTGCCAAGGACAGCCCCAGCCGCAAGCCGCTGCTCGTCGTGCGCAAGGAGGTGAGCGGCACGACTACGATCTTCGAGATCACGGTCGAGCGTCGGTACGCGCATCGCTGAAGCGGCGCTTCGATAAGCTTCGAGGAGGCAGGCGGCCCCGCGTCGGACGCGGGGCCGATTTATATTGGCGCCGTTTGTAGCTATTTGCCCAGCACGCGGCCGGCGACGGCGTCGAGCTTCTTCATGAGCTGCGGATCGCGCGCCTCGGGCGCCGTTATGATCGCCACGTCGAGCGCAGTGTCGGAGCCGATCGGGCAGGGCGGGTGCTCGCGCGGGAATTGCGCGGCGAGACGGTGCACCAAGCGGTGCGCCTTTTCGGTGTTGTCCTTCATCACCGCAATGACCGAGGCCACGTCGACGTGCGCGTGCTCGTCGTGCCAGCAGTCGTAATCGGTCACCATGGCGACCGTCGCGTAGCAGATCTCCGCTTCGCGCGCGAGCTTGGCCTCGGGCATGTTGGTCATGCCGATCACGTCGCAGCCCCAGGTACGATAGAGGAAAGATTCAGCGCGCGTGGAGAACTGCGGCCCCTCCATGACGAGATAAGTGCCGCCCGTGCTGGTGTCGATGCCTTCCTCCTTAGCCGCGGCCTCGACCGCGGCGACGAGGAGTGGGCTCACCGGGTGCGCCATCGACACGTGCGCGACGCAGCCGTCACCGAAGAAGCTCTTCTCGCGCGCGAACGTGCGGTCGATGAACTGGTCGGGAAGCACGAAATGCCCCGGCGCGTACTGATCCTTCAACGATCCGCAGGCCGAGACGGAGACAAGGTCGGTGACGCCAGAGCGCTTCAGGGCATCTATGTTGGCGCGGTAGTTGATGTGGGTCGGCGAGATGCGGTGTCCGCGCCCGTGGCGAGGCAGGAAGCGGAAGGGCAGCCCGTCGACCTCGGCGAAGAGGATCTCGTCGGAGGGCTCGCCCCAGGGGGTTGCAACCTTTTCCCAACGCGCCTTCTCGATGCCGGGCAGATGATAGAAGCCGCTGCCGCCGATGATCCCCAGAACCGACTTGGTCATCGCCTTACCTCTCGAAGCCTTGTTCGCACCCGCACTAGTTTGAGAGCGCGAGCGGGCCTCGTATGGCACGAGAGCAGACAGGCGAAAAGCAAAAAGCCGAAGTTGCCGCGCAAGCACTCGGCTAGTGCTTCACGCGGGCCCAGATGCGCCGCTTGGCGATGTAGAGCAGCAGCGTCGTGATCACCAGATAGAGCAGCACCTGCCAGCCGAGCTTCTTGCGCGCATCGAGGCTCGGATCCGCCGCCCAGGCGAGGAAGGCGGTCACGTCGCGCGCGTTCTGCTCAAACGAGCTCTTGGCGCCGGCGTCGGGCTGATATTCGATGACGTTGTCCTTCGACAGGGGCGGCGGCATCGAAATCTGATGGCCGGGGAAGGCGACGTTGTAATACTTGCCGTCGGCCATCTCCACGCCTGCGGGAGGAGGGTCCCGGAACCCGGTCAGCAGCGCATAGACGTAATCCGCGCCGCGGTCCTGATGCGCATTGGCGACGTCCCACAGCATATGCAGCCACTGCCTGTACCAGGACTCGTGGCTCTCGGTTGTGCGCGCCCGGACGATGAGCGAGAGGTCAGGCGGCAGCGCGCCGTTCTGGGCAGCGCGGGCCTCCTTGTCGTTCTTGTAGGGGCCGATGACGGGGTCGGCGAGGCCCGGCAGCCGGTCGATGGGGTGGCCTTCATCGTCGAGCTCGCCAGAGATCTGATAGGGCCAGGACGCGGCAAGCGCCTTGACGGCCTCCACGGGGAAATCAGGCCCGCCGGGCTCGGCGAGATTGCGGAACCGCACGCGCTTCAGGCCGTGGCAGGCCGAGCACACCTGTTGGAACACCTGGAAGCCGCGCTGCAGCTGCGCCTGGTTGTAGGAGCCGCGAAACCCGCTGAACGACCACTGCTGCGGCGTGATTGCGTGCTCCTCGCCTGCTTCCTGGGCGCGCGCGGGCCCGCCGAGCGCCAGGACAGCTACGAGAACCACCGCCGCCAAGCGGCACGCCGGCTCCGGTCTTGTCATTGGAAGTCCCCTCCAGCCCTATTCGGCCGCAACTTTTGCCCGTTGCACCGCGTCCTTACCGAGCACCGCCTCCGTGATGGAGCCCGGCAGCTTCTTCGGCTTCTCGAGCCAGCCCACGAGCGGCATGACGATGAGGAAATGCGCGAAGTAATAGATCGTGAAGATGCGCGCCCAGAACACATAGGTCGCCTCCGGCGGCTTTGAGCCCAGAAAGCCCAGCGCCACGCACGTGAAGACGAACAGCCAGAAAAACCACTTGTAGATCGGCCGGTACTTGGTCGAGCGCACGGGGCTCCTGTCGAGCCAAGGCACGAACAGGAGCAGCCCGATGGAGGAGAACATGGCGATGACGCCGAAGAGCTTGTTGGGGATCGCGCGCAGGATGGCGTAGTAGGGCAGGAAGTACCACTCCGGCACGATGTGCGGTGGGGTCACCAGCGGGTTGGCCGGAACGTAGTTGTCGGGATGGCCGAGGTAGTCGGGCAGGAAGAAGACGAACCAAGCAAAGAGGATGAGGAAGGCAAACATCGCGACGGCATCCTTCGACGTCGCATAAGGATGCATGGGCACGGCGTCGGACGTCGTCTTGACGTCGAGACCGGTAGGGCTGTTCTGGCCGACAAGGTGCAGCGCCCACAGGTGAAGGCCGACGAGGCCGGCGATCACGAAGGGCAGGAGATAGTGCAGGCTGTAGAAGCGGTTGAGGGTCGTTCCAGACACCGAATAGCCACCCCACAGCCATTGCACGATGGTGGTGCCGAGCCCATCGACGATGCTGTCGAGCGAGGAGAAGAGGTTGGTGATGACGGTCACGGCCCAGAAGCTCATCTGGCCCCAGGGCAGCGAGTAGCCCATGAAGGCGGTCGCCATCATCACGATGAAGATCAAGACGCCGATGATCCACAAGACCTCGCGCGGGGACTTGTAGGAGCCGTAGTAGAGCCCGCGGAAGATGTGGATGTAGGCGGCGAGGAAGAACATCGAGGCGCCGACCGCGTGCAGATCGCGCATGAGCCAGCCGTAGTTGACGTCGCGGCGGATCGCCTCGATGGAATCGAAGGCTGCCGTCGCGCTCGGCTGGTAGTGCATGGCGAGCACGATGCCCGTCACGATCTGCGCCATCAGGAAGAACGTCAGGATACCTCCGAACGTCCACAGATAGTTGAGATTGCGCGGAGTGGGGAAGTCGACGAACTGAGTGTGCATCAGCCGGCCAATGGGCAGGCGTGCATCCATCCACTTGCCGAAGCCGGATTTGGGCTCGTAGGTCGATCCGTGAAGTGACATATGGGCCTCGCGCGCCTCAGCCGATCTTTAGCTTGGTGTCTGTGAGGTACTCGTAGACGGGGATCTCGAGATTGCGGGGCGCGGGGCCCTTACGGATGCGGCCGGCCGTATCGTAGTGCGATCCGTGACACGGGCAGAACCAGCCGTCGTAGTCCCCCTTCTTGTCCCCCAGCACCTGGCCTTTGGGAATGCAGCCCAGGTGCGTGCAGATCCCCACCATGATGATCCAGTTCTCATGACCTGGCTTGGTGCGATTGATGTCGGTGGCGAGCGCATCCGCCGGCAGGCCCTCGTTGCGCGCATACTCGTCGCGCAGCTCTTTGACGTCCACCGCTTTCCCCTCCTCAATCTCCTTGGACGTGCGATGGCGGATGAACACAGGTTTGCCGCGCCAAAGCACGGTGATCGCCTGACCTTCCTTGACCGGAGCGATATCGACCTCGATCGAGGAGAGCGCCACCGCCCCGGCGTCCGGGTTCATCTGGTCGATGAAGGGCCACAGCGACAGGGCGCCGCCGACGGCCGCGAAGGCGCCACCCGCAAGGATCAAAAAGTCCCTGCGGTCCGGTTCTTCGGCGTCAGTTGCCACGAGTGCCTCCGCCTTTGAGGATTCCAAGAAAAAAGATGATGTGCCCCACTCAAACCTCGCGGGCCACCTGACTCCCACCGGCTGACGCTACAAGCTTGGGCCTGCAGGCCCCGAGCCAGAACCGAGCGCCACCGCGATAGGCCTATAACTCCGGGAGATTTGCCATGTGGTTTTTTGACATTGTTCTAAGCTGCCCTCAAGCCTCGCAGGTCACAAAAGCGGAGGCAATTTGGCGCACGGCGCGTGACGGGCATCAGGCAAAAGGGTTGTGGCGCGGGCGTTTACCGAGCAGCGCTCATCGCGCCTCTCACGCCGGCTTGAGCCAAAGGTTGCAGATCATCGGGGAACCCGCCCCCTCACTCGGCGGCGTCTTGGGCAAGAAAGCCGCCTGACTGTCGCGCCCAAAGCTCGGCATAAAGGCCGCCACGGCGCAGGAGCTCGCCGTGGCTCCCCTGCTCGATGATGCGTCCCTCGTCCATGATCACGAGCCGGTCCATGGCGGCGATCGTTGACAGGCGGTGGGCGATGGCGATCACCGTCTTGCCGCTCATCAGATTTACCAATTGCTCCTGGATCGCTGCCTCGACCTCGGAATCGAGCGCACTCGTGGCCTCGTCGAGGACGAGGATCGGTGCGTCCTTCAAGAGCACGCGAGCAATTGCAACCCTCTGGCGCTGGCCGCCGGAGAGCTTGACGCCGCGCTCGCCCACATGCGCCTCATAGCCGGTGCGGCCCTTATAGTCCTCGAGCCCGACGATGAAGTCGTGCGCAGCCGCCTTCCTCGCCGCCGCGATCGCCTCCGCCTCGTCGGCGTGCGGGCGGCCGTAGAGGATGTTGTCCATGACGGTCCGGTGGAGAAGCGAGGTGTCCTGCGTCACCATGCCGATGTCGGCGCGCAGGCTGTCCTGGGTCACATGGGCGATATCCTGGCCGTCGATGAGGATGCGGCCGCCGTCGAGGTCGTAGAAGCGCAACAAGAGGCTGACAAGCGTCGACTTGCCGGCGCCCGAGCGGCCGACGAGGCCGACCTTCTCTCCCGGCTCGATCGTGAGCGTCAGATCCTCGATGACGCTGCCGCGGCCCGTCTCCATGTCGCGGCCGTAGTTGAAGCGGATGTGCTCGAAACGGATCTCGCCCTTTTCCACGACGAGCGGCTTGGCGTCCGGCGCATCCATCACCGTGCGCTCGCGCGCGATCGTCTCCAGACCATCCTGGACCACACCGACGTTCTCGAACAGGCCCGCAACCTCCCACATGATCCAGTGCGACATTCCCTGCAGGCGCATCACCAGGCCGACCGAGAAGGCGATGGCGCCCGTGGTCACCGCGTTGAGCGTCCACAGCCAGATCGAGGTCGCGGCGACCGAGAACAACAAAAACGCGTTGAGGACGTTCAAGGCGATGGTCAGCAGCGTGACAAGCCGCATCTGGCGATGCACGGTGTCGAGGAACACGCCCATGCTGGCTTGTGCGTAGGCATCCTCGCGCTCGGCGTGCGCGAACATCTTGACGGTGGAGATGTTGGTATAGGTGTCGACCACTCGTCCGGTCATGAGGGAGCGGGCGTCGGCCTGCTCCGACGAGACGGCGGCAAGGCGAGGCACGAAGTAGTACATGGCACCGAGGTAGCCGGCGAACCACAGGATGAGCGGCGCGGAGAGGCGCAGATCGCTCGAGGCAAAGAGGATGACCGCGCCCGTGAAGTAGATCGCCACGTAAAGCAGCACCTCGGCAATCTTCATCACCACCTCGCGCACCGCCATCGAGGTCTGCATCACCTTGGCGGCGACGCGGCCGGCGTAGTCGTTCTGGAAGAACTCCATGGATTGGCGCAGCACGTAGCGGTGCGCCTGCCAGCGCGTGCGCATGGTGAAGTTGCCGAGGATCCCCTGATGGATCACCGCCTCGTAGAAAAACTTGAGGATCGGCAGCAAGACGAGCACCACCAACGCCATTCCGATGAGGAAAGTGGCATGATCCGACCAGAAGGTGGTGCGGTCCGCCTTCGACAGCCAATCGACGAGATCGCCGAGGAAGCCGAACAGCGACACCTCGATGAGCGCCACCGCCGCCGCAAACAGCGAGGAGGCGAGAATGAGCGGCCAGAAGGGATGCGTGTAGTGAAGGACGAAGGCCCAGAACGTCGTCGGCGGCATCCCCGGCGTCTCGACCGGGAACGACTCTCTGCGCGTCTCGAGCCAGCGGAAGATGCGGGCGATCATGACGGGGCTCCGGATCCACAATGGATCATCGACACCGGGGCGCGACGGCTGGCAATTTCCGTCGGCAGCGCGCCAGCGCAAGCGTTAATGGGTCTTGGGGCCGGCGGCGTGCCTCCCTAGACATCGCCGCCCTGGATATATAGGGGGAATTGCGCCAACAAAAGGGGCGAGGCCGAGAATGACAAAGCTGCAACACCCCCCCGGTGACACGGCCGAAATAGCTGCCCACAAACAGGCCGCACAGGCGTGGTTCGAGACGCTGCGTGACCAGATCTGCTCAGCTTTCGAGGCGCTCGAGGACGGCCTCCCCGAAGGCGCCCCGCTTTCCGATCGGGTGCCGGGACGTTTCAAGCGGACGCCCTGGGAGCGCGCGGACCATACAGGCGCCCCCGGCGGCGGCGGCGTCATGAGCCTGATGGGGGGCCGCGTCTTCGAGAAGGTTGGCGTCCACACCTCGACCGTCTTTGGCGAGTTCGCGCCGGAGTTCCGCAAGCAAATTCCCGGCGCCGAGGAGCACCCGCAGTTTTGGGCCTCGGGCATCTCGCTCATCGCCCATCCGCAGAACCCCAACGTGCCGGCTGTGCACATGAACACGCGCATGGTCGTCACCACGAAGTGGTGGTTCGGCGGCGGCGCTGACCTGACACCGGTGCTGGAGCGTCGGCGCACGCAGCAGGACGCGGACACGCTCGCCTTCCACGCGGCCATGTACGGCGCCTGCGAGCCGCACAAGGTCGCCGACTACCCGCATTTCAAGAAGTGGTGCGACGAGTACTTCTACCTGCCCCACCGCAGGGAGATGCGCGGCATCGGCGGCATCTTCTACGACTATCTAACGCCGCCCGAGGCAGCGGGGGGCTGGGACTCAGCCTTCGCCTTCACGCAAGACGTGGGCCGCGCCTTCCTTCAGGTCTACCCCATGCTCGTGCGCGGAAACTTCCAGCTGCCTTGGAGCGACGCCGACCGCGAGGAGCAGCTCGTGCGCCGCGGCCGCTACGTCGAGTTCAATCTGCTCTATGACCGCGGCACGGTGTTCGGCCTCAAGACCGGCGGCAACGTCGACGCGATCCTTTCGTCGATGCCGCCCATCGTTAAGTGGCCGTGAGGCCCCTCATCGCCACGGATGCCTGGCTTGCCGTACCTCGTCGAAGGCCTGCGCGAACTCGACGGCACCCGGCTGCTTTGAGCTGTTGTCCATGCGCCGCGTGAACTCGGCGAGCAGCTCCGCCGACGTCTTGCCCTTCACCATCTTGTTGACGTAGTAGGCGCGCCGGGCAAAGAAGTTGCTCGTCGGCGCCGTGAGGCCGACGGGCTGCATCATCTCCAGGCCCGTCGCCGGACCTGAAAGGTTCATGAGCTCGATCTCCTCGCCCGAGAGGTTGGTTACACCTTTGCGCGCGGCAAACTCCTTGAGCCCCACAAGCTTCTCCGATTGCAGCCAGGGCCCGATGTCGCCGTCCAAGTTGATCGCGTGCATGCCGTAACCGCGCGGCGTCCGCGCGAAGGCGACGTGGCGGTACCAATCATTTGGGACCGAGCGGGCGGACTGCAGCATGCGCTGGAGCGCGACGATCTTGCCTTTGAGCTCCCTCGCGCGCGTCGGATCGCGCGTCGCGGCCGCCATCCTCCGCAAGCGCGCGATAAAAGTGTCGCCGCTCTTCACCAGCTCACCGATGGTGTTGGCATGCAGGAGCTGCGCGTAGCCAAGCGCGGACGAGATCGGGTGGCCCTTCTTGGTGATCGGGTGAATGCCGGCTTGCATGTCGGCGGTACCGTTGCCGCCGGTCTCCAGCGCGTAGACGCGCACGACCTGCTCCTTGGTAAGACCGAGCCGCAATGACTCTTCTGCATAACGCCGCTTGAACTCGGCCTCCGACACGCGGGTGGGCACAAAACCGTAGTACTTCTTGGCGGCCGCGAGAAACTCCTCGATCCCGGGCTGCGCCTCCCGCGCCTTGTACGGCCGTGCCTTCTCTTGCGCGGCCTGGTAATGCTCCCAGCGCCGCGCCAGGCCGGCGCTCAGGCCC
Source organism: uncultured Alphaproteobacteria bacterium (assembly GCA_963782555.1). Classification (GTDB taxonomy): domain Bacteria; phylum Pseudomonadota; class Alphaproteobacteria; order Rhizobiales; family Hyphomicrobiaceae; genus Hyphomicrobium_A. Next base: position 606,811 of record CAWAKB010000001.1, on the reverse strand, counting down.
GGGCCCGCATACTCAGGCGGAAAGGTCCAGACATAGTCGTCGGGCCCGTAGAGCTTTCCGCTGCTCCGCTTGGGGCGGCGTCCCTTGCGCTTTTTCTCGACCTCGTGCCAATAGGCGTTGAGCCGGCGCTCGTAATGCGTCTGTGCCGCTCGCCATCCCGTGAACTCCTGCTTCTCGGCAGGGCTCAAGGTCGCTATGAAGTCCGCCTCGGTGGCCCTTGCCGTGAGCGCCGGCAATGACAGCACCAGGCAGAGAAGGACCGCAAGCAGCGCGCGTGACGGCGGGAAGGTCAAACCAGTCCTCCTTGGCCAAGCCGCGAATCTCGCAAGGCTCGCGTCAGAGTTTGACGGCATCGTGATTGGCACGGGCCGCGACATGGCGGCCTGCTTCGTGTGATCCCTAACACGAACGACGGTGGTATGCTCGCACCATGCAGGACGCCCACGCAACAGCTGCGCCGGTGCTGACGGAGGCCCGTTTCCGGGTCCTCGCCGACCGGGCGTTCCATAAGGAACCGCCGGGTGGGGCCTGGTGCGCCGATCGAGGCGGGGCGCCCGAGCCGAGCGATTTCGACCTCAACCCGGAGCTCGTCCCCGAGTTGGTGGCGCACTCCGCGCCGCGCCCTGCCGCCGTCCTGGTGCCGATCGTCGCGCGTGCGGATCTCACGGTCCTGCTCACCCAGCGCACCGACCACTTGCCCACGCATGCCGGCCAGGTTTCGTTCCCTGGCGGCAAAATCGAGGAGAGCGACCGCGACCCAATCGCCGCAGCTTTGCGTGAGGCGCACGAGGAGATCGGTCTCGAGGCTCGTTTTGTCGAGCCGTTGGGCTTTCTCGATGCCTACCGCACCGGGACCGGCTACCGCATCGTTCCCGTCGTGGCAATCGTGCACGAGGGCTTCGAGCTGACGCTCGATTCCAACGAGGTCGCCGATGCCTTCGAGGTGCCGCTCGCGTTCCTCATGGACGCGCAGAACCACGCAACGCACGTCCGCTCCTGGCGCGGCAAGCAGCGACGCTTCTATGCTATGCCCTTCGAACAGAGGTACATTTGGGGCGCCACCGCTGGTATCATGAAGAATATGCATCACAGGCTTTTTTCCGCATGATCCGCATCATCGTCGAGAACGTGCTGCTGTTCCTGCTGCCGACCATCATCTACGTCGCCTACGTCTACATGACCCGCGACGAGAAGGCCGGCGCCACCCGTGTGCTCGATGACGCGCCGCTGGTCTGGCTTTTCGTGGCCGGCGCCATCCTCATGCTGGTGACGCTCGTGACCTTCGGATCGATGTCGGGAGGCAAGCCCGGGCAGACCTACACCCCGCCCATCCTCAAGGACGGCCGCATCGAGCCCGGCCACGTCGACTAGCCACGGGACACTCATGGCGCGCGCGAACCAAAGCGAGCGGCTTCCCGATCTGTCGGAGGCCGAATGGCTGACCCGGCCCGCCACGCGTGAGGTGTTTGCAGCCCTCACGGCGGAAGGCGCCGAGGCTCGAGCCGTGGGCGGTGCCGTTCGCAATGCCTTGATGGGCGCGCCGGTCAAGGATGTCGACATCGCCACGACGGCGCTGCCCGACGAGGTGATGCAGCTCGCCGCCAAGGCGGAGCTTCATCCCGTACCCACGGGTTTCGAGCACGGCACCGTCACCGTCGTGGCGCGCCACGTGCCCTTCGAGGTGACGACGCTCAGACGCGACATCGAGACCTTTGGCCGCCACGCGCGGGTCACCTTCACGACGGATTGGACCGAGGACGCGCGGCGGCGCGACTTCACAATGAACGCGCTCTACTGCAGTGCCGGCGGCAGCGTGCACGACCCGCTTGGCGGCTACTCCGACCTTAAGGCACGGCGCGTGCGCTTCATCGGCGATGCGCGCGAGCGCATCCGCGAGGACTATTTGCGCACGCTGCGCTTCTTTCGCTTCCTCGCCGAATATGGGAATGCCGCGGCGCCCGATCCGACGGGGCTCGCCGCAGCGGTCGCCGAGAAGGCCGGGCTCGCCGGGCTCTCGGGCGAGCGCGTCCGTGCCGAGCTCTTGTTGTTGCTGGCGGCACGCGGCGCAATCGAGGCCGTAGGCGCCATGGTTGAGACAGGCCTCGTCGAGCCCGTGCTCGGCGCATCCGGCAACCTGGAGCGGTTGCAGCGGCTTGTGGCGATCGAGAAATCGCTCGGGCGTGTTCCCGATCCGGTGCTGCGCCTCGCCGCGCTTGCGCTCGACGGCTCGCAGGACGCTGGCGCCCTGCAACGGCGGCTGCGCCTGTCGGCAGCCGAGACCGCGCGGCTCGCGCAGGCCAGCGCCCGAGACCGGGCTTTTGACCCCCAGGCAGATGAGCTCGAGGCGCAGGCCTATCTCTACCGTCAGGGTCCCCAGGCCTTCGTCGATGGCGCGCTGATGGATTGGGTGCGCTCTGGCGAAGCGCCGGATGCCAAACCCCGTGCCGAACGCGTTCGCCTCAGCGCGCGCTGGCGCGCACCTGAGCTGCCAGTACGCGGCGCCGACGTGCTGGCACGCGGCGTGACGCCGGGTCCCGAGGTCGGACGCGTGATCGCGGCGTTCGAGGCATGGTGGATTGGGGCGGGATTTCCCTCAGACCCCAAGAAAATCGCGGATAAGCTCAACGAGCTCATCCGCGACTAAGCCAAGAGCGGACAGTCCGATCAGGGTGAGAAGATGTCCGAGATCGCGTCGGAGAGGGTGGGCGGCCCATGGTTCGGCTTTTTACGGGACTGCTGGCGGGGCGCCGCATAGCCCGTCTCCGGATCGGAGGCTGCCACTTGGTCGTTGTCGTCATAGACCGGCGACTCGAAGCGCACCGGCCGGCCGGTCAGCGCCGCGGCAGTTCGGCCGTCGAGGCCATAAAAGTCGGGGAACGTAAGCAGCTTGCCGTCGTCGTCGACACGGGCCGTGAAATACGTCACGTGCACCGGGATATGCTTATCGAGCGCCACCTGGGTGCTGTAGCCGTTGAACATGCTGCGCACCTTATCGGCCGACCATCCCTTGTCCTGGGCCAGTATGATCTCGGCAAATCGGCGCGGATCCTGGATGCGCATGCAGCCATGGCTAAAATTGCGCGGTGATCTGGAGAACAAGTTGCGCTCTGGCGTGTCGTGCATGTAGACGTCGTGCTTGTTCGGGAACAAGAACTTGACGTCGCCCAGAACGTTCTTGGGTCCCGGCGGCTGCTGGAAGCTGTAGGCGGCGATATTGGCGCTGCTCCAATCCACCTGATTGGGATCGACCTGACGCCCGTTGTAGTAGGCCTTGAGCTGGTAGGCATCGAGCACGGCTTGGGCCGAGTAGCCGCCGCCGAAGATGCCGAAGAGACCAGCACCACCCGAGCTCTTGCGCAGAAGCGGCGCCAGCTCCTTGCGCTTGATGCCGTCAGGCACGCCCCAGCTCGGATGGAAGACGACGAACTTCATGTCGGCGGAGAAGACCGGCGTCGGCCAGGACGGCTGCCCGACGATGATCTTGTCGGTGTGGATGATCTTGCCGTCCTTTACGATGCGCGTAAGCGCCTCCGGCACGTTGTCCCAAACATAGAGCTCCCCCAGGTTCTCGGGCTCCCAACGCCAGCGCTCCATGTTGATGAGAATGCGCTCGATCTTGGAGTTGGCGGTGGGCGCCGCGGGCTTGGGCTGCCCGTTGAGTACGGCGCGCGTGTTGTTGCCGATGATGGCGTCGGGACGCAGGCCGTTCGACCGCTGGAAGGCACGCACGGCTTCTTGCAGCTTGTCGTCGTAGACCTTCTCCTTGGTCGTGTCGTCGACTGGTACCTTGAGCCGCTGACGCAGCAGCGCCACCTGCGGATCCTCCATGCCTCCTCTGAGGAGACGACCTGGGGGAAGCTTGACCGCAAGTGCGGGATCCTCCTCCGGCTCCTCTTCCTTTGCGTCTGCGCCCTTGCCGCGCAGCTTCAGGAGCGCCTGCCGGAGCCGCTCGAACTGCTCATGCTTGGGCTGCAGCCCGCGCAGATAGGCGTCCGGCTGGTCTCTGACCGAGATGTCGTTCAAGACGGTCTTGGGTGCCAGCAGCGGCGGATTAACGTCAATGAGCGCGGAAATGCTATCCGGGTTGATGCGGCCGCCGCGGGCATAGCGAGCGTATTTGAGGATGGCCTTGCCGATCATGATCTCAGCGTCGGCCGCGGCCTCAGGCGTAAGCGTACCTTTAGAGATCTGCGGCAGTTGGAAATCTGCGGCGGGAAGGCCCCAGTCGTCGGCCTTTGCGATCTCCTTGACGACAGCCTTGCCTTTGTCGGTGAGCCCGCTTGTTGAGACCCAGATCGCCGGGCCGTTCAGCTCCTCGTAGAAAGCCGCGAGCGCCGCAACGTCGTCGGCATTCGACCCCTTGGCCGCATCCGGGATCCTCTGGCGCACGCTCGCCACGATCGCGTCAGCCGGCGGCAGCACCTTGTCAGCCACCCCCGCGGCCGGAACCGCCACCGCTGCATCCGGAAGCGCGGCCGTCGTCGTACTCGAACCGCCATGATCGGGAGCGTGTGCTTTCTTTGTCGAGGGCTCGCCTGCAGCTTTGTCGTCAGGCTTGTCGGATGCCTTGGCGGACTCGGCCGGTGGCTGTTGGGAGTTGGACCCTGCCGCCGTCGCGCCTGGGCCAGTAGCAGCTTGCCCCAGCAATCCTGTCTCGGACTTTGCCCCCGCATCCTCCGGCTTATTGTCGGCTGCGGCCGCATCTTTGGGCGCGGTGTCCTTGCTCTCGGTGGCCGCCGTATCCTTGGCAGCGGCATCCTTGCTCTCGGTAGCCGCAGTGTCCTTGGCAGCGGCATCCTTGCTCTCGGTAGCCGCAGTGTCCTTGGCAGCGGCATCCTTGCTCTCGGTGGCCGCCGTGTCCTTGGCAGCGGCATCCTTGCTCTCGGTGGCCGCCGTGTCCTTGGCAGCGGCATCCTTGCTCTCGGTGGCCGCCGTGTCCTTGGCAGCGGCATCTTTGCTCTCAGCGGTCGCCGTGTCCTTGCTCTGGGGGGCCACCGTATCCTTAGAAGCGGCATCTTTCGCAGCAGCTTCCTTATTGGCGCTCTTGTCCGAACTTGCGCCTGGCGTCGCGTCGTTGGCGGTGCTCTCTTCTGAGTTGCGGCAGCGGTCGTCCCCGTCTTATCGACGGCGGGCGAATCCTCAGCTTGCGCCGCAAGCGAGCCGATCAGAAGCAGTACTGCAGCCGCCGGCAGGAGCCCGGCCCGCATTAGAACAGCCATGAGTTTGGTCATTCCTCGGTCTCCAAAAGCACCTATCAAGCTAGATGGAGAAAAAGGCCTCGACTGGGCCACGACGCATTTAGGAGAGCTGGCATAGGGCAAGCTTCGGACCCTACCGTCAAGTCCGGGACAATGCTCTGCGACCAACGAGCCACACTTGACCACAAATACGCTGAGAATCAGAAAAAAGCCCCGACCGAAGCCGGGGCTTTTCCCTTCGTCCACAACCAAGCGGCAATCTAGAAGTCCATGCCACCCATGCCACCACCCGGCATCGGCGGATGTGCGTGCTCCTTCTTGGGAAGCTCCGCCACCATCGCTTCGGTAGTGATCAGCAGACCGGCCACGGACGCAGCGTCCTGCAGGGCACAGCGCACAACCTTAGCGGGGTCGATGACGCCCTCGGAGACGAGATCGCCGTAGGCGTGGCTCTGGGCGTTGTAGCCGTAGGAGTACTTGGCGTTCTCCAGAATCTTGCCGACGATCACCGAGCCATCCTCGCCGGCGTTGGTAAAGATCTGCCGGGCCGGGGACTGCAGCGCCTTCTTGACGATGTTGATGCCGACCTTCTGATCGTCGTTCTCGACCTTCAAGGCATCGAGCGCCTTGATCGCCCGCAGCAGCGCCACGCCGCCACCTGGCACGATGCCTTCCTCGACGGCCGCGCGGGTTGCGTGCAGCGCGTCGTCAACGCGGTCCTTGCGCTCCTTGACCTCAACCTCGGTGGCGCCGCCAACCTTGAGCACCGCAACGCCGCCAGCGAGCTTGGCCAAGCGCTCCTGCAGCTTCTCGCGGTCGTAGTCGGAGGTGGTCTCCTCGATCTGCGCCTTGATCTGCTTGATGCGCGCCTCGATGTCGGCCTTCTTGCCGGCGCCGTCCACGATCGTGGTGTTCTCCTTGTCGATCGTGACCTTCTTGGCGCTGCCCAGCATCTGCAGGGTGACGTTCTCGAGCTTGATGCCGAGATCCTCGCTGATGACGGTACCACCCGTCAGCACAGCGATGTCCTCGAGCATGGCCTTGCGGCGGTCGCCGAAGCCCGGCGCCTTGACGGCGGCGACCTTCAGGCCGCCGCGCAGCTTGTTGACGACGAGAGTCGCGAGGGCCTCGCCCTCCACGTCCTCGGCAATGATGAGCAGGGGCTTGCCCGCCTGCACCACGGCCTCGAGAACCGGAAGCATCGCCTGCAGGCCGGAAAGCTTCTTCTCATGGATGAGAATGTAGGGGCTTTCCAGCTCGGCAATCATCTTGTCGGCGTTGGTGATGAAGTAGGGTGAAAGATAGCCACGGTCGAACTGCATGCCCTCGACGACGTCCAGCTCCGTCTCGAGGCTCTTGGACTCCTCGACGGTGATTACGCCCTCGTTGCCGACCCGCTTCATCGCCTCGGCGATCTTGGCGCCGATCTCGACGTCGCCGTTGGCGGAGATGGTGCCGACCTGGGCGATTTCATCGTTGGACTTGATCTTCTGGGCCTTGCTCTTGAGCTCTTCAACGATGGCGCTGACCGCCAGATCGATGCCGCGCTTCAGATCCATGGGATTGGCGCCCGCTGCGACCGACTTGGCGCCTTCCTTGACAATGGCCTGAGCGAGGACAGTCGCGGTCGTGGTGCCATCGCCGGCGATGTCGGATGTCTTGGATGCGACCTCGCGCACCATCTGGGCGCCCATGTTCTCGAACTTGTCCTCGAGCTCGATCTCCTTGGCCACCGTCACGCCGTCCTTGGTGATGCGGGGCGCGCCGAACGACTTCTCGATGACCACGTTGCGGCCCTTGGGGCCGAGCGTAACCTTGACGGCATTGGCGAGAATGTCGACGCCGCGCAGCATTTTCTCGCGTGCGTCTTGGCCAAATTTTACGTCTTTGGAAGACATGTGAAGCAGCTCCTATCGATGGGACAATTGTTGTTGTGCTGATGGGGCGAGCCTTATCAGGCTGCGGCGCGGACGCTGGCCTTGCCTTCGACGATGCCGAAGATGTCGCTCTCTTTCATGATGACGAGCTCCTCGCCATCGATCTTGACCTCAGTGCCGCTCCACTTGCCGAACAGCACACGGTCTCCGACCTTGACGTCGAGAGGCACGAGCTTGCCGGCCTCGTCGCGCGCGCCGGGACCCACTGCGATCACCTCGCCCTGCATGGGCTTTTCCTTGGCGGTATCTGGAATGATGATGCCGCCGCTGGTCTTGGTGTCTTCCTCGACGCGGCGGATGACGACACGATCGTGCAGAGGACGGAACTTCATCTGATCACCCTCGTAATTGATTGGTGTTTGGGCATTTCAAATTGCGCGCACCGCGGGACACCCGCTAGGTCGCGCGGACAGCGGGCCTGCCGCTCGGCCCTCCCTAGGCCGGCACGGCGCCCGCGCGGGCTATATGCTCCAGGGCTGTTAGCACTGTCAAGGCATGAGTGCTAGAAAGTCTCCGCCCGAGAGCGGATCGGCCTCCAGAGCGGCCGACTATCGAGAGGCAGCTCTTAATTTTGGCTTACCCCCTGCCCCGACCCTGAAGGCCGTGAGAGGACGTGTCAGGCGACTGCCGGAACCCCAGACGGGGAAAGCCTGCGGGCGAGCGGAGGGTCTTCTGGCCGCTGGCTTCGCCGATGAGCGGATTGGCGTCACCTTGCGCACGATCGCACGCCGCGCGACCGTGCTGACCCCGTCTACGGCGAGCCGGAAATCTCGGGTCGAGAGAAGCATTTGCCGTCGACAAGGGTGCGGCAAATTCGACCTTCACCTTATGCGGAACCACCCTTTGAAGGGCTTTTTGAACGCTCAAACATGCGTCGGAAATTGCACGTCAAAGATGCGCGCCTCACATGTCAAGGACCAGCCCTAGGGCACTGCATCGAAACCAATCTGCAGCCTCCCTCGCAAGAATAGGATGGGCCGCACCACGGAAGCGGTGCGGCCGATGAAGGAGAAATACCGAGCGCGTTTCTCAGCCCTTTGACGGGACTGCAGAGCGCCAGGTCAAATAGCGAAATCGGCCATATTGGCGCCCTTCTTGAGCTTGGCCACCAGCCAATTCGGCTTGCGTCCGCGCCCTGTCCAAGTCTCGGTGCGATTGTCGGGGTTCACGTATTTGGCAGCACTTCCCTTGCCGCGGCCGCGACCGCCGAACAATTCAGAAACAGAAAAGCCCCGCTTCTCCGCCAAGGCCGCCATCGCCTGTTTCACCTCGGCCCGCTCTCGATCGCGGGCAACGCTGATCGCCCTCTGCACTTTCGCTTCCAGTTCGATCAGGTCTTTCAGCGACATCTTGTCGACGTTGACGGTGGCCATCCGACTTCCCTTCCTCTGTGCCCGTGATATTGGCTGTCTGCTATTCTTCTTCTTTTTCATGCTGGGTTGAATTACTTTTTGCCCGTGATTTGTCAAGCTCAACATAAAAAGATTGCCCATTCGTATCGGCGGGCGATACGTTGGAAATATGCAACCAAAACGCGCATTGAACGACACTTACAGTCGTAGCCCAGAAAACAATCTCAGCTAACACTCATCGTGCACATTATTCTTTGGCGCGTTCTTCTTTATTTGGAATGTTGTAAGTGGAAATCCGCTCGGCAGAAATGGCCGGCAGGGGCAAGCTATGCGAGCGATGAATAAGCCGTTCAGATGCCATTCATTTGGCCGCGGCTAGGCTCACACCACCCTGAAATCCTATCTTCCCCGGAGTGATCCAAAGGGGCGCAGCGCTCAGGGTCGCTGCGCTCCTTACTCCTTGGGCGCTCCTCGGCCGCTTCCGATCGGGAACCGCGCCTCTCTATCGTGTGTTTGATTTCAGGGCAGCAACTCGGTACGGTCGCGCCTCCGCACCCATTGGCATTTTCTGCGATGCTGAACCCCCATTTCGGAGGCCCGAGATCATGACATTCACGCTCCCAGCCCTACCCTACGCGTACGACGCGCTCGGGCCGTTCATGTCGGCCGAGACGTTGCAGTTCCATCACGACAAACACCATCAGGCCTACGTCGACATGGCCAACAAGCTCGTCCCCGGCACCAAGTACGAGGGCAAGAGCATCGAGGAGATCTGCAAGGAGGCCTATGCCGACAAGAACCAGCCGATCATCAACAACGTCGGCCAGCACTTCAACCACATCCAGTTCTGGCAATGGATGAAGAAGGGCGGCGGCGGCAAGAAGCTCCCCGGCAAGGTTGAGAAGCTCATCGCTGACATCGGCGGCTACGACAAGGTGCGCAACGACTTCATCGAGGCCGGAAAGACGCAATTCGGCTCAGGCTGGGCCTGGCTCGTCCTGAAGAACGGCAAGCTGGAGGTGATGAAGACGCCCAACGGCGAGAACCCGTTGATGCATGGCGCCACACCGATCCTCGGCTGCGACGTGTGGGAGCACAGCTACTACATCGACTATCGCAACGCGCGCCCCAAGTATCTCGAAGCCTGGTTCGACAACCTCATCAACTGGGAGCACGTCGAGTCGCTGGCGGGCTGATTAGCCCCGCGTCTTGATAAAGCACAACGGCGCCCGCACATCGCAGGGCGCCGTTTGCGTTTTCGCTCAGGCCCGCAGCGGGCCCTCACTTTTTGTTTTTGTCGGTTTCGGGCTCCGCGTCCTTGTCCTCCTCGGGCTCCGCTTCCGGCTTGGGCGTCAGCGTGTCGAGATACGCGAGGATCGCCTCGATCTGGTCCGGCTGAAACACGAACTCGGGCATGTCGGGATGGCCGGAAATGATGCCTTCAGCCAGCGCCTCGGCGAGATCCTCGGGCGGATAGCGCGTGACGACGACGCGGAACGGCGGCGCCTCCTCGTGATGGCTCGTGTCGTCCATGCCGATCGCGTGGCAGCGTGCGCAGTTGGCCTCGAGGATGGCCCGTCCCTTGGCCACCGTATCCGAGGCGGGCGCATTGTTATCGGTGGCCTGGTAGGTCCCGTCGTCTCCCGCGCCCCAAACAGGACCGGCGAGGATGGCGCCCCCCAGCGCCAGCGTTGCCGCGGCGGCCTTGATGAATTTTCTCATTAGCAACTCTTTTGCGCGTTCCCCGGAGACGGGCAGCATAGCGCAGCACGACGGCGCGGTCTTGCGCTGCGTCAACTCGCGTCAGCGGCCCCGGATCGCTTTGATGATGATGCTTCTGATCGTCGAGGCCGCGCTCCGCGCCAACGAACGCTCAAGATCCCGGGCGATCATCTGGCCCATGCCCTGGCGCCGGCGTCCCGTGGGACCTCGGCTGCTGCCGAACACGCTGTCGAGCCATCCCCCGCCGGTGCCATTGGGCTCCGCGGGCGCCTCCTTGGCGCGTCGGTCCAGCATCTCGTGCGCGCTGTCGCGATCCTTGGCCTCCTCGTACTTGCCGAAGAACGGGCTCGCCGCGATGAGGCTGTGCCGCTCCGCCTCCGAGATCGGGCCGATGCGTCCCTCGGGTGGCCGGATCAACGTGCGCTGTACCATCGAGGGCTCGCCCTTATTCTCCAGCATGGAGACGAGCGCCTCGCCTACCTTGAGCTCGAGGATGGCGCGCTCGGTGTCGATCTCGGGGTTGGGGCGAAAAGTGGCGGCGGCGGCCTTCACGGCCCGCTGCTCTTGCGGCGTATAGGCACGCAGCGCGTGCTGGACGCGGTTGCCGAGCTGGGCCGACACCTTGTCGGGCACGTCGAGCGGGTTCTGCGTGACGAAGTAGACGCCGACGCCCTTCGAGCGCACGAGGCGCGCGATCTGCTCAATGCGGTCCATGAGCGCGCCGGGCGCGTCGTCGAACAGCAAGTGCGCCTCGTCAAAGAAGAACACGAGCTTGGGCTTGGGCTGGTCGCCGACCTCGGGCAGCGTCTGCCACAGCTTGGTGAGCATCCAGAGAAGGAACGTCGCATAGAGCCGCGGCTTCTCCATTAGCTTGTCGGCGGCGAGGATGTTGACGATGCCGCGTCCGTCCTGGGCGGTGCGGATGAAATCCCAGATGTCGAGCGCCGGCTCGCCGAAGAAGTGGGCGGCGCCCTGCTCCTCCAGCACCAGCAAGCGGCGCTGAATGGCACCGACCGAGCTCGTCGCCACGTTGCCGTACTTGGTGGTGAGCTCCTTGGAGCGCTCGGCGACGTTGTTCACAATGGCGCGCAGGTCGGGGAGGTCGATGAGCGTCAGTTTCTCGTCGGACGCTACGCGGAAGGCAATGTTCAACACGCCCTCCTGCACGTCGTTGAGCTCCAGCATGCGCGACAACAGTAAGGCACCCATGTCCTCAACGGTCGCGCGCACCGGATGGCCCAAGGTACCGAGCACATCCCAGAACACGCAGGGGCTAGCTTCGTAACGGAAATTGTCGAGCCCGACCTCGGCGGCGCGCTTCACGATGAAGTCCTTCGGAGTCCCGGCAGCCGCGATACCGGAGAGATCGCCCTTGATGTCGGAAGCGAAGACTGGAACGCCGGCGCGGGAGAAACCTTCGGCCATTACCTGCAGGGTGACCGTCTTGCCCGTGCCGGTGGCGCCGGTGATCAGGCCATGGCGGTTCGCCAAGCTCAGATCCAGGTATTCAGGCTTAACGCTTTTACCGAGATAGATTTTGCCGTCCTGCAGCACCGCCTGGCCCATGAGCGTCTCCGGCTTTCGACCTCTAAGGGAGCGCGAACTCAAGCGCTCGACCACTTGCCCTCTTGGCATGGGGGGTAACCCTTTGCAAACATCAGTTGCATGACCGACCGGGGGAAGCCAGAGGCCAAATGCAGAAGCTCTATGCATGGCGCGTTGAAGCGACGCGGACCTTCCGCGACAGGCGATTTGGGCGTGCGAAACCGAGTGGCGAGCGACTATAGAGAAGGCTGGAGCACGACGGAACGCGCCGGCCACGCCCTGCCGAGGCAAGGCGCAACGACCACGTGAGGATCTCGCAAACATGACGGAGACACGCGCGCCCCTCGAGCTTGCAGGCGGGTTTGCGCCCGCCGACTACGACCAGTGGCGCCAACTCGTCGAGAAGGCGCTGAAGGGCGCGGATTTCGACAAGCGGCTCGTTGCGCGGACGGCAGACGGGTTGCGCATCAAGCCGCTCTACACGCGCGCCGATGCGCTCGCCGACGCCCAGGGCGCCATTCCCGGAGCGGCTCCTTTCACCCGCGGCACGACTGCCAAGGCCGACGGCCCCGGGTGGCAGATTACACAACGGGTCACCGAGCCCGATCCAAAGGCGGCCAACGCCGAGATCCTGGAGGAGCTGGAGGGCGGCGCCACCGGCGCCGTGCTGCAAATCGCAGGGCCGGGGCAAGTCGGCGTAAAGATTGCAAGCGCCGCGGACATGGCCTCTGTGCTGGCTGGCGCCCACCTCGACTTTGCTCCTGTGGCCCTCGCCAGCGGCCTCGAGGGCTTGACTGCCGCGCGCCACCTTCTCGGTGCGCTCGCGATGCTCAAAGCTAAGCCCGGCACGGCCGTCTCTCGCCTCAACCTCGATCCCATCGGCACGCTGGCCCGCTTCGGCGTCGCCTGGGCCCCGCTCGCAGCTGCGCTCGCCGACACCGTGAAGCTCGCCACCGATGCCCACGCCAGCGGCATGCCTCTCACCACCGTCCTCGTCGATGCCACCGTTCCGCATGAGGCCGGCGCCAGCGAGGCGCAGGAGCTGGCCTTCCTCGCCGCAGCGCTGGTCACTTATCTGCGCGCCTTCGAGGCCTCCAGCGTCACGCCAGAGGTCGCATTTCCCCGCATCGCTTTCGCGCTTTCGGTCGACACCGATCTGTTCCTCAACGCCGCCAAGGTACGTGCCGCCCGCACGCTCATTGCGCGCATTGCCGAGGCCGCAAGCGCTTCGGCTGCAACAATGCACCTCACCGCCGTCACATCGGCGCGCATGATGGCAAAGCGCGATCCGTGGACGAATATGCTGCGTACGACCGCCGCCTGCGCCGCCGCGGCGTTCGGCGGTGCCGACGCCATCACCGTGCTGCCCTACACCTGGGCGCTCGGTGCCCCGGACCGCTTTGCGCGGCGCATCGCCCGCAACACACAGCTCGTGTTGCAGGAGGAATTGGCGCTTGGCCGCGTCGTCGATCCTGTCGGCGGCTCTTGGTATGTCGAGCAGCTGACAGCTGAGCTTGCCACCAAGGCGTGGGCGCTGTTCCAGGACATCGAGAGCAAAGGCGGCATCGCCAGCGCGCTAGCCTCAGGCGCGCTCCAGGACGAAATCGCGCGCGTCGTCGAAGCGCGTGTCAAGGCGGTCGCCAACGGCCGCATGCAGCTGACGGGCGTCTCCGTCTTTCCTTTGCTGGGCGAGGACGGCGTGAAGGTCGTGCCCAATCCGGCGCCGCCGCCGGTCACCGGCGAACGCCAAGTGCGCCCGCTCGAGCCCCACCGTCTGGCCGAGCCATTCGAAACCTTGCGCGACGCCGCAGGCGCGCACCTTGCCAAGACCGGTGCGCGTCCGCGCGTCTTTCTCGCCAATCTTGGTCAGATCGTCGAGCACAACACGCGCTCAACCTGGGTGTGGAACTTCCTGGCGGCCGGCGGCATCGAGGGGCTCACCAGCGACGGGTATGCGAGCCCCAGTGCCGCCGCCGATGCCTTCAAGGCATCAGGCGCCGACATCGCGTGCCTTTGCTCTTCAGACGCAATCTATGCCAAAGAGGCCCAAGCGGCCGCCAAAGCCTTGAAGGCAGCAGGCGCTGTCCGCGTGCTTATGGCAGCGCGGCCTGGCAATGACGAGGCCGCGCTCAAGGCCGCTGGCGTCGACGGTTTTCTTTTCGCGGGCCAAGACGCCGTTACCGTCCTCGCCGATCTGCACAAGGCCTTGGGGGTCGGCGACTAGACGCAGCGGACGGTAGCGCACAAATCTGCGTCTTGCGCCAACCGGAAATCCGCCCTAGCTCAGGGGGACGCTTGGTCCAGGAAAGGAGCGGCGCGTCGCATGCCAGTTCTGCGCTTTCTCACCAGCCTCTTTGCGCTGGTCGCCGTCGTCGCCCTGGTCGCCGATGCCACGCCTGCGCTCAGTGGCGCCGCCCCATTTACGATGACGACGGTGGTCGGTCACTGGCAGCAGCTCGCGCCCGCCACGCTCGTCGCCACGCAGAACGCGGTGACAAATGCGACGGCGCCGTGGGTGTGGAACAGCGTGGTGATGAGCATCATTGGGCAGCCGACACCGGTCCTGTTCGGACTCCTGGCCCTCGTCTGCGGCATTCTCGGCCGGCGGCGCGAGGAGATGAAGCTGCACATCAACTGAAGCGCGGCGCCTTATTTGGCTTTCATTGTGGCCGACATGCTCATCGAACGATCAAGCTCTTGAGGCTCGTCAGCGCCGGCGGCAGGCCGCTGCTGGGCGGGAAGATGATGTCCATGGCGATGCCCAGCACGACGAGTTCGGCGAGCAGCCAGACCAGGCGCATGACCCAGCGCTCGTGGCGGCTATTGAGCACCACCTTCTCGTAGTCCCCGACGGGCTCCTCCGCTTCGTCGATGAACTCGCGCTTGAGGCCAAGGAACTTTTTCTGGATGGAGCGGCGAACGCAGCCTCGATCCTCGACGGGAATGCCGGCGCGCGCGGCAATCTGCTGCGCGATCAAGGGGAAGGGGAAGCAAGGGTCGGTGTTGGCCTCGCTCACGTAGCCGAGCTTCACCGCGCTGTCGTCCTTGAGAATGAGGCGGGCACCCTTGAGCAGCACTGGCGCCAACGAGCCGCCGTAGACCTCGCTCCGCGTTTCCACGGCCTTGATCTGATCGTAGGGCACCTCGTGGCTTCGGTAGCGCAGCATCGGCGTAGGCCCGCGGCCCAAGGGCAGCGTCATCTTCACCGATGTCTCGCCGAGCTCCACGCGCGACCTCAGCGACTGGGTCAACTCGACAACGACAAGCAGCATGATGAACGCAAATCCGACGGCCAGCACCATGAGGCCGAACGTGCCGAGCCAATGGCCTTGCGAGAGGCGCCAGAACAGCATCGCCGGCAGGCTGGCGAAGAACGGCAGCAGGAGCAGAAAAATGAAAGAGAACGCGAATTTGCGGCCGCCGCTGGCCTCATAGATGGTCCGCGCAGGCGGAGAAGCCGGCGCCACAGCCTGTCCCGTTGCTGCCATCATTTCAGCCATCGAGGAGGCTCCCCTGTTACACTGCCCGCCTTCGCCCGTAGTCACTTACAACAACATGACGAAGGGGGGGCTGCTCCCACCCCTTGGCCCACACTATATCAGGGCCGACAGCGTTCCAAAGCCCGGGTGATTGCCATGCTTTTCCGCAAGAAGACCCAAATGCCAACGGCCGAGACAGCCCTTCCCGGCCGCGCCGACCCCATCCCCACCGCCGAGGAGCACGATATCTTCTCCCGGTCGCTCAAGGGCCCCTATCCCGAGGGCAGCGAGAAGGCCATGTTCGGTCTTGGTTGCTTCTGGGGGGCGGAGCGCAAGTTCTGGAGCCTTGGGCCCGGCATCTGGATCACGGCGGTCGGCTATGCTGGCGGCCTCACCCCCAATCCGACCTACCAGGAGGTGTGCAGCGGTATGACCGGCCACAACGAAGTGGTCCTGGTCGTCTACGATCCCAAGCGCATCAGCTACGAGACGCTCCTCAAGACGTTCTGGGAGAGCCACGACCCGACGCAAGGCATGCGTCAGGGCAACGACGTCGGCACCCAGTACCGCTCCGGCATCTACACGTTCAGCGAGGCGCAGCAGGCCGCCGCGGAAGCCTCGAAGGCGCAATATCAGAAGATGCTGACGCAAAACGGCTTCGGGGAGATCACCACCGAGATCCTACCGGCGCCCGAGTTCTACTTCGCCGAGGACTATCACCAGCAGTACCTGTCCAAGGTCCCGCACGGCTACTGCGGGCTCGGCGGAACCGGCGTGTCCTGCCCAATGCCGACCGGCGTCACGGCCGCATAAGGATCAAACACACTTCACAGGCCAGCATTACTTCTTTGCCGACTTGGTTTTCACTCCGACAGTCTTGGCGTCGTCCGCGACGGCGGTTGCCGCCGGGCTGTTGAGCACGGTGCGGCACTCAGAAGGAAGCTGATCCAGGGTGATCTTGCGCCGCGCGCTGTCGGGGACGACCTTCTCTCCCGGCTTGGGCTGATTCTTCAACGACCGCGCGATCGACTTCAGCCAGTTGTCGACTTCCTTGCCGCACCCGTCATCGCCTGAGACCGGCGGCTGGTGGCGGCAGCCGCTGTTGGGGCAGCTTATGCGGACATGGAAATGGTAGTAGTGCCCCCAAAGCGGGCGCACCTTGGCGAGCCACTTGCGGTCCTTCCCAGCCGCCTTGCACAACGCCTTCTTGATGGCAGGATGCACGAAGATGCGCTCCACCGCCGGGTAGGATGCAGCCCGCTTGATCAGCGCAACCTGCTTGGAGGTGAAGACCTTGGGGTCGACAGCGAGGCTTGTCTTGTCGAGCATCGAGGTGGCTTCGATATTCTCGCGCTCCTTGACCGTCAAAATCCGGTTCGGCATAGGGGTGAGCCAAATATCGGCATCGAGGCCCACCTGATGGCTCGCATGGCCGGTCAGCATGGGACCGCCGCGCGGCTGCGCGATATCGCCGATGAGCAGCCCCGGCCAACCGTCCTTTTTCTTGGCATCGTCGGCGAGCCGCTTCAGAAGCCGGATCAGCTTGGGATGGCCCCACGCCCGGTTGCGCGAGGGGCGCATGGTCTGCCAATCGGGTCCGGCACCGGCAAGGTGCACACCGCCCGCAAGGCAGCCCTTCGCGTACCACCCGACGGCACGCGGGGCCAGAGCCGCAGCCGTCTTCTTGGCCCCGAACAACACCTTGGCGAGCGGCTCATTTTTCTTGCTCTTCTTCAAAGCGCTCTTGATTTCTGACGCCGAAGGCTTGTGCTCGGGCATCGGAACGGCGTCCCTGTGCGCCGCAACGGGCGTGGGAACCCTGAGCGAGGAGTTCAGCCGCCTGCACTGCCGCCGGTCCGGCGAGCAGAGCAATGATCGGCAATACGGCTGAGCGGTACGAGCGGGTGCGGCACATAGGGCTTCCCCTTCGCGTGGCAATCAATCGGCGATACTAGGCCTGTTCGGTCAAAAAGCGACCCCCGGGAAGGACACGGCACACACCACACCAAAGGACGTGTTGCTCCCGAACAACCCGACGAATCAAGACTTGTTGTGACATACGGCAATTCCATGAACGAAATCCGTACCGCTGGACCGCCCGACGCGAAACGCCACTTGCTGCTCGCACACGGAGCGGGTGCACCGATGACGAGCCCGTTTCTGGAAGCCATGACGCGGCTGCTTGTCGAGCGGGGATTGCGCGTCTCCCGCTTCGAGTTCCCCTACATGGCCGCGCGGCGCCAAGGCGGCAAGCGCCGTCCTCCGCCCAAGGCGGAGCTTCTCGTCGACGCATACGCCGGCGTCGTCGAAGAGCTGCACACAACGTTGCCGCCCGGCCAGGAGCTGCTGATCGGCGGTAAGTCCATGGGCGGGCGCGTTGCAAGTTTCCTTGCCGACAAGCTTTTTGCCGAAGGGCGCATCGCCGGCCTCGTGTGCCTCGGCTACCCGTTTCACCCGCCGGGCAAGCCCGACAAGCTGCGCACCGCGCATCTCGAAGCGCTGCGCTGCCCGAGCCTCATTGTGCAGGGCGAGCGCGACCCCTTCGGGGGACGTGGGGAGGTGGACGGCTACCAGCTCGCGCCGTGCATCCAAGTTGATTGGGCTGCCGACGGGGACCACGACCTAGGCCCCCGCGGCGCCAGCGGCTTCACGCGCGCCGGCAACCTGGCTGCGACCGCCGATGCCATCTGCGCGTTTGCCTCAAAGCTGGCGCCGGCCAAATGAAAAGGGCCCGCGCCACGGCACGGGCCCGTGAAAATGCAAGGCGATCGCTTCAGTCCTTGTCGCCTTTGTCGTCGTCGTCGCCCTTCTTGCCGATCATCTTCTGTATGTTATCGATGCCGTCCTTGAAGATGCCGTCAATGGCGTTGCGCGCGTCCTTGTCGTCCTTTCCGTCCGCGGCGTCGTAGGTGGCGGCCCACACGACGTTGACCTCGTCCTCGTCGTCGTCATCGGGAACGATGGAGAATTGCGCCTCGTAGTTCTTGACGGGTAGCGGGCTCTCCACAATGGCGTAGCGGTAGCTGGCCCCCGACGTGTGGACAAGCTTCTCCTTGATCGTCCCGCCGTCCTGCAGCGTCAGCAAGCGATAGGTATCGTCCCCATCTTTGATCTCCTTGCACGACTTGACTGCGGGATGCCAATCGGCAATCGCGCACCAGCCCCCGAAGCGGGCCCACAGCGCGGCCGTCTCCTCGCCGACCTTAGCGGGGTCGACTTTGACCTCGAGCTTCTTGCCGGAGGCGAGGCTTGCCGCCTCGGCGCCGGTTCCAAGCCCGAAAAGCCCGCACGAAACAAGCACAGCGGTGAAAAGCGACTTCATTGTTTGCTCCCTATGACGGCACGGACGTGCCCGAATTTTTTGATGCCCGCCGGGACCGAGCCCGGCAGATTGCGCTACAGTGTAACTCTCCGCCGGTGAAAGCGCGAGGGCTTTTGCCTAGCTCGCCGCTCTGGCGACACGCCCCATTCCCGGGTCGTTCGTCAACGACCTTTTGAAGGCGTCAAGCGGCTGCGGTCTTCCAATGTAGTGTCCCTGCACGTCGTCGCAACCTTCACCCCGAACGGCTGCGAACTGCTCGTCGGTCTCGACCCCCTCGGCGGTCACCCTGAGGCCGAGACTGTGAGCGAGCATAACGATTGAGCGCACGATCTTCAGCGATCCCGCGTTGCGGTTGATGCTTCTGATGAACGAGTGATCGATCTTTATTCTGTCGAAGCCAAACCGCTGCAGATAGCTGAGCGAAGAGTATCCCGTGCCGAAATCGTCCAAGGCGATCGATACACCAAGGTCACCGAGCTGATCGAGAATCGCCAGGTTCCTGGCATTGCCGTGCAGAAATACCAACTCGGTGATCTCGAGCTCCAAACGCGCAGCTTTCAGCCCGGAGACCGCGAGGGCATTGGCGACGGCCTCGACCAGTCCTGGCCTTTCGAACTGCACCGGTGACAGATTGACGGCGACGGAGACGCGATCGGGCCAGCCCGCGGCAGCGATGCAAGCCTGCTCGATCGCCCAGGCGCCGAGGGGAACGATAAGCCCGGTATCCTCGGCAACCGGAATGAACTCGGTCGGCAGAATCATGCCCCGTTCGCCGTGGAACCAGCGTAGGAGAGCCTCGGCCCTCGCGACCTGCAAATTCTCGAGGTCGATGATCGGCTGGAAGTAGAGATCAAGCTCACGGGCAGCGAGTGCCTCGCGCAGCCCGGCCTCAAGCTTGCGCCGCTCCTGCATGCGGGCGTTGAGCGCCTTCTCGTAGAAGAAGAAAGAGCCGGGGCCCAATTCCTTGCCGCGGCGAAGTGCCAAGGCGGCGTTCTTCATGAGCTCGTCGGCGGTCGCGCCATCCTCGGGTGCGAGTGCGATGCCGATGCTTGCGCCGACCACCAGAGTCCGACCTCCGATGTCGTAGGGCTGGCCAATGAGCTCCATGACTTGGGCCGCGCGGTCGGCCATGTCCTGGGCCTTCAGATCACCGATCTGCACGATCGCGAACTCGTCGCCTCCGATCCGGGCGATGGAATCGGCGTCTCGGGCGACCCCGCGGAGCCGCTCCGCCACAGCCTGCAGCAACGCGTCGCCGACCGCATGGCCCAGTCCTTCGTTGACGGACTTGAATTGGTCGAGACCTACGTAGTGGATAGCGAGGCGCTGACCGGTCTCGCCGATCACGCGCAGAGCCTCGCTCACCCGCTGTTGAAAACGGGCGCGGTTGGCGAGATTGGTGAGCGAGTCGCGAAAGGCCAAGTCATAGACACGCGAACGCGTCTCCTCGTGCTCGAGTGCAACGGCGCAGATGTGCAGACACGTCGCCACGATTTGCCGTTCGAGGAACGAGGGCCCGCGCGGTGTCCGAAAATAGAAGGCGAAGACCCCCAGAACGCGGCCGCTTCCCGACTTGATGGGACTTGACCAGCAGGCGCGCAAACCAAGCGGTAAAGCGAGTGCTTTGTAGTCCTCCCACAGCGGATCAGTTGCAATATCGGTCACTTCGACTGGCTCTCCCAGAAACGCCGCCGTGCCGCACGAACCGGCTTTCGGGCCGATGGATACTCCATCGATGGCGCGCGCGTAGTGCTCGGGAAGGCTGGGACTGGCGACATGGTGCAGCCGCCCCTCCGGATCGACGGACAGCACCGAGCAAATCGCCGACGGCGCCAGCATCTCTGCACGCTGGCAAAGGAGATCCATGATTTCCGTTAGTGCCACGCCGGCGGCCATGGCTTCGAGGATTTCCTGCTGCAGGATCCGCAGTTGGGCATTCGCCGCGCCGGCCTGCAGCACCTCGACCTTCGCCAGGGTTCCGCTCCGCCCGACGAGCCGGCAGATCTCCACCTCGATCTGCTGCAGATGCTGGCCGCCGGCGTCGCGCCGTCCAAAGCGAAGGTGCTCCACGCGGTCATCTTGGATGCCGCGCCAGATTCGCGCCCAGCGCGCTGCATCTATCTCGGGCAGGACGTCGCTGATCGTCGACGCGGCGAAATCATTGCCAGATGGTATCCAGGCGTCGGCAAATGCCGCTGTGGAGCCCTGGAGAGTGCCATGCTCGTCGAACAAAGCTACCGAGGAGCGCGACGCCTGCCCCAACTCCATTTCTGGTTTGCGCCTGCGCCTTTCAAGCACGTTGGCGATGCCCGTTCTTGTGTTGCTCTTTTCGCGTGCCTCGGCTGCATACGGCGCCGATTCCGTATACAAATCGTGTCAAAGCACCGCGGGAGTGGACTCATCGGGTTCACAGAGGAAAGGATGGCGCAGCGTTAAGTGCTCCTTAACGATGGCCCACGAACTGCGCGTATTAGGGTTGCGCAGATTACAGCCCGTCTTCGACGGTGCGGTGGCGTGCACGCGCACCCCGCTCCAGTGCCGCGCAGACGAGTTCGTCGAGCGCCAGCTCATCGGCCAGCATCTGGAGGAAATCCATCTCCTCGTCCTTGAGGGCGAGATCGCTCGCCGCGACCTCGGAGGCGAGCGCATAGGCCGTCTCGCGCAAGTGCGAGGGAAGCGCTTCACCAACGAGGGCGAGCACGCGGCGTACTCCGTCCGGCTTGGCGAGGATCTTGCCGCAGTCTTGTGCCTCACGCGCGAGCCAGTCGCCGTTGGTTTCCCGAAACACCGGGAGGTCGTTGACCATTGAGCTGATGCGCTGAAGCTCGACCCCCGTGATCTGCCGATCCGCGGCGGCGACTGTCACCATGACGTAGATAAGCGCTTCCTGGGGGGTGAGCTGCGGCGTCATCGCGGGCCTCCGAAAATGCCGGCGCCGCTATTTAGCGCACAAGGGGCGCCGCGTCATGGGCACAGCTTGGCGGCAGGACGGCCAACGGCGCTTCCATATGGGCACGTCTCGCACTAGGGTGCCGCCCACGCAATCCCCCAGCAGATGCCGAGCTTCCGGCACCCTCGCTACGCCTCACCGAGATGACCTTGCAGACCGACTCCGCCCTCAACCCAGCTCTCAACGACGCCAAGGCCTGGCCCTTCGAGGAGGCCCGCCGCCTCATTGCGCGCCTCGACAAGCTCGCGGGCGGCAAGGACAAGACCGTCATCTTCGAAACCGGCTACGGGCCATCGGGGCTGCCGCATATCGGCACCTTCGGCGAGGTCGCCCGCACGAGCATGGTGCGCCACGCCTTCGAGGTGCTGACCGAGGGCAAGCGCCAAACGCGGCTCATCTGCTTCTCCGACGACATGGACGGCTTGCGCAAGGTCCCTGGCAACGTGCCCAATCAGGAGATGCTGCAAGCCGCGCTCGACAAGCCCTTGACGCGCGTTCCCGATCCCTTCGGCAAGTTTCCAAGCTTCGCCCACCACAACAACGCGATGCTGCGCGACTTCCTCGACCGCTTTGGGTTTGATTACGAGTTCATGTCGGCAACCGAGGCCTATACGTCAGGCATGTTCGACGAGACGCTGCTCAAGATGCTCGCGGCCTACGACAAGGTGATGGACATCATCCTGCCGACGCTGGGGCCTGAGCGGCGCGCGACCTACTCGCCGTTCCTGCCTGTGTGCCCGCGCACGGGCCGCGTGCTGCAGGTGCCCATGGTGGCGCGGCACCCGAAGAAGGGAACCGTCGTCTACGTCGATCCCGAGACGGGCAAGAAAGTGGAGACGCCCGTCACTGGCGGGCACGTCAAGTGCCAGTGGAAGGCCGACTGGGCGCTGCGATGGACGGCGCTCGGCGTCGACTACGAGATGGCCGGCAAGGATCTGATCGAGTCGGTGACGCTGTCGTCGCGGATCTGCAAGGCGCTCGGCGGCACGCCGCCAGAGGGCTTCAACTATGAGCTGTTCCTCGATGACAAGGGCGAGAAGATCTCCAAGTCGAAGGGCAACGGCCTGACCATCGACGAGTGGCTCCGATATGCGAGCCCAGAGAGCTTGTCGCTGTTCATGTTCCAAAAGCCGAAGTCGGCAAAGCGCCTCTACTTCGACGTGATCCCGCGCGCCGTCGACGAGTACCTGCAATTGCTCGCGGCCTACTCACGGCAGGATGCCAAGGCCCAGCTCGATAACGCGGTCTGGCACATCCACAGCGGCACCCCGCCGGAAACAAAGCTGCCGGTCTCTTTCGCGCTCCTTTTGAATCTCGTCGCAGCCTCTAATGCGCACGACAAGGATGTGCTGTGGGGCTTCATCCGCCGCCATGTGCCGGGCGCGAGCCCCGAAGCCTATCCGCTGCTCGATCAGCTGGCGGGCTACGCCGTGCGCTACTACCAGGACTTCGTGCGACCGGCGAAACGCTACCGCGCCCCCGACGAGGTCGAGCGCTGCGCTCTGGAGGCGCTCTCCGAAGCATTGGCGCGGGCGCGTCCGGATTCGACGGCCGATGAGCTGCAAACCATTCTTTACGATGTGGGGCGCTCGGTCCCGCGCTATCAGGACCCCAAGGCGAAAGGCGCGACCCCGGATAAGCCCGGGGTATCGAACGCCTGGTTCAATGCGATCTACGAAGTGCTGCTTGGCGAGAGCAGGGGCCCGCGCTTCGGCGGCTTCATCGAACTCTATGGCGTTGCGGAGACGCGCGCGCTCATCGACAGGGCCCTGAAAGGCGAGCTCGTCGAGGCCGCCTGAATTGGTGAGCACGCCGCCGCCTGTGCTAGGCGACGGCGTTGCGCTCCCGCTGCACTCCGCGCGCGCCGAGCAAGCCGTTGACTTCGATTTCCCAAATGTCACGCACGAGAGCCAGAAGCTTTTCCTCGCGCGCTCGGATCTCGGGGGCGCGCCAGACACCCGCTTCGACCGCGTCGCGAGTAATGGGCAGAACCGGCGGGTCATCATCGGTGCCACGGTAGATCTCGCGCTTGCGCGCAAACTCCTGATTGCGGGCGCGATCGTTCTGCTTCTGCGTCACGGCGACCAGATTGCCGAGGCTCTCGGTGCACATCTCCCGCTCCTCGGCGTCCGGGAACCAGCGGCGCCACTCGCTCGTCGCCGCCGGGCGCTGCGGCAACACGTGCTCGACGGTGTAGTCGCCCGGGTCGAGCAGCGTGGTTGAGCGGGTCATCTCGTCATTGAGGCGCAACAGCAGAAGCTTGCACACCTGCTGATCTCGCTTGTAGGGGCTGCGCAAATGGTAGCCGACGTTACGGATCTCCTCGCGCGACAGCTTGAAGGGCGGCTCCGATGGCCTTATTGGCGCGCCGCTCCTTATCAGATCAATCACGTCGGCAAACCGGCGCTTGCGTTTGTTGGTGCCGTAGCACAGGAGGCGCAGCACGTGCCCGAGCCGGTCGATCTCCTTGAGCAGCATGGTTCCGCGCGCGGGATCGTCGGCATACTGGCGCAAGGCGAGCATGGCAGCCGGAGCCCAGTCGCCCTCCGCAAGGCGCCCCAGGTAAACGAGATAGCGGCGCGCCTCGGGATCGATGGAGATCTCGACGTCGGCGGCATGGCGTACGCGGTGATAGGCGTCAGCAAGCGGCGTCAGCACATCGTTGAGGAACACCTCCGGCCCGCCCACTTGCACGACGGCGCGGCGGATACCGGCGATAATCTTCGACTTGCCGCGTCCATAGATGCTGAACAGGTGGCTGAAGAAGCTCTCGAAGCTCGCGCCCAGCAACTGGGATGCGCGGTCCCATCGCGCCAGTGCCGCCTCGACGCGCGCGGGCGGCACGCTCCTCAGCAGCTCCGCCTTCAGTATGTCGTTGCGCTGCAGGACGCGGCCCCGCTCGTTCAAAACCGTGAACAGGCGATGCGCGCGGTCGATGTCGCGCGTGAGGACAACGACGAAATGGCACTGTTCGCAAATATAGTCGGTGAGACGGCGACGCTCGCTCTCGTCGAGCGAGGATAGCTCGCCGCGGAAGTGGTCGCGCACGGCCAGCAATCGGTCCTCCGCCAGGCTCGGCGCCTCGATTGGCGGAACAGCGGACGCGCAGGCCCCGCGGGTCTGCACATAGGTTTCCAGGAACGCCTGCTCCCGCGCGCGCAGCTCGACGCGGAAATGCACACCGTGCTGCTTGTTGGCGGCAGCATCGGCACTAACCAGCTGATCGAGCCGGTTGCGCGCGCCCCAGCGCCAGCGCTCCGTTCCCAAATCGCGCAGAACCGCCGCCAGAATAGCAAGCGTCACCAGCCGCTGCTGGCCATCGACGATCTCGAACAGGCGCGGCTCGCGCTCGCGCGCCTTCGGAAGATCTCCGCCGCCCGCCTCGAGCAGGAGTATGGCGCCTAAGAAGTAGTCCGGCTCCGTCGCCGCCGGGTCACCGCCGACGCCGGCAGCCGCCAATACGTCGTCCAGGAGTTGTCCCGCCTCCACAGTGGCCCAGGAGTACGGCCTCTGGTAATGGGGAACCGAAAAGTGGAACGGTGACGAGAACAGATCGCTTACGGTGAGGGAAGCTGTCGGGAGACCTGGGAACATAGATTTTCTTTTTCGTCGTTACATCCACACGCGAAGAGCACGTGCGACCCAACTCAACGGAAACCGTGAAGCTACCATGACTGAGAGGATCGCGACAGCTGCATTGAGGGAAAAGGTCTCGTGCGTTCGTACAAATCGCGTCGGGTGTTGACGAAATGAGACAAGACAGATGCGAACCCCTGCGCTGCAGCCGAGTCATGCCTGCATGCAGCCGGTAAAGGGTTGCGCTGGTGCGCGAATTGGAGTCACGATGACGCCAGCAAAGTCTCGCCACGTATTCAAGATCGCAACACGCAAAGCGTGGGACGAGGCGTGCCGGCGCGGCGCCTTCGCCGGATCCGACGACGACCTCAGAGATGGATTCATACACCTGTCGGCAGCCCACCAACTCGCCGGAACGTTTGCAAAACACTTCAAGGGGCAGACGGATCTCGTGCTAATCGCGCTCGACGCGGATGCGCTCGGGACCGAGCTCAAATGGGAACGATCGCGCAACGGCGATCTCTTTCCGCATCTCTACGCAGAGCTTCCGACCACGGCGGCGCGAACGGTGCGTGAACTGAGTTCGGACGACAGTGGCATACCAATCGTTCCCGAGGATGACCGGCAATGCTGAGCGGCCTTTTCGACCTCGCGCCGCGGCTTCTTACCGCGCTTCCTCCGGAAGAGGCTCACGAGGTGACGCTCAAGTCCCTGGAGCTCGGCCTTTTTCCGCGCGCCGCGACGCTGGATCATCCCAACCTCACGCTGAGATTTGCCGATCTCACCTTGCCCAATCCGGTCGGCATCGCCGCCGGGTTCGACAAGGACGCGCGCGTGCCCGATGCGCTTCTAGCACTGGGGTGCGGATTCACGGAGGTCGGAACCGTGACGCCGCGACGCCAAACTGGCAACCCGCGACCGCGCGTCTTCCGGCTGCCGCGCGACGGCGCCGTCATAAACCGGCTGGGCTTCAATAACGCTGGTCACCACGCGGCGCTCGAGCGTCTGCGCTGGCGGTTTTCTACGGAAGGCGTGATCGGTGTCAACGTCGGTGCCAACATGGACACGCAAGATCGCATCGCCGACTACGTCGCCGGCCTCGAAACGTTCGTCGACGTCGCGAGCTACCTCACCGTCAACATCTCCTCGCCCAATACGCCGGGCTTGCGCGACCTGCAGGCACCGGCCGTACTCGACGAGCTTCTCTCGCGCCTGATGGAAGCGCGACAGAAGCTCATCGACAAGGGCAAGCGCGGACCGCCCATTGTCGTAAAGCTCTCTCCCGACATCGCCGAGGACGACTTGGGCCCGATTGTTGCGCGTCTCCTCGCCCATCAGGTCGACGGCATTGCCATCTCGAACACGACGCTGGCGCGCCCCCGCTTGACCTACGCCGCCGCGCGCGAGGCCGGCGGCCTCTCGGGCCGCCCGCTGTTCCACCGCTCGACGGTGATGCTGGCAAGGGTGTATCTCGCGACCGAAGGAAAGGTGCCGCTGATCGGCATCGGCGGCATCGACAGCGGCGCGACGGCGCTCGCCAAGATCGAGGCCGGCGCCACGCTAATCCAGCTCTACACGGGCCTCATCTATAAAGGGCCGGGCCTCATCGGGCGCATCAAGGGGCACCTCACCGAGGCCGTGCGTACCGCCAACGCTGCCGCCATCACGGACCTCGTCGGCCGGGAAGCCAAGACCTGGTCCGAAAAGCCGCTCGATGGTTAGCGCTGCACCTCGTTGCTGCCGCGCCGCGCCGTCTTGATGAGGCGAGCAATGAGCCAGATCGGAACGACGACCATGGCCCCGAGCACCAGGTACTCCACCACCGACTGGAAGGCGCCGAAGCCCAAGTCGTAGATCCGCCGCAACAGCACGTTGATCTGGTAGAAGAAGTTCTGCGGCGTGATGCCGAGCGCAGAGAGCACCACGCCGACGACGATCGAGAGCAGGACGAGCCGGACGAGCACGCCGAAAGGGCTGCCGCCCAGGAAGGTATCGCGGTCCATCGGGTTCCGTGCTCCTCTCGTGACGATCCTGACAAGGGCCAAGCTGGCCGTCGACGGGCATCGGCCTTAGCATAGCCGCCCATCGGTTGCGACCCAAGGGGTGCGCTTAAGAGTGCGTGGCATGGGGGAAGCGAGTACAGCGCAAATGGTAAAGCCGCGCCGCGCCGGGAAACGGGCGAGCGCGCCACACCCCGTCGGCCTGCCGCAGCCGTTCGCCCAATGGTTCGCCGCGCGCGGGTGGACACCGCGGCCGCACCAGATTGCGCTTCTGGCGGCGGGTGCGCAGCGGCGATCGACGTTGCTGATCGCGCCGACGGGCGCCGGCAAGACGCTCGCAGGCTTCCTGCCGAGCCTGGTGAGCCTGGCCGAGCGCAAGCGCCCCAAGACCGGCGCGGGCCTTCACACGCTCTATATCTCGCCCTTGAAGGCGCTGGCCGTGGACGTTCAGCGCAATCTGACGACGCCGGTCGCCGAGATGGGACTGGCAATCCGCACCGAGACGCGCACCGGCGACACCTCCGTTGCACGCCGGCAGCGCCAGCGCACGCGTCCACCGCACATCCTCATGACGACGCCGGAGCAGCTCACGCTGCTCTTGAGCCATGCCGACTGCACCCACCTCTTCGCCGACCTCGACACCATCATCCTCGACGAGTTGCATGCGCTGAGCGCCTCCAAGCGGGGCGACCTGCTGGCTCTCGACGTCGCGCGCCTGCGCACGATCGCGCCGCAGCTGATCACGTTGGGCCTGTCAGCGACCGTGGCGCGCCCATCGGAGCTCAGGGCCTATCTCGCGCCCCAACGGACCGGCACAAGCGCCATCGCGCTCGCCGACCTGGTGCAGCTCGATGGCGGCGCCAAGCCGCAGATCAAGATCCTCGAGCTCGATGAGCCCGTGCCCTGGGCCGGGCACACGACGCGCTATGCCATCTCCGAGATCTACGCCGCGATCGCAGCCCACCGCTTGAGCCTCGTCTTCGTCAATACGCGCATGCAGGCCGAGCTGCTGTTTCAGGAGCTGTGGCGCGCCAACGAGGACGGGCTCCCCATCGCCTTGCATCACGGCTCGCTCGACGGCAACCAGCGCCGCAGGGTCGAGGCGGCCATGGCGGCGGGCAGCTTGAAAGCCGTCGTGGCAACCTCGACCCTCGATCTCGGCATCGACTGGGGCGACGTCGACTTGGTGATCCACGTCGGCGCCCCCAAGGGCGCCAGCCGCTTCATCCAGAGGATCGGCCGCGCCAACCACCGGCTGGAGGAGCCCTCGCAGGCGATCCTGGTACCCTCCAACCGCTTCGAGGTTCTGGAGTGCCGCGCCGCCGTCGATGCGGCGGAGGCCGGCGCGCAGGATGTCGCCCTGTCGCGCACGGGCGCGCTCGACGTGCTGGCGCAGCACGTGCTCGGTACAGCGTGCGCCGGCGCCTTCGACCCCGCCGCGCTCTACGCAGAGGTGACCTCGGCCGCCCCTTACGCCGCCCTTTCGCGGGCGGCATTCGACAGAGTTGTCGAGTTCGTCGCCACGGGAGGATACGCGCTCAAGAGCTACGACCGCTTTGCCAAGCTGAAAGCGACACCGGAAGGCACGCTGCGCCTCGCGCATCCGCGCTTCATCCAGGCCTACCGCCTCAACGCCGGGACCATCGTGGCGGCTCCGCTCATCAAGGTGCGGCTCGTGAGACGCCGGACCTCCGCTTCGCGCACGGCGTTTACGGGCGGCCGTGTGCTCGGCGAGGTCGACGAATATTTCATCGAGCAGCTGCGCCCTGGCGACGCCTTCGTGCTGGCGGGCGAGGTCTTGCGCTTCGAAGGCTTGAGCGAGACGGAAGCGTTCGTGACGCGGGCCACCGCCCGCGATCCTATTATCCCGAGCTACAACAGCGGCAAGTTTCCCCTATCGACCCACCTTGCCGAGCGCGTGCGCGCCATGCTGGCCGATACCGGCACATGGACGCGGCTACCGGCGCCAGTGGCCGAATGGCTGCAACTGCAAGCGATGCACTCGACAATTCCTGCACGCGACGAAGTGCTGATCGAGACCTTTCCGCACAGCGGGCGCCATTACCTCGTCGCCTACCCGTTCGAAGGGCGCCTCGCGCACCAGACGCTCGGCATGCTTCTGACTCGGCGCCTCGACCGCGCGGGTGCGCAGCCCTTGGGCTTTGTCGCCAACGACTACGGAATGACCGTGTGGGGGCTCGGCGACGTGTCCGCCCTTGTTGCCGGCGGAGCCTTGGACCTCGCCCAGCTCTTTGCCGAGGACATGCTCGGCGACGACCTCGACGCCTGGCTCGCCAAATCGAACCTGATGAAACGCACCTTCCGCCAGGTCGCCCTTATCGCCGGCCTCGTCGAGCGCCGCCATCCGGGCCGCGAGAAGACGGGCCGGCAGGTCGCCATGTCGACAAACCTGATCTACGACGTGCTGCGCCGGCACGACCCGCATCACATCCTCATCGAGGCCGCCTGGGCCGACGCGGCCACAGGCCTTCTCGACATCGCCCGGCTCGGCGATTTTCTGCGCCGCGTCTCCGGGCGAATCAGGCATCAACCTTTGGAGGGCGTATCGCCGCTGTCGGTCCCGATCCTGTTGGAGATCGGCAAGGAGGCGGTCGCCGGATTTGCGCGCGAGGAGCTGTTGCGCGAGGCCGCCTCGGTATTGATCGGCGAGGCTGCAAGAGAGGGGCCGCAATGCTCGAGTTGAAACCGGAGCGTCTCCACTTCGACGACTTCCAGGACCAGACCATCACCATCTGCGGCAAGGTGTTTCGCGCCGACATGTCGGGGGCGCTCTACTGGCCGAGCCAGGATGTGCTGATCGTCGCCGATCTGCATCTTGAGAAAGGCTCATCCTTCGCGCAAAAGGGCCAGCTCCTGCCCCCGTATGACACGCGCGATACGTTGCAGCGTCTCGCCGAGGTCATCGACCGCTACGATGCGGGAACCATCATTGCGCTCGGCGACAGCGTGCACGACCTGGATGCCTGCCAGCGCATCGGGCTGGAAGAACTCGAGATCCTGCAAATCATGCAGGAGGACCGCGAATGGATCTGGGTGACGGGCAACCACGATCCCTCAATCGGCGAGCGCCTCGGCGGGACGGTGACCGGTGACATCGACGTGGAGGGGATCGTCCTGCGCCACGATCCACGCCTAGGTCACGTCACGCACGAGATCGCAGGCCACCTGCATCCTGCCGCCCGCCTCTCGCTACACGGCTATACCATCAGGCGCCCCTGCTTCGTGGGCAACGGCCGGCGCCTGATCATACCTGCCTTCGGCACGTTCACCGGCGGCCTCAATATTCTCGATGCCGCGTTCGAGCCGCTGTTCAGCAACGACGGCCTGCGCGTGTGGATGCTGGGCCAGGAGGGCCTCTATCCGGTCGCCACCCGCCTGCTCAAAGAGGATTGAGCGGGAGACGGCTATCTGGTCCCACGCTGGAAGACGGCGGAGGCGAGCAGCCCCGACAGCGCCGCCAGAACAACCGCAACAAGGCCGTAGCTCAGCGGATCGCGAAACGCGAAGTTGTGCACGACGCGCTCGATGCCCGTGCGCTGGAGCGTGACGCGCGCAATGTGGGCGCTCAGCACATCGCCGTCGCGGAAGAGATAGGTGCGTGCCACCAGCGGCCCGACCGGAACGTTGGCCGGCAACGAGATGGTAGAGCGGAACAGGCTGCGGCCGGTGAAGGTGACGCCGTCCTTCGCCTTGACGACGTAGAGCCCCTCCTTCTGCTTGAGGCGGATGAGGGCTGCCTTGAAGGCTGCGAGCTCGTAGTCGGTGTAGTTCCAGCGACGGCCCGGAGCCGGCGTCATCTTGATATGCGCAAAGCCGATGGCAAGGCGCTCCAGCACCTGCGGGCCGGCGATCTCCTCGATGGGCCGGGTGGACGCGATGGCGTAGTAGCTTGGCACCGAGGCGAAGGTCACCGAGGAGGTGTTAATCCACACGCCGGCAACGTTGCTCTTGCGCCGCACGACGATCGGCAACGGCGTCCCCTCGACCACGACGACGACATCGTAGTACCCGCTTTTCTCATCCGGCTGCTGGCTGTTGTCGATCGCACCGAACACGAGGATCTCGTGGCCGGTGAAGTCGGTCGTCACCTCCACGCTGCGGGTCGACACGTCGGCCTCGACCCGCTCCGCCGGGACTTGCGGCAACGGGGCCGGCGCATGCGCCGGCGGCGGCCGCCGCGGTCCCATGCGCACGGGGGGCAAGGTCCTCTTGGCCGCCACCTGGACCTCGGCGCCCTGCGCAGGCACCGCGATAGCCCCCGCGAGGACGCAGAGGCCTACGAGGACAACGACCCAAGCTCGTCTGGCGCCTGCGCCCCGCATCAGATCCCTCCCAGCACCGGGCTGATCGAGTAGATCTCGCTCGGCCGCGCTATGAGGTCCCAACCGATCCTGAGGCACACCATCAGCACCAGAGCCGCCAGCAGGAAGCGCAGCTGCTCGCCCTTGAGGCGGGCGCCCGCAACCACGCCGAACTGGGCGCCGATGACGCCGCCCATGATAAGCAGGAGGGCGAGCACCACGTCGACTGTCTTGTTCTGCAGCGCCTGCAGCACCGTTGTCGTCGCCATCACGAACAGGATCTGGAACAGCGCCGTGCCGATGACCACGTTGGTCGGCATCCGCAAAAGGTAGATCATGGCCGGCACCATGACGAAGCCGCCGCCGACGCCCATCAAGGAGGCCATGAAGCCGACGAAGGCGCCGATCAGCGCCGGCGGCACGGCGCTGATGTAGAGCTTCGAGCGGTGGAAGCGCATCTTGAAGGGCAGCCCGTGCACCCAGCTGTGCTGGCCCGTCTTGCGCGTCGGGGGAGCCTGCCCCGAGCGCGCTTTGCGGATCGTTCCGACGCTCTCGATCAGCATCAGGCCGCCGACGGCACCGAGAAACGTCACGTAGCTCAATGACACAAACAGATCGAACTGGCCGACCTGGCGCAGGATCTTGACGATCCCGACGCCGATCAGCGAGCCGACGACACCGCCGGCCACCAACACGATGCCCATCTTCATGTCGACGTTGTTGCGCCGGTACTGGGCGATGGCGCCTGACACCGAGGAGGCCAGGATCGGCATCGACCCGGTGCCGACGGCAACAGCCGAAGGAATGCCCATGAAGATCAGGAGGGGCGTCAGCAGGAAGCCGCCGCCGACGCCGAACAGGCCCGAGAGGAAGCCCACGGCGCAACCCATGCCCAAGAAGACCGCCACGTTTACGGACATCTCGGCTATGGGCAGGTAGATGTTCATCCGTCTCGCCCGACACAAACCCTTGCACGCACCCAGGTCATGGAACGAGGCACCGGCACACGACGCCTGCGGCGTCGGGAGGCCGTGGGCCGCCGCGGGCAACCTGTCGACCGGCTTGGGGCAGCATTCCCTGATGAGGCTAGGCCGTCGCGCAGCCGCGCAGCCGGCAGCAAGGAGAAGGCGGCGCCCCAACTCTGCGCCAAACCTTCAAGCTCACGAATGCTCCGACACCATGCGTCGTGTCAAGGCATGACCTTGGCGAATTATCCTTCACCTGTGCGTGCGGTAAAAAAAGATACGCCGTGCGCGGGGGTTGATACCGCGCACGGAGCTGTTGCATGCATGCCGATTGAGCCTCAGCCGTTGCTGGAACCGAGCTGGCGCTCCTGCCAAGCTTGGCCGGCCAGATGGGGATCATTGGCCAGCGGATCGATAGGCTTGGCGTGCCAGGCGGCAACGCTCGCTTCCACTTGAGCCCGATCCGCATCGCTGAGCTGGGCCTTCAGCGCGTCGCGGCGGCTTGTGGCCTCCTTGTCGCCCGACTGAGCAGCCAGCACCAGCCACTTGTAGGCTTCCTTCTCGTCCTTGGCGACGCCGAAGCCGTTCTCGTAGAGGACGGCGAGATTGAACTGGCTGTCGGCCAAGCCGCGCTCGGCGGCCTCCGCAAACCACCGTACCGCGGTCTCGTAATCCGGCTTGGCGCCGCCGCGTCCCGACGCGGTCAGCACAGCCAGATTATGCATCGCCTTGACGTTGCCCTGCTCGGCGGCCCGGCTGTACCAAACCTTGGCCCGCTCGGCATCCGTCTTAACGCCGACCCCGCGCTCATAAAGGGTGCCCAGGCGGAACTGGGCCATCGCGAACCCGCTCGTCGCCGACCGCAGGAACCACTGGGCAGCTTGCTTCAGGTTCTGATCGGGACCCTTGCCTTCGGCGAGGCGCGTGGCCACCTCGTACTGAGCTGAAGCCTTGCCCTGCGCCGCTGCCAGACGCAGCGAGAAGGGACCCACCATGGCAGGCGGCAGTGCCATCGGCTTTTGCCCGTCCGCGGTCGGGCCGATGCTCCCCGTGTCCACGCCGTTCATGCGCAGGACGCGCTCCTCCATCATAGCCGCAGGCGTCGCGGAAACGCCCGGACCACCCGACACCACCGACGTCCGCCCGTCCTTGTGGCGCGTCACGAGACGCCCCGCCGCCGGCTCGGCATAGGGCTCGGTGGTAATCCCATCGGGAAGCGCCGCGGTGTCGATGCGGTCATAGGAACCGCTTCCTCCCGGCAGTCCCACGTCCTGATACTTTCCCTTAGTCTGCGAGGCATCGGGCGCCAGCTGCTGGGACTGCTTGGACGGCATGCCGTCCGCGGGCGCCTCCGCCCCATTCCCCTCCGGCGCTGCCGGTGCCGCATGATCCTGCGTCGCGGCGCCCGCACCGAACGCGCCGTGGTCGGAGGCCGGCGAGACGCTGCCGGCAGTAGCCGCGTCTGCACCGCCTTCGGCGGGCGTGCGCGGCATGAAGAACAAGGCCGCCGGGATCATCGCCAGCAGCGTGAGAATGGTCATCAAGACCCGTGGCGATTTGAAGAAGGAGCGGCGCGCCCGCGCCTTCGGGGGCACAGGTGCCGCGCTCTCCGCCGACGTCCCGCCCTCATCGCTGCGGAGTGGTCCAAAGCTGCCCAAGCTATCGACCTTGCTTGCGGCCTTCAGCTTGGCCCGGTGAGCATCGGCAATGAAGTCGTGGCGGAGCGCGCTGGTGCGGCGCGCAGGCGGCTCTTCGGGCTGCGCGGCGCCCATGGCGCGGTCGCCTGCGAATGCCGCATCCAAGTCGAATGATGCGGTCTCAAATCCGCCGGCCGGCTCCTCCGGCAGAAACGACGTCTCGTCGGCGACCCCGCTCATGGGTGCCATCTGCGGTGGCTCGTAGGCGGGTTCGGCCGGCATCGGCTCCGGCTGGCGATCCTCTGCTAGCGGCTCGGCGGCGGCCGTCTCGCTCTCCTCAGGTGTCGGGGCGGCCGCCGCGGCGGGCGCGGGAGTCGCCTCCGCCGCCGGTCGGCTGAACTCCAAAGCGTCGATGCGGTCGAGAATGCGAATGATCGCCTGCTGCATCGTGTCCAGCATGCTCGCATTGTTCTCGTCGCTGTTGCGGCGCTCGCTGATCAGGCTTTCAATGAGGCCCCGGACTTCGCCGAGGTCACGCGCCTGCGCCTGCAAGAGTCCCTGATCGGCGAAATGCGCAGCAGCCTTTTGAGCAGCAGAGTTTGCCAATCCCTCCAGATCCGCATCGCGCCCCACGCTCTCATTAAGCAGTTCGGCGAGGCGATCGTGCGAAAGCTGGTTGGCGATGGTCGCGAGCTGGGAGTCGATGGCCTCCAGCCGCTCACTGTCGCGCGCCAGGTTCTGGCCATGCTCGAACAGCTTTGCGAGCCGATCATCGGAGAGCTGCGCGGTCAGCGTCGTGAGATGGGCATCGATGGTGTCGAGCCGGCCCAGCTGGCGGCGAAGCTGATCGAGCTGGGTGCCGATGTCCTCGATCTGCGCCTCAGCGACGCGCAGCTCCTCGATATCGGTGTGCATGGCGACGCCGCGCAACGCCGAGACCATGCGCATCTCGAGCTGGTCGAACCGCCGGCCAATCGTGAGCAGAGAGCTCTCGGGCCTGATCTCGGCCAGCGACTGCTCGATCCGCTCGGCAATCTCGGCAAAGCGCCGGTCGAGCCACGCCGGCTCGACTGTGACAACGGTGCGCGACGGCGCACCGCCCGCGCCGGCACCGTGTCCCGCTGACGACGCTCCCTCGGTGCCGGAGCTGAGCTCGGCGTCACCCAACTCATAGAAGCGGGTGAGCGCATTCGCGGTGTCGCGATCCCAAGGGTCGTCCGACCGCGGGCCGCCGAGCAGGATCGCCTCGTCGGAAACCGTTTCGGAGCCGGCCTCCGCCGACGGCTCACCGCCCCCGCCACCGTGGTAGAGAGCGCCCGCGCTCAACTGCGACAGGCGCTCGCCGAGGAGATGCATCTGCTGCTGGATGCGCTCGACATCTGGCTCGAACTCGCGCGGCACCTGGCCGCGTATCGTGCGCGCCTCGTCGCTCAGCGACGCCAGCCTATCCCGCATCTGGTGGAGCCTCGTGGCTTGGTTTTGCTCGTCGGTAGCGTCGGGAGCAGGAGCGTCTGCTCGCGCACCACAAAGATCCTTAGGGGCTTGTGTCGGCATCTCGTTCCCTTGGGGCGCGCTGAACCATCGCTAAAATCGCAGTCCGCGCCGCCAGCGAAGGAGGCATGCCTCCGTTTCACTCGCGCGGGCCGGCGAGGCCAATTCCAAACGCCGCATGAATTCGCCACCGCTCTCCCTAAAGCTCAGCGAGTCGCAGTAAATGTTCGGTTAAACGCCGACACAAATCGCGCCTGACGGCGCCGACGCCGAGGAAAATCGAGCTTTTTCGCCATAGTCTGGGGCTAGGCTATCGTTCCAAATTGCGGGGCGCCGGCAACGGCCGGCTGCAAGGGTGGAGGACGGTATGCGCATCTTAAGGCCGATCGTCTCACGAGTTGCCTTGGCAATGCTGCTGAGCGCGGGACTGAGCACGGCAGGGCTGGCCGCGGGTGAGGCCGGTGGCCGTTACACCATGTCTCCGACCAAGGACGGCATCGTGCGCCTCGACACGCAGACGGGCGCCATGGCGCTGTGCCGGCGCAAAGACGACAAGTGGGCGTGCGAGGACATGGACGACAGTCAGCGAGCGCTGATGAGCGAGATCGACAAGCTGCAAGCCGAGAACAAATCGCTCAAAGACCAGGTCGACCACCTGGAGGAGACGCTGGGGCTCGGCGAGAATCAGACCGGAGACCACGCGCAGGCGCCGGCGCCTGGCGCCAAGCTCGTCCTGCCGAGCGAGGCCGATGTCGACAAGGCCTTCGACTACTTCGAGCGCATGATGAAGAAGCTGCACGAGCGCATGGAGAAGCTCGAGGAGGAGCACGGCCGCAAGCCGGACACGGCGCTCTAGATCGACACAGGATTCTCCGAGCTCCAATGGCAAGCCCAACGCAAACGAGGGTTCAGCCCGGCCTCAGGCAAGCGTTCCATACACTTGGCATCGAAACGCGCGGGCCGGGGCTGGTGATGGTGACCGAGAAGGTGCGCGCATGGCTGTCCGATATCGGTGCCGCCGATGGCCTTCTCACGCTCTTCATCCGCCACACCTCGGCGTCCCTGCTGATCCAGGAGAATGCCGACCCCGACGTGCACGTTGATCTTGTCAAGGCGCTCGAGCGCCTCGCCCCCAAGGACATTCCCTACGTGCACGACATCGAGGGCCCCGACGACATGCCGGCCCACATCAAGTCGGCGCTGACGGCGACATCGCTATCGATCCCGGTGCGGTCGGGAGCCATGGTGCTCGGCACCTGGCAGGGCATCTACGTCGCAGAGCACCGCGATCGTCCGCACCGGCGCGAGGTCGTGCTGCACTACCTCGGCACCCACACCGGGGCCTGAGTGGCGCTGGCTCAATCGCGCTCGCGGTGCTTCAGGCGCAACAGGCGCATCTCGCGATCGTAGACGACCTCGCCGCCGGGAATGCGAAGCTCGCGCACCAGCTCCAGCATGCTGCGGTTGGGTCCCGGCGTCGCGAGGCTCGCCAGCACGGCACCAAGCGCACCGGCCGGAAGGCCGAAGAGGCCCGCGAGCGGTCCAGCGAGACCAAAAATGCTCGCCTCGCCGGCAAGGATGGTCAGCACCGCCACTACGAACCCGCACGCGAGACCGGCCATGGCGCCGAAGGCGTTCATGCGCTTCCACCAGACCGACAGCACGAGCACGGGAAAGAGCGTCGAGCCGCTGACCGCAAGGCACCAAAGCAAGAGCCGCAAGGGATCGGTCGGCGCCAAGAGCGTGATCATACCGCCGAACACCGCAACGCCGACGATGGCAGCGCGCGCGATCCACAAGCGCGCGTCTCGCGGCAGCGGCTCCCAGGAGAGCCCGTTGACGACATCCTCGCACAGCACGTTGGCCAGCGTTACGGCGGCGACGCCGGCCGCCACCAGCGCCGCGGCGACGATGCCGGCCGCCGCGAAATACAGAAATACGTTGGGCAGCCCGGCCGCAACCGGCAGGCTCAGAAGCACGGTGTCGCGCCCGAACTCAAAACTCATAAAGTTCAGGCTTCCAGCGCCCAGATCCACCTGCGCAAAGCCAAGCTCGGTGAGCCGGCGCATCCAGTCGGGCAGCGCGGCCGGCGGGCCGTCCTTGACGATGTCCATGACGAAGTCGCGCATGTAGACCGATATGGCCGCCGCGGTCAGCATGATGAGGCCGAAGAACACGGTCGCCCACCCGAGCGACTTACGGGTTTCGTAGACGCCGGGCGTCATCGTCACGCGAGGCAACAGCCACGGCGCGGAGGCGACACCCGCCATCACTGTGAGGGTAGCGACGACGAAAGCCATCGGCCCCACGCTGCCGAACGGCGCGGTGAACCGCTTGGCGACGGGCGCGAACCCTTCCCCCGGAAGCATGAAGGTCAGCCCCGATACATCGACGATGGGCACGCCCTGCGCCGCCTCGCTATGGACAAGTGAGCGCAGCAGCGGCCCATTCGTGAGCTGCGGCAGCGGAAAGTTGGTGACCATCACGGCGACGATGGCGACGGGCACGATCAGCGCCAGGATCGCGGCGATGGCCTGCGCGCTGCCCGACCAGGTGAGCGAGCGCATGCCGCCCATCACCACGGTGACGACAATGGCCAGCACCAGCATCATCACCATGAGGCTCTGCGGTTTGTCCACGAGCCAGCCGGCAGCATAGGCGCCCATCCTCAGCTCGGCAGCGAGCAGCAGCAGGAGCGGCACCGAGATGAGCCCTGCGCACAACAGACGCACCGCGCGGCTTTCGAAGCGCCGGCCGAGATAGCTCGGCACGGTAAGCGCTCCGAACTTCCTGAAGAACGGCGCCAGCATGACCGCCATGATGACGAACCCGGCGAGGCCGCCGATCATCAGGCACAAGGCATCGAACCCGATGAGGAAGAACGTGCCCGTCATGGCGACGATGCCGGTGGCGCCGAGCGTGGCGCTGGCGATGCCGAGACCAGTGTAGCCGGCGGGAACGCGGCGCCCGGCGGCAAAGAACTCCAACGGCTCGCGCGTGGGAACCAAGAGGCCGATGGCGGCATAGAGCGCCAAGGGCCCCAGCAGCATGCACCATCTGAGCACGACCTCCGATGTGCCGAGCTGCTCGAAGATGATGAGCAGCAAGACGAGGGCCGTCAGGGAGCTGGCAAAGATGCCGAAATAGGTGCCGAGCCGCGGATTGACGAAGCGGGTGCGCGAGGTGACAGACATGCGATGGCCCGTTGCTTCAGGTGTCCTCGTGCGCCCCGTGCCAGTGGTCGATGGCGTCCTGGCGGTTGACGAAGCTTGCCACCGTGAAGACGGCGATGATCGCGATTCCGTGCGCGCTGAGGAAGTAGCCGAGCGGGAAGCCTAAGAACTTCTCCGTGTTGAGGCTCGCGGCGTAGAGCGGCAGCACGATGATCAGCACGAGAAACGGCACCACGCTCGCCACCATCTGCCACTTGGTGTGGCGCCAATAGGGCTTACGCTCCTTGCGCTCCATCATAGCCGTCCCCTCCCATGCTCCCGCGAGCCGAACCGGCCCAGGCCAATCAAAGACATGCCAACACTGAGACGCATATATGGCGCAAGCGCACATCGACAGGGTAAACGCGGCATTTTACCGGCACGCGGATTTGGCTAGTCTGCCTACGGAGCAGCAGCGCAGCAGCCGAGGGAGGAGCGAGGCTCATGTGGCAAGAATTCAAGGAGTTCGCAACCAGGGGCAACGCCCTCGATCTTGCCATAGGCGTGATCATCGGCGCCGCCTTCACACCGATCGTGTCGACGCTCGTTGCCGACATCATCATGCCGGTGATCGGCTACATCACGGCGGGGATCGACTTTTCCAGCCTGACGGTCAAGCCGGTGGAAGGGATCGAGATCAAGTACGGGCTCTTTCTCAACGCCATCGTGCAGTTCTTCCTGACGGCGGTCGCTCTGTTCTTCCTGATCAAGGGCATCAACACCCTGCGCAAGCCGCAGCCCAAGCCGGCGCCCGCACCGCCGCAGTCGGAGGTCTACCTGAAGGAAATCCGCGACGCCCTCGTCAAGGCGAAGTAGGCGCCCTTACGAGCAGCTGCCGCCGCCCAGTACGCAGAAGCGCGCGCAGTGGGGATGGCAGAGCTTGACGGCGCCGTCGGAAAACATGCCGCCGTCGGCGCCCGACGCGGCCTTCAATGTCGGCCCCATCTCGAAGGCCGTGTCGTACGGCAAAAGCGTGCACGGCAGCACCGCCGGCGCTGCCGCCGCCTTGCGCTTCACGACCATGCGCGAGGATGCGCACATGACGTCGCGCGGGCTCTTGTTGAGGATGTCCCAGCAGGCGGTGGTGATCTCGGGCACGTCGTGGGCGCCGTCCATCTCGGGAAAGAGCGTGAGGGCGGCGAGGTCGTGCGCGTCGATGGGCCAGCCGCGCTCGGAAAAGAGCTTTGCGAAGCCGGCGCGCTCGGAGCCATCGCTCTCGCCCCAGCGCGTGCGCCCGGCGATCGCGATGTGGAAGCCGTTGGCCGCCAGCCAGTCGAGGCCGTCGATCGACTTGTCCCACGTGTTGGGCCCGCGCTCGGTCTCGTGCAGCGCCGCGGTGTAGTGATCAAGGCTGACACGCAGCGTCAGCTTGGAACCATAGGTCTTGTTGAGATCTATAAGCCCGCGCTGCACCTGCGGGCGCTGCATGGGTTGCATGGCGTTGGTGAGCACCAGCACCTCGAAGCCAGAGCCCAGCGCATCGGCGAGCATGGCGAGAAATTCCGGGTTCATGAACGGCTCGCCGCCCGTGAAGCCGATCTCGCGCGTGCCGAGCCTGGCTGCCTCCTGCAGGAACGGCGCGACCTCGTCCGCGGTGATGTAGACGAGGCGATCGTTGGTCGGACTCGAACTCGATGTAGCAGTTCTCGCAGGTGATGTTGCAGAGTGTGCCCGTGTTGATCCAGAGCGTGCGCAGCTCGACCAGCGGCACGAGCGCGCGGGGCTCGCCCTTGGCTGTCCAATCGGGATCGGAAAACTTTTCGCTTGTGGGCGCCTCGGGCGCTTTGGTGGCGAGCGGCAAGGCGGTGCAATCCTCCTGATCGAACCCCGGCGGGGGAGCTTGGCGCATCCAGCATGCAGCCAGACGCGGGCCGGCACAACGGGGCCGCCCAGCCCCGGCGGCGCCAGTTCCCCGGGGGAAACGCCGCGCGGACGGCCGGCACGGCCCTACTTCGGCTTTTCGGGAAGGGCCCGGCTATGTTACATCCCCGGTCCGGCGCGGGCGTAGTTCAGTGGTAGAACGTCAGCTTCCCAAGCTGAATGTCGTCGGTTCGATCCCGATCGCCCGCTCCATCCCGCCCCCCTCTTCCGGCTTGCAACCGGCGCAGCGCCGCGGCCGCCACCAGCAGCAGCGACAGCATCAAGGCCGGCCACACCGAGGCCGTGTAGCGCGGCGCCCCGCCGCCGAACACCGCGCTGAATAAAAGCGCCAGATGCGCGGCGCACGCGCACGCGACCCCGAGCAGGAACACGTCGTCGGCTTTTCGCGCCAGAACCAGCAGCCACCCGAAAATCGCGATTGCGCCCGTAGCGGCTCCGACCGCGATGATGGCGGGGCGGAGCACGGCGGCATACTGACATAGGAACGGCGACGCCCCCTTGGCCGTCAGCGGCTCCACAAGCTTCTCGAACGGCAACGGCCTGTGCGCATCGACGTAGGCTTTGAAATCGGCTGCGAGTGCTGGTTGCTGCTGGGAGTAGACCGCCCACAATCCGCGATACTGCAACCAGAGCAGGACGG
This sequence comes from uncultured Alphaproteobacteria bacterium, assembly GCA_963782555.1. GTDB lineage: Bacteria > Pseudomonadota > Alphaproteobacteria > Rhizobiales > Hyphomicrobiaceae > Hyphomicrobium_A. The sequence goes on along the minus strand of CAWAKB010000001.1, from coordinate 565,582 downwards.
CATACGCGCGGGGCGCGGCGAGGATCCGGGCCAAGCCCACCCGGCGCTTCTCCTCAAGAGGAATCGCGAACTGATCGGAGCAGGCGTGCTGCACGCAATTGACGTACTCGATGGCAAGCGTCTGCTTTGCATCCGTGTTGGGGGCATCGCGTATGAGCGCCCGGATGGGGGCAAAGCGTGCAACGGACGCCGCTTCCACCGGACTGTCGATCAAGGCGCCTTGCGAATAGAGGTGCTCGCTCAGCTGCGAGCTGAACATCGCCTGCCCGCGCCAGAGCCCTGACGCGCCGCGCTCCGCCGCAACGGTGACAAAGGCCGGCAGCAACGCCACGATGAGCGCCACGGCCAAGCGGTCCTTGCGGAAAAAGGCGAAGGCGACGACCAAGGGCACGATGGCCAAGAAGAGCCCGGCTTGCCTCACGATCGCAGCGGCGCCAACCAGAATGGACGCATACGCGAGCGAGGCGATGTCGCCCACGCGCATGCACCGCACGCTTGCAGCGAGCACGCACAGCTGCAGGGTCAGAAACAGGGATTCCGACATGACGACGTCGTGCCACTTGTTGAGCGCCGGGTTCGCCGCCAGGCACAGGAACAGTGCCGCCGCCAGCCACCGCGCGCGCGTCCAGGCGAGCATCTCAAGCGTGAGCCAGGCAAGCGCCGCCGCATAGACGAGCGGCTGCAGGAGCACGGTCGTCTCGGCGCCCAGAGCCCACAGAGCCAGCGGATATCCGGACGGGCGCGAGGGATAGAAGATGAGGAAGGCGTAGGCGTCGCCGCCCATGATAGGCTCTGCCGGCGCGGTTGCGATCTCGAACGCGCCGTAGACGAGGCATGCCGCCAGGATCGCCAAGGGTGCGCGCCACGAGCGATTTGCGTCGCCAGGCTCTTGCGTCTTTGTGAGGCTCGGCAGGACCGTGTGCGCCATAGCGGCCCTTCTCCCGCTCCCGAGCCAAGGCTCGCTTTCGACAGACTGAGCGCGCAAGACACTAGCTGATGCGTCCGCGACGTTGGACAAAAGGACGCACCGATCCACACGATTGTTGCTCTGCTGATCGATCGCACCTGCCTTGCATCGCCGGCGCAGCTTTTGCGGGAACCGGCGCAGCTTCAATCCGTTGGGGGCTCATGACTACGATCCTTACCGGTGCCCGACCCAGTGTGGCCACAGTGCTCGTCGTCGAGGACGAGCCGCTCGTGCGCGACTACGTGGCCGACGTTCTTGCCGAATTGGGCTTTGAGGTGATCGCGGCCGCGAACGGCCAAGAGGCGCTGACCGTGCTGTCGCGCAAGGGCGGCATCTGCGCCATTGTCAGCGACGTGGCGATGCCGGGCTCCGTCAACGGCATTGAGCTCGCCCGCAGGGTACGCGTAGACCGCCCGCGCCTGGGCGTGGTGCTGGTGTCTGGCGTTTTTGAGCCCAATCGCACGCACCTGCCGCTCGGGGTGCGGTTCGTCACCAAGCCCGTCAGGGCCGCGACGCTCTTGCGGCTGGTCAGAGAGGTTGCTGATCCCCGCGCCAAGCTCCCGCCCGCCGCCTAGAAAGCTCTTCTTAAACGGAACTTTACCGGACGCATGTGGGTTATAATGCCCACATGTCAGCAGTCTTGCGTGCCTGAGGCCATATGCGCCGCTCGGCAGCCCTCAAGAGCTACCAGGAGAAGCGGGACTTCGCCCGCACGGCCGAGCCCAAAGGCAAAGTCGGACGCAAGGCCGCGCGCAAGCCGCGCGACAATCACTTCATCATCCAGAAACACGACGCGCGGCGGCTGCACTTCGATTTCCGCTTGGAGCTCGACGGCGTCCTCAAGAGCTGGGCGGTAACGCGCGGCCCCAGTCTCAATCCCGCCGACAAGCGCCTGGCCGTGCACGTCGAGGACCACCCGATTGAATACGGAAGCTTCGAGGGCACCATTCCCAAGGGCCAATATGGCGGCGGCACCGTCATGCTGTGGGACGAAGGGACGTGGCGCCCGCAAGGCGATCCGCACGAGGGACTGAAGAACGGCCTGTTAAAATTCGAGCTCGACGGGGAGCGCCTCAAAGGCGGCTTCGCCCTGGTGCGGCTGCCCAAAAAGCCGAAGGAGACGCGCGAGAACTGGCTGCTCATCAAGGAGCGCGACCGTTACGCCGAGCCCGGCAAGGACCCGGTGCAACGCTGGACCACGAGCGTGGCGACGGGCCGCGATCTTTCCCAGATCGCCGCCGGCGCCCCCGACCCGCAGACATCCAAGAGCGGACACGCCAAAGGTCGGCCGCCTCAGTTCGTTGCGCCTGAGCTTGCAACGCTGGTCGCGACACCGCCGGCCGGAGACGACTGGCTGCACGAGATCAAGTATGACGGCTACCGGGCACTCGCCGCGCTCGGTGGGGGCCGCGTCCGCATCTTCACCCGCTCCGGGCAGGACTGGACGGCGAAGTTTTCAGGCGTCGCCCGCGCACTGCAGGATCTCGACGTAAAAAGCGCGCTGCTCGACGGTGAGATCGTCGCCCTCGACGAAGAGGGCCGATCAAGCTTTGCCCGGCTGCAACATGGGCTCAGGGAAGGAAAGGTCCCGCTCACCTACTTCGTCTTCGACCTCCTCGAGCTCAATGGGCGCAGCGTGCGCAAGGAGCCGCTGGCCCGGCGCAAGGAGATGCTGCAAAAGCTTCTCAAGCCGCCGCCACATGCCGTCCGCTACAGCGGCGACGTCGTCGGCCACGGCGCGGAGGTGTTCGCCAAGGCCTGCCGCATGGGGCTGGAAGGCATCGTCTCCAAACGCGCCGATAGCCCCTATTTGTCACGGCGCACCAAGAGTTGGCTCAAGATCAAATGCGAGGGCAACGACGAGTTCGTCATCGGCGGCTACCGGCGCTCCACCAAGAAGGGCCGAGCCTTCGCCTCCTTGCTACTCGGCGAATATGTGGGCAAGGATCTGCACTACCGCGGCCGCGTCGGCACCGGCTTCGACGAAGATGACCTGCACGATCTGGGTGCGCGGCTCACAAAGCTCGCCCGCAAGTCGAGCCCGTTCGTCGACGCCCCGGCTGAAATCGGACGCGACGCCTGCTGGGTCGAGCCCCGCCTCGTGGCGCAGATTAGCTACACGGAGCGCACGCGAGAGGGTCGCCTGCGCCACCCCTCGTTTTTGGGACTGCGCGGCGACAAGCCCGCAAAGTCCGTGCAATCGCAACCGGTCTCAAGCATGGCGAACCAAAAGTCATCGGACCCGAACATTGCCGGGGTGGCGCTGACGAGCCCCGACAAGGTGCTGTTCGCGGAGGCCGGCATCACCAAGGCCGAGCTTGCCGAGTATCTGCTCAGCGTCAGCGACCGCATGCTGCCGCACCTTGCAGGGCGCCCCTTGAGCCTGGTGCGCTGCCCTGAGGGTACCGGCGAGGAGTGCTTCTTCCAGAAGCACACCGCGAAGGGCATGCCGCGCGCCCTCAAAGCCATCTCCATCAAGGAGAGCGACGGCGGCGTCGCCAAGTATCTGATGATCGACAGCCCTTCCGGGCTCGTGGGCGCGGCCCAGATCGGCGGGCTCGAGCTGCACATCTGGGGCTCGCACGCCGACACGCTCGAGCATCCCGACCGCCTGGTGTTCGACCTCGACCCCGACAGCGGCCTCAGCTTCGCCGACGTACGCGAGGCCGCGCGCGACGTGCGCGAGCTGCTCAAGGTGGCCGGGCTCGAAAGCTTCCCGCTGGTTACCGGCGGCAAGGGCATCCACGTCGTGGTGCCGCTCGATAAGAGCCGGGGCTGGGACGAGGTGAAGGCCTTCGCCAAGGGCGTGGCGACGAAGCTTGCCGAGACCGAGCCGCAGCGCTTCACCGCCACCATGTCGAAGGTCAAACGCAAAGGGCGCATCTTTATCGACTGGCTGCGCAACGAGCGCGGCGCGACCGCCATCGCGCCTTATTCGCCGCGTGCCAGAGGCACCGCCAGCGTGGCGACACCCGTGTCGTGGAGCGAGCTCGGGCGCGTCGCGCACGCCAACGCCTTCACCATCCCGAGCGTCCTCAAGCGGATCAAGCAGCAGAAGTCCGATCCCTGGAAGGGTTACTTCAAGAGGCGCCAGCGCATCGGCAAGGACGCCGCGCGCTTCTTCGCCTGAGGCAGGCGCGCTAGCCTTTCTTTGCGCTCTTCTTCTTCGGCAAGTTCTTGCGCGGCGTCTCGGCATACTCCTCAAGTTGGCGCTCCGACATCGATACGAACATCGACCGTGATGCGCCTCTGAGCTTGGCCACCGGGATCTCGCCGCGCTTGGCCGCGAGCGCAATGCCCGCCGCCTGCTGCTGCGCCTTGGACCGTGCCGGCATCGACCTGATCCTTCTCACTCCGCGGCGATCGGGGGCGTCTCGGAGCCCCGATCGTACGCGACGGAGTTTGATCGCGTGGCTTGCGCGAAGTGCTCCGTCTTCTCCCAATGATAGGGCGCAGAGACGAGCTGGGCCAGGGCCCTATAGGCCGCGAACGAGATACCGAGCCAGTAGACCGGCATCAACACGGCGTGCGCGGCAAGCGCCGGCCGGCCGCGGCGCGCCGCCGACACGCAGCCGAGCGCGATGGCGCTCACATAGCCGGCGACCACGTTGAAGACACCGATCCACAACAGCGATTGCCCCAAGAGCGAGGCCGGCACACCAAAAAGCCGCCCCTGCCAGAAATCGAGCGCGACCAGCACGTAGAACCAGGGATGCACCAGCGCCGACAGGATGAGCCCACCCATCAGCACTTGCAGGCCGAGAAAGCGCCGCGCGCCGAGCTGCCGCCACAGACGTCGGGGTTGGCGCATGTGCACGAGATAGGTCTGCATCCAGCCCTTGAGCCAGCGCGTGCGCTGGCCGCGCCACACGGCGAACGTCGGCGGGGCCTCTTCCCAGGTGGTGGAGTGCAGAACGCCGACGTGCCAACCGGCGCGCGCCAAGCGGATGCCGAGGTCGGCGTCCTCGGTCACGTTGAAAGGGTCCCAGCCGCCGACGGCATCGAGCACGGCGCGGGGGAAATGGTTCGAGGTGCCGCCCAGCGGCACCGGCAGCCGGAGGCGCTCCAGCGTCGGCAGAATGGCATCGATGAGCGCGGTATATTCGATGGTGAACTGGCGCGTCAGCCAGCTCGTGCACGAGTTGTAGATGTTGAGCTGGGCCTGCAGGCAGCCCAGCCGGCCGGGTGCCGCCCGCAGTGCTGCAAGCGCGCACCGCAGCTGATCGGGCTCGGGAACGTCCTCGGCGTCGTAGACGACGACATAGTCGCCACGGGCGAACTGCAGCGCATACTGGAGCGCGCGCGGCTTGGTGCGCGGCTCGCCGTCGGGAACGACAAGGACGCGCATGTGGGGACGAAGTGCGGCTTGTGCCAAGGCGGCCTGCGTCTCCCCATCCACGCTCTCGACGATGAGCAGCACTTCGAGCCTGTCGGCGGGGTAATCGATGCGGGAAAGCGCGCACAAAAGGTGCGGCACCACGGCCGCCTCGCGGTAGAGCGGGACCAGCACCGTGTAGAGCGGCAGCGTCCCGTCGGCCGGCCTCGCCTCACCGCCCGTCAGCTGCGCTTTGCCGAGGAGATGCCAGAGCGAGATCACCCGCAGCGCCACCACGAGCAAAAAGGGGATCGCCATGACCGCGAGAAGGGCGACGAGCGTCGCCTCGGGCGCCAACAGCGCGCCGGCGGCGGCAGTCGCGGCAAGGGCGCCAAGCGTGCCCTTCTGCCACACGCGGGGAGCCCCGTCGCAGCGGAGAGCTCCGGCGAGCGCTGTGCGAGCCCGTGGACGGCCTGGCGCAGGCGGTCCGGGCAGGCTTTCAGCTCTGTCGGACCAGCTAAAACCGCCGGCAAAATCGCCGGCTCGGCGCTTGCGGCGCTGAGGCTGCCGTGGGCCTCGGCCGGGACGCGGGCACACTGCACGAAAAAACCCCTCCCCCCAGGAGGTCGAAAAGGATGATCTTGCCACAGTGTTCGGTATATCCATAGCGGGTTCGATTCTTCCGCTCCGCCACACAACGCCCAAGCATGCGCTCAACACCGTTGCCCCGACCCGGTTGCCCCTCCCGTCAGCACGCGTGCTGGTGGAGGCGCGCTGCTGGCCTGATGCTCCTGTGTCTCGGCGCGCTTGCCTCGGCTCCACCTGCGGCCTTCGCCCAGGATGACGGGCCGCCCCCGGTGGTCATCGAGCAGACGACCCAACCAACCAAGCGCGTCGTCGTCCGCTTCCTTACCGAAAGCGACTTCCCGCCCTTCAATTTCTACGACGAGGACGGCGTGCTGGTGGGGTTCAACGTCGACGTTGCCCGCGCCATCTGCGCCGAGCTCGAAACCGCTTGCGATATCAAGGTGCGCCCCTGGGGAGAGCAGCTGCTGGCGTTGAAGCGCGGCGAGGCCGATGCGGTCATCGCCTCGCATGCGGTGACGCCGGAGGCGCTGGCCTCGGTCGATTTCACCGACCGCTACTTCTACACGCCCGGCCGTTTCGTCGGCAGGCTCGGGGGCAAGCCCATCGAGATGACGCCCGAAGGCCTGGACGGTAAGCGCATCGGCGTCGCCAAGAACACGGCGCACGAGGCCTACCTCAAAACTTTCTTCCGCTCGAGCGCCATCAAGAGCTACGAGACCCCCGACCTTGCCCGCGACGCGCTGCTCCAGAAGCAGGTCGACTACGTGTTCGACGACGGAATAAGCCTCATCTTCTGGCTGCACGGCACGGCCTCGAAGCGCTGCTGCGAGATGAAGGGCGGCCCCTACCTGGAGCCAAAGTACTTCGGCGACGGCATCGCCGTGGCCGTGCCCAAGAACGATCCGCAGATCAAGACGCTCATCAATGGCGCGCTCGCACGTCTGCGCGCCAACGGCCGGCTCGAGGAGCTGGTGGAGCGCTACTTCCCCGTCAAGGTGTACTGAGACCAGAGCCGGCCCGCCGGCTTTGAGCCGGGACGCGGCGCGTGCCGCGGTTCTACGATTGGCGGCGCACATGGGCCCTCCCCAGGCTGGGCCGGCGCCAGCTCGCCCCCCTGCCGCGCCGTCTTGCCGCGCCCGCCGTGCGTCACCTGGCAGCAACCGGTTTACCAAGAAAGCGCCAATAGAGCCGTCGCTTGTCACAATCCTGCAATTTGAATCCCGTCATGGTCCTTCCTTAGACGTTGATAAGGAGATCGAAATTGCTCGAAAGGGCTGAGCATGGCCGACTACCGCACGCTGTTCATATCTGACGTGCACCTTGGAACGCGGGCGGCGCAAGCCGACGTGCTTCTCGACTTCCTGAAAGAGTGCGACGCGGACACGATCTACCTTGTCGGCGATATCATCGATTTCTGGCGCATCCGCCGTGGCGCCATCTGGCCGCAATCCCACAACGACGTGCTGCAGAAGCTCCTGCGCAAGGTGCGCAAGGGCACGCGCATCGTGTTCATTCCCGGCAACCACGACGAGGGCCTGCGCCAATACTGCGGGTCGCATTTCGGCGGCATCGAGATCGAGCACCAGACCGTGCACACCACCGCCGACGGCCGCCGCTATCTCGTCATCCACGGCGACGAGTTCGACGTGGTCGTGCGCTACGCCCGCTGGCTCGCCTTCCTCGGCGACCGCGGCTACGAGCTGGCGCTGTGGACCAACCATCCTTTGAACTTCATCCGCCGCAGCTTCGGGCTGGGCTACTGGTCGCTTTCGGCGCACCTGAAGCTGCGCGTCAAGACCGCGGTCAACTTCATCGGCGAGTTCGAGAAGTCGCTGTCGGAGGAAGCCAAGCGACGCGGCGTCGACGGCGTCATCTGCGGGCACATCCACCACGCCGCCTCGCGCCAGATGGGCGACATCCATTATGTCAACACCGGCGACTGGGTCGAGAGCTGCACCGCGATCGGCGAGAGGCAGGACGGCTCGTTCGAGCTGATCCGCTGGCTCGACGTTGTCGATGCGCGCAAGCGCGAGGAGCAGGACCAGCTCGCGGAAGCCTTGCGGGTCGCCTGATGCGCATCCTGGTCGCGACGGACGCTTGGCACCCCCAGGTGAACGGGGTGGTGCGCACGTATGAGCGCCTCGCGCTGGAGCTCAAGGCGTTGGGCGTGGAATTGTCGGTTCTGGCGCCGCACGAGTTCCGCAACGTCCCCTGCCCCACCTACCCCGAGATCCGTCTTGCGCTGCCGGGCCTCGCCCGGGTGGCGCGGCGCTTTGCCAGCCTCAAGCCCGATGCGGTGCACATTGCCACCGAGGGCCCGATCGGCTGGATGGCGCGCCGCTATTGCCGCGCCCGCGCCATTCCCTTCACGACGAGCTTCCACACCCGCTTTCCCGAGTATCTCGCCCAGCGCTTCTCCATCCCGACTGCCTGGACGACGGCGATCCTGCGCCGCTTCCACAACGCCGGCCGCGGGCTGATGGCGGCAACGCCCTCGCTCGCGCGCGAGCTGGAAGCCCAAGGCTTCGAGCGGGTGCTGCCATGGACGCGCGGCGTCGACACCGAGCTCTTCCGCCCGCGCCCTGAGCGTCAATTTGGGGAGGGGCCGGTGTTCCTCTACGTCGGGCGCATCTCCGAGGAGAAGAACATCGCCGCCTTCCTCGACCTCGATCTGCCCGGGCGCAAGGTGGTGGTCGGCGGCGGACCGCAGCTCGGCGAGCTCGAGGCCCGCTATCCGCACGCGCTGTTCACCGGCAAGAGGACGGGCGAGGATCTGGCCCGCTCTTATGCCTCGGCCGATGTCTTCGTGTTCCCAAGCCGCACCGACACCTTCGGCATGGTGCTGCTCGAGGCGATGGCCTCGGGCCTGCCGATCGCGGCCTTCCCGGTGACGGGGCCGACTGACATCGTGACCCCGGGCGAGACGGGCGTCCTGTCGGAGAACCTGGGCAACGCTGCGATCGCGGCCTTAGGGCTCGACCGGGCGCGCATCCGGGCCAAGGCTGCGGAGTTCAGCTGGGAGGGTGCTGCGCGGCTCTTCCTCGCCAACATCACCCAGGCCTGCCTCAAGGAGCCGGCGCGCACGCAGACGCTGCGCGCCCTGCGTCTCGCCAAGACGCCCCAGCGCCACTAGCCCAGCGCGGTCACTTCCCGCGCTTCTCCTCGGCAAACTCGTCCTCCAGCGCCTTCTCCAGATCGACGAGATCCTGCGGCAGCGGCATCCCGTAGGCCTTGATCTCGTTCAGCTTCTCCATCAGCTGCAGATAGAGCTCGTGGCGATCCTCGGGCTCGTTCTGCATACGAGTTCATCAGGATGCCGATCTCGGCTTGGACGTTCTCAAAGGCCATGAGGACTCCCTTTGGCTGCTTTTGCCCGGACCTTATATGGGAAGTGGTTAGCACACTATTCCACGGGGAAGTCGAAGTAGGTGTGGGGATAGGGCTCGTTGCGCAGGGTGAAGTGCCACCATTCTGTCGACAAATTGCGGAAGCCATGCCGCGACATGACCGACTTCAGGAGCTGGCGGTTTTTCCTCTGCTCCGGTCCGATGCCCGCATAGGCGGTGTGCGAGCGGAGACTAAAGCAGTCAAAGCCCGTTCCCATGTCGAGGCTGTTGTCGGGCGCGCGGGCCGCCTTGGGCCCCTCGCAGGAGGTGAGCGGCGCTGAGGGGTCGTAGGGCGGCTGCGGCGGCGCCGCCAGCGGCACGATGGTGAGATCGGCGGTCGAGCCCCGGCTGTGGCCCGACCTGCTTGCGATATAGCCGGAGCGGAAGAGGTTGCGCTTTTTGACGTTGGGATAGAAGCGCGCCTTCATCTTCTTGTCCGCGAGGTCCTTGCCCCATTTGACGAACTCGTTGACGGCCGATTGCGGCCGGTAGCAGTCGTACATCTTGAGGCCAAGGCCCTGCTTATTGAGCTCCTCCTGCACGCCCTCGAGCGCCTCGGCGGCGCGCTTTGTCAGCAGACATTTGGGCGCGCGATAGCCGGTGATCGGGCTTCCGATGAAGTTGTCGGCGGTCGGATAGCGCATGTCGAGCTGCAGTCCGGGAATGACGGTGGCCGCATCGACGATGTCGGACGGGCGCCCGGCGGCAAGTGCTGCACACATGCCTGAGAGAAGCAGAAGGGCGGCGCCGAGCGATCGTCTCATCCTCACCTCGCTTGCTGCCTCTGTGTGCTACGTGACGTGCCGCACCGCAAGGTCCATTGGGAATGGCGGCACAGCCTTGTGGCCCTGCCGTGCCACCACCTCCTCTTTGTCATCCTCGGGCTTGTCCCGAGGATGACACCTGGTGCGCGCCTATGGCCCCGCGGCATCTCTGCCCGAGGGTTTGAAAAAAACGACCAGGGAGCGGGGCGGCTCAGGCCCTTCGCTTTGTTCGTAGATGGATGCGGCCTTCGCCGCCCCACACAGGCACAGGGGCTGTCCGCCACCATTCTCCGGAATGCATCCCCGCCCGGGGCGTCACCGAGATTTTCGCCTCGGCGGCAGTTGGGACTCGGGAACAGCTTATGGCTCCCGCCCGGTGTGCCGGCCCGCTCCGCGCAAGTCCGCCAGCGCACGTCTGCGCCCCCGGCCGTTGGAACGGGCGTGCGGAGTGTAATGGCGTGGTGGAGGCCGGGGATTAGTTTTCGGCGCGGCCTCCCCGCTTGCGGCGAGAGGGGGATGCGCGCGCTCAGTCAGCCTGGGCGACCGCCTGCACCGCCAGCGCCTTGTGGCCCTGCCACTTGGTGCGCATCACCTCGCGCACCAGCGCCCCCACCGCCGGCGAGTGGCGCCGCCCGCGCACCGTCACCAGGTTCACGGTGCGCCAGAACTCCGGCTCCACCACCGGACGGAACACGACGCCGGGATAGTCGGCGGACGAGCGCGGCAGGAAGCCGTAGCCCATGCCGGCCGCGATCATGGCGAGGATCCAGTCGTCGCGCTCGCTCTGATAGACCGTCGGCCCGTCGATCGACCGCTCGGAGAACAGGCGGTCGGCGTAGCCGGTGAACTCGCAGTTGATGCGGTCGAGATAGGCCTCGCCGTTGAGGTCCGTGCCACGGATGATCTTCTTCATCGACAACGGATGTCCGCGGCACACCGCGATCACCATTTGCTCGCGAAAGAGCGGCATCACGTGCGTGCGCTCGTGCGGGGGCTCGCCGGGGAGGCAATAGATCGCGGCTTCCAGATCGCCGGCGAGAAGGGCGGTCTGCAACTTGCGCGCATTGTCGTCGATGATCTGCAAAACGACGTTGGGGTAGCGCTCGCGAAAGCCGGTGATCAGCTCGACGAACTGGGCGGGCGCAATCGTGCACATGATGCCGAGCTTGAGCGTGGCGTCCTTGAGATTGAGGAACTCCTGCGCCTTGCGCTTGGCATCGAGCGACTCCTGCAACAGCTGCTCCATGTGCGGCAGCGCGATGCGCCCGAGCTCGGTCAGGTGCGTGTGCGAGCGCTCGCGGTTGAACAGCGGGCCGCCGAACTCCAGTTCCAAAAGCTTGATCCCCTTGATCAGCGACGGCGCGCTGACGCCGCACTCCTCGGCGGCCTTGGTGAAATTGAGATGCCGCGCGGAGGCCAGGAAATAACGGACCTGATGCATCTCCATGGCGGCGTGTCCGTGTTGGCGGCGCAAGAGGGGACGAAAGATTTTTACTGCCAGAGGGGGCACGGGGCCGCAAGAGGCCGCGGCGTTAGCCTGCGGCTAACCAGTCGCGAGCCCTGAGACGCACCGGCCCGCACTACAAGGAAGACGCCGCTCCGGTTGGCGGTGTCCCCCTGCAACCAAGTGCAGGATTTTGGAGGTTCGAAAATGCTCAAGCGATTTCTGGGCGTCGGCGTCGCGCTCATGCTGCTGGCAGCTCCAGCCCTCGCCGGGTGCGAGGAGGAGTTCGACGCCTTGTCGAAGGCGATCAGCGGGCCGGTGACGATGGCGGCCGGCCATCGCGCCGCAATGATGCGCATGGCGCTGTCGGGCTACGACCATTGCATGTCGGGCGATCCGAAGACCTTCGCCTCCACCCGCGACATGATCATGGAGCAGATCCGCAATTCGCTCGGCGGCAGGTGAGGAGCCCGAACGGGCACCTATGTGTCATCCTCGGGATAAGCCCGAGGATGACAGTGGTGGCGAGGCGAGCGCACCGTGTAACTCAACCCCTGTGGCGGGCGAGGATCTTGCGGACCTCGGCGACGAGGTCCGTCTCCTTGACCGAGACCTGCGCGGGGCGGGTCTCTTTCCATTCCTCGTGCCCCTCGATCGAGGCTGCCGCCTTGGCGCCCTCGATCAGGTCCTTGAGCGTCACCTCGCCCTTGTCGCGCTCGTCCGAGCCCTGGATGACGACGCAGGGTGAGCCGCGCTTGTCGGCGTACTCGAGCTGCTTGCCGAACTTCTTGGGGTTGCCGAGGTACAATTCGGCGCGGATGTCGGCTGCGCGCAGCGTCTGCACCAGTTTCTGGTAGTCGGCGATGCGCTCCTTCTCCATCACGGTGACGATGACGGGGCCGACGGCGGACTGATCCACCTGTCCCAGCGCGTGCAGCGCGGCCTGCAGGCGCGAAACGCCGACGGAGAAGCCGGTGGCCGGCACCTTCTGTCCGGTGAAGCGCTCGACGAGCCCGTCGTAGCGCCCGCCGGAGCCGACGGAGCCGAAGCGCACCGGCTCGCCGCTCTCGCTCGTAGTCGGCAGCGTCAGGTCGACCTCGAACACGGGGCCGGTGTAGTACTCAAGTCCGCGCACGATCGAAGGATCGAAACAAATGCGATTGCGCGCGTAGCCCGCGGCTGCGACGAGCCGTTCGATCTCGATCAGCTCGGCGACGCCCTCGCGGCCGATGGTGCTGTCCTTGATCACGTCCTCGACCGCGCGCAGCGAGTCCTCGCCGCTGCCTGAGGTGACGAACTTCAAGACTTTGTCGATCGCCTGCGATGCAAGCCCCGCGCCCTCGGTGAAGTCCCCCGACTCGTCCTTGCGGCCTTTGCCCAGCAGCAGGCTCACACCTTCCGGCCCGAGCCGATCGAGCTTGTCGGTGGCGCGCAGCGCGACGAGGCGCTTCTTGGCATCGCTCTCCGCCGCCGGATCGATGCCGATGCTCTCGAGCACGCCGTCGAGCACCTTGCGGCTGTTGATCTTGACCACCGCGCCGTCTTTCAGGCCCAGCGCCTCCAGCGTGTCGGCTGCCAGCATGCACATCTCCGCGTCCGCCGCGACGCTGTCGGCTCCCACCGTGTCGGCGTCGAACTGCAGAAACTGGCGGAAGCGCCCCGGCCCCGGCTTCTCGTTGCGCCACACCGGCCCCACCGCATAGCGGCGGAAGGGCTTGGTGAGCGTCTGGAAGTTCTGCGCCACGTAGCGCGCCAAGGGTGCGGTGAGGTCGTAGCGCAGGGAGAGCCACTGCTCGTCCTCGTCTTGCAAGGAAAACACGCCCTCGTTGGGCCGGTCCTGGTCGGGCAGGAACTTGCCCAGCGCATCCGTGTACTCGAACGCCGGCGTCTCCAAGGGCTCGAAGCCGTAGCGCTCGTAGACCGAGCGGATTTTCTCGATCATCGCCGTCTGCGCGCGCAGCTCGGCGGCCTCGATGTCGCGAAGGCCTTTGGGCAGGCGGGCCTGGGCCCGCGCGGCTTTTGTCTGTTTCGCCATCGGATGATGCAGATTGCGGAGCGACGCAGCGCCCCTGGTGCCTCGGGTGAGGCCTTATAACGGATCGTGCTGCGCGCGCAAACGCCAGCAAGCGGGTCATAGGTTACCCCCTTGCCTACTGAAATCCGTCATCCCGGCGCAGGCCGGGACCCACGCCGGCTTCAACAAGCGCTCGGGCGGGACGAAATGCGACGTCAAAGCCCGTCACAGTGCAACTCACTGCAGATGTCAGAAAACTCTCTTGCGCTGCGGCTGTGGAGACTTGCGTGGGTCCCGCTCTACAGCGGGATGACGTTGAGACTGGGGTGCGCGCTTGCCCAGCGTCACCCCGCACCGACAGGCCGCGGGGGCGGCAGACCCAAGGGACGGCGCAGAACCGCATAGGTCTCGTGCGCCGGGACGGAGACGATGTCGCGCTCCGGCCAGCGCAGCGCCGTGAGCCTGCCGCCGAAGACGCAACCCGTATCGATGCAGACCGAGTTGCCTTGCCATGCCGGCTCGGGAACCGGCGTGTGACCGTAGACCACGGTCGGCTCGCCGCCATAGCCGATCGCCCAGTTGAAGCGCTCCGGCAGCCCCTGTGCATCGAGCTTGCCGGAGATGTCGCCGTAAATGCAGAACTTACGCACGGGGAGCGTATTGCGCCCGAGCATCTCCGCCTTGAGGCCCGCATGCGCCACCACGAGGCGCCCGTCGTCGAGCCAGAGGTAGCTCGGCAGGCTTTGCAGAAAAGCCTGCGTCTCAGCGCGGAACGCCTCGCTCTCGCCGGCGAACTGCGCGACCGTGCGCTCCAGCCCGTGCGAGAGCTGCACGTCGTTGCCCCTGAGCCAGCGCATGAACCGGTCGTCGTGGTTGCCGATGACGGCGAGGGCGTGGGCCTGCGCGACCATCGCCATGACGATGCGCACCACGTCGGGAGACTTGGGCCCGCGGTCGACGAGATCGCCGACAAAGACGGCGCGGCGGCCTTCGGGCGCGCGCGTCAGCGCGCGGCGGTGCGCGCCCGGGCCTTCGAGGCTTACGCGGTAGCCGAGGCGCGCCAGCAGCTCGACGAGCTCGTCGGCGCAGCCGTGCACGTCTCCGATGATGTCGAAGGGGCCGTGCTCGCGCCGCCAGTCGGTCTTGGGCAGCGGGGCCTTGGCAGATGCGGCTTTGGATGTCACCGCGAGTTTTGGGAAAGCTTGAGCCTCACGCGTCGATGAACTCCTCGACGTAGCGCCTGGGCTCAGGGACATTCGACATGAAGCGCACGTAGGCCTCGAGCCCGCGCGGCACCGGGCCACCGTAGGCCCAGTCGAGCAGCTCCACCGTGTGCACGACGGGCACGTCGACGTGGCCCGAGAGCTGCGTGATGCAGCCGATGTTGCCGGTGGCGACCAGATCGGGCTTCACCCGCTTGATGTTCTTGGCCTTGCGCTCGCGCAGGCCGGTGGCGAGATCGGGCTGCAGGATGTTGTAGGTGCCGGCCGAGCCGCAGCATATGTGGCCCTCGGGGATGTCGACCACGCTGAAGCCCGCCTTGACGAGGAGCGCACGCGGCTCCTCGACGACGCGCTGGCCGTGCTGCAGCGAGCAGGCCGAATGGTAGGCGACGCGCAATGAGGACCAGCGCTTGGGCGCCCCCAGCTCGTACTTGGAGCCGACGAACTCGCAGATGTCGCGCGTCAGCTCGGAGATGCGGGCCGCGCGCGCGGCGTACTCGGGGTCGCGCCGCAGCAGGTGGCCGTAGTCCTTGACCATGGTGCCGCAGCCCGAGGCGTTGATGAGGATGGCATCGACCGGGCCCTTTGAAAGTTCCTTCGACCAGGCGTCGACGTTCTGCTTGGCGAAGGCGATGGCTGCTTGCTCCTCGCCCAGGTGATAGGTGAGCGCTCCGCAGCAGCCGGCGCCCGCCGCCACCACCACCTCGACGCCGCGGCGGGCGAGCAGGCGAATGGTCGAATCGTTGATGCCGGGGCGCAGCACCTGCTGGGCGCAGCCGGCAAGCAGGATCACGCGGGCGCGCCGCTCCGATTCGGTGACGGCGGTGCCGGGGCCTTCATACTTGGGCGCCGGCGGCAGCACCGGCGGGGCGAGCTCGATCATGGCGGCGAGCTCCTTGAGGCCGAGGCGGCGCAGCAAGCGCACCCACGGCCGCCCCAAGGGCGCCAATTGCAGGGCGAGGCGGAAGCGCTCCGGATAGGGCAAGATGCGCATGAGCTGCCGGCGCACGAAGTGCTCTTTGGGATTGCGCCTGCCCGCGCGCGCGATGTGGACGCGCGCCTCATCGACGAGATGCATGTAGTCGACGCCGGAGGGGCACGTGGTCATGCACGACAGGCACGACAGGCAGCGGTCGACATGGGTCTGCAGCTCGGTCGTAACCTTGCCGCCGTCCTCCAGCATGTCCTTGATGAGGTAGATGCGCCCGCGCGGGCTGTCGCGCTCGTCGCCCAACAGCAGGTAGGTGGGGCACGTGGCGGTGCAGAGGCCGCAGTGGATGCAGCGGCGCAGGATGGCGTCGGCCTCCGCGACGCGCGGATCGGCGAGCTGCTCCGGCCGGAAGTTGGTCTGCATCGGTTGCCCTTATACGTTGGCGTACATGCGGCCGGGATTGAGAATTCCCGAGGGATCGAACGCCGCTTTGAGCTCGCGCGTCAAGCGCTCGACTGGCGGGCTCAGCGGCTGGAACACCTCAACGGCCGCGCGCACGGCCGGCTCGGCGCGGATCAAGGTGGCATGCCCGCCGTGGATGGCCGCGGCGCGGCGGATCTCGGCGGTGCCGGCGTCGGCGGCGGCCGGCACCTCGAGCCAGATGAGCCCGCCGGCCCAATCGTAGAACGCGTCTGCCGGCATGTAGCGTTTGATGGCGGCCACCAGCTTGGGCGCCGTCGTCGGCTTGGTGGAGATGCGCCATAACAGCGTCTGCCGGTTGGGCATCACCGACAAGCGCCGCAGCTCGCCCCAGAACTCCAGCGACTCGCGGTGGTCGAGCTCCAGCGCCTTGCCGTAGACCTTGAGCGCCTCCTTGAGCCTGAGCTTGCGCCCCGCCACGGCGGTGGAGAAGTTCTCGATGCGCAAGGCGGTGATCGACTTGCCCATGGTCTTGAGCCCGGAGTGGCCGAGGCGGGCGGCGACGGAGGCCTGCAAGTGCACCGCGCCCGACACCTCGACCGGCTGGGCCATCGCCGCGCACAACAGCTCGACCGCCAGGTTATCCGGCAAGCCCAGATAGACGATGGTCGCCGCGGTCTCCGGCCAGGGGACGACCTTGAACGTCACCTCGGTCAGAATGGCGAGCGTGCCCCAGCTCCCCGTGAGCCCGCGCGCCACGTCGTAGCCGGTCACGTTCTTCATCACGCGCCCGCCGGACTGGAACATCTCGGCGCGTCCGTTGACGCCCTTGATGCCGAGCAGATGATCGCGCGCCGCGCCCGCCTGAATGCGACGCGCACCCGACAGGTTGGTAGCGAATACCGCGCCGATGGTATGGGCGCCTTGCGGACCGCCGACCGCGGGCGCCACGTCGAGGGGCTCGAAGGCGAGCATCTGCCCGTGCGCGGCCAGCTCCGCCTCGATGTGCGACACCGGCGTTCCGACCCGCGCCGTCATCACCAGCTCGCTCGGCTCATAGAGCGTGATGCCCCTCAGCGAGGAGGTGGTGATGGTGATGGCGCTGTCGATGGGGCGCCCCACGGCGCGCTTGGAGCCGGCGCCCATCACCTCGATCGGCAGCCTCTTCTCGGCGCAGCCGGCAATCATGAATTGGAGCTCCCAGTCGGCCGCGGGCTTTTGCAGGTCGCTCAATGCAAACATCTCCTTAAGGCGGCTTGGGTCGCTTCAGGCGGCGCGTGGTGCTTGCGCGATCTGGCCCTCAGCCGCGTCGAGCGGGAAGACTTTGCCCGCATTGAGCAGCCACAAGGGATCGAACACGCTTCTGATGCGCATCTGCACCGCGAGGTCGGCCTCGGTGAACTGCACGCTCATCAGGTCGCGCTTCTCGATGCCGACGCCGTGCTCGCCGGTGAGGCAGCCGCCGACCTCGACGCACACCTTCAAGATCTCGGCCCCCGCGAGCGCGGCGCTCTGTGCCTCCTCCGGCTTGTTGGCGTCATAGAGGATGAGCGGGTGCAGATTGCCGTCGCCGGCGTGGAAGACATTGGCCACTTTCAGGCCGTGGGCGGCGCAGATCTCGGAGATGCGGGTCAACACCTGCGGCAGGCGCGAGAGCGGAATGGTGCCGTCCATGCAGTAGTAGTCGGAGATGCGGCCGATGGCACCGAAGGCGGATTTGCGTCCCTTCCAGATCCTGGCGCTCTGCTCCGGCGAGGTGCTTATCTCGACGACCTTGGGCCGGAAGGGCTTGGCGATCTCGACGATGTCGCCCAAGAGCCGCGCGATCTCGTCGGGCGCGCCTTCCACCTCGACGATCAGCAGCGCCTCCACGTCGAGCGGATAGCCGGCCTTGGCGTAGGCCTCGGCCACGGCGATCGCCGGCCGGTCCATGAACTCGATGGCGACGGGGAGGATGCCCGACGCGATGATGCCGGCGACGCAGCGCCCGGCGGCCTCGCTTGATTCGAAGCCCAAGAGGATGGGACGCGCATCCTCCGCTTTGCGGAGAATCCGCAGCGTCGCCTCGGTGACGATGCCAAACTGGCCTTCCGAGCCGACGATGAGCGCCAACAGATCGAAGCCTTCGGCGTCGAGATAAGGACCGCCGATCTCCACGATCTCGCCGTTCATCAAAACAATGCGCAGCCCCAGCACGTTGTTGGTGGTGACCCCGTACTTGAGGCAGTGGGCACCGCCGGAGTTCATGGCCAAGTTGCCGCCGAGCGTGCAGGCGAGCTGGCTCGAAGGATCGGGGGCATAGAAGAAGCCTTCGGCCGACACCGCCTCGGTGATCGCCAGGTTGGTGATGCCCGTCTCCACGCTGATGGTGCGGTTCACGAAATCGACGTCGAGAACGCGGTTCATGCGCGAGATGGCGACGACGATCGCATCCTCAGCAGGAAGCGCACCGCCGCAAAGCGACGTGCCGGCTCCGCGCGGCACCACCTTGATGCGGTGATCGTTGCAGTATTTCAGAACCTTCGACACCTCCTCGGTGGTGCGCGGCAGCACCACGGCGAGAGGCACGCAGCGGTAGGCGGTCAGGGCATCGGCCTCGAACGTGCGCCGCCCCTCCTCCTCGGAGATCACGGCGTCGGCGCCGATGAGCTGCTCCAGATCCTTGATGATGGCGCCGGAGCGCGCGAGCACGTCTCGGTCAGGCTCCAGCAACCTCGACAGCGACATGCTCAGTTCCTTCGCTCAACGTTCACAGCGCCAATCCTATCAGAGTTTGGATTATGGAATCGCCGCGTAGACTTTAACCGGCTTCCGGGCTGGCTGTACTGAAACATAGTGTACGACAGTACAACTTTTCCAAAATTGATCCGATCGCATATAGTCGCCGACCGTCACAATTGTTACGTTTTTCCGGGTGAGCGCCGTCGGCCGGATACTTTGTCCAAAACCCAACCCAAAACCACAGGTCGAAGCCAGTGTCATTCTCAGGGGCTCAAGTGACTGCCATCAGCGATCTGGAAATATTCGCACGCGTGGCACGCACCGGCAACATGTCGGCAGCCGGCCGCGAGATGGGGCTGTCGCCAGCCGTCATATCGAAGCGCATCAGCCAACTGGAGGACCGACTTGGCGCGCGCCTCTTCCAGCGCACCACGCGGCATCTGACGCTGACAGAGACGGGAGCAGGCTATTTCAAGCGCGTCGTCGACATCCTGAGCCTGTGCGAGGAGGCGGAGGACTTCGTCAGCCGGCGCAACACCAAGCCGCGTGGGGCCCTCAAGGTCACCATGCCCACCACCTTCGCCCGGTTGCATATCGCCCCCTATCTCGACGCCTTTCTCGCCCGCTATCCCAACATCGAGCTCGATGTCCATCTGACCGACAGCTTTATCGACATCATCCGCGACGGCTTCGATCTCGCGATCCGCATCGGCGAATTAGAGGATTCCTCCCTCGTTGCTCGCAAGATCGCGCCCGACAACCGCTTCATCTGCGCCTCCCCCGCCTATCTGGAGAAGCACGGGACGCCGACCTCGCTCTCCGACCTCGATCTGCACAATTGCCTGTCTGCGGGTGCACAGGACACGTGGCGGCTGGAAGGGCCCGAAGGCCAGCGACACCTTCGCACCAACGGCAACATCCGCTCCAACTCGGGCGAGCTGATCCGCGAGGCGTTGCGCTCAGGCCTGGGGATCGGCCTGCGCTCGACCTGGGACGTCGGCGAGGAGCTGAAGAGCGGCGAGCTCAAGGTGGTGCTTCCGCAATACCGCGGCTCCTCCAACGTGGCGATTTACGCCGTCTACCCCTGCCGCGAGTTCATGCCGGCCAAGGTCAACGTGCTGATCGAGTTCCTAGCTGAGCTCTATGGCCCGGAGCCCTATTGGGATAAGGGCATGGAGCCGGCCAGCCTCGGCTTCGGCAAGGCTGCGCCCAAGGCCAAGGGCCGGGGCGGCGCCAAAGGCGCCAAGGCGGTCGTGGGCGCGCGCTGAGCCGCGCCATTGCGTGAAAGCAACAGCGCCGACGTCGTGATCGTGTCCCGATTTTCCAAAATCGCCACGGTTTGAGGTGGTTTGCCGAGTACATTTTTTGCCTCAAAAGGGACACTGCATTCAAAGGGTTGGCGACGATCTTCGGACCGAGAAAGGCGCCCGTCGCCGGCCGCCTACGAAGGCGACTTTCTCAATCATCACATTCGTATGCTCCCTTGATCGGGGCCGCTGCATTTGCTGTGGTGGCGAGCAGCATGAGGAGCGAGAGCATGAAACGGACGCTACGTCTCGCGATGGCAATCGCCGTCATGGCCGTTGCCGCGCCCGCATTGGCGCAAGACGCCACCAAAGGTGAGGTCGTCTTCAACCAGTGCCGCGCCTGCCATGCCATCGGTCCGGGGGCCAAGAACAAGGCGGGGCCCCAGCTCAACGGCATCGTCGGGCGCAAGGCCGCCTCCGTCTCCGGCTTCAGCTATTCCGACGCCATGAACAAGGCGGCAGGCAACGGCTTGGTCTGGACCGAGGCAAACCTTTCCTCCTATCTGCAATCGCCCGATGTGTTCCTGCCGGGCGGCGTCATGGCTTACTCTGGCGTCAAGGACGAGGGCCAGCTCAAGGACCTCATTGCTTTCCTGAAGACCCACAAGTAGCGCCAGCGGCGGCCGAGGACGGCGCCGCCCGAGCCAGCGGGCGCAGCGATGACCAGACGTGATACCAAGCGGCCGCGCGTCGCCCTTTTCGTCACTTGCCTCGTCGATCTGATGCGTCCCTCGGTCGGGTTCGCAGCGGTGCGCCTGTTGGAGGCGGCCGGCTGCGAGGTCGGCGTGCCGGCGGCGCAGACGTGCTGCGGCCAACCGGCCTACAACAGCGGCGATGCGGAGAGCGCCAAGGCGCTAGCCGCGAGCACCATCGCCGCGTGCGAGGACTTCGACTACGTGGTGGTGCCGTCGGGCTCGTGCGCAGCGATGCTAAAGCTGCACTACCCGGGCCTCTTTGCCGGCGACGCCGCGCAGGAGGGCCGCGCCCGGGCCTTCGCCGAGCGGGTGCACGAGCTCACCTCGTTCCTGGTCGACGTGCGCGGTGTCACGAGCGTGCCGGGAGCCTTCGCGGGCCGCGTCGCTTGCCACGACGGCTGCTCGGGCCTGCGCGAGCTCGGCATCGCCCGCCAGCCGCGCGCGCTGCTCACAGCGGTTGAGGGCCTGGAGCTCGTCGAGCTTGCCGACGCGCAATCGTGTTGCGGGTTCGGCGGGCTCTTCTCGGTGAAGTATCCCGACATCTCCAATGCGATCGCCGCAAGAAAGACGGCGGCGATCTCCGCTGCCGCACCGACGCTCGTCGTCGCCGGCGAGCTCGGCTGCCTCATGCATCTGGCCGGCAAGCTCGAGCGCGACGGCGCGCCCGTCTCCTGCCGCCACATCGCCGAGGTGCTGGCGGGTGAGATGCGCGAGCCCGCAATCGCGCAAGGCCCAGATGCCAGCGGGAGCGCGCGATGACGTCGGCCCGCTCCTTCTCAGCCAAGGCGACGGCGGCGCTCGCCGACGCCACGCTGCAACGCGCGCTGGCTGAGATGCCCTCGGGCTTTGCGGCGGCGCATGCGCGCGCCAAGGCGGCGCTGCCCGAGTTCGACGCCCTGCGCCGCATCGGACGCGACATCAAGGATCACGCGCTCAACCATCTCGACCTCTATCTCGAGGCCTTCGAGCGCAACGCGGACCGGGCCGGCACGCACGTGCACTGGGCCGCAACCGCCGATGAGGCGTGCGATATCGTGCTCGAAATCTGCCGCGAGGCCGGCGCCCGCCTCGTCACCAAGAGCAAGTCGATGGTATCGGAGGAGATCGGGCTCGGGGCCCGGCTCGAGGCCGCCGCGCTGGAGGTGGTGGAGACCGACCTCGGCGAGTACATCGTCCAGATCCGCGGCGAGCGGCCGAGTCACCTGATCGCACCGGCGATCCATCTCGGTCCCGACGACATCGCCGCCGACTTCCGCCGCCGCCATCGCCATCTGCCTGAAGACCGCGATCTGTCGAGCCCCGAGACCCTGGTCGCGGAGGCGCGCGGCGTGCTGCGCGAGAAGTTTCTCAAGAGCGACGTCGGCATCACCGGCGCCAACTTTCTCGTTGCCGCGACCGGCTCGGCGATCATCGTCACCAACGAGGGCAACGCCGACCTGACGCTGTCGCTGCCGAAGGTGCACATCGTGCTCGCCACAATCGAGAAGGTGGTGCCGACGCTGAATGATGCGTGGACGCTGCTGCGGCTGCTGGCGCGCTCAGGAACAGGCCAGGAGCTCACCGCCTACACCACGCTAGTCACCGGCCCGCGGCGCGCGCAAGACCGCGATGGAGCCGCCGCCTGCCATGTCGTCCTGCTCGACAATGGGCGCTCGGAGATTCTCGGCACCAACATGCGCGAGGTCTTGCGCTGCATCCGCTGCGGGTCGTGCATGAACCACTGCCCCGTCTATCGCGCCGTCGGCGGGCACGCCTATGAGTCGGTCTATGCGGGCCCGATCGGAGCGGTGCTGACGCCGGCGCTCGCCGGCGCGGCGGAGACGCGCGAGCTGGCGGAAGCCTCGACCTTCTGCGGCCGTTGCGAGGCGGTCTGTCCCGTCGAGATCCCGCTCGTGACCTTGCTGCGCCGCTGGCGCGAACGCTCGTTCGCCGAGACGACCTTGCGCCAACGTGCGTTGCTGCGGGCCTGGGCCGGGCTTGCCCGCCACCCCGGCGCCTATCACCGGCTTGGTCGCCTCGGTGCCGCCCTGCTCGGCCGGCTCGGTCACGCGCGCGGCGCCTTCCGCAGCCTGCCCTTCGCAGGCGGATGGACACGCTATCGCGACCTACCGGCACCCCAGGGCCCGACCTTCCAGCAGCTTTGGGCCAAGAGACGGCGGGAGGCACCGCGATGAGCCGCACGCAGATCCTCGGCAGAATTCGCAACGCGCTCGGCGCCGACCTTGCCGATCTTGAGCGCCGCAGCGCGGTCGCAGGCCGGCTTGCGGACGCCCCGCACCATCCGATCCCGGCACGCAGCCTACGTCCCGCGCCCGAGCTCGCGGCGATGTTCGAGAACGCGCTTGCCGCTCAGGGCGCCGATATCGTGGCCGTGGCGGAACCATCACGGATCCCAGCTGCGGTTGCGAACTATCTGGAGACGCGAAGCTTGCCGCTGCGGATGCGCACCGGCGCCGATCCCTATCTTGCGGCGCTGCCATGGGAGGGCACGCCCGGCCTCGCGCGCGAGACGGGGCCGGCACAAGCCGACGACAGCGCCGGGCTCTCGCACGCGGTCGCGGGCGTGGCTGAGACGGGCACGCTGGTGCTGGCCTCAGGCCCTGACAACCCGGTCACGCTCGCCTTCGTGCCGGATACGCACCTCGTCGTCGTCACCGCGGACACGATTGTGGGAAGCTACGAGCAGGCGATGGAGCGTCTCGACGCGCTCGGGCCGCTGCCGCGCACGCTCAATCTCGTGTCGGGGCCGTCGCGCACCGGCGACATCGGCGGCAAGATCGTTATGGGGGCGCACGGGCCGCGCCGGCTGGCCGTCCTCGTGGTCGGGCCGCAACAAAAACCGGAATGAGACGAGGCGGGTGCGCGCTACCTGTGGCGGCAGCCCTGCATGCAGCGGGTGAACTCCCCCTCGCAGGAGGACGAACCCTTGGTGAGAATGCGGCATTGATTGTAGGCGCTGCGGCAACGGGCGGCGCAACCGTCCGCGGCAGCCGGGTCGACCCAGAAGAGACTAGCGCCCGCGAGCACCGTCGCCGCGACGGCGAGCGCGCCCAGCGCCCAAGTCAGCCTGCGTTCGAGCACATCCATTCTCCCGTCGCCAAGAGGAGCACGCGGGGCCTTACGTCCCGTTGCAATGGACGTCCAAGGATTTTGGCCTTTCCCTCACCCGCGTGTCCCATTTAAGGCCGCTTAGCATGAACACAAGCTGAACCACCGCGCCAGGGCTAGGCGGCACCACGCTTGCCCAATTCTTGGCCTAAAAGGCATATTCTTCAAAGACGTGGTCAATGTCCCCGTGCCAGGGTCCTTCGAACCGCGCGATCAGCTCATCGGCAAGCGTGCGCCCATTGGCGGCCACCCGGTGCAGCGGCTCCAGATAGACCAACTCGTCCTGGCTAGCCCGGTTGACTTTTGCCCGCGCCCTCAGCCCCTTGTGCGAAATGCGCAAGACCTCGCGCGCAATCGCCTGCACGGTCGTTGCGCGAAACGGGGTTGCAAGCGCGCTCTGCGGCACGGCTGCCCGCAACGCCTCGCGCTCTTCCGCCGTCCAGTCCTTGACCAGCTGCCAGGCGGATTCGAGCGCGTCCTTGTCGTAGAGCAGGCCGACCCACAGGGCGGAGAGCGCGCAGATGCGTTGCCAGGGTCCGCCGTCGGCCCCGCGCATCTCCAGAAAGCGCTTCAAGCGCACCTCGGGAAAGAGCGTGGTCAGATGATCCGACCAGTCATCGAGCGTCGGCCGCTCGCCCGGGAGCGCCGGCAGGCGCCCCTCCATGAAGTCCTTGAACGAGGCACCGGAGGCGTCGATGTAGCGGCCGTCGCGATAGACGAAGTACATGGGCACTTGCAGCGCGTAGTCGACGTAGCGCTCATAGCCCATGCCGGGCTCGTACGCGAACGGGAGCAAGCCGGTGCGTGCGGGATCGACGTCGCGCCACACCTCGGAGCGCATCGATTTAAAGCCATTGAGGCGCCCCTCGGTGAAGGGCGAGGCGGCAAACAGCGCCGAGGCGATCGGCTGCAGCGCCAGCGACACCCTGAGCTTCTTGACCATGTCGGCCTCGCTCTCGAAGTCGAGGTTCACCTGGATGGTCGCGGTCCGGTACATCATGTCGAGGCCGCGCGTGCCCACTTTGGGCATGTAGCGCGTCATGATCTCGTAGCGCGCCTTGGGCATGCGCGGCGTCTCGGCGAGCGTCCACTTGGGCGAGAAGCCCAACCCCAGGAAGCCGATGCCCAGCGCCTCGCCCACGCTCAGGATCTCGTAGAAGTGGTCCTGCGTCTCCTCCGAGGTCTCGTGCAGCGTGGCGGTGGGGCGCCCCGACAGCTCGAACTGGCCGCCGGGCTCCAGGCTGATGGTGCCACCCGGATCGCCGTCGGCCCGCTTCAGGGCGATGATGTTGTCGCCCTCCATGATGGGCTCCCATCCGAAGCGGGCAATCAGGGCCTCCATCAGGGCGCGGATCGAGCGCTCGCCCTCGTAGGGCACCGGCGTCAGATCGCCGGTGTGGAACACGAACTTCTCGTGCTCGGTTCCGATCCTCCAGTCACCGCGCGGCTTCTCGCCCTCCGCGATCCAAGCGACCAAGTCGTCGCGCGAGCGCACGTGAGGGCTTGGCGCGCCTTCTTGACGGGTCGTCATACGGGAGGCCTCGGGGCGTTAAAGCTCGTGCAGATTTGGGGGTTTATGGCCTCCCCCGAAAGGGGGGACAAGTGTCGAGGGCGCCGCGCCCACCGCTGCCTTGCGCCCACGCTCCCGCGCCGACCTTCGATCGCAGCGCAAACGAGAAGACTTGTGCCCGATTCGACCCCGTGATCTATGCCGATCTTGGGAGGCGCAAAGGAGAGCGCACGCAACCACAAAAACACCATTTTGGCCGTGACGATCTCGACTGTCTCGACGGCTCAGGCCTCTCGCCGGCGTTGGTATAGGCCCGGAAAGGAACGGGCCCGGGCGCAACCACAATCATGATTTGCAAGCGCCTGGCATGCAACCTATGGAGCAGAAGATGAAAAAGATGCTGGTCGCGCTCGCCATGTGCGGCCTTTTCGTTCCTCCGGCATTCGCGGCCAGCGAGAGCGTCGAAGCCGCCAAGAAGGCCTTCGATGCCGTGGCCGCCGACGCGGCCAAGCTCAAGACCTATTGCGAGATGAGCAAGCTCATGTCGTCGAGCAACGACGACGAGGACGAGAGCAAGGCCGACGCCCTCGACAAGCAGATGCAGGGCTACATGAAGCAGCTTGGCTCCGACTTCGAGACGGCATTCGAGGCGGGTGCCGATCTTGATCCCGACTCCGCCGACGGCAAGGCCTACGATGCCGCCCTCGACGGCCTCGACGACAAGTGCAAGTAAACATCACGCTCGGGCACGGGGTCTGTCACATCGCTCCCGTGCCCAGCGCCTTCAATTAGCGCCAGTCGCCGAGCACCGCGTTGACCAGCGCCAGTGCGGCCACTGCCGCAGTGTCGGCGCGCAGCACGCGGGGGCCGAGCGAGATCGGCAGCACGAAGGCCCGCCCCAGCAAGAGCTTGCGCTCGTCGGGATCGAACCCTCCTTCCGGACCGATGAGCACGGCGAACGGACCGCGATCGAGGCCCGACAAGGCTTCAAGCGGGCTCTCCACCTCGGCGCCCTCGTCGCACAAGATCAGGCGCCGCGCCTCCTCCCAGTTTTCCAGCAGTGCCTCGAGCCGCTGGGGCTCGCGGACGTCGGGCACCCGCAGAACGCCGCACTGCTCGGCCGCCTCGATCACGTTGGCGCGCATGCGCTTGACGTTCACCCGCGCCGCAACCGTGCGCCGCGTCAGCACGGGCTGCAGGCGCGCAACGCCCATCTCGGTCGCTTTCTGCACCATGTAGTCGAGGCGCGCGTGCTTCAGCGGCGCGAACAGGTAGACGAGGTCGGGCCCGGCGTGCTGGGCCCGCACACGGTCGGCGCACAGAAGCCCGCAGCGCCGCTTTCCCACGTCGACGAGCCTGGCACGCCATTCTCCGTCGCGGCCGTTGAAGACGAGGATCTCATCGTCCTCGGCGAGCCGAAGCACGTTCACCAGGTAGTTGGCCTGCTCGGGCGTGCAGGCAAAGCGCGCACTGCAATCGAGCGGCGTCTCGACGTAGAGCCTCGGCGCATGGAACGGACAGGTCTGCATGCGCCCTCTTAGCCCAAGCCAGACGCAGCGCAACCGCGATCGCGAGCGGCGTGGCGATTGCCGCGGCAGCGCCCCGCGGCTAGGCTCCAGCAAGCGCCAAGAGCGCTAAGGCCATGGCCGCCATGATCACCGATCCTCCCCCAGATCAGCCCAGCGCCCGAGTTGCCGATGCGCCGCCCGACAACTGGACGGACCGCTATGCACCCGAGTACGCCCGGCCCTACTTGCGGCTCGCCCGTCTCGACCGGCCGATCGGCGTGTGGCTTTTGTTGTTGCCGTGCTGGTGGGCCGTGGGCCTCGCCGAGGTCGCCCAAGAGCGCCCGTATCCGAACCTCTGGCTCTTGACGCTGTTCGCCATCGGCGCGGTGGTGATGCGCGCGTCGGGCTGCGCCTATAACGACTATATCGACCGCGACTATGATGCGCAGATCGCCCGCACGGCGAGCCGTCCCATCCCCTCAGGCCAGGTGGCGCCGGCGGAGGCGCTCGCCTTTGCCGCCATCTGTGCGCTCGCCGGCCTCGTGGTGCTGATCCAGTTCAACGGCTACACCATCCGTCTCGGCATCGCGTCGCTCGTGCTGATTGCCGTCTACCCCTTCCTCAAGCGCTACACCTATTGGCCACAGATCGCGCTCGGCCTCACCTTCAACTGGGGAGCGCTCGTCGGCTGGAGCGCCGTCACCGGCTCGCTCGCGCTGCCGGCGATCCTGCTCTATTGCGGCTCGGTGCTGTGGACGATCGGCTACGACACGATCTATGCGCACCAGGATAAAGAGGACGACCTGAT
Organism: uncultured Alphaproteobacteria bacterium; assembly: GCA_963782555.1. GTDB lineage: Bacteria > Pseudomonadota > Alphaproteobacteria > Rhizobiales > Hyphomicrobiaceae > Hyphomicrobium_A. The sequence continues at coordinate 537,873 of CAWAKB010000001.1, read as the reverse complement.
GGTCGGCCTCAAGTCGACCGCCATTCGCTTCGGCGAGCACACCATGACCTGGGTCGGCGGGCTCTATGCCGGCGCGGTGGGGCTGTGGCTGGTGGCCGGGTTCCTCGCCGGAACCCATCTCATCTACTTCACCGCGGTGGTGCTGGCCTCGCTGCAGATGGCCTGGCAGGTGATCACGCTCGACGTTGCCGATGCGGGGAACTGCCTCAGGCGCTTTCGCTCCAACCGTGACGTCGGGATGGTTATTTTTCTGGGGCTCGTTGCCGACATGACCCTGTCGTGGCTTGCCGGCCTCAATTAGCCCGCCGGAGAGACAATCCCGGCCCAAAACACTTTCGGCTTGGGTCCGGTCCCCGGATCCAAGCCGAAATTGCGGCGCCCCGCCATTGCCCTCAGAGCAGCCGTCTTTGCGGCTCTGCTGTCAGAATGCCACAGTTGGACTTCCCGCTCCTTTAAGCGATAGCGTAAATTCGCGGTATGCTGGTGGCTCCTTTCGACCAGTCGCGCCTATGCAACCGCGCCCGATCCGGGCTTGCACAGGCCGGCTCGTTCCGGCAGGAAGCGGCACACCAACGGAAAGCAAGCTCGAGGACGCCCGCCCGATGAGTAGCCCCAAGACGCCACCGAAGCAGCTCCTGCATCTCGTTTTCGGTGGCGAGCTTACCTCGCTGGAAGGCGTCGAGTTCCGCGATTTGAAGGGGCTCGACATCGTCGGCATCTACCCCAACTACGCCCAGGCCTATGCCGCCTGGAAGGCTGCCGCGCAGCGGACCGTCGACAACGCCATGATGCGCTACTTCATCGTGCACATGCACCGCCTGTTAGATCCTGAGCACGATCCCGAGACCGCCGACGCCAAGGGCCAACCGTGAACGAGGCGCCCAAGGCGGCCCAGATTCGTGGCTCGAGGTGGCTGTCGCTCGATGCGCGCCAGCTCGGCCTGCTCAAGCGGTTCAGTCGCGAGTGGATTGTGCCGCGCTGGCGCGAGCTCAGCTACGCCCTGCTCCTGACGGCGATCCTCGCGGCTGCGACCGGCGCCTACCCGATGATCATCAAGGCTTCGTTCGATGCGCTCATGAAGGAGCAGAAGGGCGCCTTGCCCTATGTGCTGGGCGCGATCGTCGGCGTGACCATGCTGCGCTCGCTCTTTCTCTACCTGCAGACGGTGGAGACCAACCGCATCGTCATGCGGCAGACGACCGACATGCAGAAGCACGCGTTCGCGCATTTGATCTGGTCGGACTTCGCCCGGCTGACGCGCGACACGCCAGGGCGGCTCGTCTCCAAGCTGACCAACGACATCTCCTTCGTTCAGCAGGCGACGCAGGCAGCGCTCAACACGGCCGTGCGCGACACGCTCTCCATCTTCGCCCTCGTGGGCTCGATGTTCTACCTCGACTGGGTGATGTCGCTGATCGTGCTCTGCGTCTATCCGATTGCGGCGATCCCGGTGGCAGCGATCAGCAAGCGGCTCCACCGCGTCGCCAAGCGCACGCAGCACCAGCTCGGCGACATGACCTCGCTCTTGACCGAGAAATTGTCGAGCGCGCGCCTCATCAAGTCGTTCCGGCTCGAGGACTACGCCGCCGAGCGCCTCAACAACAGCTTCGAGCAGGTGTTCAATCTGCGCTTGAAGGCGGTGCGCAACCGCGCGCGCATCGACCCCATGCTCGAGGTGCTTGGCGGTCTCGCCGTTACCGGGGTGATCGCACTCGCCTATTGGCGCATCGCCAGCGGCATCTCCACCGTCGGCGACTTCATGGGCTTCGTCACCGCGCTGCTGATGGCCGCCCAGCCCATCCGCGGGCTCGGCAACCTGTCGGGCCGCATCAGCGAGGGACTGGCCGCTGCGGAGAGCTTCTACAATATCATCGACGAAAAGCCGGCCATCACCGACCGTCCGGATGCAAAGCCCCTCGCGGTCGACAAGGGCGCTATTCGCTTCGAGGCCGTCGGCTTCCGCTATGATGAGCAAAAGGCGCTGGCGGCGATCAGCGATTTCTCGCTCACGGTGCCCGGCGGCAAGACGGTTGCCCTCGTCGGCCGCTCGGGCGCCGGCAAGTCGACGGTCTTGAACCTCGTGCCGCGTCTGTTCGACGTCACGCAGGGCCGCATCTCAATCGATGGCCAGGACCTGCGCGAGGTAACTCTCGCCTCGCTGCGTGACGCCATCTCGATCGTTTCCCAGGACGTGACGCTGTTCGACGACACGATCGCCACCAACATCGCGCTCGGCCGCCTCGGCGCCACCGAGGCGGAGATCCTGGCCGCCTCTCAGGCGGCGGCCGCGCACGAATTCATCCTGGAGCAGCCTAACGGCTACGCAACCCCGATCGGCGATCGGGGCATGCGGCTGTCGGGCGGTCAGCGCCAGCGCCTGGCGCTCGCCCGCGCGATCCTCAAGGATGCGCCGATCCTGCTGCTCGACGAGGCGACGAGCGCGCTCGACACCGAATCGGAGCGGCTGGTGCAGGGCGCGCTCGCCAAGTTCACCAAGAACCGCACGACGCTCGTGATCGCGCACAGGCTGTCGACGGTGCAGAACGCCGACCTCATCTGCGTCATGGACGAAGGCACCATCGTGGAGACCGGGACGCATCGCGAGCTGATGGCACTCGGGGGTGCCTATTCGCGCCTCGTGCGCTCGCAGACGCTGGTCGAGGTGCCGCAAGCGTCCTAGCGCTGCAGCTACTCGCGCTGCAGCACGCTGTTGACCAGCCGGTTGGCCCAGCCCTTCGAATGGAACGTGCGCTTGAGCTCGTCAGGGTCGTAGACCGTGTCGACCCAGTCGAAGAACGATATGGGCCGCGCGGCACTGTCGGCGAGATAGGTCTCGAAGAAATAGTCGAGTATGCCGGTGTCCGCCTGGCGGATGTGGCCGTACTTCAAGGAGAGCTCCTGTGTCGCCTCCTTGAGCGGCACCCCCTCGTGCAGGAAACGATAGAGCACGCTCATCAAGCCGGCACGGTCGGCGCCCGACTTGCAGTGCATCAACATGGGATACTCGACCTGCTCGAAGAGACGCTTGGCGCCGATCAACTCCTCGCGCGTGGGCGCGGCGCGCGAGCGGATCTGGAAGTTGACGAGCTTCAGCCCGTGGCGAGCGCACGCCGCTTCCTCGAGCCAGTAGCTCCCGCACGGGCGCTCGCCGCGCAGGTTGACGATGGTGCGAATGCCCGACTGTGCGAAGCGGCGGATGTGGTGGGGCGCGGGCTGGGCCGACCGCCATGCCTTGTCGGATATCTTATGGCAGTTGGCGTAGAGGAGACGGAAGATGCCGTGGTCGACGAGCAGCATGTCGAGGTAGACCGCAGGCGCCCCCAGGCTGCGCCGCAGCCAGTAAGGCGAGCCGTTGATCGCCGCCTCCCGCCACCGCCTCTCGACGCGCCGCCAGGAGCGCTTTGCCCGCTTCACCAATCCGGCCATGGGTCCGTCGAGAATGACTTTTTTGGGGGACGCAAACAGCCGAACAGGCCGGCCGCCACGCGTCACGGTGTGTGCCCGAACGTCCCAGTTTGCCATCGCTAGATATTCGCTATAGGAACCACCTGCAAGTGGTTCGCTGAGGGCCGCTGGCGTTGGAGGCGTTTCGCGCCGAGGCACCCTTGAGCATGGCACGTTCGCCCCGTACCAAAGCCGCGTTTAACCGGTTCGCCGGCCGCGCCGCAGCCGGCCTGATTCGGCTCGTCGACCGCACCTCGCGCATCGTCTATGAGCCGCCTGATGCGCTGGCCCGGCTCAGGGGCGAGCACCCCCTCATCGTCGCCGTCTGGCACGGCCAGTTCATGATGACGCACGGCTTCAAGCCGGCGCCCGATGTCAAGGTGGCGGCCATGGTTGCGCGTCACGGCGACGCGGAGCTGATCGGCTCGGCCATGGCCAACTTCGGCATCGAGCTCATCCGCGGCGCGGGCGCCGGAGGGCGGCGCAAGGACAAGGGCGGTGCCGCGGCCCTGCGTCAGGCCGCGCGTGCCCTCAAAGGCGGCACCTCCGTGGTGATGACCGCCGACGTGCCGCCGGGCCCGGCCCGGCGCGCAGGACTCGGCATCGTCATGCTGGCCCGGCTTTCCGGACGGCCGATCGTGCCGGTGGCCTCCGCCACCTCGCGGTTCGTGCCGCTCGACACCTGGAGCCGCATGACCATCAACCTGCCGTTCTCGAAGCTCGCCTACGTCGCCGGCCCGTTGATCCACGTCGCCCCCGACGCCGACGAGGCGGCGCTGGAGGCGGCGCGCGCCGAGGTCGAGCGCTACTTGAACCTCACCACCCAGCGCGCCTACGAGCTCGCCGGCGGCGACGTCAACCGCGCCACGCCCATGCAGGCCGGCGACCCTTCGGCCCCGCCGGCCGCGCCCGACATGCGGCTCAAGATCTACCGCGGCGCCATGAGCCTCATGCGGCCGCTCGCTCCCGTCGTGCTCAAGGTGCGCGAGCACTACGGCAAGGAGGACCCGCGCCGGCGGCCCGAGCGGCTCGGTCGCCCGAGTGCCGGCCGCCCCGAGGGCGTGCTCGCTTGGGTCCATGCGGCAAGTGTCGGGGAGACCAACGCCGTGCTGCCCGTGATTGACGGACTGCGCGCGGCGCGTCCGGATCTGAGCGTCCTGCTGACGACGGGCACTGTCACCTCGGCGGGCCTCGCCGAGCGCCGGCTGCCGGAGCGCAGCCTGCACCAGTACGTCCCGCTCGATGCGCCCGAGTACGCCAAAAGCTTCCTGCGCCACTGGCGCCCCGACCTCGCCGTCTTCACCGAATTGGAGATCTGGCCGTCGCTGATCCTCGAGACGTCGGCGCGCGGCATCCCGCTGGCGCTCATCAATGCCCGCCTGTCGCACCGCAGCCGGCGCCGCTGGCAGCGCAACAAGGGCATCGCCCAGCCGCTGTTCAATCGCTTCGACGTGGTGCTGGCGCAGAACGAGCGCCTCGCCATGGGCTTCTCGGTGCTGGGTGCACGCAACGTGCAGTCTGTCGGCAATCTCAAGATTGACGCGCCGCCGCCGCCCGTCGACCTAGGCGAGCTCGAGCGCTTGCGCCAGGCGCTCGACGGCCGGCCGGGCTTTGTTGCCGCCAGCACGCACGAGGGCGAGGAGGAGATCATCGCCGAGGCGCACCGGACGCTTGCGCGCACCTTCGACACGTTCTGCACGATCATCGCGCCGCGCCATCCCGAGCGAGGCACCGCGATCGCCGAGCGGCTCAAGGATCTGGGCTTCTCGGTGGCGCAGCGCTCGCTCGGCACGCTCCCCAACGCGCGCACCGACATCTATGTCGCCGATACCATCGGCGAGCTCGGCACGCTCTATGCGCTCTCTCCCATCGCCTTCGTCGGCGGCTCGCTCGTCGACCGGGGCGGGCAAAACCCGATCGAGGCGGTCCGCCACGGCGTCGCGGTGCTCACGGGGCCGCACTGGCAGAACTTCCGTGACGCATACCGCACGCTTCTGCGCCACCAGGGCGTGGTCGAGGTGACCGACGCCAAGAGCCTCGCTGCGGCGGTGACCCATCTGCTCAACAGTCAGGCGGAAATAGCTCACATGCGCGCGGGCGCCACGCAGGCGCTCGCCACGATGTCGGGGGCTCTGGAGAAGACGGTGGCGACGCTTCTCAGCTACCTGCCCGACGAGAGATTGAAGCGTGCGTCTTGAGGAGCCCGGCTGGTGGTACGGCGCGGGGGCCGAGACGCGGCCGCTGGTGCGCCTGCTCAGCCCCTTGCTTGCTTCCATGGCCCGGCTCTACGGCGCCATCGTCGTGGCACGCTTTCGCCGCCGCCAACCCTACCGCTCGCGCCTTCCCGTCATCTGCGTGGGAAACTTCACCGCCGGCGGCACCGGCAAGACGCCGCTCGCACTTCTGATCGCCCACCTTCTCATCGCGCGCGGCGGCAAGCCGGCGTTCCTGACGCGCGGGTACGGCGGTAAGGAGCCGGGTCCGGTGTGGGTGGAGGAGGGGCAGAGGGCGGCACGGCGCTTCGGCGACGAGCCGCTCTTGCTCACCCGCGTCGCCCCCACGCTCGTCGCCCGCGACCGAGAGGCCGGCGTGCGCTTCATCGAGGAGAGCGGGCGCAGCATCAGCGCCGTCATCATGGACGACGGCCTGCAGAACCCGGCCCTGGTCAAGGACCTCGCCATCGCCGTGGTCGACGGCGCGCGCGGGCTCGGCAATGGCGAGGTGTTCCCGGCGGGGCCCTTGCGCGCCCCGATCGCGTTTCAGCTGGGGCTCGTCGATGCAATCGTCGTGCGCGAGCCGCAAGCGACGCAGAAGCAGACGCAGACGCCTGCGAAAATCCTCGGGCTGCTGAAACGCAACTTTCCGGGCCCGGTGCTGGCGGTGCGCGCGGTGCCCGACGGCGACACCGCCTGGCTTGCAGGCACACCGGTCGTCGCCTTTGCGGGAATTGCCAACCCGGCCCGCTTCTTTGCCCTGCTGGACAGCCTGGGCGCGCGCGTTCTGCACCGCGTCGCCTTTCCCGACCACCATGTCTTGTCGCGGCGCGATGCCGAGCGGCTTCTGGCCTTAGCCGAGAAGGATGGTGCGCGCCTCATCACCACGGAGAAAGACTGGGTCCGCCTCGCAGGCGATGCAGCGCTCCCCGCAGCGCTGGCGCAGCGCGCTCAGCCGCTCGCCATCAAGCTTGAAATCGAGGAGCGCGATCAGGGCCGGCTCATATCGCTGATCGAGGCCGCCACCCAGCACCAGGGCTTTCCCCGGCGCGCCACGCGCCCGCCCCGGCTCTAGCGCCGCGTCTGACGGTATCTCTGCACCGAGACCTCGGGCGAGACGTAGGCCTCTTGCAGCTCGACGCTCCAATAGCGCAGGTCAGGCAGCAGGATCGACTCGCCGGTCACCGCGCAGCGTACGAAGTCGCCCGGAGAGACCACCTGGAACTCTCCGTCGAGGTACCTCAACTTGGCCTCGCCTCTGAGACCGAAGAACCTGTCGATCCGATTCATGTGCGCCTCTGACTGCGCCTACCGCGATTTGGGCACTTCACATCGCCAATCGTGCGTGCCGCGTCAAGCAAGTGTTGCATAGTCTGGTTCAAAAGAGCGAGCCCTGGCCCGTGCCACCGCGCCGCTTGGCGCGCCGCACACCAGGATCGTGTGGCACGGACGCCGGCTGCGTCTCCAGCCGCGTACCGGTAAGGTTGACGCTGCGCGTCTCGACCTCCGCGCTTCCGTCATGGAATTCGACTTGCAGCCGATCGCCCGGATGCAGCGCGTCGGCGGCACGCACAGTGCGTCCTGCATCGTCACGCACCAGCGCAAAGCCGCGTTCGAGCACGCTCTGGTAGCTGAGGGAGGCGAGCAGCTTGGCGTTCCCATCGAGCAGACGGCGGCGGGCAATGATCACGTTGCGCAGCGCCTGGCCGGCACGCGCGTCGAGACTGCCAAGCTCCCTCCCGCACAGTGCGACACGCTGCGACAAGGCGCCAGGACGCAGCCGCGTGGACAAACGCACATAGCGCGTGTGGTGGGCGCGCGTGTTGGCGAGCAGCGCGCGCGCCAAGCGCTTCTCGCACGCGTCGAAGCGCTGGCGCGGGAGGGCGACGATGTCCTGAAGCTTCGGCAGCCCGCGCGCTGCCGCCTTCAAATGCGTTCGCGCCTGATTGAGCGCGCGCCGCGCCGCGGTCGAGAGCCGCAAGCCGAGCTTGTCGGTGCCCTCGGCGAGGTCGGAAAATTTCGGCACGGCCCACTCGGCTGCCTTGGTGGGCGTGGGCGCGCGCGCGTCTGCGACCAGATCGATGAGCGTCCAGTCGGTCTCGTGGCCGACGGCGGAGATGACGGGAATGGCGCTGGCCGCCACCGCGCGCACGACGATCTCCTCGTTGAAGCCCATCAGATCTTCCAGGCTGCCGCCGCCACGGGCGACGATGAGAACGTCGGGCCGCAGCAGCAGGTCCGGCAATGCATTGAAGCCGGCGATCGCAGCGGCGACCTCCGAGCCGCAGGTCTCGCCCTGCACGCGCACCGGCCACACGATGACGCGGGTGGGGAAGCGCTCCTCGAATCCGTGCAGCATGTCGCGAATGACGGCGCCGGTCGGCGAGGTGATAATGCCGACGAGGCGCGGCAGGTAGGGCCGCGCCCTTTTGCGCGCCTCATCGAACAGGCCCTCGGCTGCGAGCTTGCGCTTGCGCTCTTCCAAGAGCGCCATCAGCGCGCCGAGACCCGCGGGCTCCAGGCTCTCGATGACGATCTGGTATTTGGAGGAGCCGGGATAGGTGGTGACGCGGCCCTGGACGACGACCTCGAGACCCTCCTGCGGCTTTACTTTGAGCCGCTGGTAGGTGCCCTTCCAGACGACGGCCTCGATCTTGGCCTTGTCGTCCTTCAAGCCAAAGTAGCAGTGGCCCGAAGCGTGCGGGCCGCGGAAGCCCGACACCTCGCCGCGCAGGCGCACGTAGCCGAAGCCCTCCTCGAGCGCGCGCTTGATGGCGCCCGAGAGCTCGGAGACGGTGTACTCGGCGACATTGGCGCCGAGCGGCATCTGAGCGGCGGTCTGCGTCACGGCTGCTGGCCCGTTTGTAGCTTTCCGATTCGATGATACATCAGTCCGCGACCCGGCGGCGCATCGCGCGGCAAAAGATCCCCCACGCTCGAGAGATGCTTAACGATGAACGTTCTCCTCATCGGCTCCGGCGGACGCGAGCACGCGCTGGCCTGGAAGCTGCGCGAAAGCCCGCTTCTCAAGAAGATCTATTGTGCACCCGGCAACGGCGGAATTGCGGACGTGGCAGAATGTGTGGGAATAGCCGCGGCCGACCACGCAGCCGTGATGCGCTTTTGCAAGGATAACGCCGTCGGCCTCGTCATCATCGGGCCCGAGGCCCCGCTCGTCGCCGGGCTTGTGGACGATCTTGCCACAACCGGCATCAAATGCTTCGGGCCGACGCGGGCCGCGGCCCAGCTCGAGGCCTCCAAGGGCTTCACCAAGGACCTAGCGCGCGAGTTCGGCATTCCGACCGCAGCTTATGCCCGATTCAGCGATGCCGGTTCCGCCAAAGAGCACCTCGCAGGCAAGACGGGTCCGATGGTCGTCAAGGCCGACGGGCTCGCCGCCGGCAAAGGCGTGGTGATCTGCGAGACGCGCGCGCAAGCCGACGCGGCAATCGATGCCTGCTTTGCGGGCGCCTTCGGCAGCGCGGGCGCCGAGATCGTCGTCGAGGAATACCTGACCGGCGAGGAGGTGAGCTTCTTTGCGCTCGTCGACGGGCAAAACGTGCTGCCGCTCGCCGCCGCTCAAGACCACAAGCGCGTCGGCGAGGGCGATACTGGATTAAATACCGGCGGCATGGGGGCCTATTCGCCGGCGCCCGTGATGACGCCGGCGATGATCGCCCGCACGATGGATGAGATCATTACGCCCACGGTGGCGGCGATGGCCGCGCGCGGCACGCCGTTCAAGGGCCTGCTGTTCGCCGGCCTCATGATCACCAAGGAGGGCCCGAAGCTGATCGAGTACAACGTCCGCTTCGGCGATCCGGAGACGCAAGTTCTTATGATGCGTCTCAAGTCCGACCTCATGCCGGCGCTGCTGGCCACCGTCGACGGCAATCTCGACACCATCGCGCTCGAATGGCGCAGTGAGGCGGCGATCACCGTCGTCATGGCGGCCAACGGCTATCCGGGGCAGCCGGTGCTCGGCACCGAGATCAAGGGGCTCGACGCTGCGGCAGCGACCGAAGGCGTGGAGATCTTCCATGCGGGGACCAAACGCGACGGCGACCGCCTTCTCGCCAACGGCGGACGCATCTTGAACGTCACCGCGCGGGCCAACACCGTGGCCGAGGCGCAGGCCCGCGCCTATGCCGCCATCGCCAAGATCGACTGGCCCGGAGGCTTCTGCCGCTCCGACATCGGCTGGCGCGCCCTCGCTCGCGAGAAGGCCAAGACATGAAAGAAATGCGGCTTCTGAAAGTGGGCTCGCGCCCGCATCGGCCCTATATCTGGCCTATACCGGACCGGGGGGCGCTTTCACTTCCATTCCCCGCCGGTCACAATGGCCGTAAGACTTGGATGCTATGCTCCCTTGCGTCCCGATTCGCGAAAGGCCCCTCGCCCGCTCAGGCCCGATGACGCACAAGCCCGCACCCCTTACCGTGAACGACCGCACGCTCGCGCTCAAATCACGCGAGCCTACGATCGCGCTGGCGCTCGGCGGCGGCGGCGCACGCGGGCTTGCGCACATCCCCATCCTCGAAGCCTTCGACGAGCTCGGACTACGCCCCAAGATCATCGCCGGCACCTCGATCGGCGCCGTCTTCGCCGCGGCCTACGCCTCGGGCCTCACCGGACGGCAAATCCGCGCCCACACGCAAGAGGTCTTGAAGAAGCGGCTCGACCTCGTGCGCGACCTTTACGCAGCGCGCGTCCGGACGACGCGGCGCATCTGGAACGTGTTCGCCGCGGGCTCGGCCTTCCTGGCTCCGGCCCGGCTCCTCGACATCATCCTGCCGCCGGGCATCGGCCACGACTTCGAGCATCTCGCCATTCCGTTGAAGATCGTCGCCTCCGACTTCTATGCGCAAGAGCCGGTGATCTTCTCCTCCGGACCACTGCGCCAGGCGATCGCCGCCTCGATCGCGCTTCCCGTCATCTTCGAGCCGGTGATGTTCGAAGGCCGCGTCCTGATCGACGGCGGCCTCGTCAATCCGCTGCCTTTCGACATCTTGAACGGCGAGGCCGATCTGACGGTTGCCATCGACGTGAGCGGGGCGCCGGTGCGCCGTCCGGGGCAGCAGTCGCCGAAAGCGTGGGAGACGCTCTTTGCCTCCAACTTCATCTTCGAGCGCACCATCATCAAGGAGAAGCTGCGCTCCCGCCACCCCGACGTCTACATCGACGCCGGCACCAGCCGCTTTCAGATCCTCGACTTCATGAAGCTCGACGAGATCCTCGCTGCCGCCGCGCCGGCCAAGGAGCGGCTTAAAGCGCAGCTGGCGCGCGTCTTGGAGGCGGAGACGCTGGAGACGGTGGAGGCGATCGAGGCGCCGGAGGCCGTAAAGGAAATCCCCGCCCGAAAGCGGGCACCGCGGCGCCCGCTGCTCAGGCGCGGCCGCTCGTCTAAATCCTAGGCAGCTTCAACGCTTTTCCTGGAAAAACGCCTTGAGCAGCGCTGCGGCGCGCGCCTCGTCGATGCCGGCGTAAATCTCCGGCCGATGGTGGCAGGTCTCTTGGGAGAACACGCGCGCGCCGTGCTCCACGCCGCCGCCCTTGGGGTCGGGCGCGCCGTAGTAGAGGCGGCGGATGCGCGCAAATGAGATGGCGGCGGCGCACATGGCGCAGGGCTCGAGCGTGACGTAAAGGTCGCAGCCGCTGAGCCGCTCCGAGCCCAGCGCCTCGCAGGCGGCGCGGATGGCCAGCAGCTCGGCGTGTGCCGTGGGATCGTTCAATTCGCGTGTGCGGTTACCGGCGGCGGCAAGCAGCGCCCCATCGGGGCTTGAAACCACCGCACCCACCGGTACCTCGCCGCGCTTTCCCGCCGCTTCGGCCTCGGCGAGCGCACGTGCCATGTGGCTCGACTCGTCCCGCGATGTCATAAGGGGCTCCCCTCAGCCGCACCCAACGAGTCCATGGTCAAAGCTCACTCCACCAAACGGCCACCGCCCCGCAAGCGCGAAGGCGAGCCCGCCGCCCCACACGCGCCGGGCGAGCCGATGCGCATCGCCAAAGCGCTGGCCCGCGCCGGCCTGTGCTCGCGCCGCGAGGCCGAGCGATGGATCGACCAAGGCCGCGTCAGCGTCAACGGAAAGATCCTGAAGACGCCGGCCTTCGAGGTCACACCAAAGGACAAGGTGGTCGTCGACGGCAAGCCGCTGCCCTTGGCCGAGCCGGTTCAGCTGTGGCGGTATTACAAGCCCAAGGGCCTCGTCACCGCCCACAAGGACCCGCAAGGGCGTCCCACGGTGTTTGCGAGCCTACCGCCCGAATTGCCGCGCGTCGTCTCCATCGGGCGGCTCGACTTCAACAGCGAGGGGCTGCTCTTGCTCACCAACGACGGCGCGCTCGCCCGCCATCTGGAGCTGCCGGCGACAGGGTGGCTCCGGCGCTACCGCGTGCGCGCGCATGGGCGCGTCTCACCGGCGCAGCTTGATGCGCTCAAGGACGGCATCGAAATCGAGGGCGTGCGCTACAGGCCGATCGAGGCGACGCTCGACAGCGTGCAAGGCGCCAACGCGTGGCTGACCATGGCGCTGCGCGAAGGCAAGAACCGCGAGGTGCGGCGCATCCTCGCCCACCTCGGCCTCGACGTGAACCGCCTGATCCGCGTCTCCTACGGGCCGTTCCAGCTGCTCGACTTGAAGCCCGGCGGAGCCGAGGCCGTGAAGCGGCGCGTGCTCGCCGGGCAACTCGGCACCCGGCTCGCCGCCGACCTCGGGCTCGATGGGCCGGCAGAGGCCGAGCGCGCGCGGCGCAAGGCACGCAAGCCCGACCCAAGCCCATGAGGATCGTGGGCGGCACGTTCCGGGGCCGCGCCATCGCGGCGCCCAAGCACGAGGGCCTGCGCCCGACCGCCGATCGCGTGCGCGAATCCCTGTTCAACATTCTGGAGCATGGGATCGACGACTTTGAGCTGGAGGGCGCGCGCGTCATCGATCTTTTCGCCGGCACCGGCGCGCTCGGGCTTGAGGCCGTCTCGCGCGGGGCCGCGTTCTGCCTCTTCGTCGAGGAGAGCCCGGAGGCGCGCGCGCTGATCCGCACCAACATCGAGGCGCTGCAGCTCACGGGGCAATCGCGCATCTTCCGCCGCGACGCTACCGACTTGGGCCCCGCCGGGACCATGGCGGCGTTCACGCTGGCGTTCCTCGATCCGCCCTACGGCAAGGGACTAGGGGAGCGCGCACTCACCTCTTTGGCAGATGGCGGATGGCTGACGCCCGGCGCACTCGCCGTCCTGGAGGAGTGGGCCAACGCTCAGGTCGCCCTGCCGCCGGGCTTCGCTGAGATCGACCGGCGCACCTGGGGCGACACCCAAATCCTCATCGCCCGCCACAAAGATTGAACAAGTAAGCCGAGCGCCTGCGAGGCGGGTGAGGGGGTCAGCGCTCAATGTCGGACTGCCTACGCGGGCTCGAGCGGCATCAAGACCCACAAAAGGATGTAGACGAGGATACCGGGGAAGGCCGCCGACAGGATCGACAGCACCACGTAGCCGAAGCGCACCAGCGTCGGGTCCCAGCCCAGCCACTTGGCGATGCCGCCGCACACGCCGCCGATGAGCGCGCCCTCGCGCACGCGCATCAAAGGTCCGGAGGTGGGATCGTCATACATGGTGAGCGTCAGGTTAAGGGAAGCGCCGTACGTAGCACGCAGGATGCCATAAACGCGTCGGCGCCGCGAAAGTTCAGTTGAGAGTTCACGGGCCGAGGCTGTTGATATAGGCGACGATGGTGTCGATCTCGTTATCGGAGAGCTCGAATTTCGACATCTCGTCGTGCGGACGGCCGATTCCCCGCGTCAGCGGATCGCGCAGCGCCAGGATCGGGTGACGCTTGTAGAGATCGCGCCAGGGCGGGGCGCGCGGATTGGGGCTGTTGCCGGTCTTGCCGATGGCATGGCACCAGGCGCAGTTCTTCTCAGCCAGCGCGCGGCCTTGCGCGATGAGCTTGTCGCTCTCGACCGACACGGTTTGAGGCTCGCCCAAACGCTTCAAGCCCTTCTTGGCGCCGACGAGGGTGGGATCGAGCGACAGCGCGCGGCGGAAATCGGCGGCGGCAGCTTTCTTGTTGCCCTTCGCCTCGAACACGTAGCCGCGGTTGTTGTAGGCCAGCGCATAGATGGGGTTGAGACCGATGGCGGCGGTGTAGTCCTTAATGGCGTTGTCGAGGTCGCCTTTCTTGCGGTAGGCGAGGCCGCGGTTGTTCAAGGCCGAGGCGTTCTTGGGATCGAGGCGGATGGCGACCGTGAAGTCAGCGATCGATTTGCCGGCGTTCCCCTTGACGAGCTGCGCGTAGCCGCGGGCGACATAGAGGCCCGGCTGCTCGCCCATGGTGCGGATCGCCTGGGTAAAGTCGGAGATGGCACCGTCAACGTCGCGCATGGCGAGCCGCGCCTGACCGCGCCCGTAGTAAGATGCGCCGTCGTCGGCCTTCAGGCGCAGCGCCTCCGAATAGTCGGCGATGGCCTCCTTATTGGCGGCCCGCTCGGCATAGGCGTCGGCGCGCGCCCGGTGGGCCTCGATGCGCACTTCGGGCGTCGTCGTCTTGGCGTCGATCAGCTCGCTGCACGCTTTGATCCGCGCCATCCCGACGTGGGCGTCCTTGCAGTCGCTGAGCCTGTCGGCCTGCGCCGCGCTGACGCCCAGTGTGACCGCAGCGGCGATAAGCATGGTTCGAAGTGTCGAAGTCATTTGATCCCCTCCCCGCTTTTTGAAACGCAAGCGTTAGCGCGTGCGATTGCGGCACGCCTTGCGCCGGATCAATGCCGGGACGTCAGCGCCGGCCGAAGAGGCGGTCGATATCGGCGAGCTTCAATTCCACGTGGGTCGGGCGCCCGTGGTTGCACTGACCCGAATAGGGCGTCGCCTCCATGTCGCGCAAAAGCGCGTTCATCTCGTCCGGCGCGAGCCGGCGCCCGGCGCGCACGCTGCCGTGGCAGGCGAGCGTCGCGCACACCGCTTCGAGCCGCTCCTTCAAGGCGAGGCCCTGGCCCTCGCCGGCGATGTCGGCGGAAAGGTCCTTGACCAGGCCTTGCACGTCGGTGTCGCCCAACAGCGCCGGGGTCTCGCGCACGGCGACCGCGCCCGGCCCGAACGGCTCGACGACGAGGCCCAGCTCGGCGAGCTCGCCCGCCCGCTCGGCCAGCGCCGTCGCCTCATCCTCGCTCAGGTCGACGACGACCGGGATCAGCAGCCCCTGGCGTGCCACGCCGCTTGTCGCCAGCATCGTCTTCATGCGCTCGTAGACGAGGCGCTCGTGCGCGGCGTGCTGGTCGACGATGACGATCGCATCGCGCGTCTGCGCCACAATGTAGGTCTCGTGCAGCTGCGCGCGCGCCGCCCCAAGCGGTCGGTCGAGCAGCGTGTCCGGCACTGGGTCGGCCGCCGCGCGCGCATCGGCGCTCGGCGCGCTGAAAGCCTCAAACGGCGCCTGCATTGCCTCGGCGAGGCCGAACGAGACGGGGCTTCGCCCGCTCGCATAGCTCGGCGCCCGCGGGCGCTCGAAGGGCACGACGTTGGGCTTGAGCTCGTTGAGCGTTGCAGCTCCCCCGCCCACGGAGGCGCGATGCCCGGCGGCGTGCAGCGCCGCGGCGAGCGCGTTGACGATGAGCGAGCGCACTTTGCCGGCATCGCGGAAGCGCACTTCTGCCTTCGCGGGGTGCACATTGACGTCGACCTCGCCCGGCGGCAGCGTGACGAACAGCGCCAACAGCGGGTGGCGCCCGCGCGGGATCAGGTCGCCGTAGGCCGCGCGCACCGCACCGATCAGGAGCTTGTCCTTCACCGGCCGGCAGTTGACGAACAAATACTGCTGGGCCGTGTCAGGCCGATGCAGCGTCGGCAGCCCAGCGAAGCCGGAGACGGCGACATCCTCGCGGGCGCCGGCAATGCTCAGCGCATCGCCTAAGAACTCGCGGCCCATGATGCGCCCGAGACGCTGCAGGTGACCCTCGGGGCCCGCTGCCTCGCGCGGAAAACGCAAGCCGGTGCGCTCGCCCGTGGTTAGCGTGAACCCGACCTCCGGGTGCGCCATGGCGAGCCGCTTCACCACCTCGGAGACGGCCATGTTCTGGGCGCGCTCGGATTTCATGAACTTCAGTCGTGCCGGCACGGAAGCGAAAAGATCGCGCACCTCGACGCGCGTGCCGGTGTTGCCGGCGGCAGGCTTTATCGGCTCCTTGGCGCCGCGGTCGACGGTGATGGCAAAAGCGTCGGGCGCGCCATCCGCGCGCGACAGGATCGTCAGCTTGGCGATGGAGCCGATGGAGGGCAGCGCCTCGCCGCGAAAGCCCAGCGTGCGGATGGCGAACAAATCCTCGTCGCCGAGCTTAGAGGTGGCGTGGCGTTCCACGCACAGAGCCAAGTCATCGGGCCCCATGCCGCAACCGTCGTCGCTGACGCGGATGAGCGACAGCCCGCCCGAGGCGGTGACGATGTCGATCTCGGCTGCGCCGGCATCGAGCGCATTCTCCACCAGCTCCTTGACCACGCTCGCCGGGCGCTCGACCACCTCGCCCGCGGCGATGCGGTTGATGGTCTCCGGCGAAAGCTGCCTGATCGGCATGTCCCCTCCTGTCAGCGACAGAGGTTAGCCCATCCCCCGAATTCGAACCGAATCCGGCCGCGCCTTCCAATCCGTACCGCGATCGGCGGCTTTTTACCGATTTCTCTAAGCCGGCACCAATCGCGGTCCGACAATCTGCCTACGTTGCAACGTCGATCGGATCCCCTCTCATGACATCACGCTTCACCCGCCGTCACGCTCTTGCCGCGCTCGCCGGCGCCGGCACCGCCGCCGCGCTTCCCGGCGCCGCGCATGCCTGCAGCCGCATCTTCTGGAACGACAACCCGGTGAAGCTGGTCGGGCGCACGCTCGACTGGAGCCGCAACTTCGACGAGGTCATGTGGGCGCTGCCTGCGGGCATGGAGCGCTCGGGCCGCGCGCCCGACAACCCGGCCAAATGGACATCGAAATACGCCAGCCTGATCATCGCCGGGCTCGATATCTGCACCGAGGAGGGCATCAACGAGAAGGGTCTGGTGGTCAACCTCTTGTTCCTCGATGGAACCCAATACGAGACGCGCAACTCGAAGCGGCCCGGCATCGCCTTCTACCAGTGGCCGCAGTTCTACCTCGACAACTACGCAACCGTGACCGAGGTGATCGCCAATCTCGACCAGGTGCAGGTCGTCAATACGGCGCTTGGCGAGGACTATCCCGACGGGCTGCCGCTGCACGTCGCCATTGCCGACGCCAGCGGCCAGTCGGCCATCATCGAGTTCATCAAGGGCGAGCCGGTCGTGCATCTGGGCCGCGAGTATCAGGTGATGACCAACGAGCCGGCCTACGACAAGCAGATCGCCAACCTGCTGCGGTATAAGTGGTTCGGCGGCACCGACACGCAGCTTCCCGGCGGCATCCAGGCCGAGGACCGCTTCGTGCGCGCCGCCTACACGCTCAAGTTTCTGCCCAAGACGAGCGATCCCGCCCAGGCGGCCGCCAATATGATGAGCCTGGTCAACAACGTCTCGGTGCCGTTCGGCAGCCCCTACTCCGGCGTCTCGGGCACCTACCCCACCTGGTACCGCTCGATCATCGATCCCGATTCGCACCTCTACTACGTGCAGACGACGATCACGCCCAATACCTTCTGGGTGGAGATGGACAAGCTCGATCTCAAGCCCGGCGCGGCGCCGCGCAAGCTGCCGATCTTCGATCCCAAGCTGATGGGCGAGGTGAGCGCCGCCTTCACGGAAGCCAAGCCCTCCGTTTGAAAACAGCGAGCGTGTCTTGACACGCACTCGCAGGCGCTGTATTTAACCGATTAGTTATTTAACCGAATGGCTCATAACGACCGATGATGACCGATCCCTTGAGCGCCAAGTTCTCAGCTCTCGCCGACCCGACGCGGCGTGCGATCCTCGCGCGGCTGGCACTTGGCGAATCGAACGTGTCGGAGCTGGCCGAGCCCTTCGCCATGAGCCTCCCCGCCGTCTCCAAGCACCTCAAGGTGCTGGAGAACGCCGGGCTCATCACCCGCGGACGCGAGGCGCAGTGGCGCCCCGCCCGCATCGCGCCCGAGGCCTTGAAGGAGGTCGACAGCTGGCTCGAGCAATACCGCCAGCTTTGGGAGGAGCGCTTCGACCGGCTCGACGCCTACCTCAAGCAGCTGCAGGCCCAGCAATCGGGCAAGCTCAAGACCAAGACGAAGCGCGCACCTGTGAAGCGGCGCAGAACGCCGCGATGAAATTGTTCAAGCCCCGGCAAGCGAAGGAGTAGTGACGTGGCCGAAAAATTCAGCATCGATCTGAAGCAGGATCCGAAAGTCATTGCCGGCACGCGCATGTTCGATGCGCCGCGCCATCTGGTGTTCGCGGCCTGGACCGAGCCGCGGCATTTCGCACAGTGGTGGGGCCCCAACGGCTTCTCCACCACCACGCAAGCCTTCGATTTCCGGCCCGGCGGCGTCTGGCGCTTCGTCATGCATGGTCCCGACGGACGCGACTATCAGAACCGCATCACCTTCGACGAGATCTCGCCTCCTGAGCGCCTTGCCTATCATCATGGCGGCGGCGACGACGTGGAGCCGGTGCAGTTCAAGACCGTCGTCACCTTCGAGGACGTCGGCGGCAAGACCAAGCTCACCATGCGCGGCGTCTTCCCCTCGGCCGAGGAGCGCGACCGCGTCATCCGCGAGTACGGCGCCGACAAGGGCCAGGTAGAGACGCTGGCGCGCCTCGCCGACTATGTGGACGAAATGGCGAAAGCCAAAACGGAGACCACAGCGGACGACTTCGTCATCGCCCGCAGCTTCGATGCGCCGCGCAATCTCGTCTGGAAGGTGTGGACGGAGGCCGAGCATCTCGCCCAATGGTGGGGCCCCAAAGGCTGCAGCATCCGCGTCATCAAGCTCGACGTGCGCGAGGGCGGCATCTTCCACTACGCCATGGCCTATCAACCGGGGCAGGACATGTGGGGCCGCTTCGTCTATCGCGAGATCGTGGCACCTGAGCGCATGGTCTACGTCAGCTCCTTCTCAGATGCCGAGGGCGGCGTCACACGCGCGCCATTTCCTCAGCTTCGCGGGACCTTCCCCCTTGAGGTCCTCAACACGCTGACCCTGCACGAGGATGGCGGCAAGACGACCATGACGGTGCGGGGGCGCCCGCTCAACGCCACGGAGGAGGAGCGCAAGACCTACCGCGGCATGTTCTCATCGATGCAGCAGGGCTTCACCGGCACCTTCGATCAGCTCGCCGCCTACCTGGCGAAAATGTAAACGAGCGGTCGGCTCAAAGCTTTCTTGTGGGCAGGTGGCGCGCTGTAACTGGCGCGCCACATGCCTTTGACATTCGTCGTGCGGGTTTTGGCCGCTCGTTCAGACCCTTACCGCCGCCCCAAATAAGCGCTAGGTTCGGAACTCTTCAACATGGCTCCAACGTCATCTCATGCGCATCCCGACCCTGATCGTCATGCTGGCGGCAGCGCTCGTCCTTGTCGACGCGAGCGCGCCGGCGCTCGCCGGCGGCTTTATCGACGAGGTGAAGATCGGCGTGCTCGCGCACGACGTGCCGGACCTGTGGAGCGGCTTCCAGGCCGAGCCGAACGCCGCCGACATCAACGTCGAGGCGATCTTCTCACCCTCCGTCGCCTTCCTCGGCGGCACCATCCGGCCCGCGCTTGGCGCCTCGATCAACACGCAGGGCTATACCAGCAACGTCTACCTCGATGCGCGCTGGCAGCTGGAAATGAACTGCGGCGTCTTCCTCGGGCTGGGGGTCGGCGGCACGGTGCACGACGGGCAATTGAAGCTTGAGGATTGGGACCAGAAGGCGCTCGGCTCGCGCGTGCTGTTTCACATCCCGGTCGAGCTCGGCTACCGCTTCGATGCCCACAACAGCCTGTCGGCCTACTTCGAGCACATGTCGAACGCCTACACCGTCAGCCCCAACGAGGGGATGGACCGCATCGGCGTACGCTACGGCTACCGCTTCTGACAGCGACCGCCGTCACGCGCTATCTCCGAGCTTCAGCAGCGCCCGCGTGTGGCGCGCGATCATGAGGTCCTCATTGGTGGGGATCACCCACGCCGTGGGCCAGCTGCCGTGCAAAGAGATGCGAGGGCCGCCTGATCGGTTGGCCGCCTCATCGACTGCGATCCCAAGCCATTCCCCCTCCACACACACGCGGTGGCGGATCTCGGCGGCGTGCTCGCCGATGCCGCCGGTGAACACCAGTGCATCAATTCCACCCAGCGCGGCGGCGAGCGAGCCGAGCTCGCGGCCGATGCGATAGACGAAGAGGCCGATGGCCTCGGCCGCGTGCGGATCCTCGCTCGCCAGCAGATCGCGCATATCGTCGCTCAGCCCCGACACGCCGAGCAACCCCGACTCCTCGTAGAGCAGCTTCGACAGGGCGTCGGGCGTCATGGCGCGCTCATCGAGCAGATAGAGCAGCACGCCGGGATCGATCGCGCCGCAGCGCCGCCCCATCACCAAGCCGTCGAGCGCGCTGAAGCCCATGGTGGTGGCGACGCTCTTGCGGTGGCGCATGGCGCACATGCTGCAGCCGTGACCGAGATGGGCGACGACGACAGATCCGTCTGCCTCGGCCCCAAGATGCGATGGCAAGACGCTCGCGATGCACTCGTAGGAAAGTCCGTGGAACCCGTAGCGCTTGATGCCGGCAGCGGTGAGCGCGCGCGGCAGCGCAAATTGGGTCACGACCTCGGCTTGCGTGCGATGAAAGGAGGTATCGAAGCAGGCCACCTGCGGCAGCTTCGGATAAAGATGCGACAAGGCCGCGATCGCCGCCAGGTTATGGGGCTGATGCTGTGGCGCCAGCGGCGCCAGTGCCTCCAATTGCTTGACCACGTCCGCCGTCACGATCACCGGACCGGTGAATGTTTCGCCGCCGTGCACGACGCGGTGGCCGGCCGCGGCGAGATCGATGCCGTCCGCGTGCTCTGCAATCCAGGCGAGGAGCGCGCCAAGCGCCGCCTGATGCGTGGCTGGACCCGCCACCGCCTTGTCGACGACGCAGGCCCCGGCCGCGTCCTTGGCCGCAAAGTGGATGGTGTGGCCCAGCCCCTCGAGCTCGCCGTCATAGAGGGGGCGCCCTTCGCCCTGGTCCACGGCATCGTAGAGCGAGAACTTGATGCTCGAGGACCCGGCATTGAGAACGAGGATGGCCTCAGTCATGACGCCCCACCTGACCGTGGCGGGCGAGTAGAAGTGCGATGGCGCACGAGGTCATGCGGCTCAATGCCTTGTCGGCGCGGCTCGTTAAGATGATGGGAACTTGCGCGCCCAGAACGATGCCGGCGCCGTCGGCATCGGCGAGATACTCGAGTTGCTTGGCCAGCATGTTGCCCAATTCGATATCGGGCGCGAGCAGGATGTCGGCTTGGCCGGCGACGGGCGAGACGATGTGCTTGATCTTCGCCGCCTCGGCCGAGACGGCGTTGTCAAAGGCGAGCGGGCCGTCGAGAATGGCGCCGGTGATCTGCCCGCGGTCCGCCATCTTGCACAGCACCGCGGCATCGACCGTCGACTTGATCTTCTCGTTGACCGTCTCGACGGCCGACAGAAGCGCAATCTTGGGCGTCTCGATGCCCAGCGCACGCGCCAGCCCGATGGCGTTCTCGATTATGTCACGCTTGGTCTCAAGGTCGGGCGCGATGTTGATGGCGGCGTCGGTGATGAGCAGGGCGCGCGGATAGGTGGGCACGTCCATGACGAAGACGTGGCTGACGCGGCGCGCGGTCCGCAAGTTGTGCGGACCAGCGAGCACCGTATGCATGAGCACGTCGGTGTGCAGGGCGCCCTTCATCAAGGCCTCGGCCTTTCCTGCGAGCGCCAGGTCGACGGCCTTTGCGGCCGACGCCTCGCCGCTCTCGGCCGGCACGATCTCCATCCCCGAGATATCAATCCCGCAGCTCTGCGCCGCCGCCTTGATCGCGTCGGGCGGCCCCACCAGGATCGGGACGATCAGCTTCGCCTTGGCGGCTTCGACGGCGCCGGAAAGCGACACCTGATCGGTCGGATCGACGACGGCCGTCTTGATCGGCTCGCGCCCTTGCGCCTGGGCGATGAGCTGGCGGTGGCGAAAGCCCGGCTCCTGAAAGCGCACCTCCGGCAGCGGGACGCGGGCGCGGCGCACTTTCAGCGTCGGCGCTACGACCTCGGCAACGCCCTCGATCACGCTCACGCCGCGCTGGTTGGTGACGTGGCAGTCGAGAATGACGCTCTTTGTCGCCGTTTTCTTCTCGCGCACGGTGACCGCGACGATGACTGTGTCGCCGATGACGATGGGAGCGCGGAACTTCAATGTCTGGCTGCGGTAGACGGTGCCGGCGCCGGGAAGCTCGGTTCCCAGCACCGCGGAGATGAGGGCGCCACCCCACATGCCGTGCGCGATGATCTTGTGGAAGGCATCGTCGCGTGCGAATTCGGCGTCGACGCACACGGGGTTGACGTCGCCAGACATCGCCGCGAACAGCTCGATATCCTCAGGCGTCAGCGTGTGCGAGAGGCTCGCCGAATCCCCGACCTTGAGCTCATCGAAGGGACGGTTCTCGATATCAGGCATGCCCGGCTCCGCAGCTCACACTGTGACGTGGTAGCCGGCATCGACGTAGGAGATGTTGCCGGTGATGGCCTTGGCCGCGTCGCTTGCAAGGAAGACGGCAAGCGCGCCCACGTCGTCGAGCGTGATGAGGCGATGCTCGGGCGCGTCCTTGGCGGCCCGCTCGAGCAGATCGTCGAAATCCGCAATGCCGGAGGCCGCCCGCGTCGCCACCGGGCCCGGCGAGAGCGCGTTGACGCGGATCTGCTTTCCGCCGAGCTCGACCGCCATGTAGCGCACGACCGCCTCGAGCGCCGCCTTCACCGGCCCCATCACGTTGTAATGGGGGACCGCTTTCTCCGCGCCGTAGTAGCTCATGGCGAGCAAAGACCCGCCGCCGCTCATCAGCGGCTCGGCGAGCTTGGCCATGCGCAGAAAGGAATGCACCGACACGTCCATGGCAAAGGCGAAGCCCTCCGCCGAGCAGTCGATGATGCGCCCGTGCAGATCCTCTGCCTTGGCGTAGGCGATCGAGTGCAGAACGAAGTCGAGCCGGCCCCACTCGCGCGCGATCTGCTCGTAGACGGCTTCGAGCTGGCCCGGGACGGTGACGTCGCACGGGGCGACGATCTCGCTGCCGAGCCCCTCGGCGAGCGGGCGCACGTGAGGCTCGGCCTTGGCATTGAGGTAGGTGATGGCGAGGTCGGCGCCGGCGGCGCGGAAGTGACGCGCGCACCCGTAAGCGAGGCTGTGCTCGTTGGCGATGCCGACGACGAGACCTTTCTTTCCGCTCAGAGAGGACATGACACCGACACGGCCACGGGGCTCGGTTAAGTGCAGCTTAATCGCGGGCAAGGTGCTGCCCCCGCTATCGATATAGGGACGAGCCTCAAGGCCCGTTAACGGTCGGGCGGCTATCGGTCACAGGGCGCGGGCGGCCGCGCTTCCTATGTGAAACTCTGAGGGCTGCATCCGAATCGGCAACGCGCAGGAGGCCAGCATGCGAGCTCAGCGCCACGAGGCACCGGCAAGCGCCCATCATCCCGCCCGAACCGAGAACTCGGTTCCGCTCTTCTGGCCCCTGGAGTTCGCCGCCGCGGTGGCGCGGGGAGAGATCAACTTGTTCGGTCGCGGTCTCGATACCTTGGCCGAGGCCGAAAAGCTCTCCTATGGGCTCGAGCCGAAGTTCGCCACCCGCAACACCGTCGTGATCGAGCTGCATACGATGCGGCTGCGCGACTTTTCCCACAATGCCAAGCCCGGCGAGGTCCCGACGCTGATCGATGCGCCCTATGCCGGGCACACGGCGGTGATCGCCGACTTCCATAGCGAGCAGAGCCTGGTCGAGACGCTCTTGTCCAACGGCCTCTCGCGCGTCCTGGTGACGGACTGGAAGAGCGCGACCGATGCCATGAAGGACTACGACATCGACAACTACCTCGCCGAGATCAACGTCGCGGTCGACGAGCTGGGCGGCCGCGTCAACCTCGTCGGCCTGTGCCAGGGCGGATGGATGTCGACGATGTATGCAGCGCGCTATCCCCGATAAAGTGCGCAGCCTCGTTCTCGCCGGTGCTCCCATCGATACCGACGCCGGCCACGGCCCCATCAAGGAGATGGCGCACGATCTGCCGATGTCGGACTACGAGGAGCTGATCGCCCTCGGCGGCGGCCTGATGCGCGGCCAGTTCATGCTGGAAGCCTGGAAGAACATGCACCCGGGCGAGCACTACCTGAAGAAGTACGTCGATCTTTACGAGCACATCGACGATCCCGCCTACGTCGCCAAGGAGGAGGCGTTCGAGGCCTGGTACGAGAACCCGATCGACCTTCCCGGCCGCTGGTATCTTCAGGCGGTCAAGGAGCTGTTCAAGGAGAACCGGCTGGCAAAGGGCAAATTCAAGGGGCTGGGGCGCGTGCTCTCCTTGAAGGACATTCGCTGTCCCGTTTATCTGCTTGCCGGCGAGAACGACGACATCACCACCAAGGAGCAGGTGTTCGACGCGGTGAAATACCTCGGGACCCCGCCCGAGAAGGTGGAGCAGGCGCTGGCCCCCGGCGGCCACATTGGCCTTTTCATGGGAACGCACACGCTGCGCGACTATTGGCCGAAGATCACCCAGTGGATTCTCAAGGCCGATTGACGTCGCACGGCCGGCCTGCCGTATCGAGCCGGGTCCGCCTGCGGGCGCAACCTTTACTCACATCGACAATCGGATAACCTCGGCGCTCGGGTGGAAGCGTATCGCGAGGGAGATCCATGCACGGGACAGCAATCGCGTGGGCGCGCACGGACGAGGAAGCCGAGCGCCTTTTGCAGGATGTCAACGACACGAGCGCCGCGGCGCGCACGCTTTGGGTGTTCTTGATCGCGCTGGAAGCGTATTTCCTCATCGCCCTTGCCGGCATCGGCCATAAGGACCTGCTGCTCAATTCGCCGGTTGCCCAACCCATTCTGCAGGTGTCGGTGCCGCTGCGGTCCTTCATCTTGTTCGGGCCGTTGTTGCTGCTGCTCGTCCATGCCGGCGTGCTGCAGCAGCATGTCGTGCTTGCCCGCAAGCTGAAGGCGCTGCACGGCCTGTTGCTGTCGCGCGAGGCGGCGTCCGCAGAGGATATCGATCCCCTGCGCCTGCGCGTCTCCTCCTACTTCCTGGCTCAGATCGAGACCGGGCCGCCAGCAAGCCGGCTCTTGCGTCTGTCGTTCCGGCTCATGGAATGGCTGACGCTGGCGCTTCTGCCGATCGGACTTCTGCTCGCCTTCCAGTTGACGTACCTGCCCTACCATGACGTCGGGGTCACGGGCTGGCATCGCCTCTACGTCCTCGTTGATCTCATCTTCCTCATCACCTTCAGCGTCCTGCGCCGGTTTCCCGGCCTGGCGTTCGGGCGCGGGCTCATACGGTTCGTGGGATCGGCCCCGCTGAGCTTCCTCGGCGCCACGCTGGCCGCCGCCGCCGTTCTCTTCTTTTCGTTCACCGTCGCCACGGTTCCGGGGGAATGGGTGGACCGCGTGCTCGCCTCCGCGCCGGCCCTCGGCGTGAGCGTGCCCTACGAGGGATTGGGGAACGTGCAGCGCAACCGGCCTCCCGGCGCCAAGAACAGGCGGGCGTTCTGGCCCACGGCGTATCTGTTCGAAGGCGAGGTGGACGACTGGCGGCGGACGACGGCGAGCCTGTTTGCGCGCAACCTGGTGCTGATCGACGAGACCCTGACGCCGGCGGCCGGCAGTGGACTGTCCCTGCGCGGCAGGGACTTGAACTACGCCACTTTCGACCGCTCCGACCTACACGGCGCCGATCTCAGCGACGCGTCCCTCAAAGGCGCAAGCCTGCAGGAGACGGACCTCTCAGGTGCGCGGCTCATTCGCGTGCCGATGCAGGGCGCGGATCTGTCCTTGGCGCGACTGGACGGCATCAAAGCCGACGCGTTGCTGCTCGACGGCGCGCGCTTCTGCGAAGGGGATGCCGCTCTGCCGACTCAACCGGGCGATCGTGTAGAGCGCGTCCGCTGTCTGTCCCCTTAGCGGGGGAAGACATGCAGCACTGCCTGCGCGCGGGGGGCAGCAAGCGCGAGCTCAGCCCTTGGTGGCCTCTTTTTCCTTCTTGGCCTCTTGCAGGGTCGGCTTGCCGACGATGGTCACGATGAGGTTCTTGTTGTCGAGCAGACGCTTTGCCACCCGCTTCTCGTCGTCGAGCGTCACCGCCGCGATCATGGCGTTGCGGTTGTCGACATACTCGGGCCCGAAGCCGTCCATCCTCAGCCCCAAGAGCTGGGTGGCGATCTTGGCGTTGGTGTCGAAGCGCAGGGGGTAGGAGCCGATCAGGTAGTCCTTGGCGTTGTCGAGGTCCTTCTGGGTCGGCCCGTTCTCCGCCATCTTCTTGAGCTCGTCGCGGATCACCTCAAGCGACTGCCCCATCTTCTCGTTGCGCGTCGCCACGCCGCCGGAGAAGATCGAAGCGTGCTGGTAGGGGTAGACGTAGGTGTAGACCGAATAGGCGAGCCCGCGCTTCTCGCGCACCTCCTCCATCAGCTTGGAGGCGAAGCCACCGCCGCCGAGGATCTGGTTCAACACGAAGGCCGGAATGAAGTCGGGATCCTTGCGCGGCATGGCGCCGAGCCCGAACACGGCGACCGACTGCGGCACGTTCATCTGGACCACTTCCTGGCGCCCGCCCGCCACCGGCTTCGTCTTGGCTACCGGAATGAGATCGGCCTTGGCCGGCAGGTCGCCGAACACCTCGTCGAGCATTTTGCCGAGCTGCTCGGCGTTGATATCGCCGACCGCGACCACCTTCAGCGTGTCCTTGGCGAAAACCCGCTTGCGATAGGATTCGAGATCATCGCGCATGATCTTTTTGCCGACCGTCTCCTCGGTGCCGTTGGCGGGGCGCCCGTAGGGGTGGCCGGCGAAGGCCAAGGCGTACCACTTCTCGAGCGCGACCTTGTTGGGGTCGCGCGCGGCATAGATGAGGGAGGCCAGCAATTGCTGGCGGATGCGCTCGACTGCATCGGGATCGAAGCGCGGCTTGTTGAGCGCCAGCTCCAACAGCTTCGCGGACTTCGTCGCGGTTGGCGGTGAGCGTCTCGAAGTTGCCGTAGAAGGCGTCCTTGGCCTCCTCGTAGCTCATGCGCATGGAAAGGTCCTCCATGCGCTCCTGGTACTCGCGCGAGGTGAGGTCGCCGGCGCCTTCGTCGAGCATGGCCGTGATGAAGTTGGCGAGCCCTTCCTTGCCGGCCGGGTCTTGCGAGCTGCCGCCCTCGAAGGCGAAGCGCATGGCCATCATGGGGACCGAGTGCTCCTCGACGAGCCAGGCCTCGATCCCGCCGGGGCTCTTGATTGTCTGAATCTTCATGGCGTGTGCGGGCCCGCTAAACGTGGTGAGGAGGGCGAGAACGAGCGCAGCCATCGGCGTGGCCGCGAGCTTGCGCGACACCGGGCCAAAGCTTACGCGCAAGGCATGGGCGCAGGACCATGGGGTATCCTTCGAAGCTAGAGGCCACCTACGAGCGCGAGTGGACGACGGGCTGCTCGACGGGCTCGCCGCTGCCCTTCTCCTCCTCCGGCACCAGCCAACCCGTCACCGAGCGGCGCGGGTCGAGATAGGCGTCGGCGACCTTCTTGACGTCGGCGGTGGTGACCTTGGAGATCGCCTCGGGCCAGCCCTCGATGTCGGCGATCGAGCGGCCGACGGCGAGACCCCAGCCGTAGCGGCGCGCCAGGCTCGCCTGGTTGTCGCTTTCGTAGATGTAGTCGGCGAGGAAGGTCTTCTTGGCGCGTTCCAGCTCGGCGCTAGTCACGCCGTTGGTGCGAACGTTCTCCAGCACCTTGTCGACCTCCGCCTCGATCTTGTCGAGGCCGACCGTGGGGCCGGCCACGGCGTAGAAGGAGATGGCGCCGCTATCGAGCGCCCAGCCGGAGTAGTCGCCGCCGGTGGTGGCCGCGACCTTGTCATCGACGACGAGCTTCTTGTAGAGCCGGCTCGTGGCGCCGTCGGCCACGATCTTCATGAGCAGATCGAGCGCCTCGGCCTCGCCCGGCTTGGCCGTCGAGTAGCTCGGGGTCATGTAGTAGCGGTGGAACGACGGGTTGCCTGCGCGCGGGTCCTTGAGGGTGAGGCGCCGAGCCGCGATCGGCGGCGGCTCCTGCGGCCGCTCGCGGACGCCGACGTCCGGGTTGGGCGGCACCTTGCCGTAGGTCTTCTCGGCAAGCTGCTTCACCTCATCGGGCGTGACGTCGCCGGCGACGACGAGGATGGCATTGTTGGGCGCGTAGTAGTGCTTGTAGAAGCGCATCGCGTCCTCGCGCGAGAGCTTGGCCATCTCGTGCTCCCAGCCGATGACGGGGATGCCGTAGGGGTGGGAGAGATAAAGGGCGGCGTTCATCTGCTCATCGAGCAGCGCGGTGGGGTTGTTGTCGATGCGCGAGCGACGCTCCTCGAGGATCACCTGGCGCTCGGTCGCCACCTCGTCCTTGGTCAGCCGCAAGTGCGCCATGCGGTCGGCCTCCATGTCCATCACGGTGCCGAGCTGATCCTTGGAGATGCGCTGGTGATAGGAGGTCACGTCCTGGCCGGTAAAGGCGTTGTCCTGGCCGCCGAGCCTGGAGATGATCTTGGAAAACTCGCCGACCGCGATCTTGTCGGTCGACTTGAACATCAAGTGCTCGAGGAAGTGGGCGATGCCGGAGACCCCCTTGGGCTCGTCAGCGGCGCCGACCTTGTACCAGACCATGTGGGTGACGACGGGCGCGCGGTGATCGGGGATGACCACCACATCCATGCCGTTCGACAGCTTGAACTCGGTGGCGCGGGGTTCTGCGTGGGCGGGGATGATAGCTTCAGCGAAAGCGAGCATTGCGATTGCCATCGATAGAATTGATAGAGGGAAGCGGCGGAGGCCGAGTTTGTGCATTCGATCAAACCCCGATCAAGTTGGCCCGAGTTGTACCCGCCGCAGTCTTGCATGGGCCTGCCATGATAACTGCCTCAAAGCTCGAGGATAGTTATCGCTAACAGGGTGCACCAACTGAGTGCTGGGACCGGGCCTGCGAACACCGCGAATACGCCAACTTCTCGGCACTGAGCGCGCCTTGTCAAATGACAACCCGTTCATGTCATGTCCGGGTTGTGGCCCTGAGGCCCACCCGCAGCTCCGCGAGGCCCCGCTGCTTGAAATGTGGGCAACCATAACCATATCGTTTTGCGAGTTCCCGGCGCCCCGTAGCGGGGCCGGACCGGCAGGGGCCCGCAAAGGCCCTGCCAAACGACGAGATGAAGGTCGCTTATGAAAAGGGCTTTCGAAAATGTCGCGGCTATCCCTGCTTTCGAACCCATTGCTGCTAGGGTTCGACGAGATTGAGCGGCTGATCGACCGGGCCAACAAGGGCGCCGGCGACGGCTACCCACCCTACAACGTCGAGCGCATCGCCGCCGCTAACGGCGGAGGCGAAATGTTGCGCATCACGCTTGCCGTTGCCGGCTTCAGGCGCGACGATCTCGACATCACGTTGGAAGACAGCCAGCTTACCATTCGCGGCAAACAGCAGGACGACAAGGACCGCGAATTTCTCTATCGCGGCATCGCGGCCCGCCAATTCGCCCGAACGTTCGTCTTGGCGGAGGGAATCGAGGTAAAGTCGGCGAACTTGGCCAACGGGCTGCTCGCCATCGACCTGGAGCGGCTAGAGCCGGAGCGTTTGGTGCGCACGATCGCGATCAGCGACAGAAAAGCGCAATCGTGATCGTTGAATTAAGGAAGCTACCGGTCCGCATCGAGGCAGGACCGGAATTCGGGACGGGCGGCGGCGAACGCTCAACCCCGTCGGATGCGGTGACGCATCGCGCACGACTTGAGAGAAGGAGTTGCGTCATGACCGAGCACGACAGAACCACGCAACCGAATACCGTCATGACCGAGAAAGAGCTTGCCACGCTCGGCGGCGGTGTCGTCGCCTACATCAAGACGCTCACCTCTGACGAGGCGAGCCGTATGTTCCCGGCGATCGAGGGGCTGCCGCAGGGCATCAACCTATTCTCGCTGCACGCCGCCGATGGAACGCCCTTGGCGCTGACCGATACCCGGCAGGCTGCCATCGGGCACGCCATCGACGATGACCTGGAGATCGCGAGCGTGCACTAGCACTCCCGTCGCCACCGTCTGGCGCATGATGGGCCCCGGCGTCTCCGCCGGGGCCTTTCCATTTTAGAGGAAGGCGAAGGCCGCTCTCTAGGTGCGGTAGCTCGCGAACTGGCCCTTGGGGCGGAAGCGCTCCAGATAGGTGGGCACGATCGCCGCCACGCCATGCGGCGCGGTGATGCCCAGCCCCTGCAGCGTGCGCCGCGAGCTCTTCGCGGTCTCGCTCACGACGGTGTCGTGCTGAAGCAGGCGCACCTGGTCATAGGTGATCGGACGCAGGCTGTTGGGCAGCGGCCAGGTGAAGGCGGCCTGCAGCTTGGCCAGCCAGAAGGGCAGCGGCAGGTAGGCGCGTCGGCGCCCGCTCCACTCCTGCGTCAGGTCGAGGATCTCGCGGAAGGAGAGCACCTCGGGCCCGCCCAGCTCGTAGACGCTGCCGGGCTTGGCCGCACCCATGAGGCTGGCGGCAACGGCGGCGGCGACATCGCCCACGAACACCGGCTGAAAGCGCGTCTTGCCGCCGCCGATCAGGGGCAGGAACGGCGAGATGCGCGCCATGGCGGCAAACCGGTTGAAGAACTCGTCCTCCGGCCCGAACACGATCGAGGGGCGCAGGATCACCGCGTCGGGGAACTCCTCGAGCACGGCGGCCTCGCCCTCGGCCTTGCTGCGGGCATAGCGCGCGCGCGACTTGGGATCGGCACCGATGGCGGAGATGTGCACCAGCTGCTTGGCGCCTTCCTCGCGCGCCGCCTTGGCGACGGCACGCGCGCCCTCTATGTGGATGGCGCGGAAGCTCTGGCGTCCCGTGGAGGCGAGCACGCCAACGCAGTTGACGACTGCCTTGGCCCCCTCGACGGCGCGCCCGACCGACTCCGGATAGCGCAGGTTCGCCTGCACCGCGAATACCTGGCCGACGCGCCCCGAGGGCTGCAAAAAGCCGGCGAGATCGGGCCGGCGGACAGCGGCGCGCACGCGCCAGCCCTGCTTGGCCAGCGCCGCGACCGCGTAGCGGCCGATGAAGCCCGAGCCGCCGAACACTGTTGCCAGCCCCTGGTCGTCCATACGATCCGCCATCGTGAGCCCCTCTTTGCCGCCGCCAAGCCTCGGTCCGGCGACGAATATACGGGCAGAGCCGGCGCTGTGAAGCGCGCTTGGCGATTTGCCAGCGTAGAATTGACAAGGGCGCCGACGCTCTCTAACTCATCGGCCTCGTGCCCAGGTGGCGGAATTGGTAGACGCACTAGCTTCAGGTGCTAGCGCTCGCAAGGGCGTGGAGGTTCGAGTCCTCTCCTGGGCACCAGACTTAGATTTTGGCCCTTCGGGCCGCAGCAGACACGCGCCGGCAGTTGGGTTTTGGGGGGGGGAAGTTCAGAGAATTTCCCTCGCCCTGCGGTTTGGCGGTCGGATCGACGATTGCTGAGGCGTGGGTTGCCCCCTCCGCCGCATGGCAGCTCATCACCTCGCGGGCCTATGCGGGCTTGGCCTCGCCGGCTCGCAAATCGATCGAGGCAATCTCTGATGACGACAACGCCCGAACGGTGCGCACGGGCAGGTCATCTGCGGCGCCAGCTTTCTTCCTGACCGCTTCGACAGCCTTATCAGCCGCGCCGATTGCGACATTGAAAAATTGGAAGGTGGGGGCACTGCTCATGGCGGGTCGCCAGGGGCTGCCCTCCGCCGGAATAATCGGTACCCCGGGGTTGGTTATCTGAACAACCCATCCGGCAGCTGATTCTTTATCGCTCATAGAGCACTTATGGGCTACGCCGAGGCGTAACGCAATGGCGGTGCTGGCGGTTCAAACTGACACCTCGTTCGCGTCGTCGCCGAGTCCTTAGAGGTGCCGCCTCCAGCGGAGGTAAAACAAGGCCTTGCAGATCAAGGCGAGCTGCCCCCTCGTATCTGGGGCGGTCCTTTGCCGGCCGCATCCCAAATTACAGCTAGGCGCTAAGGGAGAGGCGGGGGCGCCGGACCGCGCCGTCGTAATTCTGTCGAGGCCTTCTCGCCGGCGAACATTATGCTGCCCGACATGACATTGAGCGTGCCGGTCACCCTACCGAGAAAATCATCGACGCGTGCGAGCTTCAACATCGTCGTTATGGGAAGCGTGACGCCAAACTTGTCGAGAACGATCATCGGATAGCGCATGAAGGGTCCGTGCCGCGTGACGGCGTGCTTGCTGAAAAGCTTCAGCGGCGCAAGACGCACCGGATCGATGGGGCGGCAGAACACGCCGCGCTCGCGCTTGCCAAAAATATGAGTGCCGATCTTGTGAAGAGTAGTCTTCCAAGGATCGACGCTCGAAAATCGCCCGCCTTGCGTGAGCACGCGATTGAGCTCGGCGAACGTGTACTCGGTGCGCATGTGATGGATGCATCCGCCCGAATATATTGCCTCATATAAGGCCTCGACGAACGGCAGCTCCTCGCCGATCGCAATGACGGCATTGAACCGATCGGCGACATCGAAGCGTTGAGCAAGACCGCGGCCCTGACGCGCTTCGCCCAGCATAGGTGTCAGCAGCGTCGCAGACTTAGCGCCTGCCAAGAGTGCTTTGATCGCGTGGCTGCCCGAGCCGCCGAGATGCAGAAAGCGCTTGCCCTGAAGCGGAGCCAGATATCGGTAGGCATCAAGCTGAGCCAAACCGTCGTGGCGCGCATCGATCCAGACCGCCTCCTCGTCGGGAAAACTCTGCGGGCCCGGGCACCGATCGACGAGTGCTCCCATAAAGCGTCTCAGGGTCGCTTGGTCCACCTGCGCCGCGCCGCGATTGCCGACTGAATTGTAATGCTGCATCTCCTCGTAGGCTTCGTGGTAACGCGGATCTAGAAGATCGACCGTCTCGTGGTCGTCGGCCGCAACGAGAATCTCTGGGTAGAGCAAAATCGGAAATCCGTCGGCCACGCCGTAGTAACGGCCGTCCCCGGCAGTCAGGAATTCAAGATCGTCCCCAAATCCATAGTCGCTCGCTTCCAAGCCCGACCGCTTGATCTTGCGCAACCGGCAGCGGTCGCTTTCATCGATTTGCCAGCGCCGCAGGGGCTTCTTGAGCCGCGGACACGCCAAGCTCGGCAGCAATTGCTCTAAAATACTCATCGTCCAACATATGCCGGGACTGCCGTATCACGCGCACCGACGTCTTGTCAGACGTGCCACGCAGGAAAGCACGTAGCAAGTCTTACGGGCTGCCGATGCAGACAGCGCAAGACAAGTGAGCGCCCGCACGACAGGCAGCGATTTCCACGGCGGCGCCAACACCCAGGAGGAGCCGGAAGGTAAAAGTGCCGTTTCCCGCCCCCTTAACGCAACCTCCCGATAGGGTTCCTCACCCCGTTGCAAGCCGCTAGGCTTGCCCGTGCGCCCCGCTTCGGCGCG
Source organism: uncultured Alphaproteobacteria bacterium (assembly GCA_963782555.1). Taxonomy (GTDB): domain Bacteria; phylum Pseudomonadota; class Alphaproteobacteria; order Rhizobiales; family Hyphomicrobiaceae; genus Hyphomicrobium_A. Next base: position 504,641 of record CAWAKB010000001.1, on the reverse strand, counting down.
CCTTGGCGGGAGTTGTTGCGGCCTGCTGCCCGCGCGGCCAGCACATGCCTCAAGTTTCCCCTTGCGAAAATTTTTTGCTTGATGTGAAAATAACCGCGGTTGGGCGCTCAAGGGTAGCCGCAGGCGAAAGGGAATTTGGTCTTGGCAACGGCGAGCGGCCAGGCGACGGAGCCCGGGAACGGCGACTTCGCCGTCGCCCACGTAGGCATCTTCGACTTCACCGGTGCCTTCCGCGAGAAGCGTCTCGACGCTGGCGCCTTCGTCCTCGCGCTGGAGAACGGCTGGCACTTCATCGATGCCCTGCCCTTCTGGATGCACGACGAGACCTGCTTTGCCGAGAAGGGCTTCGTCGATGAGGCCGTGCGCCTCGACCCCGATTCGGTGCGCCGCTACGCTTTCGAGCCCGCCGCCCTGCTGGCGATCGCCGACTACGCCGGGCCCAGTGCCGCCATCTCGCCGCGCGCCACGCTAACGCGCGTCATGGATAAGGCGCGCGAGCGCGGCCTCGAGTCCCTCGCCGGGTTCGAGTACGAGGTGATCTTCCTCGCCGAGGACGGCGCCTCGCTGCGCGCCAAGGACTGGCGCAACCTCGATCCGGCATTGCCCCACAACCGCTGCTGGTCCGGCGTGGCGCCAGCGGCCGACACCGCCTTCCTGACGACGGTGCACGACGAGCTGCGCGCGAGCCTTATCAACGTCGCCCATCACTGCATGGAGCTGGGGCCGGGCTGCGTCGAGTATTGCCTCGGCCCCGACCCGCTTCTGAAGGCCGCCGACGACGCGGCCCTCTTCAAGGTCTTCACCAAGGCGCTGGCGCGCCGGCACGCCATGACGGCGAGCTTCCTCGCCCAGCTCGATGCGGGCTATCCCGGTCTCGGCGGGCACCTTTCGATCTCGCTGCGCGACAAGAGCGGCAAGCCCCTGCTTGGCGACGACAGCGGCGCCGGGCCCTTGAGCGCGACCGCGCGCGCCTTCCTCGGCGGCATTCTCTCTCTGGCGCCGCAGTGGATGTGCATGTTCGCGCCGACGGTGAACGCCTACCGGCGCCTGCGACCCGGCAACTGGGCGCCACGCGCGGCCAACTGGGGCGCCGGCAACTACTCGTGCGCCGTGCGCCTCGTTGCCGACGATCCCGCCACGACGCGGCTGGAGTTTCGCCTGCCCGGCGCCGACGCTGTGCCGCACATGACAGCCGCCATGGTGCTCGGTGCGGGCCTCTGGGGCATCGAGACGAGCGCCGATCCCGGCCCTCCCGTCACCGGCGACGGCCGCCTCATGCAACCCGCACCCGGCGCCGAGCTGCCGACCTCGCTGGAGGAGGCCGCGCGCCGCTTCGCCAAGTCGGAGCCCGCGCGCGCAATCTTCGGCGCCCGCTTCGTCGACCACTATTCAGCCTGGTGCGCCGCGGAAGCTGCAGCGTTCCACGCGCACGTGTCCGCGTTCGAGCGGGCCCGCTATCTGGAGAGCGTATAATGACTGGCATGAGAACCGACATCGAGGCTTTCGTCGACGCCGCCGGCCGGGCGGAGAAGGTGGCGCAGGTGCGCAAGCTCATCGACGAGCTGGGCATCGACTATCTCTATCTGCAGTTCGTCTCGGTGACGGGCCGCATCTGCGGCAAGGGCATCCCGGCCGATCACTGGGAGAGCGTCGCCAAGAAGGGCTTCCAGCTCGTCTATGGCGCCACCGTCAACCTCTTCCTCAACCGCCACGGCCAGTATCTGGGCTATGGGCCCGAGGCCGCCGAGCTGGTCGGCATCCCCGAGCCCGAGACCTTCTGCCAGCTGCCCTGGGACAAGCGGGTTGCGCGCATCTTCTGCACACTCTTTCGCAACCGGGAGGAGCGCCAAGAGCCCGGCGCCTTCCTGACCTCCGACTGCCGCGGGAACTTGCGCCGCATCCACGAGCAGTTCCAGTCCGAGCACGGCGGCCTGCACATGCGCCACGGCACCGAGCCGGAGATGATGTGGCTGAAGAAGGATGCCGACGGCAAGCCGGCCGGCGGCTACTCCAAGCCCTACTGCTACCACATCGACCAGTTCGAGAGCCTGCGCCCCGTCTACATGAAGGTGATCCAGTACGCGCGCGCCATGGGGCTCGACATGATCCAGGGCGACCACGAGGACGCGCCGGGGCAGCTGGAGTTGAACTTCACCTTCGACGAGCCTTTGCGCACCGCCGACCGGCTGACCACCTACCGCCAGATCTGCGCGCAAGTGGCGCGCGAGCACGATCTCATCGCCTGCTTCATGTCCAAGCCCTTCATGGGCGTGTCCGCGTCAGGCTGCCATCACAACATCTCGTTCTGGCGCGGCGGCGAGACCATCACCAAGAAGCTGGGGCAATACCGCGCCGCGGCGATGCCGGAGGTGTTTGCGCATCTGGACGGCGGGGAGAACACCTTCATGCCCGACGGCGAGGACCAGCAGATGCCGGGCAAGGTCGGCAAGCAGGTGATCGCCGGCATCGTCGACCATCTCTATGCGCTGACCGCCATCGGCTGCTCGACGGTCAACTCCTACCGGCGTCTTTGGGACACGGGCTTCTGGGCCCCGGTGTTCGCCGACTGGGGCTTCCAGAACCGAACGACGGGCCTGCGCATCTCGGCCCCGGGCCGCTTCGAGTACCGCGCCGTCGATTCGATGGTGAACCCCTACCTGATGGCAGGCGCCATCCTCAAAGCCGCTGATGACGGCATCAAGCGCGACCTCGATCCGGGGGCGCCGGAGGAGCGCAACATTTACGATGCGATGGAGCAGGGCAAGCAGGTGAAGAAGCTGCCCATGACGCTCGGCCATGCGCTCGAGGAATTGTCGAAGGACGAAGTGATCAAGTCGGCGATGCCGGGCGAGATGTACCGCCTCTATCACGAGTACAAGACCGACGAGTGGGAGCGCTTCAACCACACGGTCACCAACTTCGACGTCGAGACCTATCTCGACTGCCTGCCCTAAGGCGCGCGAGGTGTCAGACCCGCGTGGCTCTGACACCGGTCCCATGATGAGGACAAAGCCCATGATCGTGATTGCCACCCTCGAGGGAGTTCCGTTCCTCAATCTCGCCGACCCGGCGCTGTCGATCCGCTCCAAGCCGATCAAGGATGCGCGCGCCGAAAGCTGGTATGCGCGCACGCCGTACGGCATCGCGGTGCTGCGCTACCCCGACATGCGCAACCTGCTCCTGCACAAGAGCCTGCGCCAGGGCAGCCATGCCTGGCCGGCGCACAACGACGTCACTGGCATCTTCGCCGACTGGTGGGCGCGCACCATCCTGGTGCAGGAAGGGGCCGACCACGCGCGCTTAAGAAAGCTCGTCAATCCGGCCTTTGCGCCAAAGGTGGTCTCCGGCCTCAGGCCCGAGTTCGATGCCATGGCGAACGAGCTTGTCGAGACCTTCGCCGATCGGGGGACATGCGATTTCATGGTCGACTTCGCCGACCCTTATGCGGCCCGCGTCCTCTGCCACATCCTCGGCCTGCCGCGCGAGGAGGCCAATCATGTCTTGCGGCTGTCCGCCACCATGGGGCTCGCGCTCGGCGTCGCCTTCAAGGAGAACGAGGCGCGCATCAACGCGGCGACCGAAGCCATGTTCGAATATGCCGATCAACTGGTGGCAAAGCGCAAGAGCGCACCGGGGAGCGATTTCATGTCGGCGCTGGTGACTGCCAGCGAGGACAACGACCGGCTCTCCAACGAGGAACTGCGCGACACCATCCTGATGCTGGTGTTTGCCGGCATCGACACGACGCGCAACCAGCTCGGTCTCGGCATCGCCACCTTCCTCGAGCACCCCGAGCAGTGGGAGCTGCTGGCTGAGCATCCCGATCTTGCCGCCAAAGCCGTCGAGGAGGTCATGCGCGTACGCCCGACCATCACCTGGGTGACGCGCGAGGCGATCGATGACTTCGTCTACAACGGCCTCACCATCAAGAAGGGAACGACCCTGCATCTATTGTCGGAGGCGGCCGGCACCGACCCCGACGTATTTGAAGCCGGCTTCGACATCACGGCCGAGCGCGAGCGTCATTTCGGTTTCGGCGGCGGGCCCCACCACTGCCTGGGCCATGCCATTGCGCGCAGCGACATGACGGTCGCGTTCACGATCCTTCCCGGCCACATGCGCAATCTGCGCGCAGGCGGGCCTGCGACCTACCTGCCCGACAGCGGCAACACGGGACCCATCTCACTGCCCGTAGTGTTCGACGTGACCGCGTCCTGAAAGCTTGATCGCACCTGCTAATCGAGGGCGACGTGCTCGGCGGGCGCGGCGCTCGTCGGCGGACGGCCCAGCAGGAGCAGAAGAAAAGCGCTTCCGAGGCAAACGAACAGCATGAACTTGAAGTCGTTGGCGTAGGCGATGATGGAGGCTTGGCGCGTCACCTCCGCATTGAGCGCAATCTTCCCCGGCGCCGCAGCGCTGTTCCAGAACAGATAGGCGCCGCCGGTCTGCAAGGCATGATTGAAGGGCGTAAGCCCCTCCGCAATGCGCGCGTGCATGATCTGCGTGCCTCGTGCCAGCAGGAAGGAGGACACCGAGATGCCGATCGCGCTGCCGACGTTGCGGATGAGGCTGAACAGGGCGGTGCCGTCGCCGCGCAGATCGGGCGCAAGCGTGGCGAAGGCGACGACCTGCAAGGGAATGAACACGAAGCCGAGGCCCGCGCCCTGGATGAAGGTCGAGGTTGCGAGCGACCATTCGTCCACGTCGGGCGTCCAACCGATCATGGCCCACATCGAGTAGCTGATCATCATGATGCCGGCGAGCATCAGCAGCCGCGGGTCGATGCGGCTCGACAGCCGGCCGGAAATGAGCATGGCGAGCATCGTCCCGGCGCCGCGCGGCGCCGTCAGCAGACCGGTGGTCGTGATGGAGTAGCCGCCCAGATTCTGCAGATAGGGCGGCAGCAGCGCCATGGAGGCCAGCAGAATTACGCCGATGGCGAACATCATGAGAAAGCCCGCCGTGAAATTCACGTCCTTGAAGATCCTCGGCGGGATGAACGTGCTGTCGGCCGTGAACAGGTGAACGAGGAAGAGATAGATGCCGAGGCAGGCCAGGACCAGCTCGGCGATGATCTCGGTGGAGTGGAACCAGTCCTGCTGCTGGCCGCGGTCCAGCATCAGCTGCAGCGCGGCGAGCCCCAGGCTAAGGACGCCAAAGCCCATCCAGTCGAACTTCAGGCTGCCGAGGCGCGGGGTCTCCTTCATGAATACGGTGAGGCCGATGCCGGTGAGGATTCCGAGCGGCACGTTGATCAGGAACACCCAGCGCCAATTGTAGACATCGGTGAGATAGCCGCCGAGCGTCGGCCCCAGAATCGGGCCGACCATCACCCCCATCCCCCAGATGGCCATCGCCGAGCCACGCTGCTCGGGCGGGTAGAGATCGAGCATCGTTGCCTGCGACAGGGGAACGAGTGCCGCGCCGAACATGCCCTGCAGCAGGCGGAAGAGCACGATCTGGGTGAGCGAGCCGGCCATGCCACACAGCGCCGACGCCATGGTGAAGCCGATCACACAGACGAGGAAAAGGCGCTTGCGGCCGAAATGCGTGGCAAGCCATCCCACGGGCGCCGTGAAGATGGCGGCGGCAACGCCTGGCCCTCGTGCACGAGAACGTCGGAGACGATGCCGGAGACGTCGGCGGACACCATGAGCTTGCGCGCGTGGATGTAGGCGTTGTCGGTGGAGACGTAGCGTCCGCCGGTTATCCACATCGCCGCGGCGATCACGGCGACCAGCAACGGCCCGCCGATCATCAACGGTTTGCGCAAACTCTCGCGCGACGGCCGGAACCTGGAAAAGCGCCCCGCAACCTTTGCGGACGGTCCGAACTCCTCATTGGGGAGTTGGAGATTCATGCCATGCCCGCTTTGGCAGGCTCGGCGCCTTTGTGCTTGGTCAGGTTGCGACGCATGCCCTGCAGGCATTCGACCAGCGTGGCGAGGCTCTGGTCGTCCAGCCCCTGCGTCATTTCCTGGTTCAGCTCGCGGCGGAAAGCGGCGATCTCTTTGAGGATGCCTGCACTCTTCGGCGTGAGCGTGAGCCGCCAGACCCGGCGATCGTCTGGATCGGGCTCCCTTTGGATCAGCCCGTTCTCCTCGAGCCTGTCGACGAGGCGCCCGATTGTGATCGGCTCCACGTCGGTCAAGGCGGCGAGCCGGCTCTGGGTGATGCCAGGCTCGCGCTCGAGCCGCACGAGCACCGCCCACTGGGCGCGCGTCATGCCGTACGTGCGGGCGCGCTTGTCGGCGTGCCGCCGCACCAGCTGGGCGACGTCGTAGATCAGGAAGAGGAAGTCGCTATCGATGTTCGCTGAGTTTTTCATAACGCGTGTTAATATAACGCGCGCTATTAATGCCGCAATCCCAATGTCCCCAGGTCATTGCAAGACAGGCATGCCATCGGCGCTCAGGCCTATGCTGTTTGACGTCGGTGCACGTTGCGAGATTGCGGGCGGCGCGTCGCGCTAGCGCCGCTTCAGCAAGAGCCGGTCGGGCCATTTCTGGCGCATCGAGTAGCCCGCGTTGGCGTGCGCCACGAGCGCGGCCAAGGCGAGCGAAGCATGCGGCGGCAAGACGATGGGAAGGGTGTCGGCACGCGTTCCGGCCGGCAGCACCCGCAGATCGATCAAGATGAACTTCGGGTTTGTCTCTGCCAGATCGTGCGCAAACCGCCGGATCCAGCTCTTGTAGATCTCGGGATGGTGATCGGTGATGAGCGAAAGCGCCGGCGTATTGATGTAGCGGCTGGCGGCAAGGCGCTCTGACCGAAAGCCAACGTCATAATTCCATCCCCACTGAAAGAACCGATCGTCTGGTCCGCTTTCGCTGCGAATGATCGCGACGGTCTCCGAGCGGATTGCCTCCCGTGCGCCTTGGCCGGCCGGAGCGGCCAGAGCCGTATTGATGCCTGAGTGTAGAACCCGCGCCGCGTACGGGAGAAGGTTGTGCTGAACCCGCCGCGCGGTGCCGGCAGCGAACACCATGACACTTGCCGTCGCCAGACCTGCGATGACGACAGCGAGCCCGCGTGACGTGCCGCCGGCAGATCGGACGCCGAGCTCGGCGCCACCCAACGTCGCCAAGACGAACAGCGGGATCAGTCCGCCCAGGTGGTATCCGAAGCCTTTGCCCTGGACCAGGAACGATAAGATTGCAGTGGCGCCCATGCCCAACAACAGAACGCCGTGAACGCGCGCGCGACCCGTCACAAGCCAAACCAGGCAACCAGCTGCGGCAGCGATTGCCGGCCAGAGCATATGGATCTTGATGTCCACCAAGAGCCGCCACGGCATGTAGAGCCAGTGGCGCGGCGCGGTGACGGGATAGACATCGAGGACGAAGCGGACGCCTTCAGCGAACCAATCGTCGAGCGTCCCTGCCGCAAGGCCGCCCAAAGCTAATAGAGCCGGAAAAGCGATGAGACCGCCCGTGAACCACGCCGCCTTTCCAAAAATCTTCGTCAATCCAGCAGCCGACGCGGAGATCGGCACCAAGACATCGGACACCGACACCAAAAAGAGAATGGGTGCGAAGGCAAGATAAGTTGGGCGCAGCAGAACTGCGTAGCCGACCACAGCTCCGGCCAGCAGCAGCGCGACCCGCCGATCGATCGATGAGACGATAATCGCCGAGGCGGCGATCAAGAAGTGCATCGCAACGATATCGCGATGTCCGGCCATCCACCCGCCGGACGTGACATAGATGATGGGGTAGGAAATGGCGACGGCGATCGCGGCCCAACGCAGATCCGCGGACTTGAGAAACCGGTACATGGCCAGGATCGCGGGCTGCAGAAGAACGAAGTCCGTCAGCCGAGCCGTCCAGGGATGGACGCCAAAGAGCCGGATACCCGTCTCGTGAATGAGAAGGCTCCCGGGCCATGTCCTGTCGAAGCTGCCGGCGTACCAATGCACGCCATGCAGACCCTGCCAGGCAATGTAGTCGAAGATCGACTGGTCCGGAGACGGCGGCAGCGAGCAATAGTACGCGCCGCTGAAAAGCGTTACTGCCGCCCAAATCGCCCAAACGGGCGCCCACAGAAACATAGCTCTCCCCGCCCGCAAATACTTTTTTGAAACAAGATCAGAACCAAACCAAGCGCAACATCAATAGCGTTGCGCCGCTCCGCCGCAAGGCGCCGTTGACGATCCGACACGAGGAGAAGGGCAGGCCGCAGCGCTCACGCGCTGCCGGCGGCGGCTTGCGCAGGTGCTCCGCCCCCCTCGGAGGCGACGCGCAGATAATAATAGCTGACGGCAACGACCGCCCAATAGAAGGGCACCTCCGCCGCCATCACCGCGTGCCTTAAGACCATGGCGGCCGGGTTGAAGAATGTTGCAAAGCCGAACAGGCCGGCTGCGGTCCCGAAGAGGGCGGCATTGATGGCGAAGATGATCAACCCCGCCGCGGCGAAGAGGCCAAAAAGCCGCCAGAGCTTGCCTTCGGTCAGCTTGGCGCTGCGCTTGAGCGACTGAACGGCGCCCACGCGCTCCGCAACGATCACGGGAACCACAAGACAAAGCCTGAGCCCCACGATCACGATGGGCGCAACAAAGATAGGGACGAGGATCGCGGCATAAGGCGTTTTGGGATCGCCGAGAAGTCCGATTGCGACACCCGCCCACACGAGCCCTGCCAGCAAGGCGAAACCCAGCAACAGTAGAAATAAGATGATGAAAATACCGAGCAGCGCCGGCAGGGCATGCCACCCGCTCGTCAAGGCGTCGCCGGGACCGAAAGGCGTCCCCCTCAGATCGGCAATCAAGACCGTGGTCGCAGCCGCAGACAAGGCGAAGCTCAGGAGGATTCCCACGGCGATCAACGGCAGCGTAACCCACGGCGAGAGGGCCTGCGCGGCGGACCGCACGTCCGGGGCGTGGCCGTGCGAAGTGAGCCATGGCGGCGGCTCAGGCGGTGCCAAGAGCTCGATTGAAAGGTTTGGAATGGTGGCGGCGAACGCGAGCAGGAACAGCAGGAGAAAGTTCCGAGTGAAGACGCCATAGCTCGTCGCCAGCACCTCTTTGATGCCAAACGTGTCGCCGCTCTCGTTCATCTCAGCTCAGCCTCGTCTGCGGCAGCCCACGATCCTCAGGTGAGATATCAACCTCAAGCGTCTCAACACAACGTCAATCGCACCGAGACGGCTTGCCCTGGAGGGGCGAAGTCCGTAAACGGCTGCTAACCGGCGATGCACCTGTCATAAATCTTTGTGGTGTATCAGCCGGCACAGGGAGCGGGGGCTCTCGGCCCGAGACGCTCACGAGGACCGCTCCGGCGAACGAGAGATGGCGAAACCGACCATTCATCTGCACAAAGGCGACCTCCCGGCAGGCGTCACCTTCCAGAATAGCGTCGCGGTCGATACCGAGACCCTCGGCCTCAATGTCCTGCGCGACCGGCTTTGCCTCGTGCAGCTTTCGGCGGGCGACGGCACCGCGCACCTCGTGCAGTTCGACGGGACCGATTACTCAGCCCCGCGTCTCAAAGCGATGCTGGCCGACAGCTCGCTCACCAAGATCTTTCATTTCGCCCGCTTCGACGTCGCCGTGCTGCAGAGGAATCTCGGGGTCGCTACCGCGCCCATCTACTGCACCAAGATCGCCTCCAAGCTGGTGCGCACCTACACCGACCGCCATGGCCTCAAGGACCTGGCAGCCGAGCTCTTAGGCGTGGAGATCTCCAAGCAGCAGCAGAGCTCCGACTGGGCCGCCAGCGAGCTCTCCCAGCAGCAGCTCGCCTATGCGGCGTCCGACGTTCTGCATCTGCATGCGCTGAAGGAAAAGCTCGACGTCATGCTCGACCGCGAGGGGCGCCGGCCCTTTGCCGAGGCAGCCTTCGGCTTTCTTGCCGTTCGCGCGCGGCTCGACCTTGCGGGCTTCGCCGACGACGACATTTTTGCCCACTGAGCGGGCAGCAACCGCGCCGTCCTCAGCGTGTAACGGTCTCAGTCCCAATATCACCCCAATTGGCCGCTTTTTTGGGCTATTCGGCAAGGGGCCGGAATCCCGACGGAGCGCATGGCGACCATAACCAATCTCGAGCCCGATCGCGGCTGGGCTTTCGCCACGTCCACGCCGGGCGATCGGGCGAGGGGGATGACGCGTGCGCGTCGCCACACGCGTCTGGTGCGCATCCTGCGCTGGCTTCTCCCGGTCACCGCGGCGGTCGTCGTCATCGCCTACGTGGGAACCGTGCTGCAGACCATCGGATGGATCGAAGGCCTGCCGCAGATCGAGATCTCGAACATCGTCCCCGAGAACCTGACCATGCACAACCCCCGCTACGAGGGGTTCAACGACGACGGCGGGTCGTACGTGGTGACGGCAAAGACCGCGGTGCAGGATCTCACCGACCTCTCGCGCATCACCCTCCACGAGATCGTCGGCAATCTGGAGGACGCCAACAAGACGAAGACCGAGCTCAAGGCCGTACGCGGATTTTACAACAGCAAGACCAGCGAGCTGGAGCTCTACGACGGCATCGACGTCGTCTCCGAGAGCGGCCTGCGCGCGCACCTGACGCGCGCCACCGTCCATACCAAACAGAACGTGCTTGAGACCAAGGAGCCCGTGGTCGTCGAGATGCCGGGAGGAACGATCCACTCCAACGAGATGACGTTGCACAACAAGACCCGCAAGGTGACGTTCCTCAAGAGCGTCGTGGCGCACCTGGTGCCCGCCCAAGATCCCAAGACGCCGGCCGCGGCCAAGACGCCGACCACCGGAGGCGCACCGCTGATCAGCGCCGCCAACGGTCCCATCGACATCACCTCCGATAGGCTGGAGATCGATGATGCGCACAAGATCGCCACCTTCTCGGGCAGCGTGCGCGCCGTGCAGGGCGACGCCGTTATGGAGACCGCCGCGCTCGAGGTGCGCTACGAGGGCCAGAGCGCGGGCGGCGCGATCGCGAACGCGGCCGGCGCCAAGATCAGCCACATCGCCTCATCCTCTCCCGTCGTGATGACGCGTGCGCCGCAGGACCGCGTGACCGGCGACAGCCTCGACTTCGATGCCCTGAAAGGGGTCGCCGTGCTGGCGGGCGACGTCGTCATGACGTCCGGCACCGAAAGGCGCGCCACCAGCGACAACGCGACGATCGACCAGAAGGCCGACACGGTGCTGCTCACCGGCAATGTGGTCGCAGTGCAGGGGCGCAACCAGCTCGGCGGCGGACGGCTCTTCGTGGAACGGGCAACGGGGCGCACGCAGCTGACCAACCCGGCGGCGGCCGGCGCCAAGGAGCCCGGCCGCATCTCGACGCGCTTTTATCGAAACCTCGCCGCCTCCCCGCAATCGTCCAAGCAGGGCGCCGACGCGACGGCAGCGAGCGCCGTCGGCATCTTCAAGACGGACCCGACCGCGCCCATCGACGTTGAGGCTGACCGCCTCGACGTCAACGACCACGCCAAGACCGCAGTCTTCAATGGAGACGTGCGCGCGGCGCAGGGCAACTTCGTGATGCGCACATCGACCCTCAACGCCTACTACACGGGCGCGGCCGGCCTTGCCGCACAGATGACGAGCGATGCCAAGCAGCCCGCCCAGCTGACCCGCATCGAGGCCCGCGGCAAGGTGATCGTCACCTCGAAAAACGGTCAGGATGCCACCGGCGACTGGGCCAACTTCGACGTGAAGGCGAACCAGGTCACGGTCGGCGGCGATGTCGTCCTCACCCAGGCCAAGAACGTGGTGCGCGGTACCCGCCTCGTCATCGACATGACGACCGGGCAGAGCGTGATGCACAATGACCCTGGCGACGCGTGGACAGCGAAGGCGGCGCCGGCCGGCGACAAGAACGGCTATGTCGTTCAAGGTCCACACACCGGCGGGCGTCCCAGCGCGATATTTTACCCTAAGATGCGAAAGGCGGCGCGGCCAAAGGGTGAGCAGCCTGCCGCCAAATCGCCATCGACTTCTGGCGACGCCTGGGCTCCCGCGGGCCAAGCACCCTGAATTCGGCCTTCTATGGCGCGCACTCTTGGGCCACCGCGCGTGAGGCGGCGAGGCCCATTGACACTGACGCCGATTGACAGGGGCCATGAACGGCGCACCATGGTGGTGCGGCCGTTCCCCCGGACCGGCTCAACCCCGAGGTTTGTTCATTCGTGCTCAAGATCCTCCCCTTCGGACCGAAGCGTGCTCGCGGCGGCCCGCGCAGCACACGGTCTGCCCGCCACGGCACCAGCCTCGTGCCGACGAACGGGTCGGCGCAACCCTTCGGTGCGGATGGCTGGCTCACGGTTCACAACGTGCAGAAGAGCTACAAGAAACGTCTCGTCGTACGCGGCGTGACGCTCGCCGTCGGGCGCGGGGAATCGGTTGGTCTCTTGGGCCCCAACGGCGCCGGCAAGACCACCGTGTTCTACATGATCACCGGTCTCGTCCCCGCCGACCAGGGAACGATCACCATCGACGGGCAGGACGTGACCCGCCTTCCCATGTACCAGCGGGCCCGGCTCGGCATCGGCTATTTGCCGCAGGAGGCCTCCATCTTCCGTGGCCTGACGGTGGAGCAGAACATCATGGCCGTGCTGGAGCTGGTCGAGCGGTCGGCCAAGCGGCGACGGCTGCGCCTCGACGGCCTGCTCGACGAATTCCGCATAACTCACTTGAGAAAATCGCCTTCCATCGCGCTTTCGGGCGGCGAGAGACGGCGGGTCGAGATCGCCCGCGCGCTGGCCACTGGCCCCTCTTTCATGCTGCTCGACGAGCCCTTCGCCGGCATCGACCCGATCGCTGTCGGCGATATTCAGGAGCTCGTTCGACACTTGACCGAGCGCGGCATCGGCGTTCTCATCACCGACCACAACGTGCGCGAGACCTTGAGTCTGATTGATCGCGCCTACATCATCTACGACGGTCAGGTTCTGACACAAGGTAAGCCGGAGGAAATCATAGCTAACGACGACGTTCGGCGCGTGTACCTCGGAGACATGTTCGTTAACGCGCGCTGACTAGACCCTCGGCCGGGACGTTTGCGGTATGCTAGGTTTTGGCGCATGGCGCTTTCGACAAAGCTGGAGCTGAGACAAGGCCAGCAGTTGGTGATGACACCCCAACTGCAGCAGGCGATTCGTCTCCTGCAGCTTTCGAACATGGAGCTGATGCAGTACGTCGAGACCGAGCTGGAGCGCAATCCGCTGCTCGAATCCGACGAAAGCTCCGACGGCCCGGTGCGCCCCGAAGCCGATGCGACGCCCGAGCTCGCCAAACCCGACGACCCTCCCGCAAACGGCGAAGACAATTGGCTCGATCTCGGCAAGCCGGTGGCAGATCCCGAAGGCACTTTCGATACTGATTACGACAACGTCTATCCCGATTCAGCGCCGAGCGAGCAGGGGGGCGACCAGGGCCAATCCGGCTGGGCCAACGTGCGCCAGCGCGGCTCGGGCGTGGACGACGACGTCAACATCGAGGCCTTCGTCGCCAACGAGGTCTCGCTGCACCAGCACTTGAGCGAGCAGATGCCGCTCGTCCTCAAGGAGTCGGCCGAGCGGCTGATCGGGCAATACCTCATCGATATGGTCGACGAGGCCGGCTATCTGCCGGGTGACCTCTCCACTCTGCCGGAGAAGCTCGGCGCGCCGCAGGAGCTGGTCGACCGCGTGCTCGCAAGCCTGCAGACGCTTGACCCGCCCGGCGTGTTCGCACGCTCGCTCAAGGAGTGCCTGGCGCTGCAGCTCAAGGAGCAGAACCGCTACGATCCCGTCATTGCCGCCTTCCTCGACAACCTGCAGCTGCTCGCCAGCCACAATATCGCCGGGCTCAGGAAGGCGGTGGGCATCGAGATGGACGAGCTCATGGAGATCGTGGCGGAGATAAAGGGGCTCAACCCGAAACCGGGCTTGAAGTACGGCTCCGTGCAGATGCAGCCGGTGGTGCCCGACGTGCTCGTGCGCCAGGCGCCCGACGGCAGCTGGGTGGTCGAGCTCAACAGCGACACGCTGCCCCGCGTTCTCGTAAACCGCACCTATCTGACGACCGTGACCAAGGCGGCGTCCTCGCCCGCCGACCGCAACTACCTGCTCGAGTGCCTGCAAACCGCCAACTGGCTGGTGAAGAGCCTGGACCAGCGCGCGCGCACGATCCTGCGCGTGGCCGAGGAGATTGTGCGCCAGCAGGACGGCTTCTTCACGCACGGCGTCCAGTACCTGCGGCCCCTCAATCTGAAGACGGTTGCCGACGCCATCTCCATGCACGAATCGACGGTGTCCCGCGTCACCTCCAACAAATACATGGCGACCCCGCGCGGCATCTTCGAATTGAAGTACTTCTTCACCTCGGCGATCGCGTCGGCCGAGGAAGGCGAAGCCCATTCGTCGGAGGCCGTGCGACATCGCATCAAGCAGATGATCGACGGCGAGACGCCCGCAGCCGTGCTCTCCGACGACAAGATCGTAGAAAAGCTAAAGAGCGATGGGATCGATATCGCGCGCCGCACCGTGGCCAAATACCGCGAGGCCATGCGCATCCCCTCCTCGGTGCAGCGCCGACGCGATAAGCGGCTCTTGGAGCGTGTGGAGCGCCCCGTCGGGACTCAGTGAAATGGTGGCAAATTAGGCAAGACAAGGCTTGTATGCACCGCCCTGCTGCAATATAGGCATTGCCGAAGGGGCCTCTGGGAGGGGTCCCGCGATGGCGCCGCGAGGCACGTTGTTGTCGGCCGCGCCCCCAATTGAGACACCGGAATAAATCACGTCTTGTGTCGGCTTGTTTCGGGGCGATCCTGTGGCCCCGATTTTGCAGGATTTATTGCAAGTCTCTCGAGGGCACGGGAATCGAGGACCGCTGTTGCGCGCTGCTGGGAAGGGCGCAAGGTTAAGCGGGGGCGGCACGCACGGCGGCCGTTGCATAGGCCAATGTGGCGCGCCACATGTTCGAAACGCAATGCCGACCGGAGGGCAGTTTCGCAAGGATCTTGGCGTATATGTCCCCGGAAAACGGCGAGGGCAACAGGCGATCGGTGTGCAAATTTGTTGGGCAGCTCTACCTTCTCGATGCCATTTTTTTGGTTTCTCAGAGGTGCGCCGCTGGTCAGCCGGTGGCGCGGCCAGGTTGGGCCATCCGGCCGAACCGGGAGGGATCGGCAACAGTTAGGACGTCCATTCGCGCGGACCGGGCGCACCCGCTCCGCGTATTCAAAAGCTGCATCGTGCGACCTGACGCGCTTTAGCGCGTCGCAACCGGGTGGGATGGGATTGAACGATGGATCTCTGTGATCTTCTGGCCCGTGACGGCATCATTGCTTCGCTGCAGGCAACAAGCAAAAAGCATGCTCTGCAGGAATTGGCGACGATCGCCGCCGAGAGGACCGATCTCGACGCCAGGGAGATTTTCAACACGCTGCTGCAGCGCGAGCGCCTCGGCTCCACCGGATTGGGGCGCGGGATCGCCATCCCGCACGTCAAGCTTCCCGGACTGAAGGGCATCCTCTGCCTGTTTGCCCGTCTGGAGGAGCCGATCGAATACGAGTCGCATGACAGCGAGCCGGTCGACCTCATGTTTCTCCTGCTCGCGCCCGAGCATGCCAGCGGCGATCACTTGAAGGCGCTGGCCTCGATCTCGCGCGTCGTGCGCGAGCCTTCGATCCTCGATGCCTTGCGCAATGCGCCCGATGCTACCGCGCTGCGGCTGGCACTCACGGTGAAGGCGCCCTCGCACGCGGCCTGACGGGCGTAAGGGCGCCTAGCCGGCAGGACAGCCATTCGTGGTCCCGAGCACCAGCATGGCGCCCAGCGCCAGACCGCCGACGATGATGCGCCACCACCCAAACAGCGCAAAGCCGTGGCGGCTGACATAGCCCAGCAGGTAGCGCACGACGAACACGGCGGCGATGAAGGCCGTGACGAAACCGAGCGCGATGTTGTCGATGTCCTCGGGCTTGAGGATCGCCCAGTTCTTGTAGAGGTCGAAGGCGAAGGCACCCGCCATGGTCGGCATGGCGAGGAAGAAGGAGAATTCGGCGGCCGAGCGCTTGTCGGTGCCCATCAGCATGGCGCCGACGATGGTGGCACCTGAGCGCGATACCCCGGGAACCATCGCCAGGCACTGGAAGATGCCGATCTTGAACGACAGCGACGGCGGATAGTCCATCACGTCATCGTAATGCACGTCGAGCTGCATGCGGTCGATGATGATGAGAATGACGCCGCCGACGATGAGCATGATGGAGATGAGCATCGGCGATTCGAACAGCACGTGCTTGATGAAGTCGTGAGCCAGCGCCCCGACCACGGCGGCGGGCAGGAACGCCAGAAGTATCCCAAGCGTAAAGCGGCGCGCGCGCTGATCGTAAGGCAGCGCCACTGCGATCTGCATCAGCTTGGTCGCATAGACGCTCAAGATCGCGAGAATCGCGCCGAGCTGGATCAATACCTCGAACGTCTTGCCCGGCGAGCACACGCCGAGAAAGTGCTCGGTCAACAACAGATGCCCCGTCGAGGAGACCGGCAAAAACTCGGTCACCCCTTCGATGAGGCCGAGCAGGATGACTTCCCAAGTCGGCATAAGCGGCGTCTCGATGCTGTTGGGGCGTTATTGGCGTGGCGGGCCGGCGGCAGTGCTTGGGCGCGAGGATTAGCAGGATTTGGGCGGCGGCGGTGCCACATCCGCGCCACACGAAGCAATTGTCTTGGTGCCTCCACCTGCAAGCGTACCTTGACGAAACACGGTCCAGCGCTCCCCGTGTCGGGGAACGCCGATTCGGGACCCCGGATCAGGCCATCAATGACGCCGCGCGGTCGATGCACAAACTGACGCACTTCAGGCTCTGCCCCTTCTCGCGCGCGATACGCATCGCGCTGGCCGAGCTCGACATGGAGGTCGATCTCCTCGAGGAGCGGCCCTGGGAGTGGCGCCCCGAGTTCCTGCAGCTGAACCCGGCCGGCGAGCTGCCCGTGCTTGAGCTCGAGGACGGCCCCACCCTGTGCGGCGCCTACGCCATCTCCGAGTACCTGGGCGAGGCCCCCCTCGAGCCCGACGAGGAGCCGGTCGTGCCCCTGTTTCCGGGGGATCGCGCGGCACGTGCGGAGGTGCGCCGCCTGGTCGACTGGTTCAACGGCAAGCTCAACCGGGAGGTAACGCAGGAGCTGCTCAACGAGAAGGTGTATGCCCGGTTGCAGCCCGGGGCCCACCTCACGCCCGATACCGACGTCCTGCGCGCCATCCGCACCAACCTGCGCTACCATTTGAGCTACATTGGCCATCTGGCGGAGCGCCGGCGCTGGCTGGCGGGAGAGGACCTGTCGTTTGCCGATCTCGCGGCCGCCGCGCATCTGTCGTCGATCGACTATCTGGGCGAGGTGCCATGGGAGGAGTTCGGGGCAGCCAAGATTTGGTACGCGCGCTTGAAGTCGCGGCGCGCGTTCCGCTCGATCTTGGCCGATCGCGTGCCCGGCGCCATTCCGCCGACGCACTACGCCAATCTCGACTTCTAGCCTGCGAGGCGCAGCGGTGACGGCGGCGCTGAAAGAGGCGCTGCGCCGCGAGGCGGAAGCCTTGGGCTTCGATGCCGTGCGCATGACGACGCCCGATGCCATCGACCGCTCGGGCGCGCGCCTTACGGAGTTCCTCGACGCCGGCCGCCACGGCGACATGGATTGGCTTGCAGCGACGGCCGAGCGCCGCCGGACCCCGCACGCGCTGTGGCCCGAGGCGCGCTCGGTCGTGATGCTCGCCATGAGCTACGCGCCCGCCGCCGATCCCCTCGCTGCGCTGGAAGAACCGTCACGCGGCGTCATCTCGGCCTACGCGCAAGGCAAGGACTACCATGACATTCTCAAATCCAAGCTCAAGACGCTTGCCTCGAGCTTTGCCAACGCAAGCGGCGCCCAGGTCAAGGTCTTCGTCGATACCGCGCCTTTGATGGAGAAGCCGCTTGCCGCCGCGGCCGGTGTCGGCTGGCAGGGCAAGCACACCAACCTCGTCTCGCGCACGCACGGCTCCTGGCTGTTTCTGGGTGCCATCCTCACCACCGCCGAACTCCCCCCCGATGCGCCCGAGGCGGACCACTGCGGCAGCTGCCGGCGCTGTCTCGACGTCTGTCCGACCGACGCCTTCCCCGCCCCTTATGTGCTCGATGCGCGCCGCTGCCTCGCCTACCTCACGATCGAGCACAAAGGCCACATTCCGCCCGAGTTCCGCCGGCCCATGGGCAACCGCGTGTTCGGCTGCGACGATTGCCTCGCCGTTTGTCCGTGGAACAAGTTCGCCGCCGCCGCGCGCGAGGCGCGCTTTTGCGCCAGCGCCGAGACCGACAATCCGCCGCTCGCCGAGCTGCTCGTCCTCGACGACCGCGCCTTCCGCGCGCGCTTTGCCGGCACGCCGATCAAGCGCATGGGCCGCGACCGCTTCCTGCGCAACGTGCTGATCGCCGCCGGCAACGCGCGCGATGAAACACTCTTGCCAAAGGTCGAGGCGCTGATCGCGGACGCCTCGCCGTTGGTGCGCGCCATGGCGGTGTGGGCCATGCGTCAGCTCGCAAGCGAGCGCATGGGCGAGCACATGCGCAAGCGCCACCTCGCGCGTGAGGGCGACGTCGCGGTGCGCGCCGAGTGGCAGGCGGTATCCGCACCATGAGCCGGCTCTTGTGCTTTGGCCTGGGCTACAGCGCGCTCTATCTTGCGCGCCGACTTGCGCGGGACGGCTGGCACGTCGCCGGCACGGCGCGCACGCGCGAAGGCACCGAGGCCATCGCCGCCGAGGGTTTTACCGCGTTTACGTTCGACGGCACCAGGCCCGGCCCCGGCCTGGCCGAAGCGCTCCAGGAGGCCACACACATCTTGGTGTCGGTGCCGCCGGGCGCTGACGGCGACCCCGTCCTTGCCCATTATGCCGACGACATCGCACACGCGCCGGCGCTCAAGTGGATCGGCTATCTCTCGACGGTCGGCGTCTACGGAGACCACGGGGGCGGCTGGGTCGACGAGACGACCCCGACCAATCCCGTCTCCGACCGCAGCCGCCGGCGCGTTGCCGCAGAAGAGGCGTGGCTGACGCTCGGGGCTACCGCTGGCAAGTCGGTGCAGGTCTTCCGCCTCGCCGGCATCTACGGGCCGGGACGCAGCGCCATCGACCGCCTGCGCGCAGGCAGCGCGCAACGCATCGTCAAGCCGGGCCAAGTGTTCAACCGCATCCACGTCGAGGACATTGCCGCCGTGCTCATGGCGGCAATCGCCGAACGCGGATCGCACGCAATCTACAACCTCGCCGACGACGAGCCGGCACCACCGCAGGACGTGGTTGCATACGCCGCGGAGCTGTTGCAAATGCCGGCGCCGCCGGAGATCGCTTTCGAGGACGCCGATCTCTCCCTTATGGCAAAAAGCTTTTATGTGGAGAACAAACGCGTGAGCAACGTGCGGCTGCGCCGCGATCTGGGTCTTGAGCTCAAATTTCCAAGCTACCGTCAAGGGTTGCGGAACATCCTCGCGCACGACCGCTGAACAAAGCGCGCGCCACAGTGGCGCCGTTCAGGCGCGGTTCAACCAGTCTTCGCTTTATTGACCCAGTCCGGTCGCGCTTTCGCCGCCGCTACGGCAATGGCGCGTTTTGTGAGCCCACTATCTGTTTTACGAGGCTAGGAATGCGTGCTGCAGCGATAATGTTCACATGCATGACGGCTGGTGCCGTCTTGCTTGCCGGTCCCCTCTCCCGGCCCGCCGCCGCCGACCAAAGCGCCGCCGACGCGCTCGCTGAGAAGTTCGCGCGCGCTGCCGAGGACTCGGAGCGCGCCGAGGCCGCCAAAGCGGAGGCAAAGAAAAAGGCCGAGGAGGCCGCCAAGAAAGCGGCTGCCGAGCGAGCGCGTGCGGCAGCCGCGAGAGCTGCAGCCCGCCGCAAGGCCGCGGCGCAGCGGGCCGCCGATGAGGCCGACATGCTGGCCAGCGCCCGCGCCGAAGCCGAGGCGCGCCGCGCCGCCGACCAGCGCGCGTTCGAGGAGCAGCAGGCCCGCGAGGCTGAGCAAGAGCAGGCACGCATCGCAGCCGAGAAGGAGAAGGAGCGCGCCGCAGCCGAGCAGGAGCAGGCACGCACCGCGGCCGACAAGGAGAAAGCACGCGCAGCAGCCGAGCAAGAGAAGGCGCGCATCGCGGCCGACAAGGAGAAAGCACGCGCCGCGGCCGAGCAAGAGAAGGCGCGCTTTGCGGCTGAGCAGGAGAAAGCCCGCCTCGCGGCCGAGCAAGAGCGGGCACGCGCCGAGGCGGCCCGTCTAGCACAGGAGGCCCAGGACCGCCGCCGGGAGGACCAGCACCGTGCCGAGGAGGCGCGCAAAGCCGAGGCCGCGCAGCTTGCCCGCGAGGTCGAGGAGAGACGGCGCGCCGAAGAGGAGGCCAAGGCCGAGGAGGCGCGACGCGTGGAAGCAGAGCAGCGCGCCAAAGAAGCAGAGGAAAGGCGGCTAGCCGCGGAACAGCGCGAGGCCGAGGAGAAGCGTCGTGCGGATAAGGCGCGCGCCGCGCTCGAGGCCATGCGCACCGAGGAGGCACGCCGCATCGCCGAGAAGTTCCGGCTCGCACGCGAGGCCCGTGAGGCGCGCGAAGCGCGCGAGCGCGCGGGCGCCGACGCCAACCGCAACTCTCTCGGCGGCCCGCTGCCCCCACCGGAGACCTCCAAACCGGCGCCGTGGAGCCTGGAGCCGGACACGGCCGGCACGGAACCGGCGCCGACGCACGTGACCGTGCTACTCCTCATGCAGCCCGGGCGGCATACCTTTGTCGGCAGCTTCAGGACAGCCAACCCTGTGCTCTGTGTCGGCAGCGGCTGCTACATCAGCTCAGGGCCTGAGGACCCTGCCGACTACATGCCGCGCTGGAAAGTGCTCGGGCCCATCAACTCGATCGGCCGCCGCGCCGGTCCCTGCCGCGACCAGCTGTCGTGCGTGTTCCGCAACGTCGATCTGGGCGCGCCGTCGGCCAATATTCAGCCGGTCGACATGGGCCTATGGCACCACGACCGGCGCGACATCAAAATGGTGCGGGCCGACCGCAGCTGCGATGTTGTCGCCGGGCGCCTCTTCTGCGCCACGCCCATCATCGGGCACCGCTACCGGGCCTGGATCGTGCCCGAGGCGATAGCGGCCAGGGCCGGTGTGGACGCGCTGGAGGATGCGCTGGATGACGGCCTGCCGACGGCGCGCACCGTCGACCGCGAGGAGTGGCCCACCCACGTTCAAGCCTTGCCGACGAGATAGCCGATGCGCCGGCCGGCACGCTGGCGCATCTCTTCCAAATGGTTGAAGATCTCGCGCGCGTGCATCGGGCGTCCGTGCTGCGCGATGGATTGGCGCTCATGCGTCTGCAGCTCGACGAGCAGCGGCTGGGCCGTCTGGTGCAGCATGGCCACCGCCTGAATGGCTGAGCGCTGCATGTTGGGCGGCACCTTGGGAATGACCTCGGAGACGAGCTGCTTGGCGCGATCGGAAAGCCGCGACGAGGCCCGGCCGAACAGACCGATGAGCCGGATGGGAAAGTCCTCGTGGAACTTGTAGCCGTACTCGTCCATCCACCAGAACAGCTTGTCCATCAACAGATCCTGCAGGCGCAGGCGCGAGGTGATGCGGTAGTCCTGCCATTCGGCAACGATATCGAAGTCGGACTCGAGTTCGATATCGGCGGGCGCGAACGTCTCCCGCGCCGTGACTCCGATGCGGTCGACGAAGTCGCGGTTCACCATGTCGAAGCGCGTGGTGAACGTCGGCAAGACGACGGCGGCGCCACTGGCGCGGGCGAAGGCAAGGCGCACGAGCTTGGAGCAGAAGAGCTCCCTCTCGCCCTTCAGCTCCATGCTGAAATCGTACCAGATGCGCCGGCCGCCGGGCGCGCGCGAGCTGCGTATGACATCGTGGATGAGGGCCGCGGCGTGGCGCGCCAGCACCGGGTCCCGGTGCCGCAGGACGACACAGCGGCCCAGCCCGTGATGCAGCACCGCGTCGAGGGGATTGATGATGCCCCCCTCCTCGATGAGGCTTTCCACCACCCACTGCGCGCCGTTCTCGTCGGTGTAAATGATCGCGAGGTGGCTGAACTGGGAGTTGACGTCGCCGATGCGGGCGATCGCCGCGCTGTTGTGATGCATGCCGCGCATCAGCAAGAGATCGCCGGACTGGAAGGAAAGGTCCGAGCCCGTGGCAAAGAGGGGATTGACGAAGGTATTGAGGTCGACCCCGCGAAAGGCGCGCATGGTCGGCTCGCCCTCGCCTAGCTGCACGTAGCCGATGTTGAGCTCGCCCAGCATGTCGGTGGCACAGCGCGCGATGCGCAAGACGTTGCGCAGGGCGAGCTGCACGTTGAGCGACATGAACCCGCGCTGGTGCCAGTCGACCACCCGCTCGCGCATCTTGAGGCGCAAGTCGAAGATGGCGCGCATGAGCCCGGGCGCGGAGCGGGCAACGGCTGCGAGGTCGTAGCGGTCGAGGCTGACGTTGAACACCGCCTCGTAGACCTCGGCGAGGTTTTCGGCCAGCTCCTTGGCGGTGGGCGCCGGGCGCATGAGCATCGCCTCGACCGCCGCAAGGTCGTCCTCGAGCCGTGCCCGGGGCGCGGTACGCAGCATGACTTCCTCCCCCCTTCTGTTGTCTCGCCCGCCGCGCAGTGTCCTCTCGAAAGTGGTCGAATGCGTGATGAGGGACGTCGCCCCTCAAGAGGGGCTGCGCCGCGCTCCCAGCAGCTTGACCGAGCTCGCCTGCGGCCCCATCGGTCCCTCCGACGCTGCCCGCGTGACGTGCACCACCGTTCCGATCTTGATGTCATCGAAGGCGCCGGAGGCGACCACCTCGCGCGAGAAGTAGAGATCGGGCGAGTCCTTCACCTCGACGAAGCCGTAGTTCTGCTCGGGGAAGATGCTGACCACGATGCCGGTGTCGCCGGCGGAGCCATGGTTCTTGACCTCGCGGTTCATGATCGAGGTGGTCTGCTCGAGTTGGCGCTCGATCGCCTCGAACACGCGGTTGATGATGGCCGAATGGTCGCCCTTCATCTCGCGACGATCCTGCTCGCCCTTGGCCACGATCGGCTTGTGGCCGGGGACGTCGATCTCCACCGTGATGCCGATGGGCAGCTTGCCGCCCTCCGGGCTGCGGTGCGGCACCTCGACGACGACGCGGGCGCCGGTGATATTGGGATGGAAGCGCTGCAGCCGCTCCACCCGTTCGCGGACCAGCGCCTCGATGAAATCCGAGCTCGCCATGTTTCTGAAAGAGATCTGCAGAGGTCTTTCCATCATCTTCTCCGGTTGGGCCCCTTATCGTTTCGCCTCGGCGCGGGGCACCGTTCTCACTCCATCCGAGGCCTATGGTGTTCGTGTGGCCGCGCGCAGCGCCGCCGTCAA
Source organism: uncultured Alphaproteobacteria bacterium (assembly GCA_963782555.1). Taxonomy (GTDB): domain Bacteria; phylum Pseudomonadota; class Alphaproteobacteria; order Rhizobiales; family Hyphomicrobiaceae; genus Hyphomicrobium_A. The sequence continues at coordinate 481,319 of CAWAKB010000001.1, read as the reverse complement.
TCCCAATTGCGCCGCTGCCTCAGCCTACGCGATAAGGCAAGCTTCACTGGGAATTAGCCTGAGGTAAAGGGGGCCGGGTGATGACGCGACGCCTTCCCGTGGTGGGGGTCCTGGGGTCGGGGGACGACGAGCATGCTGCCAAGGCGGAAAGCCTCGGCCGCTGGCTTGCGACCTTGGAGGTGCATCTGCTGACGGGCGCCGGCAAGGGCGTCATGGAGGCCGTCAGCCGCGCCTTCCAGGCCGTGCCCGGCCGCGCCGGGCTCGTGGTCGGCATCGCACCCTGCGACGATGACGACCCGGCCGTGCCGCGGCCCGGGTACCCCAATCCCTTCGTCGAGCTGGCAATTCTGACGCATCTGCCCTTGAGCGGCGCGTCCGGAACCGAGCCCTTGTCGCGCAACCACATCAACGTGTTGAGCTCCAACGTGCTGATTGCGCTTGCGGGCAGCACCGGTACCTCGAGCGAGGTGGCGCTCGCGCTGCGCTATGGCCGTCCCATCGCAGCCTTCCTCGATGCGCGTTCACAGATCCCAGCGCTTCCCGACGAGGTGCCGGTCTTCGCCACGCTCGCTGAAGTGCAGAGCTTCGTACGGCGCAGCCTGGGCCAGGCGTGAATGCGGAGATCTTGCGTCAGAACGCGTCGGGGTCGAGCGGGTTCGGGCCGCTGTCGACGTCGGAAGGATAGAACGGCGTGGGGTCGTCATTGACGCCAAGCCAGCGCGGCTTGGCATAGGGGTTGGCCCAATCCGGCCGGTAGCCGCGGTAGTTGGGAGAAGCAAGCGACCTCGGGTCGTTGAGCGACAAGTGCCGCTCGCGATGGCGCTCGCGCCGTGCCTCCGCCACCGGCGCCAGCGCCGTTATCATGATGGCCAAGGCCGCCAGAAAAATGCCGAGCTTCTGCATGGGGCTACGCACCAGACTATGACCTGCTGGTGTTCTGTCATGCGCACGCTGCCCCTGTCGACGCGCGCATGAAAGCGTGCTTTCCGCAAGTTCATCGAGTGTCGCGAAAAGGTGCGTCGGATGCTTGGGACGCGCGCGACGGCGCTTGCACGGCGCTCTGGTGCGCAGCAAACCATGCAAAAACGTGCGCCAGGAATCCCGAGTCAGAAATCGCCACTGTCGAGGGGCGAGCGGCCGCTGTTGACGTCGCCGTCATCGAACGGCGTGACGTCGTCGTTGATGCCAAAGTCGGGCATCCGCCCGTAGAGATTGGCCCAAGAGGGAATGTAGACGCGGTCCCCTGGCGGTTGCAGCTCGGAGAGGCTGTACGTGGGTCGTTGCAGAGGCCGGCTTTCGAGGTCCGCCGCCGCAATTGGTGCATGGGCCACCATGGCCACCAGCACCGATAAGAGGCCGCCAATTTGCCTCATGGGAGAAGCCAACCGCCGCATTTCGATGAATGTTGTCACACGGCTTCGGTAAAGTCGATGGCGTCAGGATGGCCTGCTTTGTGCAAGCTCATCGAGTGTCGCGAAAAGGAGCGCCAGGTCCTCGGGACGCGAGAGGCGGTGCTCGCCGTCCGGGATTTCGATCAATTTGACTGAGGCGCCTTGCAGAAAACTTAGGAGCTCGCGCGCGTGCGCGATCGGCACCGCCTCGTCGCGCGCACCTTGCAGTATCACCACGGGCCGGCCGGGATCGAACGTCTCGCGGGCGAGGAGATGCTGGCGCCCCTCCTCGATCAGGGCGCGCGTGATCGCATAGGGCTCGCCATACTCGGAGGGCTGCAGGTAGACGCCGGTTTCGATCAGCTCGCGACGCGCGTCGTCTGGGAACTGCTTCCACATCAGCTCCTCGGTCATGTCCCAGGCGGGCGCGATCAGCACCAGCGCTTTGATGCGTGCCGCGTCCGCGGGGCTTGCGCGCATCAGCCGGCGCAACAGCAGCAGCGCGATGTGGCCACCCATGCTCGAGCCGATGACGATCTGGGGCCCGCGCGTAATGCGGGTGAACATCGTCTCGGCTTCCTGCAGCCAGGCGCCGATGGTGCCGTCCTCGAAGCGGCCGCTGGAGAGCCCGTGGCCCGAGTAGTCGAAGCGCGTGTAGCCGAAGCCCTTATCGCGGGCGTAGCCGGCAAGCTCCGTCGCCTTGGTGCTCGCCATATCGGACTTGTAACCCGGCAGCCAGAAGAGACCGATACCTTGGGGCCCGCGCGCGGGCTCGTCGATGTAGGCGATGCGCCGTGCCGCTGCACTGACCGATGCATCGATGTCAAGGAATTGCGGTTCGTGGTCGCTCACTCTAAACCACTCCTTCGTCTGCCGGAGAGAACCTCGTGGCCGAAAAGCGCCCGACCATACTGCAGATCATCCCAGAGCTCGATACCGGAGGGGCGGAGCTGTCCACCATCGAGATCGCCGGCGCCATCGAGGCCGCGGGCGGCCGGACCATCGTCTTGAGCGAAGGCGGACGCCTGGTGCAGCGCCTGCGCGATACCGGCGCCGAGCTGCAATTCTTTCCCGCCGCCGCCAAGAGCCCGATCCGGCTTCTTTGGAACGCGCACCGCATCGCCGACGTCGTGCGCCGCGACCGCGTCGACCTGATCCACGCCAGAAGCCGCGCGCCCGCGTGGAGCGCGCTCCTTGCCGCGCGCCGCACGCATGTTCCTTTCGTCACCACCTATCACGGCGCCTATTCCGAAAAGAGCGCGCTGAAGCGGCTTTACAACGGCGTGATGGCGCGCGGCGACGCGGTCATCGCCAACTCGCATTACACCGCCGACTTGATCCGCATGCGCTACGGCACGCCGTCACCGCGCCTGCATGTGATCTATCGCGGCGTCGATGCGGCCCAATTCGATCCGGCCCAGATCGCACCCGAGCGCGTCGACGCGCTGCGCGCACAGTGGGGCGTCGGCCGCGACGAGCGCGTCGTGCTGCAGGCCGCGCGGCTCACCGGCTGGAAAGGGCAAAGCGTGCTCATCGAGGCGGCGCGGCTGTTGAAGGCGCAAGGCCGGCTCGGCGACGCGGTCGTGGTCCTCGCCGGCGACCCGCAAGGGCGCAGCACCTATGCCGCCGGGCTGCGCGAAGCGATCGCGGCCGCCGGGCTCGAGGGACACGTGCGCATGGTCGGCCACGTCGACGACATGCCCGCGGCCTTCTGCGCCGCGCACGTTGCCGTCATCGCCTCCACGGAGCCCGAAGCCTTCGGCCGCGCCGCCACCGAGGCGCAAGTGATGGGAACGCCCGTCATCGCCACCGACATCGGCGCGCCGCCGGAGACCGTGTTGAGCACTCAGCGCGCGGGCGCAGACGCTGCGACAGGCTGGCTGGTACCGCCGGCGGACGCGTCCCGGCTCGCCGACACGCTTGCGGCGGCACTGACGCTGACGCCGGAGGAGCGGGCGCGCCTCGGCGTGCGGGCACGCGCGCACGTGATGCAGCGGTTCTCGCTCGACGCCATGAAGCGGCAGACGCTTGCCGTCTACGACGCCCTGCTCGGCACCCACATGGCCGACAGCTGAGTGCTCGGCGCCACGCCGCGCAAGCTTTCGATCTTACCCTCGCGGAGACTGGCGTGGGTCCCGCCGGAGGGCGGGACCCGCGCAAGCATCAGCAGTCGCTTCTGGCGCAGAAAAATCGAAAACGTCGCAGCAAGCGAATCTGCTCTACCGAGGTTCTCGCCTACACGCGGCCGTTCTTGCCCTTGCCGCGGCGCGCCTTGCCGTTGGCCCCGCGCCCCTCGGCGATCGCCGCCTCCACCACGCCCAGCGCGTACCCCGGCAGCGCGAACGCCGCGTTGTGCACGGCCGGCGTCCAGTGGCGCGTCTCGATGCCGCGCTTCTGCTGGCGCTTGGCGAGCTTCTTCTCGGCCAGCTCCAGGTGCTCGTCCTCGTCGCTCGCCCAGTTGAGCGCGAAGGGACCGCCGAAATAACAGGGCTGCGTGCACATGTAGGGCGCCACGCAGTCGAACAGCGAGGCAAACGCGCGCGTCGTCTCGCGCAAGTGATCGGGAAACAGAAACGGCAGGCCGTTCTGGGTTATGAGGATCCCGTCCTCTTTGAGCGCGTGCTTGCAGTCGGCGAAAAACTCGCGCGTGTGCAGGACGGCGGAGGGCCCGATCGGCTCGGACGAATCGACGATGATGGCGTCGAAGCGCTCGTCGGTCTCGGCCACGAACTTGCGCCCGTCGGCGATGACGACGACGGTGCGCTCATCGTCGAAGGTCTTGCCGGGGATCTCCGGATAATACTTCAACGCAGTGTCGATCACGGCGCGGTCGATCTCGCACAGCATCGCACGCTCGACGGAGGGATGCTTCAACACCTCGCGCAGCACGCCGCCGTCGCCGCCGCCCACGACGAGCACCTGCTTGGGCTTGTCGAGCACCATCAGGGGCACGTGCGCCATCATCTCATGGTAGATAAACTCGTCCAAGGTGGTGAGCTGGCACACGCCGTCGAGCATCAAGACGGTGCCCCACGTCGCATTCTTGAAGATGACGAGGTGCTGGTGCTCCGTCTTCACCTCGTGCAGGATCTCGTCCGCCTCGAGGCGCACGCGCCAGTGCGGATGAAACGTCTCCTCGACCCAACGGTCCATACTCTGCCTCCCCAGTACGCGATTGCTTCCCGCAAGACGCATGCGCGCGCGTCCCGCGTCCTATTGGGCGCAGGAAATATCACGCCCGATTGCGTTTGCTAGTGCTTATTGGCGCCCGCCCCGAGCGAGGCGGTCGCGCGCAGGTGCGACAACACGGCCTTGGTCGGCCAGCAGTCGATCTTCAGGCGGTTTTTCTTCTGATAGGTGCCGACCTGGCGGCGCGTGTTGGAGCCGATCTTGCCGTCGATTTTTTCGAGCCCATAGCCGAGCGCGATCAGACGCTTCTGGATCTCCTTGACCTGGGCGGTGCGCGGCTGCGCGATCTTTGCCGAGGGTGTGTGGAAGTCGCCGCCGCCGGCGATGCGATCGGCGAGATTGCCGACGAACAGCGCATAGAGGTCGGACGTGTTGTAGCGGCGGATCACCTGGAAGTTCTCGGTGGCAAGGAACGCCGGCCCGTAGGCGCCCGACGGCATCATCAGATAGGCGACGTTGCCGAGCTCGTCGGGGCGGAAGCGCTTCGGCCCCGCCCGCACGAAACCGAGCTTGACCCACTCGCCGATCGAGCGCGCACCGGGTGGTCCCTCGAGCGAGCAATCGCCGTGCTCGGGCAGGCGCACCTCGTAGCCCCAGCGCAAACCCCGCACCCAGCCCTTGTTGGCGAGCTGGCGCGCGGCCGACGCCAGCGCGTCGGGAACGGAATCGAAAAGGTCGACCTTGCCGTCGCCGTCGCCGTCGTCGGCGTGCTGGTAGTACTCCGACGGCAGGAACTGCGTGAGCCCGATGGCACCGGCCCAGGAGGAGCGCATCTTGGCGCGCGGGATGCCGTCCTGCAGCATCTTCAGGGCGTAGAGCAGCTCCTGGTGGAACTTCTCCTTGCGCCGGCCCACGTAGGCCTCGGTTGCCAGCACGCGGATGGCATCGTGGGGCAGCTTGTAGGTGCCATAGGCGGTCTCGCGCCCCCAGATGGCGACGACGATATAAGGATCGACGCCGGTCGCGCGCTCGATCCGCCGCAGCGAGCGCTCGTTTTGCTTCATGAACGCCCGACCTTGGACCGCAAGCTGCGCGAGGTACTTGGGATTGAGATAGTCCATGGCCGATGAGGTGAACTCGGACTGGCCGGCGCTGTCGTCGCGCTTGCGCCCCTTGATGATGAGGTCGGGCAGCTTGTAGTCGGGCGTGAGCCCGCGGAACGCGGTATCGAACGTGGCGCGAGACACGCCCAGCGCCTGCGCTTCCGGCCACAGGCTCTCAAGCCAGGAGCGAAACGCGTCCCCGGCCGATGCAGGCGCGGCAGCGAGACCGATCAGCAGGACGGCGCCCAAGATGCGCGCGAGCCCGCCGCCCTTTGCATGTCTCCCGAACAGCACTGCGCCTCTCCCGAGCTCCCGAGTTGTTCTCCGCTCAAGGGGCCTACCTCACCGCTCTTCCGGGCAATTTTGCGGCTCGCGCTAGCTGGCGTGCTTGAACTGCTTCAAGTGCGCCTCCCAGGCGAGCGCCTGGCGGGTGATGGTATCGATATTGTCGAAGGAGGGACGCCATCCGAGGCGGACGCGGATCTTGTCGGAGGCGGCGACGATCGCTGCGGGATCGCCCGGCCGGCGGGGGGCGAGGCGCACCTCGAAATCGGCGCCCGAGACGCGCTTGACCGCCTCGATCACCTCCAGCACCGAAAATCCCTTCGAGTATCCGCAGTTGAACACATCCGAGGTGCCGCCGTCGCGCAGATGGCGCAGCGCCGCCAAGTGGGCGCGCACCAGGTCGGTGACCTGGATGTAGTCGCGGATGCAGGTGCCGTCGGGCGTGTCGTAGTCGGTGCCGAAGACCTCCAGATAGGGACGCTTGCCGAGCGCGGCCTCGCACGCGACCTTGATCAGATGCGTGGCGTTGGGGGTCGATTGGCCGGAGCGCCCCTTGGGGTCGGCACCGGCGACATTAAAGTAGCGCAGCGCTACGTAGTGGAAGTCGTGGGCGCGCGCGGTGTCGGCGAGCATGATCTCCGTCATCAACTTGGAGGAGCCGTAGGGCGACATCGGCTTCAGCTCGGCAGTCTCGCCGACGGGGTTCTCCTTGGGCATGCCGTAGACGGCGGCCGTCGAGGAGAAGATGAAGTGCTTGACGCCCATCTCGACGGCGACCTCCATCAGGGCGCGCGACTTCACCGTGTTGTTGTGGTAGTAGCCGAGCGGATCTGCCACCGACTCCGGCACCACGATCGAGCCGGCGAAATGCAGGATCGACTGGACCCCGTGCTTGCGCACGATCGAGCGGACGAGCTCTTGATCCCCGACGTCGCCGACGACCAGCGTCGCGTTCGCCGGGACGGCCCAGCGGAAGCCGGTTGAGAGATTGTCGAGGACGATGACGCTTTCGCCGGAATCGAGAAGCTCGAGCACCATATGGCTTCCGATGTATCCGGCTCCGCCGGTGACGAGTACACTCATTGCTTGCGCCTTCCCGCTATTGGCCGTACTGGCCTTGGCTCTTTACCAGTGCAAAGCTTAACCATGGCCTGAAACAGGTCTCCACTCACCCCCCTATCATTCAAGATCTACACCAAAATTGGGCTCCGACCGCCTAGAACGAACCCTCACCGCCCCCTGGAGTTCCCCCCATGCCCTCAGCCAAGACGCGCATCCGCAAAGCCGTGTTCCCTGTTGCGGGCCTTGGCACGCGTTTCCTCCCCGCCACCAAGGCCATCCCTAAGGAAATGCTGACAGTGGTCGATCGCCCCGCCATCCAGCACGTCGTCGACGAGGCGCGCGCGGCAGGTATCGAGCACTTTATTTTTGTCACTGGGCGCAACAAAGGCGCGATTGAGGACCACTTCGACCGGCAGCCGGAGCTCGAGGCGACGCTTGCTGCGCGCGGTAAGACGAAGGAGCTCGAGTTGCTCGCGCGCGATCTGCCCGAGGCCGGCGCCACGAGCTTCACCCGTCAGCAAGAACCCTTAGGCCTTGGCCACGCCGTGTGGTGCGCGCGCGAGATCGTCGGCGACGAGCCGTTCGCGCTGCTGCTTCCCGACATGCTGCATCACGGCGCCCAGCCGTGCCTCAAAGAGATGATCGAAGCCTTCAACGAGCACGGCGGCAGCCACATCGCCGTCGCGCCGGTACCGGAGGAGGAGGCGCACCTCTACGGCATCGTCGGCGTCAAGGACAGGGACGCCAAGGTCTCCGCCATCACCGAGATGGTGGAGAAGCCCAAGAAGGGCACGGCGCCGTCCAACATGCACATCACCGGCCGCTACATCCTGCAGCCGGAGATCTTCGATCTGCTCGCACGCCAGGAGCGCGGGACGGGCGGCGAGATCCAGCTCACCGACGCCATGATCGCCATGCAGAAGAGCGGGCGCCCGTTTTATGCCGTGCGCTTCGACGGCAAGATCTACGACTGCGGCACCAAGCTCGGGTTCCTGTTGGCGAACGTCGCCTATGCGCTTGAGCGCGAGGATCTGGGCCCCGCACTCAAGGCCGAGCTCGACAAGCTCACTTAATTTGCAGAACGTGCTCCCCCCTCACCCGCCTCGCATGCTGCGCATTGGGAGCTACTGGCGCAGGCGCACGCCGAGCTGGACCTCCTCGACGGTGTAGTTGCCGTTGGGGCTCGTCGTATCGAAGGCGGTGTGCTGGTAGCGGCCGAAAAGCACGGCCTGGCGGCTCAGGTAGTATTCGAGGCCCGTCGCCGCCGTGAGCTGGTTCTCGTGGATGCCGGCGCCGACGAAATCGCGGGTGAAGTATCCAAGCCCGGCGATGCCGACGAGCCGGGTCTGGAAGCTGTGACGCGCCTCGAGCCCGTACGTGCGCTCCAGGACGCCGCCGGAGTCGACCGTCGTCGTCTCGGCCACATCGGTGGCGGCCGTGAACAGAACGCTCGTGATGGGCGTCGGACGCCACGTGAGGTTGGCGTCGATCAGAAGCCCATCGATCGCCTCGAGCTCGTGGTTGTCGGGCGTTTGCTGGCCGTAGCCGAGGCTCACCTCGCCACGCAGGAACTCGCCCACATTGCCGAACGAGACGCCGGCGCGATAGCGCTGGCCGGTCGAGGAGCGGATGATGCCGTCGGTGAAGGCCGGGATCGAGTAGTCGCGCTGGTTGAAGGCGATGTCGGAGAAGAGGAACAGCGCCGGCGTGAACTCCCACTGCGACCGCATGGCTTGCTCATAGAGGATGTAATCGCGATCGGAATTGCTCTCCACCACGCCATCGACCGTGTCCGTGCTGTAGCTCGAGTCGACGATGGCGCCGCGCAGCTGCACCGTCAGCCGGTTGAAACGATGATTGAAGGAGGCCCGCCCCCGATCGACCGTGACATTCGGACGGGTGCCGACGGAGGTGGCGTTGATCGCGTTGCGGCTTTCCTGGGCATATTCGCGCGAGATGGCGCCCTGCAGGTTGGTGCGGCGCGTGACGTCGAGGCGACCGAGGCTCTCGAGCAGATAGGCGCGATTGTCCTCCGTCGGGTACTTGTCATGAAAGCTCAAGTTGCCGCTCGCGCGCACCTCGATTGCGTGCGTGCTCCAGTTGGAGGCGAGCCGCATTGTCGGCCGCAGCTCAAACGCGTAGTCCCCCAAGGCGACGGGCGAGGCGAAGAGGTTGCTGTTGTAGTCGCCGTCGGCCTCGACCGCGCTGAAGAGCGTGAAGCTGCCGAGCCGCATGCCGAGCGGCGCGAACGGCTCGGGCTCGAACTGGGCAAGCGCAAAATTGCTGAAGACGGGGTTGGCCTCCTCCGCCGTCAGCAAGAGCGGATCGAACCCCAAGCCGGGGCCCACGGCGGCGATCTCCTGAGGCACGCGCAAGTTGACAGGCGTGACCTGCTCCTCCTCGGCAAAGGGGTTGGGCCTGCTCAAGTCGATCACGCCATCGTTGCTCGCCGGGGGCTGGAGTGGTGTCGACAGATCTCCATCTTGCGCAACCGGAAGCTGCCGGGGCCGGGACTCGGCCTCGCCGAACGGGTCGGCTTCTGCGGAAGCGTCCCCTGTCCCGGTCACCCAACCTTCCGCCTGCCCGTCGGCTTGAGCGGGGCCGGCGCGCGCACGCGGAGCAAAGCCGCTGTTGGTAAAACCGCTGTTGGCGTTGGAGTAGAACGACTGATCGATGGCGCGCGAGACGGACGTGGCGAACGCGCCCGGAGTCATCGGCGCACGCCGCGACGGGGGCTGTGCGGCAGGATGAGCAGGGTCGAGGATCTGGCTGCTGGCGGGCGCCAAGGCCGACGCGGCCCCGGTCACAACGGCAAAGCCCAACAGTACCGCAACTCGCTGCCTGCTACCCACCAAAGCGCTCCCATGAGGATACCCGCCACGCGAACGCCCATACGTGGCTGGAACACTAAGGAACGACGGTTAACGGTCTGTTTAGGATAGGCGGGCGTCGAGGCGCCCCGCTCTGCTGGACAAAGGCATTATTTTGTAAGAAACTTTTAACGATACGCATCGCTGGGGGCGTCCGGGGGAATTAACGAGCCATGACGGCGGCGAGCGGGCCCTTACGGAAATTCAAAAGCATTGAAGGCGGCAAGCGACTGAGCCGCTTGCCCGTTGCCTCAGCCCTGCGCACGCTCGACCTCGAGTGCGAGGGGCTTTCGCAGCTGCGCGAGGCACTCGCCGGCCCCATGGCCAGCGCGTTTGGCACCGCACTGCGCATCCTGCGCGCCGCGCGCGGACGCGTCGTTGTCACCGGCATCGGCAAGAGCGGCCACGTCGGCCAGAAAATGGCGGCGACGTTCGCCTCGACCGGACGCCCGGCCTTCTTCGTGCATCCGACCGAAGCCTCGCACGGCGACCTCGGCATGATCACGCCCGACGACGTGCTGCTGGCGCTGTCCTGGTCGGGCGAGACGGTTGAGCTCAAGCCGTTGATCACCTACTCGCGCCGCTACTCGGTGCCGCTCGTCGCCATCACCTCGCGGGCCGAGTCCGCGCTCGGCCAGCAGGCCGACATCGTTTTGGAGCTGCCGCCCACCAAGGAGGCCTGCCCCCACGGGCTCGCTCCCACCACATCCACTGTCATGCAGCTGGTCTTGGGCGATTGCCTCGCCATCGCGCTTCTGGAGGCTAAGGGCTTCACAGCGCACGAGTTCAAGGCGTTCCATCCGGGCGGCTCGCTCGGCGCCAGCCTCAAGTACGTCGCCGACGTGATGCACAGTGGCGACCAGCTGCCGCTTGCGCGCGACACCGAGCCCATGAGCGACGCCCTCGTCACCATGACGCAGAAGAGCTTCGGCTGCCTCGGCATCATCGATGCCAAAGGCAAGCTCATCGGCATCGTGACCGACGGCGACCTGCGCCGTCACATGGGTGCGGACTTGGTGCGTGCGTGCGTCGCCGACATCATGACGCGCCGCCCGAAGACGGCGACGCCCAAGATGCTGGCATCAGCCGCGCTGGAGCTGATCAATGCCTCGCGCATCACCGCCCTGTTCGTGGTGGAGAAGGGCAAGCCGGTCGGCATCGTGCACATCCACGACCTGTTGCGCGTGGGCGTGGCCTGAGCCGGCGGTCAAACGGCTTCGACGCTAGATCGCTTCGACCACCAGCACGGTCCCCTTGACGCCCTTGACCCGCACCCGTGCTCCAGCCGCAGCCTCGCATCCCTCGGCCACCCACACCGTATCGGCAGCGTGCACCGTCCCGCGAGCGCCGGGCCCGATCGCCTCGATGACAACGACGGTCTGACCCACAAGCTCCGCGCCGCGCCGGTTCAAGTCGGGCTCGTCGCTGCGCGAGACGCTGGGGCGGGCCCAGAGCGCGTCAATGACGATGTCGGCGATCACGAGCGCGGTGCCGGCGCCGGCCCAGTACCAGCCCGTCCGATCGCCATTCGCGGCCTTGAAAATTCCGTAGACGGCGGTCGCCACGCCGACGGCCGGCAGGAACATGCCCACCACGGCGGCGAGCCAAAGAAAGGCGCTCGGCCGCTCCTCTCGCTCAGGAAGCCGCATGCTCGACCAACAGCACGGTGCCGTGCGTTCCGGTGACCTTGACGCGCGCGCCTTGGGGCGCGTCGAGGCCCTGGGCCGGCCAAAGCGTGTCGCCCACGCGAACCTTGCCGCGCCCGTCGGCGATCGGCTCCTCGACGGTGACCACGCGGCCGACGTACTGCACCGCGCGCAAGTTGAGATCGGGCTCGTCGCTCGCCGCCATGTCGGGCGACGCATAGCGGCGCACGAAGAAGACGGTGATGCAGGAAATGATGGCGAAGGCGACCAACTGCCACTCCCAGGCGATGTCAACGACGAGCCCCATGACGCCGACGATCACCGCGGCAAGCCCGAACCAGACGAAGTGCACGCCGGGCACGATCGTCTCCAACACGAACAACGCAACTCCGACGACGAACCAGTTCCAGGCCCCGAGGCTCCAGAAGAAATCGGTCAACCGCATGGCTCAGACCTCCCATCCGATCCCGCAGCATAGCAAACGCTCGGCCCCCAATCCCCAAGCATCTAGGTCTGCGGGACGCTGCCGCGCCGCGACGGTGGGACCGCCGGAGCGGAGCCGCCGCCGAAAGCCTCGCCCGTGATCTGCGCCAGACCGGCAATGGAGCCGATGACGGCGGAGGCTTCGAGCGGCATCATGATGACCTTCTGGTTGGGTGCCTTGGCGAGCGCCTCCAGGGCCTTCACGTAGTTGTTGGCGACGAAGTAGTTGATCGCCTGCACGTTGCCGGCTGAGATGGCGTCGGAGACGAGCTGCGTCGCCTTGGCCTCGGCGGCGGCGGAGCGCTCGCGCGCCTCGGCATCCTTGAAGGCGGCTTCACGCCGGCCCTCGGCCTCCAGCACCACGGCCTGCTTCTCGCCCTCCGCGCGCAGGATTGCGGCCTGGCGCAGGCCCTCCGATTCGAGGATCTGGGCGCGCTTCTCGCGCTCCGCCTTCATCTGCCGGGCCATGCTGTCGACGAGATCGCGCGGAGGATCGATGTCCTTGATCTCGATGCGGGTGACCTTGATGCCCCAGGCTTCCGTCGCCTGGTCCACGACGTGCAAGAGCTGGGCATTGATCTTGTCGCGGTTCGACAAGAGCTCATCGAGGTCCATGGAGCCCATGACGGTGCGTACGTTGGTCATGGTGAGGTTGATGATCGAGGGCTCGAGCTGATCGACCTCGTAGGCGGCGCGCGCCGCGTTCAGCACCTGGAAGAAGGTGACGCCGTTGACGCGCACCATGGCGTTGTCGCGCGTGATCACGTCCTGGCTCGGAATGTCGAGCACCTGCTCCTTCATGTTCATGCGCGTTCCGACGCGCTCCATCACTGGGATCAGGATGTGCAGGCCCGGCTGCAGCGTTCGGGTATAGCGGCCGAAATTCTCGACCGTATAGTTCTTGCCTTGGGGCACGATCTTGACCGTCGACCACAGGGCCGCAACGGCCAGGAAGATGAGGAGAATGCCGATGATTTCGAAGCCGCCCGAGAGCGGATTGAGCGAGTCTGGGATTCATGGGAAACCTTTGGAAAAACTCAGCAAACGCAAGCGCGCAGCCCTCAAGCTAGAACGCGGGTGCAAAGATATAGTAAAAACTTTCTTTAAAAGCAGTTACTTATGGAACAGCGCAAATGCCCTGTCTGCGCATTTGACCCGCTACAGCCAGCCTTGCAGCTCACGCCGCGCGATGGCCTCGATGACCTGCATGCCCTCGGCGCTGTCGTTGAGGGCCGGCAGATAAGCGAACTTCTCGCCGCCGCCCTCCTCGAAGTAGTGGCGGTTCTCCTTATCAAGCTCCTCCAGCGTCTCCAGGCAGTCGGCGGAGAAGCCGGGCGCCACCAGAGCGAGCCGCCTGATGCCCTCCGAGGCCAGCCGCTTGATGGTCTCGTCGGTATAAGGCTTCAGCCAGGGATCGTTGCCGAAGCGCGACTGGAACGTCGTCAGCCACCTGTCCTGCGGCCAGCCCAGGCGCTCGCGCAGCAGCCGCGAGGTCTTCTGGCACTGGCAATGATACGGGTCGCCGGCCTCCAGATAGGCCTGCGGCATGCCGTGGAAGGTGGCAATGATCCTCTCGGGCTCGAAGTCGAGCGCGGCGAGATCGCGGCGCATGGAGGCGGCGAGCGCGTCGATGTAGACGGGATCGTCGTGATAGCTGGGCGCGACCCGCACCGCCGGCTGCCAGCGCATTGTCATGAGCGTGCGGAAGGCGTCATCGCACGCGGTTGCCGTCGTCGCCGCCGCGTACTGGGGATAGAGCGGCACCAGCAGGATGCGGTCGCAGCCGCGCTTCTGAAGCGCGCGGATGCGGCTGTCGGTGGTTGGGTTGGCGTAGCGCATGGCCCAATCGACCTCGATGCGGGGATCCTCGGCAAACACGCGGCGCAAGTGCTCGGCCTGCGCGCGCGTGATCGTCTTCAGGGGGCCCTCGTCGCGCTCGTTGTTCCAGATCTTGGCGTAGTCCTTGCCCTTGCGCCCGGGACGCACCGTAAGAATGATGAGGTTGAGGATCGGCCACCATTTCCAGCGCGGCACCTCGATGACGCGCCGGTCCGACAGGAACTCCTTGAGATAGCGGCGCATCGACCAGTAGTCGGTGGCGTCCGGCGTGCCGAGGTTCAAAAGCAGAATGCCGATGCGGCCGTGAGCGACGTCCGGGTGCCCCGCAGGCGATGCCGCGCTGCCGCTCTCGAGCCTGGCGCTCGTTTTGATCTCGTTCACGGGGCTCCTCGGGGCGGGGCGGCGTTGGGGCGACGATAGAAGCGAATATGTGCCGTCAAGGCGCCATTGCAAAGCCTGGATGAGGATGATCGCGCGTTCAGTGCGCTCTAGGACGTTTGCGCGGCGGCGGGGCGCCGGCGTGCCGCCGGCTGCGCCCGCGTCCTCTTGGGGGTCTCATTGGGCTCGCGCTCCTCATCGGGCTCCTGATCCTTGAGCACAACGGCCGCCTCCCAGTAGGCGGCAACGCGCTGCCGCAGGCTCTTTGCCCCTTCGGCGAAAAGGCGCAAGCCTCTGGGATGGGCAAGGGTGCGCAGTTCACTCTGGCGCTGGCATGCCAGTTTCTCGATCGCCGTCACTTGGGCGGTGCCGAGCCCCGAGGCCTGCTCGGAGTGGACAAAGCCGACGAGCAAAGCCAGATCGTGGTCGTCGCCGAGGAGCTGCGAAAGCGTGCGTGCCTCTTCGATCCGCGCATTGAGACATCCCTGCCAGGCGCGCGACAGCAGCACCATCTGCCGCCAGTGCTGCTGGCTTCCTTTGCGCCACTCGTGAAAATTCTCGTTCGACGGCTCGGCGTAAGCCCTGTGGAAGGCGCGGCGCGCTCTGCGGTAGCTCGCCTCGAGCCCGGGCCCCACGATATCGAAGCCCTTGTCCTCGAGCCGCAGCTGCGCAAATCGCTTCTTGGCCTCGCCGAGGCGGCTGTGTGCCTGCTTCATTGCGGCGCCCTCGACGGCGGGGCTCTCCTTTCCGTTCGTCAGGTGGAGGGATTTGCGCACCGCCTCGCCCAGCCCTTTGCGCGCAAGGTTGGAGTTCGCTTCCAGCTTGATGATGGTCTCAAACAGCACGTGCCTGTCACGCGTGCTCGAAAGCCCGGCGCCGATCTCGCGCAACCTGGCGTTCTCCTCGCGAAACGCACTCTCGCCGAGCGCAGGCCGGATGAGACGCACGAGCGCGCGCAGCCGCTTCAGCGATTTGCGCGTCTCGTGCACGGCGACGATGGGATCGCCGGATCCCTTCAGCTGGCTTTGCGCGCGCTCGATCTGCTCGCGGGCAATCCGTCGCACGCCCTCCTCGAAAGGCTCTGCGAGCTTGAAACGAAAGGCCATGCGCGCGCTCGTGTTGCGAACTCGATAAATTCCCGAGACGATCTCGAACAAATTAATTGCCGCCATTTGAGGCTAGCGGCCGCGCAAGCGCAAGCGCGGATGGTGCGGCAATATCATCAGATTTTATCGCTAAGCTGCTCTGTGGACAGAACGGCCACACCGCGACGCGCCTGCGCCGCCCAGTCCAACCACAACCGAATGCGGGCTTCCGGGTCCGGCGCTGTCAAGAAATCGGTAATCACAGCTACGCTTTGCGCGCCTGCAGCAATTACGCCCGTCGCCCGTTCCGGCGTGATGCCGCCGATCGCAACGAGCGGCAGAGTGCCGATGCGCGCTTTCCAGCGACCGATCGTGTCCAAACCTTGCGGCGCCCATTGCATTATCTTCAATTTCGTCTTGTAGATGGGCCCCAGCGCCACGTAGTCGGGCGCTACTGCCAGGGCGGCGGCAAGCTCCGCCTCGCTATGCGTGGAGACCCCGAGGCGAAGTCCCGCGGCCTTGATGGCGCCGACGTCGGCTGCGCTGAGATCCTCTTGACCCAGGTGAATGTAGTCGGCACCGGCCGCGATCGCCTCGCGCCAGTAGTCGTTGACGATGAGCTGGCAGCCGTTGGCCCGGGTGACGGCGAGGCCCGCTTCGATCTCGCGACGCACGGCGTCGCCATCGGCTTCCTTCACCCTGAGCTGCACGGTGCGCACGCCGAGCGGCACGATGCGCCGCAGCCAATCGGCATCGGGAACGATCGGATAGAAGACGTCGAGGCCCGAGGCGTCGCCTTCACTCATCGCCGCTTTTGCCCGAAGGCGCACCCAGATCGAAGAACGGCGTGCCGGCGACCGGCGTCGACGGCTCAGCCATGTCGCGCATGCCCATGAGGCCCGACTCGTAGGCCGCGCGGCCGGCCTCGATCGCCGTCGCGAACGCGCGCGCCATGCGCACGGGGTCGCCGGCCTTGGCGATGGCCGTATTGAGCAACACGCCGTCGTAGCCCATCTCCATCGCCGCGGCCGCATGCGAAGGCGCGCCGATGCCGGCGTCGATGATCAGGGGAACACGCGGAAAGTAGGCGCGCAGGCTCTTGAGCGCATAAGGGTTGGCGAGCCCGCGGCCCGAGCCGATCGGCGCACCCCATGGCATCAGGACCTCGCAACCGGCCGCCAGCAGCCGCTCGGCGATCGACAAATCCTCGGTCGTGTAAGGCAGCACCTTGAAGCCGTCCTTGGCGAGAATGCCAGCGGCCTCGACCAGCCCGACGACCTCCGGCTGCAGCGTGTCGTCGTTGGCGATGACCTCGAGCTTCAGCCAGTCGGTTGCAAACACCTCGCGCGCCATCTGCGCCGTGGTGACGGCCTCCTTGACCGTGCGGCAGCCAGCCGTGTTGGGCAGCACGCGCACGTTGAGCGCCGTGATCAGCTCCAAGAACCGCTCGCCCGTGCGTCCGCGCGCCTGCTCACGGCGCAGCGAGACGGTGACGATGCCGGCGCCCGAGGCCTCCACCGCGCGGGCGAGTACGTGCGGAGAGGGATACTGCGCGGTGCCGAGCAGCATGCGCGAGGCATGCTCGACGCCATAGAGCGTAAGGGCGCCCTGGGCTGTCGTCGATGGTTCGATCGCGTTCATGCGCTCACAAAGCCTATCTCTCAAGTCTGCTTGGTCGGCTGCACGGCGGTCTAGCCGCCGTGACGCGGCGAAACGATCTCGATCCGGTCGCCGCGCTCAAGCGGCGTCGCCATCCGCGCCCGCTCGGGCACGAAGTCGCCGTTGCGCGCCATGGCGACACGCTGGCCGCTATGCCCGAGCTCGGCCAAGAGCTCGGCAAGCGTCCCGGCGCGGGTCGCGACCCTATCGCCGTTCACGACGATGGTCCGGGCAAGGCTGGTCTCGTCCATCACGGATGTTGTACCTCGCTCCTGCGGCAATAACCGTTGGGCGCTCTAATGTCCCGCACACTTGGCCAATTAAACAGAATTCGCCGCCAAACCTCAAGATGCCCCGCCAGCCAACGAGATCGCGTTGACGTTGTCCCGGGCCAATGCCATGAATATCGGCAATCGGGGGAACGCTAGCCTAACAAGTGGCCAAGATAAGCCCTGGAAAAAGGGCTCGGGAGGCGCCATGGCGTCGACGGGTGTTGAAACGGGGCCGGGTGCCAATGTGGCTCCGGTAGCAAAGGGAGCGCCGACAGAGGTTCGCGTCTATCCGCACTCTCCCATACTTTATTGGTGGGTGGTGTGGGCCTACGGCTTCTTCTGCGCCCTGCTCACCTATGCCCAAGGCGAAACATTCACCATCGGCGGCGGCAAGCCGCTGCTGATCTATCCCGGGCCCTGGCTCGGAGTTCTCGTTCACGCTGCTTTTGCTGTTCACCACGCTCGCCACCACCGTGAAGGCGCGCGGCGTGGGCGCGATCCTGCTGATCCTGCTGCTGGCGGCGGCGGCCGCGGGCACCCAGTTCGTGATGAGCATCGAGGGCCTCTTCAAGACGCCGCCGGCGATCCTCGTTCACATGAACCTCGCCTTCTACATGATGGTGTCCTCGGCCTTGTTCGTGGTCTGGTTCGTCATCGTCTTCATTGTGGACCGCTTGAGCTTCTGGCGCTTCCGCGGCGCACAGATTGAGCGCGTGCAGCGCTTCGCCAGCGTCCTTGGGCGGGCACCCGAGAGCTACTCGGTGATGCACGTGCGGTTGACGCGCTTCAGCGACGAGCTTCTCTCCCACAAGATCCTGGGGCTCGGCATCATCGGGCTCGGCACCAACGACATCGACGGCAAGATTGCCATCTTCGGCGGCGGCAACGAGCATTTCCGCATCGAGAATGTCTGGCGGGCCACGCGCACCTTGCGCCAGATCCAGGCCATGATGGGGCCGAAGGCGACCGTCGTCACCTGAGCCGGCATCATCCTTCTATTCGGATCAGCTCCGACACGGCACCCGTTTCCAGGTAATCGGCCACCGCCTTGGCCAGCACCGGCGCCAACAGGAAGCCGTGGCGGTAGGCGCCGTTGACGAAAATGCGCCGGCCGTCCTCGCGCACGACCGCGCGCGGCATGTTGTCGGGAAAGGCCGGGCGCACGCCGGCGCCAAGGTCGAGGATCTCCGCCTCGCCGAAGGCAGGGTGCAGCGCATAGGCTGCGCCCAGAAGCTCCAGCGCGGAGCGCACCGTGACCGGCCCGTCGTCCTCCGTCTCGAGAACGGTCGCGCCGATCATGTACTGCCCCTCGCCCCGAGGCACGATGTAGAGCGGGTGGCGCGGATGCAGAAGCTGCACCGGCCGACGCAAGGCAATCTCGCGCGAGCGCACGATCAGACGCTCGCCGCGTACCCCGCGCAAATCGGAAAGCTCGTCGCGGGCGGCAAGACCGCGGCAGTCGACGACCACGTCGCAATGCGGCGGCGGCCCGCCGACGCCGAATTGCACGTCCACGCCGGCGCGCTGCACCTCGCCGAGCGTGAAGGCGAGTGCGGCAGGCGCGGCCATGTGCGCCTCTTGCGCAAAGAAGAGCGCAGACGCGAAGCGTCCCTCGAGGTCGGGCTCGAGGCTCTGCAAGGCTTTGGCATCGAGGCTCTCGTGGCCTTGCGTGTGCCTGGCGAAGCGCTTGAGCTCCACGCGGTCACGCGCGGCGGCGACGACGAGGCTGCCGGCGGTGACGAGGTCGGGATAGAGCGCGCGCCACAGCGCGACGCCCTCGCACCCCAGCTCGCGCAGAGGCGGCGGCGCGTTCTCTGCCTCACGCTCCGGCGCCAGCATCACCGCAGCATAAAGGCTCGCTGCGTGCGCGAACGGCTCCGCGCTCGCCTCGCAAAGGCGCACGCGATGGCCGGCGCGCGCCAGCGTCAACGCCTGCCAGAGGCCGAGAATGCCGGCGCCGCGGACCGTGATCGTGCGCAAGGTCATGGGTTTATCTCAATCCCCCAGCGCAACGCCTTCGCGGCGCCAATCGGCGCCGCCTTCCAGATGGCCGCCGCGGCGCACGACGATGTGCGTGCCGGAATTCATGAGCTCCGGCACGATGACGTGCCCGAACGGCTTGAGCTTCAGGGCGGTCCACACCGCGGGGCTTGCGAGCTCGATCTCGAACCCGTGTCCCTTGCTGCCGAAGTTCAACAGGTCGGCGGCCTGCTGCGCGTCCATGCCCCAATCGATGAGTGCAATGAGCGTCTTGACCACGTAGAGAATGATGCTGCTTCCGCCCGGCGAGCCGAGCACGGCGAAGACATTGCCCTTCGGATCGAGCACGATGGTGGGCGACATGGAGCTGCGCGGGCGCTTGCCCGGGCCCACCGCGTTGGCGACCGGGCGCCCCTCGGCATCGGTGGGGCGAAACGAGAAATCGGTAAGCTCGTTGTTCAAGAGAAAGCCTGCGGCCCAATTGTGCGACCCGAACGCGCCCTCGATGGTCGTCGTCATGGAAAGCGCGTTGCCGTCATCGTCGATGATGGAGATCTGGCTGGTGCCGGGGCGCTCGCGCGTGGCGTCGCGGCCGTAGGACTGCTGCTTGAGACCCGGCGGCACACCGGGCTCCGCCTTCTCCATCGTCTTCAACGGATCGATGAGCGCGCGGCGCGCCGCGAGATAGCCGGGATCGAGCAGGCCCTCGGGGATCGTCACGAAATCGGGGTCGCCGAGGTAGCGGTTGCGGTCGGCATAGGCGAGCTTCTCCGCTTCGGCGATGAGGTGGAGCGCCTGCGGCTGCAGCGCTGCGGCCGGTCCCTTGCCGAGATCGAACGGCTCCAGAAGCTTCAAGGTCTGGGTGACCGTCGGACCGCCGGACGAGGGCGGGCCGACGCCGCACACCTTGTAGCCGCGATAGAGAGTGCAAACCGGCGCGCGCTCCTTGGCCTTGTAGGCGGCAAGGTCTTTGAGTGTCATGCCGCCGGGCGCAATCGGCGCCGTGGCCACCGCCTTGACGATGGCATCGGCCACCGGGCCCTCGTAGAAAGCGCGCGCGCCTTCGGCCGCGATGCGGCGCAGCGTCGCCGCCAGCTCCGGATCCTTGAGCGTGAACCCGATCGGCCAGGCGCTGCCCGTGTCGGTGAAGAAATAGTGGCGTGCCGCCGGCACGAAGCTCTCCGGGCCCTCCCAGCGCAGCAGGTAGTGCAGCCGCGGCGACACGTCGAAGCCGGTCTCGGCGAGGCGGATGGCGGGCTCGAACAGGCGCGCCCACGGCAGCTTTCCATAGCGCTGGTGGACCAGCTCCAACAGCCGCACGATCCCCGGAACGCCGATGCTCAAGCCGGACCGCACGGCCTCATTGAACGGCCTCGGTTGGCCGTCGACGAGAAAGCGATCGGGACGCGCCGAGGCCGGCGCCGTCTCGCGGCCGTCGAATGACTTGAGCTCGTGGGTGGCCTGATCCCAATAGAGAATAAAGGCGCCACCGCCGAGGCCCGACGACTGTGGCTCGACCAGGTTCAAGACGAGCTGCGTTGCGATCGCCGCGTCGATGGCGGAGCCGCCGGCGCGCAGGATCTCGCGGCCGGCTTGTGCCGCATAGGGATTGGCGGCCGAGACCATGTGCTGCTCGGCGGTGGCCAGGCCCTTGGATTCAAGCCCGGTCGCCGCCTCGGGCGCGCTGCGAAGATCTTGAGCGGACGCAACCTGGTTGCCTGCAAGCACGACGGCGAGTGCAAGCACACCCGCGCGCATCCCGGCCCTGCTCATGACGCGGCGCACGAGGAGTTGGGGAAATTTCACTGCGGACATGCGGGCGGCTTTGCGGGGGCTGATGGCGGGTGAGGTGGAGCGCGTCCTCTCTATATCGGCGCCGCAAGCCTTGCTGTCGAGCCCAATTGCCCGGCGGTTGCCGCATCCGCCTAGGGGAACATTAACCCGCAGTGGGCTCACTTGTTTTGTCCGTAGGCGTCGTCTGAGCGGCGCTGTCTTTGGTCAAATTGTGCGAAAGGTCCCTCGTTGACGTTGCTGTCCTCGCCCTTGCACATGCTGCGCGCGTGGTTTTTCGGCATCTCCACCGTACCGCTCGCGTCGGCTGCGCACCCGCAAGCATGCCGTGGGGCCAAAGGCGAGACCGTCGAGACCTTGCTGGCGACAAGCGAGACGCTGCTCGGGCAACCCCTCGCCTATCCGAAGGACGGCCCCGCCAAGGTGACGGCGGACATCATCACCATTGCGCCGGGCGCCGAGACGGGGTGGCACGAGCACGCGGTGCCGCTGCTCGCCTACGTGATGCAGGGCGAGCTCACCGTCGACTACGGCCCCGAAGGCACGCACGTTTATCGCAACGGCGACGTGATCGTGGAAGCGATCGGCACGCCCCACAACGGGCACAACGCCGGCGCGCGCCCGGTGCGACTGTTCGCGGTGTTCCTGGGTGCCGAGGGCATGCCGGATACGGTGTGCCTCAAGGGTCCTCAATGAAAATCCCGCGACTTGGGAATGATCCGCGCTTCCCGCGACTTGGGAATGATGCGCTCGTTGCGCGGGTGGCCCGCCCAGCGCGGGTGCCCGTTGCTGAGGCCTGACTGCTCGGAGCGGATGTCGGGATGGCGCACGTGGTCGGCGTTGGCGACCGGCACCTTCAGCTCCTGCGCGGCCTCCGACAAGAGCGCGAGCCAGTCGCTGCGGTCCTCCAAGCGCGCCGACACCACATGAATAATGTCCTCATGCCGCTGGATACGCCCATGGATGACGATGAGGCGCGCCGCCATCACCACCTTGCGGAATCGCTCCAGCGTCTTCGGCCACACCACCGCGTTGGCGATGCCGGTCTCGTCCTCGATGGTCATGAACACCACGCCCTTGGCCGAGCCGGGGCGCTGGCGCACCAGGATGACGCCGGCAACCGAAACGTAGGCGCCATCCTTGAGAGCGCGCAGCTCGTGGCAGGCACGCACGCGCCGCGTTTGAAAGCGCTCGCGTAAAAAGCTCATGGGGTGGGCTTTGAGCGAGAGACGAAGCGTCTGGTAGTCGTTGACCACGTGCTCCGACAGCGCCATCTCGGGCAGCGCCACCGCGGGCTCCGACCCCGCCTCGCGCGTCTCGCTCCAGGTGAAGAGCGGCAAGGGCACGGCCGAGCCCAGCGCCTTCACCTCCCATAAGGCCTGGCGGCGGTCGAGCCCTATCGAGCGGAAGGCATCGGCGGCGGCGAGCTTCTCCAAGGTGGCAAGCTTTAGCCCGGCGCGCAGCCACAGATCGTGCACATCACGGAACGGCTGCGCGGCAACGAGCTTGCCGGCCTCCTCCTCTTGCATCCCGTCGATCTGGCGCAGACCGAGGCGCAGGGCCGCAGCGGCGCCGACGGGCTCGAGCGTGCAGTCCCAATCCGACAGGTTCACGTCGGCCTCGCGCGCCTCCACACCGTGCTCGCGCGCGCACCGCACGATCTGCGCCGGCGCGTAAAAGCCCATGGGCTGCGAGTTCAGAAGCGCCGCCGCGAACGCCGCCGGATAGTGGCACTTGATCCACGCCGACACGTAGACGAGATGGGCGAAGCTCGCCGCGTGGCTCTCGGGGAATCCATACTCGCCGAAGCCCTTGATCTGGTTGAAGCAGCGCTGCGCAAAGTCCTGGGCATAGCCGCGCTGAACCATGCGCGACACCATCTTCTCCTCCAAAAGCCCGATGGTGCCGCGGCGGCGGAAGGTCGCCATGGCCTTCCTCAGCTCGTTGACCTCGGCGTCGGAGAACTTGGCCGCAACCAGCGCGATGCGCATGGCCTGTTCCTGGAACAGCGGCACGCCCTTGGTCTTGCCGAGGATCGCCTTCAATTCGTCGGCGGGTCCATGCTCGGGCGCAGGCGAGGGATACTGTTCCGCTTCCACACCGGAGCGCCGGCGCAAATAGGGGTGCACCATATCGCCCTGGATGGGCCCGGGGCGCACGATCGCCACCTCGATGACGAGGTCGTAGAAGGTGCGCGGCTTCAGGCGCGGCAGCATGTTCATCTGCGCGCGGCTTTCCACCTGGAACACGCCGATCGAGTCCGCCTTGCACAGCATGTCGTAGACGGCTTCGTCCTCGCGCGGGATGGCGGCGAGCGTCAGCAGCCGGTGGTGGTGTTTTTCGATGAGATCGAAGGCCTTGCGGATGCAGGTGAGCATGCCGAGCGCCAGCACATCCACCTTTAGAAGCCCGAGCGCGGCGATGTCGTCCTTGTCCCACTCGATGAAGGTGCGGTCGTCCATCGCCGCGTTGCCAACGGGCACGACCTCGATGAGCGGCCCGCGCGTCAAGACGAAACCGCCGACGTGCTGTGACAGATGACGCGGAAAGCCCATCAGCTCTTGGGCAAGTTCCAGCACGGTGGCGAGCAGCGGGTCCGACGGATCGAGGCCCGCTTCGCGCACGTGCTTCTCCGGCAGCACGCCGCCCGACCTGGTGCCCCACACCATGCCGGCGAGCGCCGACACCGTATCCTCCGATAAGCCCATGGCCTTGCCGACGTCGCGCACCGCCGAGCGGGCGCGGTAGCTGATGACGGTGGCGGCGAGCCCGGCACGGTCGCGGCCGTAGCGCGCATAGATGTACTGGATCACCTCCTCGCGCCGCTCGTGCTCGAAGTCGACGTCGATGTCGGGCGGCTCGCGGCGCTCGGGCGAGACGAAGCGCTCGAACAGAAGATCGATCTCGGTGGGATTCACCGCCGTGATGGCGAGGCAGTAGCAGACGGCGGAGTTGGCGGCCGAGCCGCGCCCCTGGCACAGAATGCCCTGCGCACGCGCGAAGTGGACGATGTCGTGCACGGTGAGGAAGTAGGGGGCGTAGTTTAGCTCCCCGATCAGCTTGAGCTCGCGCGTTATCAGCGCGTGCACCTTCTCAGGGACGCCGTCGGGGAAGCGCCAATGCGCGCCCTCCCAGGTGAGATCCTCCAGATGCGCCTGCGGGCTCTTTCCCGGCGGCGTGGGCTCGTCGGGATACTCGTAGACGAGTTCGTCGAGCGAGAAGCGGCAGGCCTCGGCAATTTCGAGCGTGCGCGCGATCGCCGCCTCGTAGCCCTTGAACAGGCGCGCCATCTCAGCTGCGGGCTTCAGGTGGCGCTCGGCGTTGGCAGCGAGCTTCAGGCCGGCTTGCGCAATGGTCGTGCCCTCGCGCACGCACGTCGAGCACGTCCTGCAGCGGGCGCCGGTGCGCCGCGTGGTAGAGCACGTCGCCGGTGGCCACAAGCGGCGTGGCACAGCGTGCCGCAAGAGCCTCAAGCGCCGCGATGCGTGCGCGGTCATCTCCGCGATAAGTATGGCTCGCCGCGAGATAGAGCGGGCTCTCCCCTACCATCGCCTTCACGCGACACAGCACAGCTTCGAACGTGTCCCCTCTCCCCATGGCCTCTCCCCGCATGCGGGGAGAGGGGGACCGAAACGGAATGATGTCGGCGGTCGGTGCGGTTTGCACCTCGCGCCAGTCCCAATCCTCGGGCGCCAATGCGATGAAGATCTGGCCCTCGGCGTGGCGCGCGACGTCGTTAAGACAGAGCGAGCACGCGCCTTTCTTGGCGCGCATCTGGCCCAGCGACAGCAAGCGGGAAAGACGGCCGTAAGCGTTGCGGTCACGCGGCAGGCACAACAGGCTCGGGCCGTCCTCAAGATCGAGCCGCGCGCCGACGATGAGCTGCAAGCCCACCTCCTTGGCCGCGGTGTGGGCGCGCACGACGCCTGAAAGTGTGTTGCGGTCGGTGACGGCAAGCGCTTCGAGCCCCAAAGCCTTCGCTTGCGCCACAAGCTCCTCTCCGTGGGAGGCCCCACGCAAAAACGAGAAGTTGGTCGTCACCTGCAGCTCGGCGTAACGCGGCACGCTTCACCTCCCCTTATCCGAAGAGCCCGTGCAGGAACCAGGCGGGCGGCTCCTCGTCACGGCCGTGCAGCCCCTCGCGGAACACCCAGTAGCCCGCGCCCCCTTCGTCCTCGAGGCGGTAGTAGTCGCGCGTGCGGCTCAGCTTCGTTCCGATCTCGCGCCACCACTCGGGCGCAATGCGCTCGGGCCCTTGTGCGCGCGCAACGCGCCGCTCGACCCGGCGCCAGGTGAAGCGGGCGGGCGGGCCCTCGGGAACCTCGGCAATGACGCGGATGGGCTCAGGACGCGCGAGCAGAAAAGGCGGCCGCGGCGGCCCCGACCTTAGCGGACCTTCCGTGCGCAATGGTGTGCCGGGAGCCTGCAGCGCAGGTGTCGCCGCCTCGGCGCGCTCGGGCATGTGGTTCGCGCGCGGCTCCAGGCGCATCACGCATCCGTTGCCCAAGCGATTGGCGAGCCGATCGACCAGGACTGCGGCATCGCCGGCTGTCGCGGCACCGAGCCGGGGGCTCAGCGCTGCCTGCTCGGCATCGCGCCGCTCCACCTGCAAAGCCGACAGGACCAGCGCATCGATCCCGAAGCCGGCATCGAGAGAGCCGAGCTTCTCTTGCAAAAGCGCCATCAGATGCTGAGGCGCACGGCAGGGAAAGCTCAAGCCCGCACGCGCTTCCGCCATCGTGCCGTCGGCACGATAAAGCGAAAGGCATATGCGCCGCGCTCCCAAATTGCGCGCGTCGAGCGCCGCGCACAGCTCTTGTGCGAGCCGCGCCGTCTCCGCTTCGAGGCCGGCAGCCGAGACGAGCGGGTCGGCGAAAGGGCGCTCGACGAAAAGAGCTGGCGGCTCGGCGAGCGGCCGGCGCGGCTCCGGCGCGAGCCCCAAGGCCTGGTCGAGACGCGACAGCACCGCCTCGGCCGCATCGGCGGAGCGAAAGCGGCGTGCCAACGCTGCGCGCGGCAGGTGATAGAGCTGGCCGATGCGCCTGAGGCCCAGCCGCTTCAACAGCAGCACGGCTTCAGGCGCGAGCCGCAAGGCCTCGACGGGAAGAGGCGCCAATCCGCACTTCCGTTTCGCCCGGCGGCGCTATGGCGGGCGCGGACGCGAAACGGGCGAGCGCGTGGGCGGCGCCGAGCGTATCGGCGAGGCCGGCCCGCGCCGTCAGGCGAAAGCGCGCAAGGTGCGCGCACAGATCCTCGAGGAGACGCGCCTCTCCTCCGAAAAGATGCGCAACGCCCGTCACCTCGATCCACACCCCGTCCTCGCCGTCGGCATGGCGACCCGGACCGTAGCGGCCGCACCAGCGCGCAAGCCGCAAAAGCGCTAAGCGGTCGCGGCGCGGCTCGGCGGGACGCGACAGGAGCGATGGCAAGGCCGCACGCGCATCGGCGAGCGCCTGGCCCACGCGCACCCCGTCTGCCGCCGCTCTCGCATTGACGGCGGTGATGCGAATGCCGTGGCTGCCCGACTGGACCAGCGCGAGGGCTGCGTCATCCGGCACCAAGGCCGGCGCGACGCGGGCCAGGCGCTCGATGGGCCAAGCGGGAAGCCACACGGAAACGATGCGTCTCATCGGACCATTCCAGTAGAAGCGGCGAAGCCTGCGTCGTGGTGAGCGCGCCCTCGCGGCAACGCTCGAGCAAGACGCCATAGCGGGGCGCGCCGGGGGCGCCGGCCTCGAGGGCATGCGGTGCGCTTGGGCGTGCGCCGACGCGCCATCGGGTGGCGGTGGACGCCGCCGGGGGCTCACGCGGATCGGTGACGATGAGGCACGGCGTGCGGTGACCCGCGGCGGCAAGGCTCAAGCGGCGCGCTGGTGTCAGCGCCACCTCAGGCAACACGCCGACGACGAGCGTCATGCTCGCCGATCGCAAGCCCTCCTCCATGGCCCAAAGCGCATCGCCAGCGCGCGCCGCCTCGACGAAGAGACAAGAGGACGGCTCAAGGCCCAGACAGGCCAGCCCTTGCCCGTAAGGCCGCCCGAGCTCGCGGGCGAGGATGGATGGCCAGCACCAGAGGATGCGCGCAGGCGGGCAACGAGGTTCAAGCGCATCGACACGCCGCAGGGCAAGCCGCAGCGCAAAGCCGAGCGCTGCCACCCATTCGCCCGCTGCCGTGCCGCCGGCTTCTGCCTTCACCTCGTGCAGGGCGCCCGTATCGAGACCGCCGGCGAGGCGGCGATCGATCTGGAGCGCACCGAGCGTCCATGATCGTGCCGCGGCATGCGCGGCGCCCTCGGAGATAGGCGCAAAAGGTGTCTGTGAGGCGTGACGCTCGAGTCCGGCGATGCGCGCGCGCAAACCGGCAAGCAGGCGCGCGCGTCTCCCACCCTCTCCCGGAACCTCCCGAACGGCCCCCTCCGGAACGGCGAGGAGGGTCTCGCCGTTCCGGCTCGGGGAAGAAGGCCAAAGCCCGACTCCACACGAACGCGAACTTGGGCTTGGCCGCGAGATCCGCTGTAGACGGGCGGACGGGATGGGGGATGGGGCCGCCTGGTCCACGGGGAACGCTCTCGCAACATCGCTAAGACACCGGGGCTTCGGGGGTTTGGAGCGCCGCCGATGTTCTTTTTATGTTCTAACGAACTTGGTAGCGGAGGTCAAGCCCAAATAGGGAACAAAAAATGATCAAACGTTCTCATCCCCGGCACCGGGGCCTTCGGTCAAACCGCTGCCGGCAGCCCCGCTCAGGAGCCTCGATGCGCGCAAGCCGGAAACACCTCGCAACAAAATTCTCCAAACCATCGCTTGCGGGCACATTCCGGTTCCGGGTGTGTCCCCCTTGCTCTGCCAGAAAAAAATGGGACTGTTATATACGCTCCATTCACCTTGATCCTGCACGCTCGACCGCGAGCTAAATGTTTGGAGCCCCTCCCGTATGCCCCTCCGCAGCCTCGTGAGTTCCCTCATCTTTGCAGGTCTCGTCGCTGTCCTCTCCCTCACCACTCCGACACCCACCCAGGCCGAGAGTCTCATCGACTTCCTGTGGGGCGGGAGCTCGGAATGGGGCGGAGGCCGGCAGACGGTCAGCTTCGACCCGAAATTCACCCCCGGGCAGATCATCGTCAGCTTCGGCGACCGCCGCCTCTATCTCATCACCAAGAAGGGGCAGGCGATCAGCTACCCGATCGCGGTGCCGCGCGAGAAGAGCCGCTGGCAGGGCACGACCAAGATCTCCTCCAAGAAGATCAACCCGTCCTGGCGCCCCACGCCGGAAATGCTGCAGGAAAATCCCAAGCTGCCGCATTGGGTTCCGGGCGGCCATCCGATGAACCCGCTCGGCGTGCGCGCCCTCTATCTGGGAGCGAGCGCCTACCGCATTCATGGCACGGACGCGCCTTGGACCATCGGCAAGGCGGTCTCCCAGGGTTGCATCCGCATGAAGAACGAGGACGTGCTCGATCTTTACCCGCGCGTTCCGGTCGGAATGCGGGTGACCGTCACCTGGGAGCGCTTCTCAGATCAGGCGGTGGCATCGTCCTATGAGGATCCGTCATCCCACGAGGAGACGGCCAACGACGTGCCGCAACCGCTGCAGCCGGCCGCATATCAGGAAAGCTCCTCGCGCCACGTCATCCGCAATCTGCCGCCACTGCCGCAATCGGTGCGCGACGCGCAGCTGGCGGCCGTGCGCATGGAGCCCGCAAAACCGGCCTCGGACGAAAAATCTGAAAAGAAGGCTGAGAAGCCTGCCACCGAGAAGAAGGCCGTGAAGGTCGAGAAACCGGCCGCCCCGAAGAAGGCTGAGAAGGCCGCCGTCGAGAAGAAGGCCGAAAAGGCCGAGAAGCCTGCTCCCACGATAAAGACGGCTTCGCGCACGCCCGACGTCAAGCCCGGCGCCAGCGCCAAGCCGGACACCGACAAGAGCCCGAGCGCGACTGCGACGCGCGGGGCCGAGAGTGCGGTCGAGGCGGCAAGACGGGCTGCGGCAGCGGCGGCGAAAGCGGCTGAAGCGGCGCGCAAGGCAGCCGAAGCCGCCAAGCGGGCCGCCGAGGATGCCAGGAGAGCGACCTCGAGCGACACCGCCAAAGAGCCGGACAAGGCAGCGCCCAAGAGCGCGGCCCTCTAGACGGACCGAAAGCGCAAGCTTCGAAATAAATAAATGGGCAGCGGCGGGTCCGCTGCCCTTTTCATTTGCTCTGCGGCAGCGCCACTCTCCGCTCACATCATGAGGGTGCCGTGAGGCAGGACTTGAGCCCTGCGGCCAGGTTGCGCATGAGCTGGAAGTAGAGATCCGCCCCCGGCGCCAGCATCGTGCCCTCAGGATCGAGCGTGCCTGAGCGCGCGTCGGTGCCTTCGGTCACCGCGGCGACGAGATTGGGCTGGAACAGCGGCTCGGCGAAAACGCACACCGCCTTGAGCGACTTGATCTTGCGACGCAGCTGCGTCAGCCGCATGGCGCTCGGCTGCACGTCCGGGCTCAAGGTGATCGCACCGACGGCGTCGAGCCCGAAGCGGTTCTCGAAATACTGATAGGCATCGTGGAAGACGACGAAGGGCTTGCCCTTGAGCGGCTGCAGCTCGTCATCGAGCTCGGCGGTGAGCGCGTCGATGCGTCGATTGAGCCGCTCAGCGTTCGCGTGCAGCTTATCCGCCGCGGCCGGGGAGCGCTCGGCCAGCACCTTCTCCAGATAGCTCACGATCGCCTTGGCGTTGCGGGGGTCGAGCCAGATGTGGCCGTCCTTGCCGGCGTGATCCTCGTTCTCCTCGTGCGCACCGCCGGTGAGGGCGACCTGCGCCCCGGCCGGATGGACGTGCGCCTCGAAGCTGCCGCTCGTTCGGAGATCGAGCAGCTTCACGCCGGGCGCGTCCTCGAGCGTTACCAGCCGCACCTGATCCGGCAGCGCGCGCACCACCTTGCCCGTGAACGGCTCGAGGCGCTCGGAAACCCGCACGAAGACGTCGGCTTCATTGATCGCGCGCACCGCGGACGGCTTCAGAGCGAAGGTGTGCGGAGAGGAGGCACCCTTGACCAAAAGCGTCGGCGTGCCGACGCCCTGCATCAGCTGAGTGAGAAGCGAGTGGATCGGCTTGATCGTGGCAACCACCTTGAGATCCCCCTTGCTGCCGGCCGCTGTCGCCGTCCCCGTCGCGACAATGCCTGCCAGGGCAGCAGCAATCAGGCCTTTCGCACCCATGCGCAGCGCCATCCGCACCTTCGATTTCAACCTGTATTTTGTGCCTAGGCCCAATAACCTCGACCTCCCTCGCGCCATATTGTGATAATATCCGGGTCCAGCACCCTAGAGCCGGCGGGACCACCACGCAACCGCCTACTTCCCGCGGCAAGAGGCCGGCCACAGAACTTCCCAGGGGGGGATCCCGTGTTGCGCGCTGCAAATCTGATCGTGCCGGGACTTGCTGCGGCCCTGCTCTCGCTGCTGTCGTCGGGGGCATCCGCCCACCCGCACGTGTGGGTGAGCGTCAAGGAAACGGTCCTCTACAAGGACGCAGCGATCACCGGGCTGCAGGAGGCGTGGAGCTTCGACGAGTTCTACACGGCCCAGGCCATCGAAGGCCTCGATAAGAACGGCGACGGCAAGTACGACAAGCAGGAGCTCGCGGGGCTCGCCCAGGTCAACATCGACGGCCTCAAGGAGTTCGACTACTTCACCTACGCCAAGCTCGGCGAGAAAGATCGGAAATTCAAGCCTCCGCAGAACTATTGGCTGGACTATTCAGACAAGCACATTCTCACCTTGCACTTCACGCTGCCGCTGGAGCAGCCAATCCTCGCCGGTGCGAGCGAGTTTTCATTCTCCGTCTACGACCCCAGCTATTTCATCGCCTTCGACCTCGACGAGCACGATCCCGTCAAGCTCGAAGCCGGCGCACCTGCAGGCTGCGCGGCGGTCGTGCACGACCCGCTCGATGATCAGAACAGCGACGCCAACAGGCTCAACCAGGCCTTCTCCGGCGTGCTCAGCCAAGGCGGCAGCGTCAATCTCGGCGGGGACGCAAAGACGGTCTTCATCAAGTGCGCGAAATCCTGAGGCATCCGCCGCGGCCCGGATCGGGACAGCTGTTAACCATTGCTTCACTCTAGCCGCGGCAGCGCCCGGTCGCGGACTAAGGTGCCGGCGGCCCGTGAGCCCGCCGTCTCCACTCCCACCCCCGAGCGCATGCTGCATCGCCTCCAACTCATTCTCAGTGGCCTCCTCATCGTTGCAGCGCCTTCGCTCGGGCACGCGGTGCAGCACATCGATATGAGCCCGGCGCCCCGCACGCGCTTGGCGCTCATCGTCATCGAGGTGCCGGGCTGCTTTTATTGCCGTGTCTTCCGCCGCGACGTGCGCCCCGCCTATGAGGCCTCGCCGCGCGCGCGCGAGGTCCCCATGCGTTTTCTCGACCTAGCTTCGGCCAAGGCGCTGCAGCTGGCGTTCGAGCGGCCCATAGAGGTGCTCCCGACCGTCGTCCTCTTTCGCGGCGGCAGAGAGGTGAGCCGCATCCCCGGCTATTTGCCGCCTGAGGGTTTCGTGCGGGTAATCAATCACTTGCTCTCTCGCGTGCGTTGAGACCACAGGGGGTCGGCCGGTTGCGCCCCGAGGCTGACGCAGCACATTGTCAAGCTGGTCCCAATGAGCTTTGATGCCTTTTCGCATCCGCAAGGGGGGTGTCGATGGACCGGCGGGCATTCTTGAAGACCACAGGCGCTGCGGCCGCTGCGGCGACCACTGCGAGCGCCGCTTCGGCAGGCGCCACAAGGCAGACGCCAGATAAGAGCAAGGTCGCAGCGCCGGCCGTCTCAAAGGGCCTGCGCGCGTTGCGGCTCGCCATGGCCTGGCCCGACAGCGTCTCCGGTCCCGCCGACCAGGCTCACCGGCTCGCGCAGCGCGTCACGGCGATGAGCGACGGCCGCTACCGGTTCGACATCGTGCCGGGCGCAGGCGACGGCTTCGCTGCCGTGCGCGCTGGCGAGGCCGACCTCTATTACGGCAGCGAGCACGATCATCTCGACGCCCATCGCGCGCTGGCCTTCTTCGCGGGGCTGCCCGGAGATCGCGGCATCGCCGCCCGCCACTTGACGGCCTGGATGCTGGTCGGCGGCGGCCAGTCGCTGTGGGACGAGCTTGCCGGCGATTTCGGCATCAAGGCCATGCTCGCCGGCCATAGTGGCGATCGGGCCTGCTTCCTCGCCACGCGCCGCATCGAGACGATGAGCGAGCTTGCCGGCGAGAAAGTCTCGGTGACGGGCTTGGCGCGCGACGTGGTGCGCGGCTTCGGGCTCGAGCCGTCAGACATTGCCGCCGGCGACGTGGCCGACGCCCTGTCGCGCGGCGACATCCTCGCCGCTGAGTGGGGCGGCGCCTTGACCAGCCATTCTCTGGGTTTGACCGCCGCCGCTCCCTATGTGGCCGGCACCAGCCTCAACCGGCACGGGTCGGCGCTATCGCTCGGCATGCGCCGCGCCTTGTGGAATGGCCTCGGTGCCGCCGACCAGGCGATCTTCACCGCAGCAGCCGCGGCCGAGATGCAGCTCGCGCTCGCCGAGGACGAGGCCCACCGCCGCCTTCTCTCACCCGAGCCGCCGGCCGATCGAATCTGGCCGCTGGCGCACGAGCTTCACCGCGCGATCTCCCGTGTCGCCGACGCCGTGGTGGCTCACGTCGCCGCCTCGGACGCCCACGCCCAGCGCATCAATGCCGGCTACACTGCGTTCCGCCGCATGGTGTTGGACAAAGACGCAGCGGTCGAGACCGTCTGAGGGCGCACGCACGGCGCCTCGCCAAGCAGAAACGCGACGCCGTCGGCGCGCCGACAGCAGGGATGATGCGCAAACTGCTCAGAAGCGGAGAAATTGGCCCAATATCAGGAAGATCCGCATGCGTCTCGTACCTGCCTTGTGTATCCTGAAACCGTCCGCGGCACGACGCCGAGACGATCCAAGTCCGAACGGGTTCTGATGAGCACATCCATGACGCAGCTGGGAGGCAACACGGCAGAGGCTCAGTCCGCCGACGCTGAAATGGAGCAAATCCGCGAGCTGCTCGTCGGCGAAATCTTGCGCCGGAGCGAGGCTCGCATCGACATGCTCGAGGCGCGGCTCAAGCAATTGGAGGCAGAGATCACGCATGGTCTTGAGGCGCTCTCAGCGCGCTTCGAGGCGGTCGGGGCGGAAACGGCCGCGGGACAGCACGCGGCCTTCGAGAAGCTGTCGCAAGGCGTCGCCGAGCTGCGCGAGCGCATCCGCGGCCTTGGCAAAGGCTAGAGTGGCCGGAGACGGTACCGAGTAGACCGCGAGAGGCGGCCGATGTCCCAAGACGTCAACCGATTGAAAGAGCTGCTGTTCGAGGAAGAGAGCCGTGCGCTCTCCGAGCTCAACCGGCGCATGGATATTGTCTTCGAGCGCGTCGGATCGCCCGAGCGCTTCACGGGGAGCGTCGCCTCGGTCCTCGACGAGGCGCTGGCGCAAGCCGAGACGGAGCGCCATGCCGAGGTCGCGCACGCGATCGCGCCGCTGATCGTGCAGACCATCAAGTCGGAAATTCGCGGCAGCCAGGACGAGCTGGCCGAGGCGCTCTACCCGTCGCTCGGGCGCATGGTGAAGGCCTACGTGGTCAGCGCCATCCGAGACCTGATGGACGAGATCAACCGCCGGCTCGAATCCAACAGCTTCATGCTGCGGTTGCGCAGCCTGCTCACGGGGCGCCCCGTGGCCGAGCTCGCCTTCGTAGAAGGCCAAAGGCTCAGGGTGGAGGAGATCTACCTCATCCGGCGCGGGTTGGGACAGCTCCTCGGACACTGGCCCGCCGTCAACGGCCCCACCGCGCAGGACCAGCGTGTGAGCGGCATCCTGACCGCGATCAACGAGGTCGCCAACGAGGTCTTCGACGCGGACAAGGCGGCGCTGCGGCGCATCGATCTCGGCACCTCGCTCATATATCTGAGGGCCTCCCCAACGCATCTCTTAGCCGCCAAATGCCGCGGCGTTGCCCCGCCGGCGGTGGAAAAGATCATCGACGATCAGTTCCTGGCGACGATCGAGCGGCTGCGTGCCCTGTTTAATGGCGGAGAGGATACCAACGTCCCCACCCGGGCCGTGCGCACGCTGCTCGCCGACCTTTCGGACAGCCTGGAAACCAGCATCGGCGAGCAGCACACCAAGCTGTCGCATCGGCGCACCGGCCTGTCGCCGGCCGTGGTCCTCGTTTGGGGTATTGGGCTCGCGCTGGCAGCCTGGGCGGCTTGGAGCGCCTATGCCGGCTACCAGACGGCCCGCGTGCGCGCCATTGCGGCACACGTTCTCGCCAACGAGCACGCGCTCGCCGGCTATCCCGTGCACGCCGCCGTCGAGCACCGCGGCCGCGAGGTCGCCTTGACCGGGCTCGTCCCCACGACCGCGGCCGGCCAAGATGCGTTACGCGGTCTGCGCCAGGCGTTGCCGGCCTCTGAGATCGTCGATCGCACGACGGCGCTGCCGACGGCCGACCTCGACAAGGCCCGCGCCGACATCTCCGCACTGCAGTCCGATCTGGCGCGCACGCGCTCCGAGAACGTCAAATCCAACGCGACGCTGCGAAGCAATCTGGCGCAGCTCGGCGCCGAGAGAGCGAAAGCCGAAGCCGCCTTGGGCGACCGCGTTGGCGATCTGGAGACCGCGCTGAAAGAGGCCGATACCGCCTTGCACGGAGAGCTCAAGGCGCTCGCGGCGCAGCTCGCCAAGGCGAACGCCGACACCGAAGCCGGCCTCGGAGCCTTGCGCACCGGGCTCTCGCAGGCAGAGATGGCGCGCCGGGCCGACCTGTCCGCCTTGCGCAGCGAGATCGCCCGCGCCGTGGCGCCTTCGGCGCGCGCGAAGCTCGACACTTGGATAGGCTCGCACGCCGTCTTCTTTGCGAAGGACACCGACTACCGCGATCCGCAGAGCACCTCTGCCGCGCTCGACGAGCTTGCGCAGCTCATCAAGGGCGCCGACGTCCTCGTGCGTGTGGTCGGCTACACGGACGAGAAGGGCGGCGAAGAGCGCAATACGCCACTGTCGCAGGCGCGCGCCCAGAAGGTCATGGCCGACTTGAGCGCGCGCGGTGTCCCGGCCTCGCGCCTGGTCGCCGTCGGGCGCAGCGACAGCGCCGACCTGAGCCCGGTCGTCGGGAACGCGAGCCCCAACCGCCGCGTTGAGTTCGAGATCGGATTTATGAGCGAAGGCGTGCCATGAGGCCGCGCAAAATAATGCTCTTGGGGGAGATCGGCGTCGGCAAATCGTCGATCGCCCGTCGCCTCGTTTTCGACCGCTTCGAAGCCGACTACAAGCCCACGCTCGGCGTCGACGTCTACAGCTACGAGATCGAGCCCGGTCTGGTGCCGGAAGCGGCCCCAGGCGCGAAGTTCATTATTTGGGATACCGACGGCAATTTCGGCGACAACATCCTTTCCCACATTTACATCAAGCAGGCCGCCGGCGCGCTTATCGTCGGCGACGTGACCCGGAAGACGACGCTCGAATCGATGCTGCACTTAGGCCGCTGCTTCATGGACGCCATGCCGGGGCGCTATTGCGCTTTCCTCGTCAACAAGTCGGACCTCCCGGGTGGCTCCGCCGAGCTGCCACCGGCACTCGCGCACTCGCCAATCCCCATCGTGCGCACGAGCGCCAAGACGGGCGAGAACATCAAGGAAGCCTTCCTTGGAGCCGCAGATGTCATCCGCCGCCG
The DNA here is from genome assembly GCA_963782555.1 of uncultured Alphaproteobacteria bacterium. Taxonomy (GTDB): domain Bacteria; phylum Pseudomonadota; class Alphaproteobacteria; order Rhizobiales; family Hyphomicrobiaceae; genus Hyphomicrobium_A. The sequence goes on along the minus strand of CAWAKB010000001.1, from coordinate 445,638 downwards.
CCGACTCTGAGCTCGAGCCTTTATTGGTGCGTGCGCGCCTGCACGTTGGAGACATACTGGCGGCGCGCGGCGTCTATGGGATCGTGTGGCTCGACGAGGCACTCGTCGTCCGCAACCGCTACGGCAGGATCACGGACTTCATCAAGGTTGGCGTCCCGCTCACCGAGAGCGTGCTGCCTGTGGTCGGTCTCGAGGACGAGATCAAAGGCCTCAGCCGCGCCAAGGACAGCGTGCTGCGCTTGCCCAACGTGGCAACCGTCACCGAGTCGGGACCCAGCCAGCGCCTCACCATGCTCTTCTACGCGTTCGACGAGTTCGTGCCCTACATGATGATCGTGGCTGCGTCGGCGCCGCACACGAACCTGGAGATGGAGCTCAGCCGCCAGGTCCGCGCCCGACTCATGGCTGAGGCCGAGGCTTTGGCAAATTCACAGGAGCTGGCGCGGGCCAACGCCGACTTGACGGTTCTCAACAGCAACCTGGAGCAGTTCGCCGCCATCGTCACCCACGACCTCAAGGCGCCCATGCGGGCGGTGCGCTATCTCGTCGACGAGATTGAGGAGGCGGTGTGCGCCAGCGACACCGACGCCGCCCATGGCAAGTTGCAGGAGCTGCGCCGGCAGACGACGCGTTTATCCTCGATGCTCTCGGCGCTGCTGCATTACTCGAGCGCGGGCTTGAGCCAGCAGGCAATCGAGACCGTCGATACGCTGGCGCTGGTGAGCGAGGTTGTGCACTCGCTGCCCCACCAGGGAATTGAGGTGGATATTCGCGGCACCTGGCCGACCTTGGATACGCTCGTCGCGCCCTTGGACCTCACCCTGCGCAACCTGATCGAAAACAGCGTCAAGCATCACGACCGCGAAACTGGAAAGCTCCTGATCACATGCGCCGATGTGGGCAGCGCCATCGAGATCACCCTCGATGACGACGGGCCGGGCATCGCGCCAGAGCACCACACAAGCGTGTTTCTGCCCTTCCGAACGCTCGCAAACGGCGGCGAAGGCATGGGGCTGGCCATCGTTCAGAAGATGGTCGACGCGGCCGGCGGCACCATCACGCTCGACTCGAATCCGAACGAGCGACGGGGAACGACATTCAGAATTCGTTGGCCAAAGCAAATTGCCCTTTGAGCCCCATTGGCGCACAGTGAAGTGGCCGGCAGCGCCCGCGCCAATGCGCCACTGCCCGATTTTCTATTCCTTGAACAAACCATCTGCATTTTTTGTGCACAAGGACGGGGCAGAGAGAATGGCATCAGGCTTTATCTCGTGCGGCGGCGATCATCTGGCCAAGAAAAGCGAGCTCGTACGCGCGCGCGCGAAGCTCGGAAACTTCCGCGATATTCTGATCGTCGAGGATGAGACTTCTGACGCGGAACGTCTGAGCGCCACGCTGCGGGTGCTGTTCGGGTACGAGACGCAAATCCGTTGGGCGTCCACGCTCGGCGATGCCGTCAACTTCGTTATCGAGCAGCACCCTTGCGTCATCTTCCTCGATGACATCCTCAAGCCCTCCACCACCGCCTCGCAGGCGATGCCGCTTCTGAGGGATGCCGGCTATGCCGGCCCCATCATCATCGTGAGCGGGCAGGTCACGCATGCGCGGCGCTCCGGGCTGCTCGCCGATGGGGCCAGCGACGTGATCCACAAGGACGACGTCGACAGCGTGCGCGTGGCGCAGGCCCTCGCCGGGCTGCGCAAGCCGGACGAAAGATCCGAGGGCTGATCATTCCTCACGCCGTGCACTGCCGGAGGCGACCACGCTTCCGGCACGGCTCTTGCGTTCCCCCCTGTTGTTCGTGTGGTGACCTGTCGCAGGGCGGGCGCCGTCACGATTCCGCTGCAGCGGCGTGGTGAGCCCGCGCCTCGATGATCCGACAGGTTTTCAGAGGGAATTCATGGAACGATCACGCGTCCTCATTTTGTGTGCCGCGCTCCTGGCGGCCCCCATGGCCAAAGCCGAGCAGTTGAAGCTGCCCCCGGAGGTTACCCCGGCCCTGCGTGCGGCGTGCGAGAGCGACGTGCGCCGGCTGTGCATCGGCCGGTCGCCCACGATCGCCAAGGTTAAGCGCTGCGTCGCGGCGAAGTTCATGCAGCTCGGCCGGCGCTGCCAGATCGAGCTGGCCTCGGCCGGGTTCTCCTCCTTCTCGCGCTAAAGAGATTGCGTGTAACGAAATGGGTCAGTCCCCTCACGGGGCTGACCCATTTCGGCGACTTATCGTGCGACCGGCTCAGGCCGCCTGTGCGGTCGCGGGACGCGCCGTCTCGGTAAGGTAGGCCATCGCGGCGCCGACCCCGCCCTTCTGGTGGGGGATGCCGGCAAGCTCGAGGCCCATCTCCACGCCGGCCAGCGCACCGAGCACCGTCAGCTCGTTGGTATAGCCGAGATGGCCGATGCGGAACGCCTTGCCGGCGAGCTTGTTGAGCCCGGTGCCGAGCGACATGTTGAAGGTTTCGAGCACGAGCTTGCGGAACTGGTCGGCATTGAGCGCGTCCGGCATCGTCACCACCGTCACCGCCGGCGAGTAGGCCTGAGCATCGCGGCACCAGATCTCGAGCCCCCAGCCCTGCACCGCGCGGCGCACGGTTTCGGCCAGGCGCTCGTGACGCGCGAACACGTTGTCGAGCCCCTCCTCGAAGAGCATGTCGATCGCCTCGGCGAGGCCGTACAGGTGTCCGGTCGGCGGCGTATAGGGAAAGAAGCCGTTGGCGTTCATGGCGAGCATATCGTCCCATGAGAAGTAGGAGCGCGCCAGCTTCGCCGACTTGGAGGCGGCGAGCGCCTTGTCGCTGACCGCGGTGAACGATAGGCCCGGCGGCAGCATCAGCCCCTTCTGCGAGCCCGCAACCGCAACGTCCACGCCCCACTCGTCGTGCCGGTAGTCCATCACCGCGAGCGAGGAGACGGCATCGACCATCAGCAGCGCGGGGTGATTGGCTGCATCCATCGCCTTGCGGATCTCGTCGATCCAGGTGCGCGCGCCCGTCGAGGTCTCGTTGTGGACGACGCACACGGCCTTGATGTCGTGGCCCTTGTCCTGCTTGAGGCGCGCCTCGAGCGCATTGGTGTCGGCGCCGGAGTGCCAGTCGGTCGGCAGCACCTCCGGTTTGAGACCGATCTTCGCGGCCATGTTCCGCCACAGCACGGCGAACTGGCCCGTCTCGATGACGAGGATACGGTCGCCGGGCGACAGCGTGTTTACGAGGCTCGCCTCCCAGGCGCCGGTGCCGGAGGAGGGAAACATGATGACCGGGCTCGAGGTCTTGAACAGGGTCCTGACGTTGGCCAGGAGGCGCGTGGCAAACTCCTGGAACTGCGGCCCGCGATGATCGAGCATCTGCCGCGACATGGCATTGAGAATGCGCTCGGGGATGGGCGTCGGCCCTGGAATCTGCAGGAAGTGGCGGCCGGCGGCGCGGCTCTCGATAGGCATCGGTCGTCCCCTAGGCGATTTCTACGCAGTTCGCATTTATGCCCGTAAGGCGTCGCTGCCGGCGGAGACCGAGCAGAAGCACCCTTCTTGGGCTTTCTATTGTCGGCGAGAGCATGAGCTATAGGTAGGAAAGTAAAAGCCCGTCAAGCCTGTCGCGGCCCGGGATTGAGCCCGGCGCCCAGCGTCGTTAAGGGAAGGGACCGCGCTGCCCTCCGCCAAAGGTCGAACGAGCCCCATGAGCCGTCCCCAGCCGCCTGATGTGACCGCGCTCTCCGCCACTAACGCGGCAGCCGCCATCCGTTCCGGCGAGACGACGTCGGAGGCGCTCGTCGGCGCCTTGTTGCAGCGCATCGCAGAGCGCGAGGATGAGGTGCAGGCCTGGGCCCACCTCGATCCCGGGTTGGCGCTCGCCCAGGCGCGCGACATGGACGCCACGCAGCGTTCCGGCGGAGCCATGGGGCCGCTCCATGGCGTGCCGATCGGCATCAAGGACATTTTCGACACCGCCGATCTGCCGACTCAATACGGCTGTCCCATCTTCGATGGTTTTCGCCCGAAGAAGGACGCCACCTGCGTCACCCTGCTGCGCGCGGCCGGGGCGGTGATCCTCGGCAAGACGGTGACGACGGAGCTTGCCCTGCTGACACCGTCGAGGACGCGCAACCCGCGCAATCTCGCCCACTCGCCGGGCGGCTCCTCGGCCGGCTCGGCGGCGGCCGTGGCCGCTGGCATGGTCCCGGCCGCACTCGGCAGCCAGACGGCCGGCTCGGTCATCCGTCCGGCATCTTTCTGCGGTGTCTACGGCTTCAAGCCGACGCTGGGGCTCATCCCGCGCAGCGGTGTGCTGATGCAGTCGCACACGCTCGACACCGTCGGCGTCCTCGGGCGCTCGGTCGACGACCTCGCGCTTCTTGGCGACTGCATGGCGGCCTTCGAGGCCAACGATGCCGTGAGCTACCAGGACGACGGGCCGAGATTGCTCGAGACGGCGCGAAAGTCCCAGGCGGTGGTCCCGCGCTTCGCCTTCGTCAAGACGCCGGCCTGGGCGGACGCCGACCCGCGACTGCATCCGGCATTCGCGCAGCTTGTCGCATCGCTCGGGGACCGCGTCACGGAGATCGAGATCGGTGGGCTCGCCGACGTCATCGAATGGCAGCGCATCGTGCAGCTGGCGGAGAACGCCTATTACTACGGGCGCTTGATGCGCGATGCGCCCGACATGTTGTCGGAGGGGCTCAAGGTGCGGATCAAGGCCGGGCTGGAGACCGACGCGCAGACCTACATCCGGGCGCTCGCTTCGCGCGAGGACGCCTACCGGAAGGTGGCGCGCGTGCTCGCCGACTACGATGCGATCCTCACGCCTGCGGCCCCCGGCCCGGCGCCCGAGGGCTTTGGCTCCACCGGCAACCCGGTGTTCGACGGCCTGTGGACCTATCTCGGCATGCCGGTGGTCTCGTTGCCGCTCTTGGAGGCGGATGGCCTTCCCATCGGCGTACAGCTCGTCGGCAAGCGGCGCCAGGATGCAACCCTGCTGCGCACCGCGCGCTGGCTCGACGCGCATGAGACCGCGGCGAGCTGACCCGGTCTGTGACATCGCAGCACTAGGCCGTAGTCCGGGTGACGCCTAACATTGCTGCAAAAAGGGGTTCGGGGGAACCGCATTGCCGCGTAGGGTTTGGCGCCGCTTTGGAAGTGTCGTTGCGTTGGCGGGCCTGGCCTTCAGGCTCCTCATCGCCGCGGTGCACGTGCCGCCTGCCGTCGCCGGCATCGCTCCTGGAGCCGCGGCATTTCTCTCCCAGATTGTGCTGTGCACGTCCTCGGGCTTCCAAGTCGTCAAGCTCGACAAGGACGGCAATCCCGTCGACCCCGGCAAGCCGCGTCCGCAGCAAAGCTGCCCGATCTGCTCGTCCCTCTCGAGCGCGCCGCTCGCTCCGGCACCGGCGCTGATCGTGCTTCCGAGGCCGGGGCACGCGAGCTACGCGCTCGTGGTGGAGCGCGCCCCGCTCGTCGTCGGGCACAGGCCGCTCGTCGTCAGAGGACGCGACCCACCCTTCCAAGCCTGAAGCATGCGCCGACAGCCGGCTGCGCTCGCACGGCGGGGTGAACACCCCGCCGGCGCGCGGCCCACTTCCCATGCCTTTGTCTTGGAGTTCCAGATGACGACCGCGACCTGCGCGCAACGCGCGCTTCTTTCCGGCCCCGCCGTCCGCCGGGCTGCCCTCATCGCCCTTGTGGCAACGACACCGCTCACCGCAGCTCTCGCCGACGACGCACCGCTTCCCGGCTCGGGCTTCACCTATACCGGCGGCGACGGTGCTCCCATCCGCGCCGATGCGCACGCGCCCATCGGCGTAATGGGCGATCACATGCACCACCAGGGAGAGTGGATGCTCTCCTATCGCTACATGCACATGGATATGGAAGGCAATCGCATCGGCACCGACGGCGTGTCGCCCGATACGATCGTGACCACGGTGCCCAACATATTCGGGGCGCCGCCGATGCTGCGCATCGTTCCGCTGTGGATGAGGATGGACATGCACATGCTCGGCGCCATGTACGCGCCGACTGATAATCTGACGCTGATGGTCATGGCCAACTACGCCGACAAGGAGATGCGCCACGTCACCTATCAGGGCATGGCGGGCACCACCGTGCTCGGCTATTTCACGACTGAATCGGAGGGCTGGAGCGATACCAAGATTACCGGCCTCTACCGGCTCTATCAGAACGGCCACCAACACGTGCATCTCAACCTTGGCCTCAGCCTGCCGACGGGCAGCGTCACCGAGCGTGGCACCGTGCTGACGCCGATGAATACGCAAAGCAACGTGCGTCTGCCCTACGCCATGCAGCTCGGCACCGGCACCTTCGATCTGTTGCCGGGGCTCACCTACACGGGCCGCGCCGGCGATCTGTCGTGGGGTGCGCAGTACAGTGCCGAGATCCGCTTGCAGGACGAGAACGACGAAGGCTATGCCTGGGGCGACAAGCACACCGTGACGGGCTGGCTCGCCTACGAATGGGCGCCGTGGATCTCCACCTCCGCGCGGCTCGACGCCATGACGCAGGGTAAGATCAACGGGATCGACCCCAACATCTCGGGCCCGGTGCAGACCGCCAATCCGGAGTTCTATGGCGGCGAGCGCGTCGACGCCTACCTCGGCGTCAACCTCGTCGGGCAATCGGGCATCGTTCGCGGCCATCGGCTTGCCCTGGAGGTCGGCGCGCCCATCTATCAGAATCTCAACGGTCCGCAGCTGGAAACCGACTGGACGCTTACCGTCGGCTGGCAGAAAGCGTTCTAAGGAGGAGACGACCCATGATGATGAAACGAGCATCCAGACAGGCGGCGATCCTCGGTGCGGTTGCTGCTGCAGCCCTGTGCCTTGCCACCGCGGCCATGGCGCAAGAGTACAAGGCCGGCGCCCTCACCATCGACCACCCTTGGGCGCGCCCCTCGATCGGGGACAGCACGAACTCCGCCGCCTACATGAAGATCACCAACGCCGGTGATGCACCCGACAAGCTGATGGCGGTGAAGTCGGACGCGGCGGGCAACGTCATGCTGCACGAAAGCCGCATGGAGAACGGAGTCATGAAGATGGTGCATCTTCCCAGCGGCATCGAGATCCCCGCGCACGGGTCGGCCGAATTGAAGCCGCTGGGCAAGCACGTCATGCTGATCGGGCTGAAGCAGCCGCTGAAAGACGGCGAGACGCTGCCCCTGATGCTGGTCTTCGAGAAGCAGGGCGAGGTGCCGATCAAGGCGAAGGTCGCAAAGGCCCCTTAGCGCCGCGGCAACCGCGCGGTACGCTCGCAAGCAAGAGGACGGACCGGCACCCAGTCCGTCCTCTTTGCTCGATCAGGTAGGGAAGCGCTGACGTGCTGCGGCGGCTCAATCGGCCGACGGCCAAGCCTGCCACGGAAACGGCTTTGCCTCGGACGCGCAGGTGACGAAGGCCACCAGCTCTGCCAGCCAGAGCGAGAGCGATTTGCCGAAGCGGGCGAGATTCACGTTCGCCTCGCCCGAAAAGAAGAGCCACAAGAACTGCACGATGGCCATTAGCCACAAGAGCCCCTGGGCGGCGCCGAACGCCAGCAGCAGCAAGAACATGAACAGCGCCCGCATCCACATGCCGCGCCGCGCCGAGCCGTCGCGCTCGACGACAGCAGTTTCATCGGACTGATCCATTGGAAGCCTCCGCGCAATAAAGGAGGGCCGCGCCTTGCGGCGTCGGAAGGTCCAGCAAGCGCGCGGGGGCAGCGCATGTCAAGCTTGGAGAGGTGCCGCTCCACGCGCAATTGGTGTGTCGCGACGACAAAAAGGCCCGGCTCTGAGAGCCGGGCCCATGTCGTTGCAGCTGCTCCCCGGGCTCAGGTGAGCTTGAACGGCATCTCCTTGCCGGCGAAGAACGCATCGATGTTGTCGAGCGCCTCGAAGCCCATCTGGTTGCGCGCCTCGATGGCCGCTGAGCCCAGATGCGGGAAAAGGAACGTATTGGGCAGATCGTAGTAGCCATCGTTGATGTTGGGCTCGCCCGCGAACACGTCGAGACCGGCATAGGCGAGCCGCCCCGACTTCAGGGCAGCGATCATGTCCTCGTCCTTGACCAGATCGCCGCGCGCCGAGTTCACAACGATGGCGCCTTGCGGCAGCTTCTCGATCGTCTCCTTGTTGAAGAAGTGGCGCGTCTCCGGCGTCAGCGGCGCGTTGATGGAGAAGAACTGCGAAACCGCCAAGAGGCTGTCCAGACTGTCATGGTAGGTCGCGCCCAACGCCCTCTCCTTCTCCGGCGGCTGGCGGAAGATGTCGTAGTAGTGGATCTCCATGTCGAAGCCGCGCGCGCGCTGCGCTAAGGCCTGGCCGATCTTACCGAAGCCGTAGATGCCGAGCTTCTTGCCGTCGAGCCGCTGGCCGACGAGCTGCAACGGCTGCCAGCCGGGCCAGGAGCGCGTGCGGATCATGCGCTCGCCTTCTGCGGCGCGCCGCGCCGATCCGAGGATCAGCAGCATGGCGATCTCGGCGGTTGCCACCGTGACGCCGTGCGGCGCGTTGCCGACCTGGATCCCGCGCGCCTTGCAGGCGTCGATATCGATGTGGTCGAAGCCGATGGAGAACGTGGAGATGCACTTGATGTTCTCAGGCATCCGCGCGATCACGTCGGCGCGGCACTTCTCGTTGAGCGTGAGAAGAATGGCATCGACGCTCTTAGCCGCCTCCAGCATCTCATCGATGGTGATCTTGGGGTCGTCGCCGTGGGCGACGACGTCGTAGGACGCCCGGGCGCGGGCCATGACGGCCTCCGGCAGAGGCCAAGTGATCAGGATTTTTTTCTTCATCTGGGCTTTCCCCCTCCCCGGGTCGTCAGGCTTTTTGAGGCGTCCGCCGCTTCTAGCCGCTAGGTGGCGCCGGTGACAAGCCGCAACGGCACGCCGGGCAACCCTTTCTTCACCAGGCCGCGGCAAACTGCCCGCTGCGCACCAGGGGCAACCGCGCGTCGGCCGGCGGCGTGGCGGCCCTCATTTGGTGGGGAGCAAGCCGCTCATGATGAGAGCCTTCGTGTTCGTGCTCGCCGTGCTGGCGGGAGCGAAAATCCTAGCCCAGGAGCGCCTCTATCGGGAAGGTGCGGAGGACGCCCTGATCCGCGCCTACCGCGAGCGCGCGATGGCCGCCTGTCAGAGCCGGGAGCCCGTAATCTCGCAAACGGCCAACGCCGCCGCGCCGCTGTGGACCCGGCCCGCCTCCATCACCCTCGTCATCGGCCGCAAGAGCGCGCATGTGAACCTGTGGGAGGTCGACAACGCGCTGTGGCCGGCGCGCTTCAAGCACCCGCAGCTGGTGCTGAGCGCGCAAGCCGGATCGCGCGGCCCGGTCTGCGAGTACGACGTGATCGAGGGCCGCGCCTACCTGACCCAGCTCTAAAGCCGGCTCACGCGACGCGGCGGTGGCTCGCCAGGTCGGTGGGAGCGGCGCTGGCGTCGCTCGGAGGCTGAAAGCGCCCGAATCGCAGCGCCAGCGTCGGCAGCACCAAGAGATTGAGCGCCATCGAGGTGATGAGGCCGCCGACGATAACGAGCGCCATCGGCCCCTCGATCTCGCGCCCGGGCTCGTTCATGCCGATGGCGAGCGGCAAGAGCCCGAGCGTCGTCACGATCGACGTCATGAGGATGGGCGCCAGGCGGTCGCCGGCGCCTTTGACGGCGGCCTCCGCGCCCCATTGCACGCGCTCGCGGCCGACGAGATGCTCAAAGTGCGAGACCATCATGATCGAGTTCCTGAGCGTGATGCCGAACAGCGTCACGAAGCCGACCATGGCGCCGAGCGTCAGCACGCCGCCGGTGGCAAAGATCGCGAGCACGCCGCCGACCAGCGCGAACGGCATGTTGGCCAGCACCAAGAGCACGTTGCGCCAGCTTCCCGTCACCACGAACAGCAGCAGCAGGATGCCGAGGCCCGCGACCAGCGAGTTCATCAACAGGTTGCGCCGCGCCTCGGCCTGGGCCTGGGCGGAGCCGGCGAACTCCATGTGCACGCCGGCGGGCAGCTGCACGTTGTGGGCAATCGCCTTGCGCGCATCCTCCACGAACGAGGTCACGTCCCGGCCGATGACGTTCGCCGTCACCGTTTGCACGCGCTGGCCGCCCAGATGCAGCACCTGATTGCGGCCGGCCGTCTGATAGACGTCGGCGATTTGATGCAGCAGCACGAAGTTGCCGCTCGGCGTGCGCAGCGGCAGATTGGCGACCTTGGCCACGCTGTTGCGGCTCTCCTTGTCAAGGATCGTGATCACGTTGAAGACGCGATTGCCCTCGTAGCTCTGACCGACGATGTCGCCCTGGTAGGCGCCGCGCAGCACATTGAGCACGTCGACGGCGTCCATGCCCCACCGCTCCAGATCGGCCTTGCGCGGGCGGATGGTCAATTGCGGCATTCCGGGCGGGGATTGCAGCTGAACCTCGGTCGCACCCTTGACCTCGCCCATCACGCGGGCAACGTCGCGCGCCGTCTCGTCGAGCACGTCGAGATCGTTGCCATAGAGGTTGACGATGACCGAGGCGGTATAGCCCGAGAGCGATTCCTCGACGCGCTCGGTCAGGAACGGCTTTAGTGCGAAGTTCACGCCCGGAAAGCCGGAGAGCACCTTGCGCATCTCGGCTTGCGCCTCGTCGGATTCGGCGCCCGACAAGTTAGGCTTCAGGTCCACCTCGAACTCGGAGTAGTTCGTGCCCCAGGTATCGTCGGCCTTCTCGGCGCGTCCGATCCTCTGCGAGATGATGCGAACCAGCGGAAGCTTCAACAGCGCCTTGGTGACCAGCGCACCCATGCGCTGCGATTCCTCAATCGAGGTGCCGGGAACCGCCGCCATGTGCAGCGTGAAGTGGCCTTCCTTCAATTCGGGGAGGAACTCGCCGCCGAAGAACGGCAGGGCGGCGCAGCCGATCAGCGTGAACGTGAACGCGGCGGCCATGGTGGTGCGGGGCCGCGCGATGATCTTGCGCAGGATCGTCTCGTAGTGCCGCCGCATCCAGCGAGTGACGGGCGGATCCTCCGCGATCTTCTTTTCCTGCTCGCCCGGTGCCGCGGGTCTCATGGGAAACAGCAGCGTGCACAGCGCCGGCGTCACCGTTAGCGCCACGACCAGGGAGGCCAGAATGGCCAGCACGTAGGCGAGACCCAGCGGCGCGAAGAACCGCCCGGCAAGGCCCGGCAACAGCACCACGGGCACGAAGACGAGGATGACGGCGAAGGTCGCGTAGACGACGGCGCCGCGCACCTCGAGCGAGGCGTTGAGAATGACTTGCGTCGTTGGCAGCGGATGCGCAAGCCGCCGGTTCTGACGCAGGCGCCGCGCGATGTTCTCCACGTCGATCACGGCGTCATCGACCACCTCGCCGATGGCGATCGCGAGACCTCCGAGCGTCATGGCGTTGAGCGTGGCGCCAAGCGCATTGAGCACGACGATGGCCGCAAGCAGCGACAGCGGAATGGCCATGCAGGAGATGGTCGCTGTGCGCAAATCGAAGAGGAAGAGACAGAGCACCACCACGACCAGTGCGCCGCCGAGCAGCAGCGAGTTGCGCACGTTGCTGGTCGAGATCGCGATGAAGTCCGCCGGCCGGAACAGGTCGGAGCGCAGCTCGATATGCTCCTTCTCGATGAGCGGCTTTAAGTCCTCGAGCGCGGTCTCTATGCCTTCAGTCACGTCGATGGTGTTGGCGCCTAATTGTCCCGACACGAGCAGCACCACACCGGGCTTGCCCATGACGGCGGCGCCGCCGATGGGCGGCTCGGGCGCGTTCACGACGTCGGCGACGTCGCGCAGAAGCACGCTGGCGCCGCCCGAGGTCGCCACCACCGTGTGCGCGATGTCGTCAGGCTCGATCGACTGGCCTTCCGACTGGAAGACGATGCGCTGGTTGGGGGTCTCGATGAAGCCGGCGCCGGTGATGGCGGTTGCTTTCTTTGCCGCCTCCAGCACGTCGTTGAACGAGAGGTTGTAGCGGATGAGCTGGTCGGGGTGCACCTGCACCTGGATCGACCGCACGTCGCCGCCGAACACCGCTACCTTGGAGACGCCTGGCACGGCAAGCAGCCGCAGGCGCAGGGTCCAGTCGGCGAGCGTCCTGATGTCCATGAGCGAGCGGGTGTCCGATGTGAGCCCGAGCACGAGCACGGTTGAGGAGGACGACGTCAGCGGCGTCATCGTGGGCGCGGCGGCGTTGGTGGGCAGGTGCTCGGCCGCCTCTGAGAGGCGCTCGGAGACGACCTGGCGGTCGCGGTAGATGTCGCTCGATGTGCCGAAGATCACCGTGATCACCGACAGCCCCTGGATCGAGGAGGAGCGCAGCTGCTCCACGCCCGGCACGCCGTTGATGGCGTTCTCGATCGGTTGCGTGACGAGCACCTCCACCTGCTCGGCCGTCAGGCCCGGCGCCTCCGTCTGTATGCCGACCTGGGGTGGGGCAAACTCGGGAAAGACATCGTATTTGGCCCGCGTGACGGAGATGGCCCCGTATCCCAGGAGCAGGATGGCGAGCGCCACGACGATGCCGCGGAAGCGCACCGCAAAGCCGATGATGGCGGCCTGCAGGCCGCCTGCGCCCGGCGGTGGGGGGGCGTCGCTCGCCATTAGTCGTCGTCCCCTTCGACCTGGATCTGCGCGCGGAACTCCTCGGACAGAAGCATCTGCGCGCCTTTGAGGACGATCTCCGGCTTGGGCTCGGGAAAAGCGCTGACCGGGACCACGAACTCGCCATCGTGGCCGACCGGCATGTCGACCGGAATCTGGCGGCGCGTAAACTCGTTATCGGCGATCTTCACGTAGACCCACGGCCGTCCCGACCACCACACGACGGCCGACGGTGGAATGACGTAGCCGTCGACGGGATCGCCCGACCGAAGATAGGCGCGCGCGTTCATGCCGGGCAGCATGCCGCTGTTGGCGGGCGCATCGTAAAAGAAGCTCAAACCTTGGATTTTCGGATCGGTGCGGGTCGCGGGCGAGATGTAGCGGACCTCGGCACGCTTGGAGCTGCCCCCGACCTCTACCGAGGCGGTCGGCGGCGGATCAAACGATTGACCGGGCGGCAGTGTGATCTGCAGCAGGAACTCGTCGCGCTCGATCAACCGCGTGACCAGATCGGCCCCGGCCACGAGCCCGCGACCGACGACTGGACCCCATTCCTGGATGGCGGTGGCGGCCAGTGTGCGCACCTTCGACTCTGCCGCCTCGACCGCAGCCTTGTCGCCGATCAGCGCCGCCTCGGTCGCCTGCACCTGCACGAGATTGCCGAAGTTCTTGGCATAAAGGGCGCGCGCGCGCTCATACGCCGGCTGCGACGCCGCGAGCTTGGCCTTTGCAGTCCTGAGTTGCGAGACGGCCGCCACGTAGTTGGTGTTGAGCGTGGTCAGCTCTGCAAGATCGAGCACCGTTCCGAAGGCGCGGATCTGATCCTGGTAGGGTGCCGGCCGCGGCACGATCGTCTCAAGACCGATCGCGGTCTGCGCGTCGGCGTCGATGGTCACGACCGGCTCCCCGCGTGCGGGAAGCTTGACGCGCAAGGGCGGCTTGATCGGCTCTCCGCGCCCGGCCTCGACGGCGGCCTCCTGGCGCCCCTCCTTGAACCCGGAGATCGCCAGGACTCCGAGCCCACCAACGACCGCGATCGCAACCGCCAAGCCGAGCAGCCTGCGGCTCAAAGAGGGTTTTCCAGGGCCACGCACCAGAGACGCTTCCAACTGCTGCCGCGGGGGCGATCTCTGCCGCCCGTCCGTGCTGCTTGTCTGCAGTCATAGGGTATAGCCCCATGACCTTTATTGCCGGCATTTAAGGACGGTTATCGCGCATTCTGCAAGCCGTTTCAGGCTGATGGCGACCTGGGGCAGGTTTCCATTTGTTAACGGATGGAGGTGCGCATCGAAGGTGCACCGCTTCCCCCAATCGCACGCTTTCGGCGCGCCTCGTGCGGGCGTTAAAGGGCGCGCGCGCTTCTTTAGTAGTGGAACCTCACACCGCCGTAGGCCGCGAACGGTGCCCCCGGCGTAATGGTGCGCGAATCGGTAAAGAAGTTGCCGCCCAAACCGTCCGGAATGGCCGCCTGGTTGGCCTGAGCGAGATTGAAGTAGTTGCCGAACAGGCCGTAGTGCGAGTTGAAGAGGTTGTTGATGATCCCGTAGACCTGCACGTTCTGCGTCACGTCGTAGGAGCTATGCAGATCGACCGTGGCGTAGCCGGGAAGCGGCGTGTTGTCGTTGCCTTCGTCTCCGAAATAGATCTGATTGCTGGCCGCGACCAGATCGGCACCGAGCTTCCACTTCTGCGTGGCCCAGTACTCGAAGCCGGTCTTGAACCTGTGCTCGGGGATCCCGGGAATGCGATCGCCCGGCGACACGTTTACGCAGGTGACGGTCGGGTCCCCCGAGCAGGGGACGGCCGCGGGGTTGTTGGGTGAGGCGAGCTCCAACGGCGACTCGAAGGTGGCGCTGACGAAGGCGTAGTTCGCATAGAACATGAACCGCTTCTCGGTGTACCTGAGTCCCGCCTCCACGCCCTGGCGCAGCGTGTCGCCTGCGTTCTGGAAGAAACCGCGCCCCTGGACCGGCGATGCCACGGCGATGATGTCGTTGGTGTTGAGTGCGTGGAAGAGGTCGGCGGTCCACTGCAGGTTCTGGTTTGCGCCCCATGAGGCGAGCTTGCCGCGCAGGCCGAGCTCGTAGGTCTGGGAGACGACCTGCTGCAGCGGCGGGTCGGCGGTGAGGAAGCTCTCGATCAGGCACGGATTGACGGGATCGGCGCAGGCGAGCTCGGCCGGCGTCGGCGCGCGGTTGGCCTCCGCGTAGCTGCCAAACAGCGTCGTGCCCCAGCCGAGCTGGTAGGTGGCGCCCGCCATCGGGTTGAAACGATAATACTTGTTGTCGCCGTCGACCTCCGGGTTGTTGCCGGTGTTGTCGGTGATTTGGACGCGCGCGAAGTTGTAACGGCCGCCAACGGTGACGGCGAGATCGCTCGTCACGTCGAGCGTGTCGGAGAAGTAGGCGCCGAGGTAGGTGTTCTGCGTAGTGAGATTGCGCGCGGCAAAGTCGTCGGGCTCGGCGAATATGAAGGGCGGGTTGAAGCCATTGACCACGAACTGCTGCCCGACATACGCGAGCTCGCTGCTGGTCTGATACGGAACATTGCCGTGGTCGAGGCTGCCGCCCAACAGGAATTGATTGGGCAGCCCCCCGACCGGCGTTTTTTCAACGCCTTGCCCAGCCAGACCAAAGCTGTTGGCGGTCTGCGAGGTGCGATCGAGCGAGCCGTAGGCGATGTTGGGATCGAACGGGAAGTTGTTGCCGTTGGTGTCCACCGCCGGCGCGTCGTCATCCTCGATGCAGAGGAGACCGGCATCGGGCGGAGCGCAATCCAATCCGTCGATCAGGTTGCCGTCGAGGTGGCGCTGGCGGAACCACCGGTAATAGCCAACGCCGGAGAAGGTCAACGTGGGAGTCGCCTTCACCGAGCCGTTGGTGGAAATCATCGCCAGCTCGTTCTTGGTGGTCTGCGGCGAGGTGAAGGTGTTGCTCCATCCCAGATCCAAGAGCTGGATGGGGGCGGCTGCCGTCACGCCGAGGAAGTTGTTGGCGCCAGTGAAGTTCAGGTGGAACTCGGTGTTGTCGCCTTTGGCGCCGATGTCGGTGTACATGCGGCGGATGCGCGAGGGCGAGAAGTTGCGGTAGCCGCTGTCGTGAATGCCCTCCAAGGCCATGAAGCTGGCCCAGGCGCCGCTGTTGGCACCGAGCGTAAGCGCCCCTTGGTAGCGCCCGAAGGAGCCGCCGCGCACGTCGAGCTCGGCGCCCTGATAATTGAAGCCGTCGCGCATGAAGATCGTCACCGCGCCGCCGAGCGCGTTGAGGCCGAACACCGGATTGGCACCGATGATGGTCATACCGTCGATGGCGTTGTTGGGCAGGAAGTCCCAATTGACGATGTCGCCGAAGGATTCGTTGATGCGCACGCCGTTCTGGTAGACGGCGAGCCCTTGCGGCACGCCGTTGACGGGCGAGGAGTTGAAGCCGCGGAACTGCAGATTCTGCTGGAAGGCGTTGCCCTGCGCGTCCTCGAGAATGACGCCCGGCACGGTCTGCTGCAGCACCTGCGGCGCATAGGTGTCGCCGGTGCGCTGGATGTCGGCAGCACTGCCGCGGCCCACGGCGCCGGGAAACTTACCGATGGGAATGGCGCTGCCGTCGACGGGGGACATGAGCACGGTGCCGCTGTCGATATCGCCGGTCCCGGCCTGCAAGGGCTCGCTCGGCTGCGGTGTCGGTGCCGTTGCCGGCTGCTTCTTGGGCGCGGCCTTCTTTTGCGCGGTCTTGGGCGCGGGCTCCGCCTGCTTCTGAATGACCTCGACCGGCGGCAGCTCGGTTGCGCCGGAGGGAGCGGGCGTCGGAGCCTTGGCGCCGCTTGGCGTGGGACCGACGTTGTCGGAGGGCGGCGCCGGGCTCTGGGCGCTCGCCGGAAGGGAGAATAAGAACAGCGCCCCAGCTGCCACCAGCAGCTTCAGCGTCCTACCTTCCATATCGCCCCCCTCAGAGCCCGTGATGGTGTCCGTTTCTTTCCGCTACTCCTCGTCAACATGCCCAGCCCGCACGCGCCTGCACCGAGCCCGGATGGGCTCCGCCTGCAACGCAAAACTGAAGGGAAGGGACTCGATTACCGAACTGAACAGAAGTGATGACAGCGGCGGCGATATCGTCAAGGTCACGCGCGTATTGTCATACTATAACATGCTCGCCTGTGTCGCTGCGGCATCGCTTAATGGGGGTGATCGGGAAGTATTCCCGAAATAGAGCGAAACTCTTCCCTCATCCGAAGACAAAGAAAGGCAGGCTCCCGTCGTCGAGGGCCTGCCTTTGACGTCTGCAGCCGAACTGATTCTTTCGGCTCCTAATATCTCACCTTGATGCCGCCGTAGGCCACGATCGGCGGCGCCGGGGTGATGGTGCGGTTGGGCTGGCCATCGAAGAGCGCATCGCCATCGAGCCCGCCGGCATTCGCCGCATTCGCGGCCGCCTCGCTGTTGAAGAAGTTGCCGAACAGGCCGTAGTGCGAGTTGAAGACGTTATCGATCATGCCGTAGATCTGGACGTGCTCGGTGATGTTGTAGGCGGTCCGCAGGTCGACCCGGGCATAGCCGTCGAGCGGGGGCTGATCGTTGCCTTCATCGCCAAAGAAGTACTGATTGCTGACAGCGATGAGGTCGCCGCCGACCGTCCACTTGGGCGTCACCCACACATCGAGACCGGCCTTGAACCTGTGGCGCGGGACGCCCGGAAGACGGTCGCCCGGGTTCACCTGGATGCAGGCGGCGTCGTCGTCGGGATCAGAGGCTGCGCACAGGCTCTCGTCGGCCGAAGGATTGTCGGGCGAGGCGAGGATGTTGGCGGTGCGGAACGTCGCATCGACGAAGGCGTAGTTGGCGTAGGCATGCCACCAGCGCTCCTGGTAGGCAAGCCCGAGCTCCACACCCTGACGCAGCGTCTCGCCGGCATTCTTGAAGTAGCCGCGGCCGTTGCTCGAGGAGGCCACCGTGATGATGTCGTCGTCATTCTCGGTGCGGAATAGGCCGGCGGTCCACTGCAGCTGGCTGCCGTTGTTCCAGGTGGCGAGATTGCCGCGCAGTCCGAGCTCGAAGGTGTGCGAGACGACCTGCTTCAAGGGCGGGTCCGCCGTCAGGAAGCTCTCGATCAGGCAGGGATTGACCGGATCGGCGCAGGCAAGCTCGGCTGCCGTCGGGGCCCGGTTGGCCTCCGCATAGCTGCCGTAGAGCGTCAGCCCGGGGAGCAGCTTGTAGGTGGCGCCCGCCATCGGGTTGAAGCGGTAGTACTCGTGCGTCCCCGTCAGCGTGTCCTTGACGTCGGGGTCGTTCGGATCGGGCTCGAAGTTCTCGTTCTGGATGGCGATGCGGGCGTAGTTCCAGCGGCCGCCCACGGTAACCGACAGGTCCTTGGTGACGTCGGTCGTATTGGAGACGTAGACGCCCACGTAGTCGTTGGTGGTCGAGAGCAGCCGCGGAGTGACGTCGTCGGGCTCCGTCAAATAGATCGGATCAGCGAAGCTGTTGACCACGAACTTCGGCCCGAAGTAGCCGAGCTCGCTGTTGGCGCTGTACTGCACGTTGCCATGGTCGTAGCTGGCACCCACCAGGAACTGGTTGGGAAGGCCCATCAGGGGCGTCTTCTCAACCGCCTGCAGCGATCCGCCCCAGCTCTGCGCATCCTGGCTGGTGCGGTCGATCGAGCCAAGCTCGTCGGTGGTGTGGCCGTTCACCGTATCTCCGGCGCCGAGGAAAATGGGGTCGCCGTTTTGGTCGGCCACCTGACCCTCGTCGTTCTCGTCGTCCTCCCAACAAAGGACGTTGCCCGGCGTGTTGCCATTGTTGGGATCAGCGACGGGGTCCTGGCACGCCGTGGTGTCGGCGATGTTGCCGTCGACGTGCTTTTGCTTGAACCAGCGGTAGTAGCCGACGCCGGCGAACGTCAGCGTGGACGTTGCTTTGACCGAGCCGTTGAGCGACAGCATCGTCATGTTGTTGTCGGTCGTCTGCGGCGAGGTGAACGTCCGGTCCCAGCCGAGGTCGAGGAGCTGCTCGGGCGCTGCCGCCGTCACCCCGACGGTGTTCTCGGCGTGCGTGATGTTGAGGTGGAACTCGGCTCCATCGCCCTTCACGCCGAGGTCGCCATAGAAGCGATTGATCTGCGCGTCCGAGAAGTCGCGGTAGCCGTCGTCGTTGATGATCTGGCCGGCGGCGAACACACCCCAATTGCCGCTGCGCGCGCCCACGGCAAGCTGGCCTTCCTCGTGGCCGAACGAGCCGAAACGGCTGTCGATCTCGACGCCCTGGAAATTGAAGCCGTCACGCATCGTGATGCCGATGGCGCCGCCGAGCGCGTTGAGGCCATAGAAGGGATTGGCGCCGAGAACGCTGATGCCGGCGATGGCGTTGTCGGGCAGGAAGTCCCAGTTGACGATGTCGCCGAAGGACTCGTTGATGCGCACGCCGTTCTGGTAGACGGCGAGGCCCTGGGCGTCGCCGTTGAGCGGCGAGGAATTGAAGCCGCGATACTGCAGCGTGCGCTGGTAAGCGTTGCCCTGCGCGTCGCTCAAGACCACGCCGGGGACGGTATTCTGCAGCACCTCCGGTACCGAGGCCTCGTGGAATTTCGCGATGTCGTCCTGGGAGGCGCGCCCGACGGCAGCCGGATATTTGCCGATCGGAACCTCGCTGCCGGCCACCGGCGACATCATCACGCTGCCGCTGTCGATACCGCCGTTGCCCGCGAGCTCCGGCGCGACCGGCTCGCTCGGCGGCTGCGGCTCGGGCGCAACGGCCTGCTTCTTCTTGGCGGGCGCTTTCTTCTGCGCGGTCTTCGGCGTCGGCTTGGCCTGCTTCTGGATCACCTCAACTGGAGGAAGCTCGCTGGCAGCGGGAGCAGGTGTCGGGGCGGCCGCCCCATCAGGTGGCTCTTGCGCAAAGGCTTGTGCCGGCAAAAAACACGAGACACTGGCGACGATCGCCCACTTCAACGCCAAACGCATCACATCCCCCAAACACTACGCGGGTCACAAATTCACTCTCCCCGGGCGCAGCTACAGCCACGCTCGGCGCTTTCCTTCGGAACGAATCCGCAGGTCAATTCTCGGCACGAGCGCTGCTGCTTTGCTTGTTCGACCGCGACTTTTTTCTCAGCGCTGCTTGCCGAATTCACCCATCAATATCGGTCGCCATAATTCGGTCAACCGAAGAGGGTTGTGGTACTCTGTAACAGGCGATCTGTGTGTCGTAGGTGCATCAAATCCGGGAATTTTTCCCGAATTCGAGGGGAGGCTTTCCCGATTTTTGTTGGCATGTTTTCCGTGTTTGACATGCCCTATCGAGGTCGTCTTATTTCAACTGGGGCTAACGCCCGATCACGAGCGCGCGATGCTGTCATGAGCAAGCCGACGCGGCTCGCAACAAGAAACGGAGAAGGCGCCGTGCGTCCACGGACGGTGTCGGGGGGCTCGGGAGGTAACGGCAAGATGCACACTTCGCACGATGCTTGGCGGAAAAGATGAGGTTGCACTCCAGCGCACCGCGCGCCGCGAAGCTGCAGCGCCCAGTCGTCTCGAGCACGCGCAATGGCGCATCACGCGGAGATGACGCAGCGGACGCGCAGCGCAAATCTCACAGAGAATTAATCCAAGTCAGGTGGTTTGCTGCGGCAAACCACGCTAGATGCCCTGGTATGAACCATTGCGTGTCGAGAGCCCGATGATCAAAAGAGCATTCCTCACTGTTGGAGCGACAATCCTACTGGCGACTGCCGCCCTCGCCCAAGATACGCCGGCAAAGGAGACGCCGGCCGCCGACGCGTCAACCAAACAAGATGGCGGCATCTCGCTCGAGCTGAACAAGCTCGAAGCCTCTGACAAAGGCTGTCGCGCCTACGTCGTCGTCTCCAATCCGACGAATACGTCCTACGACGCCTACAAGCTCGATCTGGTGATGTTTCAGCCCGACGGCATCATCGGGCGGCGCTTCGCGGTCGACCTGGCGCCGCTCAGGCCATCGAAGCGCACAGTCAAGCTCTTCGAGCTCGACGGCACCAAATGCGACGGCATCGGGAGCTTTCTCGTCAACGACGTCATGGAGTGCCACACGGATGCAGGCCCGGTGAAGGACTGCCTGGCAGGCTTGAAAGTGAACTCGCTCACCAAAGTTGAAATCTCAAAGTAAGAGGTAAGAGGCGTGATCCCTCTCGTCGCCGCGCACGACTACTCGCTCTTGGGCATGCTCTCGACCGCCGATCCGGTGGTCAAGACTGTGATGCTAGGCCTTGCCATCGCCTCCGTCGGCTGCTGGGCCATCATCATCGAAAAGCTCGTGCGGCTGTCGTGGCTCAGAGGACAGATCCGCCGGCTGGCGGCCGTGGGCAGGAATGCTACGTCCCCCGACAACGCGCGCGGCCTCGTCAAGGCCGTTCTCGCGGCGGCGCAGAGTGAAGCTGAGGACGGCGCCTCGCGCGGCGAGGACCGCACCGCGGTGCGCGCCCGTCTCGACCGGGCCATGCGCGGCTGCCTCAGAAGCGAGTTGCAGCGCCAGGAAAGCGGCCTGCCGTTCCTCGCCACCATCGGCTCCTCGGCGCCCTTTATTGGGCTCTTCGGTACCGTGTGGGGCATCATGAACAGCTTCACCGCCATCGGCATGCAGCAGGATACGAGCCTTGCCACGGTGGCGCCCGGCATTGCCGAGGCGCTGTTCGCCACCGCTCTCGGCCTCGCCGCCGCCATTCCCGCAGTCATGGCCTATAACGCCGTCTCGGTGTCGCTCAGCCGTCTTGCCGCCCGCGGCGGCTCGGCTATCTCCGAGATCGCCAAGAACCTCTCGCGGCCAACGTCCGACACAGTCGTGCGCGTCGAGCCACTGCGCGCCAGCGGAGGTCACTAGTGTGATGATGGCCAACGCGCGCGGCAGGGTTCGGAGCGAATGTCTCGATCTGAATCACACGAGCGACTACATGATTCTAGCGTCCCTTTTGATTCCGAAGTTCGCTCAGGGGCCTAGCATCGAACTCGGGCGAGCTTCGGAAGCGGGACGCTAGAATGGGCGCGGCGATCAACTTTGGTCAGTCCGGCGACGATGAGGACGTCGCCTACAAGCCCATGGCCGAGATCAACATCACGCCCATGGTCGACGTGATGCTCGTCCTCCTCATCATATTCATGGTCGCCGCTCCGCTCATGGTCGCCGGCGTGCCGGTCGAGCTGCCGAAGACCTCGGCGGCACGCGTCGGCCAGTCGAAGAAGCCGATGGTCGTAACGCTGACCGCCGACGGCCGGCTTCAGATCCGCAACGAGTTCGTGAGCCGTGACCAGCTTGTACCTCGGCTCCGGGAGATCCACGCCGCCGAAGGCGATGCCGTGATCTACGTGCGCGGCGACAAGAACGTCGTCTACGGCGACGTAATGGAAATTCTAGGCCTCGTCGGGCAAAGCGGTTATGCCCGCGTCTCGCTTCTCTCGCAGCACTCGCCGCAAAGCACAGCACCTTAGGGGACGCCGCCGAAATCAATGCAGCTCCTTCGCCCCACAACCTGGCTCCTCTCGCTCGGGCTGCACGCCGGACTGCTGCTGGCAATTGTCGGCGTCACGGCGGGCGGGTCCGCGCTCGACGCGGGCACCGGTTCCGACACCTTCACGGTCGAGCAGGGCATCGCGCTCGAAGGCGTGACCAAGTTCGGCGACGCCGAGGAGCGCATCGAGACCGTCGACGTTCCGCCGGTGCTGGCGACGACCGAGCCCAAGCCGGTCGAGGAGCTCGAGCCCGAGCTGACCGACGTCGTCACCTCCGCTTCGAGCGAGCACGAGGTGCAGGCCGCCACCAAGGAGCCCAAGCCGGTCGAGGACGAGAAACCCGTCGCGGTGCCGGTCAAGGAGCAGGCGCCGCAGGTTGCGACCCTGATTGAGCAAAGCTCCGGCGCCGAGCAGCATGGCGGCGACACGACCGAACGCCGCGCCTACCTCGGCAGGCTGAGCAGACTGCTGGAGCGCAGCAAGGTCAATCCGCGCTCGCGCCAATCGGGAACGGTGCTGGTGCGCTTCACCGTCGGCCCCGCCGGCCAGCTCTTGTCGCGCGCCGTGGAGAAGAGCTCCGGATCGAAGCTCCTCGACGACGCGGCGATGGCCGCGCTCGACCGGGCGGCGCCGTTTCCGCCCATGCCGAATGAGATCGCGCGCGGGTCCCTCGAGGTCCAAGTCCCCTTCAAATTCGTCACGCGCTGACGGCCACGAGCGCGGCCGCGCTTGGCCTGCGGCCCAGCCAGGGGCAGCCGTAAACCCTTCATTTGCCTCGCCGAAAACAAGACGCCGGTTAACTGCGCATTATTGTCTCGTGGCTACCGTCCAGCGACCGGGACCAACAGCGTAGCCAGTGTGTGATGTACAGCGGAGCCTTCGGCAGCCAGAAGAGCGGCTCATTGATGGGCGAGTACGCGTCGCTTCTGGGCGATGCTGTGCTGCGCCACCGGGCGCGAGTCGCCGAGCATTCCGCACGCATCGAGGCGGAGCTCGCGAGCCGGGTCAAATCCGAGTTCATCGCCAACATGAGCCACGAGCTCAGAACCCCCCTCAACGCCATCATCGGGTTCTCCAAGCTCTTGGCCGAGCAGGGTGAGCGTCCGCTGTCGCGACCCGAGATCGCCGACTATGCCAATCTCATCCACGATGCGGCCGGGCACCTGCTTTCGGTGATCAACAACATCCTCGACATCTCGAAGATCCACAGCGGCAAGTGCACGCTCGAGAGCCGGGACGTCAACATCGGCGAGATCTTGAACGCGTCGGCCTCCTCCTTCCGGCTGATGGCCGACGCCGCCGGCGTGGCGCTGCAGGTCGAGATCGCTCCCGACATGCCGAGCGCGCGCGGCGACGCCGTCAAGCTGCGCCAGGTCTTCACCAACCTCATCTCCAACGCCCTCAAGTTCACGCGCAAGGGCGGGGCGGTGACCATCAGGGGCGCGGCCGGCGCCAACGGCGGCGTCGCCGTCGAGGTGTCCGACACCGGCGTGGGCATGGGCGAGGAGGAGATCGCGGTGGCGCTCATGCCCTTCGGCCAGGTCGATTCCAGCCACGCGCGCTGGCGCGAGGGAACCGGGCTCGGCCTTCCCATTGCCCGCGCGTTGGTGCAGCTGCACGACGGCGAGCTTCAGATCCGCAGCTCCAAGGGAGCTGGCACGCAGGTCACCGTGGCTCTCCCGCCCCGCCACCAGCTCTCGGTCACCGAGGCGCGCGACGCCGTCATGGGCCAGGGATTGGAAGGACCGGGACCGGAAGACCCGGAAGTCAATGAACGGGAGCTGCCAACGTGAGTAGCGCGCCGAACATGCAGCTGAACATGCCGGGCTCCGGACAGAGCGCCACCGCGCCCGATCGATCGATCGGGCGCATCGTCTCGGTCACCGGCTCGAAGGCGATCGTCCTTCTCGATTCTGCACACGAAGGCCACGTCCAAAACAACGAGCGCCCCGACATGGGCACGCTGCTCGCCATTGATACGGCCAAGACCGTGGTGCTTGCCATTGTCTCCGCGCTCAGCGTGCCGGTGCCGGCGCATCGCGACGGCGAGGTAGAGATCAGGATCGCCGAGCTCGGCCTCGTGGGCGAGCTGTGGAAGGACGAGAGCGGCCAGGCACGCATCTTCGCCCGCGGTGTCACCGCCTATCCCTCGCTCGGCGACCGCGCGCGGGTGGCCTCCAAGGCCGAGCTCGAGGCGGCCTTCTGCGGCGATCTCAAGGCCAGCGTGCGTATCGGCTGCATCCGCCAGGATAGCACCATTCCGGCCATGGTGCGGGTCGACGAGCTGTTGGGCAAGCACCTCGCCATCCTCGGCACCACCGGCACCGGCAAGTCGTGCACCACCGCGCTCATCCTGCGCGCAATTCTCGCCAAGAACCCGGCCGCGCACATCCTTCTCCTCGACCCCCACAACGAGTACGCCAGCGCCTTCGCCGAATGGGCTGAGGTCATCAGCCCCCGCAATATGCAGCTGCCGTTCTGGCTGTTGAACTTCGAGGAGATCGTCGAGGTCCTGATCGCCGAACTCTTCGCGCAAGGCCGAGATCGAGATTCTCCAGGAGCTCATCCCGATCGCCAAGGCCCGCTACAGCGCCGGCCGCGCGCGCGACAACCAGGCCGTGCGCCGCTCCATGCCCGAGCCCCACCGCTTCACCGTCGACACGCCGGTGCCCTACCGCATCTCCGACCTCACCGGTCTGATCGACGAGCGCATGGGCAAGCTCGAGAACAAGAAGGACCTGTCACCCTACCGCCAGCTCAAGGCGCGCATCGACGCCATCTCGCAGGACGGGCGCTACGCCTTCATGTTCGGCTCGCTCACCGTCTACGACGGCATGACCCAGGTGCTCGCCCGTATCTTCAGGGTGCCCGTCAACGAAAAGCCCATCACCATCGTCGAGCTGACCGGCCTGCCGACCGAGATCGTCAACGTCGTGGTGTCGGTGCTCTCGCGTATGACCTTCGATTTCGCCCATTGGAGCGAGGGCAAGGTGCCGTTGACGCTCGTGTGCGAGGAGGCGCATCGCTACGTGCCGGCGACGCCGAAGCTCGGCTTCGAGCCCTGCAAGCGGGCCATCGCCAAGATTGCCAAGGAGGGGCGCAAGTACGGCGTCGCCCTGTGCATCGTCTCGCAGCGTCCCGCCGAGATCGACCCGACCATCCTGTCCCAGTGCAACACCGTGTTCGCGCTCAGGATGTCGAACGACCGCGATCAGGAGATCGTCACCTCCGCCATCACCGACACGAGCTCGGGCCTCTTGGAGTTCCTGCCCGCCCTCGGCCAACGCGAGGCGCTCGCCTTCGGCGACGGCGTGGCGCTGCCCGTACGCATCATTTTCGACGAGCTCCCGCAGAGCGCGCTCCCCCGCTCGACCACCGCGCACTTCACCGAGCATTGGCAGCGCTCGGTCGGCGACGAGGGCTTCCTGGAGCAGGTGGTCGAGAAATGGCGCTCCTCCGACATCGGCGCCGGCAGCGAGCATGAGCAGGTAGCCCTGCTCGCCGAAGGCATGGCCATCGAGAGCTCGCCTGCCGCCGAGCCGCGCCGTCAGGAGCCGCAGCGCGCACGCGAGGAGGTGCCCCCCCGGCCGGCGGCCGCTGCCCAACCCGGCGTCTTCCAGCGCACACCGTCGATCCGTCAGGCGGTCTTCCGCAAGGAGGCGAACGGCGGAGGCGCGCCCCAGCGCGGCAGCGAAGCTGCAGCCTCTGGCGACGACCAGGGCGTCCCCGCACTCAAGTCCTTGCGCGACAGGCTGATCCAGCGCCAGCAGCGCTGAGCGGCAATCCTAGCGCTGCGGCTCGCCGGACCGGATCGCAACGATGCGGCCCTGTGCGTCCTCGCCCGCGCCCTCCTCGGGCATTGCATGCGACCGCGTCGACTGCATGAAGCGGCGCCAGCTCATCGGGATGAGGCTGAGATAGACGATCGAGGCTCCCGTCAGCGTGGCGAACGGATAGGTCACCAGCAGCGCCACGAAGCCCACCGCCAGGATGAAGATCGGCAGCACGTACTCGCGCGAGATGCGCTCGCCCAGAAGCTTGCCCGAGTAGGTCGGGATGGTCGACACCATCATGAACGCGATCAAAATCGTGTAGGCCAGCACCAGATCGAGAAAGATCGTCGAGGTGCGCAAGCCGTCGAAGCCGAGGTGGTCGATGAAGATCGGCAGCAGCACCACGATCGCGGCCGCGGGCGTCGGCATGCCGATGAAGTAGGCCCTCTGCCACTTCGGCCGATCCTCCTCCATGGCGATGTTGAACCTGGCAAGCCGCAGGGCGGAGGCGAGCGCGAAGATCATCACGCAGATCCAGCCCAGGCTCTTGAGGCTGCCGAGCCCCCAGTTGAAGATCAGGAAGGCGGGAGCCACGCCGAAGTTGACGAAGTCGGCGAGGCTGTCGAGCTCGGCGCCGAAGCGGGAGGAGGCCTTGAGCAGGCGCGCAACCCGCCCGTCGATGCCGTCGAGCAGGGCGGCGAACACGATGGCGCCGAGCGCCAGCTCATAGCGCCCCTCGATCCCCATGCGGATCGAGGTGAGCCCCGCGCACAGCGCCAACAGCGTGAAGAAGTTGGGCACCAGCATGCGCACCGGCACCTGCCGGTGGCGAAAGAGCGGCATGCGCCGTCGCCGCCGCGTCTCCTCCTCCAGTCTCGGTATGATCGGGTCCATGGTGGCTATTCTCACTCCGACACCTTAACGGCAAAACCTCTCCCTTTAGGATAGCTTAACTCAACTTCGGCGCGCGACCCGCTCAGCCTCGTCCGACTTCATATCGGCGAGCACCGTCTCGCCCGCAACCGCCAGCTGCCCCACCGAGACCAGCGCCGCCTTGCCCAGCGGCAGATAGACGTCGACGCGGCTGCCGAAGCGGATGAGGCCGATACGCTGGCCCGCGCCCACGCTGTCGCCTTCGTGCACGAAGGCCACGATCCTGCGGGCGACCAGCCCGGCGATCTGCACGACCGCAATCTGGACCCCGTCCGCGCGCTCGATGATGATGGCGCGGCGCTCGTTCTCCTCGCTCGCCTTGTCGAGGGCGGCATTCAGGAAGGCGCCCGGCACGTAGATCGAGCGCGCGATGCGCCCCGCCACGGGCGCGCGCGTGATGTGCACGTCGAGGACCGACAGAAAGGTGGAGATGCGCAGGCGCCGCTCCGGTCCGAGCCCCAGCTCCACCGGCGGCGGCACCAGCTCGATCGCGGCGATGCGCCCGTCGGCGGGCGCGATGATCAGGCCCTCGCGCAGCGGCGTCACCCGGTCGGGATCGCGGAAGAAATAGGCGATCCATAAGGCGATGATCACCAGGATCCAGGCGAGCGGCGCCCACACCAGAAAGAACAGCAGCGCCAGACCCACGGCGATGGCGATGAACTTGTGCCCGTCCCGATGCACGGGCGCGAGGCTGTCCATGATGGTGTCAAAGATGCCGTGGCGTTCCGACAAGGGGGACAGCCTCCTTTGAAGATTGCGGCAGCGCAGGGCCGGCAAGCGCGCCCTGAAACGTCTTTTGGCCCAACGCCTACTCGACCGGCACCGACACGAACCTGTGGCTGCCCTTGGCGTCCTCGACCTCGAGCATGACCGTCTTGCGGGCGTCCTTCTTGAGGCTCGCGATGCGCTTGGCAATGTCCTGGGGATCCGACACCGGCTCGTTCGCCGCCTGCACGATCACGTCGCCGGGCTTGATGCTGGCTGCCGCGGCGCTCTTGGGGTCGACCTCGTCGACGATCGCGCCCTTGACCTCGGCGCTGAGCCCGTACTTGGAGCGCAGCGCCTTGGTGAGGGGCGACAGCTTGAGGCCGAGCACCACCGCCTCATCCGATCCCATATCGCCGCCGAGCGCCGCCGCCTTGGCCTCCTCCTCGTCGTCGTCCGAAAGACGGCCCACCGTGACCTGCAGCGTCTTGTGTTGGCCCTTGCGCACGACCTCGACGTCGACCTGCTGGTCGATGGGGGCGCGCGCGACCAGACGCGGCAGATTGCGCATGGTCGGGACGTCCTCCTTGTCGAATTTCACGATGACGTCGCCGGCCTTGACGCCGGCCTTCGCCGCCGGCCCGTCGGGCGTGACCGCGGCGACCAGCGCGCCGGTGTTCTGCGGCACGCCCAGCGCGCCGGCGATCTCCTCGGTGACGGTCTGGATCTTCACTCCGAGCCAGCCACGGCGCACCTCATGGAACTTCCTGAGCTGCTCGACCACCGGCTGCACCGTGTCGGCGGGCACCGAAAAGCCAATGCCGATGGAGCCGCCGGTGGGCGAGATGATGGCCGTGTTCACGCCGACGACCTCGCCGTCCATGTTGAACAGCGGCCCGCCCGAGTTGCCCTTGTTGATCGAGGCATCGGTCTGGAGATAGTCGTCATAAGGCCCGGAGTTGATGTTGCGGGCCTTCGCCGAGATGATACCCACGGTGACGCTGCCGCCGAGCCCGAAGGGATTGCCGATGGCCATCACCCAGTCGCCGACCTGGATGGCGTCGGAGGAGCCGAACTTGACCGCCTTCAACTCATGGGGAGAGTTGACCTTCAAGAGCGCGATGTCCGTCTTGGTGTCCTTGCCGATGAGCTTCGCCTTGAGCGTGGTGCCGTTATGCAAATTGACCTGGATCTCCTCGGCGCCGTCGATCACGTGGTTGTTGGTGACGATAATTCCTTCCTTACCGTCGATGATGAAGCCCGAGCCGAGCGAGGAGACCATGTGCTCGGGCACCGAGCGGCCGTGGTTCTGAAAGAAATCGCCGAAATACTCGTCATAGGGCGAGTCCTTGGGCACGCTCGGCAGCGGCAGCCCCTGCGGTCCGCGGACGGACTGGCTGGTGGAGACGTTGACCACCGCCTCGATGAGCTGAGCGGCGAGCGGCGCGACGGACTGCGGTCCGCTTTTCTGCGCCGCGGCGGGACCGGCGATCAAACCGGCCGCCAAGCCGACGAGCAGCACCCCGACGGCGATCGGATGTCCCGACGCCGGGCCGTTGCGCGACGAAAGTCCTTGCATGAGCCTCATCTCCTGCCCCTACCAGGGCCCTGGCCTATCCGCGCGGGGACGTCTCCGCAGCCGTCGAGCGCGCAGCGCTCCCAAGTGGATGGCAAGCCGTGGTTCCTGTCAACGCGGGTTCAAGCCGCCTTCAACCGCGAATGAGCCAAACCACGCCGACGCCTAGGCAAACAGCCGTCCAGCCGGCAATGCGCAAGGTGCCCTCCGGGGTGGCGGCGGCGCCTTGCAGAAAGCGTATCGCCAAGTGGGGAGCCAGCGCCCAAAGCAGGCCCTCGATCACCAGGACCAGGCCGAACCCGACGAGAAGATCGCTCATTGCGGTGTTGTCGCAGAGACCTCTCCTGGCGGCGTCTTGCCATGCGGGTCGATGAAGTATTTGAAGAAGTTGGAATCGGGCGAGATCAGCAGCCGCGTGTCGCCCGACTTCAGGCCCTTCTCGTAGGCCTGCATGGAGCGATAGAACTCGAAGAACTCCGGATCCTTGGTGTAGGCCTCCGCATAAATGCGGTTGCGCGCACCGTCGCCCTCGCCGCGCGTCTCCTCACCCTTGCGCGTCGCCTCGGCCCTGATGACGGTGGCCTGACGGTCGGCAGTGGCCTTGATGCGGTTGGCCTCGGCGGCGCCTTCGGCGCGGAACTCGGCGGCCTCGCGCTGGCGCTCGGCACGCATGCGCTCGAACACGCTCTTGGAGTTCTGCTCGGGCAGATCGGCGCGCTTGATGCGCACGTCGACGACCTCCAAGCCCAGCGGCTGGCCTTCCTTGTTCACCTGGGCCGCGATGCTCTTCATCAGCTGCTCGCGCTTGTCGCGAACGAGATCCTGGAAGGTGGCGGCACCGAGCACACGGCGCAACGCCGACTCCATGATCGGGCCGAGGCGCGAGCGCACGCCCTCCTCCGACCTCACCGTCTGATAGAACTTGAGCGGATCGACGATCTTGTAGCGCGCGAACGCGTCAACGACGAGGCGCTTCTGGTCGGACGCCGTCACCTCCTGCGGCTGGGTGTCGAGATCGAGGATGCGCTTGTCGTAGACCTCGACGGTGTCAACGACGGGATATTTCCAGTTGAGGCCGGGCTGGCGCACGACCCGCTTGGGCTCGCCGAAGCGCAAGACCAGCGCCTGCTCGTTCTGGTGCACGACGAACGCGGAAGCATAAACCGCCACGGCCGCAAGGCCGATGAGGATCACGATGAGAGCGAGAAACGCGCGCATGATCAGTTGCCTCCCTCGCTGCTCTTTTTCCGGGTCTGAAGCTTATCGAGCGGCAGGTAGGGAACGACGCCCTGGCTGCCTTTCTTGGTGTCGATAATGATCTTATCGGTGTTGCCCAATACCCGCTCCATCGTCTCCAGGAACATGCGCTGGCGGGTCACCTCGGGCGCGTTCTTATATTGCTCGTAGACCTTGAGGAAGCGGGCCGTCTGTCCGGTCGCGTCGTTGACCACCTGCTGCTTGTAGCCTTCGGCCGACTGTTGAATGCGCTCGGCATCGCCGCGCGCCTCGGGCACGACCTTATTGGCGTAGGCATAGGCCTCGTTCTGCAGGCGCTCCATGTCGGCGCGGGCCGCCTGGACGTCGCGGAACGCGTCGATCACCTCGGCCGGCGGGTCGACCTTCTGCAGCTTCACCTGATCGATCTCGATTCCGGCCCCATAGCTGTCCAGCGTCTTCTGGATCAGCTTATGCACCGCCTCTTCCGTCTTCTGGCGCTCCTCGGTGAGGATCGGCTGGATCTTGGATTGGCCGACGACCTCGCGCATGGCGCTCTCGGCCACCTCTTTGACGGTGGTGTCCGGATTCTGGATGTTGAACAGATACTTTGCCGCGTCCTTGATCTTCCAGAGGACGACGAAATCGATGTCGACGATGTTCTCGTCGCCGGTGAGCATGAGGCTCTCGGCGCGCTCGTCGCGCGTGCTGCTGCCGAGGCGGCCGCCGGTCGAGCGCATGCCGATCTCGATGACATTCTGGCGCGTCACCTTGGGCAGGCGCACCTCGTCGATCGGATAAGGCAAGCGGAAGTGCAGCCCCGGCGGGTCTTGTCGGATGAACTTGCCAAAGCGCATGACGACGCCGAGCTCGTCGGGGTTGACGTGGAAGGTGAAGGCCTGGAAGGCGATGAAGGCGCAGGCGAGGATCGCCACGCCAAAAAGAAGCGGCCCTGGAATGCCGCCGCCGCCGCGCATCACCTGCTTAACCTTATCCTGACCCCGCTTGAGCATCTCCTCGAGGTCGGGTGGCTGGCCGCCGCCGCCGGAGCTTGGACCCTGGCCCCAGGGACCGCCTCCGTTGCCGCTTTTCCAGCCGCCACCGCCACTCTGATTGCTCCACGGCATATAGTAGGTCCTTCAATGCATTAGGGTTATTGCGGGGCCTGCCATAGGCGCGACCGCCGTGCCCCCTCTCGGGGAGTGGCGCACTCCCCAATCCTTGCGGGGAATGGAACGAGAAGCCTTATAGGCCAGGGCGTCCCTTAAGCGCAAACGCGCTCATTACATTGGTTTCCGGGCGCCAGCGTTCAAGCCGATGCGGCGGGCGCTTGGCGCGCCAGTCCCCTGCGCTCCATCAGCACAAACGTCGCAGCAAACTCGTCGCGCGGGCCTTGCGGCAGCGGCGTGCGCGCCAGCTCCTCCCACTCGCTCCAATCCACATCGGGAAAGAACGCATCGCCCTCGGGCCGCGCGTGCACCTCCGTTTTGTAGATGAAACGCGCCAAGGGCAGCGCCTCTTTGAAAACGTCGGTGCCGCCGATCACCATGATCTCGCCGACGCCGCGCGCCTCGGCACAGCTTGTCGCGCGCTTGAGCGCGGCGGCGAGGTCGCGCTCGACGATGCCGCCGTCGTGCTGAAAGTTGGCGTCGCGCGACACCACGATATTGTCGCGGCCCTCGAGCGGCTGCTGCAGCGACTGGAACGTCCTGCGGCCCATGATCACCGGCTTGCCGATGGTGACGCGGCGGAAGGTTTTGAGATCGGAGGAAAGCTGCCAGGGCAGGCCGCCGTTGCGTCCGATGACGCCGTTCTCGGCGATGGCGACGACGAGCGAGATCATCATCTGTGATCCCTCTCAGACCGCGACGGGTGCGGCGATGTGGGGATAGGGGTCGTAGCCGTGCAGCGCGAAGTCGTCGAAACTGAAGCCCGTGATTGAGCGCACGTCCTTGTTGATCTGCATGCGCGGCAGCGCGCGCGGGCTGCGCGTCAATTGCTCGTCCGCCTGCTCCAGATGGTTGAGATAAAGGTGCGCGTCGCCGAAGGTGTGCACGAACTCGCCGGGCTCCAGTCCCGTCACCTGCGCCATCATCATGGTCAAGAGCGCATAGCTCGCGATGTTGAACGGCACGCCGAGGAACACGTCGGCCGAGCGCTGGTAGAGCTGGCAGGAGAGCCGTCCCTCCGCCACGTAGAACTGGAACAGGCAGTGGCAGGGCGCCAGCGCCATGTCGGGCAGGTCAGCCGGGTTCCACGCCGAGACGATCATGCGCCGGCTGTCGGGATTGGTCTTTAGGGTTTCCACCACCTCGGCGATCTGATCGATGGCGCGCCCATCAGGTGCCGCCCAGGAGCGCCACTGGCGCCCGTAGACAGGCCCGAGGTCGCCGTTCTCGTCGGCCCACTCGTCCCAGATCCGCACGCCGTTCTCTTTGAGATAGCCGGTGTTGGTGTCGCCGGCGAGGAACCAGATGAGCTCGTGGATGATCGACTTCACGTGCAGCTTCTTGGTGGTGACCAGCGGAAAGCCGTCGGCAAGATCAAAGCGCATCTGGTGGCCGAAGACCGAAAGCGTCCCCGTGCCGGTCCGGTCGGTCTTCTTCACGCCGGTGTCGCGCACCCGGCGCATCAGGTCGAGGTATTGCTGCATGCTGCGAATATAGTGCGATTCAGGGCGCGCGTGGGGTCTCAGCCGGCCTGCGGCAGCCCGATGAGCAGCAAACTGGCGGCAACCACCGTATTATAGACGGCGTGGCAGAAGATCGTGACCCATATGCTGCCCGTGCGCACGAGCAGCCACGACAGGTAAAGCCCGATGCCCAGCACCTCGATGAGGCCGAAGGCCGAGTAGCCGGCATGCAGCGACGTCCACAGCACCGTGGTGAGGACGGCGGTGCCGGCGAGCCCCAGCCGCGACTTGGCGAGCCCTGAGAACAGAAACCCGCGAAACAGGAGCTCCTCCGACAAGGGCGCGCCGAGGCAAATCACGGGCAGGATGATCCACACCGCATTGCCCTTTATCAGCTCCTGGAACGGGCGCAGGTCCTGGTAGACGACGCCCGGCTGCCACAAGAGCAGAAGTGCCGTCCACGCGGCGCTGACGGCAAAGAGCGGCAATAGCGCCAGCGGCAGCACCGCCCACCCTTGTGCCGGCCGCTTGAGTGAGAGCACGTCGGCGCGCTTGATCGGCGACGGCCCCCCCACCAGCAGCGTCAGCACGATGGCTCCCAACTGCATGCCGGCGACGAAGACGGCGAGTTGCATCATCACCTGTTGCGACGGCGTGCCGCCGCCGCTGGGCTCGATGACATAGCCGCCCGACGCCATGCCGTAGGCGAGCGAGGCCACGGCCCCGATCAGCGCGGCGAGCGCCAGGATCCCGGCGCCAGCGGGCAGCACCGCCCACGACGGCCAGCCCGAATGGGGCGCGTAGGCGGCAGGGCCCTTGAACAGCCGCGCGAGCTTCGTCATTCAACCCTCCCGTTTCCGACGGCGCCCCCTGGCGGCGCTTGTCTCTTGCGTGCAAGTTTGCCATCGGTGTTGCAACGATCCGGATACGCCGGACACCACGCCGGACCAGGAGGCCCGACGTTGACCCTGACCCGCCAAAGCGTGCGCGCCCTCTATTACGGCACCGATAGCCGCGGCCGCAGCTTCCGCTTCGCGCTTTTGTTGTTCGACATCGCCTCGGTGGTCTTCTTCATCGCCTCGTCGATGGCACGCGAGCAGCCTTGGATCTACTGGGTCGACGCCCTCATCGCAGCCGTCATCATCGCCGACCTCGCCGCCCGCTTCTGGATCGCCCAGCACCCGCTCGCCCTCTTCAAGCAGTTCACCACCTGGACCGACATCATCGTCATTGTCACCCTGATCCTGCCGACGCTGTTCGAAAGCCTGTTGTTCCTGCGCGTGCTGCGGGCCTTGCGCGTGTTGCGCTCCTACCGGGTGCTGGCGGACCTGCGCAACGAAAGCTCTTTCTTCAAGCGCAACGAGGAGGTGATCCAGAGCGTCATCAACCTGGTGGTGTTCGTCTTCGTGATGACGGCGCTGGTCTACGTGCTCGAAGTGCATCACAACCCCAAGATCAACAATTATGTCGATGCCCTCTATTTCACCATCACGGCGCTGACCACCACCGGTTTCGGCGACATCACGCTGGAAGGCACCACCGGGCGGCTCGTCTCCATCGCCATCCTCTTGGTCGGCGTGGCCCTGTTCCTGCGCCTCGTGCAGACGATTTTCCGGCCCCCGCACGTGACTTACGAGTGCCCGGACTGCGGCCTGAGGCGCCATGATACCGATGCCATCCACTGCAAGCACTGCGGGCGCACGCTGCACATCGCCACCGAAGGTGAAGGTGATTGAGAGGTTAAGCTGACCCAAACGTGCGGGGCTGGCCCACATCCCCCGGAGGGATCAGCCTTTTTTTTCCTCCAAAGCCCCATTATATTCCAGGTGCCGGATTCGTCCGGCTATGGCGATAAACGCGGCCGTAATAAGCCGATCGGACCCGGGGGCAGTACCCGGCGCCTCCACCAAATGCCGCCGCCCGACGCGATGAGCAGAAGGCTGGCACGTAGGACAAGCTGCGGGCAACCCCGCGGCGGCATCTGATGGGGGCGAACTAGGATCGACGAAGGTGTAAAGGGTTTTGCTTTCGCTCGGCATGGTTCCGCCGTCATCGGGCCATTCAGAATAGTTGCCAATGACAACTATGCTGAGGCTGCTCTCGCTGCGTAATGCAGTGCGACTAGCCTGAACTTGAAGCCCTTGCCCTTAGCCGGGTAAGGCGCGGTTCGGAGGGCACCGGGCAACAGAAGCCCTCCACTTCTCCCGGGGTTACCGGGTTGATCCAAGTCCCCGCTCAGGCGGGATTCGTCCCCGCCCAGGCGGGGTAAAGTGCAATCGGGGGCTTGCGAAGTTGCGCGCCCGGGGAATCTAGCGAGAGCGATGGCGGCCGAGCCGACGATCGACTACGACAGGCTTGCGCAGGAGGCGATGCGCGGCATCGTGCGCACCGTGTTGACGCAAGCCGCCAAGTCCGGGCTGCCGGGCGATCATCACTTCTATATCTCCTTCGACACCGCGGCGACCGGCGTGGTCCTGTCCAAGCGCCTGAAGGACAAGTACCCGCACGAGATGACCATCGTGCTGCAGCACCGCTTCTGGGACCTGTCGGTCAGCGACGACGGCTTCGAGGTGAAGCTCACCTTCGACGGCATCCCCGAGCGCCTGGTGGTGCCGTTCGCGGCGATCCGCGTGTTCTTCGATCCTAGCGTGCGCTACGGCCTGCAGTTCGAGGATCCCGACGCCGAGCCCGAGGCCGGCGAGCACATGGCCCAGCGCTTCACCGGCCGCGCCGGCAACGAGCGCACCAACGGCTCGGGTCGCGCCACCCTGCGCTCCACCGCGCCGAAAAAGCCGCGCGTGCCGCGCAAGCCCAAGACCGAGAAGGCGGCCGACAAGGCCCCGCCGGTGCCGCCCGTCGGCGAGCCGGCGCCTCAGGCCCCGCATGCTTTTCAGCCCAAGGCGGCAACCGCCACGCCCAAGCCCGCGAGCGACAAGTCAGCCGGCGACAAGCCCAAGCAGGACAACGGCGGCGCCCAGATCGTCAGCTTGGATGCGTTTCGGAAGAAGTAGGGTGGCACTGGAGCTTTGCCGCAACGACTCATTGTCTTGTCCGCTCTGCTCGCCAAAGCGGACTATCCCCTAGATATTGTAGTCACGCAGCTTTTGACCCAACTCAGACATCGCGTCGGCCCTCTCGCCGGTAAAATAGCAAACTCTATCCTACGAAGAATGCTGTTCAGCGCAGTCGGTGCCCGGCACGCGTGATCTCATCGATTTGCGAATTTTGATTTGGCAAGAAATTTCGCTGATACTTCCTCTCTATGCTGATGATTCGCTAACTGACATATGTTTGCGCGACCATTCGGGCTGAGGGCCCGATTGCGCCGATTCCCATTGATGGTTCGGGAGCCGCGAAGCCTCTAGGCGGAAGTCTTCGGCTGCCGAAGCCCGTTGGGATCATCGTGCGAATTGGAGCTCAAAGGGGTCGATCCTCGACAACTTTAGCCGGCGTTTGCGCGCTTGGATCTTGAACTTTAGGAACGGATCGCGAGCTGGCCGCCGTCATTTGTCGGGAGCGATTCGGGCACGAGGGCTGGTTCATGCCAGGAGGCCCGACGACTGATTTCGCGACTGCGCGGGTCTCCGCTCGGCTGCTTCGGCATGCCCTTTCCGGGGCGCCGCGCATTTTGCTGAAGGGGACTAGGCGACGTTTCCTGTTTATGACGGCCGCTCTCGCATTGAGCTTGGCGTCGGTCTCCGGGGCAACAGCGGATTCTTTGGAGTGGTCCCCCGACGGCGTCACTCCGGGCGGCGGGGGCACGGGCACCTGGAAAACATCCACTGCCTTGTGGTTCAATGGAATTACCTTTCAAAACTGGAGCAACGCTGCACTCGATGACGCCGTCTTCGGCGGGACCGCCGGCACGGTAACCCTTGGCACTGCGATCACGGCGCATGATCTCATTTTCAATGTCACCGGCTACACTGTCACGGGCAACACCCTGACTTTGGGCGGCGTCACGCCCACGATCAGTGTCGTATCGGGCGGCAGCGCGACCATCGACTCGGCCGTCGCCGGCACGGCAGGCCTGACCGAGACGGGTGGCGGTACGCTGATCCTCGCCAGAAACGACAACTACACCGGGGGGACGACGATCAGCGCAGGCACGCTGCAGCTCGGCGACGGCGGCACGCGTGGCTCGATCCAGGGTGACGTGCTCAACGACGGCGTGCTGGCGATCGACCGCAGCAATACTCTTACCTATGACGGGGTCGTCAGCGGCAGCGGCGCGCTCACCAAGACCGGAGCCGGCAGGCTGACGCTGTCGGGCGACAGCACGTATACCGGCGGCACGACGATCAACGCAGGCACGCTGCGGCTCGGCAACAACGGCACCACCGGATCGATCGTGGGCAACGTCGTCGACAACGCTACGCTCGAGTTCAACCGTACCGACGACTTGACCTTTGGCGGCATTGTCAGCGGCACCGGTGCGCTCACCAAGAACCGCTCCAACGCGCTGACGCTGACGGGCGACAATACCTACACAGGCGGCACCACGATCAGCGCCGGGACACTGCAGATCGGCAACGGCGGCACCACCGGATCGATCCAGGGCGATGTCGTCGACAAGGGTACGCTCGACTTCAACCGCAGTGATGACCTGACCTTTGGCGGCGTTGTCAGCAGCACCGGCGCGCTCACCAAGAGCGGCGCCAACACGCTGACGCTGACGGGCGACAACACCTACACAGGCAACACGACGATCAGCTCCGGCACGCTGCAGATCGGCAACGGGGGTACCACGGGCAGCGTGGCCCGCAATATCGTCGACAACGCCGCACTCATCTTCAACCGCAGCGACGACCTGACCTATTCCCGCGTCATCAGCGGCACCGGCACGCTCACCCAGTTGGGTAGCGGTACTCTGATCCTCACCGGGAATAACACTTTCACTGGGGACACGACGATCAGCGCCGGCACGCTGCAGCTCGGCGACGCCACCGCCGCCGGAAGCGTCGCCGGGGACATCGTCGACAACGCCGCGCTCGTGTTCAGCCGTGGCAACGCGCAGACCTATGCCGGCTCCGTGAGCGGCGGCGGCACGCTCACCAAAATCGGTGCCAACACGCTGACGCTGACGGGCGACAGCACGTACACGGGCGGCACAACGATCAGCGCGGGCACGCTGCAGATCGGCAATGGCGCCACCGGCTCGATCGCCGGCGACATCATCGACAACAGCGCGCTCGTCTTCAACCGCACCGGTACGCTGAGCTATGGCGGGGTGATCAGTGGCTCCGGGTCGGTGACCAAGAGCGGAACGGGCACGCTGACGCTGACGGGGAACAGCACCTATACGGGCGCCACGACAATCAGCACCAGCGGCAGCACGCTGCGGGCCGGAGCGGAAAACGCCTTCTCATCCGCGAGCGCATATACGCTCGTCAATAGCTCGTTCCTGGATCTCTTCGGCTTCGATCAGACCATCGGCTCGCTCGCCGGCACCGGCACGGTGACCAATTCGGGCGTCGCCGCTGCGACCCTCACGACCGGCGGCGGCGACACCAATACCTTGTATTCGGGCGACATCCAGAATGGCGTGGGCGTGACCAGCCTGACCAAGGTCGGCAGCGGCACATTCACGCTGTCGGGAAACAACACCTACACTGGCGCGACGACCGTCAGCGCGGGCACGCTGCAGGCGGGAGCAACGAATGCCTTCGCGCCGAGCAGCACCTTCAAGGTCGCCTCCGGCGCTATCCTCGGCCTCAACAACTTCAACGGGACCATCGGCTCGCTCGCCGGCGCCGGCACGGTGACCAACGGCGGCGGCGCTAACAGGACCCTCACAACCGGCGGCGACGACACCTCGACTGCCTTTTCAGGCATCATCCAGAATGGCGCGGCAGGATCGATCAATCTGACCAAGGCCGGTGCCGGCACATTCACGCTCACGGGGAACAACGTTTATACGGGGACCACGACGATCAGCGCGGGAGCGCTGCAGATCGGCAACGGTGGCACCACCGGCAGCATCGCCGGCGTCAGCATCATCGACAGCAGTGCGCTCGTCTTCAATCGCGCCGACGCGCTCACCTATGGCGGCGTTATCAGCGGGGTCGGGACCGTAACTCAAGCCGGCACTGGAACGACGACCTTCACCGGGGCCAATACCTACACCGGTGCGACGACGATCAGCTCAGGCACGCTGCAGATCGGCAATGGCGGCGCCACGGGCAGCATCGCCGGCCTCAGCATCGTCGACAACAGTGCGCTCGTCTTCAACCGGACCGGTGCTGCGGTGACGTACGGCGGCGTGGTCAGCGGCACTGGCACGTTGACCCAGGCGGGCACCAACGCGCTCGTGCTGTCAGGCGCCAACACCTACACGGGAGCGACGACCGTCAGCGCCGGCACGCTGCAGGCGGGAGCGACAAATGCCCTATCCCAGACCAGCGCCTACACGGTCGCCTCCGGCGCTATCCTCGCCCTCAACAACTTCGACGAGATCATCGGCTCGCTCGCCGGTGCCGGCACGGTGACCAACGGCGGCGCCGCCACCCGAACCCTCACGACCGGCGGCGACAACAACTCGACGGCGTTCTCAGGCGTGATCCAGAATGGCGCGGCGGGATCGACCAATCTGACCAAGGCCGGTGCCGGCACATTCACGCTGTCGGGGGCCAACACCTACACGGGGACGACGACGATCAGCTCCGGGACACTGCAGATTGGCAACGGCGGTACCACCGGCAACGTCGCCGGGGACATCGCCGACAACGGTGCGCTTATCTTCAACCGCACCGATGCGCTGACCTATGCCGGTGTCGTGAGCGGCAGCGGCACGCTCACAAAAATTGGCCCCAACACGCTGACGCTGACGGGGAACAACACGTACGCCGGGGCAACGACAATCACCGCGGGGACATTGCAGATCGGGAGCGGCGGCACGAGCGGCTCGATTCAGGGGGACGTCCTTGACAATAGTGCGCTTATCTTCGACCGCAGCGATGCGCTGACCTACGGCGGCGTCATCAGTGGCACCGGCGCGCTCACCAAGGGTGGCGCCGGTACGCTGGCACTGACGGGTGATAGCACCTACGCGGGCAGCACGACGATCAGCGCCGGCACGCTGCAGCTCGGCAATGGCGGCACAAGTGGCTCAATCATGGGTAACGTGATCGACAATGGCGTACTTGCGATCAACCGCAGCGATGCGGTCACATTGGGCGGCATCATCAGCGGCACAGGTACGCTGATCAAGAGTGGCGCCGGCACTGTCATCCTCACCGGCGAAAACACATACAGCGGCGGCACGACGATCAACTCCGGCGCGCTGCAGATCGGCAACGGCGGCACCACGGGCAGCATTTCCGGCAACATGGTCGACAATGGCGTGTTCGTCTTCGACCGCAGCGATGCGCTGACCTATGCCGGCAACATCACCGGCACAGGCTCGCTCGTCAAGAATGGCGCCGGAACGCTGACGTTGACGGGCCTAAACCCCTACTCGGGTGGGACGACGATCAACGCCGGAAAGCTCCTGCTCAACAATGCCGTGGTGCCGGCGCCGGTGGTGGCGTTGCCCGCGGCATTTCTTGGAGGAAACGGCACAATCGGTCCGGCAATGATCGCCGGCACGTTGGCGCCGGGCTTTTCGATCGGCACTATCACAGTTAGTGGCGACATGACGTTTGCTGCACCCGGTGTCTATCTCGTCGAGATCTCGCCGACGGCGGCCGACCGCACCAACGTCACCGGTGCGGCGACGCTGGCCGGCGGCAGTGTGCAAGTGGAGGCAGCTACCGGAACTTACATACCGGGCGCCACCTACACGATCCTCAATGCGGCTGGCGGCGTGACCGGCACGTTCGCCGGACTGACGTCTAACTTCGAGTCCGTTTTTCTCGCTCCTGCGCTCAGCTACGACGCAAACAACGTGTTCCTGACGATTGCGCGCAATGGCGTCAGCTTCGCCAGCGTCGGGGAAACACCCAACCAGATTGCGACTGGCGGGGCAGTCGAGACGCTCGGCTTCGGGAACGTAATTTACAATACTATTTTGTCGGAGACTGGCGAGCAGGCCCGGACTGCCTTCGACGCGCTTTCCGGCGAGGTGCATGCGAGTGCGGCCGGTGTGATGCTGAT
Organism: uncultured Alphaproteobacteria bacterium; assembly: GCA_963782555.1. Classification (GTDB taxonomy): domain Bacteria; phylum Pseudomonadota; class Alphaproteobacteria; order Rhizobiales; family Hyphomicrobiaceae; genus Hyphomicrobium_A. The sequence continues at coordinate 404,669 of CAWAKB010000001.1, read as the reverse complement.
CGATTCACGTTACGTGCGCGACGCGATTATCGGCCGCTTGCAACACTCTCTTGGAAGCAATGGCAGTCTTGCGGCTCCCGCGTCCAACGTCCCACTGATCGTCTACGCGGGGCTTGCCGACACCGCCCGGGACGCGCTTGGCAACGAGGAAGAGGCGCGGCCGGACCGCAGGGGAAACGCCGCGCCAGTCGCCGGAGCACTCACCGCATGGGGTCAAGCGCTCGGCGCCTGGGGGCAGCTCGACACTGACGGGAATGCCGCCACGCTTCAGCGCTCTCTAGGAGGTTTCATCACCGGTATCGATGCAACGTACGACCGGATGTGGAGAGGAGGGTTCGCCGGCGGCTACACGCAATCGTCGCTCGATGTGAACGCGCGGACCTCGTCGGGCTCGATCGATAGTTACAATCTCGCACTCTACGGGGGCGGGCAAATCGGTCCCCTCGGCGTGCGCACCGGCGCGGCATATAGCTTGCAAAACGTCGGCACCACCCGCACCATCTCTTTTCCCGGCTTCTTCGATCGCACGGAGGCCAGCTATGATGCCGGCACGTCGCAAGTGTTTGGCGATGTTTGCTACGACATCCGGCTCGACGGCGCTGAGATCGAGCCGTTCGCCAACCTGGCCTATGTCGATGTGCAGGACGGCGGCTTCACTGAGGCTGGGGGCGCCGCGGCACTCACCGCTACCGATCAGTCGCTCGCTGCAACGTTCACGACGCTCGGGACCAGAGGCGCAATTCTGCTCAACCTCAAAGATGGATTCGCGCTGTCCGCACAGGGCACGCTCGGCTGGCAGCACGCCTTTGGCGACGTCACTCCACAAATGGTGTTCGCGTTCGCCAGCAACGATGTTCCGTTCACGATCGCGGGCGTGCCGATCGCGAAGGACGCGCTCTTAGTGGAGGGGGGTCTCAAAGTCGACGCCGGGACCGACGTCAGCCTCGATGTCCACTATAGCGGCCAGCTCGCCCCGAACGCGCAGGACAATGCAGTAACGGGCAATTTCCAATGGCGGTTCTGATACGAGTACAGAAGTGCTTTTCATTCCCTTCCCGTATATTCTGCGACGCAGTCGGTTCGTCACGAGGTCAGGCCGAACGCCATGACGTCAATCAGTCGCCTCGACTTCTGGTTTTGGCCCTTCACAGACGTTGACCTTTGCCGTGATCCGCGACCGCTCTTCAAGGAAGAGCTGACCTGGCGAACGCAGGACCTCGATGGCTGGATTTGACCCGCCTCGGACATTCTAAACGACGACTTATGCACGGCAGTGCAAACTGCCAACCGTCCAAAACCACCTTCCCACTTTGATCTCTTCGCCAACTCAGAAGAAACTCGTCTGCCGCCGGACCATTGGTGATCTGCGGATGGTTGGAGCTTGATGGCATATTCGGTGTCTGTGCGCCTGAAGCGACGCAACCGGTCGCCACTTGTGGCTTCGCTGTGCTTCTCGCTCGCGATGGGCGGGCTCGCTCCCTGCGCGGCCGATGATTTCATTCCTCTTGGAACCTTGTCCGGTGGTTCACTTCCCAGCTACGCTTACGGCATAAGCTCGGACGGAACGACGGTCGTCGGTGCCGCGAACAATGGTGCGCACTCCGAGGCTTTTCGCTGGACGCAAGCGGGCGGCATGGTCGGTCTCGGATTCCTGCCAAGCGGGACATATAGCAATGCTGCCGGAGCGAATGCTGATGGCTCGGTCATCGTCGGCGTCGCACAGAACAATCTTGCACATAACGAAGCATTCCGCTGGACTGATGGCGGCGGCATGGTTGGGCTCGGATTCCTCGGGGGCACTTTTAGCAACGCAAACGCGACGAACGCAGACGGATCCGTCGTCGTCGGACAGAGCCAAAATGCATCGGGATTCGGCGAAGCGTTTCGCTGGACCCAAGCCAGCGGTATGGTTGGGCTCGGGTTCCTGCCCGGAGGGTTTTTCACCGTCAGTTCGGGGGTCGGCGTCAATGCCGACGGCACAGTTGTTGTCGGTTTCAGCTCCAGCGGCAGCGGGACCCAGGCCTTCCGCTGGACGCAAGCGGGCGGCATGGTCGGACTGGGGTTCCTGCCCGGGGCAGCATTCAGCACAGCAAGCGCAGTGAACCCCGACGGCTCGATCGTTGTGGGTCAAAGCGACAACGCGTCAGGCGATACCGAGGCTTTTCGCTGGACGCAAGCGGGCGGCATGGTCGGTCTCGGCATATTGCCGGGTGGAGTTGCAAGTCTTGCCAAGGCCGTCAATTCCGATGGTTCGGTCATCGTCGGACAAAGTGATAGCACGGCAGGAGACCAAGCATTCCGCTGGACAGCCGCCACCGGCATTCAAAGCGTCAAAGATGTTGCCCAGACGGCTGGTATCAACTTGAGCGGCTGGACGCTAGAGGACGCGACCGGCGTCTCCGCGAATGGCAAGTTCATTGTTGGCTACGGGACCAACCCATCGGGAGATACCGAAGCGTGGATTTTTCGCGTCATTGCGCCAGGCTTCATTACGGTTTCCGACGCGGTCCAGTCGTTTGCATCACTGCAGGGTGTCGTTGAAAGCGACCATGGCGCGATAAACGCCGGCCTTGGTACACTCTTGGAAATCGCCGAGTTCCACAATTGCCCGGGGCTTTGCTTCAACCTCTATGGCCTGGCCAGCGTCGAGCGCGAGGCCTCCTTCGACGATCCGGGCTATGTCGGCACCTTTGGCTTGACGAAGCGGCTTGCACCGGACCTCTCCGCCGGCATCGTCGGCGGCGCGGGCGCCTATCACAACAACCTCCCCAACGGCAGCAACGACAGCAGCCGCGACCTGAGTGGCGGCGTCTACACCGCCTACGTACCCGATCAGGGTGCGCAGATAATAGCTGCAGGCCAAGCCTCCTGGTTCGATACGTCCATCGACCGCGGCTATTACAGCGGCAACACGCCGGTGGTCTCGAATGGAGATGCAAATGGCGCCGGTCAAGGCGCAATTCTACGCCTTGGCTTTGCTGTCCGGACCCTTGCCGCGGTGCGGCTCATGCCATTTGCCGATTACGAGATCACCCACGTGGACCGCGATCCTTATACCGAGTCGACGGGCCCTTTCCCCGCGACCTTCTCCGCCGTCAGCGACACGCAGCAGCGAACTCGGCTCGGGATTGAGGGGCGCTACGCATTAGGAGAGGCAAGTTATCTATGGGGCTCGGGCGCCTGGGTCCATCGCATCGAGGGCGCGACCACGGCCATCGGCGGCGAGCTCATCGATCTCTTTCCCCTTACGGTTCCGGGGAGCCCCGTCGCGCAAGACTGGGCAGAAGCGACGGCAGGTCTCCGGCTCGCGGCCACCCAAAGTATGGTCCTTACGCTGTCGGCGGGTGCCAGGCTTGCTCCCGAAGATTCGGCGATCGCAGTAGCGCGGACGGGACTGAGCATAAAATTCTACTAACTAAAGGCCAATGCCTAGACTTCCGTAAATGGCCCTTCTCGGCCGTCCGCATTCCCGACGGGGATAGTCCGGAAATGAATGACAAGCGGACTTCGGTTCTAGACCCGGATCCGACGGGTGACGTCGGCAACGAAGAGTGGGACGCTTCCCCCTACCCTACAGAAAGCTATGCGAAACTTTCAGTGTCCCACTTTCCGCTAAGTCATTGAAAACGCGGAGAAGTGGCAGAACCCTACGGGGCGCCAATTCAATATCAATAGATTATACTGTCCCACTAGCAAATCTTGCATCCCTTGGCCGCTCGCAACGTGCAGACGTTATGCGCTATCGGCCAGATCCGCTTTTGGCGTCAGAGCAGACGCACCATCTGTGTGCTCGGAGGGGTTGCTCCCTGACCCAAAGCGGTCCTGAGCAGGTGCAGCATCAGCGGCAAGCAGACAAACGCGACGCCGAGAAAGCGGAAGTCAGGCAGTCCCCCCGGGACGATCGGTCGAACAACTCCCGCAGCGCCGCTCTTCTGTCACAAGCGGCGATAGAGTAATCGAGCGCTAAGGGCCAAGAGCTGACGTGCGGACACATGACGGGTGTTTCCGCAAGCTGAACACGCGCCGCAACCCCGGTCTCGCGACAGCTCAGGGCGAAGCTCAATCAATTGTGACGCACGCGCTTAATTTGTGTTCACGATGATGCAAACAGCGCGCGGCCCACAGGAACTGTTTGGCTATGGGTTGGTTTAGGTCTGCGGGCCGACGCCCGGCTGGGGAAACTCTTCGGTGCGCAGCGCGCAGCAATTACGCCCAGTAACGGGCTCGGCCGTCGCAGAGGACTTTGTTTCCGAATGACCCAAAATGCGGAAGCCAAGGGCATGGATCATTCACCGCTGCATTTGCTTCATCGGGCATGGCAATGCGCGGGCGAGGCCTTTCAGCAAGCAATGGCCGATGGAGATCTCACTCCACGACAATTCGCAATTCTTTCCGCAGTGGATGAGAAAGAAGGCTTGAGCCAAGTCGATCTTGTTGCGCGAACCGGGATCGATCGGTCGACAGTGACCGACCTCGTTCAGCGAATGACACGGAAGGGCCTGCTCCGGCGACGGCGCGCGCACAACGATGCCCGCGTATATGCTCTTAAGTTGACCGAGGAAGGGCGCCGGACGCTGCGCCTTGCAGCGCCGCTCGTTCAGCAGGTAGATCGGTACATTCTCGATACCTTGCCGCTACAGAACAGGGAGCGCTTCCTCCGCGACCTCAAGTGCATCATGAAATCCCTGGGTTCTGACGTCGGACCTAGGCCTCCCAATGCGCACGCCGGTTCAAAGTCGGCGGAGGCTAGACCCGTCGTTGGAGCAAAGTCACATCCTTCGCGGGGGCACGGCTTGAGGTTTGTGACTCCGCCTCGTCTATTACGGCAGCCGCCAAACAAAATCACTCCCTAAATGCACGCGCGACCTGATCGTCAAGCGGCTTCAGGAAGTAGGAGAGCACGTTGCGTTCGCCAGTCTTTATGAAGACCTCGACGGGCATCCCCGGAAGGAGCTTGACTGCGCCGAGCTTGGCAAGCTCGCTAGCCTTTACGCCAATGCGTACTGTGTAGAATGATTGCCCCGTGCGCTGATCTGCGGTTGCGTCGGGCGAAATGCGCGCGACTGTGCCCTCGATCTCAGGCGTCGTGCGCTGGTTGAAGGCCGAGAATCTCAAGTCCGCCGTCTGACCGACTGCAAGCTTGACGACATCCTTGGGGGCGACCTTTGCCTCGACCTTAAGGTCGTCCTTCTGGGGCACGATGAGCATAACTGGGTCTCCAGGGCCAATCACCTCGCCGGGCGAATGCACCGCGAGCTGGTATACGATCCCGTCCTGCGGGGCGCGGATCTCGACGCGTTTCAATTGGTCCTCGGCCGCGACTTTGCGCTCGACGAGCTCGCCGATCTTGGCATCCGCGTCGCGCAGATCGCGGCCAACCTCGCTTGTCATGTCGCGATCGATCTGAATGATCTCAAGCTTGGTCTCCGCAATCTTGCCTTTGATCTGAGACTCGGTCGCGACCAGGACTCCGTGTTCGCCCTCTAGGCGCGCAGCATCGCGCTGGAGGGCGGTGTACTTGGAAAGCGGAATGAGAATTCTTATCCCAAAGCCCGCGCGAACTCTCGATCTCGCGCCCAATCAATGCGATCTCCTTGGATTTCGCGTGCTCCTGGGCCTCGTAGCCCCCCAACTCCTTTTCGAGCTGCTCGATGCGCTGATTAAGTTGAGCCTTCTGGCCTTTCCGCACCTCGCGGCGACTTTCGAAGAGCTTCCGCTCGCCCCGCATGATGCTCGCGACTTCAGGCTGACTGGCGCGGCGCTCGAGATCGTCGGGAAAGATGATGTGATTTAGGCCGTCGCGTTCGGTTTCGAGTCGCGCCTTGCGTGCCTGAAGCTCGTCGAGACCCTTGGTAACGACGGCCAAGTTGGCTCGTGTCACCGTCGCATCAAGGCGCACCACGACCTCGCCTTTCTTCACTTGGTCGCCCTCACGCACGTCCAGGTCTGCGACAACTCCGCCCGTCGGGTGCTGAACCTTCTTCACGTTCGAATCGACCACTACGCTGCCGGCGGCAATCACCGCACCCGAGATATCGGTGGTCGAAGCCCACGCCACGATGCCACCGAGGAGGAACACGATAACTGCCGTTCCGACGGCGGCATTGTGCCGGATGGACGAGCGAATTGCAGTCCTGTTATCGCCGGTCATGATGCGAGGCTTCCACTTTCAGCGAAGGGCCTGATTGGCGTCCGTGCCGCCAGGAGCTTGGCCTTAAGCACCTCGTCCTTGCGTCCGAACGCCATGACGCGCCCATGATTCATGATGAGGACCATGTCGACGCCGGCAAGCGCGTTCGTCCGGTGCGAGATGACGACGACGATGCCGCCGCGCTTCCGCACGCCGAGTATCGCTGTTGTCAGCGCCGCTTCTCCCTCTGCGTCGAGGTTCGAGTTGGGCTCATCAAGCACGACGAGGAAGGGGTCGCCGTAAAGGGCGCGAGCGAGCGCGATCCTCTGCTGCTGGCCCGCCGAGAGCCCAAGCCCTAGACCATCAAGCTCGGTATCATACCCCTTGTGAAGGCCGACGATCAGCTCGTGGGTACCGGCTGCTCGCGCCGCGGCGATCACCTTCTCAGGGTCGGGCGCATGATCGAAGCGGGCGATGTTTTGGGCAATCGTGCCGGCAAAGAGCTCCACATCCTGGGGCAGATAACCGATGTGTCGCCCCAGTGCCTCCTCGCCCCACTGGTTGAGCTCTGCGCCGTCGAGGCGGATCCTGCCCCGCAGCGGCCTCCAGACACCGACGAGAAGCCGGGCCAAAGACGATTTTCCCGCGCCGCTCGGCCCGATCACGCAAACTCCTTGGCTGAACTTGAGCGCGAAATCCACTTCAGCGATGACAAGTCGGTTGCCGCCGGGTGGAGCGGCGCTCAATGCCTCTATCTTGAGAGCCGTACTCGGGTTCGGAAGCGCCATGTGGATCGACGCTACGGGAAGAGCCTCGAGGAGTTTTGTGAGCCGGCGCCAGCCCTGACGCGCGGCGACAAACCCCTTCCAGTGGGCGATGGCAAGGTCAACCGGAGCGAAAGCGCGCGCGGTCAAGATTGACGCGGCAATGATTATTCCAGCGGTGGCCTCCTGGTGGATGACGAGATAGGCCCCAACACCAAGGACGCCCGACTGCAGCATAACGCGGGCGACCTTCGAGACCGCGCCCAATCCGCCCGTCACGTCGGCGACCCGCTGCTGGCTCTTGAGATAGGTTTCGTTCGCGGCCTCCCAATGATCGGCCATGCGCGTGGTCATGCCCATGGCGACGAGTACCTCCGCGTTGCGCAGGCCCCTCTCGGCGAGGCCGTGACGCTCCATGGTGTGTTCCGATGCCGTCCGCGTGGGATTCCGCGTCAACACTTCGGTCAGAAGCGTGAGGCCGACAAGGAACAATGCGCCGCACAGAGCTACTACTCCGAGCTCGAAGTGAAAGACGAAGATGATGCCGAGATAGAAGGGGATCCATGGGAGATCGAAGAGCGCGGTCGGTCCAAGCCCGGAAAGGAAGGAACGTAGGCTGTCGAGGTCGCGAAGCGGCCGGAGCCCGTCTCCATGGATTGCGACGTGCAGCGGCAGGCGCACGACGCTCGTATAGACGCGCCGGCTCAAAGCAACATCGAGGGAGGCGCCGATGCGCACCAGCACGCGGGAGCGGATGAGGTCGAGAATCCCCTGGATTGAGAGCAAGAGGCCAACGAGGAGGACAAGGCCAACGAGGGTCGGCACGGACCGGCTCGGCAGGACACGGTCATAGATCTCGAGCATGAACAGGGAGCCAGTCAGCGCGAGGACGTTGATGACGGCTGTGAATAGGCCGATGCCTGCAAACGCGCCCCGACACGCAGAAAGGGCGCCTTGGAGTTCGGATTTCCCCGTACCAGCGACGGGAGAAGGACGGGGCGCAAGCAAAGCCACACCGCGTCCGGTTTCGGGTGCCGGTGCCGCTCGGGCCCTTGCGAGAGCTGCGAGCGGCAACCACAGGATAGCCGTCAGGAGCCAAACCGGGGAGCCGAGCACAGCCTTTTGAAGCCAGAGGGGTGCCCAGTTGGGAACGTGGCCGGCTGGGATGAGATCGGCAAACGTCGTGACGAGGAAAGGGCCCCCGGCAGACCAGCTGCGCGCCGCATCAAAAAGGATGGCGGAGAGTGTCGCTATCGCCAGCAGCGCGGATAGGAAACGGAGAACGTGACGTATGGAGACACTCATATTTCGGTACAATCAACCAACAACAGACCGGCCCACGACGAATTGCTGCGCAAAGCTGTCGCTGGCGCTCTGGCGCCATCCCTCATGCGGCTTCGGCGCCCCTGGCGGCCAGGTTGGCGACCGTGGGCCTACCGTCCTTGCCGCGCACCATGATCCGCACATCCTTGCCGGCCCACTCCTTTGTGGAGAGACGCTTCAGCATCTCGCCCAGCACCCGTCCATCTCCGGCGCTGGCCACGACCCAGACGATATCGCCGCTCGTCCATTCCTTGGCGGAGAGGCGTATCGTCTCTTCAGGCCGGCAGATGAGGCGCTTATCGACCTCATCGGAGACATGCGCCCACAGAACGGCGCCCACGGTCATTGTCGCCCCGTTGGTGCTGGACCGTCTGGTAGCGACCGAGATCTGGCCCTTGAGGAGGGCCGGCACGACGAGCCACTCAAGGTCGGTGAGCCAGAGTTCCTTATAGGGTGGCGTGCGCATGAGGAGCGCCACGACCTCACCAAACGTGGCAGAGACCTCCCGCGCAGCAGCCGCGCGGCGGTTGGCCTCTTCGTGGTCGAGCTCTGATTCAGGTTCCGCAGCGGTGCACGAAGTCGAAGCCGCGGCATTCGCCATCACGTTCGTGGGCGACTGCGCCGAATTTTCCCCTTCGGCGTCGCCGAACGGGCCCTTCTCGGTGGCGGGGTGCGCGCCCGTCACGTCCGAATTGGAATTCTCCGCGCCGCAACCCTTCTCTTTGAGTCTACCACCAAAGAACATAGCCGCGCTCCTCTCGTTCCTCCCTCCCTGTGAATTAGACACCCTTCGTCTTTAAAGGCAATTAAATGAGTTGCAATTGGCTGCAGACTTTAAAATGCCTCGACGAAAGCGAATAGCGGTCACACTATATGATGGTCGTGTGCGACATACACAATTGCCGTTCCCGCATCCGCATCGCTCGCTAATTGGAACTCGCCTGCAGCATATTGGCCGGCGAGGGCAATTGTGGCGGCATGCGTGCCATCGCTGACGGTCAGCAGTCCGCCAGTTCCGTCCGAATTGGCGGCGTAGCTGAGCGTGGCGTCCCCGGCGGCAATGTCGGCGATGTGGATCTGGTCGTCGCTGTTGAAGCCCACAATCGCGCCGCCAAAATCGGCAGCGCCTTTGAACGCCAGTGTCGCGCTGGCGTTGGTGTCAATGGTTATAGTTGCAGAAAACTGACCGTCGCACTCGAACGCGGCGTCGCCAGTAATGAGCGCGGAGCCGCTGCTGGTCACATCTCCCTTGATGGTGATATTGCCGCCGTTGGCCCACAACAGACCGGAATTCGACAGATTGCCGTGAATGACTAGGCCGCCGTTGCCAGTGGCCTCCAAAATACCGGAGTTGATAACTGGGTTTGCGCCGGTGTCGATTTCAAGCGCGTTGACACCCGAGGCGAGGATACTCCCTCTGTTTTCCAGCATCATCTGGCCGTTTCCGAGGTGGCCCGCGCCGGAGATCGTATTGTCGACGTTCGTGAACAGTGCGTCCGCCCCGATGCCGGAGACGATGTTTCCACCACTGTCTGAGAACACGAGCGAGCCGCCGCCTTCCAACGTGACGCCACGATCAACGATCTGAAGCTCCGTGGTGGCGCCAAGCGAACTAAGCTCAATCGTGCCGCTGTTCTCCACGATGCCGGACAGCGGCAGTATTGTGCCATCGCCCAACGTCATGTTGCCGGCATTGGTCGTCACCGGCGTCATGTCGAACGCAAAGTTGTCAGGACCAAGGGTGCCGGCCTCGGTGCCTGAGAAGGTGATGGTCATGCCCTCGCCGAGCGTGAGGACTGCGCTGCCGTTGCCGTCGCTCGCCAGATGCGCTTCCGTGTCAGAGAAACTCATCGTGCCGGCAAACCCCATGAGATCGACCTGATCATGCGCCACATCAAAATTGTATATTGTGTCGTGGCCGATCGGCTGAGCGAAGACCATGAGGTCGGCACCGGACGAGCCGGTCAGGTTGTCGTCGCCGGCGATGGCGAAGATCGGGTTGCCCGGCACGTAGGCTTCGACATTGTCGGCGAGCATGGTGAAATCGCTCGAACCGTCGGTGTTGGTCCAATTCAGCGCCACGTTGAAGGTCATCGCGCCCGCATAATCCGCCGGCGCTGTTATCGACAGCGCACCAACGTTGTCAGTCGCGACCGTCCAGCTGCCGTGGCCATTGTCGGCGCCTTCGCTCACGGCCCAGCCGTCCGGCAGACTTGAGATGGTCACCGCGACCGCGCCGACGTGATCCCCCGGCTCGCTCAGAGCGAGGTTGATCGGCGCCCCGGCGACACCCGCGGGCGCGATACGTCCGTCGGAGACCAGGGACGACAAGCTGATGCCGCCACTGGTCAGAGTGACATTTTCAAGATCCACCAAAAGATATTTGCTCTCCGAACTCGGAGTGCCACTGGAAATTTGCTCATAGATAAAGGTATTCGTCACACCTGCGAGGTCGGCCATGAATGCAACTGTTGACCGCGCCGCGCCGATGTCATTTCCGTTCAGATAATCGACGGCGGCAGCAACATCCGCAAGAGACGTCAAATTCAATATCGAAGCGACATTAAATGCATTGTTGTCATCGAAGGTGACGATGCCATTCGTTATTGCGTGCGATTTCACGGTTTGACCGTCGATGGTCAGGGCCGAGTCTGCACCATTGGTGCCCGCGGTATTGACCGCCACGGCGACGTTTCCCTGCAGGTCCAATGTGTCGGTGCCCGTCGCGAAGTCGGTAATAACATCGTACCCCGTAATCGTGCCGTTATTTCCAGAGCCGCCGGGCGTTGCTGTGGACTGTCCGGTCTTGATGATGAAGGTGTCCGCGCCGGCGCCGCCGGTCATCGTATCGGCGCCGTCATCCCCTGTGATGGTATCGTCGCCGGAGCCAGCAACAATCGTGTCGGCGCCGGAGGATCCAGTGATGGTGAAGCTTTCGGTTTGATTGGCGAGATTCAACGTAGCGGCGGCCGTCAGCGCGACGTTCTCGATGTTTGCGATCTGTGCGTCGCTGGTGCTTGCGAAGTCCTGGCCGACTTTGAGGGTATCGGTACCGTTGCCCCCATCGAGCACCCAATCGTTCTGGGCGCCTACAATCGTGTCGTTGCCGTCACCACCGAAGATCCAGTCCTTACCTAGCCCTCCGGTCAGCGTATCCTTGCCGGCGAAGCCGTAGATGGCAGTGTCGACGTCGCCAGCCGTGAAGCTATTGCCGGCGCTACGGCCGAGGTAGAGATCGACCACAGACCCCGTGGCCAAACCATCGGTTACCTCGAGCGTGCCCGAGACAACCGAGCTTTGCTGCATCGGCGTCAAGCTCGCGACCGCGCCGCTGCTGACGTGAGGATCCCCAAACGAAGTGTCGAAGGGACTGACCAGAGACAGCGTGGCGCTGTCCGGATCGGTTGCCACGAAATCGATCGAGCTTTCGCTTATGGTTAGACCGGATATGGCCGGTGCGTCGTTGACGCCAACGAGGTCGACCGCGACGCTGCCGCTCGACGAATGCGCCCCGCCGCTGCCCTGCGCGCCGCTGTTACCATCGCTGAACGTGTATGTGATTTCCACCGAGGCGGGCGGCGCGTCGCTGGTGTTGGAGTAAGCGATATTCTGCAGAACGCCGTCGACCTGCGCATTGGTGGCGTTGCCATTGAAGGCAATGACGAGCATGCCGCTACTTTGCGTGTAGGTGCCAACAGTGGCGCTGTCGTAGACGACGTCGCCGGCGCTGAGCGACAACGGGCCGCTGCCGCTGAATTCATCCTCTGCGTTCGCTGCGCCATTGCGCGCTACTGTAAGCGTTGCCCCGTCATAGTTGTTTAAGGCGTCGAGCTCGCTATCGCTGACCATGGCGCCGCCGTCGAGAACGAGGGCGGGGCCGCCTTCGGTAAAGCTGGGCTCGTTGGTGTAGGCGATATTGACGTTGTCAACATAGTAGAACTCATTGGAATCTAAGCTGCCCATGGCGACAAACTGGATCTGCGTGTCGGCAGCAATGTAGGCCTGGTCCAACGCAGCACTGAAGCTACCCAAGCCGTCGGCTGAGGCTCCGAGAATTCGGCCGATTTCGACGAAGTCGGAGCCATTCCACGCGTTGACGATTAGGTCCTCGCCGGAGTTGGCTTTGACCTGATCATAGTCAAAGCTCAGCGTCGCCGATGTAGCGCCCGTGAGATCGGCGCTGCGAACAATGGTGACGTCCGCCGTCACCGAGTTCGTGTCATCGCCGAGCCTTAGCGCCAGATTCGTGCCTGCGACGTCGGGGTCGGCAATTCGGATGGAACCAGAGGTTGGAGACGTGCTCTCGCTCTCCGTCCAGCTACCGCTCCAGTTCACATCTCCGGTATTGAGGTCGTAAGCCTGCGAGGCGAATTGGTCCTGGACATTGTGGCTGACGATCGGCGTAAGGCTCAGCACCGGCGCGTCGTTGACCGCGGCGATGTTGATAGTCGCGGTGTCACTTGCCAGCAGATCGCCGCCGCCGGCGTTGCCGTTGTCGTGCACGCTGAGCGTCAGGGTCGCGCTCGGGCTCGGCGTATCGGTGTTGTCGCTGTAGCTCACCATGCTGGTGGCGTCGGAATTCAGGAGATGGTCAATCTGCGCCAGCGTGCCCGTGATCGTCACCGACGGCGTGCCGCTGTCGCTGACCACCGCCCCGCTGCCGCCGGGCGTCACCGTCAGCGTGCCCTCGCTCACCGACAGCGTCACAGTCATCGACCCAGAGGCCGCGTCCACGTCGCCGATGGCCAGCCCATTGTTCTTCAGGTTGAGGCTGGTCTGCTCGCTCGCGCTGTAGCTCGCTGGCGTGATTGTCGCCACCGGCGCGTCGTTGACCGCGGTGACCGTGATCGGCACCGTGTCAGCATCCTGCTCGCTGCTTGTGGTGCCGGTCAGCCCAGGATCGATGCCTGTGTTACCGTGGTCGTCGGTCGTGATGGAAAGCGTGTCGTTACCATTAAAGTCGGGGGCGCCCCTGTAGACGACATTGTCCGCTGCGGCCAACGTCGTGTTGATCTCGTCGATCGACCCGGTCAGCGTGACCGAGCCGGTGCCGCTTCCCGATACTGCCGCCCCGCCCGCCGGCGACACCGTCAGCGTACCGTTCGCCACCGAAAGCGCGACGGTTATGCTGATTGCGCTGCCGGCATCCGCGTCGCTAATCGATAGCCCAGTGATCGCAAGATCAGTATCTTCGGCGACCGTCTGTGCGCCGGGGAAAGCATTCACCGGCGCATTGTTGATTGCCACCAACGCCGTGTCGGAGGTGTCTAGCGCCGTAAAAGCGCCGCCAGATTGACTGGTGATGCCGATCGTCGCGTCTGCTAGTGCGGCAAACGAACCAGACGTGCCGCTAGTCGCCCCGACCGCTATTGTGATTGTCGCGCCGTTCGACAGGTTCAGAATAAGGTCGTCGCCGGTGACCGCATGGTCCACATGTGCCGTGATGGTGGCCGTGCCAGGAGTACCGCCGGCCACAGCATCATCGAGAGTCACCGTTGTAGTCGTGTCATCGCCGTTCGTCGTTGTCGCCCCACTATTGTCCAGGTTCTCGAAAGTGACAACCGAGGCAGCGGTCGCAGTCGCGGAGCTGTCAGCGTTGGAGCCTGAATCCGAGGTGGCGCTGGCGCTTGACTCCTCGCCCAAGCTCTGGGCCGCCTGACCTTGTGTCACCGTGAGGGTATTGATCAGGGGCAAAGGCGCGCTGCTTCCCGTCGATCCGGGCGCCAGATGGTGGGCATCTAAAACGGCGGAGAGTTTCGTTGCGTTGAGCGCGTCTGCGGTCGGCGGCGCGACGTTGGGCGCGGTTGTCCGGCCGCCCGCTTCGACAGCCGTGGTCGCCGACTGAGCTAGAGCAAGCGTACCGACAGTGATCGTTGGTTGGGAGAGCAGTGACTTGCCGTCGCCCCTACGCGCTTGCTCGATCCCGTCCGTCGCTGCTGCAGCGACGTTGAAGCGATTGTGGGCGGAGTTGCTGCCGGGTTCATCGAGTGAGACGCCGTCGAAATTTAGACCGCTGGCACGCGCTAGCCCCTTCACGTCGAAGCGGCCGGCATTTCCGCTGGGAGCGATTCCTCGAGCAGTTCTCCTTGTGTCGGTCGCCATGGAGGCACCCAACCAAACGTCAGCACACAATTAACTCAGCAACGTCAAAGCAATGACGGTATTGCAATGATGTCTGAAACGGCGATCAGCGACGTGACTAAACGCGCCATTTATTACGTTGAGTTTAAGAAACTCCGTAAACGAACGATCACTATGCGTATCGTATGTTCTGACTTCTTAAGGTCAGAAGCGGGATCCGTCTTTGTTCACCAGTCGACCCACTAGCGCCGGAAAGATGCGGGCCGTGCCGGCGGATCGGGGATGTCCGCTAATGGAATGGATCGGCTGCTTCCCTAGAACGGCGGGTTAGCCTGAAGGGTTACCGCCTCAGTCAGGAGAAGCAGCCCATGACGAACCACCACGACCAGCCGACACAGACCTTCGCCTCGATCGGGATCGATATCGGCAAGGATGTCGTCCACATCGTTGGCTTCGACACGTCCGGCAAGGTCGTGTTGCGCAAAAAGTTCAAGCGCTTGGCTCTGGAGGCCGAGTTCGCCAAGCTGCCACCGAGCATCGTCGGCGTCGAGGCCTGTCTCAGCGCCTACTTCGTCAGCGGCACTCTGCGCCGCCGAAGCCATCGCCGAAGCGGCGCTGCGGCTCAACCTGCGCGTCGTGCAGGAGAAGACGCAGGATCAGCTCGATCTGCAGGCATTACATCGGGTGCGCGCGCGGCTCGTCTCGCGCCGCACGGCGACCATCAACCCGATCCGCGCCTTCCTCATCGAGCATGGCATCGCCGTATGTAACCGGCGCTCACGCGTTGCGAAACTCACTCTTTGCCATCCTGGAGAAGCGGGCCGACGAGCTGTCGCGGCGCATGAGCGACCTCATCGTCGGTCTCTATGAGGACTGGTTGTGGCTGGATGAACGCATCGAGACGCTCACAGGCGAGATCGAGCAGATCAGCCACCACGAGGCGAACTGCAAGCGACTGATGAGTATTCCCGGTGTCGGGCCGATGATCTCGACGGCGGTGGTGGTTGCGATTGGCACCGGTGAGGCCTTCGAGCGCGGACGTGACTTCGGTGCCTGGCTGGGCCTCGTCCCCAGACAGTACAGCACCGGCGGCAAGTCGGTCCTCGGGCGCATCTCCAAGCGCGGCAGCCGATACCTGCGCACGGCCTTCATCCAGGCAGCCAATGTCATCCTGATGCGCCCGCAGAACTGGGAGCAGTTCAGCTTCGGCGCATGGCTGAAGGCCGCGCAGCCGCGCCTACATCGCAACAAGCTGGCGACGGCCTTGGCGAACAAGCTTGCCCGCATCGCCTGGAGCGTGCTGAGGCACAGCACCAGCTTCGGTGACCATCGAGTTGAGGTCGTGGCGATCTGATCGCCTGACCATTCACGGAGTTCGCGATTGAGGACAGCAGCATGGAACGGATCAATGAGCGCGCCCAGAGTTTGATGACCCGAATGGTCGCCTGGCGACCGGTCCGCACGCATCGGAGCCGGGCAACGATGGCCGGTCTGTCCCAAAGAGCAGACCTAATCAGCGGTGATTTCCGGCTCTTCGATCGAGGTCGGACGACTTCCGCTAGTGGGACCATGCGGCCTTGTGCGGCGCATCCTGGGAACCGAGCGGTTGGGTCGCTATTGGCCCTTAGCAGACATCCCGACCGCGCCAACGGTACTTCCGCTAAGTTGCTGACTTCGGCCATGCATTTAGTTGTCTGCGCGTCCTCCACGTGCCAACTGAGGGACGCGGCGAGCTTGAGCATCTGCCCCACGCCTGCCCCCTCCCTTCCCGCCACCGCGCCGCCTCCCCATCTAGAGCGCATAGAAACAGTCCTGCGCACAAAGCTTCAGGAGGCGGTCCATGACGGCCAAAAATTATTCGCTGCTCGCAGCCATCATCTTCTCCATCATCGCGATCCTGCAGTTGGCGCGCGCGGTCAGCGCCTGGGAGGTCACGGTGGGGACGACCGTGATGCCGGTGTGGCCGAGCTGGGTCGCCTTCGCCGTCGCCGGCACGCTGGCTCTCGTCGGATTTTCCGCCGCCCGAAACTGACGCGCCGATCGCCCCCCCTCAATCGTCCTCGTGGCAGCCCTCTTGCGCGCTCCACAACTGTCCGCGCGTCCCCACCTTCCCAAAAAAAAACAGGGCGCCAGCCCGGGAAAGAGCCGTGCGCCCCGATTCGCCACCGCGCCCGGGGAAAGGGCGCCATCTCGAGGGAAGGACGAGAGCGGCGTAGCAAAACTCTGCCGCAGCACGCCGCCCGCGCCATTGATCGCGATCAACAGCGCGTGTCGCAGGCAGCCCGCCTCTAATGCAGCAGCTTCACCAGCACTTGCCCGTCGTCCGTATCCAGCTCCTTGGCGTCGAGCTTGCCCTCGTGATCGGGATCGGCGCGCTCGAACTGCTTCACGATGAAGCCGACGTAGTCGTCCTTCGACGGCCGCGTCTGAAAGAACATGTGGCCGTGCGGGCTGGTGACGATGGTGATGGTGGCGCGGTCGCCAAGCTCCTCTTGATCGAGCGTCGCGCTCTTGTCGGCGTCGAGGTTGTCGAACATGGCGGCGCCCGCGGCCTTGCACTCGGCAAGATCGAGCGTGCCGTCGCTGTCGGTGTCGAGCATCTTCACGGCATCGGCGCCGCTCGTCTGCGCCAATGCTGCGGGCGCCATCACGAGGCTGGCGGCCGCGAGCAGCATCACGGCCGCGCCGTTCATGGTCTTCATTGCTTTCATCACACTGGGTCCTCTCCTGTTTGCCAGGCTCTTGGCGTTCTCCTCGAGGAGAGGCTGCTGTCGCGGGACAGCACCTCGCCTCTTGCGTCGGGACCCTAGGGGCGGCCTGCGCTGCGGTGTTGATCTTGCTCAATGCGCGGGGTCACGTTCGCGGCGTGCGCCATCACGTTCGCTTGCGGCACGCGTGATGGCGTTGCCTCCCCTCAACGTCATCCCGCTGCAGAGCGGGGAACCAGCGCAAGATGGGCCGCAGGCCCGTTAGAACTCCGGTGTCTGCGACGAGTTTGACGCTGGGTCCCGGGTCTCGCTCGGGTGTCATGGCGGGAGCCATGCTTCGCATGGACGTCGCTTCGCCCGGGATGACGGAAGAAAAAGAAATCCCCGCCTCTCCCCAGGCCCCTATCATCCTCGCACCCCCGCCCAACACGGGACGCGCAGCTGAGCGGCTTTGCGGGGCGGTCTGTACCGTCGCGGGCGTCTGCCGCGAGGCTTAGCTCGCCTCGGATTCCGGGGCCGCGGATCGAGGCTGTGCATTGGTGGCAACACGTTGCACGGACGCCCGTCGCGCAGCGGCGCTCCCTACATTCGGGGCGCGCAGCAGCTCTAGGTCCTGGACGCGAGAGACCCGGCGTCATTCCCCCGGGTCGGACCGAAGGCCCGCTGACGATGTGACCGCACCCTCGGCACGGCAAGCAACCGGCGCGGGCGCCGAAGGCTGCCCGTTTGTCGCGACAGGATCGCAGTGCTTCGGCGCCCGCGCTCCCTTCTTCTCCCAAACCCTCGGGGGCTCTGCCCCGCGAGGACATCGGGGCTTGCCCCCCGGAACGAACCGCAAACATTGCCACATCACGACCACGAAATTTTGCTTCTGTGCCGCTCTGCATCGCGCCCCACCGGGGCGTGTCTTGCCGGTGGGGTGATGCTGAGATCCGGGGGCGACGTGCGACCGGCGCTATTGAAGGTCTCCTATTGGCTGGTGACGGTCACCGCCGTCGCGCTCACCGTCGGCGTCTGGTTTCGGGTCGCCGCGCCGTCCGGGCCGTCCGCAAATTCCGAGCCCGAAATAATGACGGCCGCGCTCGAGCCGGCCGCCGCGCCGGCGCCGCCACCGAGCCCGGCGCTGGCGGCCCTGCGCCGGCAGCTGCCGCAGCTCGCCAAGCGGGGCCATCCCGACGACGTCGCGGCCGTGCGCTCCTACTACGAGACGCATGCGCTGCTCTGGATCACCGACAGCGGGTTCTCGCCCAGGGCTAAGCTCGCCATGGCCGAGCTGCGCAAGGCCGACGACTGGGGCTTGCGCGCCAGCGATTTTCCTTCACCTCGGTTGCCGGCCGGCGACCTCTCGCCCGAGGCCGCGGCCGACGCCGAGATCAAGCTGACGCTCTCCGTGCTCAAGTACGCGCGCTATGCGCGGGGGGGCCAGATCTCCGATCCATCGCGCATCTCCGAGGTGCTCGACTACAAGCCGCCCGTGCGCCCGCCCAGGCTCGTCCTCGCCGAGTTGGCAAAGACCGACGCGCCCGACGCCTACCTGCGCGGCCTCAACCCCAAGCACGAGCAGTTCGAGAAGCTGCGTCAGCTGCTCATCAAGCTGCGCCGGCCCGAGGGCGCCAACGTCGACACCACGATCGCCTACGGTGAGAAGCTGCAGTCGGCGATGCCGCGCTTGCAGAGCTCGTCGCTGGAGCGGCCGCCGCGGCAGTTGAGCGCGCAAACCGCCGCCGACATCGACCGCATCCTCGTCAACATGGAGCGCTGGCGCTGGCTGCCCGTCAACCTCGGCAAGCTCTACGTCTGGAACAACGTGCCCGAGTTCCTCACCCGCGTCGTCAAGGACGGCAAGATCATCAACTCCGACCGCATCGTCGCCGGCCAGCCCGATTGGCCGACGCCGTCGTTCTCCGCCGACATGAGGACGATCGTGTTCCACCCGAGCTGGGGCGTGCCCGACGGCATCAAGCGCAAGGAGCTGGGCCCGCTTCTGCGCAACAGCTCCAGCGGCGGGTTGCTCGGCCTCTTCACCGGCACGCAGTCGAGCCAGGCGGTGCTGGAGGCGCACAAGCTGCAGGTCTTCTACCACGGCCAGCAGATCGACCCCAACCAGGTGAACTGGAGCAGCGTCAATATCAGCGCCTACGACTTCCGCCAGCCGCCGGGCCCGACAAACGTGCTCGGCGCCATCAAGTTCTTGTTCCCCAACAAGTTCGACGTCTACATGCACGACACGCCCGACCGCGCCTTCTTCGCGCGATCCTTCCGCGGCCTCAGTCACGGCTGCATGCGGGTGGGCGATCCGCGCCGGCTGGCCGAGGTGCTGCTGGCCGAGGACAAGGGCTGGTCGAAGGAGAAGGTGGCGAGCCTGTTTGCCGGCGGCACCCAAGAGGTGGCGCTCACCACCCCCATTCCCGTGTACAACACCTACTTCACTGCGATGGTCGATTACAAAGGCAACCTGCGCAGCTTCGGCGATCTCTATGATCTCGATGCCCGCGTCGGCAGGGCGCTTCTGGGCCGCAACGTGCGCTTCGAGACGCCGAGCTACGGCGCCGAGGTCGCGGCCATCCAGCAGCAGGAGCGGCGCCGGCAAACCGGTGGGTCCGGGCCGCCGACGCTTGTCGACGCCATCTCGAACATCTTCTCCCCGTAACGACGACGCGTGCTAAGCCAGAACAGCGGACCGCCTCAGGTGCGCGTCTTGCCGCGGCCGCTCAGCGTCTTGCCGTCGGCCCGCCGCTCCAGCTTTTTGTGCGGTGCGATTGCCGCACCCAAAAAAGCACCTCTGCGGCTGAAGGCGGCGCCAAAGCGGCTTGCGGCTGTACTAAAGTCTGCCTTAGGTTGCGCTTCGGCTGACCTTGCCCGGCCGAGCCTGGCCATCTATCAACGAAACCAACGCGCTGCCGCCCTGAAACTGGGGCGGGCCCATGATTAGGGAGGACGCATGACGATCTATCCGACCTTGGAAATTCCCGAGACGCTGGCCGCCGGCCCCGGCCCGGGCAACACCGACCCACGCGTGCTCGAGCGCTTCGCCAAGACCGGCGTCGCCGACCACATGCAGAAAGACGTCGTCCGCGGCATGCTCGAAGCCAAGGAGATGCTGCGCGAGCTGTGGGGCACCAAGAACGTCTACACCTACGGCGTCGCCGGCACGGGCTTCTCCGGCCTCGACTGCGTGCTGTCTCTGATCCTGCCGGGCGACAAGATCGTCGCCTTTCCCAATGGCACCTTCTCCGGCATCGACACGCTTACGATCCGCATGAAGGCGGCGACGGCCGAGGAGCTGGCTGCCGACTCGCTCAACCCGAAGGCGGCGAGCGTAACGGTCGTCGAGACGCCGCACGGCCAGTCGGTGACGGGCGAGACAGTCGACAAGGCGCTTTCAGAGAAGAAGCCGATGTGGGCGTTCATGGCCCACTGGGAGACGGGCTCCGGCCGCATCAACGACCTCAAGGGCTTCTCGGACGCCTGCGTAAAGCACGGCGTGATGGGCATCGTCGATGCCGTCTCGAGCCTCGGCGTCGCCGATTTCAATATCGACGACTACCCGGGCGTCGTCGCCTGGGCCTCGTGCCCCCAGAAGGGCGTGCTGTCGCTGCCGTTGACCTACGCGCCGGTGAGCTTCACCGACAAGGCCATCGAGATGGTCAAGAAGCGGGGCTGCCGCACCTACGTGCACCATCCCATCCTCAACGCGCGCCACTGGGGCATCGTCGACGGCAAGGACGTGCCGAACGCGGTCTACCACCAGACGCACTCGTGCTATGCGGTCGCCGCCTTCCACGAGGCGCTGCGCATCATCCTCGGCTACGGCCGCCGCCGCAAAGCCTCCGACTACGCCTATCACGAGAAGGCGCTGCGGCAGGCCGTCGAGGCCATGGGCTGCGATGTCACCTCCAACATGACGAGCCTCATCGTGCTCGACCTGCCGGGCAAGCTCAAGGGCAAGGAGAAGGACCTCGTTGTCGGCGCGCGCGCAAAGGGCTTCGGCATCTGGCCGACGCTGTCCGAGCCGGTGCAGGTCCGCATCGGCATCCTGAACCAGCTGTCGCCGGAGCAGATCTCCGAGATCGCGAGCCGCTTCGCCGATGCCATGCTGGAGATGGGCGCCGATTTCGACAAGGCCAAGGTGATGAACGGGCTGAAGTCGTACTACGCGCAGGCGGCCTAACCAACGAGCGTAGCGGTCGCACAATTTCGGGTCAGACCCTCCGGGGTCTGACCCTTTTCATTTCTGCAGCCAGCGCTACCACCACTTGAAGAACGGTCCACCGCGCCGGCGCCGGCTGCGGCGGTCGTAGTCGTCGTTGTAGCCGTTGTAGCCGTAGAAATCGTCGTAATAGGGGTTCATCTGGCGCGGCCGCTTCTTGATGCCGCCCTGCGGCTCGCCACTGATCAAGACGATGAAATCCGTCTGCTTGCCGGTCTCCTTGCTCGCCTCCTCGTCCGACACGATCAGCGAGGTGCCGGGCAGAACGAGCTCCGAGATGCGCTCCACTGCGTCCTGCGGGATCGTAATGCGGTCGAGCGCGGCGCTTGCCGCGGCAACATCCGTGGGCGTCGCCTTGGTGGTCTTGCTCACATGCTGGCGACGACGGCGCGGCCGATCGTAGTCGTCATAGTCGTCGTCGTAGTAGGAGGTGTCCTCGTAGATCTCGTCGGCGCTGCGGCCGGCGATCGAGACCACGTTCCAGCGCATGTCGCGGCCGTTCTCGCCATAGTCGACCGCCGTAAAGGTATGCGTCCCGATCGGGCGGTCGGGATCCTTGATCGTAACCGGCACCTCGAACACGGGCTCGAAAGCCTGGCGCACGTAGAGCTTCTGCGTGGCACGGCTGATGAAGACGGAGACGGGCGCCAGCTTGCGCTCGGCCTCGTGCGCCTCCCCGCGCGCGGCATCACGCTTCTCCTCCAGCACCTTCGCCGCCGCGTCGGCCTGCCCGAAGGCGTCGATCTTGGGCTGGGTCTCGGCCTTGATAGCGTCGAGCTTGGCTTGTGCTTCGGCGAGCTTGCCGTCGGCCTTCTCCTTGGCCTTCTGCGCCCGCTCCTTGGCCTTATCCGACTTGGCGCGCTCGAGATCCTTCGCAGCGTCGGCGACGCGGTCCTCGGCCCGCTTCTTGACCTTCTCCGCTGCGCGCAAAGCCTTCTCGGCGCGCTTCATGTCGGGCTCGAGCTTCTTTGCCGAAGCCCGCGCAGGCGCCGCCTCCTTGTCGATGGCGTCGGCTTCCGCTGTTTTGGCCGTCATGATCGCCTGCAGCGCGACGGTGCGCTCGGCAACGTCAGCTGGCTCGTTGTCGGGTTTGGACTCCCCGATCATATTGCCGACCAACGCCGCCGCCTTGGTCACGAGGCCGGCGCTGTCGTGGTAGGGCGTGCGCTTGAATAGCAGGGGATGCGAGATGGGGACGGGCGCGACGTCGTTGCGCGAGACGATGACGCGCATGCCGACCTTGGTCATGCCGAACAGGCGCTCGGCGAACTTGTAGGGCATGCGCACGCAGCCGTGCGAGGCGGCGTAGCCGGGCAGCGCGCCGCCGTGCAATGCCACCCCCGACCACGTGATCCGCTCCATGTGGGGCATGGCCGCATCGTCGTAGACGTTGGAGTAGTGCTCGGCCTCCTTTTGCAGGACGGCGTAGATGCCTACGGGGGTCTCGAGGCCCGTCTGGCCGCTGGAGACAGGCGCGCGCAGAATCGGCCCGTCGGCGTCGTAGATCGTGACCCGCTGATCATCGAGCGAGACGAGCGCTAACACGGGCTCGCCGGGCGCGCGCGTCGTTACGGCGTATGGGTCTTTCTTCTCGCGCGCGCCGCGATCCTTGGCAGCAGCCAGATCGGAGACGCTGAGCATGGCCAGCGCCGCTCCGGCGGCGAGAGGCAGAACGGCGAGACGGTGCTTTGCAACCCGTAAACAGATCATACGCGAACCCTTGACGTAGCCGGCCCGGCGGAAGCCCGAGCCTTAAGATTTACCAAGTGAAGCCTAAACTCTGCTTACCGCCGGTCGGATCCGTTGATTTTCCGAGCTGCGGCGCGCTCGGGGCTATCTTAACGCGGGTTCACTCCTTGGACCACCCGCTTTGACCCGATCTCGACCGGGCGCAGGCGGAGATTTCATGGCCCCCACAGCCGCACGGAAGCCACTGACACGCGCCACCACGATGGCAAACGCTGTGTCTGGGAGGATGTGGGTTTGCGTTGCGCATCGACCACTGCAGCTGCTTACGGAGCCACACCGTCAAGCGCTCGTGTCCACCAGACGGCGCCAAGCGGATCAAGAGCGCAACGCTCGTTGACCACCTGAGTTTGAATTCATTGCGCTCGATTAGGAATTACCGCCTGAAGACGCAGACTTGGAGCTCGGCGCGCCCCCCTCGGCCCCATCCTCGTGCACGACCATCCAGCGCGCTGCGTAGAAGGTGGCGGCCATGGCGAGATAGCCTGCCACCCACCGCCACGCCGGCTCGCCGAAGGCGGCAACGGAATCGGACGGCGTCAGCACATAGCTGTGGATCAGGCCCACCGCCCCCAGTGCCGCCGCCGCCAGGCACCACAGGGCCGCCGCCGTAAAACGTCGCTCGATCAGATGCACGGTCGCCGCCGACAGAATCATGGCGGTGAAGATGAAGCCCTGCTCCAGCGCGAAGCCGCCGCCGATGTAGTTGCCGGCCGCCTCCATCTTGGCGACGAGCTCGGGCGAGAACACCGCGCCTCCGGCCCGCAGGCCGTCCTTGGCCATCAGCACGCCCCACGCGCCCAAGCCCGGCAGCAATCCCATGACAACTGCGGGCGCATGGTGGCGTGGTGTCGCCTCGAAAGCCTGCGCCGACATAACGATGCCGATCCACAACACAATCGCCATACCGGCCTCGATCGGGACCAGCCAGGCGACGATCGCCAGCGAGCCGGTGAGGCACAGCACGGTGAAGAGGCCGGCATTGAGGATCGAGTAGCCGGCGCGCGCGCCGAGCGCCTTCCACCCTGGATGGCCGATGTAGATCGTCGTGGGGAAGCAGGAGCCGAACAGCGCCGCCGCGATGGTGCCGATACCGTTAACCGCCAGCGACGGCGCGGTCGGGAAGGAGTCGCCCGCGGCCTCGGCCGACTCGATGTTTTGCAGCGAGCCCAGCACCGAGAAGATGCCCATGGGCACGATCACCGCCGCATAGGTGATGAGCTGGTCGCTCCTGAGACCTGCGATGAGATCGCCCAGCACCGGCACAGGAAGGTGCAGGCCAACGTGCTCCAGGTGCGGCGCCGGGCCGACGAGCCCCGTCGCCCACGACAACACGATGCCGAGGAGAACCGCGACGAGGCCGCCGGGCAAGCCGCCTTTGAAGCGCACGCGACCGAAGTAGGTGAGCAGGATGACGCCCAACGTGGCAAGCCCGACGATGGGGCTTGCGTAGGTGCGGAACAGAAACGAGAAGGAGATGAAGCCGAGAGCGATGCCGGCAAGCGTCGACAGAAGGGCTGCCCGCGGCGTCGCCCGACGGATGCGCTCGGCGATGACCGCGCCGGCCAATTCGATGATGCCGGCACCGAAGCAGGCAACAAGCCCCGTTTGCCAGGCAACGAGCGCCGCTTCGTGATCATTGAGACCGCGGGCCTTCGCCGCCAGCGACGCCGGCAGCATGACGAGGAAGATAAAGGCGAACAGCGACACCGTATTGATGCCGTAGGGCAGCGCGCAGACATCGTCGCGCCCGGTCTTTTGGGATAGACGCTTGGCCTGCCAGCCGTAGAACACGTTACCGATGACAAGGGAGATGGCGGCGCCAGGGAGAATCACGCCGATGATGAGGTCGTCGGGGAAGCCGAGGACGGCGCGGCACAGCGCGACGATGACGAGGAGCTGGACGAGGTTGTCGATGGCAAGCCCGAAGAAGCCATCAATGTCGCCGCGCACGAACCACGCCATGCCGCGAGGCGCGCCCGCACTGTCGTTCATGGTCTCCCCCGTCCTCTGCAAGATCCACCCAAGGTCCCGCCTGCTGGTCTAGACGGATCGGGGCCAAAGGCCAACCGCTACGGCCTCAGCGTGGAATGGGCGGTATCGCAGGAGCGAGGGGAGAGAGGACAGAGAGCCTACTGCCCTCCACCCCGCCCTTCGTGCTATGGCGACGCAGAGACAGCGACTCGAAACGGACCCCACATGAGCGCGAAAAAGCCCACCCGCACCGAGACCGACACCTTCGGCCCCATCGACGTGGCCCACGACCGCTACTGGGGCGCGCAGGCCGAGCGCTCGCTCGGCAACTTCAAGATCGGCTGGGAGAAGCAGCCCGCTGCCATCGTGCGCGCGCTCGGAATCGTGAAGCGCGCCGCCGCCGAGACCAACATGGCGCTCGGCAAGCTCGACAAGAGCCTCGGCGAGGCGATCGTGAAGGCGGCCCAGGAGGTGATCGAGGGGAAGCTCGACGACCACTTCCCGCTCGCCGTCTGGCAGACGGGCTCGGGCACGCAGTCGAACATGAACGCCAACGAGGTGATCTCCAACCGCGCTATCGAGATGCTGGGCGGCGAGAAGGGCACCAAGACGCCGGTGCATCCCAACGACCACGTCAATATGAGCCAGTCGTCGAACGACACCTACCCCACCGCAATGCACATCGCCTGCGCCGAGGAGATCGACAACCGCCTGCTGCCGGCGCTGCAGTCTTTGCGCAATGCGTTGAACGACAAGGCGCAAGCCTGGCGGCACATCGTCAAGATTGGGCGAACGCATACGCAGGACGCAACACCCTTGACGCTCGGTCAGGAATTTTC
The DNA here is from genome assembly GCA_963782555.1 of uncultured Alphaproteobacteria bacterium. Taxonomy (GTDB): domain Bacteria; phylum Pseudomonadota; class Alphaproteobacteria; order Rhizobiales; family Hyphomicrobiaceae; genus Hyphomicrobium_A. The sequence continues at coordinate 378,894 of CAWAKB010000001.1, read as the reverse complement.
CGGCTACGCCCAGCAGGTCGAGAACGGCATCAAACGCATCGAGCAGACGATGCCGGGGCTGATGGAGCTCGCCCAAGGCGGCACCGCAGTCGGCACCGGCCTCAATGCGCCGAAGGGCTTCGCCGAAAAGGTCGCCGAGCGCATCGCCGCCATCACCAAGCTGCCCTTCAAGTCCGCTCCCAACAAGTTCGAGGCGCTGGCCGCGCACGACGCCATGGTTTTCTCCCACGGCGCCATCAACACGGTCGCGGTGTCGCTGTTCAAGATCGCCAACGACATTCGCCTGCTCGGCTCCGGCCCGCGCTCGGGCCTCGGGGAGCTCGCGCTGCCCGAGAACGAGCCCGGCTCCTCGATCATGCCGGGCAAGGTCAACCCGACCCAGTGCGAGGCGCTGACGCAGGTGTGCGTGCAGATCTTCGGCAACAATGCCGCCATCAGCTTCGCCGGCAGCCAGGGCCATTTCGAGCTCAATGTGTACAATCCGGTGATGGCCTACAATTTCCTGCAGTCGGTGCGGCTCATGGCGGATGCCGCGCGCTCGTTCACCGACAACTGCGTTGTCGGCATCGTGCCGCGCGAGGACAATATCAAGGCGGGGCTGGAGCGCTCGCTCATGCTGGTTACGGCCTTGGCGCCGAAGATCGGCTACGACAAGGCAGCCAAGATCGCCAAGACGGCGCACAAGAACGGGACGACCTTGCGTGAGGAGGCGGTCGGCGGTGGCTACGTGACCGCAGCGGAGTTCGATGCGATCGTCGATCCGAAGAAAATGCTGGGGCCGGAGTGAGCAAATGGGCGATGTCGTAAGCTTGCGCCGCTTTCGTAAGGCAAAAGAGCGGGCCGAGGCTGAGGCGCGCGCCGAAGCCAACCGTGCCAAGCACGGACGCACGAAGTCGGAGCGCGAGACGGAAAAGGAGTCGCGGTCGCTGATCGACCGCCGCCTCGACGCGCATCGGCGCAACACCGGCAAGGATGGTGGCGACGACACCGGCGGTGACGAGCCCGCCGCATGACCCGGCCGGTCAAGCGCTCGTTCTCGATCAAGGGGCATCGCACCTCGATCTCGCTCGAGGCGCCGTTCTGGGAGGCGCTGCGCCAGGCGGCGGCGGCTGAGCACACGACACTGTCGGCGCTCGTTGCCGCAATCGACGCGAAGCGCGGCGGGGCCGGCCTGTCGAGCGCGGTGCGCGTGTGGGTGCTCGACTACGTGCGCAAAGCACCCGCCAAGACGGACCCGAACCGCACAGGCCGCGACCCGCGCTGATTGCTCCGACACCGGCTCAGGAACGTGGACGTGGCGCGGGACTCAGTTGGTGCTGTTTTGCAATGCCCGCAGCACCTGCTCGCCGACCGGTAGATACCGGCGTGCCCGCCGCGGCCGGTAGGCTTCCTGCGGCGCCGGCGCGGCGGCCTCGGGCGACGCCTGCGGCACCGGTTCACCCGCCACCCCTTGACCCGGAGCCGGTGCTGCACCCGCCGGAGCGTTGAAGCCTGGATCGACGGACTCCAAGGGAAGCACCGCGGGCGCCTGTCCAGGCGGCAGGGGCACGTCAGCGGCGGTGCCGCGGTCCTCGAGCGGCGGCAGCGGCGAGCCTGCGCCTGGATCGGCGGCCCCTTGCTGCTGCTGCGGTTGCGGGGCTCCATTGGCCGCGGGCGGCACGGCAGGTGTCGCCTCCTCCTGACCCGACTGAGCGCCGCCGATCGCCTTGCGACGCTCTTCCTCCTGGCGCGCGCGCTCCGCATCGGCCTTGTGCAGGCGCTCGAGCTGATCGGCGTCGAGCTCCATTTTGCGGATGGCGAGCTCGCGCTCGAGCTGATCGGCCGTGATGCGCGGCTCGAGTGTCCAGGCGTCCTTGAGCGGGCCCACGTAGACCACGCTGACAGCCGGCAACGCGCCCTTGCGCGGTCGGTCGGGTTGCACCACGTCGGGCGCTTTCGGCTCCAACAGCCAAGTGCTGTCGACCAGGAGCGAAGAAAGATCGATCGTGGTCTCGACCTTCGTCGCACCCGCCGGGGAGGGCAGCGAGAAGGCCTCGAGCTTCGCGGCGCCATCGGCGATCGCAATGGGGAGCTTGCGAGGGCCGACCTTGACCTCGCTCGAGCTCATTTGCTCGCGCAAAGCCGCGATCAGCTCGTCACCGCTGCCACCGGCCGTGCCGTTGAGCGCCGCCTCGGAGGTGGCCACGACCGCCAGCGGCGTCGGCACCCGCATCGATGCGTCGCCGAGCGTGACCTCGCCCTTACCCGTCGCCACGGCGATGAGCCCGTCAGGCGTCGAGCCGCGGCCGGAGAAATCCAGCGCCACTGAAGCCGTAGCGCCACCTTGCTTGGGCGCGGCGCCTGCGGGCGCACTCAGAAGATGCACATCGTTGAGGCGCACGTCGCCAGCCAAACTCGCGCCGCCGGGCGCGCGCTCGAGCGCTGCCGTCGCAACCAGGCCGCCGCCGAGCACCTTGCCTTCAAGCCGCGTGACCGCGACCTTGCCGGGCGACAGCGCCACCTCGACCTGCGCGTCCTTGATGTCCATGCCCGGCTCAAGCGACAAGGTGCCGAAGCCGACGTTGATTTTGGCCTCCATGCCGTCGAGCGCCGCGAAGTCGAAGGGCGACTCGGGCCAGATCGATTTGCCTTCAGTCAGCGGCTCGGCCTGCACCGCGGCCGTGGTGCCGCGATCGAGCGCGACGCCCAAGAGCCCCGGAATCGACGCCTGATCGACATCGAGCTGCGCCGTGACGATGGCCGGGCCGCCCTCCGGATAGGCTAGCGCCAGCGAGCCGTCCACCTTGCTGCCGCCGACGGTCAGCTGTCGGGGCTTCAACTCGATCGCATGGTTGGCGGAGAGCATTTTGACGGTGCCGACGATGGGCGCGCCGCGCAAGGTGCCGCCGGAGCCGAGCCCAGACAGCGCCATGATGTCGCTCAGCTCGCGCGCGGAGACGCGCACGTCCCCGTCGAACTTGCGGACGTTAGCGGCCGGCAGCTCGATTTTGCCGTCGTAGGCGAAGAACAGGCCGGATGCCTTGACCGTGGCGGCGGCGTAAAGCCCTTTTGCCGGCGTGCCTGCCGCCTTGAAGAAGATCTCGCCGGGGCGCTGGCGTGGCTCCGTCGCGGAGGCCGATGCGCGCGCGGAGAGCTTGTCGAACGCCTGCACCACGTCAGGCAACTCAAGGGTCAGGGTGAGGTCGGCTCCCGCGTTGCGCCAGTTGTCGAGGCCACCGTCAAGGAGGGCCGTCGCTACGACGCGCCCGCCCTCCACGCTGCCGTCGGCGGAAATGTCGGCTGCGCCCTTGGCGCGCCGACCGAGGCTGATGGTCCCGGCGAGCCGCATCGGCGCGAGGTCGGCATAGCGCATTGCCTGCTTGGCATCGTCCTCGGGAAGGTTCCACAACCGCACGAACGTGGAGAACGAGTCCTCTCTAGGCGCCGCGAGCACCCAGCGCAGGTCTCCGTGCGGCTCGCCCGCCACATCGGCGATGTCGCCCTCTAGGTTGAAGGTGAGACCGTCGCTGGTGACGAACTTGCACGCGCGCATCGTCATGCGGCCATTGTTGATCGCGACATCCATATCGACGTCGCGCAGCGGCTCAGTCCCGGTTCGCAGCTCCGCGGCCCTGAGGCGCAGCGTGAGATCGGAGGTTGCCGTGTCGATCCAATGCCGCCGCGTGGGAGCGTTTGCGTCTTTCTTCGCGTCTTCGGGCTCTTTGCCCGCCAGCAGTCCCTTGAGGTAGCCGACGCCGGCGGGCCAGAGCTGGCCACCATCGATCTGCTGCCCCTCGAGCACGATGCCGAGGCGCGTGCGCTTTCCGCCAGCGTAATGCACCTCGCCGGTCAGCGGCATGCCGGCAATCTCGGCACCGGCCTCTGTGAGGTCGACGCCCTTGCCGCTCATGCCAAGAAGGCCTTGCAGCGAGAACGGGCCGTCGCTGCGCACGGCGTCGGCCACGGAGGGATCCTTGACCGCCCACTGGAGGAACCGCGCCAGGCTTGTGCCGCGCAACGCAAACTCGCCCTGAAAGGCCTTGGCGTTCGGCGCATTGTCCACGGTGCCGTCGAGCGCTAGCTTGGTGCCTCCCGGCAAGCCGGCGCGCAACTCCTCCAGGAGAAGCACGCCGTGGGTGCGTGCCACCCCGATACGCAGCCCGCTCACGGCCTCCCCGCCGAGGTTCGCCTGGTCAAGATCAAAGCGCACGCGCGTCTCGGCTTTCTCGGGCAGTGCTTGCATGAAGGCCGCAACGAAGCTGCGCGTGGTGTCGAAGGGGCTTTCGGTGCTGCCAGAGGCGGCAATGCGATCGAGGTCGAGCCAGCGCGAGGCAAGTTGCAGATCAATGTCGAGCGCATTCTCCCACGACGCTGATGCGCTTCCCGTCACCAGCTGGGGTTGGCCCACCCGCTCGAACGACAGCGCGATATCACCGAGCCTGAGGCCCATGGCATCGCCGTTAAGATTGGCCTTGAAGTCGACGAGCGGACTTTCGGCCGGTTCACCCGGTTGCGCGGGCTTGGCGTCGGCCGCATGCGGCATCTGGCTGGCATCGAGCTCGAGCTTGGCGGTCACTGCACCCTCGATGCGCGGATGCCCCTTGAAATCAAGGACGCGACCGTCGACGGTGTAGGTGTTGCCGCGCGCGGCACCGCGCACCGTGGCCTTGAAACGGATGTCGCCATCGGCTTCGACAGGGCTCGTTGCAAGGCGCAGCTCCTGGTCGGTGCCCTGCCAGTTCGCCGTGCCCTTGAAAGAGAACGGCCCTTCGATCGTTTCGGCCTTGAGCTCGCCGTTGAGCCCCTTGAGCTGCGCAAATCCGATGCCCTTGGGCCCGTGCAGCGCCACCACGCCGTCCTCGATTTTGACGGACTGCAGCGTGACGTCAGCGGGCACGAACGGCAGCATACCGGGGGCGATGCTGAGAGAGCGCCAGTTGCCGCCGCCCTCCGAATCGACGGCCAGGCTCAAAACGGGCTTTTTCAGCTCGATCTCGTTGGCCTCGATGATGCCTTTGAGCAGCGGCGGCACGGAGAGCCGCATCGTGAAGCTGTCGGTGCGGAAAAAGGGCTCACCGGTAGTGGTCGAGGTATCGGCGATCCTGACCTTGTCGAATCGCACGAAGGGAGCCGGCAGGAAGCGCACGTTGACGTTGCCGCCGACGCGCACCTCGCGCCCCAGGATACGGGTCGCCTCCTCCTCGAAGACGCCGCGGTATCCGTTCCAGTCGATAAAGTATGGCACCGCGAACAGCGCCGCGAGCACGAGCGCGACGAGGCCGGCGATGTAAAGAAGCCCGTTGCTCATTGACCTCTTCGTGAGCCGAAACCTTGTCCGGCCCTTTGTCTCTGATTCCAAGATGCCGGAGCAGGAACCGTGGCGGTGCCCGGGCTCGGCATGCCCCTCTCGATTGTCGTTCTGATGGCGCTCGGACCGGAGTCCTTAGCGTCCGCCACCCGCGTCTACTAATATAGTCTAGCTTATTCGCAGCATTGTGTCTGGGCCGCCATCCTTGCCCCTTGGCATGCGCCGAAGGCCAAAAACGCCGCACGCGCCACCGCTGCCCGAGGCCCCGGAAGGCGATGCTGCGGCCACAATTCCCATATCTGGTGTGGGCGAGATTTGCCCGCCCGTTGCCCAGAAGAGGCGGGTGCTATAGTTGCGAAGTATGGCGCAAGATCGAAAACATTTGGCGAACATGGACGTCCCTGACGCCGCGGACGATCCGCCGTTCGATCTACCTGAAGCGTCCCGCGAGCCGGCGGAGCGCTCCCTCTCGGCGCGCGCGCTGCAGGGCGCGAGCACGCCCCCCTACCTTGCCGGCCTCAACCCCGAGCAGCGCGAGGCAGTCGAGGCGCTCAATGGCCCGGTCCTGGTGCTGGCCGGTGCCGGAACGGGCAAGACGCGGGTCCTGACCACGCGCATCGCCCATATCCTGGCCAGCCGGAACGCCTTTCCAGGCCAGGTGCTCGCCGTGACCTTCACCAACAAGGCCGCGCGCGAGATGAAGGAGCGCATCACCGACCTCGTCGGTGGCATCGTCGAGGGCATGCCGTGGCTCGGCACGTTCCATTCGATCGGCGTCAAGATCCTGCGCCGGCACGCCGAGCTGGTCGGCCTGAAGTCGGGCTTCACCATTCTCGACACCGACGACCAGATCCGCCTGATGAAGCAGGTGATCGAAGCGGAGGGGCTCGACAAGGACCGCTGGCCCGCGCGCCAGCTCGCCGCCTTGATCGACCGCTGGAAGAACCGCGGGCTCACGCCCGAAAAGGTCCCGCCAGGAGAGGCCTACGGTTTCGCCGGCGGCAAGGGCGCGCAGCTCTATGCCGCCTATCAGCGTCGCCTCAAGGAGCTCAACGCCTGCGACTTCGGCGACCTCCTGCTCGAAGGCCTGCGCCTCTTTTTGGAAAACGCGGACGTGCTCGCCGACTACCAGCGCCGCTTCCGCTACATCCTCGTCGACGAGTACCAGGACACCAACATCGTGCAATACCTGTGGCTCAAGCTCTTGGCTCAGGGCTCGCCCAACATCTGCTGTGTGGGTGACGACGACCAGTCGATCTATGGCTGGCGCGGCGCCGAGGTCGACAACATCCTGCGCTTCGAGACCGACTTCCCCGGGGCGAAAGTCATCCGCCTCGAACGCAACTACCGCTCGACGGGCCACATCCTCGCTGCCGCCTCCGGGCTCATTTCCGCCAACAAGGGCCGACTCGGCAAGACGCTCTTCACCGACGGCCACGAGGGCACCAAGGTCACCGTCGCCGCCGTGTGGGACGACGAGGAGGAAGCGCGCTCCATCGGCGACGACATCGAGGAGATGCAGAAGAGCGGACAGCGTCTCAACGAGATCGCGATCCTGGTGCGCGCCTCCTTTCAGATGCGCGCCTTTGAAGATCGCTTCATCACCATGGGATTGCCCTATCGCGTGATCGGCGGTCCGCGCTTTTACGAGCGCCAGGAGATCAAGGACGCCATCGCCTATCTTGAGGTCACCGCCAACCCGGCCAACGACCTCAAATTCGAGCGCATCGTCAACGTGCCCAAGCGCGGTCTGGGCGACACCTCGGTGAAGCGCGTGCACCAGCTTGCCCGCGCCCGCTCCATCCCGATGTATCAGGCGGCGCAGACCATCATCGAGACCGAGGAGCTGCCGGGCAAGGCGCGCCGCTCGCTCGCCGACCTGATTGCCGCCTTCGAGCGCTGGCGCTCGATGATCTCGCACATGAAGCACACCGAGCTCGCCGAGCTGATCCTGGATGAGTCCGGCTACACGGCGATGTGGCAGGCGGACAAGAACCCGCAGGCGCAGTCGCGGCTCGAGAACTTGAAGGAGCTCGTGCGCTTCATGCACGAGTTCGACTCACTCGAAGGCTTCCTCGAGCACGTAAGCCTAGTCATGGAAGTGGACCAGGCTGGCGACGGCGATCGCGTCTCGCTGATGACGCTGCACGCGGCCAAAGGGCTGGAGTTCGACGTGGTGTTCCTGCCGGGCTGGGAGGAGGGACTCTTTCCCCATCAGAGGAGTCTGGATGAGAGTGGGCAGGCGGGGCTCGAGGAGGAGCGCCGGCTTGCCTACGTCGGGCTGACGCGCGCCAAGCAGCTCGCCAAGGTGTCGTTCGCGCAGAACCGTCGCAACCGCGGCCTCTATCAATCGGCGTTGCCGTCACGCTTCGTCGACGAGCTGCCTGCAGCCAACGTCGACGTGCTGGAGGCCAAGATGCCGTTCGGCGGGGCCTATCAGAACTTCGGCGACACCTTCGGCACCGGCTTCACGAGGAGCCGCTTCGACGAGGCGGCGACGCCGTTCGATGCGACCTACGAGACGCCCGGCTGGCAGCGCGCCAAGGCCCACACCAAAAAGGAATGGAGCCCAGCCGAGGCGCGGCGCAGACGCGGGCCGATGACCATCGACGGCGAGCTCGTTGCCGCCTCGACCGAGGAGGCCGCCTTCAAACCGGGCGAGCGGGTCATGCACCAGAAGTTCGGTCCGGGCACCGTGATCGACGTCGACGGCAACAAGCTCACCATCGATTTCGATGAAGCGGGTCGTAAGCGCGTAGTCGACAGCTTCGTCGCCCGCGAGTAGCGGATGTTCAACGAACGTCTCGCAAGGCGCCTCCTCATTGTCGTGGCCTTGGTCGGTCTCGGCACGGGCGGTGTGGCGGTCCTGGCCGGCTACGCCTCCCTTGCGCAAGCCATATGGGCCGCCGCCACTGGCCCCGTAGTGGTTGCGCTCGCCATTTCCATCGTGCGCGACTTGGCGGCCGGGCGCATGGGCGTCGACGCCATCGCCTTCCTGTCCATGACGGCAGCCTTGCTGCTCGGCCAGGAGCTCGCGGCTATCGTCGTGGCCATCATGTACGCCGGCGGCACCGTGCTGGAGGACTTCGCGGTTGCGCGCGCGGAGCGCAGCCTGAAGTCGCTCATCGACAGGGCGCCGCGGATTGCCCACCGCTACGCCGACAACGCGGTCGCGGATGTCCCCATCGAAGCGGTCGGGATCGGCGACGTGCTCGTCGTGCGCGCCGGAGAGATCATCCCCGTCGATGGTCTCGTCAGGGGCTCGACTGCCGTGATCGACGAATCAGCGCTCACCGGCGAGCCCATTCCCGTGACCCGCCGTGCAGGAGAGGGGCTCCGTAGCGGCACGCTCAATGCCGGCGAGACGTTCGAGATGGCGTGCACGGCCACCGCCGGCGAGAGCACGTATGCCGGTATCGTCCGGCTCGTTACAGCGGCGCAGACTGCGAAGGCGCCGTTCATCCGCCTTGCAGACCGCTACGCCCTGCTGCTGCTGCCGATCACGCTGTTCGTGGCCGGCGGCGCCTGGATCTTATCGCAAGATCCCATTCGCGGTTTGGCCGTGCTCGTCGTCGCCACGCCCTGCCCGCTCATCCTTGCCGCCCCCGTTGCCTTCATTGCCGGCGTCTCGCAGGCAGCGCGGCGCGGCATCCTGATCAAGGGCGGAGGGCCGCTCGAGGCCCTGGCACGCACGCACACGGTGCTCTTCGACAAGACGGGCACGCTGACCGTCGGCGGCGCCCGCCTCGTCGCCGTCGAGACGGCGCCCGGGGAAAACCCTGACGAGATTCTGGTGCTTGCGGCCTCCCTGGAGCAGGCCTCGCCGCATGTCGTGGCAGACGCTGTTGTCGCCGCAGCGCGCGGCCGCGGGCTTGCGTTGCAGATGCCAAGCCGGGTGCACGAGGTCATGGGTTCGGGATTGGAGGGGATGGTGGGCGGACGCGCCGTGCGCGTGGGCTCCCAGCAGCTCGTCCTTGGCGCGCACAGGCCTGCAGATTGGGCTCAGCGCGCCCTGCGCCGGGCCTCATGGCGTTCGGCTCTCACCATCTTCGTCTCTGTCGATGAACGTAACGTCGGCGCGCTGCTGATGGCCGACGAGCTGCGCAAAGAGACGCCCCGCGCCGTGCACGCGCTCCGCACGGCTGGCATTTCCCGCATCGTCATGGTCACCGGCGATCGAGCGGATGCGGCCGAGACCATCGGCGCAGCGCTCGACCTCGACGCCGTCCTCTCCGACCGCATCCCCTCCGACAAGGTCGACGCGGTGGCGACCGAGCGGCGCCAGCATCCAACGCTGATGGTCGGCGACGGCATCAACGACGCGCCGGCGCTTGCCGCCGCCGATGTCGGCATTGCGTTGGGCGCACGCGGGGCCAGCGCCTCCTCCGAGGCTGCCGACGTGGTCATCCTGGTCGACCGTCTCGATCGCGTATCAGAAGCCGTCGTCATCGCCCGCAGAACCTATCTTATCGCCATGCAGAGCATTGTCGCGGGAATGGCGCTGTCGGGCATCGCCATGGGTGTTGCCGCCATCGGTTGGCTGACGCCGGTGGCGGGCGCTCTAACTCAAGAGGCCATTGACGTCGCCGTCATCCTCAACGCGCTGCGTGCGCTCGGGCCAGGGCGTGGCCGAGCGAAGCGCGCATTGCCTGCCACCATGGCGCGGGCCCTACGTAAGGAGCATCGCCTGCTCGAGGTCGAGCTCGACGAATTGCGCGCGATCACGGACGCGCTCGACGATGCGAGCCCGGAGGAGGCGGTGACCCTTATCGAGAAGGCCCACGCGATTGTCGAGCAGGCCGTCGTCACCCACGAACGCGGCGATGAGACCATCGTTTACCCGCAACTGTCCCAGCACCTCAGCGGCGACCATGGTCTCGCAGCAATGAGCCGCGCCCATCGGGAAATTCTGCATCTGGCCAGGCTGCTTTCTCGGCTCGCTGCGGAGCTGCGCCCGGAGGACGTCGACAAATACCTTATCCACGACGCCCAACGCATGATCGAATCGATCGAAGCGCTCGTGCGCATTCACAACGCGCAAGAGGAGGATATGTACGAGACGGCCGTCGCCGCATAGCCGGCAGGCGACGCTGGTCTCTACGGCTCCTCGCGCGTCAGCGGCACGAACTGCACCGGCACAACCTCCTTGCGCGTCGTCGTGCCGTCGGCGTTCTTGGTGATGACCATCAGCTCCTGGAACAACTTGCCAACGGGGATGACGAGCCGGCCGCCCGGCTTGAGCTGCGTGACGAGGGCCGGCGGCACATGATCGGGTGCGGCCGTGACGATGATCGCATCGTAAGGTGCGTTCTCGGGCCAGCCCTTGTATCCATCGCCGATCTTCGTGTGCACGTCGGTGTAGCCGAGACGATGAAGCGTCTTGGCCGCGCGCTTGCCCAAGCTCTCGACGATCTCGATGGTGTAGACGTCCCGGGCAAGTTCCGCGAGCACGGCTGCCTGGTAGCCGCAGCCGGTACCGATCTCCAGCACCTTGTCGTCGGGCTCGAGCTCGAGCAAATCCGACATCAGCGCCACGATGAAGGGCTGCGAGATGGTCTGGCCGGCACCGATCGACAGCGGGCGGTTGCGATAGGCGGCGGGGCGTTGCGCCGGCGGCACGAACTCGTGGCGCTTCACCTTCGCCATGGCGGCGAGCACGCGCGGATTGAGGCCTGCGCGGCCGGTCTCGCGCGCAACGAGCCCCGCGAGCGCGGTGACGTCGTCCATCATCTGGCGCCGCTCGGCGGCGCGATCGTCTTGTGCAAAGGCCATGGCGGCCGAACTCATGAGCAAAACCAGAAGGGAAAGCCGTACCGCCACGTCCAACATGTCCTCGCGACGTTCTCGTCGGCAGCGCATTCCCGTGAGCTCATCGCAGAAACATGGACCTGTCGCGCCGACCGGGCAACGGCAAGCCCTTCAAAATCGCGAAAATTCGAACATTTCGCGCCAGCGGGGCAGGTTCGGCGCTGCACCACGGCCCTCACGCGACCTCGCGCGCGCCACTAATCAGATCCCACGCAATGTTGATCTGGCGCATACGATCCTCGCGCACCATCCGATCCTCGTCGTCGCGGGCGTGATCGGGATGCCAGCTCATGCGCAGAGCGTCGACGATCTTCTTCAAGACGCCCTCGCTCACGTCGGGATTGACCCCCAGAATGTCATAGGCCTCGCTGGTGGTGCGCGGCACGCTCCCGGCCGGGCGGGCGCCCGAAAGGCTCGCGGCTGCACTTTCGGCGATGCGGCGGATGCGCTCCAACTCACGCACCAGCGCCCGATAGTGGCCTGCGGACCGCGTCGCTGATAGGCCCTCCTCTTCCTCGGTCCTGCATCTTGCGGCTGCCTCGACGCTCTTGAGGGCCTGGCGCACGAGCTTCAGCTCGGACTGCAAAACCTCACGCAGGGCGCCGCCGTGCTTGAGCTGTTCCACGACCTGCTCGGTCTGCGCGAGCAGGGCTTCGACCGCTACCCCGGCATTCATGAAGTTTTCCGGTGCCAAGCGGGCATCCCACCTGCGCCCCTGGCCGTTCGCCCTCAGCTGCGACTTCATTCGCGCCAAGCCGGGTGCAAATGCGAGGAGCGGGGCGGGCCAGGCATAGGTGGAACCCGCACACACCAGCCCGGCTGCTGCCGCAAGCGCCATGGCTGCCAGCAGCCAAGCCCACGGGCACCGCGAAGGACCGTCGCTCGCGCTCGCGGCCACGCCGGAGCCGCGCTCGGTGCGGACAACAGTCACCCATTTGTCCGAGGCAACCGCCGGCTCGACCTCAGCGTCATACGGCTCGAGGCCCGGGATTGGATCGACGATGGCGTCCGGATCACCCCGCGCAACGACGGTCTCCCCATCGCCGGCGGCGACGGGTGTGAACGCCGAGCCACGCTCGCGACCGGGCTCTGACGGTTTCTCCGCAGCTGCGGCAAGCTCGAGCCGCGCGCCGAGCTCCTCCACGGGAGCAAAACCGGCGGGCAGCACGACGTGGTCGAAATCATTGCGCCTGGTCCGGCAATGGCCCGCATAGGCGACGCGGCGCTTGAGCTCCGTCCGTCCAAGCGCATAGGTGGGCCGCTCCATGCAGGGCGCGCGTGCGACTGCAGCATGGTGCACAGGGACAACCATGTTAAAGCGGCCCTGATCGATCCAGGCAGGCTCCGCGGCGGCCTGTCGGATCGCCGCAGCAACGCGCATCCAGGCGACGCCCGCCTCGCCGCAGGAGATGACGAAACGGTGCACGATCATGGTTCGGCAGCTGCTGGACCGCGGCGACTGGCAGGCCGTGACCGCCGCTACGTCACGTTTGCCGACAATCGCGTAGGATGTTTCAGCGGAGGGTGACACCTTGATGTGACCGTGCTCGAGGCCACATCCGAAGGGCATAACGAGCCGCTCGCGAGCTTGCGTGACACCAGGGACACAAACGCTCAGGCTCACCACCAGTAGAATTCGAGTAACGCGACGCACCTTAGGACCCCCTCGATCATGGTACGCTTTGATCGTTCCTCTAGTTTATCCGAACCGGGGCGCGACTGTGACGCGCATGGGCGTTATGCACGCAAGAATTCAGGCTTTTGCTCGCAATCATAAGAACGACAAGCGCGCCCGCCGCAGCAGCGCCGCGCCGGCCAAACCGCCAAAAAGCTGCAAGATGCCGGGGGTAGGCTCGACAACAGGTATCATTGCACCCTAGAAGAAACGGGACGCTGACTAAGCCTCCATGACGCCATCGAAAACGGGCCTACTGTTCTGCGTGAGTGGTACTCGAGGGGAGCGCAATCATGTCATCCATTGACGTGCAAGGAGCCCCGGAATCCTCCGCGGGCTTTTACCCCAAGCAACCGGATGCAGCCGCGACACTCGCGTCCGACACAAGTCAGGCTTCGGCTTTCGATCAGCTCAAGCCGGAAAGTGAGCGCGCCCGCGAGCGCTTCATTCCGGTGACGCGCTTCGCGCTGCTGGACCGACTCACGGCGCCGGGAACGTGGCCCGATTCGCAGGCACAAGAGGCGCGCCGCTTCTTCCGCTACCTCGATCACTGGCGTCGCCAGCAATACACCGCCGAGCTGCACCAGCTTGAGGAGACCTACGAGCCGTTCAGCCCCGACAGCGATCTCTTGATGACGCGCACGTTCTCGCCTCCGGAACGGCAGATCATGCAACGGCGCGTTACCGACGGCATGAAGCGCATTCTCGAGCAGGCGAATTATGTCCGCATCGATCATAACGACGTGGAAACGATCCTGACACGAGACTCGGCCTACGGCCTCGATCTCTTCGTTGATCTCGATGCCTTCGAGGAGGTCCTTCTCTATTACCGTGGGGCCTCCACCAAGCGCGACCACCGGCGGCGCTGGAACAAGTTCTACCTCAAAGAAGATTTCGACATTCCGATCTTTCAGCGGCTCTTCCTGTTGTTCAAGATGAAGCCGTTCGACGTGCGTGTGCGCGAGGTCATGCAGTCGGAGAAGCTCAACCGCCGCGAGGCAGAGAAGGCCGTCAAGCGGCGGCGGGCCTCCCTGCCGCCCGAGGTCCACGACGACAACATCTACATGAAGCTGTTCAAGAACATCCCGAGAAGCGATCTCGAGATGGTTTTTCCCAACACGCAAGTGCGTTTCCGGTTCTTCGACAAGCTGTGGCTCGGCGCGACGGCGAGCGGCGGTCTCGGGCTCGGAGCCTTCGGAGCGGCTGGCAAGATTGCGCTCTTGGCCTCAAACCCTATCGCCGCCCTCGGCGCCCTCGTCGGATTGGGCGGTGTCGCCGTCCGTCAGGCCACCAACTTCATGAACCAGAAGCAACGCTACATGGTGGTCATGGCGCAGAACCTGTACTTTCACGCCATGGCCGACAACCGCGGCGTGATGCTCAAGCTCGCTGCGCGCGCGGCTGAGGAGGACATCAAGGAGGAGATGCTCCTTTATTCCGTGCTGGCCAAGGAGCGCGCGCGGCGCCAGGACCTGCCCGACATCGACGCCGCAATCGAGCAATACCTCAACGCCAGCTTCGGCGTCAGCGTCGACTTCGATATTCCCGACGCGCTGCGGAGGCTGATTGCGGACGGCATCGTCACCGAGCGGTCCGACGGCACGCTGTCAACTTTACCGCCGCGAGAGGCCGCGCTTCACATCGACCGCAAGTGGGATCTCTTTCTCGACGAGCTGCCCGAACCGGTGAGCGCAGAGGGGATGGAGTTCCAGGGCAATCCATCGGAGACCGCGACGTGATGGAGCCGCGCCCAACTCAGGCTCCGACCCCCGTCTAGCGCATGACGTCGAGATGCAAGCTCTCGCTGCAGACGGCGGACGCCGACCTGGCGCGGTCGCTCGCCGGGATATTTGAAAATCTGCTCGCACCTGCGCCCGAGGCGGTGACCAGCTTCGCAGAGGAGGCGCACGCCTGGCGGATCGAGGCCTACTTTGCCGAGTGGCCGGATGTGGACGCCATCGCCTCCGTGCTCGCGAGCCTGGCGGGGCGCCCTATCCCACCACTCGTCCTCGAGGAGGTTCCTAACCTCAACTGGGTAGCGATCTCTCAAGCCGCCCTGCCGCCGGTCAGCGCCGGGCGTTTCGTCGTCCACGGCAGCCATGATCGCGCTCGTATTCCGCACGGGCCCAACGCCCTGTTGATCGATGCTGGCGAGGCCTTCGGCACCGCCCATCACGCCACGACGCAGGGCTGCCTTTTGGCCATAGACCGTCTTACGCGGCTGCGTCATTTTTCCCGCGTCCTCGACTTGGGGTGCGGGTCGGGAGTATTGGCGATCGCGGCGGCACGCGCGCTGCCCCGGGCCGAGATCCTTGCAACGGACAACGATCCCGAGGCCGTCGCCGTCGCCACGGCGAACGCCAAGGCCAACGGGGTCGGACAGCGCATCGCCTTCGCCTGCACCAAAGGATTGGCGCATCCATGGCTGCGCCATGCCGCGCCCTTCGACCTCGTGATCGCCAACATCCTTGCCGCACCGCTGCGCGCCTTGGCGCCGGACGTGGCAAGGGCCATACGGCGCGGCGGGATCCTGGTGCTCTCGGGGCTCTTGAACCCAGAGGCGCCGGAAATCATTTCGTGCTACGTGGTCCAGGGCTTCCGGCTCCTCGAGCATCGGCGCATCTCCGGCTGGTCGACGCTGACGCTCATCAAGCGACTGTGACGGCACGGCTCGAGTTGCGCAGACCTTGAATGTTTCTGGTCAAAATCTGTCGTGCCGGCGATTGCCGCCCCGCCACGACCTGCTTAGAGAAAACGCATGTTCCAAACCTTCGAAGCTCTCGCCCAGCGCGGCGCCACGCCCGAGCGCATCAGGGAGCTGCGCGCGCTCATGGCGCGCTCGCACATCGACGCTTATCTCGTGCCGCGCGCTGACGAGCACCAGGGCGAGTACGTGCCCCCATCGGCCGAACGCCTCAAGTGGATCACGGGGTTCTCGGGCTCGGCCGGGCTCGCGATCATTGCCAAGAAGGCAGCCGTCCTCTTCATCGACGGTCGCTACACGGTGCAGGCGCGCGCCGAGGTGGATCCCTCCGTTCTGGCGGTCTCGCAGCTGCCGCGTGGTCGCGTCTCCGAGTGGCTTTGCGAGCACTTGAGCCGGGGCAACACGGTCGGCTACGACCCTCACCTGCACACGATCGGTGAGATCGAGCGTCTCAGCGCGGCCCTCAAGGCAAAAGGCATCAAGCTCAAGCCCATCGGTCGCAATCTGGTGGATCGCCTATGGGGGCGTGACCGGCCCCCTCCTCCCGCCAATCCCGTAGAGGCGCATCCCTTGAAGCTTGCAGGCCGCTCGGCCGAGGACAAGATTGCCGACATACAGAAGGGACTCAAGGCCGACGGGCACGACGCCGTCATCCTCACGCTTAGCGATTCGGTCGCGTGGGCGTTCAACATCCGCGGCTCCGACATCCCGCATATTCCTGTCGCGCTCGCGTTTGCAATCGTTCCGCAGACAGGAAGGCCCGAGCTCTTTCTGGCGCCGGAGCGGTTCGACGCAGCCGCGCGCGCCCACATCTTGACGTTCGCCAAGCTCAGCCGGCCCCAGGCGCTTTCCGACCGTCTCAAGGCCTTGCGCAAGACCAAGAAGCGCGTGCGGCTCGATCCCCACACGGCTGCCGCCTGGTTCGCCCGTGCGCTCGGCGGGGGCCACATCGCGCGCGGGCCCGATCCTTGCCTCGCCTTGAAGGCGGTCAAGAACACGGCCGAGATCAAGGGCACGCGCGCAGCGCACCTGCGCGACGGGATCGCGGTCAGCCGCTTTCTTGCCTGGCTCGACCAGGAGGCGCTGGCGGGCAACATCGACGAGATCGAAGCTGTGCGCCGTCTCGAGTCATTCCGTCGCGCGACCAACCAGTTGCGCGAGATCAGCTTCGATACGATCTCCGGCAGCGGTCCCAACGGCGCAATCGTGCACTACCGCGTCAACGAGGCGACGAACCGCAAGCTGCGCGCGGGCGAGTTGTTTCTTATCGACAGCGGCGCCCAGTACCTGGACGGCACCACCGACATCACCCGCACCGTCGCCATCGGCAAGCCGACGAACGAGATGCGCGAGCGCTTCACCCTCGTTTTGAAGGGCCACATCGCGATCGCGACAGCGCGCTTCCCCGAAGGCACGCGCGGCATCGACCTCGATCCATTGGCGCGCCGCGCGCTGTGGCAGCACGGGCTCGACTATGACCACGGCACCGGCCATGGCGTCGGCAGCTATCTCTCGGTGCACGAGGGTCCGCAGTCCATCTCCAAGGCCGGCATGGTGCCGCTCGTGCCGGGCATGGTCTGCTCCAACGAGCCCGGCTATTACAAGGAAGGCGCCTACGGCATCCGCATCGAGAATTTGGTGCTCGTGACGGAAGCGCGGGAGGTGCCTGGCGGCGATCGCAAGATGATGGGCTTTGAGACGCTGACGCTGGCGCCGATCGACCGGCGGCTCATCGTCAAGGAGCTGCTCGGCGCTGACGAGATCGCCTGGCTCGACGCCTATCATGCCCGCGTCCTGCAGGCGATCGATCCAGAGGTTGACGCCGAAACCAGAGGCTGGCTCAAGCAAGCGACGGCGCCGCTCTAAGCCGGCGCCGAGACGCTACTGCGCGGCCACGAAGCTTTCGCCCTCGAGCCGCCGGCGCACGTCATCTTCCGTAAGACCGAAGTCGCTCAGCTGATAGGTATGCTTGCCGTGCTTGTCGCTCGGGTGGCTCTCGAGCCAATCCACCATCCTCGCATCGAGCCCCGGGTCGACCGGATAGCCGAAATGCTCGTAGACGCGGCGCGCCATGGCGACGGGATCGGCGACGAGGTCGTCATAGTCGACGTGCAGGACTTGGTCACGCGGAATGGTTTGCAGGGCGGCGTGCCCCGCGGCCTGGCAGCGCTGTGCCACGTCGAGGGAATATTGCGCCACCTCGCCGAGGTCGACCTCGTCTGAGGTCATGCTCCAAGTGACGGCAGCCAGGCTGCACAGCGAGGCTATGATCTTTTCGGGCTCGCGATGCGTGTAGACGATGCGCGCGTCTGGATAAACGTTGAGCAAGTGATCGATGCCGGATAGGTGGTTGGGACACTTCAAGACCCAGTGCTGGCGGCGGTCTAGCCACTGCAGCGCCTGCAGCTGCCGCTTGTGCAGCCGGTAGACGTCGGCGTGCGCCTGCGTATCCCACCATTCCCAATAGCTCGGGACATAGGCGAAATCGAAACCTGGTGGGATGAGGAAGTGCGAGCGGAAGAGGTGATAGCACTCCTCCGGATCGTCGACGTCGATGGGATGGATCTTGTCGAACTCAGGCCCCACCCATTTCAGCAGCGCAAGCTTGCGCTTGCCCTCCGAATAGCGGCCGTCGCGACCGCCCCGGTGCTTGCCGAGCTTGTAGGGCACGGGCGAATAGGCCTCCCAGAACGGAAGGTAGCGGGCGCCGGAATGCAAAGACAGCAAACGCTGCAGCAGCGTCGTCCCGGTCCGCGCCAGCCCCAGCACGAACAATGGTCGTTCGATCCTCTCCGACAGTATCTCTGGATGCCGGGCGATGAGGTCCTCGAACCCCAGGGCATTCATGGCGCTCTTGTGGAACTGGTCACGGAGAATGAGTGCGCCGAACAGGGAGGGCTTGGCATCGTCGTTGAAGGCGGCGGCACGGGGCGGCAGCGCCCGTAGCAGCGGCGCCGGCCAGTTGTTGCGCTTCCATTTGCGCTCGACCGACCTCATCATCGCTTCCGGATCTATCCGCGGCCACAGCCCCGCGGCTTTGACCAGGGGCCCGAGCGTGTTCAAGAGGCGGATGGGCCAGGGCGGACCGAGACCAATCCCAGATGGCAGGCGTCGCTTCCTCAGCAAATAGGCTCTCCCGGCTCCTTAGCGTGCAAGGGTCAGCACTTCTTTATGGCGCTGCTTCTAACAAAGTCTGCAGAATATGGATTCGATTACGCCTGTCCATGCGCGCACCTAGCCTTTGGTCTTGCCTGTGGTCAACTTGAACCACCCCTGCTCATCGAGCACGCTGACCCCCAGCTCCCGGGCCTTGGCGAGCTTCGAGCCCGAATCGGCGCCTGCGACAACGTAGTCGGTCTTTTTCGATACCGAGCCCGCGACCTTGGCGCCCAGCCGTTCGGCCTGCGCCTTCGCCTCGCCGCGGGTCAAGGTCTCGAGCGTTCCGGTAAAGACGACTGTCTTTCCGGCAACAGGAGACGACGTGTCGCGCGCGGCGAGCGGCTTTGGAGAGACCTCCTTCAGTAGATCCTCGACGACACGCACGTTGTGCGGCTCGGCAAAGAAGTCGGCAATGGCCTCCGCCACCACCTCGCCGATGCCCTCGATGGCATCGAGCTCCTTGAAGGCATCCGTGTCCTTGCCCGGGGCAACCTCGCGCATAGCCACCAGAAATGCGTCGATGGTGCCATAGAAGCGCGCGAGCAGCCGCGCTGTCGTCTCCCCGATGTGGCGGATGCCGAGCGCGAAGATGAAGCGGTCGAGCGCGATCTCCCGTCTGGCCGCGATGGCTGCAAACAGCTTTTCTGCCGACTGCGGCCCCCAGCCCTCCCGTTCTTCGAGCTTGGTCTTGGCCTTAGCGTCGCGCGCTTGCAAGGTGAAGATGTCCTCGGGCGACAGGATAATCTTGTCGTCGTAGAAGGCCTGGATATGCTTCTCGCCCAGCCCCTCGATGTCGAAGGCATTGCGGGAAACGAAGTGCTTCAGGCGCTCGACCCGCTGGGCGGCACAAATGAGCCCGCCGGTGCAGCGGCGGACCGCGTCCACCTTGCCCGTCTTTTCGTTGGTCTCACGCACGGCATGGCTGCCGCAGACCGGGCAGCGATCGGGGAAGCGATAGGGCTTAGCGCCTTTCGGGCGCTTATCCATGACGACGCTGACGATTTGCGGGATGACGTCGCCCGCACGCTGCACGACCACGGTGTCGCCGATACGCACGTCCTTGCGCTTGATCTCGTCCTCGTTGTGCAGCGTCGCGTTGGAGACGACGACGCCGCCGACAGTCACTGGCTCGAGCTTGGCGACGGGCGTCAGCGCGCCCGTGCGGCCGACCTGGATCTCGATGTCGTTGAGGATCGTCATCGCCTGCTGTGCCGGGAACTTGTGCGCAATCGCCCAACGTGGTGAGCGCGAGACGAAGCCAAGGCGCTCCTGCAGATCGAGCCGATTGACCTTGTAGACGACGCCGTCGATGTCGTAGGGGAGCTTGGCGCGCTCCTCTGCCAGCTTCTCGTAGAATGCGAGAAGCTCGGCTGCGCCGCGGCAGACGCGCACCAGCGGATTGACCGGTAGCCCCCACTTGGCGAAGGCCTCGTAGACACCCGCCTGCGTGTCGGCCGGCAGCATGGAGGCCTCGCCCCAGGCGTAGGCAAAGAAACGCAAGGGCCGCGATGCCGTGATCCCCGGATCGAGTTGGCGCAATGATCCGGCTGCAGCGTTGCGCGGGTTGGCGAAAACCTTCGCGCCCGCTGCCGCCTGCTCGGCGTTGAGGCGCGCGAAGTCCTTGTGCGCCATATAGATCTCGCCGCGCACGTCGATCACGTCGGGAACCTTGCGCCCCTTGAGTTGGTGGGGAATCTCCGCGATCGTCATGACGTTCTGCGTCACGTTCTCGCCCTCGGTGCCATCGCCGCGCGTGGCAGCCTCTACCAGCCGGCCGTCTCGAAATTTGATCGAGATGGAGAGCCCGTCGATCTTCGGCTCTGCCGTAAACTCGAGCGGCGCGTCCGCGCCTAAGCCGAGGAAGCGGTGGACGCGCTCCACGAAGGCCGTAACGTCCTCATCGTCAAAGGCGTTCCCCAGGGACAGCATGGGAACGCGGTGGCGCACCTTGCCGAACCCTTCCGCAGGCGCGGCTCCGACGCGGCGCGAGGGACTGTCGGAGCGCACCAGCCTGGGAAAGCGCGCCTCGATGGCCTCGTTGCGCTGGCGCAGGGCGTCGTACTCGGCATCGGAGATCTCCGGGGCATCTTTTCGATAGTAGAGCTCGTCGTGGTGACGAATGAGCCGCGCCAAGCGTAGGAGCTCGTCCTTGGCTTGAGCCTGACTCAAGCCGTCGACCGGAATGGCACTCACGTCCTTGTCGCTCATCGCCGCTTTCCGCCGCCGCTACAGGCAGATGCTCACGTTTAGCTCCGTCAGCAATAGCGGAAGCAGAGATAAGGGAAAACCACGCGACCCCAACCGTTCACGGGTATCGGTCGAATGCAATCAAATGCCCCCGGCCGGCCCCGGCCGGCACATCGGTGACGCGCCACGCCTCTTGGGAGAGAGCTGCGCCTGCCACGCAGCCCGAGCCCCGCGATGCTCAGGTCGATGGACCGCCAAGCGTCGACGGCGGCGGTGGGCCCGAGGGCGTCGTGGGCTCCCAACTGGGCGCCGGAGCCTCAGGCTTGGCTGCAGGGGCGGCCGCCGGCGGCTGCTGGCCGGGCTGCCCCTTCCAAACCTTGGCAATCCAAGAGTTGGCGTTGTGCTGCGGCATCAGGCCCTGCTGCTGCAGCAGCGCGTAGGAGTCCTTGTACCAGCGCGAGTTGGGGAAGTTGTGCCCGAGCACCGCGGCGGCGGCCTGTGCCTCCGATGCGATGCCGAGCGACATGTAGGCGGCCGTCAACCGGTAGAGCGCTTCCTCCACGTGGGCCGTCGTCTGATAGTTGGTCACGACAGCCTTGAAGCGGTTGATGGCGGCTATGTAATCATTGCGCTTCTCGTAGTAGCGGCCCACCTCCATCTCATGGGCGGCGAGCGTGTCCTGGCAGAGCCGGATACGATTGTCGGCCTGCTGGGCGTAGATGCTATCGGGATAGCGCGTCTTCAGCGTCTGGAGCTCTGCCAGCGCCTTGCGCGTGGCGTTCTGGTCGCGATCCGCCTCTGTCATCTGGTCGAAGTAGGACGAGGCGATGATGTGGTGGGCGAGTGGCGCTTCCTTGGTGCCGGGGTGCAAGGTCGTGTAGCGCTCGGCGGAGGCGATGGCCTCGGGCAGCTTGCCGGCCTTGTAGTAGGCATAAGCGGCCATGACGATGGCGCGGCGCGCCTCCGGCGAATACGGGTGCTCGCGATCCACGTCCTCGAATTTCTTCGCCGCGTCCTCGAACTTGCCTTTCGACATCAGATGATCCGCGTCCGCGTACATCTTGGACGGCGGATCGGGGTTGAGGGCGAGAGCCGTATCGTTGGAAGCGCATCCGGCGAGCGCGGCAAGGCACACAGCAAGTGCGAGCCATTTGATGGCCGCCCCAACGCCAAGCTGAACTTGCATGATCCCCTGTCGCGGCATGAGCCTGGTTCCGTTTGGTGCTCGTGGCTCAGCGAGCCCCCACTCTTGCCACCCCTTAGCACACGACCGGATGGCAGCGAAACCAAAGCCACATCCGGATGCACCGCCCATTCGCTAGGCGATGATTATGGTTCTTGTTGGGCTTGCAACCGCGGTCCGGACTGCCTTCCCGCGGGGTTCGTGGAAATGAAAAACCTTCTGTGCGCGCCGACCCAGCTGAGCCGACAGCGTCCCCTTCGATCCTGCGCTCTGGGATCACTCCCCGGCGGCGATCGCGTAGCCGAGATCGACCGGTGCCGTCTTCTCGCGCACCCGTGGGGCCTGCACCAGCGTCCATGCCTGCTGGTCAGCGAAGAGCGCCTGAAGAACCGCGGAGTTGAGCCGATGACCGCCGCGCGACGACCGGTACGCAGCCAACAGCGGCCGGCCAGCCAATGCCAGATCGCCGACCGCGTCCAGCATCTTGTGGCGAACGAACTCCTGCGGATAACGCAGGCCTTCGCGGTTCAGGATCTTGTTTTCGCCAATGGCGATGGTGTTGTTGAGATTGGCGCCGAGCGCGAGGCCCGCTTTCCAGAGCCGCTCGACATCGCTCATAAAGCCGAAGGTGCGAGCGCGGCAGATCTCGTTGCGGAAGACGCCGGGGCTCATCTCGTAGGAGATGCGCTGCCGGCCAATGAGGGATGAGGTGAAGTCGATCTCGACATCGAGGTGGAAGCCGGCATGGGGGAGAAGCTCACCCCAACTGTCACCTTCCTCGACACGCACCGGCCGGAGCACTTTTATGTAGCGGCGCGGCGCCTGCAGCTCACGAAGCCCGACTTCGTCGATCAGCTCCACGAACGGCGCAGCGCTGCCGTCCATGATCGGGACTTCCTTGCTGTCGATCTCGATGATGCAGTTGTCGACCGACAGGCCGCGAAGAGCCGCAAGCAGATGCTCTACCGTGCTGACGGTGATGCCCGCCTCGTTGCCGATGACAGTGCAGAGCGTGAGGTTCTTTACGTGCTCTACACTAGCGGGAATTTCTGCGACCACTCGGCCGCGCTTGGTGACAAGAAAACGGAGGCCAGTATCGGCAGCTGCAGGATGCAGATTTACCGAAACTGGCGCTCCGCTGTGGACCCCCGTCCCTGTCACCTCGATCTCGCGCGCAATGGTAGTTTGTCGCGCGCCGATAAATCGATTCGACATATGCGCCGTCCCTCGATGCCTCTTCGGCGACGGCCGCCAAGCGAGTCTCAGCGGCGTCCCACCCCCGGCGATTGTCCGTGTCCCAAATCGCTATTTGCGTTAACTTTTTCGGGCGTCTTTGACTGTCGCGCCCTTGTTGCGTGGGGACTTGGCGAACAACGTCGTTAACAATCCGAACGATACCCCGAGCCCATCATGGGCGCCAAATCACGGTTTCTTACACTGTGTTACCAATCCACCACGCTCTTCGAACCGAATCAGATTTGCACATGATTCGTCGGCTGTGAGTCCAGCCCCTACTTGCGCAGCCGATTGAACAAGGCGGGCACCGATCCCGGCCGCTCCTCGGGTTCGGTCTCAGTGGGCACATCCTCCTTCCACCAACCTTCTTCCTCGGACGGTGCGAGCGACTCGTTCTCGCCAGAATCGTAGGTGTGATTCGCGGCGTCCTCCGCGTCCCCATCCTCAAGGCGACGCCCGCGCCCCATGATGCGTTGGAGGATCCCAAGGCGCGACAAGCCATCAGTGACGAGTTCGCCAGCGCCCGGCAATCGGGGCGGCGTCTCAGCACTATTGCCAACCTTAGCGCGATACTCGCGCTGCATGATCGGTGGAAAGTCGTCGACCTCGGGCATACGTCGCGCACCACGTCGGATGTCGGCCGGCGGCGCGGGCCTGAACTCTTGCGCAGGCTCCTTCGCCACATCGCCTTCGCGCGCGCGCGAACGCGCCGATTGGGCAAGCCAAGTCAGATGCGAGAAGCCTTCCTCGATAACGACGTCACCGGGGGCCCGCCACCCTTCGCGCGTCGCGCCAGCGGAAGGCTCGCGGCTGCTCTCAGGAGCTGCACGCGCCTCACCCGCGTCGTACCCGATGGCTTCCGACAGACGACGGCGCAGATCGTCATCGGGCGCAGCACTCGGAGGAATGGGCCGCGTCTTCTCCCCTACAGCCGCTGCGGCAGCGGCTTTGGAAGCGCGCAACCGCAGCTCCGACGGACTTGCTGCGGGCGCCGTATTCTCGTTGGCAATCGCCATACCGGACGCGACGATCGAAACCCGCACGCGGTCGCCGAGCGTATCGTCAAACGTAGCGCCGACGATGATGTTGGCCTCCGAATCGACCTCCTGGCGCACGCGGCTCGCTGCCTCATCCACCTCGTAGAGCGTCAGATCATTGCCGCCGGTGATCGACAATAGGAGGCCTTTCGCCCCCTTCAGCGACACCTCGTCGAGAAGCGGATTGGCAATCGCCTCCTCCGCCGCAAGGCTGGCGCGGCGCTCACCAGAGGCCTCACCGGTGCCCATCACCGCCGAGCCCATGCCGCTCATGATGGTGCGCACATCGGCAAAGTCGAGGTTGATCAGACCTTCCTTGATGATGAGGTCTACGATGCAGGCGACGCCCGAATAGAGAACCTGGTCGGCCAAGACGAAAGCCTCGGCGAACGTCGTCTTCTCGTTGGCGACGCGAAATAGATTCTGGTTGGGGATGACGATCAGCGTGTCGACCTGCTTGCGCATCTCGGCAATGCCGGCCTCGGCGGTGCGCATGCGCCGCGCGCCTTCGAAATGGAACGGCTTGGTCACGATGCCGACGGCGAGGATCCCCAGCTCCTTGGCGACGCGAGCGATCACCGCCGCCGCCCCTGTCCCGGTGCCGCCGCCCATGCCGGCGGCGATGAAGACCATATGAGAGCCGATGACTTGCGCGCGAATGTCGTCGACCGCCTCCTCGGCGGCGGCCTCGCCAATCTCGGGCTTGGAGCCCGCACCCAATCCCTCTGTCAGGTTGACGCCGAGCTGCAGGCGGTGCTCGGCGCTGGAAGCGGCAAGCGCTTGCGCGTCGGTGTTGGCAACGACGAAATCGACGCCGTTGAGACCGGCGGCGATCATGTTGTTGATGGCGTTGCAGCCGGCGCCGCCCACGCCGATGACGGTGATCCGCGGCTTCAAGTCGGATAGCTTGGGAAGCTCCAGCTTGATGCTCATTGCGCACGCGAGCCTTTTAATGCCGCTCGACTGAGCCGTCCTGGCATCCGCCCCTCCCAGTTCGTGGCGCCCCGGGAGTGCCCGGGCGCCTTAATCCCGGCTCTCTCAGCCGAACCCGGCTTTGAGCCATTGCCCCACGCGCCCCAGGTACCCTTCCCCCGCCGACTCGTGACTGCCGCCCGAAAAGACCTCCTCACCACCCGCAGCTGCGATAGCGAGAAGACCGGCAACCGTCGAAAACGCGGGACTTGAGACGCTTTGCGGCAGTCCTGCCGCCTGCTGGGGCTTGGCCACCCGCACGGGCCGGCCAAGCACATTGGCGGCAAACTCACCAATACCGACCAGCCCGCTCGTGCCCCCCGTCAGCACCACGCGCTCACCGGCAAACTGCGTCACGCCGGCCAAATCCATCTGCTCGCGCACCAGCCCCAAGATAGTCGCCACCCGCGGGCGGACGATTTCTGCGAGCTGCGCCTTCGTCACACGACCGCGCGCCCCTTCGTCCTCGCTT
Source organism: uncultured Alphaproteobacteria bacterium (assembly GCA_963782555.1). Lineage (GTDB taxonomy): Bacteria > Pseudomonadota > Alphaproteobacteria > Rhizobiales > Hyphomicrobiaceae > Hyphomicrobium_A. The sequence goes on along the minus strand of CAWAKB010000001.1, from coordinate 353,174 downwards.
GCCAGCGCATAGGAAAAGGCCTCGTGCTCGTCCGACTGAGCGCCGACCATTGTGCCATATAGCGTCTTGATTTGCTCGGCTTCCGCAAGTGGCGTCTGCAACGCGTGCGCGATGTCAAACGTGATGTGATGACCGCCGACCGGCACCGTCGCCGCGTGGATGAAGTGGCCCTCGGCGAACACGGCAACGGTTGCGGTGCCGCCACCAATGTCGATGCAGGTGACGCCCAGGCGGCGCTCCTCCTCGCTGGTGGCGGCGATAGCGCTGGCATAGGGCGCAACGACAAGCGCGCGGACCGCGAGATAGCAGCGCTCGACTACGAGCAGCAGGTTGCGCACCGGAGCCTCGTCGGCGGTGACGGTGTGCAGGTCGGCGGAGAGGTGCCGGGCCGCCATGCCGCGCGGATCGCTGCTGCCCGGCATGCCATCGAGGCGGAAGCCGATGCGGTTGAGATGGATGAGCGAGCGCCCCTCCTTCTCGGCCCAGGAGCGGCCTCCCGCCATCAGGCGCTCGATATCGCGGGTGCGCACGATGCCCCCGTCCACGTCGACGGTTGCGGCAAAATTCGACGATTGGAGCCGCCCGCAGGAGACCGAGACGAACACCTCCTCGAGCGTCACGCGTGCCATCCGCTCGGCCTGGGCAATCGTCGCACGGATGGACGCCTCCGCCTCTGCCAGATCGGTGATCACGCCGCCCTTGAGGCCACGCGCGCGCAAGTGGCCGACGCCGAGAACCTTGGTACGCCGTCCCTCGCCCGGCTGCTCTCCGGGCTCGAGCGCGGCGATGAGGCAGGCGATCTTGCTCGTCCCGATGTCGAGCAGACCCACGATCTCCGTGTGTCGGCCCTCAATCCTGTCGCGGCTCAGCATCTCCAACTCCTCGGCTAGCTTTGCGTGGCGGGTGCGGACGGTGCGCCTGCGGACCGCTTGTCGCGACGCACGGTGATGCGTCCTTGGGTGCGCAGGTCGATGATGATGTCGTGACCGGAAAGAAGTGCGCCGAGATCGTCGGGCGAGGTCAGCGCCGCGAAGGCGACCGCCTCGCGATCAGCGCCGAGATGTATCGTCACGCGGTCCTTGAGGTGCAGCGTCCAGCGGCGCTCTCCGACGCGCTCGGCAAGCTCGAAGCGCTCCCAAATGCGCGGGTAGCGCATCATGAGCTCGAGCAGGGCCTGGGCTTGCTGGGGAGCGCCCGCGCCTGTCAAGCGCGGCAGGTTCACCTGCGAGCCTGGCTTTACCCCCGACAGCATCCGGCCCGACGCGTCAATGAGGTATTCCCGGTCCTTATTCTGCCAAAGCGCAATCGGCTTGCGCTCGGTGACGCGAATGTCCAGCGAGCCGGGGAATACCCGGCTTATGCTGGCGGTCTCGATCCAGGGAAGTTCTTCGATGCGCGCGCGCGCGGCTGCGCTATCGAAGGTCAGAAGGAAGCGTGCGTGGGGCAGATCGACGGCATTGAAGATGTCGGAGTTGGAGGTAAACCGCTGCCCGCTCACCGCAACCTGATCGATACCGAGCCCGGCCCACGCCAGCGCCTCTTGCGCGTCTTGCAGGAGCGAAACCACGTTCCGCGTCTCACGGCCGCCATGCGTAAGCAGCGAGAAGGCCAGCGCGCCCGACAAGGTGGCGAAGATCGCCAGCCCCAGCTTGCGCCCATAGGCGCGCGGGCGCCGCTTCGCGCGGGGGCCTGTGGAGGAGAGCGCGAGCGAGCCAGCCGACGTCGTGCTCAGGGTCGAGTGGGGAGGTAGTGCCGTGGGAGGAGTGAGCGACGGTGCGATCCGCACCCGCTGCCAAATACCGAAAGCGCCCCCTACCTGTTGCAACTCGCATCCTCGACCAGCCAACGCACGAGCTCGCCGAACGACCATCCCGCGTGTTGCGCCAGCTCGGGAACCAGCGAGGTCTCGGTCATACCCGGCTGGGTGTTGACCTCCAGACAAACCAGCTCGCCTGTCCCGTCGGTCCGGTCGTCGTAGCGAAAATCCGCCCGCGCCGCGCCTCGACATCCGAGCGCCCTGCAGGCGGCAGATGTGTATTTCCGGACCAATTGGTAAACATCTGGTAAAATATCGGCCGGAAGCGCGTGACGGGAGCCGCCGGGGGCGTATTTGGCCTCATAGTCGTAGAAGGCGAGCCCCTTCTGCGGCACAATCTCGATCACATCCGACACGAAGTCGCCGATCATCGCGCAGGTAAGCTCGCGGCCGGGAATGTAGCGCTCGACCATCACGAGCTCGTCGGCAGCGCCGCCTTTTAGGATGGCTTCTGGGGGACGATTGGCGCCGCCGCCGACGATGACCACCCCAACACTGGAGCCTTCCGCCACCGGCTTCACCACGTAAGGCGGCTTCAGGATGTGGCGCTCGACCGCTTCCCGGCGCGACACCACCTCGGCGTCGGCGACGGGCACGCCGGCGGCACGCATCACGTCCTTGGCGCGCTCCTTGTGCATGGCAAGTGCCGAGGCGAGCACGCCCGAGTGCGTATAGGGAATGCCGAGACACTCCAGGACGCCCTGAACGCAGCCATCCTCGCCAAAGCGGCCGTGCAGGGCGTTGAAGCAGACATCGGGCTTCGTCTCGACGAGCCGGGCGGCAATGTCGCGCCCCACGTCGATCTTGGTGAGGCGATAGCCCTCGCCTTCCAGCGCGGCGGCAACCGCGGCGCCCGACTTAAGGCTGATCTCGCGTTCCGCCGACCAGCCGCCCAGGAGCACGGCGACGTGGTCGTGCGTGCGCGCCGGCACTTCTCCGATCATGAGACCGCGGCCTCCGCCAGCGCTTCACCTATCGGGCAACCGGGAAGCGGCGCGCCCAAGCGGATGATCTCCCACTGCAGCTGGATGCCGGAGCGCGCCTTGACGCGCGCCCGCACGGTCTCGCCGAGACGCTCGATGTCCTCGGCCGTGGCACTGCCCTCGTTGATGAGAAAGTTGCAGTGCATGTCCGACACCTTGGCTCCGCCCACGCGCAATCCGCGGCAGCCGGCCTCGTCGATCAGCTTCCAGGCGCTCGCTCCGGGAGGATTTTCTGAAGGTCGAGCCGCCGGTGCGCTCGCGGATCGGCTGGTTCTTCTCGCGGTAGTCGGCGACCTCGTCCATCTGCCGCAAGATTGCAGCCTGGTCGCCGGGGGCTCCCTGGAACAGGGCCTCGGTGAGGATGAAGTCGTCGGGCACCGCGCTATGCCGGTATGTGAAGCCCATGTCGGCGAGCGACAACGCGTGCACGTTACCCCGGCGATCGACGGCGCGGGCCTCGATCAGAACGTCCTTCGTCTCGCACCCGTGTGCGCCGGCGTTCATGCGCAGCGCGCCGCCGATGGAGCCAGGAATGCCGCGATAGAACGCGAGCCCGGCGATGCCGGCCTCGGCCGCCGCGCGGGCAACCTTCACGTCCGGAACCGCAGTGCCTGCCCGCACGCGGTGACCCGGCTCGGCGTTGACCGCGGAAAACCCGCGCCCCAAGCGCACGACGACGCCCGGCAAGCCGCCATCGCGTACCAGCAGGTTGGAGCCGAGCCCAACCAACATCACGGGCAGCTCCAACGGCAGCCCCTTGAGGAAGTAGGCAAGGTCCGCCTCATCAGCAGGCGCAAACAGCACTTGCGCCGGGCCGCCCACGCGGAACCACGTGATGTCGGCGAGCGGAACATTGGCCGAGAGCCGCCCTTTCAATTCGGGCAGCTTTGCTTTGAGCTCGGCGGTGAGGTCGGGAAACGTCAACGGGGCGCCTCCGGCGCAATTCGTAAAGCGCTATCTTATAACGCGCCCCCCGCGCGACGCGGCTCTTGCGTGCCGAGCCAATCGGGGAGCGCATGGGCCCACTCCGTCGACGTGCCGGCCCCGAGGCAGACGACAGTATCGCCCGGGCGCAGGGTCCGCTGCAGCAGCGGCACCAGGTCGCGAGGGTTCTCGATGGCCGTTACGGCGGCCTGACCCGCCGCACGAATGCCTTCGGCCATGTAGCGGTGATCGATGCCCGGCAGGGGTTGCTCGCCGGCCGAATAGAGCGGCCCGACGATGACGCTGTCGGCGTCGTGAAAACAGGCACAGAACTCGGCAAAGAGATCGTGCACACGGCTGTAGCGGTGCGGCTCGAACACGGCAATGAGGCGTCCGGGAACGCCGGCGCGCGCCGCAGCCAGCACGGCCTTAATCTCGGTTGGATGATGCGCGTAGTCGTCGTAGATCGCAGCATCGTTCCAGGTGCCGGTCAGCTCGAATTGCCGTTTCACGCCTTTGAAGCTCGCCAGGCTCTTAGCAATGGCGCCGTCGGGAATGCCGGCCTCGGCCGCTGCAGCAATGGCTGCAAGCGTATTGAGCGCGTTGTGCTCGCCGAGAACGGGGATCATCCAGCCGCGAATAGCCCGCTCACCACCGCGCACGCGCGGACCGAGATCGGCATCGATAACAATCGCACCGCGCTCGTGGCGCAGCCCGCGCAGCACAAGGTCGGCATCCGCAGAGGTACCATAGGTCAGGAGACGGCGCCCGTCGCGGCGCAGCTCGAGCCGCTCAACCATCGCGCGCACCACCGGATGATCGATGCACGTGACTGCGAGCCCGTAGAAGGGAATGTTGCGGAAGAACGTCTCGAACTCGCGATGCATGTTCTCGACCGTCTTGAAATGGTCGAGGTGCTCGGGGTCGATATTGGTGACGATGCCGATTTCGGTCGGAAGCCTGACGAAGGTGCCGTCGGACTCGTCGGCCTCCACGATCATCCACTTGCCCTTGCCGAGCCGCGCGTTCGTTCCCCAGTCGTTGATGATGCCGCCCGAGATCACGGTAGGATCGATCCCGCTGGCGGTGAAGACATGGGCTAGCAGTGATGTGATGGTTGTCTTGCCGTGCGTGCCGGTCACCGAGACCGTGGAGTAGAGCCGCATCAGCTCGGCCAGCATCTCGGAGCGGCGGATCACGGGCAGCCCCTTGGCGCGCGCCGCCTCCAGCTCCGGGTTGGTGGCCTTCACCGCGCTCGAGATGACGACATAGCGCGCGCCGACCAGGTTCACCGGATCATGCCCGATGAACACGCGGACGCCCTTGGCGCGCAGGCGGCGGACGTTGGCGCTGTCCTTCTGGTCGCTGCCCTGGACGGCATAGCCTGTGGCCAGCAGGATCTCGGCAATGGCGCTCATACCGATGCCGCCGATGCCGATGATGTGGAACGTCCCGATCTCGCGGGGCATTTGCATGGTGTTAGACTTCCCTCGTCCCCGTTGCCGCCGTCCAATGTGGCTAGTGTCCCGATTTTGAAGCTCGCCGGCGTTCAACGCTAGTTTCAGGAGCGAACTTCGGAATCACAAGGGACACTAGTCTTTTAGAGTTGCTAGTGGGATTGAGATCGAGAAATTCGCTAAGGACCTTGCCGCCAGAACAGGCGAGTTTCTCGATCATCACTAGCTTCGTGGCCCGCTTATGGCGTCGGTCCCGCGAGCCCCGCATCCCTCTTTGATAAGCGCCTCGACGACGTCGGCCAAGCGCCCAACCGCGTCGGGGCGTCCCAACCGTTTGGCTGCGACGGCGGCCGCCGCCAGCCTGTCAGGATCGCCGAAAAGTGTACCGATATCACCCGCCAAGCGTCCGGGCGAAAGATCCTTTTGCTCGATACACCAAGCTGCGCCTGATTTCGGCAAGCCTCAGCGCATTCTGGAGCTGGTCGTTGTCGAGGGTATGGGGCAGCGGAACCAGGATCGACGGGCGCCCAATGACCGTCAGCTCGGCTACCGTGGAGGCACCGGAGCGGCCAATGACCAGGTGGGCGGCGCCCATGCGTTGCGGCAAATCCCGGAAGAACGCTGCTACCTCGGCGCGAATACCGGCCGCGCGGTAAGCCTCGACGACCGCCTCGACATCCTCGGCGCGCGCCTGCTGCACCACGTTGAGGCGCCCGCGGACCTCGGCCGGCAATTGCGCGAGCGCGGGGGGCACGGCCTCGGAAAAAAAGTGCGCACCTTGGCTGCCACCAAACACGACGAGCTCGACTGTGGCGGCGGACTCCGGCTTTGCGTAAGGGCGCCGTGCCGCTTCGATCACCGCCGAACGGACCGGATTGCCGGTCAGCGTCGCCTTCGACTCCAACTCCGGCCCCAAGAACCGGGTCGTCTCAAACGAGGTCGCGATGCGCGTGACGCTCTTTGCGAGCATGCGGTTGGCGCGGCCGAGGACGGCGTTCTGCTCATGCAGGGCCGTGGCGATACCGCGCAGGCCCGCCGCCCTGAGCGGCGGGAAGGTGGGGTAGCCGCCGAAGCCGACGACGGCCTTGGGCCTCACTTTGCCCAAGAGCGTGTACGCCGCCGCAAGACCGCGTGCGAGCAGGAACGCGGTGCGCGCCATTGCCGCCGGTGAGCGGCCGGCGAGCGTGGCGGCAGGAACGCGGTAGACGTGGCGCGCCGGAAAGCCCGTGCCGTAGCGGTCGCCGCGCATGTCGGTCACGAGGTCGACCACAATAGCGCGCCGCTGCAGCTCCTCGGCAAGCGCCTGGGCCGGGAACAGATGCCCGCCCGTGCCGCCCGCCGCCAGCAGAACCGAGGTCTCTTTCTCCGTCACTTTCGCACCGATCCCGTCGGCTCGAGGCCGGACGCGTGCGGCATCAGGGGCGGCTTCTTCACGCGTGCGAGGTCGGGGCGGCGCCGCGTCAGCGCCAGCAGCATGCCGAGCGTGATCGATACGGCAAGCGTCGAGGATCCGCCCGCCGAGATGAAGGGAAGCGTGATGCCCTTGGCTGGCAGCAGTCCCACGTTCACGCCCATGTTGATCAGCGCCTGAAGTCCGAACAACAGCGCGAGCCCCTGGATAGCAAGGCGCGTCGCTGCATCGGGCTCTTGGGCCGCCTTTACGAGCGCGCGCATGACGACGAACGCAAAGAGACCGACGAGGACGAGGCAGGCTATCACCCCGTACTCCTCGGCGACGACCGCAAAGATGAAATCGGTGTGTGCATCGGGAAGCACGTTCTTGATCGTCCCTTCGCCAGGTCCGCGGCCCAAGAATCCGCCCTCCGAGAACGACTTGATGGCACGATCGAGCTGCGAATAGTCATTCGGCGCAGAGGAGAAGAAACGGTCGATGCGAATGCGGACGTGATCGAAGGTCGAATAGGCGAATACCAGCCCCAGCACACCGCAGGCCCCCACGACGCCGGCGCCGAGCAGCGGCTGGCCCGAGAGATAGTAGAGCGCGCCCCACACCACGCAAAGGAGCAGCGTCTGGCCGACGTCCGGCTCGGCCAGCAGGAGACCGGCGAGAAGGCCCGCGAGCAGGATGGCCAATGGCAGCGCCGGCATGTCGTGGCGCTTCTCGCTTTCGGCGAAGAGCCAGGCTGCCACCACGACAAAGGCGGGTTTGGCGAACTCCGAAGGCTGTATTGAGTGGCCGGCGAAAGACAGCCAGCGTTGAGAGCCGTTGATCTCGGCGCCCATGAGGTGCACGGCGAACATTCCACCGACTGCGAGTCCGAACAAGATCAGCGCGAAACGGCGTACGCCGCGCGGCGAGAGCAACGACACCGCGAGCATAACGAGAACGCCCGCGGCCGAGAACACGAGGTGGCGCTCGACGAAGTAGTACGTCGGCAGGCCCTTCTTGATGGCGACTGCCGGGCTTGCAGCCAGCGAGAGCACGACGCCCGCGCCGACGATCACCAGGATGGCACCGACCAGCACATGGTCGACCGTGAACCACCAGTCGGTGACGCGGCTCCTTTCGGCGCGGGACACTCTCATGCCGCCCTCCTGTTGAGCGCGATCCCTGGCAGCGCCGCGACGAGCGCCCGGAAAGCATCGCCGCGCACCTCGAAGTTGCGGTACTGATCGAAAGAGGCGCAGGCGGGCGACAAGAGGACGACGGGCTCGGACGCAGTGCTCACGCTGGCGTCGCGAGCGGCTGCCGCGACCGCCATATCGAGCGTCCCGCAGCGCTCGAAGGAAATTTTGCCGTCGAGCGTTTGCGCGAACTCTTCCGTCGCCGCACCGATCAGATAGGCCTTGGCGACGCGCGGGAAGAGAGTCTCGAGGCTCTTATGCCGCCCTCCTTCGGCTTGCCGCCGAGAACCCAATAGATATCGCCCTCAAAGGACGACAGCGCCTTCTCGGCGGAATCGGCGTTGGTCGCTTTGGAGTCGTTGACGAAGAGCGTGCGCCCCTGCCGTCCGAGCTCCTCCATGCGGTGGGCGAGCCCGGGAAAGCTCTTCATGCCGGCGGCGATCTCGTCTGCTGTGAGCGGATCGGGCAGGAGCAGCAGCGCCGCCGCGGCTGCGCAGGCGTTCTCTGCATTATGCGTGCCGCGGAGCGATCCGATGCCGGTGAGGTCGGCAATGTCCTGACTACGGCCGCTCTCCTTGCGCACGATGCGCGAGCCCTCGGCGCCAATCTCGCAGTCCACGCCGGATCGCGTCGACACCCGCATCACGACGGACGGGGCGCCGGACGCGGTGCCTTGGCGCAATTGCTCGGCGATCGCACGGCAGTAGGCATCGTCGATACCAACGACGGCCTTTTGCGCGCGCGCGGGCAAGCGCGCCTTGATGGCGGCGTAGTTCTCGATCGTGCCGTGACGGTCGAGGTGGTCGGGCGTGATGTTGAGCAGGACGCCCACCGTCGCATCGAGGCTCAGCGCTAAGTCGATCTGGTAGGACGAGCATTCGATGATGTAGTGGCGACCGGGTGCGAAAGGCCGAAGCGACAGCATCGCGGTGCCGATGTTGCCGCCCACCTCCACGTCACGCCCAGCCTGCTTGAGGATGTGGGCGATGAGCGCTGTGGTGGTCGACTTGCCGTTGGTGCCGGTGATGGCGATGAAGGGCACGTCGAACGGCTGCAAGCGCCGCTCGCGCGCAAAGAGCTCCAGGTCGCCGATAACCTCCACGCCGGCGAGCTTCGCCTGATGCACAGCCCAGTGCGGCTCAGGATGCGTCAGCGGAATGCCGGGGGCGACGACGAGCGCGACGAAAGTGGCCCAGTTGGTCTCGGCCAGATCGGCGGTGGGGATACCAACCTCTGCCGCAGCCGCGCGGCTCTCGGCGTTGTCGTCGCTCGCCACCACCTTGGCACCGCCGTCGATCAGTGCCTTGGCTGTTGCCACGCCGGACGCACCGAGGCCGAACACGGCAACCCGCTTGCCCTTGAAGGTGGTGATGCGAATCATAGACAAATCTAACGCGGTTTACGCGAGGGATCGTGGCGGGTCAGCGCAATTTCAACGTGGCGAGGCCCACGAGCGCGAGCACCACCGAGATGATCCAGAAGCGCACGACCACGGTTGATTCCTGCCAGCCCTGCTGCTCGTAGTGATGGTGCAGCGGCGCCATTCGGAATACGCGCTTGCCCGTCATTCGGTAGGACGCCACCTGGATGATGACCGACATCGTCTCCAGCACGAACAGGCCACCGACAATGGCCAGCACGATCTCGTGCTTGGTCGCCACGGCGATGGCGCCGAGCGCTCCGCCGAGAGCCAGCGAGCCCGTGTCGCCCATGAAAATCATGGCGGGCGGCGCATTGAACCACAAAAAGCCGAGACCGGCGCCGATCAGCGCGCCGCAGATGATCGACAGCTCGCCGGTGCCGGCCACGTAGTGGATCTGAAGATAGCTGGCGAACTTGGCGTTGCCGATCAGATACGAAATGAGCCCGAAGGTTGCCGCCGCGATCATCACCGGCACGATCGCGAGACCGTCGAGGCCGTCGGTGAGATTCACTGCATTGCCGGCGCCGGCGATCACGAGAATGCCGACCAGGACGAAGAACGGCCCCAGCACCAGCACCACGTTCTTGAAGAAGGGCAATGTGAGCACGTCGGAGATTTCCGGAGGCCCAAGCCACATCACGAACGCCGTCGCGATGCCTGCCACCAGCACCTCAAGACCGAAACGGATGCGGCGCGAAAAGCCCGAGGTCGAGCGCCGCGTCACCTTGAGGTAGTCGTCGTAGAAGCCGATGGCGCCATAGCTGAGCGTAACGCCCAGCACGATCCAGATGTAGGGGTTGCCGAGGTGCGACCAGAGAAGTGTCGACACGGTGACGCCGGCGATGATCATGATCCCGCCCATGGTGGGCGTCCCTATTTTCAAAAGATGCCCCTTGGGACCATCGTCGCGGATCGGCTGGCCCTTGCCCTGCTTCACGCGCAACAGGTCGATGATGCCGGGACCGAACAGCATGACGAACAGGAGTGCGGTAAAGATCGCCCCACCGGTGCGGAAGGTGATGTAGCGAAAAACGTTCAGCACCCCGATCTGGTCGCTGAAGTTCACGAGCTCGTACAGCATCTATCCCCTCCGACGGCGGCGCGACCGCCCTTACTCGCGGCCCGTCAGCCGCACACAGTCCTGCTCGCCCTTCCGCATGAGCGCGTCCACGAGGGGTGCCATGCGCGATCCCAGTGAACCCTTGATCATCACGACATCGCCTGCGCGCACCGCGGCGACGAGCGGTGCCAGAATTCCCTCAGAAGTCTCGGCCCAGGTGCCGCGTTTGCCGGCGGGCAGCGCCTCAAACAGCCGCTGCATGTTGGGTCCACAGGCAAAGACCAGATCGACCTCGGCGGCGTCAACTGGTTCCTTCAAGTCCTCGTGCAGACGGCCGGATTCCGGCCCGAGCTCGAGCATGTCGCCGAGCACGGCGATGCGGCGCGGCTTGGTGGCGCGTGGCACCGTGCCCATGGCCGCCAAGGCGGACCTCATGGAGGCGGGGTTGGCGTTGTAGCTCTCGTCGATCAACAGAACCTCGCCGTCCGCGAGTCTGACCTTGAGGCGCGCACCGCGCCCCTTGGCGGCCCTAATCTCGGCGAGTGCGGCGATGGCACTCTCCACGTAAGCCCCGAGAGCCTCGAGCGCAGCAATGACCGCAAGAGAGTTTTGAGCGATATGCGCACCCGGCGCACCGACCCGGTAGGCAATGTGTTTCTCGCCGACCCGCACGACGATATCGGAGCCGTCGGTCCCAAGGGTCCAGATCTCGGGGCGGACATCGGCGCGCTCGTCACGGCCGAAGGAGACGACACGGGCGCCATGCGCCCGGGCGCGCTCAGCCAGAAGATCGAAGTAGGCATTGTCGCGATTGAGGATCGCCGTGCCGCCCGGCTCAAGACCAGAAAAAATCTCCGCTTTGGCCTCGGCGATGCCGGCAAGCGAGCCAAAGTATTCCAGGTGCACGGGCTCGACTGTTGTGATGATAGCGACGTGCGGGCGCACGAGCTGGGTGAGCGGCGTAATCTCGCCTGCGTGATTCATCCCGATCTCGAATACGCCGTAGCGCGCGGCGACCGGCATGCGTGCAAGCGTCAGCGGCACGCCCCAATGGTTGTTGAACGACTTCTCGGCGGCGTGCGTCACCCCCAGCCGGGCGAGGCAAGCGCGCAGCGCCTCCTTGGTCCCAGTCTTGCCGACGCTTCCGGTGACGGCAACGATGCGCGCATTCGTGCGTGCGCGCGCAGCGCGGGCAATGCGGCACAGACCTTCGAGCGGATCGGCAACGCGCAACAGCGCACCGTCGGCCGGCCGGCGCGCATAGCCCGCCTCGACCAGGGCGGCGGCGGCACCTCGCTCGAACGCGTTTGCAACGAACAAATGGCCGTCGCGCGCATCGCGCAGCGCGACGAACACCTCGCCCGGTCGCAGCGTGCGCGTGTCGATCGAGAACCCCGTTATGGACGACGACGGCGTGCCGTCCGCCGTACCGTCGGCGGCCTCAATCAGCTCTTGCCACGTCCACAGCGCGTCGCTCATGCGGTTAGCCGGACCCCAATGCCTTGCGAACCTCCTCATGATCGGAGAAGGGCAGCACCTTGTCGCCCACGATCTGACCGGTTTCGTGGCCTTTGCCGGCGATAACGAGCACGTCCCCCTTCTCGAGCATGGCGACGCCGGCGCGGATCGCCTCGGCCCGGTTGCCGATCTCGCGTGCGCCGGCTGCCCCGGCGAGAATCTCGGCACGGATCGTAGCGGGGTCCTCGGTGCGAGGGTTATCGTCGGTAACGATCACCACGTCGGCTTTCTCGACCGCGATGGTGCCCATGAGCGGGCGCTTGCCTTTGTCGCGGTCGCCACCGCAGCCGATAACGCAGATGAGCTTCCCCGTTGCGAACGGGCGAAGCGCGTCGAGAACCGCGGCGAGCGCCTCCGGCTTATGGGCGTAATCGACAACGGCGAGCCCGCCTTGCACCTCGCCGACGATCTCCAACCGACCCTTTACGCCGTGAAGGCTCTGCAGCGCCGGCAGCACGCGGCCAGCGGATTCACCCGTTGCGATCGCGAGCCCGGCCGCAACCAGCGCGTTCGAAGCCTGATATTCGCCGAGAAGCGGCAAGCGCACGTCGTAGACGCGGCCTTCGTAGCCGACCGACATGCGCTGTCCGAAACCCTCGCGCACCAGCCGCTCGAGCTTGAGGCCGTCGCCCTTTCTGCCGACCGTCAGCACGCGATGGCCGCTCGTCTGCGCCGCCCCTGCCACTTGAGCGCCCTCAAGGGTATCGGCATTGATGACGGCGGTGCCGTCCTCGGGCAGCAACTCGGTGAAGAGACGCAGCTTGGCCGCGAGATAGGCCTCCATCGTCGGGTGATAATCGAGATGGTCGCGGCCAAGATTGGTGAAGGCGGCGGCCTTGATGCGCACGCCGTCGAGCCGGTGCTGATCGAGACCGTGGGAGGAGGCTTCGAATGCCAGGTGCGTCACGCCTTCCTCTGCAAGCTCGGCCAGGATCCGGTGCAGCGATACCGGATCGGGAGTCGTCAGGACGCCATAGAGGCTGCCATCGGGTTTGACGACGCCAATGGTGCCGAGCGATGCCGCCTGGTGACCCAACCCGGCAAAGATCTGGCGCGTGAAGTCGGCGACCGAGGTCTTGCCGCTGGTGCCGGTGACCGCCACCACGGTTGCGGGCTGGGCGACATAGAAGCGGGCGGCCATCAGCGCGAGCGCGCGGCGCGGCTCCTCGGTCCGCAACACCGGCACGCCGATCTCCGCGACCTTGGTATGCGCTCCGACCAGCACGGCGGCCGCGCCCTTCTTCCGTGCATCGGAGATGAAGCGTGCGCCGTCCGCCTTGGTGCCGGCGATGGCCACGAACAAGAAGCCCGGCTCTACGAGACGGCTGTCCGCGGAGATGCCGGCGATCTCCAAACCTCCGGCATCCGCTGGAGCGGTCACGTCGGCCCCTATGAGGGAGGAGAGGAGCATGGGGGGCCTGCTTGGCGCACGATGGCGGTCGACGCCTTTAGGGTTGCGTCACTGAGCTTCATATTTTGCGGGCGATGTGGCGTCAAACACCTTGCCGGGCACGGACGCCGTCTCGGTTGTCGGCAGAATGCCGAGAAGCGGGCCGATACGGGCGATGACGCGGCCGGCCGTGGGCGCCGCATTGAGGGCCGCAAGCACCTCGCCGCGTGCCGCCGACGTCGGCTTGGGCTCGAATAAGAGGATGAAGACAAGGTACTTCGGCCGGTTCATAGGAAAGGCGGCAAGGAAAGACGAGATGACCGACTTCTCGCGGTAGCCGCCGGGACCGGGAATCTCCGCCGTGCCCGTCTTGCCGCCGACGAGATAGCCCGGAACCTTGGCGCGCTTGCCGGTCCCGGCCGGGTCGGCGACGTTGCGGCGCATGATCTCGCGGAGCTGCGCGCTCGTCTTGGTCTGGATGAGCGGAACCTTTACATGCCCGGCGTCGGGGGGATGCTTGATGAAGGTCGGGATCAGCCGGTTGCCGCCATTGATGAGGGCGGCGGCCGCCGCCGCGAACTGCAGCGGCGCAACGGCAAGACCATGCCCATAGGCAATCGTCATGGTCTCGACATCCTTCCAGTGCTCCGGCACCTGCGGCGCGGCGATCGGCCCAACCTCCGTCTTCATGGGATCCAAGAGCTGGAGGCGGCGGAGAAACTCTTGCTGGTGCTCCGGCCCGACCATCAAGGCGAGCTTGGCGGCGCCGACGTTGGAGGAGTGGATGAAGATCTCGGCAACCGACAAGGGCCGGCCGAGCGGGTGCAAATCCTTGATGGTGAAACGGCCGGCGGCAAGCGGCGCGCGCACGTCCACCTGCGTATCGAGCGTGACGACGCCCGCGTCGAGCGCCATGGCGACGGTCGCCGTCTTGAAAACCGACCCGAGCTCAAATGTGCTGCCCGCAACCTTGTCGGCGCGGCGCGGCTCGAGGCTCATGGCAGGATAGGCGGGATCGACCTCGGGAATCGAGGCGGACGCCAAGATCTCGCCCGAGTTGACGTCGAGCACGATGCCGGCGGCACCCTTTGCCTCATAGCGCTTCACCGCGCTCTCAAGCTCGGCCTCGACCGCATGCTGCACGCCGATGTCGAGCGACAGGCGCACTGGTGCCCGCTCGGCAAGCGTGGCCCCCTGCACCGCTTCCACGCCGACGACCTCGTCGACGTAGCGCTCGATGCCGGCCACGCCCTTGTTGTCGATGTTGACGTAGCCCAGCGCGTGGCCGGCAAGCTTTCCACCGGGATAGGCGCGTCGCAACTCGCGGCGGAAATCGAGCCCCGGCAGCCCCAGGTCGTGCACGGTTTGCGCCGTCTTGGGCGAAAGCCCGCGCTTGATCCACACGAAACGGCGCGTGCGGTCGGCGAGATCGTCTCTGAGCGCGGCCTCGTCGAGATCGGGAAAAATGGCATGCAGCTTCTCGACCACCTCGTCGCGATCGAGCACGCGCGCAGGGTCCGCAAACAGTGAGTAGGCCTCGACGTCGGTCGCTAAAAGCCGCCCGTTGCGGTCGACGATGTCGGGCCGGGCAAAGCTCTGGTCGACGGTCGCGGTGAAGGAGGACGAGAGCTCGGACTGGCCCAATAGCGCGAGGCGGACGAGCTGCCCCGCCACCGCACCGAAGGCCAGCAGCACCACCAGCATCGCGATGAGCGTGCGCAAGGGGCGGTTGGCGGAGCCTAACCCCGGGTCACCCGGCGGCGGCCCCAATTGTGGCGCGGCGGAAGACACCATCTTAGTCCCCCCGTGACGATGCAGCGGGACGATCATCTGTCGCCGAGAGCACGCGCATCAGCGCCTCCTCGGGGCTCGCCGCCAGCTGGCGCTCGGATGTGGGCTGCATGCCGAGTGCACGTGCCAAAGGCGCGATGCGCTCAGGCCGGGCAAGATGCGCCCGCTCCGCCTTCAAGACGGCGATATCGCTGCGCGCCTCCTCGATCGCGCGCTCCTTTTCCTGGAGGCGCTTGTCCAGGAGCCGCGTGTCGTAGTTGATGCCGTAAAGCACAAAGGCACTCGCAAGGGCGAGCACCATGACCCCGAGGTTGAGCGTACGCATGCGACACCCCTCCAACGCGACGTGCGACTAGACCGACGGCAACCCCGCAAGGATGGCATCGAGTGGCCACGCAGGCGCGTCGGTCCGCACCGCGACCCTCGCCCGTGCCGATCTGGCGCGCGGGTTCACCTCTAGTTCTCCTTTCGAAGGAGTTAACGGACGGGGGTTAACAATCCGGAAACTTGGCGGGTCGGATTTTATCGATTGCTCGGGCAGATGACGGGAAGCCCGGACCTCCTTGCCCGATCGCTCAGTGAGGAAGCGCTTTACGATGCGATCCTCGAGCGAGTGGAATGTCACCACAACGAGCCGGCCGCCCGGTCTCAAGCAGCGTTCAGCGGCACCGAGCGCCTTCGCCAACTCGCCGAGCTCGTCGTTCACATAGATGCGCAGCGCCTGGAAGGTGCGCGTTGCGGGATGGCGGCCGTCGATCTTGCGTCCGCCGAAGACGCGCGCGACGACATCGGCGAGCGCCTTCGTCGTCTGCAGCGGTGCTTGTGCGCGCGCGGCGACAACAGCACGGGCAATCGCACGCGAGCGGCGCTCCTCGCCCAAAACGAAGAGAATGCGCGCGAGCGTTTCCTCGTCCGTGTCGTTGACAACATCCGCGGCAGTCGCGCCCTGCCGCGACATGCGCATGTCGAGCGGGCCGTCCGTCTGAAACGAGAAGCCGCGCTCGGGCTCGTCGAGTTGCATGGAGGAGACGCCGATATCGAGCACGACGCCGTCAACCCGATCGAGGCCCTCCATTTCGGCAACGGAATCCAAGCTACTGAAGGGCGCCTCGACGGCCGTCAGCCGCCCGGGAAACTCGGCGCTGAGCTTGTGTGCTCGCGCGATGGCTGTCGGATCGCGATCAATGGCGAGGACGCGGCAGTCGGCGGCCTCCAGGATGGCGCGTGAGTAGCCGCCGGCGCCGAAGGTGCCGTCGATATAGGCTTCGCCATCTTGCGGATTGAGATGCGCAAGGACTTGCGAAAGCAGCACGGGGACGTGATGCGTGGACTCTGGCTCAGTGGGCGTACCCACTGGCCGGTCGCGACGCACCATCATCCCCGTGCTCCTTCGCTTCCGTCATCCCCCGAAGAGGATTGACGGCTCCCCGCGCCGAAGAGCTTGCGTGTGTGCTGCACTTTTTCTCTTGCGCGCTCGCGCCGGTCGGCGAAGCGGGCAGGCTCCCACATCTGAAACTTGTCGCCCAGGCCGACAAACGTGACCTGGGTGGTGAGACCGGCGTGCGCGCGAAGGTTTTCAGGAAGGCTGATGCGGCCGTCCCCATCGATGGTGAGGACTTGGACATCACCGTAGAGCGCGACAGAAAGCTCGTCGCGCTCGTCCGAATAATCCGGCAGGCCCGAGAGAAGCCCATCGATCTTTTTTGCAAGTCTCTCGCCCCCTGCATCGAGTGCTGGAGCCTCGAGCGCGGGGTAGCAGTAAATGCCGCCGGCGCTACCGTGGGCGTAGCCGTCGCGCTCGAGCACGGCGCGAAAGGGAGCAGGGATCGAGACCCGGCCTTTGGCGTCGATCTTGTTTGTGAATGTCGAGACAAAGCGTTCCATCTCCCGTTCGCAGCCTCGCGCACCTCACTCTTAAAGACCCAACACCAACGTCTTGCGGCCTAGTTGCCGCCCCTTGCTTGGGGCCCGTCCCACCGGCGGGGCCGTGGCGGTCGCTCAGGGCCTTGGCCCTCATTTTTCAAGGCCGGCGCCCTGCCACGTTCCCTGCCCGGTGCGGACGGGCAGTAATGGGATTGCATGGGAATATATGGTCGTCAATGGTCTCTTAACCGATTTTCGTGGGGAAACGGCATATTAGGATGGGCGTTGGGACAGGGGATAAGAGGAGGACCGGGGAAATCCCCCTTTCGCCGCGCATTCAGGCGTCGTGGTAGATTTGCCACCGAGGGTCAGATTTTAGGGGGCGTATGGGGATGACGGCGTCGGAAGGCCCAGCGAGCCTTCGGGTTCACTGCGCAACTGTCCTTTTGCGGGTGCGCAAAGTGATTCTGCAGGCCGGGCTCAGCGCCCTATGCGCGCTGCCGGCGCACGCCTCCGCCTACCGCATCGCGCTCCACGCCCCCGGACAGCGGCCGACCATCCTTTACGCCGAGGAGTACGGCCACGGGACCCCCGTCCTGCTCGTGCACGGGCTCGGCGCCTCGGTCTTCACCTGGCGCCGCATCGTGCGCCCGCTCGCCCGCAACCACCGCGTCATCGCGCTCGACCTCAAAGGCTTCGGCCGCTCCGACAAGCGCTTCGGCCAGCACTACTCGGCCGCCGCCCAGGCCGCCCTCGTCGCCGCCTTCATCGAGAAGCGCCACCTCGACAACGTCACGCTCATCGGACACTCGTTCGGCGGCACGGTCGCGCTTCTGACCGCGCTTAAGCTGCGCCGCGAGCCGTGGCGGATCTCCCGCCTCGTCATCATGGACGCGCCCGCGCTCAAGCAGGACTTCGGCGCTTTGGCCGAACTGTTGCGCGTACCGGGCCTGCCTTATGTGGCCATGACCATCACCCCGCCCGAGTTCATGGCGCGGCTTTTGCTGCACGCCGTCAGCGCGCCAGGGCGCGTCGTGCCCGAGCGCGACATCCGCGGCTACGCGGCGCCCTTCTACGACCTCGGCAGCCGCCACGCCTTCATTGCCACGGCGGAGTCCATCTTCGATCACAACCGGGCGCGCATGGGCCAGCGCTACCGCGCCATTTCCCAGCCGACGCTGCTCGTGTGGTGCCGGCGCGATCGCATCGTGCCGCTGGCGACGGCCCGCAGGCTCGTACGCCTCCTCCCCCACGCGCGGCTTGCAGTGCTGCGCGGGTGCAATCATCTTCCCCAAGACGAGGTGCCCCATGCCCTCCTCAGCAAACTGCAGCCGTTCATGGATCGCTGATTTTCCTGAAGAACTCTCGTTTTTCTGGAAAGCGGCAAGCCTGCCCAAGGAGATCTGCGATGTCAGACGCGCGCCCCCCCGACGTCCGCTCAATCTGCGCCATCGGCCAGCGCGGCCAGCTCGGGCTCAACGGGCAATTGCCGTGGGAAGGCAACAAGGGTCCGGAGTACGTCGCCGACGTGAAGCGCTTCTTCGAGGTCACGCACGGGCACGTGCTGCTGGCGGGCCCGAAGACCTACGCCTCCGTCCCCGCCTTCGCGTTCGAGCACCGCACCATCGTGGAGCTGCGCTCCGGCATGGATCCGCAGGCCACGATCGCGCGCTTTCCCGGACGCATCGTCTTCATCGGCGGCGGCCCGCCGGTCTGGGATGTATACGCGCCGCTGATCCGCCATTGGGACGTGACGCGGCTGCCCTACGACGGCCCGGCCGACCGCTGGTTCAATCCCGCCTGGCTCGTCGCCGCTTGCGCGGGCGACGTCACCCTGCGTTAGCGGCAGCAGCGGCGGTGCCAGTAGCGGCGCGGATTCCAGTAGCCGGGCGGATAGTAGTGGACACCGCGCGGGTAGCCGCGGAAGCGGCGCGGATAATAGGTGCCCTGCGGACCGACGATGTAGCCCGGCGGGCAATAGCGGTAGAGAGGGCGCGGATAGTAGGCGTAGGCGGGGGGGACGACGTAGACGACGGGGGGACCGTAGTAATAGCGCGGGTAGAGCGGCGCGTAGTCGCGATACCAGCGATAGCTGCGCCAAGCAGCCGCCGGTTCGACGCTCGCAGCCAGCGTTGAGAAGCTCGCCGTCGCGATAACGATTGCCAGGAACGCCTTACGCATGTCGCCCTCCAATGAGCCGTGCGGAGCAACGTTAGGCGTCAACATTTACGGACGCGTTGAGTTCCAAATGACAATTGGTGCTAGGCCGCCGACGTGCTTAAGCGGGCGTTCTCGGCCGCCCGGAAACGCGACGGGCGCGACGGCGGCGGGCCGGAGTGTGGCCGAAGCAGCGTGACGCTCTGTTGCTGCCACGACACGAAACACAACGCCATGCATGCGCTTCAGGACGACATGGGCACGGATAAGACGGTTCAAGCCGCAGGGTCGAGCAGGCTTTGCCAGTAGGGCTTTGCCGCCTCGAATATCCCCGCCCGCGATGTGCTCATGCGCGAACGAAACCGTGGATAACCTCAGGCGACAAACAGTCTCGTGTACCTACCACTACGCGCCGGGTGTTAACTCGGCGGCGTTCTGGACTTAGGTGCTCGTCTTTTAGAAAGTGGGTGATCGTCATGGCTCAGAACGAGAAGACGTCTCAGAAAGTCGCGTCCATCGCGTCCAAGGCGTTGCAGAATCCAAGCTCCCTCTCCCCCCAAGAGATCAAAGAGCTTGCGGCATCGGTGCTGACGCAATCTCCCGATCGTCAGCCTCAGCAGGGTCAGCCGAACCAGCAGAAGAGATAGGTCCGTCCTCTTCTGTGAGCTTCTCGATCGATAAGACGCAGCGAGTGGGTATCGTCATGATCCCACTCGCTTGTGCTTTGTCGGGGTGCTCCAGATCGCCGACGTTCTGGCAGACGACCTTGACCTCGGCGGTGTCTTTCAAGAGCCAGCCGACGGTTGCGACCTCGACGGGCTTTGAATCCGGCAGCGCCGACAAGTAGCGCCAGTGCCCGCAGGGCTGGCGGCTGTCCTGCCAGCGGATGATGACCAAGGGGCAGTCTGCCTGCATCGCGCTCCCGCCTGATTCGGTTGGTGAATCATAGCAGCGCCGGCGGCTTGTGGCGTGGTGGGATTGCATCGGGACGGGGAGATTGAGGGGCTGGCGCGTAAGCGACGATGTCAGCAATGCAGAGGAAGCGGACAATGGAGCCCTCCGCCCAAGTGGGTGGAACACTTATTTCGGATCGTAGCGATAGGCCTTAAGCGCGAGATCGATGAGGAATGGACATTTCACCGTCCTCTGTCGAAAGACGGCAAGCCGCTCGACCATTTCGACGCGCTTCAAAAAAAGCCTGGCAATCTGATAGTGACTGCGCTGAAAGTCATGGATTGCAATTGTTGCGTCCTTCAGAGCTCGGCGCGCAGCTTCAAGTGCGCAAGCCATTCGAAAACGGCCGTCTATCAGAATGAGGTCCGGCGCCGTCTGCAGCGCACTCCACGGCGCTTCCGAGTACATGGGCCACCGTTCGATCGCGCGTTGATCGATTGGATAGCCCCATTTTTTCGTGGGACCGAGATCTATGGCAACGAAGCGCAGTCTGCCTTCGGCCTTGGCGGCCTTCACCGGCGCAAACTCGCGCAGCTTATTGAACCACGAGACATCGCTATCCACGCTTGTAATCTGAAGGTTGGGCTGCTCGGCGGCCAAAATGGTGCTTCCGCCGCTGCCAAACTCTAGAACGACTGTAGCGCCCTCCAGAAGCTCGCAGTAACGCTTTATCTCGAGCGGCGACATCGCCGGTCTCATCGCCACTTCACCCTAGATATTCGCTTTCGAAGGCGTTCGTTTCTCCCCGGCACGCCCGTGTTCGGGTACGGCGAGCTATTCATCCAGTCGTTTGCGTGATTGCTATCATACCATGACAGGTGGATCATTCGCTGCTTACGGCGGTTAGGCCAAAGCTTGGGCCCCCTGCGTATCCTGAGACGCCGGGCATGCGCGTAGTCTTTCCCAATGGTTTGCTCTGCGCCGCGAGAGTCGGGCCATTCATCGCGGACGCCCATTGCTGAGCGCCTCGAGCAACCAACCCGGGCGGCGGCTCGGCATGCAAGCCCTGCCTATGCTGCACTTGCGACCTCTGAGGCAGCCAAACCACCGGGTGCGTTGGCCGAGATGGCGCGATACCACGCCTGCGCGCGGTCGCGCCGTTGGCTCCCCCAGAAGTCCTCCTTGAGCGGGGCGAGGCCCGCCTGGTGCAGCCCGAGGGCGGCGAGGTCGGCGAACTCGGGGATATCGAAATAGGTAGTGTGAATCAGCTCGCGCCAGTTGAGCTGCTCGCTCAGCTGCGCGCGCATGTCGGGGGCCTTTTGCGGCGTCCGCGTCATGCCGAGCACCTCGCGCACTTTGGTCAGCGTCAGGATGGCGTGCTTCTCGCTGAAGCGGCTCACCTCGTCGGCGATGGGCGCGGGCAGCGAGGCGAAGGTGGCGGCGAACTCGGGCGGATGCGAGCCGACCTGCGCCACGCCCTCGCCCTGACGGTCGTCGCCCCACGCCTGCTGGCGGATCGACGACCACACGAGATTGTCGATGGCCTTGGAAAGCGGCCATCCCACGCCGCGAGCTACGAGCTTGAGAGCCGCGACGATGAGGCTGGCGACGGCGACGTAGATGGCCGCAATGATGGCGAGCACGGCGATGGCCGCGGCGATCATCGCCACATAGCCGAGAGCCGAGCCGTCGGAAGCCGTATCGGCTTGCGCGATCTGCGGCCAGCTCGCCACCATGAACGCCCACAGTTGCGGGAGCGCGTAGATCACCAGGGCGATGCTCAAGGCGACGGTCGCCAGCACCTGGGTGATGGCGACGAACGGCTGCAGGAAGGTCGATGGAACGATTGGGCCCTTGACGTACTGCACGTTCGAGAGCGCGCTGATCGCCTCGTCGTCGCGATGCCACAGGCCGATCCAGCGGTCCTTGTAGAGATCGGCCGCCTTCTGCTTGCGAACTTGCGGGTGGGTGCCGCCGCGAATGCGCTCCACCGCATAGAGGAAGGCCATGCAGGCGCCGCCGAAGCCAAGCGCGATGAGCGCGAGCGGGAGCACGAGCGCGGTGAAGAAGTGGCGCATCTCCTCGGTCGTTCCCTCGATCTGGGTGCTGCCGGTGAGGTAGTTGACCAGGAGCCCGGCGCCGAAGATGAGGATGCCGAGCGCCATGGCGTAGAGGGTGAGGCCCTTGGTGCCCAGCCGGCTGAACAGGAAGCGGTTGGCGCGGTAGTCGAGGAACGGCGTCCCGATCGTGCACCAGGACTTGAGCCGCTCGAACGGCTGGCCCTTGGCGAGGGAGTGCAAAAGCGCGTCGTAAATGACCGATCCGCCATGACTGTGGCCGATCACGTGGTAGTCGGCGCCGGCCCTGTCGTAGCTTTTCAGCTTCTCGAAAAGCGCCGCGCTCGCCGCGCGCCGCCCGGTCTCGCTGTTGGGCCCCAGCTCCCAGTGGAACGGGACGATCTCGACGCGGCCGGGGTCGAGGTTGAGGCGCTTGGCGAGCTCGCCCAGAAACGGGCTGCCCCGTTGCCACCAGCGCTCGCCTGAGCATTCCTTGGCGCCCGCACCCGTCCCGTGAACCGTCACCAGCTTGGTGAGTGTGCTGCCATTGCCCGACGTCTGCGCTGCGTCCGTCATGCCCGAAGCCTCCCCCGCTGGTTTTTGTTGTGCGTCGATCAGGGCCGCGATGTTGCGTGGCCGATAGACGATCTCTTTGAGCGTCTCGCCGATGGCCTCATTCACGGTCTTGCCGAACCTGGCGTGCACGCTTTGGTGCACACTCTCGTTGATGGTGATCTCAGCGCGCTTGATCTTGCTCGATCGCCACGCTCCGATCATCGTGCGGCGCAGTCTCGGGATGGCCTGCACTCTTTGGTTGACGAGCCGGATGAAAGGCAGGCGGCCGCTCCACTTGAAAATTCTGCCCGTGGCGGAGGCGTGCTGCAGACCGAGCGCGTTGGGCTTCGCGGCGCGCAAAAGCGCGTCCGTGTCGAGGGCAAGACCGGCGGTGGCACTGGCCCGCTCTGCCATCCATAAGAGAGCGATGTCGCTGAGCTCGGTCTCGGGAAAACCGCCGCCGACGTTGGCGTGCGATCCGGCGAACCAGACCTGCTCGACATGCTGGCCCGGCGTCGGCGGGGCATGCCGCGGCCGGGTCCACAGCGTGGGCCGGAACGGCCCGCGCACCTCGTCGATCGACAGCGCATGCAGCCCGACCTCGATCGAGGGGTGGAGCCGCGTATCGTGGAACCTGGACCAGCGGCCCAAAATGCCGCCGGAGAAAAACGGATTGCCGATGTTGCCGACCGTATCCCAGACGCCGACGCACTTGATGCGCACGGGATAGTGCGCGCCCGCGCGTAGCCGCTCGAGGTCGGCGGCACTGCGCTTATCTGGCGACTGGCGATAGAGCGCCCAGGCGTCGGCGACGGAGACGCCCGAGCCCGGCTTGGCGATACCGAGCAGTGAGATGAAGCCCGCCAGGCTGCGGGCCTCGAAAGCGCCGCGCGAGAAGCCGAACAGGAAGATCTCGTCGCCGGGCTCGTAGGTATCGACCAGAAAGCGATAGCCAGCCTGGATGCGGTCGCCGAGCTCGTATCCGACGGCGCCCTTGAGGAACTGCGCGCGGGTATCCTTGGCCGAGGCGATGCCCTTGACGTAGTGCGACACCTGGCGGACGCCGGCAGCATCCTCCGGCAGGATCGCCCGATGGATCTTGACGACGTTCGTTGGCACGGCGCCGTCGTCGTCGCTGTTCCACGTGCCATCCAGGCAGCAGATCAAGCGCTTCATGCTCCCCCCTTTTTTTGCTTGGCCTCCCCAGGCGCTTTGCACGGCAGCAGAGCTGCGCGCATCGTCAATCAATCTGATCGCAATTCAATTGAGTGACAGGCCCGCTTGCTCCGCTGTGTGAGCCACCTTAGCAGGCATCGCGCACGCACGAGCCCACATAATGTAAGCGAGAACTGGTACCGCTTTGGTCAGAAGCAGACGGGGATGGCGCCCTGCCAAACCGGTTGGGCGCAGCTCGGGCATCAAAGCCGCTTTCACTTCGAGAGGTACAGCGATGAAAGTTTGATCGCGATGTCGCGGAACGCCTGCTTCAGCTGCTCTCCATCGTCGGCGCTGTAGAACTTCTTGGGGTCGGACGCACATTGATAGAGCGTCTGGTAGGACTCGCTATTGTGACCGCCGAGATCGAAGCCAACTGTGTAGATGGTGATGTCTTTCGCCTTCATCGCAGCGCACAAGGCACGTGCCTGGTTCGTCGAGGTGCCGTTTGCGGGCGAGGCGCCTGACTGGTCGGTGTTGATACCGTTCGAGTCGTACTGCGTATTGTACTCGCCGTCGGTCATGAGGATGGCGATCTTTCGCAGGTTGTCGGTTCCATAGGCCTGAGGCTGGCTGCTGGCCGACCACAGCGAGGACCAATTCGGAGACAGCATATACCAAGCCCACGCGGTGCCCAGATGCCCGGCCGTGCCACCCGAAGCAGATAGCCCCTCGACTTTGGCAACGAGGGCGTTCTTGTCGCTGCTCAATGGCATGGCCTCGGAACCCGATGGGATGGTGCAGACGCCCTTCTTGTTGTTGCCGTTACCCGTCGAGCTCTGAGTGTAGTGAGCCATCACGTACTGGCCGGACTTGGGGAGAGCATCGGCGTACTTCTGCGAACCCGTCCGCTCCACGACGCAGTCCGAGAGATAATAGACTGTCGACTGCCTGGAATACCCACTTCCCGTCGTGATGGTCTTGCTCGATGCCAGGCCCGTGCCGCGCGCCTTGTTGAGGACGGTGCTCGACGGCAGGCGGATGTCCTCGGAGAACGGCACGAGGGCGACCTTGGAGGTGTATTTGCTCTGGTCGTCCCAGACGATGATGTTGATCAGGTCCTCGGCGGCGTCCTTCAAGTCCTTGAGCTTCTGGCCGGCCATGGAGCCCGTGACGTCGAGCATGATGGAGATCTCGAGGTTCTCCCCCCCGTTGCCACCAACCGCGAGCTCGGCTTTCGAGTACTCGGTCTGGCTCGTGTTGAGCAGGGGCAGCTTGTCGATGTTTCCGAACTGCAGGAACGGCGTCTTGATGTAGGCCGAGCCGCTGGCGGTCAACGACGTCGAGCCGTCGGTGACGCTGAACGTGACCGTATCGTCGATGACGGGCAGACGCGTCTTGACGTTCTCGGCGTAGTACTTCTTCGCCGTAGCGACCGCGCCGGCGGTATCGGTGCTGTTCACCTGCAAGGCACGGCCCCCTGCCAGAACCGCCGCGTCCATCGCCGCGATGGTCTGGTCGCGCGCGTGCAGCCAGCGGCCGATGTCCACCGCGGCGCCGAGCGCAAGCATCAGCACGACGGCCGATAGCCCGAAGAGGACCGCCACGTTGCCGGAGCAGTCCGCGCCAAAGCGTGACGGCCCGGCACGAAGGCTCCGGCCGCGGGGAACGACCAAAGTCATCGGGGAACACCTTCTGTGAAGGACCGTTGCGATACGTAAGTATTTCTACGCACGGATATAGTCGAACGAATTTTAAAAGACAAAGAGAGGCGTTTCGTTTGGTCAATTACTGGTTATTTCAATTCATATGCTAATAAAAATTAGCCAAGCTATGGGCGCCTAAAGAGTGCCTCTCTGCGCTGGTTCGAAAGAGCGACCATCTCGCCGTGCGAGTTGCGCTCGGGCCAAAAGCGGCTGTCCAAGGCAACATCGTCGGCTTGGCCTCCAAGAGCAATCGTGCGCGAAGGACCATGACGTGGTCAACGTTGGCCGATTGCCAAACGGCATGAAGACTGTCGCAGCGGCTTTGGGCGCGACCACGCCGCAGGCGAACGATGCCAAATGCGGCGTCGCGTGCCATGGGATCGCGCAGGCAAAGATTATCCGAGGCGGTGGTGAGGAACGCCAGAGATGGCAGGAGCGTGCAATGGCTCGGACACACCACTATCGGTGAACAGGACTAGCAAGTGTCACCGGACGTAACGATGCTGGGCTGGCGCATCGCGCGCTCCGGTTCAAAGATCCAATTCTACGATCGTCTCCGGCCTGGCACAGCAGATCAGCACATTCCCTTGCGCCGGAGGCTCGAGCGGTTGCGGATCGTACGCCACCGACCCTCCGATTAAGGCGCATTCGCAGGTATGGCAGACACCCGTCCGGCACGACCATTTGACGGAAACATCGCAGGCCTCCGCAAATTCCAGCAGGCTCTGGTATGCAGGATTCCACGGCACATCGAGACCGCTCCGCGCAAAGGAGATCATCGGGCCGGGACCGGCGGCTCCCGCCGGCGGGTGCGGCGGGCGGGCGGGAGCCTTTGAGATTCCGGGCGTCCCCCCGTCCTCGGGACCGAAGACCTCTTGGTGCAATTGCCCGCTGGCGACGCCCCAGGTCGCGAGATCCCGGTTAAAGCCGCGAAGGAATGCCGGCGGGCCGCACAGATAGAAGTCGGCTTGGCGTGGCACTCCAAGCCGCTGAAGCTCTTCGAGACGTAAGCGTCCCGGCGCGTCGTAGTCGCAGCCTGGCCGATCGCCCGGCGCCGGTCTGCTGTAAGCGACAAAGGCTCGGGCGCGCGGCAGCGCGGCGAGGAGATCACGCGCTTCGCGGGCAAAGGGATGCTCAGCCGCATTGCGCGCGCCGTACAGCCACCAGACGTCACGCTGGGACCTGCTCGCTGCCAGGGCATGCAGCATGGCCAGGACCGGAGTGGCGCCGATGCCGGCGCTGAGCAGCACCACAGGTCCTTCGCCGGGCTGCAAGGTGAAGCTTCCCCTTGGCGCGCTGACCTCGAGGACATCTCCGCTCTTGACCTGCGTATGCAGAAAGCTGCTGCCCTTGCCGTTCACTTCCAGTTTGACGCTCACCCGGTAGCTGCCTGCGTCCGGCGCGCCCGATATGGAATAATCGCGCAGCAGAGCAGGCGCATTCGCCGCTGACGGCAACCGCAGGACAACGAACTGCCCCGGAAGCGCCGGCGGCAACGGCGAGCCGTCCTGCGATGCGAGCGTCAGGGAGATGACACTAGCGCTTTCCCGCTCGACCCGAGAGGTGCGCAGCGGCCGGAAGCCGAGCCAGGCCGGAGGCGGGCCGGCCGCACGGCTCAGGCCCGGATTGCCGGCAACCGCACCGGCGTCCTTCTGCGCGGCCAGCGCTTCGAATGAAGCCCTCCATCCCGAGCTGAGTGCGGGTATACGCAGCGCCCGCTGCAGTTGATCGGGGTGATGTCCCGGAAGATAAAGCAGAGCGTCGATGTCGGCCACGGTGAACCGCTCGGGCCCCTGCGCGAACTCTTACGATCTCGTCGCCGGCGCCAACCTCGCCCTCCTCGAGCACGCGGAAATAAAACCCCGGTCGGTGGTGCGCCACCAACAGGGCCGGGATGCGTGGATCGTTCATGCGAATTCCGACGCGATAGCATGTCACGCGGGGCTGCGACACTTCGAACAGCGCGCCCCCGATGCGATACCGGTCGCCGATGCACACCTCGTCGTCCGCCAGACCCTCTACGGTGAAGTTCTCGCCGAACTGCCCGAAGATGAAATCGCTGCGGCCCAGGGTGCGCTCCCAGTGATGATAAGAGTCGATCTGGTAGACCATCACCGCACGTTGCTCGCCGCCGTGACCGGCAAGATCTCCTTGCCCATCCCCCTCGAGGTTGAGTCGCCGCGCCATGCACCGCCCGTGAATTGGGGACTTCCAAACGCCGGTATGCACGGTCTCGCCGCGCCATTGGATGTCTTGCGGCAGACCGACGTTGACAGAGAGCAATCTCGGCATGAAAGCGCTCACTCGATCAAATATGTTGACTGACCACGCTACACGTTGACGACGCGGCTCGCAGGGCGTTTTCGAACACGTCTCAACGCCGATCCGGCACTGCCTACCGTTAAAAATGTGTGGTGACGCCAGTGAAACAGGCTCAATGCAGCGTCAGGCGGCTTCGACGGCAAGACCTGCCCGTGGATACCATCGAGCTTGCGCGATATCTCATTGGCAAGACGCTGGTTCATGATCTACCCGCAGGCAGGCTAAGCGGTCGGATCGTTGAAACCGAAGCTTATCCGCCTGGCGATGCCGCTGGCCACGCCTTTCGAGGCAAGACGAAAGGCAACCAGTCTTTGTTTCTCGGTCATGGCCACTGCTATGTCTATTTTACCTATGGCTCTTCCTTCATGGTCAACGTCACCAGCGAGGAAGCAGGCGTCGGTGCGGGCGTGCTTTTGCGCGCGTTGGAGCCGCTCGAGGGCGTCGAGATCATGCAGCGCTTTCGGAAGACGACGCGTGCTCGCGATATCGCGCGCGGGCCTGGACGCCTCGCCCAAGCCATGCAGATCGACAAGCGATATGACGGAGTTGATCTATGTGCCGGGGAAGCTCTTTGGCTCGGCACGCCAGCTCGGCCCACAGGTCCAATCTCCAGCAGCACGCGCATCGGCCTCACGCGCGAAGTCCATCGCAAGCGTCGGTTTTTCGAGTCCGGCAATCCCTATGTCAGCGGGCCGCGGTCGCTGTCCATCTAAAATGTCTGCTTGGGATCAGAAGCCGTAGGCCAGCAATGCGCTTTCCTCGCCCCACACCGAGTACACCACAGCCGCGGTGCGATGAGCAAAAGTGGTGTCGCCGTCTCGAGGTGGTGCGCCTGCGCGAAGCATCTGGGCTCAGGCGCTGTGGCCGCAGGCATTGCATCGGGGCCGAAGACGCGACCTTAGGCTCTCTGCATGCGCAAGATGCACCCGTCGCCAGACGTCGTCTCGGGGCTGACAATGCCACCCGTCTTCTGTCATGATGAGACAGTAGCGTGCATGAGGGGAAGCCGCCAAGGTGCCAGACTGCGCCAAATGCCAAGATGTTGGCTGGGTGTGCGAACGGCACCCCGACCGCCCCTGGTCGATGAAGATCGACGGCGGTTGCCAATGCGGCTCCGGCATGCCGTGCCCCGACTGCAATCCTGCGGCCGACGCCGCGCATCCGCCACAGCGCGTGGTCGAGAAGGTCGAGGCTCTGTCGCAGAAGACCGTTGCCCGCGGCTGCACCCCCGGCGAAGCGAGGGCTGCGCTTGCCAAGGTGATAGAGCTCAAAGACCGCTACGGCATTTCGGCTGCGGACATCGAGTATGGGCATCTGTTCGCCGCGCTGGACCGGCTCGACCGCAGCCCTTACTTGCCGGCACCCGACGGCGTTCCGCAGACGGCATGGGAAGCCTGGTGCAGCCGCAAGCGGCGCCAGCGCGCCAAGCAGTTGCGCAAAGAAAAAAAGCGGGAGGAACTGCAGCAGGCACACCAGATCCTGTCGCAGGAGATGATGCGCGAGGGCGGCAAGGACTTTCAGGTCACGTTGACCGTGACGTCGGGCTGCTGGACCATCACCATGAAAGCGAAAGAGGTTGTCGCTACGAGCGAGGGCGAGACGTTCTCTGAGGCATGGAACAAACTCAAAGCCGTGATCGGCCATATCCGCATCACCCGATGAGAGCATGCAAGCCGCATGCGTTGCAGCGGAGCTCCGGCAGCACAAGCTGAGCAACACGTGCTTCCTGTCACTTCGGGAACAGACATCCTCGCGCGGTGAAGAACTACATGAGCGTCACCCCCTCAATAGGAGACGACCCATGTCACCAAAATCTAGCATGCTCGTTGCCTGCCTTGGCATTTGGATGTACGCGGCGGTGTCGTGCGCGGCGCTGCCATTCCTGCATGCCGTACCCCAATTGAAAAGTATGGGACCGATGGCCCCGTTGATCGCGGCACTTACCATTGGTGCTCTCGTTGGCGTTCCGCTGAGCATCGTGGTGCGGCGCATGTCCGGCTTCGGCTCGCCCAGCAGCGAAAAGAACGTCTGGGCCACGTTGAGCGCTCGAGAAGCGATGATCTACGGCATCATTACCTGGGGCGTGCCGCTGGGACTGATGTTCGTCGTCAATGATTTCCTTGCGACCTCGGACCCGTTCGTCGCGGTGCCGCAACTAATCATCTGGCCGGTGACCGGCATTGTCTTCGGACTGATGCTGCGTTGGCAGGCCCAGCGGCGCTTGGCAGACAGAATGCCTAAGCTGCGGCTCTTGAAGACCGGTCTGCCCCCAGGGCGGTTCCGGTCTTCTTCCCTCAGCAGCACCTGATCGTTAGCTCACGATCAGAGGCAGCCATGAGCAAGACCTATCGCGGAAGATCTCGCAGTGGCGTTCAGCCGCCATCAGAAGGCAGATCCCGCTGTGCTCGGCGCTGCAGCCGCGACCGGAGCTCTCCCAGCAGCGGACCGAAACGCCGCTGTTAGGCGCGTCGCCAACGCCACTTCAGCCGATGTCCGCTTTTGCAACGTACTGCCGCCTTGGCAACCTCGAGCGGTTCTGCCGCGGTAGCGCAGCGCATCGACCGGCAGCGAGAACGCCGGTGTGCACTGTTCCCCCGATAACAGCGGCCCACGCAAATGCAGTCCATAACGCGCGGCTTGCACGACGCAGCAGGCTGAACTTTGACCGGGAGATCCCCCATGACGCCCTTGCTCGCATTGCCACTGGTTATGGCGTTGGCCGCCAATCCGCAGTTCGACGCCGGATTTTGCAAGATGCTGACCGACAGCGCGGTCAAGGTGAACGCCGCAAAAGGCGGCATGGTCAACTCTATCACCCGCAACGAAGGCATAGAGGTGTCGTGCGACACGAAAAGCGTCGCCTTCAAAAAGTCCCTCACTGTCAATGCCTCGCAGCTGCCCGAAGGATGGCTGGCTGGTGCGGACGAGCGCCACAACAAGGGGCTGTGTGTGCTTGAAGACTGGAAGTTCGCCATCAAAACCGGGTGGACCGTGTCGGTACCGATTACCACTCGTGATGGTCAGAACTTCACCCTGACCGCCAAGTGTGATTGACGGCGGGTGTCACTGAAAGTCGACGACCACAGAAGGCGAGGTGTTGACATGGTTCCGCACGCAGCAGCGGACGTTGCACCCTCCTGTCAGGGTGCGGTTGTCAAACACGCTGGCCATCAACGGAGACCCACATGAAGCGCTGGCTCGCACTACCCGTGCTCTTGGTCGTAGCCACCCCATCGTTGGCTTTCGACGATGCCGCATTTTGCAAGATGCTGACCGAGAACTTGGCCGACGCCAATGCCACCAAAGGAACCGTTGTCGACTCAATCACGCGCGAGGATGGGATGGAGCTGTCCTGCGACCAAAAGAGTGTCGCCTACAAAAGGATTATCACGATCGACGCAGCTCAAATGAAGCCTGGATGGCAGGCCTACGAGCAGAAGCGGTACCGCGCAGCCATGTGTAGGCTCGAGCCTTGGGCCTCGGCCATCGTGAGCGGCTGGACTGTGTCGATGCCAGTCACGACGCGAGATGGTCAGAGATTCATCCTGACAGCCAAGTGTCAGGCGATTTAGGTGCTTTTGGCTGCTTGCGACCGGAGCTCTCCCACCAGCGGACCTAACCGGCGCTGTCAAGCGCGTCGCCGACGGCACGTCGGCGGAGTTCCGCTTCTTTCATGTGTTGCGGGCTCAGGCGGCGCGTGCGCCCGCGATACGGCGCGCGATGAGATACGAGAGCGGCATCGCGGCGACAATCGCTCCGCTGCACACGACCGGAATGAGAAACGCGGCCTGGTTGGCGAGCGGCGGGACCGTGACGATGATCAGCAGGGCGATGCCGGCCAGCGTCACCGAGAGCATGATCCATACGAGCGCGGCGATCTTGAACATGTTCGCTCCTTTGAAGGCGGCTGCGTCGGATGGCTGCGATGATACCGCTGCGGCCGCGGCCTGATTTGATCGGCATCAAACGCGCACCATAATCAGCGCAATCGCTGAGGCAGCATTTATGCCTCTTTACGCGTGCCCCTCCACGCGGCTGCTCGTGTCGGTCGCCGTCTGGCCCGCATTAACCGGCTGTTGATCTATCTCAAATGTCATTCCGGCAGGTCCCGATGGCGATAGGCCGGAGAGCGTGCCGCCCCGCTCACATCGGGCGCCAATGAGTGAAGCATGAAATATGCGCTGATGATCTTCGTGCTCGGGCACTCGGTGCAGCTGGACAGCGGCTTGTCGGCTGAAGCGTGCAAGGCTCGGATCGCGTACTATAAGGTGCACGGCGTGCCGCGTAAGGGTGGCGTGGTGAAGTGCATACCGCAAAGCCAACAGTGATAGCGTGAGAACGGGTGCGTACGAGGTGCCCGTTGCTCTGCCCGCGAGCCGACGTGGCGCCTTATCTCAAGCAGATATGGAGGAATGCCTGCCAGGTCTTTGCGGCAGCACGAGAATGCACGCGACGATGACGGCTGCGAGAACGGCGGATGCAAGCGGACGGCTCCAAGCCAACCCACCCTGAGATACGGGCTTGTCGAGCAAATCGCCGACGGTGGCGCCAAGCGGCCGGGTCAGGATGAACGCGGCCCAGAACAGCAGGACCGGGGAGACTCGCGTCCAGAAATAGAGAGCAGCGACAATTGCGAGCGCGGCGCCGAACACCAGCGCGCCGCCTTCGTAGCCGAGAGGCGTCGAATCGGCCATCCAGTCGCCGAGCGCCGTTCCCAGCGTTTGCGACAGCGTGATTGCGGCCCAATAGAACGCCTCCGCCTTCGGCGTTGCAACCGTCGCGACGGATATGGAGCCGAGCGACCGGTGCCACAGGGCAAGCACGACCAGCAGACCGACCAACAAGATCGACGCCCCTCCGGCGTAGCCGATGCCCAACGATCGGTCGGCGAAATCGGCCATGGTCGTGCCGAATGTCGTGGAGGCCACGATCGTAGCCCAGTAAAGGAATGGGCGAAATTCCTTCGCCACGATCTGCAGGGCAACCAGCACCACCAGCAGCGCCAGGAACAAGGCGGTCCCGCTCAGGTAGCCCCAATTCAAAGTCATGGTGACCGTATCGCCGCCGGTCTCGCCAAGCGTGGTTGCGGCAATCTTGATGATCCAGAAGCCGAGCGTGACTTCGGGGACTTTGCTCACATAGTAGTCGGGGCCATGTCTCATAAGACTCTCAACCTATTGGCATGCGTCCGCGCACGACATCCGCTCGCACCTCGGTGAGGCACAAGCTGATCCACGCAAGATTCCGCTTTGACACGCTTCGCGCGATCCCGATCGCCATCTGGACGCTCGGCTTCGTATCGCTGCTCATGGATGTCTCTTCGGAGATGATCCACGCTCTCCTGCCGGTCTACCTGGTTAGCGTGCTCGGCACGTCCGCATTGATGGTGGGCATCATTGAAGGCGTCGCCGAGGCAACCGCCGCAATCACCAAACTCTTTTCCGGCGCCTTGAGCGACTGGCTCGGCAAGCGCAAGCTCCTGGCGGCATTGGGCTATGGGGTTGCCGCCCTCACCAAGCCAATCTTTCCATTGGCGACCACTGTCGATTGGCTTTTTGTCGCACGCTTCGTCGACAGGATCGGCAAGGGCATCAGAGGGGCGCCGCGTGATGCGCTCATTGCCGATATCAGCCCGCCGGAGATTCGCGGCGCAAGCTATGGTCTGAGGCAGGCCTTGGACACGACCGGCGCCTTCGTCGGGCCGCTGCTGGCAATCGCCTTGATGTGGATCCTGTCAGACAACATCAGGGCGGTGTTCTGGATCGCGGTCATCCCTGCGTTCCTCGCTACCTTTCTGATCATCTACGGCGTCGCCGAGCCGGTCATTCCCGGCAAGCGGCGCCAGCTGCGGTTCCCCTTGCGCGCGAGCGAGGTCGCACACCTCAAAGCGCCCTATTGGCGTGTCGTTGCGATCGCGATGGTGTTCACGCTGGCGCGGTTCAGTGAGGCCTTCTTGATCCTGCGGGCGCAGTCGGCGGGCCTGGAGCTGTGGCTGCTGCCTGCGGTTTTCGTGATCATGAACGTGTTCTACGCGCTCGCGGCCTACCCCGCAGGCGTGCTCTCCGACCGCGGCGACCGCGCAAAGGTCCTGATGGTGGGTTTGCTGTTGCTGGTTGCGGCAGACATCGTGCTCGCGTTGGCGCCAGGCATCATGGGGGTGGGAATTGGGATCGTCCTGTGGGGATTGCACATGGGCTTCTCGCAGGGCCTGCTCTCGGCGCTCGTTGCCGATTCCGCACCTGCAGAACTGCGCGGCACGGCCTTTGGGGTGTTCAACCTGTTGACGGGCGCTGCCCTTCTCGCGGCCAGCGTGCTGGCCGGCGTGCTGTGGGACGCTGGTGGACCGCAAGCCACGTTCCTCGCCGGAGCCGCTTTCGCAACACTTGCACTCATCGGGCTCGTTCGCATGCGCGGCCGTCTTCCAAAGCACCAGGCAGCGTGACGACCGACGCGTGAACGGAGGGCGGAAGAAATAGTACAAGCAGGCCCGTAAGCCGGGTTGTATCCGGGAATGCAAGTGCTGGAGACCGGCTAGTTCATCCGGCGGCGGCGCGCGGCCTCTTCCCTCTGTCGAAACAGCGATACGCCCTCCGCCACATCCTCCTCGCTCCATAGCGGAACGCGACAGTCGATGACGCCAAACGCGTGGCCGTCGATTGTCATTTCCAGCACCGAAGCGGACGTGCCGATCCCCGCCGTCATATGCGCAATGGCGCGCCCGACGCGGCGGGACAAGCGCTCCTGATGCAGCCGCCGTATCGCCGTGTCGACAAACCGCTTGCCTTTTTCGCCGTAGCTCGCCAGATGCGGCTCGCGACGCTCAAAGGGCGGGTCCTCATACACGCGCCCGTGCACCCACGCGCGGTAGGAGTCGTAAATGAGCGAAGGGAAGGCATACTTGACGGCGTCCCACACCCCTTCAGCGAATATGTTGACGGCGAAGTCCGCCTGCCACCCATCCGCCTGGCGTGCGAAATCGGTGATCTCGTAGCCCGGCCCCTTGTCGTTGATGCGCTGCGGCACCCGTCCGGTCAGGTAGTAGTGGGCATGCGCCCCCAGCAGCATCTGCGCCCCCTCCACGGCCTGTTTCGACGCGGAGGTAGCGAACTCGTGGTGCGAGGCCAGAAGACCCTCGTATCGCAGATTGAAGAAGTGACGTGCCATCCCAACATGGCGCCCAATTCGAGCAGGCAATTCAAGGCGAGACTGCCTCGCCTGGCCCCGGAATGGAGCAAAAGGACCAGACGCCCGCGGTTCCTGATGCTCAATACGCTTTGAGCATAGGCCGAATGGTGATGTCCGTTACCTCTGCGGTCCACGGAAGCGTCAGCGCATTGACGACGACCGCAGCGACATCCTCGGGCTGCAAAAGAGAACTCCGGCTGGTACGGCCTTTTCTCCTTCGCAAAAAGCTCCTCAACTCTCGGCGTCGCCGTTCGTCCGGGATAGACGCTGAGAACCCGCACGCTGTCAGCGTTGACCTCCTGGCGAAGCGTGTCGGCGATCGCACGCAGGGCATGTTGCGTTGCCGTGAAGTGGCCTCGGCCCGGTGCCGAGCTTAGTCCGGCGCTGGAATTGATGAAGACGATCTGGCCACGCGGCTTCTTGAGCAAGGGCAGCATGACTTGCGTTAAAAGAAGGGGCCCGCGAATATTCGCCGCCAGTTGCTGGTCAAGAATTTCGACCGGCGCGTCTTCCAAGGTCGAATGACCAATCGCTCCGGCACAATGCACGAGAATGTCGAGGCGGCCGTATCTCTGCGCGATCTCGCTGCCCAGACGCCTGATCGATTGTTCCTCGGCGAGCTCGCAGATCGTCGTTCCGACTTGATGCTTGAGCGGAACACACAAATCGGCCGTCAGCTTGAGCCGATCGGGATTGCGGCCGACCAAATGAACGTCCGCCCCCTGCATGGCAAGAGCCACTGAAATGGAGCGCCCGATACCCCCGCTGGCACCGGTAACAAGGGCTATGTGTTGGTCTAGCCGCGCAGTCACGAATGAATGCCCTCTCCGGCAGTTTAGCGGCACCTACCCGAAAGCCCGCTGGTTGATCTTCTCTTCGTCACCGGCCAAGGCGGCGGCGCTGAGGTTAGCTTCGCAAGAAAGCCCTCACCAGTGGTTAGGATATGAGAGGGCTCGTTGAGCCCTCATGAATGATGATACCCGCCCGTTCGCGCGGTTCGCCGAGCCGCTCCAGCGCTCTGAGTGCCTGGCGAAGCCGGGCACCGCATGGAGAGAAGGGTGAAGAGGAATTCATCGCGCAAGCGGGGGGCGAAAGAAACAATACCAGCCGGCCTGTAAGCCGGGTTCTGTCTGGAGAGTTTCCCCTCCGCGACGGCCATTCATCTGGGACGCCCATTGCTGAGCGCCTCAAGCAACCAACCCGGGCGGCGGGTCTGGAAACACACCTGGCGCCGCGCTTTCGCGCGCGCCCGGCCGCCCCTATTTGGTCTTGCTCCCGGTGGGGTTTGCCCTGCCGCCGATGTCGCCACCGGCGCGGTGCGCTCTTACCGCACCCTTTCACCCTTACCTCGAACGAGGCGGTTTGCTTTCTGTGGCACTTTCCCTGGGGTCGCCCCCGGCGGCCGTTAGCCGCCACCGTGTCTCCATGGAGCCCGGACTTTCCTCCACCGGTTCCTCGCATGTGGGCCATAGACGCCCGCGAACCCCGGCAGCGACCGCCCGGCCGACTGGTACCATTGAATAAGGTGCCTTTGGCGCGCGCCGTCAAGTCCAACTCCCCGTATGGGCCCCGATTGGACCCTTCCTGCATATTCCTTTATGCTTTGCCCATCATCGGCAAGAGAGCGACCCCCCGCAGGCGCCGATGGCTGAGAGATGCGTGTGCTCCCGCCTGTCCCGGCAGAGGGAGCACAAAATGCCACCACCGGATACCAATTTCGATCCCGCCACCGTCGCGCTCATGGGCCGCGCCTGTGATGACGCGTGGCATGATCTCAGAGAGAAGGTCTTCTTTCCGACCCTGGCGGACGAGCGCGACATTCGCCACCTCATCGCCCTGCGGGTCATGAGCGCGGTGGCGGGCGGCGAGCGTGATCTGGAACGCTTGAAGACCGCCGGTTTGGAGGCGATCGAGGGCTGAGGACGCCCTAAGGCGTCCTAATTCTGCTTGAGAAAAACGAAGGACTTGAGGGCGTTGTCCTTCGTGACGGTGCAGCCCACATCGGCGGCAAACGCCAGCAAATCTGCCAGCGCCTTGGGGTGAATGCCCTCGCCGACCATTCCCGGTGGGAAGACATCTCCGACCTGATCGAACCTGAGCTCCCACATCGCGCCCGGCGCAAGGTCGACGATCGACCGGCGCATGAGCATGCGATAGGGGTGTTGGTCGCTCACAAGCGCAACCTCGCAAATGCGAAGGGTTGGACGAGCAAAAGACACCCTACGCCCGTTCGCCCGCGCGCCACAAGCAAGGGGCAGCCAGCGGACCTAATTCGGCTGAGCGTCGCGATGCCAGTTTGCGTCCCGGCTGTCCGCGACTTACGGTCATTCCATGCACTGGCCGCGCCCCACGCTGGTCTTCGACGGCGAGTGCGGCATCTGCCGCACTTGGGTCGACTATTGGCAGAAGCTCACCGGCAATTCTGTCGTTTATCGGCCCTACCAGGAGGCGGCCGCCGACTTCCCCGAGATCCCGGTCGAGCGCTTCCAGCGGGCGATGATGCTCATCGAGCGGGATGGGCACCCGTACGCCGGCGCGGCGGCAAACTTCCGGCTTCTCACACATGTCCCCTCGCGCGGGTCTTGGTGGTGGCTCTATAGAAACGTGCCGGGCTTCGCAGCCCTGAGCGAAGCCGCTTACACCTACCTCTCCCAGCGCCGCGGGCTGCTCGCGACCCTCACACGCGTCCTGTGGGGCACGCCACTCGAGCCCGAGCGCTACGATCTCACGAGCTGGCTGTTCCTGCGCGGGCTCGGCCTCATCTATATCGCCGCGTTCTATTCGCTCAGCCTGCAGATCCTCGGGCTCGTCGGCTCAGACGGCATCGTGCCGCTGTCGCAATATCTCAAAGCCGCGCATGCGGGCTTGGGCGCGTCCGCCTACTGGCACCTGCCGACGCTGTTCTGGCTCTCCTCCAGCGACACGGCGCTGGTCGCCGGCACCTGGGCGGGCGTGGCGCTCGGCGTGCTGGTGGTGCTGGGGATTCGCGTGCGGGCGGCGCTCATCGCGCTCTGGGCGCTCTATCTCTCCTACACCTATGCCGGCCAGCTGTTCATGAACTTCCAGTGGGACATGCTGCTGGTCGAGGCGGGCTTCCTCGCGATCTTCCTCACGGGCGGATCGCGCATCGTGGTCTGGCTCTACCGCCTCCTGCTCTTCCGTTTCGTGTTCCTCTCCGGCGTGGTGAAGGTAATTTCGGGCGACCCGACCTGGCACGAGCTCACCGCGCTCGACTACCATTTCTGGACGCAGCCGCTGCCCTCGCCGCTCGCCTGGTACGCGGCGCAAGCGCCCCATTGGCTGCTCGCCGTCGCCACCGCCGCCACGCTCGTGCTCGAGCTCGTCGTCGTCTTTCTCATTTTCCTGCCGCGGCGCCCGCGCGCCATCGGCGGGCTCCTCGTGCTCGCTTTCCAGCTCGGCATCGTTCTCACCGGCAGCTACAATTTCTTCAATCTGCTGACGATGCTCATGTGCCTCTTCCTGTTCGACGACCAGGCGCTGCGGCACATCGTTCCCAAGCGGCTCGTTGCCCGCGTCGAGCTGGAGGCGCCACGCCCCGGGCGGATGGCAACGGTGCTGGCGACGCTGCTCGCGCTCGTCGTGGTGCCGGTGGGTCTGAACCTAATTTGGCAGCCGCTGACGGGGCGCAGCCTTCCCTTCGTCAATGCGCTGTCGGAGGCCGCCTCGCCGTTCCTGATCGTCAATCCCTACGGCGTGTTCGCGGTGATGACCACGGCGCGGCCCGATATCATCATCGAGGGCTCGAACGACGGGACGACCTGGCGCGAGTACGTGCTGCCCTACCAGTCGGGCCCGGTCGACCGCCCGCTCTCCTGGAACATCCCGTTGCAGCCGCGCCTCGACTGGCAGCTGTGGTTTGCCGCCTTCGAGGGCTTGGGGCGGAACTTGTGGATCGAGCGCCTGATGAAAGGTCTGCTCGACGGCAGCAAGCCCGTGCTCAGCCTCTTCGCGGTGAACCCCTTTCCCGACCACCCGCCGCGATACGTGCGCGCCGAGCTTTACGACTACCGCTTCTCCGATCCTGCGCTGAAGGCCAAGACGGGACAGCCGTGGGTGCGCGAGCTCGAGGGCACCTATTTTCCGCAGGTGAGCCTTGCCAATTTTGTGCGCGGGCCGCTGAAGAGCGCGGCTCCGCCCGGACCGGGGCTCGGCGCCGTGCCGGGACCAGGCCAGATCAGCGAGTAGCCGGGGCATCCCCTCTCCCCATACCCTCTTGCATGGGGAGAGGGAATTCAGTGGGGCTCAACTCAGGCCGGACAAGAGGCGCGCCAGCCCGGGCGACAACAGGCTGCCGCCCGACGCGAGGTCGTAGCCCTTGAGCACGAGCGGCGCCACGGTGCCGGCGGCGTTGACGGAGAAGTACTGCTTCATCGTGCTGCGATCCATCGGCCACGTCGGCATGGTCTGGATGTCCCAATGCTCGCGCGCGAGCGCGCCCAAGCGCTCTTCCTGCACGGCGCGATCGGCGGCACCATAGGGACTGGTTGCGAGATTGGCGCGGATGGCGTCGATCTCGGCCCGGATCTCTGGCAGGCGGACGCGCTCCAGCTCGTCGCGCTCCGACTTGATGCGGCTCTTCAGCTGCAGCACCGGACGCACGAACGCCAGATAGAGAAACACCACCGACGTGATCCACAGCACCACGAGCGGCCCGCGCCACGTGAGGTAAGGGTTGGTGATGCCGACGCCGCACGTGCTCATGTCGTAGTAGGGGATAATGAGCCACCAGGCGGCAAGCCACACGATGGGAAACATCACCAGGAGCGCCTGGTAGAGATAGAGGTCGCCGATGGGGGCGAGCCCGTTGGCGCCGTCGTAGTGACCGGGCTGCAGGTTGAGCTGCGACCCGGGCCGGCTCAGCCTGCGCGCCAAGAGGCCGTAGCTCGCCACGCGCCCCAAGAAGGCGCCGCCGACGTAGCCGCAGAAGGCGCACACGAGCGTCAGAAAGCCGAAAAAGCCGATGAGCCCGGCGGCGAGCCCATGCGGCTGCTCCGGATCCTGCCAGATGGCGATGAACTGCGGCACCAGGACATAAAGGAAGCCGGCGAGCACCAGCACGCCGACGATGGCGCCCGCGCGCACCACCATGCGCGCGCCCGAGCGCTCCAGATCGCGCCTTATCTCACGCGTCTCAGCCGCCGTCACCGGCAGCGCGCCATGCACCCTGAGCTCGGTCAGCGCGCTTTCGAAACGGCGCGGCAGCGACAGGGCCAGTGCGACGGCCACGGCGAACACCGACGTGCCTGAGAGCAGCATGGTGTCCCAGCAGTGCACGCGCCCGCCGAAGGCGTAGACCTCGGCCGTCAGCTTGAGGCCGACGAGCGTGAGCAGCACGCCCAGGAGAACGCGGATTCCCCTGGGTCCCGTCGCCGCCGCCGTGAAACGCTCACCCCACCCCATGGCCGCATTCTGGCCGCTCGATCCGGAGAGCACAACCGCACGGGGGCGCGGCCGTCAGCATGTGCACGCCCATTGCCGGCCGCCAGCGCCGCGGCAGGGTGCAATTGCTTGAAAACCGGCCCCTTTCAATGATAGCAGTCGACGTAGCAATTCCAACCAAACCAAAACTTTTCGAGGAACCGCCGCCCATGAGTGTACAGACCGCCATCAAACCCGATGCTGCGCCCGCTTCTCCCCCGACCACCAACCCCAAGGTGTTGGCGTTCGTCGAGGACGCCAAAGCGCTGTTCAAGCCGGAAGCGGTCGTCTGGTGCGACGGCTCGCACACCGAGTATCAGCATCTACTCAAGTCGCTGGTCGACGGCGGCACGGCCATGTGGCTCAACCCGGAGAAGCGGCCCAACTCCGTTCTCGTGCGCTCCGATCCCTTGGACGTCGCCCGCGTCGAGGACCAGACCTACATCTGCTCCGCCAAGAAGGACGACGCCGGCCCCACCAACAACTGGGCCGATCCCGCCGAGATGAAGGCGACGCTGTCGAAGCTCTACGACGGCGCCATGGCCGGACGCACGATGTACGTCGTGCCCTACTCCATGGGGCCCATCGGCTCGCCCATCGCCGGCATCGGCGTCATGGTGACCGATAGTGCCTACGCGGTCGCCAACATGCACATCATGACCCGCGTCGGCAAAGACGTGTGGACCGCGCTCGGCAACTCGGAAGACTTCGTGCGCGGCATGCACACGGTGGGCTATCCGCTCCCGACGCCGACGACCGCCGACGTGCCGTGGCCGTGCAACAAAACGAAGTACATCTCCCACTTCCCCGAGACGCGCGAGATCTGGTCCTACGGCTCCGGCTACGGCGGCAACGCGCTTCTCGGCAAGAAGTGCCACGCGCTGCGCATCGCCTCGGTAAAGGCGCGCGACGAGGGCTGGATGGCCGAGCACATGCTCATCCTCAAGCTCACCAATCCGGAAGGGAAATCGAAGTACATGGCCGCGGCCTTCCCCTCCGCCTGCGGCAAGACCAACCTCGCCATGCTGATGCCGACCATTCCCGGCTGGAAGGCCGAGACCATCGGCGACGACATCTGCTGGATGAAGTTCGGCGAGGACGGGCGTCTCTACGCCATCAATCCCGAGACCGGCTTCTTCGGCGTGGCACCCGGCACCTCGACGGAGTCGAACTTCAACGCCATGGAGACGCTCTACGCCAACTGCATCTACTCCAACGTGGCGCTGACCGACGACGGCGACGTGTGGTGGGAAGGGATGGGCGAGGCGCCTCAGCACACCGTGGACTGGATGCGCCGCTCGTGGAACCCGGCCTCAGGCCGCCCCGCCGCGCACCCCAATGCGCGCTTCACCGCGCCCGCCGCCCAGTGCCCCGTGATCGCCAAGGAGTGGGAGGACCCCAAGGGCGTGCCGATCGACGCGATTTTGTTTGGCGGCCGCCGCGCCACCGTGGTGCCGCTCGTGATGGAGGCGCTCAACTGGGTGCACGGGACTTTCTTGGGCTCCATCATGGCGTCGGAGAAGACGGCTGCCGCTGCCGGCAAGATCGGCGACGTGCGCCGCGATCCCATGGCCATGCTGCCCTTCTGCGGCTATCACATGGGTGACTACTTCGCCCACTGGCTGAAGATGGGCGAGAAGGGCGGCGCCAAAATGCCGAAAGTGTTCTACGTGAACTGGTTCCGCAAGAACGCGGCCGGCAAGTTCATGTGGCCGGGCTACGCCGAGAATTCTCGCGTCTTGAAGTGGATCTTCGAGCGCTGCGACGGCAAGGCGGCAGCCGTCGACACGCCCGTCGGCAAGCTTCCCGCGGAGGGCAGCATCGACGTCGCCAACGTCAAGGTCGACCCCGCCGACATGAAAGAGCTGACCAGCGTCGACAAGGACGGCTGGAAGGCGGAGCTGCCGCTCATCAAGCAGCACTTCGCCACCTTCGGGGCGAAGCTGCCCAAGGCGCTGGCCGACGAACTCGCAGCGCTGGAGCAGCGGCTGGGCTGACGCTCACGGCGAACTTAGACAACAAGCGGCCGCGCGGAGCGATCTGCGCGGCCGCTTTCGTTTTGCAAGCTTGTGCACACGTGTGCCCACTTTCACCAAGAGCGAATGTGGAAGCTTGCGTGGATCCCGGCTGGAACCGAATTGGCCGGCCATTGCCGCTCTTGCAGGGCTGCGGCCGACAGCTTCAAAAAGAACCCCTCCCGACGACCAACCAGCTGCCGCCGTCAAATCCGACTCGTTTGCGCGATCACGGGAGCCGCAAGCAACCGTGATCCGATCCATTGATTGAAATCAAGGAGGCAACAGAAGCAGCAGCCTTACCTATTTCCGGGCAGAAGTAATTTCTGCCTCGAGCAACTAGAGCTAGGCAAATAAGGGAGGAATTAGCGCCATGGATTTGAGCAGGCTCATCAAAGGCGCGGCATTAATTGTGCTTGCAGCCAGTACATGGATGAGCGTGGAGTCGTCATCCGTGTCGGCACAGACAAGCGGCGAGGATGCGATCAAAATGTTCGACGACTGTGTCAAGGCCTGCGTCGATAGGATGGAACTGGCAAAGACCGAATGCGTAGCCCACCAGACAGCGGCTCGTAACTACGACACCAAATGTGTGCTGAACAAAGAGAAGGAAGTCGTGGACTGCGTTCGGGCATGCAAGCAAAGCAGCCAATGAAAGATGCCGCAAAGCAGGGGGCTGGCGCTCGGGCCGCGTGGGGAGCTGCGCTGATCAGCGGCGCACTGCGCCACCTTCGGCGACAAGCTGCCCAAGGCGCTGGCCGACGAGCTCTCAGCGCTGGAGCAGCGGCTGGGCTGACGCCGGACGCGAAGCACAAAACAAGCGGCCGCGCGGAGCGATCTGCGCGGCAATGGGCCATGTGTGGACGGCTCCAGGCTGTCAAGGGATTGGTCACGTTGCAGCGCTGGTCGGAGCAGCCATGTGTTCGGCCTATTGGTGCGGCTCACAGGGCCGCTGGCCATAATGCCCTCCGCGGATCGGGTCCCGGTCAATAGCTCGCATTCAACGATGCTCTGGCCCATGTGGGTTGTCCTGATCACCGGATCGACCGGTTCTGCATTACGTGCTGTCGGCCCTTTCCAGCCATCACAACGCGCCTGCTGGCGCGATCTCGTTCCTCGCCGCTTCGCCGTTATCGGGCAAGTGCGACGGGTTCCCTGTAAGACTCGCCCTTGGCCATCATCGCCCATGCCATGCGGGCGATCTTGTTGGCGAGCGCGATCGCGGCGACCTTCGTCGGCCGGCGCTCGAGCAGCCTGGCTAGCCATGGCCGATGCTTGGTGCCGTGGATCTTGGCGTAGCGGATGACCGCTAAGGCGCCCGCGGTGAACAAGCTGCGCAGATAGCGATCTCCCTGCTTGGTGATGCTGCCGAGCTTCTCTCTGCCCCCGCTCGAGTTTTGCTTCGGAACCAGGCCGATCCAGGCCGAGAAGTCGCGGCCCGATCGGAACGCCTTCGGATCGGCAACGCTCGCGACCAGTGCGGTTGCCAGTGCAGGACCGACGCCGGGCAGTTCGTCGAGCCGCCGGCTCGTCTCATTCGAGCGATGCCAGGCATTTATCTGTCGGTCGAACTCCAGAATCTGGGCCTTGAGCTTGCCGAGCAACGCGCCCAAGGCTTCGAGACACGCACGGGCGACGTCAGGGATGCGATCATCCCCTTTGTGTCGGCAACAGCATAGAGCAGTTGCTCCACGCCGTTGCGACCGACCGGTGCGACAATACCGAGCTCGGCTAGATGCGCGCGGATCGTATTGATGACCGCGGTCTGCTGCCGGATGAAGAGATGCCGCGCACGATGCAGCATCAGGCAGCTCTGCTGTTCGGGCGTCTTGGTTGGCACGAAGCGCATGCTCGGCCGCTGCACCGCCTCGCAGATGGCCTCGGCGTCGGCCGCGTCGTTCTTCTGGCGTTTGACATAGGGCTTAACGTAGGCCGGAGGGATGAGACGCACCGTGTGCCCGAGAGCTTGCAACTCGCGCGACCAATGATGCGACGTCGCGCAAGCCTCGATGCCGACCAGGCAGGGCTGCAGCTTCTTGAAGAAAGCAACCACGTACCGGCGCTTAAGCTGGCGCCGGACAACGACGCTACCGAGCGCATCGACGCCATGAACCTGGAAAACTGACTTTGCGATGTCGAGGCCAACGACTGTGATTGCTTGCATGATGAGCTCCTCCGGATCCTGGTCGCCTCATCGGCAACCAATTCCAAGGCGCTAGCGCGCCCCGGGGGAGGAGCCGTCCACAGCAT
Source organism: uncultured Alphaproteobacteria bacterium (assembly GCA_963782555.1). Taxonomy (GTDB): domain Bacteria; phylum Pseudomonadota; class Alphaproteobacteria; order Rhizobiales; family Hyphomicrobiaceae; genus Hyphomicrobium_A. The sequence continues at coordinate 308,628 of CAWAKB010000001.1, read as the reverse complement.
CAACAGCGGACTGCCCGCCGCTCATACGGAATACCCGCGCCTGCGGGGCCGGATCGTGCTAAAAAAAAACCAAGGTTCAGACGGACTTGGCTAGGAACGTTGAACCCCTGATCCAGCCCCGGTGATCCATGCTGAAAAGCGCCGCCCAGGAGCTCTCGTATCCAGAGGGCTTCTCCGCTCAGGAGATTGCGGTCAACGGCACGACGATCCATGTGCGCCTCGGCGGACAAGGGCCCGCGGTGCTTCTGCTGCACGGCTATGGCGAGACCGGGGACATGTGGGTGCCGATGGCCGTCGATCTCGCGCGCGACCACACGGTCGTCGTGCCCGACCTGCGTGGGCTCGGCTTGTCCGCGAAACCCTCAGGCGGCTTCGACAAGAAAAATCAGGGCGTGGACGTGGAGAACGTCCTCGGCAAGCTAAACATCGACAGCGTCGACGTCGTCGCCCACGACATCGGCAACATGGTGGCCTACGCCTTCGCCGCTCAGTACCCCGTTCGCGTGCGCAAGCTCGTCGTCATCGATGCCCCGCTGCCCGGTGTCGGGCCGTGGGAGGAGATCCTCAAGAACCCGCTGCTTTGGCATTTCCGCTTTGGCGGCCCCGACATGGAGCGGCTCGTTGCCGGGCGCGAGCGCATCTATCTCGACCGCTTCTGGAATGAGTTCTCGGCCACGCCCTCACGCTTCAGCGAGGCGGCGCGCGAGCACTACGCCAAGCTCTACGCGCTCCCGGGGGCCATGCACTCCGGCTTTTCCCAATTCGCAGCCTTCGATCAAGACGCCATCGACAACAAGGCGTTCATGGCCAAGGGCAAGCTGAAAATGCCCGTGCTTGCCGTGGGTGGCGAAAAGTCGTTCGGACCCATGATGGCGACCGTCATGCGCTTTGCCGCCGATGACCTCCAGGAAGCGATCGTCCCGGATTCCGGTCACTGGATCATGGAGGAGAACCCGAGGGCGACGATCGCAATCGTGCGCACCTTCCTCCAATGACGGCCGGAGGGCAGAAGGCGCTCGGGCGCTAGATCTGAAAGCCGCACGCACGCCCTCGGCGGCCGTTTCCACTGACATGCTGGGCGCACCCAGGTTGATGGGGAGCGCTGCGACCTCCGGAGCTCGCGGGCGCCCGCGAGCCTTTGCTCAGCATGCAGACATTGAGGTTCAATTTATTCGCGAGAGACGTACTTTGTGTAGATGCAGCCAGAATAAAATCGCGTCTGGGGGCGTCCGTGCCGGCTCCCTGCGACCTTGGCGATTACCCGTTTCGAGCGTTGGACCAAGGCGCAAATTGGTCGCTGCCGACGCCGCAGCCGCGCTGGACTGCTCATATTTCCAAAGGCGGCAGAATGAATCCTACCTTCAAACAGGTCACACCTATCGGCTTCGCGGAGCGCCTGATCGCCGACGACCTGCGCTCCGCCGAGCATGCGCTTGACCAGCAGATCGGCACGGGCATCGAGCTCACTGCCCTGCGCAACGACGGCAAATGCACCGAAGCCGGACCGGGCGTGCAATGAAAATCAAGCGACTGCCAGATTGGCAAGTGAAGATCGCGTTCGGGTCTGCCATCGTGATCTTACTTGTGGTGGCAGCATTCTCGTATCGCGGCATCGAAGCGTCGAACGAAAGTGCGCGATGGCTGTCCCACACCCGCGAGGTCCGGGAGAACCTTCAAAAACTGCAAACAACAATTGAGCAGGTCCAATCCAGAAGCCGCGCATTCATATTGACCGGCGCGAAGGTCTATCTCGAAACTTTCGCTGCTGGGGTTCTGCGCGCGAGGCAGCTCGAGGCAGCCATCCGCAGATTGACAGCTGATAACCCCGAACAACAACGTCAATTTCCTGCACTAAAATCGCTAATCACGCAGAAGATTGAATTCGCAGAGCGGGTCATTGATCTGCGCCGACGCAGTGGACTGGAGCCGGCCGCGGCTGCCATCCGAGGCGGACACGGGCAGCAGATGATGAACGACCTCGGGGCGGTGATTGAGCACTTGCAGGCCACAGAGCAACAGTTGCTGACGCTCCGCACCTCCAAGGCTGAGGGGCGCGTGACCCAAAGCAAGACTATTCTCATCCTCGGCACCGTTCTGGGTCTATTGATCACCGCTGCCGCAGGATGGAACGTCCAGCATGACATCTCCAGACGCCGACGCGCAGAAGAGGCACTTAAGCGCAGCGAAGAAGAATATCGGATGCTGCTCGACGGTGTTGAGGACTACGCAATTTTCATGCTGGACCGACTGGGCGAAATTGTCACTTGGAATTCCGGGGCCGAACGAATCAACGGCTACGCCGCCCATGAAATCATCGGCAAGAATTTCTCCTGCTTCTTTTGTCCAGAGGAGATTGGACGAGGCAAGCCGGAGCAGTTGCTACGGATAGCGGCTGCAAAGGGGCGGTACGAAGACCAAGGCATGCGCGTTCGCAAAGACGGTTCACAATTCTTGACGAGCAGTATCCTTACGGCGTTGCGCGATCCGGCCGGGGAGTTGCAGGGCTTTTCGGAGATATGCCGCGACGTCAGCGAGACCAAAGAGGCGGAGGCGAAGTACCGCGGTCTATTGGAGGCAGCTCCCGACGCGATGGTGGTGGTGAACCAGGCCGGCGAGATCGTGCTGCTCAACGTTCAGGCCGAGAAGCAGTTCGGCTACCGCCGCGATGAGCTGATCGGGCAGAAAGTCACCAACATCATTCCGATCGGCTTCGCCGAGCGCCTGATCGCGGACGATCTGCGCTCCGACGAGGACGCGCTCGCCCAGCAGATCGGCACCGGGATCGAGCTCATCGGGCAGCGCAAGGACGGCAGCGAGTTTCCCATCGAGATCATGCTGAGCCCCTTGACCAGCGACGACGGCATCCTGGTGACCGCGGCCATCCGCGACATCAGCGTGCGCAAGGAGGCCGAACACGCGATGCAAATGAGCGAGGAGCGATACCGCCTCCTCGTCGACGGAGTAAAGGACTACGCCATTTTGATGCTGGACCCCAAAGGATTTGTCGTGAGCTGGAATGAAGGGGCTGAGCGGATAAAAGGGTACAAGGCCAATGATATTATAGGGAAGCACTTCTCCTGTTTCTATCCGCCCGAAGCCTTGGCGGCTGGAAAGCCCGCTGCGGAGCTGGTCCAAGCGGCCACCACCGGAAAATGCGAGGACGAGGGTTGGCGTATACGCCAGGACAAGTCTCAATTCTGGGCCGACGTCTTGATCACCCCTCTTCGAGACGAAAAAGGTGACCTCTGCGGATTTAGCAAAATCACACGCGATATCAGCGTGCGCAAGGCCGAGGAACAGCACCTGGCACAGATGGAAGGCCGCTACCGCGGACTGTTGGAGGCGGCTCCCGATGCGATGGTGGTCGTCAACCAGACCGGCGAGATCGTGCTGCTGAACGTGCAGGCCGAGAAGCAGTTCGGCTACCGCCGCGACGAGCTCATCGGCCAGAAGGTCACCAACATCATTCCCATCGGCTTCGCGGAGCGGCTCATCGCGGATGATCTGCGCTCCGCCGAGGAGGCGCTGGCGCAGCAGATCGGCGGCGGCTTCGAGCTCACTGCCCTGCGCAAGGACGGCAGCGAGTTTCCCATCGAGATCATGCTCAGCCCCTTGAAGAGCGACGACGGCATCCTGGTGACGGCGGCCATCCGCGACATCAGCGTGCGCACCACGGCCGAGAAGCATCTCGTTCAGATGGAGGCCCGCTACCGCGGGCTGCTGGAGGCAGCGCCGGATGCGATGGTGGTCGTAAACCAGGCCGGCGAGATCGTGCTGCTGAATGCTCAGGCGGAGAAGCAGTTCGGCTACCGCCGCGATGAGCTGATCGGGCAGAAAGTCACGAACATCATTCCGATCGGCTTCGCGGAGCGCCTGATCGCCGACGACCTGCGCACCGCCGAGGACGCACTCGCGCAGCAGATCGGCACCGGGATCGAGCTCATCGGCCAACGCAAGGACGGCAGCGAGTTTCCCATCGAGATTATGCTGAGCCCGCTGAAGAACGACGAAGGCATCCTGGTGACGGCAGCAATCCGCGACATCAGCGTGCGCCGGCGGCAAACCGCGCGCGTCATGCGGCTTAAGGACGAGTTCATCACGACGGTGAGCCATGAGCTTCGCACCCCGCTAACCTCGATCGCAGGGGCTCTTGCCCTGCTCAGCAGCAGCTCGGCCGGGAAGCTCCCGAAAACCGCCTCGCATTTTATTGACATCGCCTACTCCAACAGCAAGAGGCTGGTTCGTCTCATCAATGACATCCTAGACATCGAGAAAATCGAGGCGGGCAAGTTCGAACTGGTACTGGAGCCGGTGGATATCCGCTCGGTTCTCGAGCAGGCCATGGAAGACACTCTGGCCTACGCCAAGAGCCACAACGTGCGGGTAAGGATCGAAGCCTCCAGCGGACTTAGCGAGGTGCAATCTGATCCCGACTGGCTGGTCCAGATCGTCACCAACCTCCTCGCCAACGCGATCAAATTTTCTCCGCCGGGCGATGACGTGGTGCTGGCGGTTGCAAAACGCGGCGGCGTCACGCACATCTCGGTGCGCGATCATGGCCCCGGCGTTCCCACCGACTTCAGGCAGCAAATCTTCGAGAAGTTTGCGCAAGCCGATGGCTCCGACACGCGGCAAAAAGGGGGAACAGGCCTCGGCTTGAGCATCGTAAAGCAGATGGTCACGCGGCTTGGCGGCGAAGTCGGCTTTGACGACGCGCCGGGTGGCGGCACGACCTTCCACGTCGATCTACCCGATACGCAGCCGGTCCAAACATTGGGTCAATTGAGGATCGCTGATCGACGCGTCGGCTCGGAACCGCTGGAAGCTGCCCTTGATCAAGGAGACCCGCAAATAGCCTGCGGCGCGAGAAGCGGGCCTGCGCCCCTATTGAAAGGTCTAAAAGGGCGGCGCATCTCAAAGTGACGGCGCCAAGCCAGGCGCCACGCTTCATGCATGGCGAAATTGGCGCTTGGCCTCTCGAATTGGCGCTGCCCCTAGACTCGGAGGCGCAATCCGGAGGTATGGCCATGGCCCACTCAAAAACAGTCGAGCACGCGCACGCGAGCTTCCCCGACCCGGCGTGGATTTGCGCTGGCCGGCGTCGGCTGTCTGGCGCCCCGGCGAGCCGGCCGTTCATGCAATCCGCGTGGCGGACTTGCGGGACGTGATCAAGAGAGGCTTCGAGGACTTCAATGCGGTTCCCACGCACGTGGCGCTCCTCGGCATCACCTATGCCGTCCTCGGGCTGATCCTATTCAGGCTGGCGTTCGGCTATGAGGTGTTGCACCTCGTCTATCCGATGGTGGCCGGCTTCGCTCTGCTCGGGCCCTGCGCAGCCATCGTCTTCTACCAGCTGAGCCGCCGCCGCGAGCAGGGGCTCGACGTCTCGCCGGCGCACCTGTTGGAAGTATTTCGGCTGCCATCGATCGGTGCCATCTTCAGGCTCGGCCTCGTCTTGATGCTGATCTTCCTCGCCTGGCTGGCGGCGGCCCAGCTCATGTACGAGCAGATCATGGGCGGCAAGGTCCCGTCCTCGATCGCAGCGTTTCTCAGCGAGGTCTTGACGACGCCCGCAGGGCATCAGCTGATCCTCGTCGGCAACCTGGTGGGCCTGGTCTTTGCGCTGGTGGTGCTGGTCATCAGCGTGGTGTCCTTCCCCATGCTGGTTGACCGGGACGTCGGCGCCGGCACCGCAGCGCGCACGTCTGTGCGCGCCGTCATTGCCAGCCCGTTGGCCATGGCGGTCTGGGGCCTCGTCGTCTTGGCCGCGCTCATTCTCGGGGCGCTGCCCTTGTTCGTGGGGCTCGCAGTCATCATCCCCGTGCTCGGCCACGCGACGTGGCATCTCTATCGCAAGACGGTGAGCCGCGACGACGTGATCTGACAATGGGTGGAAGCGGCCAAGGAAGCGGCACAAGGAAGCCGCACCCCGCCCGGTTTGCGCGACCCAAAGGACTTTGATTGTCCGAGACACGACAATTCCGAATGGCACGTATCTTGCGCTCGCTCTGAACTGCTTGGAGTTGTGTCCGCTTCCAGACGGCCCTCCGCGCCGAAGCAGCGGCTCAACCGACTGCAGGGCGACATAGAGGACAAACGGCCGCGCCCAGCGCGGCCGTTTTGCAGGGGCCGCCCGGATGCCGGCACGTCGGCGGCCGCTCGACAAAGAAATTGCGGGCTTTGTGACTTTGGTCCCCGCCACGGCGAGGAGCGCCCGATACTTCTGCACCATTCTGCTGCCAACCCAGAATGGAAAGCGAACATGCAGACGATAGCAAGCAAGACCGCGGCCCTGGCCGTCGCTACCGGGGCGATCCTCGGACTAACGGCTTTCTGCCCGTCGGGCGCCAATTTCGCCCACGCCGGGGAACCCGGCGCGATGATCTGGCAGGCCAAGAAGCCGGCTGCGCGGGTCGCCGATGCGCCCCAGCTCACGGATGGCGCGATCGCTTACCTCTACCTCCAGTCCAATCTCTTCGAGGTAGAGGTGGCGGAGCTCGGCCAAGCCGCCGGCGCGTCCGACGAGGTCAGGCAGCTTGGCCAGATGGTCGCGCATGATCATCGCGGCGTGATCAAGAGCTTCGAGGAGCTCTTGGAAATGAACCACGTCAAACCGATCGCGACGCCTGCGTCCATGGCGGCCATCGCCGAGCACCAGGCCGTGCTCGCAGACCTCAAGGCGCGCAAGGGCGCGGACTTCGACAAGGCCTACCTCCTGTTCGAGACCCGCAATCATCGCGCCGTCATCAAGGCCTTACGCAAGACGCTGCTTCCGGCGGTGCGGAATGAAGCGATTGCCGCCCATTTTCGGAGCTTGCTGCCCGCCTTCGAGCATCATCTGGCCATGACCTTGGATGCCGCGAAAAAGGCCGGGATTGCGATGTCCATGCAATGAGCCGGGCGCGGCACGGGCGCCTCCCGACGGGAGCAGCGCTCGTGCCGGCCGCGCATCGATTAGAGCATGGGATCGAGGTAGGGCTCGATCATGGCGCGCAGCTTGGCGTCATCTGCGATCTCTATCGAGCGGCGAGACAGGTGAATGGCCCCCCGGCTCGCGAGATTTCGCAGCACGCGCGACACGACCTCACGCGACGAGCCGAGATGATGCGCGATCTGCTCATGGCTCGCTTCCAGCAGCTGACCATTGGCGCTCCGGCGCAACAGGAAGGCGGCAACCCGCTGCTCCAGGCCGAGCGATGCCGTCTCCTGCATCAGCGTCATGAGCTCGAAGAGCCGCGTCGTTAGCGCCTCGAAGGTGAATTTCTGCAGCGCCGGCTCCGCCAGGTAGAGCCTGCGATAGACGTCTCCGGAAACGACGGCGACGCGCGTCTCGTCCTGGTCGGTCTCCACCCATGCGGGATAGGCGATGCGCGAGAACAGGCAGTTGAGCGCCAGAACGCACGACTGTCCGGCATCGACCCAATAAAGCGTGCCCTCGCGCCCCTCGGCGCTGATGTAATAGATGCGCAGAGCACCCGCTTCGACGAGGTAGACGCCGGCGACCTCGTCGCCGCGCTGGATGACTTGCGTCCGCGGAGGCAGGGAGACATACGACGTCGCCGCGCTAAGCTCGGCCTGTCCGCCAGGCGCGAGTTGAGAGAAAAATGGAAAGCTGGCAAGGCACGGAGCGCTTGGCATGATTAAAGTCTACACCGATTTCAGGGGCCTGGCCTGAAATCAAGTGCCGGCGGCGAGCGCGAGCTAGATCAGGTGTGAATCGCAGCCTAGGATCGTAACGGAAAGACCGGCACTCCCGGCGAGCGGAGGTGCGGAGTGGAGCCATGAGCGACCGCCTCTTGTATCTGGGCTTGCTTGCCGGCGTCCTGGTGGGGGCCATTCTCATCGGCAAGGCGGTCTATGACTATGAGAGATATCTCACTTTCAAGAACGACGGGAGGATCGCCTCGGCGACAGTCCGCGACCTGCAGCCGGCGCACAACCGGCTCGGCCGCGAGGGCCGCTGGCGCCTCTCCTACAGCTTTCAAACGCCCACCAACCAGACCGTCAATGCATCCGTCGGAGTGCGCAAAAGCCTGGCGACGCAGTTTCGCGTCGGCCAACGCATCAATGTCGTGTACGCCCCGGGCGACCCATCGATGACGGCGCTCGACCCCGATGAGGCGTGGGCGGTCGTGCTTTACGACGAACGGCTGCTGGTGCCCTACATGGCCCTGTTGATGGTGCTCGCCTGGAATGCGCTCGAGCGCTATCGGGGCCGAGGCACCTAGCTGCAGATGCGCGCGGACAGAGACTGTCCAGCCGCGCCATCAGATGCCGGCGTACCAGGCATAGCCTTGATCCTCCCAATAGCCGCCCTTGCCGCGGCCCACATGGGCAAAGCTGTCCACGGCCTCGATAGTGTGGACGTACTTGGGCTGCTTGTAGCCGAGCTGCCGCTCGATGCGCACGCGGATCGGGGCGCCGTTGGAGACGGGAAGCTGCTTGTCGTTGAGGCCGTAGGCGAGGATGGTCTGCGGGTGGCGCGCATCGATGAGATCGCAGCTCTCGTAGTAGGTGACGGGGCCTGAGCGCCCTCCCATGTTGTCGTAGCAATGAAAGACGACATAGCGCGCTGCCGGCTTCAGCTTGACCTCGTCGAGGAGCACCGATAGCGGCGTGCCCGTCCATTTGGCAATGCAGCTCCAGCCCTCGACGCAGTCATGCCGCGTGATTTGCGTCCGCGACGGCATGTTGCGCAGCTCGTCCAAAGAGTAGCTCTTGGGCGTCTCGACCAGCCCCGTGACGGCGAGCCGGTAGTCGGCGAAATTGTTGGCCTTGAGCGCCAGATAGTCCGCCGTTTGCGGATTGGTGGAGCCGTTGGGCCGCATAGGTTGGCGGATCTCACTCTCCGAATACTCCGGCGCCAAAGCGTTGCCCACCAGCAGACGCTGCACGCGGTAGGTCAGATCGTTGGCGGTCTCGAGAAAGTCGCGCGCACTGCCGCTGCGGTCGCCGAGGCCGTTGAACCAATTGCACCCGCCCAACGCGAGGCTGGAAACGCCGATCGTGCCCAGGCCGAGGAGCCGCCGGCGGCTGATGATGACATTGCTCATGACTTGATCTCCGGCTTTTGCTCCGCCTCGGGGTCGGTCCGATACCAGCCCGTGATCATCGAGCGCAGCTCGTTGATCGGTCCGGCTGCCAGCACCATGAAGATGTGGATGGCAAAGAAGAGAACGAGCAGGAACATGACCAGGAAGTGGATGGTGCGCGCCGTTTGACGCCCGCCGAAGAGGTCGAGCAGCCATGGCCAGGCCGCATCCATCGCCGGGCTCATGGTCAGCCCGGTCAGAATCATGACCGGCAGCAGCACGAACAGCACGGCGCCGTAGGAGAGCTTTTGCAGCACATTGTAGCTGCGCCCGTGATGGAAGCGGAAGCGGGCATGGTCGGCTACGTCGCGCGGCAGATTGGCGAGATCCTTGCCCGTGGGCGCCAGATCGCGGCGGATATGGCCGGTGATGAGGCTCGCGCAGAGCCAGACGAAGAGGGTTGCGACCAGCAGCCAGGCGAAGAAGAAGTGCGCCACCCGGCCCGTTGCCAGATCACGGTAGGAGGGAATGGTCAGGGCTCCCGGCATGCCGAGGAACCGCCGATTGTCCGCGGGCCCGCTCACCCCGAAAAGTCCGGTCGTATCGAACGTGCGTCCGAAGAGGGTGGTGCGGCCACGCGGTCCTTCGGGTGTGTTCACCGCGCCCATTCTGAGGACGGAATTGTCAAAGCCGAAGCCGCTCTGCTGGCCGATATAAAGATCGGGGCGGGCGTTGAAGATCTGCAGGCCCGAGAACAGGAGGAAGAACAGGCATAGGGCCCAGACCCAGTGTGTGACCCGCGTCCAGACCGACTGGCGGTAGACCAGCGGACCTGCGCCTACACTCTCCGCGATTTCTGCGTTCCCGGCTATTTGACTGTCATGGGCCATGCTGCGTCCTCGCACGCTTTGCGAACCCGGCTCGTCTTGGGCCCCGGCTTTGCGTCCGCTGTGAGCGGGGCGCCAAGCCGAGGGTGATCAAGTTATGTGTGGCGCCATCGCACCGCCGTGAAAGGCATCATGCGCCATCCTCGTTGCTCTGCCTATGGCATAGGGTAGGGCGCCATCCCGACGCCTACTGAGGCGACCGATAACGCGCTGAAATTGGACCGCATTCTTCTCGCGCGCCCAGCAATGTCTAGGTCGCGTTGGTTTGCGTTTCGTCACAGGGGCCATAAAGTTGAGCGGCGAGTTTCATCGAGGTTTAAGAGAATAAGGGCAAAGCTGTCGGTGCCGAGGATGCAGTGTTGGCGATAGCTCAAGCCGCTAGGGACATGGTGGGAGTACAAATATGAAAAGGCTGCTCGTTCTGGCCGCGCTGGCGCTGTTGTCGACCGCTCCGGCGCGCGCCGAGGATAGCGCCGCCGGCTGTAAGGATGCCCTTGGCGTCTCGCGCGTCGTCGAAATCGATACCAAGGGCGGCGGCCAGTTCGGGGATCAGTACCCCCCGGAGCATCTGTTACAGAAGGGAGAGGTGGTCCTCACCTTCGACGATGGCCCGCACCCGACCTATACCAAGGAGATCCTTGCCGCGCTGAAGGCGCAATGCACCAAGGCGACGTTCTTCAATGTCGGCGAGATGGTGAAGCGCTATCCCGACGTGGCGCGCGAGGTGCAGGCGGAAGGCCACACGATCGGCACGCACACCTGGTCGCACCCCAATCTGGGGGCGATGTCGCTCGACCGCGCCAAGCGGGAGATCGAGAGCACCATCGCCACCGAGAATGGAATCCTGCCGAACGGCGTGGCGCCGTTCTTCCGCTTTCCCTACCTGAGCGATCCCAAGCGCGTGCGCGAGTATCTCGCGAGCCGCAACATCGCCGTGTTCGGCATCGACGTCGACTCGTTCGACTACCGCATGCACAAGCCGGACAAGGTCGTCGACAACGTGCTCAAGGGACTGATCAAGACCGGTGGCGGCATCATCCTCTTCCACGACATCCACGAGGTGACGGCCAAAGCCTTGCCGACCGTGCTGGTCGAGCTCAAGCGCCACGGTTTTCACGTGGTGCAGCTGGTGCCGAAATCTCACGTTGAAGTGGTCGCGGTTTCCGAGCCTCCGCCGAGCAAGCAGGCAAAGCACAGTCATTCCCACCGCCGTCATCACCGCTATGCGCGGAAATGATGTCTCGCTCGTGAGCGTCAGCTTGCCGGCTCCACGAGCCCCCGGAAATCGCGGGGCTTCAGCGCGATGCTCTCGAGCGTCTGCTCATCGAGCACCGCCAAGAACGCATCGAGCGCCACGCCGAGCACGCCCTGCAGCTTGCAGCAGCGGGTGATCACGCACTGGTTTCCGGTCGCGAAGCATTCCACCAAGGCGAAGTCCGGCTCGGTTGCACGGACCACGTCGCCAAGCACGATATCGCCCGGCGGCATCCCCAACCGCAGACCTCCCGATCGCCCCCTGACGGCGCTCAGATAGCCCGCCCGGGTCAGGGCGTTCACGACCTTCATCAGATGCGCCCGCGAGATATCGTAGGCATCGGCCATCTCCTCGATGGTCACCAGCCGGTCACCTGCCGCATGCGCGAACATCAGCACGCGCATGGCGTAGTCGGAGAACCGCGTGAGCTGCATGGCAGCCTCTTCACAGCCAATTGATGCATTCAAAATATATCTATCATGGACGTGCGGGGCAATAAGATATATTTTTAATGTCTCTTAACGGGTGCGATTGAAATGACCTACGTCGTCACCGAGAACTGCATCAAATGCAAGTACACCGACTGCGTCGAGGTGTGCCCGGTCGACTGCTTCTACGAGGGCGAGAACATGCTCGCCATCCATCCTGATGAGTGCATCGATTGCGGGGTGTGCGTGCCCGAATGCCCCGCCGAGGCCATCGTGTCGGATAGCGAGCCGGCCGCGACCGACCTCTGGCTCGAGATCAACCGCAAATATGCGGACGCCTGGCCAAACATCGCGGCCAAGAAGCCGCCGTTGCCCGATGCCGATGAAGAGAACGGGCGCCCTGGCAAGGTTGCGGAGCTCTCGCCTTTCCCGGCCAAGGACGATGTCGAGGCATGACGACCGCGAAGCTGATAAAGGCACCCCATGCAGCGTAGTCCCCATCCCAAGGCGCCAGGCGTCGCGGCCGGTGTGACCGAGCCCATGATCCGCGACCTCGTGCACGCGTTCTATGCGCGGGTCCGTCAGGATCCCATGCTCGGCCCTGTTTTCACCTCGGTGGTTGAGGATTGGGACACCCATCTCAACAAGATGTGTGCGTTCTGGTCCTCGGTGACGCTGTTGACGGGGCGCTATAAGGGCACGCCGATGCAGGCCCATGCGGCGCTGCCGCAAATAACACCTGAGCATTTTCGGCAATGGCTGGCCGTGTTCCGTGCGACCGCCGCGGAGATTTGTCCGCCTGAAGCCGCAGCCCTGTTCATCGACAGAGCCGACCGGATCGCGGAGTCCCTGCAAATGGGCATTGCCATCCATCGCGGCGCATTCGCCCTGGCGCAGCCCCCCGGCTAACAGCAAAGAACCCAATAAAACCAGCGGCCACGTGCAACCATTGCGTGGCCGTCGGCGTTTCCACCGGCCGACGGAAATGCCGCGCCTGTCGCGTCATCAAGCTGACACGGTTCTACCCCTGTAACCTGACGGCGTTTATCAACAATTACGGGAGAAGCCTACGTGAGATTACGAACCCTGGCCGGTGCTGCGCTGGCTTTTGCGATATTGGGAGCCGCGGCCGCGCAAGCCGCGGCGCCGGGCTACACGACGGCGAATGTGAACATGCGTACCGGCCCCGATACCGACTTCCCGAGCGTCGGCGTCATCCCCGAAGGCGACGACGTTTTCGTCGAGGGCTGCCTGCGCGACGAGTCCTGGTGCGACGTCCGCTGGGAGGGTAACCGCGGCTGGGTCTTCAGCGAGTATCTCGCCTTCGACTACCACGGCGAGGAGACGCCGCTGCCCGACGTGGGCCTTTCGGTCTTCGGCATCCCGATTGTCGGCTTTGTGGCCAACGACTACTGGGGCCGCTACTACGTGGGCCGCCCCTGGTACAAGGACCGCAATCGGTGGTTTGCATTCAAGCCGCGTCCTCGCGCAGGCTGGCATGCGCCGCCGCGGGGGCCGCGCAAAGCCGGGTGGTGGCGCCAGGGCTACCATGCCCCCTCCGGCATGCACGCGCCGCCGCCTCGCGGTTGGAAGCGTCCCCACCATCAGGACCGTCACGACCGCCGGAATGACCGCCGCGATGACCGCAAGGACCACGGCGGCGACCATCACGATCATCACTGAGACGGTCGAGAGATAGATGCAATTGACAAGCGGCCGCGCGAACTTCGCGCGGCCGTTCTTTTTTCAGTCCCCTGCGACGCCGCGCCTCTCCCGTGACAGTATGAGCATTGGAAGCTCGGTCCTCGGCGACTACGATGTCTCGCCGGGTGCGGATGGAGAATTGAGCCGTGGAGACGATCCTGGTTGCAACGGACGGCTCTGAGGGCGCCAATCGGGCCGTCGATTTTGCCGCGCGCATGGCAACGAAATATCAAGCGCACCTGCTGATCATGAGCGTCGTCGCGGGCTATGGTCTGCCGGGAGACATCTTGCGCCAATTCACCAATACGAGTGGGGTGTGGCTGGAAGATACGCTGGCCTCGCTCGCGGCCGAAACCCTCAAATCCGCCAGGGATCGCGCGGCCGGCCTCGGCGCCCAGAACATCGTGCTGGAATCGCGCAACGGAAATGTTGCACAGGCGGTGCTCGACTATGCCGACGAAAAGAACGCCGATGTCATTGTCGTCGGCAAGCGGGGATCGGGCCGCCACTCCGCCGCGCTGCTCGGCAGCGTCTCGCAGAAGCTCGTCAACCTTGCAGACCGCGTCGTGATTGTCGTCCCGTAAGCTTCGAGGTGGATGGCCGGCGAGCCCTCACTACTCAAGGGCTCGCAGAGACCTAGCGCACGCAAGCCCGCCGGCTCATATCAACAGGAGGCTTGAGCCCTCAGCTCGGATTCCCCTCATCGATATGGCACATCGATACCGCGACAGGCCGGAGAAACCGCAACTTGGAAGGCCTCAATGTCCGTAGCGAGATCCGCACCGACTGAGGAGCTGCAATCGCTCCCCCTGGCCGAGGTCGAAAAGAAGCTGGCGTCCTCGCCGCAGGGCCTGACGGCTGCCGAGGCCGAGCGGCGGCTGGCGCAATACGGGCCCAACGAGCTCGTCGAAAAGACCTCAAGCCCCATCCTCAAATTCCTCGGCTACTTCTGGGGACCGATCCCGTGGATGATCGAAGCCGCGGCCGTGCTTTCGGCCGTCGTCCGCCACTGGTCGGACCTGATCATCATCCTCGTTCTGCTCTTGGCCAACGCGCTCGTCGGCTTTTGGGAGGAGTACAAGGCCGGCAACGCCATCGCCGCGCTCAAGGCACGGCTTGCGCTGCGGGCCCGCGTCCGGCGCGATGGGGCGTGGACCAGCATCGAGGCCAGCGCGCTGGTGCCGGGCGACGTCGTCCGCGTCAGGCTCGGCGATGTGGTCCCGGCGGATGCCCGGCTCCTCGACGAGGATCCGGTGGAGGTGGACCAGTCGGCGCTTACGGGTGAATCGCTCCCGGTGACGCGCAAGACGGGAGATGCGCTCTACTCCGGCTCGATCATCCGCCAGGGCGAGACCAACGCGATCGTCTACGCCACTGGCGCCGGCACCTTTTTCGGAAAGACGGCGCAGCTCGTGCAGGAGGCGCACACCGTCAGCCATTTCCAGCGGGCGGTGCTCAAGATCGGCGACTTCCTCATCGTGCTGGCCATCGCCCTGGTGATCCTCATCCTCGGCGTCGCGCTCTTCCGCGGCGATCCGATGGTCACCACGCTGCAGTTCGCCCTGGTGCTGACGGTCGCCGCTATCCCGGTGGCGATGCCGGCGGTGCTGTCGGTGACGATGGCGGTCGGCGCGCGGCTGCTGGCCCAGCGCGAGGCCATCGTCAGCCGGCTGGCGGCGATCGAGGAGCTCGCCGGCATGGACGTGCTGTGCTCGGATAAGACCGGCACGCTCACACAGAACAAGCTGACGCTGGGCGAGCCCTTCTGCGTCGGCAACGTCACGCAAGACGAGCTCATCTTGAGCGGCGCGCTCGCCTCCCGGGGCGAGGATCAGGATACGATCGACATGGCGATCCTCGGCGGCCTCAAGAGCGCCGACGCGCTGCAGGGCTACGAGATCACCCATTTCCAGCCGTTCGATCCCGTGCACAAGCGCGCCGAGGCGACCGTGAAGGCGGCGGATGGACGGCTCTTCCGGGTCACCAAGGGCGCCCCGCAGGTGATCCTCGGCTTAGCGGCGAACGCCGACGAGGTGAGACCCCAAGTCGACAAGGCGGTGGGCGATTTCGCCAAGCGCGGCTTCCGCTCCCTCGGCGTCGCCCGCGCGACGGGCAACGGCGCCTGGCAGTTCCTCGGCGTGCTGCCCCTCTTCGACCCGCCGCGGGAGGATTCGAAGGAGACGATCGCAACGGCGCGCCAGCTCGGCATCGACATCAAGATGGTGACCGGCGATCAGATCGCCATTGCCAAGGAGATCGCCGGCCAGCTCGCACTGGGCACCAACATTCTCGACGCCAGCGGCTTCGACGACACCCGGCATCATCAGGCAGCCCAGCTCGACCAGTCGATCGAGGACGCCGACGGCTTCGCCCAGGTCTTTCCCGAGCACAAGTACCACATCGTCGATGTGTTGCAGCGGCACGGCCACATCGTCGGCATGACCGGCGACGGCGTCAACGACGCACCGCCCCTGAAGAAAGCCGATTGCGGCATCGCGGTCTCCGGCGCCACCGACGCGGCCCGCGCCGCCGCGGACATCGTGCTGCTGACGCCTGGGCTTTCGGTCATCATCGACGCCATCCGCGAGAGCCGGAAGATCTTCCAGCGCATGAACAGCTACGCGACCTATCGCATCGCCGAGACGATCCGCGTACTCCTGTTCATGACGCTCTCGATCCTCGCGTTCAATTTCTATCCCGTCACCGCCATCATGATCGTGCTGCTGGCGCTTCTGAATGACGGGGCGATCCTGTCGATCGCCTATGACAACGTGCGCGCCTCCGAATCCCCCGAGGCCTGGAACATGCGCCTGGTGCTGGCGATCGCCACGGTTCTCGGCATCGCCGGCGTCATGGCCTCGTTCGGCATCTTCTATCTCGGCGAGCGCGTCTTTCATCTCGACCGTCCCACCATTCAGACGCTGATGTATCTGAAGCTGTCGGTGGCCGGGCACCTGACCATCTTCATCACACGCACGCGCGGGCCATTCTGGTCGATTCGGCCGTCGCCCATCCTGCTCGCGGCCGTCGTCGGCACGCAGGTGATCGCGACCGTCATCGCCGTCTATGGGCTGTTGATGACGCCGATCGGCTGGGGCTGGGCCGCGGTGGTGTGGGGCTACGCGCTGGCATGGTTCCTGGTGAACGACGCCATCAAGCTCGTCGCCTACCGGATTTTCGACCGGGAGAAGCCGGCGCTTCTGGCGGCACGCGGCTGGAAGCCTGCGGCCTGAAGCCGATAGCCTGACGTCAACAAAGGCGTCAGTGCCCCGGCGTGTTCTCCACGCGCACTTTCACCGGCAGCTTGCCCGCATCACCGAAATCCAAGGTCATGTCGAACCAGTCGCCGTCCTTGAGCGGCTTGTGCAGGCCGGAGAGCCAGAGATGCTCGCGCCACGAGGCCAGCGCGAAGGGCTTGCCCGGGTGCAGCTCGATGGCATCGGGCCAGGTGACGGTGCCGTCCTTCTTGTCGACCTTGCGGAACCGGGTCTTGTCGGCAATCGGCGAGGTCGCGCCGACGAGCCGCACCGTGGTCTTGCCCGAGTTGAGCATCGGCGCGTAGACCGGCACGCCGTCATCGCCCTTCGCCGGCGTCTTCGCCCAGATATGGCCGACGGCGATGTCGCCCAGCTTATAGCTGTGGGCGGCGGCGGGAACCGAAAAGGCAGCGAGCATGCCGGCGAACAACGCAGTGCCGGCGGCGGCGACCAAAGAAGCTCTCAGCATGGGGTGTCGCCTCATCGTTTGGGCGCATCGTTGTCGAATTTGGCCGATTGCGATTGTTTCAAATTGGTGTCCTTCTCTTCCGATCCGGTCTTGAGATCGCGCACGTTTTTCAGCTCCTCCGCCGTTCGATCGGCCTGCTTGTAAAACGTGTAGGACAGCGTCAGCTCGGTCAGCATCTCCGCGTCCGGGTCCTTCAGCATCTCCTGATCGACATAGAAGACGAGCGGCATGCGCGCGCTCTCGCCGGGCTTAAGCTTCTCGTCGGTGAAGCAGAAGCATTCGATCTTGAAGAAGAACGGCGCGGCGGCGAACGGCGTCACGTTGAAGACCGCCCGGCCCACGAGCGTGTGGTCGGAATTGTTCTTGGCGTAGTAATAGACCTTGGTGGGCTCGCCGAAGTGAGTCACGACCTTCTGCTGCAGGGGCTTGAACTCCCACGGCAGATCGGGGGCGACGTTGGCGTCGAAGGACACCGTGATGGGGATGTCGCTGGCGGCGATCGCCTTTTTCGCAAGGCTCACGCGCCGCACCGTGCCGTTGTAGCCGGTGAGGCTGCAGAACATCCGATAGAGCGTGGGCGAATAGATAACCCCCGCGGTCATCATGGCCATCAGCGACAGCGCAACGGCGATGACCGGAAGGTGCCTCACGTTGGGTTTTTTCATTACCGTTCTTGTACCTGGCTCGTATCTGGCCAAGCCTCCCTGCTGGCCCACTTAGGCGCGATACGGCCCCCGCACAAGGCGGCTTGGCGCCGCGGTCCTTGGCGCGGCCGGCCCGCGCAGCGGCGCATGTTTTCCAGGGCTTATGCACAGCCGTGCTTACTGGGCTTGCGTATACACGGGCGTCTGGCGGATAGAGAGGCGAGTGCGCGTACATTTTTCGGGGTGAACGAAGATGGCGCGCCTGCAAAGCCTCCTCGCATTTGTCGCAGTCCTCATCGCCTGCGTGGCCGGCGCCTTCAGCGTGAGCTGGTGGCTCGCCTGCGCCGCCGCCGCGGTTCTGATGCTGGTCTCGCTCAGCGAGCACAGGCCGACCTATAGCCGCACTGCGGCGCGGGGCCAGCTCGGGGCGCAGTCAATGCTGCTCGTCGGCAGCACGCTCAACGCAGCGACGGCGGCCGCGGTTGGCTTCGCGCTCGGCCGCGCGCTGGCGGTGCTGTGGGGGGTATGACGCCAGAGGAAGCTATTAGCAGACTCCTCAAGGTTCAGACTCCGACACGATTGAGCGCCTTTCCGCGCGCATGCTCTCTGGCATCTGACTTTTGTCGCCTGATAATATCGTCAATTGCATTCTTCCGGCCAGAATAAGTCTTGCTGTTGCCAAGGAAGCGATTGGCCACGATAGCCAGCGTTGGCGTGTTCACCAGCTTTGGCGCGCGTAGTTGCTTCAGAACCTCACTGAAGGAATCCGCGTCAAGCACTGTCCGCGACAGTTGCTCTGCTAGCTCTCTGGCGAGCCGGCTATCCGCCGCTAGCGGCGGCGCCGGAGTTCGTCTCACTGGCTGACGCGGCACAGTGATTTCGGCGATGAATGCTTCGACCGAGGCGTCCCCTCGCCCCACGAAGATGTCGAGGATCGCATCAATAGCGGTGGCTTGCTTCGTCGCTCCCGCAGCCTGAAAGCCCTCTCTGATAACTTCCAGGTTCTCTTTAAGAGCAGCCGGGTGTCCACTAGCCTGGCTCATCTTCTTGAGCCGTGCCGCGATTGTCTCGTCATTACCACTGCTGAATACGCGAGCGAACCTGCGGAGCTGATCAGCGCTGGTCCCTTCGGCCAAATTGGCCAAAGCGGTCAGTGTCCCTGCAAGTTGCCGCGTTCTCATGGCCTTGTCTTCCTTGAAGGCGCCTTAGCTTCTATCACAGAGGCCAGTGCATCAAACATTGGGCGCACGGACGAATCGTTCAAGTAGGCTATACCTCGGTCTGTGGCACGAGCTAGGTCGGCGTCCCGCCTGATCACAGGATTCCTAATGAAGAGCGTCTCTTGGGTCCTCAACCTATTTTGCGCAGCCAGCTCTGCATCTTTGGCGAAAGGCTCAGCATTTGCCGGCAGCTGTAGCGGGTTCTTCGGGTTCGAGAAGGTCATCGTGCCAATGATTCCAGCCCAAACAATATATGGATTGACGATCGGCTTCAGTTCACTGAACTGCCTAGCGAATGCGCTCACTGCCGATGCGGACAATGAATCAACGACTGTCGGCACATAGAGGTGTGTAGATGCGCACACGCCGTTGATGAAGCCAAGCGTAAACCGGGGAGGCGCATCAATGAGTATTCGATCATACGTCTCTTGAATGGGCCTAGAGAGCAAAGCCCTGGCTAGGCGATACCGCACATCGTCCTTCGTCGCACCAAGCGCCCATTGATATTCCACATGTCGCTCGATCAATTCAAAGTCGTAAAAGGCTGGAATGAAGTGAAACGCATCCGTGATAGCCCGGATCGCCAGCTTCAGCCAATTCGCATCTAGCTCGTCCTGAAACACATAGTCGATTAGAGACTCTGGCGCTTCATCCTCCGCTCCCATCTGCAACAGCGCCAGACTTGAATGGGACCCCTGGTAGTCGAGATCGACGGTAAGAACGTTGTCACCCCTGTAGGTAAAGGCCGCGGCAAGATTGCTAACAAGTGTCGACTTCCCGACGCCGCCTTTCTGATTGCCAAACAGCAAGGTCGGTATGCTAGACGCCATTCGCAGCTCGTAATCCTCGAAGCGGACTCCTACTGGCCGTGACCAGAACTTTGTTGTCCCGCCCGCCGTAAATTCAAGAGCTCCCTCTATTCGCGATTTCGCACTCGACAATTGCACGCTTGTCTCGGCGAGGTCGCCGCGAAGCTGCTCCGCGTCAGCCTGCAAAATGGCTTCCAATTCCTCTTTGTCCGCTACGGCGCGAGCCGCGACCAACTCGGCGAGGTTCGCGCGATGCCTCGCTTCCGTGGCAGTATTGTCCGCAGAGTGGCGCAGCTCCTTCTCGCGCGCGGCCTCCTTTTCCCACTTTGTGAGGTCCTTTCGCAATCGCTGGAAGAGCCAGACGAGCAGCGCAATGAGCGCGAAGGGGCCGAGCCCCGCAACATCAACAAGAACTTGAAACCATCGCTTAGCCAGATAAATGCAAGCAGCAATCTGTTCCGGCGAGTCCCAGCCGCAATACACGGTATGCACCCCACGCTACGCGATACAATATGGATGGACCTTACCTCAGGTGCAAAATAGCACCAAGCAAGGCCATACCGCTGGGCCGTGCCCTCCGCCGGAACAATGGGGCCGGACCCTCCGGCTTATATGGAGCAGACGTGTCCTTCGCTTAGCTCAGCGCCGGGACGGGGAGCGCGGCGACGAGGCGGGAAAGCGTGTCGAGCGTCGCCCCATCGAGGCGGCCGTCGACGCGCTGAGGCCGGAAGTGCAGCTGGAAGGCGTGCAGCACGATGCGCGTGCGCTCATCGAGGCGTCCGTGCGCCTCGATGTCGTAGCCGTAGCCGCGCAGCAGCGTTTGTGCCTCGAGGATGGCTGCGGTGTCGTCGGCCGCAATGAGGTCGGCGCCATCCGCCTCAACAGGCGCCGGCTCCACCCAGTGCCCGACGCCCGCGCGCGCCAGCCACCCCCAATCAAACTTCTCGCCCGGGTCGATCTTGCGCCCCGGCGAGACGTCCGAGTGCGCGAGCATGCCCTCCGGCGCAATCCCGCGGCGCTGCGCGATGTCGCGGCAGAGCGCAGCCACGGCCTGCATTTGCGCCAGCGGAAAATCTGGGTAGCCGCGGTCGTGGCCGGGATTCTGGATCTCGATGCCGATCGAGGCAGAGTTGATGTCGCTCTCGCCGGCCCAGTGCGAGAGGCCGGCATGCCAGGCGCGCAAATTCTCCGGCACCATCTGCGTGATGACGCCCCCTTCGTCGATGACGTAGTGGCAGGAGACCTTGCTCTGCGGATTTGCCAGCCAGTCGATTGCCTGCGCGGCCGAGACCATGCCGGTGTAGTGCAGCACCACCAGGTAGGGGCGCTTGCCCTTGCGCTCCCGGGCGTTGGGCGAGGGAGAGAGAGTGGTGACGAGCTCGCTGTCGGGCTTGCGGATCACGAGCAGCGCTCCTCGGCGACGCTCCGGCTTGCCGCCCGCTCCCTCAGGATCGTGTCGTAGGCGGCGTTGATGACGGCGAGCCTGCGGTCGGCCGCGGAGCGAAACTCGGCGGGCACGCCGCTCGCCGCCAGCCGGTCGGGATGATGCTCGCGCACGAGCGCGCGGTGATGCGCCTTGAGGTCGGCATCGGACACGTCGGGAGCGACGCCGAGGATGGCATAAGGGCTCCCGGGATCGTGCACGAAGCTGGCGCGGATGGTCAGGAATTCAAGCCGGCTCAAACCAAAGCGGTCGGCGACGGTCTCCAGGAAGAGATCCTCGGCCGGATGCAGGATGCCGTCGGCCGCCGCGATGTAGAACAGGCATTCGAGCACGCCGCGCAACAGCTCCGGCTCGTCCTTGAGCATGCGGGCGATCTTGCCGGCGTAAGCCTCGTAGCCGGCGACGTCCTGCTTGGCGAGGTCATAGAGGTGGCGGACGTTCGCCTCCTCGGCCGGGGGAATGGCGAACATGCGCTCGAAGGCCTCGGCCTCGACCGGCAGCGCCACGCCGTCCGCTTTCGCCATCTTGGCGGCGAGCGTGGTGACGGCGATGGTGAAGGCGGCGGTGCGGTGCGCCGGCGTGCGCTCAGTCAGCCTATCGAGCCCGAGGCGCGTCCACACGGCGGCAAGCGCGTCCTGTAACGCCCCGACCTTCTCCAGCCCGATCGCCTGAGATATGGCTTTCCACGACATGCCCACACCCTTAGCCGCTAAGTAGGGAAACTTGAAGGATAGCGATAGGTTCCTTCGGGAGTCTTCGGGAAAGTCGGGACAATTGCCGGAAAATTGACACGGGTTTGCCAATCGGCCGCAGCAGCGCCGAGCGTCTTGTTGACGCTCCCCGGCCTTAACCGATAGCTGACGCAAACGCCGATTCTTTTGGGTTTGGAAACGGAATGGCGGCGCGCACCAGCGGCAAGTGGCACTTCTGGATCGACCGCGGCGGCACGTTTACCGACGTCGTCGCGCGCACACCTGAGGGGCGCATTGTCGCGGCCAAGCTGCTCTCCGACAACCCGGGCGCCTACGACGATGCAGCGCTCGCGGCGATCCGCAGGTTCCTGGACGTGGCAAGCGACGCACCGATCCCGTCGGAGCGCATCGCCGCGGTCAAGATGGGCACCACGGTTGCGACCAATGCTCTGCTTGAGCGCAAGGGCGATCGCACCGCGCTCGTCATCACGCGCGGACTTGCCGACCAGCTCGAGATCGGCACGCAGGCGCGGCCGGATATTTTCGCCAAGCAGATCATCAAGCCGGAGATGCTCTATGAGCGCGTGATCGAGGCCGACGAGCGCGTGCGCGCCGACGGCACGGTGGAGGCCCCGCTCGATCTTGCGGCGCTGGAGGCTGGCCTGCGCGCGGCGCACGCCGACGGCATCAATTCGCTCGCGATCGTGCTCATGCACGCCTACGCCTTTCCCGAGCACGAGCGCCAGGCCGCGGCGCTGGCGCGCGACATCGGCTTTGGCCAGGTCTCGGCCAGCCACGAGGTGTCGCCGCTGATCAAGTTCGTGCCGCGCGGCGACACCACAGTGGCGGATGCCTATCTCTCGCCGATCCTGGCCCGCTACGTGGAGCGGGTTGCTGCCGAGCTTACAGGTCCCCCTCCCCCTCGCGGGGTGGGGTTAGGGTTGGGGGGATCGAGCGAGGGCGACGCCGGCAATCTATACACACGGCCTTCCCAATCTCTTCACCCCACCCCCGGCCCCTCCCCATCAAGGGGAGGGGAGAAAGGCGGACAACATTCCTCGCCGAACGTGCTGTTCATGGCGTCGTCGGGCGGCTTGAAGGCGGCGCAGATGTTCCGCGGTCGCGATGCGATCCTGTCAGGCCCGGCTGGCGGCGTGGTCGGCATGGCGGAGACGGCCAAACGCGCCGGCTTCGATCGCGTCATCGGCTTCGACATGGGCGGCACCTCGACCGATGTCGCGCACTTTGCAGGCAGCTACGAGCGCTCATTCGAGACGGTCGTTGCAGGCGTGCGTCTGGCGGTGCCGATGCTGCGCGTCCATACGGTGGCAGCGGGCGGCGGCTCGATCCTCAGCTACGACGGCACGCGCTTTCGCGTCGGGCCCGACAGCGCCGGCGCCAACCCAGGGCCGAAGTGCTACCGCCGCGGCGGCCCGCTGACCGTGACCGACGCCAACGTGATGGTCGGCAAGCTCGACGCGGCGTTCTTCCCCAAGATCTTCGGCCCCGATCACGACGCGCCGCTCGATGCCGAGGCCGTGCGGGCCGCGTTTGCAGATCTCGCACGCGAGGTGGGCGACAGCCGTGCCCCCGAGGAGGTGGCCGACGGCGCCATCCGCATCGCGGTGGAGAACATGGCCAATGCCATCAAGAAGATCTCGGTCGAGCGCGGCTACGACGTCACCGATTATGCGCTCAATTGCTTCGGCTCGGCCGGCGGCCAGCATGCCTGCCTGATCGCCGACACGCTCGGAATCGAGACCATTCTCATTCACCCGCTGTCGGGGCTGTTGTCGGCCTACGGCATGGGGCTCGCGCCCATGCGGGCAAGCCGCGAGCGCTCGGTCGAGGTGCCGCTCGACGCCGAAACCATGCGCAGGATCGAAAGCCTCGCCTACGAACTCGGCAGCGATGCGACCGAGGAGCTCTTGGACGAGGGCGTCGAGCACGACGACATCGCGATTACGACGTACGTGCACTTGCGCTATGCGGGCACCGACACCGCGCTTGCGGTGGAGCTGTCGGAGCCGAAGATCATGCGCGCCGACTTCGAGGCGCTGCACCGCCAGCGCTTCGGCTTTATCTCGCCGGAGAAGACGATCTTCGTCGGCGCCATCGAGGTGGAGGCCGTCGGGGGCGAAATGGGCGGCGACAGTGAGGAGCGCGCCAACCCACCTCTCCCAGGGGGAGAGGTCGGAAGCGGTCATGACGAAGCCATGCTTCGCATGGATGAGCTTCCGGGTGAGGGAATTGAACCCTCCCGGCGTGGTAACCCCTCACCCGCTCGCTTGGCTGATGCCAAGCTCACGACCGCTCCCTCAGGGAGAGGTGATGCAGCGGCACCCGGCTCCCCACGCACCACAACGCGGTTCTATTCGCGCGGGAACTGGCACGAGGCGCCGATCATGTTGCGCGAGGCGCTTCGAGCCGGCACGACGGTCAGCGGGCCGGCGCTCGTCATCGAGCCGCACCAGACGGTGGTCGTCGAGCCGGGCTGGACATTGGCCGTGAGCGACTTGAATGACCTCGTGCTGGCCCGCACCGAGCCGCGGCAGCGCGAAAAGCTCGGCCAGGAGGCTGATCCTATCCTGCTGGAAGTGTTCAACAATCTGTTCATAGCGATTGCCGAGCAGATGGGCGAGGCGCTGCGCAACACGGCGCAATCGGTCAACATCAAGGAACGGCTCGACTTCTCGTGCGCCGTCTTCGATCGAGACGGCCACCTCGTCGCCAATGCGCCGCATCTGCCCGTGCACCTAGGCAGCATGGATCGCTCGGTGGAGACGATCATCCGTCTGCGCGCCGCCGAGATGCGACCCGGCGACGTCTATATGCTGAACGCTCCCTACAACGGCGGCACGCACCTGCCCGACATCACCGTGGTGACGCCGGTCTTCGACGACGCCGGCGCAGAGGTTCTCTTCTACGTCGCGAGCCGCGGGCACCACGAGGACATCGGCGGCCTGACACCCGGGTCGATGACACCGCGCGCCACGACCATCGAGGAGGAAGGCGTCTACATCGACAACGTGAAGCTGGTCGATGGCGGCCGTTTTCTCGAGGCGGAGACGCGCGCGCTGCTCACCGGTGGAAAATATCCCGCACGCCAGCCCGCCAAGAACATCGCCGACCTCAAGGCGCAGGTCGCCGCCAACATCAAGGGCGAGGCCGAATTGAAGCGCATGGTCCAGCACTTCGGGCTCGACGTGGTGAAGGCCTACATGGCGCACGTGCAGGACAATGCCGAAGAAAGCGTGCGCCGGCTGCTGGCGCGGCTCTCCGACGGGCACTTCCGCGTCGACATGGACCAGGGCACCGCAATTGAGGTGAAGATTACGGTGGACCGCGAGGCGCGCACGGCACGCGTTGATTTCACCGGCACGAGCGAGCAGCAGGCGTCGAACTTCAACGCGCCCGAGCCGGTGACACGCGCAGCCGTGCTCTACACCTTCCGCGTGATGGTGGACGAGCCGATTCCCATGAACGCCGGCTGCCTCAAACCCATCGAAATCGTGATCCCCGACGGCTCCATGCTGCGGCCGGCCTACCCGGCGGCCGTCGTCGCCGGCAACGTGGAGATCAGCCAGATCGTCACCAACTGCCTGTTCGCTGCGCTCGATGCGCTCGGGTCAGCACAAGGGACGATGAACAACCTCACGTTCGGCCACGACACACTGCAATACTACGAGACGCTGTGCTCGGGCGCGCCGGCGGGGCCGGGCTTTGACGGCGCTGCCGCCGTGCACGTGCACATGACCAACACGCGGCTCACCGATCCCGAGATCCTGGAGCTGCGCTATCCGGTGCTCTTGGAGGAGTTCTCGATCCGGCGCGGCTCGGGCGGCAAGGGCAAGTGGAACAGCGGCGACGGCACGCGCCGCGTCATTCGTTTTCTGGAACGCATGGACTGCGCCATTCTCTCCGGCTATCGCGCAATACGCCCCTTCGGGCTCGATGGCGGCGAGCCAGGTCAAGCCGGGGAGAACAGCGTGCGCTGCAAGAGCAGGCAGGTCGAGCGGCTCAAGGGCTGCGACCAGACGGTGATCGAGGCGGGCGAGGCGATCATCATCGTGACGCCGACGGGTGGCGGCTACGGGCAGGCGTGACCGCCGTGTAAGGCCGCCTGTGCCCATCGAGGCGAGGAAAGAGAGCCACTGGAAGCCCACATATCCGCCAATTCGGGCATTCCACCCCTTGTGCGAAACGCTCCCATCCCCGATCATTGAGGCAACGCCCTCGGCGGGGCGAAGGATCAAGAATGCAAAGCACACGCGCAGCACGCAGGCTCGGCTTGCACGTTCTGGTCGTGGCGGCGGCATTGGCAGCCGTCGTCTCTTCAGCAAGCGCGGTGGAGACGGAGCCGGTGCATCAGAATGATGCCGACTTCACCGTGCGCGACATCACTTCGGCGCTGTTCAAAGCCAAGCCCGGCGAGCCCGTCGATTTCTCCAATCACGATCTCACCTACCTCGACCTGTCCAGCCTCAACTTCAAAGGCGCAAAGCTCGCCCATTCGGACCTTTACGGGGCCGACTTCACCGGCGCCAATCTGCGCGGCACGGACATGTCGGACGCGCGACTCGACCGCGCC
Organism: uncultured Alphaproteobacteria bacterium; assembly: GCA_963782555.1. Lineage (GTDB taxonomy): Bacteria > Pseudomonadota > Alphaproteobacteria > Rhizobiales > Hyphomicrobiaceae > Hyphomicrobium_A. Next base: position 282,196 of record CAWAKB010000001.1, on the reverse strand, counting down.
ACGCTGATCCGCGCCGATTTCTCCGGTGCCAACCTGACGCGCGCCAGCATCCTGCGGCCGACCATCTACACGGACCTTGCGCAGAATCTCGCCGATGCACCGCGTTTCGCCGGCGCCAACCTCACCGGCATCCGCGTCATGGCCAACATGTCGGGCGCCGATTTCCACGGGGCCGATCTCACGGACGCAGACTTCACGCCGCGCGAGGCGCGTCCCGGGCAAGGCACGATCACGACGCTGGCAAAGAACATGCTGAAGTCGTGCGATTTCACCAAAGCCACCCTGCGCGCCGCCAACTTCGACCGCGCGGTGATGACGTTCTCGCACTTTGCGGGAGCCGACCTCACCGGCGCCAACCTCACCGACACCGATCTTTCCAAGACCGACTTCACCGGCGCCGACCTCACGGGTGCCAACCTGACCGGCGCCGATCTTTACGGCGCCAATCTGCTCGGCGTGAAGGGCCTCGATACCGTGAAGGGGCTGTCGACCGCGCTCAACTTCGACAAGACCATCCGCTGACTCGCGCAGGACCAATGCAAAGAGCCGGGGGATAAATCCCGGCTCTTTACGTATGCGAGCGTGTGTCTGCGTTAGGTGGCGGGTGCGTCGCCTTGCGGGAGTGCGGGACGCCCCCGGCGCCCGGCCATGAAGGCATCGAACTCCCGCTTGTCGCGCGAGCGGCGCAGCCGCTGCAGGAACTCGCGGAACTTGGCGCTCTCCTCGTCGAGGCGGGCCATCGTCTCGCGGCGATACTCCTCGAACGCGCTGTTGCGGACGGCGCCGTTGCCGCTCGCCGGACGATCTTCAGTCCGATCAGCGCTCGAGCGCTGCGAGCGGCGCGTCAGTCCGCGCCACAGCATGGCGCCCGCGACCAGGAATGTGATGGGCCACGCCAGCAAGAAGACGACCCAGACGACGACCCACAGGACCGCCCAGAAAAGCCAGACGAACGGCAGGATCAGGAAGCCGAGGAACAAGAGGGGCATGGCGTTATGCTCCTATCGCGTTTCAAGAGAGTGCCGGGGCGGCGGACCGCCCCGGCGCGAATGCGTCGCGCTTTTGCTTGCGCGCGTCAGGCAGGCGCACCTTGCGGGCCATCGCTGGGCGGATTGGAGCGGCGCTCGGCCATGAAGGCGTCGAACTCCTCCTTGTCCTTGGCCTTGCGCAGGCGCTCCAGGAACTCGCGGAACTCGCGCTGCTCCTCCTCGAGGCGCTTCAACGTCTCATCGCGGTAGTCGTCGAATGCGCGGTTGCCACTGGATTGGAAGCCGCGCATCTCGCGGCCGAAGTGGCGGCCCCAGCGCTCCATGCGCTCCATCTTGCGGTCCCAGCGCTCTGCCATGCGCTGCTGCCAGTCGCTCATGTCACCGTGCCGTCCGCATCCCATGCGTCCACTCCAGATCAGATAGGCCAGAATTGCGAGGCCCAAGGGCCAGAACAGGATGAAGCCCAGGACCATCACGGCAATCCACGCGGGCCTGCCGTAGTCGTCGAGGGTCGCCACAACCTGAGTCATCGCACTTCACCTCGTGTGTTCATGTGAATGTTTATCACATTAACATAGGTGCCATCCGAATGTGGCGCCGTCAAGGGGTGGCGGGGCAAAAATCGAACGCACGGGGCGCCCGGCCAGGAGAAGACATGGGGACCGCCCGGCCCGTTCGCCAGAGTTGTAGGGGATGAAGCAAGCGCCGCCGCGTCCCCTCTCCCCGCTTGTGGGGGCGAGGGTAAGGTTCGTGCCCACGCTCAACCGATGCACAGGCCCGACCAAGCGCGGGCCCCGCCATTCAGCGGAGCGGCGGTATGCGGAGACAGGGTGGCCGGCACCTTCGAGCGTCATCGCGTGAGGAGCGCAAGCTCCGCAATGACGCCGGCGACGGGAAGGATCCCGTTCGGCGAGCACGGGTCACAGGCCGAGACGGTCTGTCACCGATGTGAGCGTGCTTTACGCGGGACCAGCGAAGAGGAACGGCGGGCGCGAGCGCCCGCCGATCGGATCACTTCTTTTTCTTCGCCGGCTTGCGCTTGATCTTCTTCGCCGCGACCTTGCGTTTCACCTTCTTCTTTTTCTTCTTGGGCTTGTCGGCAGCCTGCGTCAGAGCCGACGCTGCGAGCTTCTTGATCTCGGCGGGTGAGAGCGAAGCCGGTTTCAACAGTCCCTTCGACGCAATCTTTGCGACCGCCGCCGATGTCTTCTCGTTCGATGCCATAGTCTGGATTCCGTCTGGTTGAAGCATTTGTGCAATGCGCATTCCGTATACATCGGTTTGATCTTGCCTGCACTAATTCTGCTGCTGGCTCGGCGCGCGTCCAAAGCCGATGTGCTCAGCTGCCCGCGTCCGGCGGCACGCCGAGACCGTCGAGGTAGATGAGCACAGCCGCCTCGAGCAGCTCTTCCGGCGTCATCGGAATCGAGCGGCGCGCAGCATCACCACGCGCAAACAACGCCGCAATGCCGTGGCTCAACGACCAGATGTGCAGCGCCATCATCAAAGCCGGCGGTCGGCGCTCCTTGGGCAAGGTCAGGCAGAGCGCCTCGCATGCCTCGCGCAGCACCGCGAAGGCGCGGTCGCTCGCCTCGCGCACCTCCGGGTAGTCGGCCAGGGGCACGCCCGACTCGAACATCGCCGAGAACAGCGACGGCTCCTTGCGCGCGAACGCGAGGTAGGCATGCCCCACGCGCTCGAAGGCGGCGCGGACCGTCGGCCTGCCGCCATCCCAGGCGGCGGTCAGCGCGTCTGCAAACCCTTCGAACCCGCGCCGCGCCACGTCGGCCATGAGCGCGTCGCGGTCCCGGAAATGCCGATAGGGCGCGGCCGGGCTGACGCCCGCGGCGCGCGCGGCGTCAGCGAAGGTGAAGCCCGCGGGCCCCTTCTTGGAGATGAGATCGAGCGCCGCCGAGATCAGCGCCTCGCGCAGGTTGCCGTGGTGATAGCCGCGCCGCGCGCCGGGGCCACCCTTGTGCCAGGTCATGATCGGCTTTTAGCGCAATTCGCGGGCAGAAGGCATCTGGCGTCTGCGCAACGGCGCTAGGCGGCCTCCAGCACGTGCACGCTGAAAAGGCGCTCCGCGTCGGTCCACACCTTCAAGGGGTGCCAGCCGGCCTTTGCCGCCAGCGCGTGGAACCCCTCGATGTCGTACTTGTGGGAGTGCTCGGTGTGGATGCGCTCGCCGGTGGCAAAGGTGATGCGCCGGCCCAGCACCGTCACCGTCTGATCGGCCTGGCTGACGAGATAGATCTCGATGCGCCCGTGGGGCTCGTCGTAGATCGCCAGATGATCGAACTGGCCGATGTCGAAGTCGGCGTCGAGCTCACGGTTGGCGCGCTTCAACAGGTTGAGATTGAAGGCGGCCGTCACGCCCTCCTGATCGTCGTAGGCGCGGATCAGGCGGCCCACATCCTTCTTCAGGTCGGCGCCGATGATGAGGCGGGCGCCGGAGCCCAGAATGGACGCCATGTTGGTCAGAAGCTTGATCGCCGCGGACTCGGTCAGGTTGCCGATGGTGGAGCCGGGGAAGAATCCGAGGCGGGGCCGGCCGTCGATCTCGGCGGGCAGCGCCAGCGGCCGGGAGAAGTCACCGCACACGGGCCGCACCCGCACGCGCGGGAAGCGCTTGTTGATGCGCGCCTGCGCGTCGCTGAGTGCCGCCGCACTGATATCGATCGGCACGTAGGCGTAGAGCTGGTGCATCTGGGCGAGCAGCAGCTCGGTCTTCAGACTGGAGCCCGAGCCGAACTCGATGAGCACGTTGCCAGGGGTAGCGTCTTGCGCAATCTCCTTGGCGCGATCGCGTAAGATGCGCATCTCGGTGCGCGTCGGATAGTACTCGGGCAGCTCGGTGATACGCTCAAACAGCGCACTGCCGGCAGCGTCGTAGAGAAAGCGGCAGGGGATCGATTTGACCGATGCCGTCAGCCCGGCGAGTAACGCTTCACCAAAGTCGGAATCCTGCTGGGGCGCGATCGTGGCGCTCGTAGCGCTGTCCCTCATGCCGCGTCCTCCGCAAGGCGCAGGCCGGTGAACTGCCAGCGCTGATGCGGGAAGAAAAAGTTGCGGTAGGTCGCGCGGACGTGGCCGCCGGGCGTGACGCAACTGCCCCCGCGCAGCACCTGCTGGCTCACCATGAACTTGCCGTTGTACTCGCCGACGGCACCCGGCGCCGGCCGATAGCCGGGGTAGGGCTGGTAGGCGGACGCGGTCCACTCCCACACGTCACCGAAGAGCTGGGCAAGTCTGCCGTCGCCGCTCGCTTGCGCCGGCTTGGGACGCAACGCGCCGGTCGAAAGATCATTGCCATCGAGGGCATAGCCTGCACTCGCCACCTCCCATTCGAACTCGGTGGGAAGCCGCTTGCCGGCCCAGCGCGCGAAGGCGTCGGCCTCGAAGTAGCTGACGTGCGCGACGGGCGCGCGCGGATCGACGGGCAACAAGCCGGCAAGCGTCATCTGGTTCCAGACGCCGTCACAGCTTTCCCAGTATCCCGGCGCCTCCCAGCCTTGCGCCTTGACGGTGGCCCAGCCGTCGGCGAGCCACAAAAGCGGATCGCGGTAGCCGCCATCGCTGATGAAGCCGAGCCAGTCGCCGTTGTTGATACAGCGGTCGGCAAGGCGGAAGGGACGCAGCAAGACCTCGTGGCGCGGCCCCTCGTTGTCGTAGAAAAACCCGCTGCCGTCGTGGCCGATGGTGCGGATGCCGCCGTCGAAGCCGACCCAGCCGAGCTCGGACTGCGCCGCCACCGCCTCGGGCTTTGCCTGCGGCTGGCGGTAGGCCGGGCGCAGCGGACTGGCGGCAAAGAGGCTCAGGATGTCGGTGAGCAAAAGCTCCTGGTGCTGCTGCTCATGATTGATACCGAGCTCGACCAAGGCGCCGACCGTGTCGGAGGCATCGACCGCAATGCCCTCGGCGAACAAGCGGCCGAGGCCCTGATCGACATGGGCACGATAGTCGCGCACTTGCGCCGCCGAGGGGCGCGTCAACAATCCGCGCCGCGCGCGCGGGTGCCGGTCGCCTTTGGTCTCGTAGTAGGAGTTGAAGCAGTAGTCGAAGTCGTCGGAGAAAGGCTGGTAGGCCGGCAAGTGAGCCCTCAGCACGAAGGCCTCGTAGAACCAGGTCGTGTGCGCGAGGTGCCACTTGGTGGGGCTCGCATCGTCCATGGCCTGGACCGTCTGGTCCTCGTCGCTCAAGGGGACGGCAAGTGCGAGCGACAGCGCCCGGCTGGCGGCCAAGCGACTGTCAAGGCTATGATTTTTCGGATCGGCTGGAGATCCAAGGTCGGCTGGGACCGACGGCGATGAGAGCATATGGGCCTCCCCAAAGCGGGTCATTTTGTAGGGTCCGCCGCCGTGCGGACCTTGGATCGCCTTGCCATAACGATTTGAAACGAGGTCAGTTCAGTCCGGTTGCGGGATTTGCTTGCGGGACTTGCGCCGAAGTAGGGCGCCACGACCCAAGGTTCAAGGCGCTTTCCGAGGCAACCTGTCGGGTCCTTGTGGATCGTCGAGACCTTGTGTTTGTCGATCCGGCCCTGTCATGGGTCCGATCGCCGCCCTACCTAGCCCGATGCGTGCAGCCCTGCAACCGGCGGGCGCGGACCACCCGCGCGCAGCTCCATCGATTTGTCACGACTTGAGACACGGTCTCTTTAGCTTGTGTCTTTAAGGAGTTGGGCCGTTGCGTGACGCCTTGGTGACGAGGCGGCACGAATCCTCCACTTATGAGCGCGTTGAACTTATGGCGAAGCGCAGGCTGGACGTCGGAGCGATCGTTCAACTCGCGCACACTCATCGCGCCCATGTGGCGACGACGTCGCACGACGCCGCAGTGACGTTTCGCATCCAAGAGCTGTTGCGGCTCGACAACGGCATCACCCTCTACAAGGTCAAGAGCGAGAACGAGCCTTTCGATCGCATCGTCGCCGAATGCGACCTCGCCCCCAGACCTTAGAACAGCGCGAGGCCAAATGCGTACGCTCCTCACCGTTCTGTGCCTTCTCGCCGCGACCACGCTGGCGCGCGCAGATGGGCCCAGCGTCGAGTTCGACGGCCAGAGCTACCATCTCGATTTCCAGGGGCAGCCCGAGCTGCCGAGCGGGCGGACCGGCAACAGCGTGGCCGAGTTCACGCTTCAGGGCCAGACCGTCGAAGACTGGACCAAGCTCTTCGCGTTCCACCTCTACCCTGATGCGGGTGACGACCCGACGCTTGCGGCAGCCGCCCTCGGCAAGGTGCTGAAGGAGACCAATCCGGACGCCCAGTTCGCGCTCTCCGAGAACAAGGCCGACGGCAACGCCGTCATCGATTTCCTCACCTGGGCACCCGACAGCGACGTGATGGAGTTCAACGTCTTCAAGTACGTGCGCGCCGAGTACGGGCCGGGGCTCATCGCGCTGCAGTTCGCGCAGCGCTTCAGGCTCGGCGACATGAGCGTCGATGAATTCCGCTCTTTGCGCGAGCGCGCCGTCAAGGCGATGGCCCAAACCGATGTCGGGCCGGCCCGCACCTACTTCGCCGGTAAGGCCAAAGAGCGCCTGGGCTCGGCGCGCGGGTCAAATCAAGCTCCCGCTAGCGCCGGTCACTGAAGGGCCGTAAGAATAGGCATGCCTTCGCCTCGCCTGAGGGGGGTTTGCCATGCGGCAGTTTGTGCTCCTTATCGCCGTCCTGCTCGCGCTCGCGGCGTCCTTGACGCAGGCGCGCGCCAGGCTGCAACCCGAGATCGTCTGCTGGGAGCCCGACATCGAGTTCCCCGTCGCCTGCGACGAGGACGACGACTAGGCGTTTCTCAGCAATGAGTCGCGCGTATCAGGCCCAGAGGGTCAGACAGCATGGCATCGTCACTTGCAGACGGTGCGCAGACCGTCGGGGCCGCGGTAGGCCAGATCGACGTGGAAGTGGTCGCGGTGCAGGGAGTTGTAGTCGGGACCGAGCACAGTCGAGAAGTCGCCGCAGGCCCCGTCGTGCACCGCGTGCAGGAAGGCGCGCTGGCGCCAGTCTCCGTGCCAGCCGCGCCGCACGGTGATCCGCGTCCCATCGGTCAGCGTGAAGGCGGAGACGTCGAGGGCATTGGCGCGCCCGTGCTCGGAGAGATAGCCGCCGGAGACGTGGTTGATCGGCCGGCAGGCGTACGAGCCCAGCACCGTGATCTCGTCCACGGGGACACCGTAGATACGGCGCGCGGCAGGTTGGATGACGTTGACGACCCAGCGGTCGACTTGCGGGATCATGGGGCAGCGCAGCAGGGCGACGGGCTTCAAAAGCACACGCCCGTTGTCGGCCGCCGCCATCTCGAAGGGCTGCTCGGCCCCGCACGCGCTCGGACCGCCCAGCGCCGCCCGCGTGTGGATGAACCCGCTGGCGCGCACCGCACCTGAGGCCAGGCACGACCGCTCCTCGTCAGCGAGGCGTGGCTCGTCCTTGACAACGAAATTAGGCCCCGCGCTGCACGCCGAGAGCAGCGCCAGGTCGAGGATGACAATTAAGACGCGGACGCGGACAGGAACCATGGGATGGGAACGTTAATTGCGCTAACCCTAACGAGGTGTGAATTCCCATCTTGCCCGTCCCTAGAAAGCAGGGGCTTTCGGGCCGATTTGCGACCCTCGGTTGCGAACTTTGTGGCAATGCCTACAGGCCTTCAGCGACTTATCCACAACTAGGATGTCGCGATGGCGATATTTGACAAAACCTTGTCAGGAACTCTTGCTAAGCGTCTCTCTGCTCGAAGTTTTCGAGCCTCAGTGTGAGCGACGCTTTAGTACCTGCGTAGTGCGTTGTGTAGCTGAGTGAGTACTGCGTCTTGGCCCCGGCTTGGGTCCTCTATCGGTCTCCTGGCAACCCCGCGTTTGTCTTTCGAGATCCGGTGGATGGTCGCCGGGGCCTCGTAGTTCTCGAGCCCCTAGGCGCGCTCCTTCAAAAAGCTCAGCACGGCCTCCTTGTAGGCGGGGTCGCCCACCGCCTTCATGTGATCGCGGTCTGCGATCTCGACGGCGCGCGCGCCGGGGATGAGATCGGCGAGCGCTGCCGCCGAGCCGCCAATCACATCGGCCGAGCCGACCACCACCAGCACCGGGCATTGGAGGCGGCCAAGATCCGCGGCCGTGATCGGCGCGCGCGAGGAGCGAATGCAGGCGGCGAGCGCTTTGAGATCGCTGCCCGTCTGCTCGGCAAAGGCGCGGAAGGTGCGCGCGGTCGGGTTCGCCACCTCGTCGATGCTCTTGGCCTCGAGCGCGCGGGCGACGGGCCCGGTGCCGGCAACGCCGCGCACCATGTTGAGGCCGAGGCCACCGAACACGAGGCTCCTGACGCGGCCGGGATGCGCGAGCGCCAGAAACGCTCCAATGCGCGCGCCCATCGAGTAGCCCATGACGTCGGCACGCGCGATCTTCAGGTGATCGAGCAACCGGCGCGCGTCCTCCGCCATCAGCGGCGCGCCGTAATCCTCGATCCCATAAAGCTTGGCGCTCTTGCCGTGGCCGCGGTTGTCGAAGGCGATGACCCGATAGCCCGCCACGGTCAGCGCCTTGACCCAGCCGGGACCGACCCAGTTGGTCGCGACGTTGGAGGCGAACCCGTGAATGAGCAGCACGGGATCGCCGCCGGAGTTGCCCTCGTCGATGAAGGCGATTTCGACACCGTCGGAATCGAACGTCCGCACCGGAACCGGCCCTCTTGGAATGCACCGCGCGCGATGGCCCACCCCTATCATTTCGCCGCGCGCGCCGCTATGGTTACGGCCGTCGATCCTCGAGAACTCAAGCAAGGCAGATGCGATGAGCGAGAGCGTTGTCCCCCACCTCGCCAACGACCAGGGCGTGGAGAAGATCTTCATCGGCGTGCGTGAGCTCAACTGCATGGGCGCGCGCCCGCCCTTCGATCACCCGCACGTCTATCTCGACATGGGCGACGACGGACAGATCCTGTGCCCCTACTGCTCTACGCTCTACATCTACGATCCGCGGCTCAGCCCCGATCAGAGCGACCCCGTCGGCTGTCTCGTCAGCCTGGTCGAGGATTTCAGCTGACGCGCCGCGCCGTCCCGGCCCCGTGACATGAGCGTGCGCCATCCCGACGCACCGGGCAACGCCACCGCGCAAGCCGCGCTGGCGCGGGTCCGCGACGGTGGCGCTCAACCGGTGCTGATCGCCGGCGGCGGGATCGGCGGTCTCGCTGCAGCGCTGGCGCTCGCGCGCGCGGGCATCGCCTCACATGTGCTGGAACAGCGGCCTGAGTTCAGCGCGGAAGGCGCTGGAATCCAGATCGGCCCCAACGGGACGCGGATCTTGCAAAGCCTCGGCGTGAGCGACGCCTTGCGCCCGCACGTGGGCGTGCCCGAGGCGATCGCCGTGCGCGACGGCGCCAGCGGCGCCGAGCTTGCCCGTCTGCCACTCGGAGACTGGATCGCTCGGCGCCACGGTGCGCCCTATTGGGTCGTGCACAGGGGCGATCTGCACGCGGCTCTGGTGGACGCCGCACGCGCGGCGCCGCTGATCGCGCTGTCGACGGGGACGGCCGTCTCAGAGGTTGCAGAGGAGCATGGCGCAGTCGCCGTCGCCTCGCCGGGCGGTGACACGTGGACGGGCAAAGCCCTCATTGGGGCTGACGGACTGTGGTCCACCGTCAGGGCGACCATGCTCCCGGCATGCGCGCCACGCTTTTTCGGCAAGAGTGCCGCACGCGGCGTGCTGCCGTTGCGCGAGGCTGCGCCCGAGCTTCAGGCGCAGGAGGTCGGCATCTGGCTTTTTGCCGACGCGCACGTCGTGCACTATCCCGTGTCGGGCGGCGCAGCGTTGGCCATCGTCGTCATTGTCCCCGATACCCACGACAGCGCGGAGTGGAGCGCCCCGGTGGACCCGGCTTGGGTGCGCCAGCGCCTGCCCGCCTGCGCCGTAGTGTTGCGCGATCTCCTGGACGCGGCGCACACTTGGCGGCGATGGGCGCTGCATGCGCTGCCGTCGCTGCCGAGCTGGACGCGAGGACGCGTCACGCTACTCGGCGATGCCGCGCACGCCATCGTGCCTTTTCTCGCCCAGGGCGGCGTGCTGGCGCTCGAGGATGCCGTGGTGCTGGCGGAAGCCCTGAGGCGATCGCCGCACGAGCCGGCCGACGCCTTCAGGTTGTACGACCAGCAGCGCCGCCCCCGGGCGCTGCAGGTTGCCAAGGCCTCGCTGCAGAACGGCCGCATCTACCATCTGTCCGGTGCGCCGGCGCTGACGCGCAACCTTTTGCTGCGCTTTGGGCCGCCCGAGCTGCTGATGGCCCGCTACGACTGGCTCTACGGCTGGCGCCCTTGAGCACCGCGCGCCGTTCGCTCGGCCGCGTCATCGATACTCAGCACGCGCTGTTCATACTTTGTTGATGCTGTTTCTTGTCGAGATCTTATGAGCCTCGCTATTACTGAAAAATCCGTAAGGGCTCTTCAGTTCGGCTTGAGGCTATGTCGCTCACCACCAAGATTGCCGGCCTCGCCGTTGCGCTCGTGGTGACCGCCACCGTGACCTTCGGCCTCTTGGCGCAGCGCGCCGCCGAGAACGTGATCACGCAGCGCGAAGGCGACCGGCTGATCTATGGCGTGTCCGAGGTCGCCCAAAAGCTTCACCAGGATATCCAAGCGGCGAGCGACGACGTGGATGTCGCGGCGTCGACCGAGACCCTCAAAGGTCTGGTGCGGTCGATCGACAAGGGCGGCATCGATCCCGTCGACGGCGTTCCTGTGGTCGTCTGGAAGCGCCGCCTTGGCCATTATTTCGCGGCGATGCTTAACGCCGAGAAGAGCTACCTCTCCGTTGATCTCATCGGTATCGCCGACAACGGACGCGAGGTTCTCAACGTCGTAAGGAGCAAGGACGGCAAGATCATCGCCTCGACCGAGCTCAAGCAGCTGGGCGATACGGCCTTTTTCAAGAACACGCTCGAGCAGCCCGTCGGCACGCCCTACATCGCCGACATCAAACCGGCAGGCCGGACCGGCGCGGGCTCCCCTCCCGTCATCGAGATCGCAACCGTCGTCACCACGGCGAACGGCGAGAAGTTCGGCATTCTCAAGATCACAGTCGATTGCACACGCTTGTTTGCGCGCCTGAAGAGCTTCAACGACTCGGTGTCCAAGCTCTACATGACGACGCTCGACGGCACCTACATCATCAATCCGGACGCGAAGAAATCAGCCGAGGCCGGAGCAAAGCCCAGCTCGCGCATTCAGGACGATTTGCCCTGGCTGGCTCCCGTGTTTGCGAGCAGCGCGGCGCCGCAATCCAACACCTCCAAGACGCTCAAAAGCGCGAGCCCGGCTGAGCCGTCAGACAATGCGGGGGCCAAGAGCGCAAGTCTCAAGCCCTCGAGCGCCGTCTATCCCGATGGCAAGTCCTACAAGCACAAGGGCCGCATCGCCCGCACGCTGTGCGTGACGGCGGGCTCGGGCGCCTTCAAGCGGACCTGGGTCATTCTGGGCGTGATCGACACCCGCGTTCTGGTGAGCTCGCTATTGGGATTTCAGCGCTATATCGCCGGCATCGTGGTGGGTCTCGCCATTCTCAGCCTGCTCATCGCCTCGTTCCTTGCTCGCCACATCACGCGACCGATATTGCAACTGACGCAGGCGGCGAAGAGGGTGGCCGAGGGCCAGCGGAATGCCAGCGTCCGCATAGAGAAGGGCGACGACGCGACGGTCGCCGAGCTCGCCAGGGCTTTCATCACCATGCAAGACGCGGTGAGGAACCGCGAGCGGCGCCTCAATGAGGCCCGGGCCCGCATCGAGGCGATCGTCGACAGCGCCTCGAGCGCGATCATCACGGTCGATGCGCATGGAAAGATCATCCAGGCAAATCACGCGACAAGCTCTCTGTTCGGGTACGCGGCGTCCGCGCTGGAAGGAGGGACGCTGTCGATGCTGACGCAGGATAGCTACGTCGACAGCCTCTTCGAGACGAGCGCAGACGGTGAGATCATCGGAAAGCCACGAGAGATCCTGGCCAAACGCCAGGATGGAAAGACGTTCCCGGCCGAAATCTCGGTCAACAATGTGAAGATCTCGGGAGCCGGACGCAGCTTCGTCGTCATGCTGACCGACTTGTCGGAGCGCAAGCGCTACGAGGAGTTGGAGAACCAGCTGAAGCTGGAGCGCATCAAAGGCGAGTTCGTGTCCACGGTGAGCCACGAGCTGCGCACGCCGCTCACGTCGATCAATGGCTCCCTGGCACTCTTGAAAAGCGGCCGCCTGGGCGCGATGCCGGCAATTGCCAAGCCGCTGGTCAACATCGCCTACACGAACGGCGAGAGACTGATGCGGCTCATCAACGACATCCTCGACATGGAGAAGATAAAATCGGGCACGCTGAGCTTTGCCTTCGAGGAGCTTGACGTCGCGATGCTGCTCTACGAGGCGGCGCGCGCCAATGCGGCCTATGCCGAACTGCTCGACGTCAAGATCAAGGTTGCCCGCGTCCCGCAGGGCATACTCGTCAAGGCCGATCCGGACCGCATCGCTCAGGCGCTCGCCAACCTGATCTCCAACGCCGCGAAGTTTTCGCCCAAGGGAGCCGCAATCGTGCTCTCGGCCAAGGAGAAGGACGGCTGGGTACGCATCTCGGTCGCCGACAAGGGCGACGGCATACCCGAAAATTTCCGCGACCGCATCTTTTCCAGATTCGCGCAGGCCGATTCCACGGATGCGCGGCAAAAGGGCGGGAGCGGGCTCGGCCTCAGCATCACCAAGGCGATCGCCGAGGCCCACAGCGGCAAGGTCGGCTTCACAACCGCCATGGGCAAGGGAACGACGTTCTTTATCGACCTTCCGATCGTGGGCGCCGCCGGCGAACACGCCGAGGACGAGATGCCGCACGCGCGGGGACGGACCCAGGCGAGCGCCTGAGCCGTTCGTCTCCAGCGAACGGGCAAACTCCTACCTTCGTACAAATCTATGCATGTCCGAGACATCGTTGAGGATTTGTTGAGATTGTTGGCTGCCTAGTCGCAACAAAGCGTTCCGGCTCGAGCCGGACCTCGGCCACAAAGACCCGCCACGAGAAAGAGCGTAATGACAGACCAACTCCGCCGCCTCACCTACGTCGAGGACGAGCCGGACATCCGCTCTATAACTGAGTTTGCGCTCAGAGAGCTCGGGGGCTACGAGCTCGACGTCTGTGCCAGCGGGCCCGAGGCGCTCGAGCGGACGCCCGGCTTCAATCCAGATCTCATCATCCTCGACGTGATGATGCCGGGCATGGACGGCATCGAGACCTACAAGCGCCTGCGCGCCATTCCCAAGTTCGCCCAGACGCCGATTGTCTTCATGACCGCCAAAGCCATGAAGCATGAGACCGACCGCTACCGCGCGTTGGGAGCGGCCGACGTGATCCCCAAGCCGTTCGATCCCATCACGCTTCCCGACCGGATCCGCGAGATCTGGGAGCGGGTCCGCAAGGCAGCGATCGCTTCATGACGATCCAGGAGCAGCTCCGCGCTTTGGTCGAGAGGCACCTCGTCAATCTTGGCGAGGAGCTCGCGACGGCCACGGACCTGCTTACGCCGAAGAGCGACACGGGAACGCTGCCGCTCGCTCAGATCATCGAGGCGCAAGAGATCACGCACAAATTGAAGGGCACGGCGGGATCCATGGGCTTTTCCGACATTGGGGCCACCGCCAGCGCGCTCGACGAGATTTTGAAGACCCTCAAGACGCAACCAGACCCGATCACGCCTGAGCAGCTGCAGCCCGCACTTGAGCTTCTCGGCAAACTGCGAGGCATCGCAGAGAATACGACGCCTGCGATGTCGGCGCTCTACAATGCCGATCTTTCCAAGCTAGCCAAATAGCTCGCGCCCGGGTCGCGGGCGCCCGCTCAGCGCGGCACGACCACGCCCTCCCAGGGATTGGGAGCGTGGTCGGGATCCTGCATCAGAAGCAGATTGTTGCGGATGAAGGGGTTCTGCGGATCGCCGTTGTGAGCGGCGACAAGGTTCTTCTTCGCGGCAATGCGGTCGCCGCGCAAGAGCTGATGGTAACCGAGGTTATTGAGCACGGTCGGCGTGTAGCCGACGAGCTTGATGACGACGTCGTAGGCACGATCGGCAAGATCGAACCGCTTCAGGCGGTCGTATGACGCGGCCAACCCCAGCCAAGCCTCGGCGTTGTTGTGGTCCTCCTCGACCGCCTTGCGGAACGACTGCTCGGCAAGGCCATAGTCCCCGTCACGGTAGTAGCGCTTTCCCTTGTCGGTCGCCGTTTCCGATGGCAGCGCCCCGAAGGTGGACAAATCGCCCAACGGATTGTCCTTGAACTCCGGAGGAACACCGCTGCACCCGGCAAGCGCCAGTGCCATCAAGGCTGCGGCGCCAATGCCCCTTAGCGAGCCGTACATTCTACTTCCCCCCATCCCCTGCGTCCTTCCAGCTAGAAAAACGCGTGTTGGATTCTTATGATCACCGGCAGCATGACCACCACCATCAAGACCGGAAACACGAAAAGCGCCAACGGCAGCACCAGCTTCACGGGAAGCGCGTGCGCCTTCTCCTCGGCCTTGAGCAGCCGGCGCGCGCGCATCTCCTCGCTGTAGACGCGCAGCGCATCGGAAAGCTTGGTGCCGAGCTCCTCGGTCTGATGCAGCAGCGCGCCGAGGCTGCGAATCTCGTCGATCTGCACGCGCCGGCTGAGAGCCGCCACGGCTTCGGCGAGCGGCATGCCGGCGCGCAGCTCAAGGCTCATCAGGAACAGGTTGGCTCCGAGATAAGGGTGGGTCAGCGCGATCTCGCGGCTGACGCGCTCGATGCCTGCACGCGGGGCAAGCCCGCTCTCGGAGGAAACGACCAGGAGATCGAGAAAGTTAGGAAAGCCGTTCCGGCACTGCCGCTGCAGCTTCTTCTGGCGCAGGCGCAAGTAGATGCTGGGAATCATCAGTCCCAGGCAGGCGCCCGCGGCGACATATAAGCCCGTTGTGATCACCGGCGTCGTTGGCGCAAGCCGCATCACCAATCCGATGGTGGAAAGGGCGTAGGATGTCGCCATGGCGAAGCGCGCCACGTAGTACCAGAAGACGGCGTCCGCCCGGAAGAAGCCCGCCGTCACCAGCTCGCGTCTGATCTTGGTGACTTGCTTGTCCTTGCTGCCCACCTTCTCGATGGAGAAGAGAAGCTCCGCCGTGCGCTCGAAGTCCGCGGGTAGGTGCTGGCCGAGACGACGCGCGGCCTCGCCGAAGCCCGCAACGACGCGGGGAGGCGTGGCCGGGTTGTAGGCGATCGTGCGCCGCCGCACGGCCTGACGCGCTTCAGCGACTTGCATCACGGCAAGCGCGCCAAGAAACACCGACCCGAACGTCAGCACGGCGATCAGCATAAGCATGTTCGCATCGAGAAAATGCAGCATGCCCGCGAGATGTTGACCGGCGGCCTGCATCAGATTTCAAACCTCACCATGCGGAACATGACGATGTTGCCGAGGATCATCCACAACGCAGCCAAGATGAGCAGCGGCTTGGTAATGGGCTCGTTCCAGATCTCCCCGTAGTAGTTGGGAGCAATGATCCAAAGCAGCGCGAACAGCGCCACCGGAAGGATGCTGAGGGTCAGCGCCGAGAAGCGGGCCTCCGCCGACAGCGCCCTGACCTTGAGACGCATGCGCAGGCGATTTCGGATCACGGTCGCCAAATTGCCGAGGATCTCGGCCAGATTGCCTCCGGTCTTGCCTTGCAGCCCGACGGCCGCGACCAAGAGCCCGAGATCCTGCTGACCGGCGCGCCGGTGCAGATTCTGCATGGCCGTCTCCATGTCGAGCCCGTAGGTCAGCTCGTCGGCGACGATGGAGAACTCCGAGCCGATGGGATCGGGCAGCTCGCGGACAACCATCCTGATTGCAGCCTGTACGGGATGGCCGGCGCGCAGGCTGCGCACGAGCGTGTCCATGGCTTCCGGCAGTTTTTGCTCGAACTTCCGCAAGCGGCGGCTACGCAGGTAGACGAGCACCAGGAGCGGCGCACCCGCGCCGACAACGACGCCGCACGCCAACGCGAACAGGCTGCCGCTGACAAGCAGCATGAGGACGGCCAGCCCGACGGTGAGGAGCACCAGGATTGCCGGGAAACCCGCGACCCCCAGCGTGACGCCCGACTGCGCGATGAGCCGATTGAGCCAGATCGTGGGCATGATGTAGCCGCCGTCGGGCGACAGGCTGCGCCGCTGGCGCGCCTTGACGAGCTCCATGCGCTGGTTGCTGACCGGGCGATCCTTGGCCGCCAGCCGTTTGAGCACGGCGCCGCGCAGCGACGCGCGTCGAGAGAAGCCCAGGAAGATCGCTTCGAGAGCGAGGAAGTAGGCCGCAAAGATCAGGGCGAAGACGAGGTAGCCCCAGGCCGCGCCGAGGTCGACATTCAACATCATAGCCGCATCCCCGGATGGAAGGCCGCGTCGGGGATCTCGGCGCCGTTGATGAGCAACATGTCGAGGAAGGATGGCCTCAGCCCCGTCGCCCGGAACTCGCCATTGACGGTCCCGTCGCGGGCCGGGGCGGTGATCACGAAGCCGTAGAGCTCCTGCATCTGCACCACCAGGCCTTCCATGCCGGTGATCTCGCTGATGCTGGTCACCCGGCGCTTGCCGTCGGGGAAGCGCTGAAGCTGCACGATGATCTTGATGGCCGAGGCGATGTGGGAGCGGATCGTCGATTCCGTCATCTTGAAGCCGGCCATGCCGACCATCTGCTCCAGCCGGACCACGGCGTCACGGGCACTGTTGGCGTGCACGGTGGTCATCGAGCCTTCGTGGCCGGTGCTCATGGCCTGCAGCATGTCGAAGGCCTCTTCGCCGCGCACCTCGCCGACAATGATGCGATCGGGCCGCATACGCAGGGCGTTCTTGACGAGCTCGCGCTGGCGGATCTCGCCGTCACCCTCGATGTTGGGGGGCCGCGTCTCGAGCCGCCCCACGTGCGGCTGCTGCAGCTGCAGCTCGGCCGCGTCCTCGATAGTGATCAGCCGCTCCTTGTGCGAGATGGAGCGCGAAAGCGCATTGAGGAACGTGGTCTTGCCGCTGCCGGTGCCACCCGAGATAACGATCGACAGCCGCGCCCGGACCGCCTCGCTCAGGATGAGCGCCATGGCCGGCGCCAACGTTCCCATGGCGATCAGGCTTTCCAGGTCGTAGGCGTGCTTGACGAACTTGCGGATGGAGACGAGGGGGCCGTCGACCGCCACCGGGCGGATCGCCACGTTGACGCGCGAGCCGTCGAGCAGGCGGGCATCGACCATCGGCTGGGACTCGTCGACACGGCGGCCAACGGCAGAGACGATCTTGTTGGCGATGCGCAGGACGTGCGCCTCGTCCTTGAAGCGCACAGGCACGGATTCCAGCTTGCCGAACCGCTCCACGTAAACGTGCTCGTGCGTATTGATCAGGATGTCGGAGACGGTCGGGTCCTTGAGAAACGGCTCGATGGGACCGAGCCCCGTGAGCTCGTCCATGACCTCGTTGACGAAGGCGTCGAGCTCCACCGCGTTAAGCGGAATGCGCTCGCTCAGGACGTGATCGGAGATCACGTCGTAGACCTGCTCGCGCAGCTCGGCCGTCGAGATCTTGTCGATAAGGGACAGGTTGAGCTCGTCGATGAGCTTGCGATGCAGGCGAACCTTGGCGTCGATCAGCTCCGGCTTCTGCAACAGGCCGGCAGGCGGCGCCTCGGCCTTGCCGTTGCGCACGGGCATCACCGCCTCGGCCACCCCCCCGGGAAGCTCGGCTGTGTGCGCGGCTAATGCGGCACCGTTGCCATTGGAGCTACGCTTTGTAAAACGCATCGAACTGCATCATTTCCAATAAACGACCTAGGCGCTCCGGTTCTCACTCATCCCCAACGTCGGCCATTCCCGCTTCGCTTCGGCCGCAGGCACGATTAAATTCGCCAGCTCGCGGGCCTGCCGGCTGGACGGCTTGCCCGTGCTCAATGGCTGGCCGCGGTTGATCGCCTCGCGCACCAGCGCTTTGTCCTCTGAAATGAATCCGGCGAGGTGATCGCCCAGGAGCTCGCTGACGTCGCGCTTGCGCAGCCCCCCGCCCAGCACTTGCTCGTGCGTCTTGTTGACGATCACGCGCGCGTCCGTGCCCTCCGCCAATAGCGGCTGCATCTCTTCTGCCAGCTCGCGCGCCTTGCGCAAGGCCGGCACCGTGAACTCCGTCACCACGAAGACCTGATCCGATCCGGCCACGACGCCTTCCGACCACGGCATCCAGGTCTGCGGCATGTCGATCACCACATTGGCGAACATCTCCGAGGCAGTGCCCAGGAGGCGCGCGACGAACCCCTCGTCGATGTTGCGCGTCGAGGTGGGCGCGCGCGGCGCTGCCAGCACGGCGATCCCCGATGGATGACGCGACAGCATCACCTCCAGAAGTCTGGCATCGAGCCGATGCGGGGTCATGGAGACGGCGTTGACGTCGAAGCTCGGCGCCATATCCAGGTAGTCGGCCATCACGCCCGAGCGGAAGTTGAGATCGATGAGGCAGGTCGAGCGGAACTGCTGGCGCTGTCCGGCGAGCAGGAAGGCCGTCTGGATGGCGAGCGTCGTGTTGCCGACGCCGCCGGCCGCGGGCACGAACGAGATGCACCGGGCCGTGCTGATCGTTTCAGACGCGAGCCGCACATCCTGATGCGCGAGCGCCTGCTCGCAAGCGCGTATGATCTCCTCGTCGGGAGCGTTGCCGGGAAGCCAGTCCGAGACGGACAAGCGCAGCATGCCGCGCACGGCGGGCTCGTCGAGGTCGTGCGAGACGGTGACGATGGCGCCGGCAAAACCGTTGGCGCGCAAAGCGCTGAGCGATGCGATGGCGGCGTGGCTATCCTTCTCGAGGTCGACGACGAGCACAGTGGGTCCGCGCGCGGCGGCCACATGCGGCTCGACCTCGGAGAGAGCGCCCTGAATGGCGATGAAGTTGGCGCGAGAGTCGTCCTTGAACGCCGCGCGCAGCCTTTGATGCAGATCCGCATTGGGGCTGACCAGCGCGATCACCCCTTGGCCTTCCGGAATCGTCACCTTCTCCGCAAGCATCTCGTGTTCGCCTGGTTGTTGATCCTTCGCTGCGATGCCTCACTGATTGACGGCTGCGCCGCCCGAATTGCCGTTGTCACCGTACGACTCGTCCGTCGTCGCCAGACCCTTTGGCGGGATGCTGGTGTTGGTCTCGTAGCGCTTGATGGCGACGTGCGCGCGCTTGCCATCCTGATCGATCCGCGCGTCCTTGCTCTCGGGCGGCCAGGGATCGACGGTCTCAGTCGCGGCATTGACGGCGTTGGCGTTGCCCGCACCCAAGGTGATGGTGTCGCTATGCGCCAGATAACGGTAGCGATCGTCCTCGTAGCAGCCACTCAGGCCAATGCCCACGAGTGTGAGCAGAAGCGCAATGCGCAAATCGAACGGTTTCATTTTGTGCCCCTCTTCAGGCTCGCTACGGGCGCTTCAGGTGAGAGATCGAGAATGTGTCCCGTGAGCGGACGCGGCCGGTCGACCTTGATCTCCGACTGACCTTTCAGGAAAAATTCGGCGTCGTTTGCCGCTACCCGGCCGTCGAGCGGCGTTGCAAGCTTGTCTCCCGGACGCGTCGGCTTGATCAGCCGCGGGGTGACGATGATGACGAGATCGGTCTCTTTCTTCTGGTAGGCGGCGCTCTTGAAGAGCGTGCCGAGAACGGGAACTTGACCGATCCAAGGAATCTGGTTCTGGCTCGTCGTATTGGTGCTCTGCAAGAGTCCGGCGAGCACGAAGCTCTGGCCGTCGCGCAGCTCGAGCGTCGTCTGCGCCCGCCGGACAATGAGACCGGGGATCTGCACGCCGCCGACTTCGACCGAGTTGCTGGAATCGAGCTCGCTCACCTCGGGCTCGATCTTGAGATTGATCAGGCCATCCCCGAGCACGGTCGGGGTGAAGGCGAGGCCGACACCGAACTTCTTGAACTGGATCGTCACCTTGTCGTAGTTGCCCTGCACCGGGAACGGAAACTCGCCGCCGGCGAGGAAGCTCGCGGTGTCGCCGGAAAGCGCCACCAGATTGGGCTCGGCGAGGCGGCGCGCAAGGCCACGCTGCTCGAGCGCCTGGATGATCACGTCGGCGGTATTTCCTCCATCGAGAAGATGGGCGATGGCGGCGCCGAAGGGCACGGTGTTGTTCATGAGGCCGATGAGCGGAACCCCGCCGGTGGCCGGCTGCCCGGACGTGAAGGGAATGCCGGTCGCGCCCCCGAAGCGGCTCCCCAGCACCTGCCAGCCGACACCGAGCTGGCGCTCGGAATCGCGATTGGCCTCGACGAAGCGCACCTCGAGCAGGACCTGCTGCGAGCCACGTACGCTCATGGCGTTGGTGACGGCCTTGGGCGCGATCTGCTCGGCCATCGCCATGACCCGCGAAAGAATGACCGAATCGGGCACGGTTCCGGTGAGCAGGATCTGGCCGTTGACGGTGCTGACGTCGACGTTGCTGCCAGGTGCGTGCTCGGCAATGCGCGCCTTGAGGCCTTTGACGTCGTAGGTGACCTCGACGTTGATCACGGCCATCACGCGCTTGTCGGCGCTCAGAAGCGAGATGCCGGTAGTGCCGATCTTCTTGCCGAGCACGTAGACCGATTTGCTCGTCAGCGCCACGACATCGGCGATCGCCGGATTGCCGACGAGAACCTCGGAAAAATCCTGATCCGCCGACAGCGTCTCCGCCTTGTTGACGGTGACCTGCAGGTCGATCATGCCGCCGTCCGTGTGGACCTGCCGCAGAGCGCTGGCGGCAGCCGGTCCGGTGCCGGGGCCAAGGGGCATGACCACGAGCAGAGCCGCGAGGGCGAGGACGGCCTTCGCCAAAGTCCGTGTTGGCGCGAGCCATGCCGGCGCACGATCAAAGAGCTCAAGAACCCTATCCAGACCTACAAACACGTTGCCAACCCAATTGTTACTTCCACCCCAGCGTTCTTCAATTCCGATCCGCTCATTCACAACAGACCGCTTGTTCTTCATCGCGGAGCCTGCGGGACCGGCGACACGATGCCCGGCGGTTTGATGTCCGCCCGCGCCGTGCCGAAAGGCAAACCGAACGGCAGCGCGTCGCGGTGCGTGCCGGTGCTCGTGCCGCTGCTCGCCCCCGGAGCCGCGCCTGCGGTTTGATCGTTCGCGGGCTCGCTCTCGTCCTCAGCGAAGGAGGCGTCGACCGTTCCCGTCTGAACCTGGTACTGAGTGCGCTTGGTCGCGCGCGTCACCGTCACCACCGGCTTGTCGCCGGCGGCCGCGTCCTTCGACTTCAAAAGATCCTCGATGCCGATGCGCCGCGCCGCGCCCACTTGGCTCGCGCCGGCGCGGCGCAGGGCCAACGAGAGCTGGCCGATGGACGCCGCCAGCACGAGCTTCTGAGCGTCCGCTGTATCGACCTCGACGGTCACCGCCTTGGCGGGCTTTGCTTGCGTGTTGCGATCGGCGAGTTGATCGATGGCGAGGACGCGGATGTCCTGCAGGAGCACGTCGGTATAAGCGGAGCCTTCTTGGTTCTCGTTCGCACCGCGCGTCGTGCGCGTCAGCAGAATGTCGACCCGATCGTCCGGCTGCACGAAGCCGGCAACGCCAAGCACGTCGTCGACGCGAATGGTGACGGCCTTCTTACCCTGGTCGATCATGACCGAGAGCGAGGCTTGCTGACCAGGCCCGGTGATTTTCGAGGCGAAGATCGGCTCACCCTTGGCAATGGCGGAGAGAACCACGCGCTCGCCATTTGGGCCAATTAGCTCGGCCGTGCTCTTGAACGTCCCGGATGGAACCGAATTGGCCGGCCATGGCCGCTCTTGCAGGGCTGCCGCCGACAGCTTGGTGCCGAACGGCAGCGGGCGCGCCGCCACGACGACCGTGCGCAGGTCCGGCTTCTCGGTGGTGCGATGCTCAACGACCTGCACGGTTGGCCGCGCCGTGTTGGCCACCAACCATGTTTTGGTCAAGAGGGCGGCAGCGGCGGCACAGGCCGCCGCTCCCAACACCAGCGTCATCGTTCCTGTACGCATACTACGACCTTGGCACGCAGGGGACCCTTCTCAGGCCCAAAGGGCCCAAGTTGCAGGTGTCAATCTGCAGGCGTTCGCTATTGCTGCCCTAGGTAGGAGGAGCAACCGGAGTAAGTGTCGTGATCATATCGCTCCAGATCGTTTTGATCTGACCGCCGACAGTAGTAATCGATGCGACGGCGGCAGCCGTAATGAGGCCGAGAAGAATAGAATACTCCAGCAGCGAGGCGCCGCTCTCGTCCTTCCAAAGCTTGATGGCAATGTCTTTCGTATGCTCAACGATACGCATGACCCAGCTCCCCTTGTACGCTTACGCAACTCCCGGCAGATCCCCCCGGACCCGCCGTTAACCTGCTGTTACACAGTACAGGTCATTTCGCCATGTACCAGAATGGGACTAAGCCGTCCACGCGACCGCAGCGTGTTGATCCGCGGGTGTTGCACGTTTCCAACCGAGCCCACCACCGTGCGCTTGCTTGCGCGAGCATCGGTGACGGCCACCGAATGCGACGGCCGTTGACCGATTTTTCTCAATTGTTTTCAACATAGTAAATCGGTCCACATGAGCGCCACCGAACGACCCGAAGTGGAGGCGGGATTTCACCTTCAACGGCTATGTGGCGCGATTAGCACGCTCGCGCGAAAAACAGATCTGTCACAATCTTTGCTAATTTCATCAAGCGAATCGGCCAATTTCACCGCCGATTTCTTTTGCCAATCCGGCCGATTGCACGAACCGAAAACCGGCAGTCAGCGCAGGCGGCTAATCGGTCTTTTCGATTTGGCTTGTGAGCCGCGGGCGCACATAGGCCTCCGCCGACATCGGTACATCGCCGACGATGAGCGTCGCCAGCGTCGAGCGGAACGTGTAGTGCACTTCGGCGAGGATGACGCTCTTACCCGGGTCCGTCAGGCCGGCGGGCAGCGTGACAGACGCCCCCAACGCGCGCTGCGCAAGGCCGGCACCATCCGCATAGCTCCAGGCCACAGTCGTGTTGTTGTCGGCGTCGGCGACAACGCTCGAGAGCACGATCCCAAACGTTTCCGTCGGAAATGGCTGTATCATTGCATCGAGCATGGGCTTGATCTGAGCGAGGTCGGCGGTTGAGACCGTGCGCAGCCGCGCCACCAAGTCGGCACTGGTGCCGGCCGTGGCTTCGACCCGCCGCTGCACGGTCAAGGCCTCGCCAAACTCCGAAATGCCAAGAAAAAGGCTGATCATGAGGGGGAAGACAAGAGCCGCCTCCACCAGCGCGGCACCACGCTGATCGCGGCCCAAGCGGCGGGTCACCCCGCCCCTAACTACGGCGTGGGGGCCGCGGCGCATCGCGAATGCTCGCTCCATGAAACCCCACCGTGCCATACGGCTCATTGCGTCCCCCCGGCTAGAACGGCTCGTTGCGCAGCGGCACGGCGGCGCGCAGAACGTACGAATTCTGGAACAGCGCCGGCCAATCGAAGAAAGCCGAGACCAAAACCGCCTGGTCGGCCCCGCCCGGCGAGTAGTCGAAGTCACCGTCGGCCTTGAGGCTGCCGGTCCCGTTCATGGGATCGGGCGGCGTGATATCGCCGAAATTGGCCGCGCTGCGCACATCGATCCGCAGCCGCGTATCGCAATCCATCAGGATGGCCACCCGCCTGCAGGCTTCCTCCTTCAGATCGGCTTGCGTCATGCTGGCGGCCTGGGCCTGCCCGGTCCGCACCAGACGGGCGGCGTCATTGATGGCGTTCTCGAGCTCCTTGTTGGCCCAATAGACGAGGCCGATCTCGAAGATTGCGAAGAGCAGCAGAAAGAAGGGCAGCGCAACGAGCGCGAACTCGACCATCGTGGCGCCGGATTGATCGGCGCGCAGGCGCGCAGGAAGCCCGCGAAGGCGCAACACACCGGCCCGCCGGCGGTGACGCGAAACCAACCGAGACATCATGCGCGGGTGTCCCCTCGATGCGCCATACCCCGTCTCGCCCCCGTCCCTTCATAAGCCTGCTTGAAGAGAAGCGCAAAGTCTGGCGACAAAGCCACACTTACAAAGATCCTGGGCATTCCTTGTCACTCAGCCGGCAAAAGCGGCATAATGGGGTGTCTTTACCCTGACAAAAGGGATGCGCTTCACTGATCGGAAACAGAGACCGATCTTGGCGCCGCAACCCGGGGATTTGAGTTCGAGGTCTGTTTTGGGGAGAGGGACCACGGAAGCGTAGCGGCGCGCGTGGGAACGGGGGAGCGTCATGTACCGCGTTCTGTTGTCGGTCGGCGGGCGCCTGCGTCGCGACGAGCGCGGCGCCGTGTTGCCGCTGTTTACAGTCGCCCTCCTGAGCCTGTTGCTCATCACCGGGGTCGGCATCGATTTCGGCAACGCGCTCGTTGTCAAACAGAAGCTGATCAGCGCCGCCGATGCCGCGGCACTCGCCGTCGGCTCCGAGCCAGGCCTCACGAACGAACAGGCCACCGCCAAGGGCCAAGCCTTCATCCGCGCCCACTACCCGGAGACGGACTTCGGCGACCTCATCGATTTCAATGTGGTGCCCACCGCGTCGCAGGTCGACGTGACGGTGACGGCGCGCGTTCCCACGACATTTATGAGGATCGCCGGATTCGACACGCTCGACGTCACCGTGCACTCGCAGGTGCTACGCCAGCAGCGCGACCTCGAGGTGGTGATGGCGCTCGATAACACCGGATCGATGGCCTTGGGCACCAAGGCGAACGGCCGCGCCTGCGACGAACGTGTGGACGATCCTGAGAGCTGCAACTCGAAAATGGACGATCTTAAGGTAGCGGCGAACAAGCTGGTCACGGTTCTGTTCGGCGACAGCCCAACCTCCGAGCACGTCAAGATCGGGCTCGTGCCGTTCTCCGCCGCCGTCAACATCGGCACCGACAAGATCGGCAAGGGCTGGCTCGACGAGGTCGGCAACTCGTTTCTGCAGACCGAGGACATCGATCTGCCGTCCAACATGACGCTGCTCGATCTGTTCGGAAAAATGCACAATACGAGCTGGGGCGGCTGCGTGCGTGCGCGCATCTCGCACAGCGGAGAGGATCTCGATCTGACCGACGATCCACCAACGAGCACCGATACGCGGTGGGTGCCCTACTTCGCCCCCGACGAGCCCGACAGCGGTAGCTACCCCAACACTTATATTCTCTATGGCTGCGTCGATAGCAAAAATAACCATTGCTCAACGTCGGATAGGATACGCGACCAGCGCGACTACTCCCACTACATCGGGAAGTCATCCAACCACGCGGGCCTGGGCCCGAACTTCAACTGTGTGCCGCAGCCCATTCAGCCATTGACCAACGTGAAGAGCACGATCACGACTGCCATCCAGGGCATGCAGGCGGAGGGCTCGACCGTCATTCCAGCGGGGCTCGGCTGGGGCTGGCGCGTCATCTCGCCCACCGAGCCCTACACGGAGGGCGCCCCCTATACCGATCAGCGCGTCGCCAAGGCGATCATCCTGCTGACCGACGGGCGCAATCAGGTCGAGTATGAAAGCAGCCAAAACCATAACAAGTCTTTTTATTCGGCCTACGGCTATGCGGCGGAAGGGCACCTCGGCAAGACGGATGGCTCGCAATCCCGACGGACGCTTGATGACAAGACCACGGCACTGTGCAACGCCATCAAGGCCAACAAGGACGACATCACCGACGACCAGGACATCTACATCTATACGATCACTTTTCAGGTCGACGACGCGAGTGCACGCACATTGATGCATAACTGCGCCACGCCGCCGGCGGACTGCCCGGGTGAGAAATGCTCCTTCAACTCGCCAAGCGGATCCGACTTGCAGGATGCCTTCGAGAGCATCGCGCTCGGGCTCAACAAGCTGCGGGTGGCGCAGTAGGATCGATCATGGCGCGACATGAGCCCAAGCGACGTCGTTTGTCCTGTCCGCTTGATCTCAGGCGCCGGCGCGCATGAGCGATATGCACGCCTTGGTTCAGATGCTCTTTCAGGCCGTCTACGTCTTCTGCATCTGCTACGCCATCATCTCTGATTTCACCAAGCTCACCATTCCCAACTGGATCCCGGTCGTCCTCGTCGCCGGATTTGCCCTCTTCGCGATCCTGAATCTCGATGTAAGTCACGTCTGGCCGCACCTTTTCATTGCCGCAGGCATCTTCTGCCTCGGGGTGGCCTTCTTCGTTGCGGGCTGGATCGGCGGCGGCGACGTCAAGCTTTTGACGGCAGTCATCCTGTGGATGGGCCCTCGGGCGGCACAGTCGTTCGTGCTCCCGATGGCGGTGCTCGGCGCGGTCTTGGCGGGCGCGCTCTTCACGGTCAACCGCTACTCCGACCAGCTCCGGCCTCTGGCTTCCGGCAATTGGCTTGTGCGGCGGTTGCTGGAGCTCGCCCAATCCGGCCGCTGCCCCTACGGCGTGGCGATCGGCATCGCCGCACTCATCCCCAACGCCGCACCCATCTGGCAGATGCCCTGAGCGCTTCGGTCGGGCTCAAGCCGAAATCAGCTATTTCCGTCCGTTGCCGGCCGGGGCGGGCGCGCGCATCGTGCGCTGCTCCTCGCGCGGCACCGGCGGCGGCTTGGGCTGCTTCAAGCGCGGCGAGGCCTGGACCCAATCGGAGATCATGCGATCGAACTCCGAATGGCGGCGGCGCGATTCCTCCGACATGAGCTGCTCGGGCGAGGCGTTGCTCAAATGCTCCTGGAAGTCGCGGACGGCCTCCAGCATTTGGGCGCTGAAGGCGGTGTGCACGTCGGAGAGAAGGCCGTTGAGCTTGGAGAGATACTCGTCGGCCTGGCCCTGTGCGGCGACGAGCTTATGTGCAGCGGCCTCGATGCGAGCCACGACATCGGAGGTGACCGAGGCGTCGTTGCGGGCGCTCTCGGCGGTCGAACGTATGACGTCGACCATGCTTTGCAGCGTCTCGCGCGCCTTGCGATAGTCGTTGACGACGACAGTGATGTCCTTCGACGAGGCGGCGAGCGCGGCAGCTGTCTCGGTCAGGTCGCGACTGAGCACCGAGGATTTCTCGAAGATCTCGGCGAAACCCTCGCCCGAGCGCATGATCTCCTTGGCTGCGCCGGAGATGAGGCCCGTCATGCCCTCGATGATGCGATCCACGGCGTGGCCCACGTCGGTGCCGACAGAGCGCATGCTCAGCGATGCCTGCTCGATTGCCTGCGTCTGCGCGCGCACCTCGGTCGACAGCATCTCCATCGAGCGCTCTGCTTCTTCGGCGATCAGCTTTTGCTGCTCGATCGCCAGCCGGCCGGTTGCGGTCGACTGCTGCTCCAGTGCCGCCACCGCGCTTGTCACCTGGGTGCTGAGCTTGCCAATCAGTCCGGATACGTTTGCGTCCGTATCGGCCAGCGAGCGGCTGATGCCCGCCCGCAGCTCTTTGATCATCGAATGGGTCGCGCCCTCGGTGGTCGCGCTGATGCTCTTGGCCATATCCTGGAAGGCGGCGATGGTCGTCTCGAGCGACTTGAGGGTCTTGACCTGCAGCTCCTTGGCTTGCGCCACCTGGCCGCCGAGAAGCTGGTCGAGCCTGTCGGCGAAGGCCGTCATCTGCATTTGCAGCCCGTGGGCAACATGCTCGTTCTGGTTCCTGCCGTAGCTCTCGAGGCTCTTCACCACGCTCTCGAGCGGCTCGCGCAGCGAGCCCGTCAGTTGATGGCCGAGTTGCTCCTGATGGCGGCCGGACGCCTCGATCTGCTTGTCGGTGAGACGCTCCAGGACGTCCTTCAACTGCGCCAACTCGGCGCGCATGGAGCTCACGGCACCGTTCAAGCGGCGCATGCGCCTGATAATGAGGATCGCCGGAACGAGACAAAAAAACAGCAGGCCGAGGCACAGCGCGCCGAGGGCCAATGCAATCACCCATTGAGAAAGGATGATCTCAGTCATCTCGCAGATCTGGTCATGCTGTTTTGGGCTGCGCTCACAACATGTCTGCACCACCGTGCCGAATGTAGCAGGCACGTCGCGATCGGAATGTAGGCCCCAATGCGGCGGGGTATGCACGAATCACCCTAAGCTCAGGCTAGATTGAACACCCCATTTGGGTAGCGCAGCAACCGCCTCGTCCACAGTTGAAGGGGCGTTCGTCATGCTGAATTCGCAATTTTTCCAAACGTGAGGCGCGCTGACGCGCATGCCGGCCTCGAGTTGTGATACCAACCCGTAACGCAGCCCCGATGTCAATTGTGGGCGATGACCTCGCCGTCCTCGCGAATGATGAGCCCGGTGTGCCCCCGCAGATCCAGCGTCAGGTGGGCGCGGCCGCGGCCTTTGCCGGTCCCCTTGTCCGGGGCAGAGACCTTGTAGAGATAGGTGAAGCTCACGTCGGCGATATGGGCCGATTTCCACTTGATAGCGATTGAGTCGGGCACGAGCTCGTAATGCCGATCGGGCCATTCGCGGTAGTAGAGGGCCTTCTCGCGCGCGACCTCGTCGATGCTCGTCTGGGGCTTTCCGAAATACTCGACCTTGTGGGAGTAGATGCGACGCAAGTCGGACTCCTCGAGCGCGTCGCCCGACAGATAAAAGTTCTTGATGAAGACCTTGATCCAATCTGAGGACTTGTTCGGCATGCTCAGATAGCCGACCACGGATGTGGGCGCGTGCAGGGGGACATCGGGTGTCGCCGTCGTCTCGGACGCCTTGGCAAGCTTGGTGGGCGTGGGCAGATCGGTGCGCTCCATCGTGTCTTCGATGGAATGCGTCATGACCGGATTACCGACATAGGATTCGACGGGCGCACCTACCGCGCTGCCGGCAATCGGCGCATCGGTGGCCTCGTCCTGCGCTGCCGCCGCGCCTTCGGAGCGCTTGGAGAATGCCAGCCGCACCAAAGCATCCGATGCGGGGCCGGACCGGGGCACCTCGATCGCGCCTATTGCGTCGACGGGAGGGGCGCCGTCCTCGGGAACTGCCGGGGCAGCGGGGACAAACTCGGTCTCGAGTACGCGCGGTGGAAGACGCGCCACAGTTACGGCGTCAGCCGCTTTGCGAACGTCCTGCACGCCTGTCGTCGCTTCGGACTCCTCCGTGACCGTCAGCCGCTGGGGAGGCTCCGCTTTCTCCCGCAACGCTGGCTTCGGGGCCCGGGCGAGAGTCGGCCGAGGGACAGCCAGCTCAGAATTCTTTCTCCGGTGCGGCGCGCGTATCCGCCACGACCGCAGACGACGGCGATTGCGGTGGTGTGGCGTCCACGCTCTGGTTTTGCAGGCTTCTCAATGCCAGCAGACCGCCAAATCCGAACACGACGACAAGCCCGACAACGGCGGTGGCCGCAATCACCCTGGGATGCGGCAGGCCGCTGAGGGCGAGCCCGACGCGACGCGCGGCGTCGGCAGGTTGGGGCCGCGGAAAACTCTTGATCGCCCGCATGGCGCGATCCGTGATGGCACTGAACCGAGGGCGCGGCAGCCCCTCAAATGCGGCCTTGACCCGGTCGATTGTGGTGTCACGCCGCGGCAACTCGATCGCGGGGGCCTGCACATGTTCGGCGACGGCGTCGAGCCTTGGCCGCGCCTGCCCATGCAGGGCCCGCCCAAAACGATCGCCGAAGGGATCTCCATTCGGCTGCCTGTAGGAGCGCAGGACCGAAGGATAGTAGGCTTCCGCCGTTGCCCGGAGCGTCTCGGCGGAGACGGCAATCCGCGTGTCGACCACGGCTCCGTTGCGCCACACCGAAGGTGTGACGAGCGGCTGCGGCAACAATGTCTTGGCGTCGCCCTCCGCCGCCTCGATCTGAGAGAAGCTCAAGTTGCGCGCACCGCTCAGGTCCGCGCCGCTCAAGTTCGCGCCGGCAAATTGCGCATTCGCCAGATCCGCACCGTCGAAGCGAACGTTCGAAAGATTGGCATTGCGCAAATCCGCGTTGCGCAACCGTGCGCCGGAAAGATCAGCGCCAATCAAACTGGCGCCGGCGAGATCGGCGTCGATCAGCGTCGCGTAGCGCAGATCCGCCTCGCGCAGCATGCTTTGGGAGAGGTTGATGGGTCCGCCGCTCGTTTCGCCCCATTGCTTTTGTGCCAGCGATAGCGACAGGCCCTGCAGATCGGGGCGGACGAGCGGCTCCTCGCGGCGCCATCGGTTCCACGCCGCAGCACCGTCTCTCAGCCTAGCCAGATGCCTGTCACTGGCCATGAGCAGCTCCCAGATGCGGCAATCACGCCAAGCATCCCGCTTCCAGCACACCGATGTGGCAACGTTTGACCCTCAGGGGCTGGCTGGCCCATCATGGCCTTGGTTGGCGAGGATCACCGCCGCAAGGACACCTGCACCCACCACAACGCCGCCAATAATCAACAGGCCGCTTTGATCTTGCGAATGCTCCTCGTGGACGGGCGGCTCTGGCCATTTCTTCTTAATGGAAACGGGCTGAGGAGCTTCCGTCTTCTCGGGATCTTCAGGCGCGTCCACCTTCGGCGTGAAGCCGAACGCATCGTCTACGATTCCAATTCCTTCTTCGTTGCTTCGAGCAAATCCAAAGTGCGAGGGCTCGGGCATGCTTGCGCACGGCGGCCGGCTCTCGATGATGGTGATGGCGGCGGCGGGCGCGCGCACTACGCAAGTATGAGAGTAGGAGATCAAAGCGCCGCCGCTGGGGCTGACCATGACTTGGGCACCCGCAGCAACCTCGGTCGGCGCAACGATCAGTTGAAATCCGTGGCCGGTGCCGACGCGTACCTCGCCTGACTTCGGCGAGACCATCGCGGCAGATGCGCATGCGGGAAATGCCGCAAGGGACGCGCATACCAATGCCAAGACGCGAAACCGCATCAACCCCAACCCCGTTACGCCCAACGCAACAAACTCAATTAAATAACCCATACCGGCGTCAGCCATCGCCGACCCACGGCAGAAGCCGGGCCCCTTATGCTCTATTAAGCATAGACCGGCCTCGCCGTTATGGTAAACGACCGGCAAAAAATTAGGTGTGACTAACTTGCTACAACCCTGACGCGAAGACGCGTTTCAGGGGACGCGAGAGCCGGTCCCCAAGTGCCGCCTGCGGCTGGTGCGGACGGTGGGAGTCGAACCCACACGAGCTTTCGCCCTCAGGATTTTAAGTCCTGTGTGTCTACCAGTTCCACCACGTCCGCACTGCGCCGGGATCAGCCACCTTGCTACAGTGATTGCCACCGAAGCGAAAGCGGCGAGCGGGAGCGCGCTACTCAAGCCTTAACGAAGCGCTGCCAGGGATCTTGCACCCGGCGAGACGGTCATTCGCTGCGATTGTCAGGCGATCGCAAAAGTCTCCCCTTCGCCGTCTCCGACCTTGAGTGGCGCGGCGAGGTTAGGGTTGCGCTCAAGCAACGCCCGCAGGGCGTCCACGCGCGGGGCCAACTCGCGCCAGGCGTCCCGCGTCTCCTTGTCGGAAGCGTGCATGAGCACCCGCTTGCGGGCATCCAGGAAGGCGCGCAGGTATTCGGCCTCCGGCGCACGCGGGGTGGCCTTTACGATCGCGTTAAGCGAGTCTGGATCATCGCCGTCGCCGTGCTGCACGAGCGTATCGTAGAAGATTGCGATTCCGACCGGCGAGCTGATTCCGACGGATGCCGCTGCGGAAACGGCGGGCGCCAGGTAGAGCGCGTCGGCGACCTCATCGCACGCCTCAGCGAGCGCCTTGGACGTTTTGGCTTCCCGGCGCCACACGGTCGCGAAGTCCCCGAGATTATGCCCATCCCAATCCTGCGGCGGCAGCTTCGGAATGAAGCTCTTGAGCGGGGTGTCAGGCTCGTGACTGACGATGCGTTCGATGACCTGCGCCACCTCGGCATTGTATGTGCAGAACCCGTATTGCGTGACCGTGAAGCCGCGCCCGTCGTCCAGGTCTTCGACGTAGCCGTAATCCGGCTCGGGGCTGCCGACTTCGAATACACACGAGATGGCTTTGATGCGCCGCGCGAGGTCGGGGTCGGGAAAGCTCATTAGAGTTCCATCCGGTTTCTGTTATTTGCCGCGTTGCCCGCCGGAGCGGGCGGACCCACCATAGCGAATCGCGGCCAGCAGCAGAATGTAGAGCACAACGGCGTTGAGAACGTGCCAGAGGAAGTGCGTGCCGATGCCGCGCGGGCCGCGCACCGCCCAGGTGCAGACCTCGAAATCGATGGTGCGGAACGTCATCGCCGCGAGAAACACGCCCGCGGCGATCAGCAGATAGCGGGCAGCCGGATGCCTCTGCCAAGCGAGGACGGCGCCGACGATGAGAAGCGCTGCGAACGCGGGCGTGTAACCGAGCGTGCCATTAAAGCAGCGCTTGCCGGCGGCCCGCGTCGCCGGCAGTAGCTCGTTGGCGCAGGTGATGCTCTGCGCGTAGCGGATGGTCACATAGAACAGCGCGAGCGCGAGCACGACGCCGACCCACGGCAGGCGGGCGAAGCGGCGCAGCGCATAGCCGAGGTAGCCCAGCATGAAGAGCGAGATCGGGACCGTGTCGAACGGGATCGACCAGACGGTGGCAAAGGTATGGAAGAGAAAGCTGCCCACCCCGATCGCGAGCACGAGCGCCACCAGCAGCCATTCAAAGAGCGCTCGGTCGGAGCGCTTAGCGCGCGCGAGCTGCCAGGCCGCAATGAGACCGGCGAGAATGAAGGCGCCGTTGGAGATCGCATTGAGCGGCTCGGCCCAGAAGCTGGGGTCGCCCCCGCGCTCGCAGTAAGAGTAGACCTTGCTCCAGTCCATGCCCGTCCCGACACCCCGCAGATCTTAACCCCTCACTCGGCTGCTGCGGTCCGCTATCACGCCTTCTTCTCCGGCGGGGCGACGACGCGGATGTGCAGTTCGCGCAGCTGCTGCGGCGAGACCTCGGACGGTGCGCCCATCAGCAGATCCTGCGCCTGCTGGTTCATGGGGAACATAATGACGTCGCGCAGGTTGGTGGCGCCGGCCAGCAGCATGACGATGCGATCGATGCCGGGGGCGATGCCACCATGCGGAGGCGCGCCGTAGGTCAGTGCCTTGAGCATGCCGCCGAACTTGGCTTCCAGCACCTCAGGCCCATAGCCCGCAATTCCGAAGGCTTTGACCATGACCTCGGGCAGGTGGTTCCGGATCGCGCCCGACGACAGCTCCACGCCATTGCAGACGATGTCGTACTGCCAGGCCTTGAGTGCGAGCAGCTCCTCGTCGGTCTTGGCGGCTTCGAGCGCGGCGAGCCCGCCTTGCGGCATGGAGAACGGGTTGTGGGAGAAGTCGATCTTCTTCTCCTCCTCGTTCCACTCGAACATGGGGAAGTCGACGATCCAGCAGAACTCAAAGTGGCTCTCGTCGATCAGCTTCAGCTCATGCCCGATCCTGGTGCGCGCCTCGCCGGCGAACTTGTAGAACTTCGCAGGGTTGCCGGCGGCAAAGAACACTGCGTCGCCTTCCTTGAGGCCGAGCTGCTCCTTGATGGCACTCGCGCGCTCAGGCCCGATATTCTTAGCCACAGGGCCGGCGCCGCCTTCCTCTCCCTCACGCCAGAAGATGTAAGCAAGCCCCGGCTGGCCCTCGCCCTGCGCCCACGAGTTCATGCGGTCGCAGAACGCGCGGCTGCCTCCGCCGGGCGCGGGGATCGCCCACACGCGCACCTTCGGGTCCTTGTCGATCATGCCGGCGAAGACCTTGAAGCCCGAGCCGCGCAAGTGCTCGGTCACATCCTGCATCTCGATGGGGTTGCGCAGGTCGGGCTTGTCGGTGCCGTACTTGGCGATCGCATCGTCGTAGGCGATGCGCGGGAAGGGATCGTTGACCGGCTTGCCGCGCCCAAACTCCTCGAAGACGCCGCGCATGACCGGCTCAATCGCCGCGAACACGTCGTCCTGCTCGACGAAGCTCATCTCCACGTCGAGCTGGTAGAACTCGCCCGGGCTACGGTCGGCGCGCGCGTCCTCGTCGCGGAAGCATGGCGCGATCTGAAAGTAGCGGTCGAAGCCCGCGATCATGATCAGCTGCTTGAACTGCTGCGGCGCCTGCGGCAGCGCGTAGAACTTGCCGGGATGCATGCGGGACGGAACGAGGAAGTCGCGCGCGCCTTCCGGCGAGGACGCGGTAAGGATCGGCGTCTGGAACTCGAAGAAGCCGGCATCGCGCATGCGCCGGCGGATCGAGCCGATGATCTCGTTACGCAGCATGATGTTGCGATGGAGGCTTTCGCGCCGCAGATCAAGGAAGCGGTACTGCAGGCGCAGGTCCTCCGGATAGTCGGGCTCGCCGAACACCGGAACCGGCAATTCCTTCGCCGCCGACAACACCTCGATCTCGGTGGCGAACAGCTCCACCTCACCCGTCGGCAGCTCGGCGTTGACGGTGCCCTCGGGCCGCGCGCGCACCTTGCCGTCGACGCGGATCACCCATTCGGAGCGAACGGTCTCGGCGACCTTGAAGGCGGGGCTGTCGGGATCGGCGACGACTTGCGTCACGCCGTAATGATCGCGCAGGTCGATGAAGAGGAGCCCGCCGTGGTCGCGCACGCGGTGCACCCAGCCGGAGATCCGCGCATCCTTGCCGATGTCGCCTGCGCGTAGCACCCCGCACGTGTGCGTGCGGTAGCGGTGCCCGGTTGCCGCGCCCGCCGGTGCGCCATCTGCCGGTGCCTTCTTCTTCGCCTGCTTCCTTGCCTTCGCCTCTGCCATCGTGCCGTCTCGCCCAACCGTCGAATATCGCCCTCAAGTCGCGGGAAAAGCGCATGGGGTCATCGGGTTGTCAAGGCTGGGCCCGGCACGGGCATGAGCGCAATCGCCGCGCGCCTGCGGGTCGCCGCCGGTTACGAACGCGGCTCGCCGCCATCCTCGTCGGTCTTATCGGGCTCATAGAGCTTGGTCAGAAAGCCAACAAACTCTTTTCCGAGGGCCCCAGCTCGGGAGACCCAGCCCGCAAGCACCGCAATCGATCCGAAAATGACGATAGGGACGACGATCGCATTGAGCCTTTGCTCGGCAAAGGCCGAAACGTAGCCGAAATGCGCAAGCAGCTCCTCGGCGGAAAAGACGGCTAGGGCCGCGTAGCCGAACATTATGAGGCGCATCGTGGCCGGGTGCGGGAAGACAGGCGGCACGTCCGCACGGTACCGCTTAGCGGCCATCCAAAGAACGAACGGCACGCTCCCCAGCACCATGAATAGGAAGCTCAGATCGTCGTCGCTGAGCGCGTGCATGTGTCTCTCCCGTCGAGCGGCGCAGGGTGCCGAGCATATGAAGGCTCGCGATACCCTGAGCCTCGGATCGGGCCGGGCGCTATCTCCTGCGGCACAGTCGGGCTGCATCGGCACCAGCCTGACGGCGAGGCCGTCTGCAGGCGACGGATAGAGGAGCGCCTCGTCGTTGTAGGCAAGTGTGAGGGGCGCCTCGCGCATCCTAACGTAAGGGGTCGAGACCAATGTCCGGGTTCGTCAAGAAGTATACGACCGCAATCACGGCGGCGCTGTTCCTCGTCGTTGCTGCCTCAGGCGTCGCGATGTTCTTCCACGTCGGGCGTGACGTCGTGGGCGAAATGCACGAATGGCTGGCCGTGATGCTGGTGCTCGCGGTCAGCCTGCACGTCTTCAAGAACTGGGCAGCGCTCATGACCTACATTCGCCGGCGCACGATCTTCGCCCCGTTGGCGCTGGCGCTGGTCGCGGCCGCCGCCTTCATCGTGCCTGCGAGCCTGAGCGGACATAGCGACCCGATGCCGCGCCTCGTGCAGGCGCTCAGCGAGGCGAAGCTATCCGACATCGCGCCAGTCCTCGGCGTGGCGCCCGATGCGCTCGCGAGCGCCCTCACAGAGCAGGGCTATGTGATTGCTTCTGCCGAACAGCACTTGTCCGAGATCGCGCGCAATTCGCAGAAGCCTGCGAGGGCCGCTCTGATGGCGGCCTTGAAGGCCTCCGACCGCTGAGGCAGCGCCGTTCTCGGCGAGGTCACCGATAGATATAGGTCACCTGAAAGGTCCGGTCGGCCACCGTCGCACCCTTGGGTGGAAACGGAAAGCTCGCCTGGTAGACCGAGAACATCACGTTGTCGTCCAGCAGATGATCGCCTGAGCCTTGCAGAAGCTGCAGCTTCGCGATGTTGCCGCGCGGGTTCAAGAAGATCCGGACCGTGACCTTGCCGGTGACGCCGTCCGAGCGCGGCATGGTCCTCTTCAGGGCTCGGATGACGTCGTGCCCGAAGCGGTCGTTCTCGCCCGATCGCGTGATGCCTGGCGGCCGTGTCGCCGAGGATCCACCACCCCCGCGCGCAGCCTCCCGCATGGCCATGTCGTAAGGCACCGACAGGTCGAGCTTGGCCGGCGGCTTTAGGACCTTCTTCTGAGGGGGCTTGGTCGCGCTTTCCGTCTTCGCTTTGCTATCGCTCTTTGGGGCCTCTTTGGGCGGCGACGGCTTCGGCAAAGCAGCGAGCGGCGCTTGCGGCGCCTCCACATCGAGCGCGGGGAGAGCGGCCGATTTCTGGGGGGTGGGCGGCTCGGGCTTGGTCTCCGCCTTCGCAGGAGACGGCTCCTGCTCGGGCTTGGTCTCCGCTTTCGGAGGCGGCGGCTTGGCGACAGGCGCAGTCGCCTGCGCGGCGGGGGCGGGCGTTGCGGACGGCGCAGCAGGCGGGGCCGAAGGTTGGCTCATGGCACGCAGCTCGCGCTCGTCGACGAGCTCCACGTCGATGGCCTTGGTGCTGCCGTTGGGATCGCCCAGGTAGTGGGGCTGCGAGCGGGAGATGCCGACGACGAGGGCGACGTGAACGGCAGCGGCGGCGACCAGCGCCAGCCAGAAGACCGGCTGACGCTGCGACGCAGGCGCCAGCAAGGACGGCCTCAGCGCATGCTCAGGGTCCAGCGTCGGCACCGTTCGCTCAGCATTCATGCGGTCAGATTGCCCCGATCCCGCGTCCTGTCGTCGACGTTCGGCCAGCGGCCGATCCGGCCAGCAGACACGCTACCGGCCAGCCAAACATAGTGTTTTGTGACGCATGTGTGGACAAGCACACGCCTCGTGTGCACAACCCGCCGCCCGCCGATTGTTGCCGCCGCAGCCACCGTGGTAGCCGTGCGGCAGTCGCGTAGCCCACTTCGAGGGCAGGAGGAATTCCAAAGTAGGGGTACGTGTCTTGAAACAGTCAGCATTTGCTCTCTCGCTTCTTGCCGCTGCCGTCGTCGCGATCGCACCGGCCCAAGCCGACGAACTCAAGCCCTTCCAAGGTCTCTACTTCGGTCTGCACGGCGGTTATGCCTGGCAGGACGTGAGCGGCGTGTTCAACAATGCGGGCAATGCCACAAGCCTGGCTCCCCTCACCAATGATGGGGCGCTCGTGGGCGCTCAGCTCGGCTACAACGTCCAGTACAATTGGTTCATGCTGGGCCTCGAGGGAGATGCAAGCGCTAACGTTGGCGGCTCGGGCAAGGTGGTCAACAACCCGCAGCTTACGACCGCCGCGGTCTTGAGCGCAAATTCGAGCTATCTTTCCACGATCAGAGGCCGGCTCGGCTTCGTGGTTCAAGACGTCCTGCTCTACGGCACCGGAGGCATCGCCTTCAGCCGCTTCGAGCTTCAGGAGAATGCACCGAACGTACCTTTCAGCGGCAAGTTGCGCCTCACCGAAACGTCCGCCGTCTATGGCGGAGGTGTCGAATGGAAGATTGCCTATGGGGTGACTGTGCGGGGCGAGTACCTGCATTATGATACGGGAGGCTCCGCCTCAATTCCCTCCGGCTTCTACAACGCCAATACCGGTGACGTCGTGAATTTCCACGACATCAATGTGGCAAGGGCTGGAATTAACATCAGCCTCGGCCAGTGAGATTGTGCTCGGCGCTCCGGACCCTTAATGCTCGGAGCACCCGCGGGGCCTCTCGACGCGCCGTCGATACGGCGCGTCGGCGATCGTAGGCGCCGTTTTTCGTTTCATTCGTCCCTTCCCTATAGTACTAGCGCAAACGTTCTTGCAGGTATTCTTATTTGCATTGCTCAAAGGATGGGAGCGAGTTTTGCCGCACCCTGGCCCGCTGGAGGTCGTCACTCAATTCAACCAGGCATGGGAGACCGGCGATATCGAAGCCGCCTTGGCTTATGTTGCCGACGATGCCGTGTACGAGCTGCACGTGTCGAAGGAGGTGCTGCCATTCGGCGGGCCGACGGCCGGCCGCAGCGCCATCGCGGCGACGCTCAGGCGCATTCGCGCCGACTGGGAGTACATTCTCTATCGCCCCATGGCACTCACCCAGGCCGGCGACATCGTGCGCTTCCAGGTGGAGTTCATGTACCGTCACCGGGCGAGCGGTGAGGTGTTGACCGGGCGCTTCCGCCTGGTGATGCGCATCGAGGAGGGTCTCATCAAGCGCGCAGACGAATATCACGACCGCGCCAAGGTCGAGGCCTTTATGCGTCTTGTTGGAGGACCGCGGTAGCCAAAAGCGCCTGCTGCCGGCACGCGCTCGGCGAGCATCCGAACTGTGCTTTGAAGCGGCGCGTAAAGTGCGACATGTCGGAGAAGCCGTATGAATAGGCAATGTCACTGACAGTG
The DNA here is from genome assembly GCA_963782555.1 of uncultured Alphaproteobacteria bacterium. Taxonomy (GTDB): domain Bacteria; phylum Pseudomonadota; class Alphaproteobacteria; order Rhizobiales; family Hyphomicrobiaceae; genus Hyphomicrobium_A. The sequence continues at coordinate 243,741 of CAWAKB010000001.1, read as the reverse complement.
CGGAAGGATTGGGCTGCGTCTTCCAGCGCACGGCGGCAATGCTGCAGGCGCCGCAGCATGATGAAGCGTTCGAGCGATGTCCCCTCATACCGCAGCAGCGCGTTCGCGTAGCGCACGCTGATGCCGGCCGCGCCGGCCGCATGTGCGGGCCGCAGACCAGGATCGCAGAGTCGGGCCTCGATGATGGCCTTGAGGCGCAGAAGCGTCGTCATCCGCGAGGAGGAAATTGCAGCGCCTGCGTCTTGCAGCTGCATCCCGAAAGCGAGCGCCACCAGGTCGAGCATATGCTGCGCCAACTTGGTCCCCGCAGAGGCGTCGAGCGTATCGATCCGCGCGGGCAGCATCGCGATAAAGCCGGAGGCCAGAGAGGCAACCGGCTCGCTACTCGTGACTGACCTCGCCGTCAGCGCAGTGATGTCGCCCAACCGACCTTGCAGCTCGCAGCGTGGAATCTTGATTAGGAGCAGGCGCAGCGACGGCCCGACCTCGAGAGAAAACGGGCGGCGCGAATCGACAACATAGAGATCGTTTGGCCGGACCTCCGCATCCCGGCCGTCCTGATGCAGCACCAGGTTGCCGTCGAGCAGCAGGCTCAGCAACAGATCGTCCTCGGCACCGTGCTTAATGTGGCGATCGGTGCGCCGTACCACGGACGCGTCATGCTCCAGCATCGTGAGCGTCAAGGCCCCCAACGTGCCAGTGCTTATGCGGCCCTCGAATGCCCGTCCTACGCGCGAGTTGAAGTCATGCGCCACCGCAACCTTGCTGGCCTCGTCGCGCCAATAGTCGACCCGGTCCCGGATATGCACATCTCGCGTTGAGAAAACGACTTTCACCGCCGCCGCTCGCATTTCCAAACGTCATGTGCCGATTCAGTCAAGCAGTTGTGCCCGTTCATCCAAAGACAACACTCTGACGACTGATCATCGTGGGGCAGACGCTGGTCCGAAGCGAAGCTTCGGACCAGCGCGCTTCACCCGTTAAGGATCGGTAATGCACTTCTACCCGCACGAACGCGTTGCTCTGTTCATCGACGGAGTCAGTCTCTACGCGACGGCCAAATCTCTCGAATTCGACGTGGACTACAAGCGGCTGCTCATGTTGTTTGGGCAGCGAGCACAACTGGTGCGTGCCTTCTACTACACGGCTCTCGCGGAGGACCAAGAGTACTCCTCAATTCGGCCCCTGATTGACTGGCTCGGCTACAATGGGTTCACCGTCGTAACCAAGCCGATCAAAGAGTTCACCGACGCGTCCGGGCGCCGCAAGGTTAAGGGCAACATGGACATCGAGATCGCAGTGCAAGCGATCCAGCTCGCCCCCTCTCTCGATCACATCGTGCTCTTCTCCGGCGACGGAGACTTCCGCAGCCTCGTCGCCGATCTGCAGCTTAGGGGCAAGCGGGTCAGCGTAATCTCCACCTTGCAGAGCAGCCCGCCGATGGTCGCCGACGAGCTGCGCCGGCAGGCCGATCAGTTCATCGACCTCGCCGACCTCGAGCCGATCATTGCACGCGATCCTGCGGCGCGACCGGCCCGCGTGGCGGGCGGACGCACAGGGCGCGGACAGAACCACGTGGCCGAAGGACCAGCCTCCTTCGACGATGGGGATGATGATCCCCAAGACCCCTGACCAGTGCTGGCGCCTTGCAAGCATGGCTCAGGCAGCGCTCCGACGCTGCGAGACGAGATCCCAAGCAACGTTGATCTGACGCACGCGCGCCTCGCGATGGCGCCGATCGGTCTCCGAGCGCGCATGGTCCGGATGCCAGCTCTTGCGCAAACCGTCGACGATCTTCTTGATTGCGCCAGTCGAGGCGTCTTGGCTCGCGCCGAGAACCTCGAGGGCCTCGGCATAGGTCGTCGGCACGGGCAGATCGCTTGCGACTTCTGGAATCTCGAGAGTGTCCTTGTCTGCCGGGGGCGTGCTTGACGCGGCGGGCGGGCGCTCGAACTCGAGCGCTCGGTGGCCACCATCGAGCGAGATGTCGGCAATGTCGCGGTTGGGCGGCGGAGCCTCGAAAGGCCGGCGGCGCCAGCGCCGGATGCCGAACACGGCAAGACCCGCCAGTGCCAGCGTCGTCGCTGCCGCCGTCGCCGTCTTCACCGAAAGCGGCGGCAGTGCGACGCCCGGTCGCGACGCCGGCTCGGAAGCTGAAGGCGCAGGCGCGGCATTGGCCACCGGCTCTGCTTGTTGCGCGTCAGAATGGGCGGAAGTCACGCTCTCTGCCTCGGCCGACTTCACCGTCGCCGTCTCGATTGGCGCGGCTGGAGGGCTGCTCACCTGCGGCTTCGAAGTGGAAGGCGCGGACGCATCGGCGTGGGGTGCATTGATGATGGTGAAGCCTTGGGTCTTTGCCCCCGCAGTCACGCTCTTGCTGACGGTCGCATTTGCGGGCGGCTTTTCCGTCCTAGCTGCGTTGGCCGCTACGCTCGGGGACGTCGTTGGAGACGCCGCTTCCACCTTCGGCGGCGCCGGTTGTGTCTCAACGTTAGCTGCAGTCTTCGTGGCCAGCTTTGGGGCCGGCGCAACCAGCGCCGACGGGGAGGCTACCGCAAGCCGCTGCTCCCTGGGCGGCGCGCGCTCCGGCAGCTCAGGGATGGATGGGCGCGTGGGCTCCGCCGCGTAAGCAGCGACGGCCGAGGTCGATGGTGCGACTGCCGATGGTGTTGTATCGGGCACCTCCGCCACGTCCGGCGCTCCGCCGCTGAAGGTAAGCGGAATGCCCACCGCCGGCGCAAAGCCCGGCGGCACGGTGACGATGCGCGCGCGATAGACATCGCGGGCATCGGGACCGAATGCTTCACGCGGATCGGGACCGAAGGCATGCCGGTGCATCCAACGCCGCCGGGCGAAGAGTGGGCGCGCACGTGCCACGCCCCACATAGGGCCCATGCGCATGCGGAAGCTGCCCCCCTCGATCCAGGCATCCCAATCGGCATAGCGCGTGGCAGCAGCGGCCGCATCGATCCAGGCGACACGATCGCCGTTGCAGTCGAAAACGAAGCGATGCACGAGCCAGGAGCTGCAGCGGTCGGGATCGGCAGGCGAACAGGTTGTAAAGACCTGGTGCTCGCGCCGGCCGATGACAGCGTAGGTGCGCTCCTCAGATGGACGCAAATGCACCAGCGCGCCGTCGAAGCGGCAATCGAACGGCATGTGCATTACCTCGGCCGCCTGTGCTGCGCCGCCGGCGCCGAGAAGGATGAGCCCGAAGCTGCAAGCCAGACGCCGGAAGAAGCCCATTGCGCCCCCAAAAAGTGCTGAATTGACGGTGCCTAAAGTGAGGCCGCAGAAGCATGTCCGCTTTGTGGCGGGGGCGTGGCGGCGCTTCCCCGATTTGTATCGTTGCGTATCGGAGCCGGGCGCCCTGCCCGGATGCTTAACGGCACAGCACGCTTATACCCGTCGGACGTAACATGGAATGCAGCTGCGACGAATGATCTCCAACGGCCTTCAGGCCTTAAGGAGGTGGCGATGGCAAGAGCTCGCGCGATGACCGCAACCCGAGCCCTCGTGGCGCTCATGGCGCTCGCCGGCATTTCGGAAACGGCGCAGGCCAAATCGCCGCGCGCCGTCATAGAGCTGTTCACGAGCCAGGGCTGCTCCTCGTGCCCGCCCGCTGATGCTCTGCTCGCCAAGCTTGCGACCGACCAGAGCCTCATCGCCTTGTCGCTGCCCGTCGACTACTGGGATCGGCTCGGCTGGAAGGACACGTACGCCAAGCACGCCTTCACCGAGCGGCAGGTCGCCTACTCGAACGAGCGCGGTGACGGCCAGGTCTATACGCCGCAGGCGGTGGTTAACGGGAAGGAGCACGCAGTGGGATCCGAGCGCGCGGCTATCAACGCAGCCGTCGCCGACACTGCATCGAGCCTGTCGGTACCCTTGAGCGTGACGCGCGCGGCGGACGCGCTGCAAGTCTCGGTCGGCGGCGCCACAGCGGACACCTCGCCCCAGCGTGCGACGCTGGTGCTCCTTCCATATTTTGCCGCGCGCGACGTCGCCATCGGGCGCGGCGAGAACGCGCGGCGCACCGTCACCTACACCAACATCGTGCGCGACATCGTTCCCGTCGGAGAGTGGAACGGCAAACCCATCGCACGGACGATCCCGCTCAACGAGTACAAGAACTACGACGGGCTCGTCGTGCTCCTGCAGGCGGGATCGCCCGGCAATCCCGGAGCGATCCTCGGCGCCGGGCGCGTGGCCCTGCGTTAGTGCCATCGCCGAGGCCCCCTTGGCAGGGGGCTCCGACGATGGCTCTCAAACGGCGCCACACGCTGGCGCGCGGTTCAAGGAATCGCGTGAGCTCAGGGGCTCAGCCGCGCCAGCGGCGGCACGTAGGTGGGATCGAGCAGCTCCGCCAAGTCCCACATCACGCGCTGAGCCGCGGCAAACGTGGCCGGATCGCTGATTGTGATCTCGACGCGGCGGTTGAGAGCCCGATTTTCCTCATTCGTATTGGGAGCGACCGGCTGCGTATCCGCGCGTCCGATCGCCGCGAGGCGCTTCCTGTCGATGCCAGCATCGACGAGATACTCGATGGCGGCCTGGGCGCGGCGTTGGGCAAGATGCCGGTTGACCTGCGACGGCGCCGAATTGTCGGAGTAGCCGTGGATCTGGAAGCGCACCGCTGGGCAGCTCCGCGCCATCATGGCAATGCGGTCGAGCTCGGGCTTCATCGACGGCTCGATCTCAGCGTTGCCGTCCGAGAACTGCAGCGGGCTCATGAACTGGCCAGCCTCGTGGCAGGGCCCCATAGCATGGCGCGTACGACGCACCACCGGAGCCGTCGCCCCCAGATCTATGGTGTCGGGAAGGCTGATGGCCCCCGTCTCAATGCGATCCTGCCTGGACGCGAGGGCGAGACGCAACGTGCGCTGCGCTTCGGCGGCCGCGAGCGAACGGTTGATCTCGGCGTTGCGAGCGGCAGCAAAGGCACGGGCACGCTCTCTTTTTACGGCCGCGAGCGAGGCGGTAATCTCGGCGTTGCGCGCCTTTTCGAAGGTGCGCACGGCCGCCACGGTCGTCATCGAGGCGTTGATCTCAGCATTGCGGGCGGCGGCGAAGGCACGAGTCTGCTCGACTTTGTAGGCGGCAAGCGAAGCGTTGATCTCGGCGTTGCGGGCAGCAGCGAAGGAGCGGACACGCTCGGCCTTGGCCGCGGCCAGAGCCATATTGATCTCGGCATTACGGGCAATCGCGAACTCCCGCGTGCGCTCGGCCTCACAGCGTGGCGTGGTCGAATCCAGCGCCTTGCAGTGGGTGCGGGCAAGTGCCAGCTGGTGGAGGCGCTCCGCCTTGCAGCGCGGCGTCGTGGAATCCGCCGTCTTGCAGTGGGTGCGGGCCAGCGCCAGCGCGTTGGCGCGCTCGGCCTCACAGCGCGGCGTGGTCGAATCCGGCGTCTTGCAGTGGGTGCGGCTCAAGACGAGCCAGCTGCGCCGCGCATTGACGGCGGCGAGCGATGCGTTGATCTCCGCGTTGCGCGCTTTCGCGAACTCGCGCGCGCGCTCGGCCTCGCAGCTCGGCGACATCGCATTGACGGCACAGTAGCTGGTCGCGGTTTCGCCGATGGCTGGGCTACTTAGTGATGATAATAACAAGAGCGGAATGACGGTACGCAAACGCGACATGACTAGGATCCTTGGCTGCTCGATTTTCACGCGCCCACCGCGGCGCTCAAAAGACAGCGCAATTTGAAGTGATTTTGCTTAAAATTCGGTGGTCCGTTTCGACTAAATCTCCGCCAACGCATGGCGCATTTCGGGATGACAAAAAACTTAGCGGAAAGGAAAAACGGCCGCGGGGGAGGCTCCCGGGGCCGTCAGCGTCCTGGCAGCTGTTGATCAGCGGCCGTAGTGATTGCCCTGAAAGCCATGCACCGCGAAGGTGTCGGCATTGGCGGAGACGGCGCCGGTCAGAGCGGCGGCGGCGAGAAAGGTGGCGAACAGAAAGGTCTTCATTGCGATTCTCCTAACTTGGGGGTGCGTTTCAATTGCTCATTCAAGAAGTGGTTCGGCCCGTTGCGTCGTCACTTCCTGTCCCCCGTTATGCGCAAACGCGGCCGCGAGCGGAAATATCAAGCGCCTCCGAAATCTATAGCGAGCCGCTATGAAACGCTTCAGGCCGGCCCCAGAGGCTCACCTGCCGCCTAGCCCGCCTTTACGCTTCCTTACCAGGAGGCGTGCCTCAGTGAGGCCGTCGCAGCCACACGTGCGAGCCTCGAGCCATGACCCTTCCCGGACCTCTTTCGCGCCTGCCTGCCAAGGGCACCAAGTCTGCACTGCAGCCCAAGCGCCGGCGCCGCGGTGGCACCGACCCGGGCCCTCGCGACAGCGTGCGCGATCGCGAGAACCCCGATCTGCTGACGCCGCCTTCGACCGACCGCGGCGTGCTGCCCAACCTGCGCTTCTCCTTCGCCGACGCGCACACGCGCATGGAGCGCGGCGGCTGGACGCGCGAGGTCACCCAGCGCGAGCTTCCCGTCTCCAAGAACATGGCCGGCATCGACATGCGCCTCAACGCCGGTGGCGTGCGCGAGATGCATTGGCACAAAGAAGCCGAGTGGGCCTACATGCTCTACGGGCACGCGCGCATCACCGCCGTCGACGGCGCCGGGCGCACCTTCGCCGACGATCTGGGCGTCGGCGACCTGTGGTATTTCCCGCCGGGCATCCCCCATTCCATTCAGGGTCTCGGCCCCGACGGCTGCGAGTTTCTCCTCGTCTTCGACGACGGCAGCTTCAGCGAGGACAACACCTTCCTCATCAGCGACTGGTTCAAGCACACGCCGGCAGATGTGCTTGCCAAGAACTTCGGCGTGCCGGCAGACTGCTTCGGCCACACGCCCGATCCGAGCGAGCTTTACATCTTTCCCGCACCATTGCCGGGAACGCTCGCCGCCGACCGGGCCACGGGCGCAGCGGAGGTGCCGCAAAGCTTCAGCCACCACATGATGGCGCAGATGCCGATTCGCACTCGCAGCGGGACGGTGCGCATCACCGATTCCAGCGTGTTCCCGGCGGCGACCGCCATCTCGGCGGCGCTCGTGGAGGTGGAGCCCGGCGGCATGCGCGAGCTGCATTGGCACCCGAACGCCGACGAGTGGCAGTACTACATCGAGGGCGAGGCGCGCATGGGCGTCTTCGGCTCGACGGGCAATGCGCGCACCTTCGACTTCCGCGCCGGCGACGTCGGCTATGTACCGTTCGCCATGGGGCACTACGTGGAGAACACCGGCACCACGCGCTTGCGCTTCCTGGAGATTTTCAAGAGCTCAACCTATGCCGACGTATCACTCGACCAGTGGATGGCGCTGACCCCGCCGGAGCTCGTGCGCACCCACCTGAAGCTCGACGACAAGGTGATGCGGGCGCTGCGCAAAAGAAAAGTGCCGATCGTGCCGGCTTAGCCGGACGCTCGTCCGGCACGATCGAGCGAGGTCAAGTCACCCGCCGTTGTAACAAGCCCTGTGCATGGCCCACCAGTAGGAGCTGCCGGTGCGCGCCGCCTTAGCGTAGAGGCCACCGCAGCCGGTGTAATAGTAGGGACCACCCGTGGCGAGCCAAGCGCCGGCTGCCGCCGGAGCACCCCAGCGATAGATCCTGCGGCCGCGCCAGGCAGCCCCGCGCCACCCGATGCCGCGGTCGATGCCGCCCACGAAGCGGCCGCCACCAAAGTGGCCACCGCCGAAGTGGCCACCTCTCGCCTCGGCAACAGGCGCCGCCGCCGCGAGCCCGACCATCCCGCTCAAGGCTGCTGCGAGCACGGTCTGCGAAATCTTCATGTCGAACCTCCATCGTCAGGGAATAGAGATCCATTGTGCCGCCTCTCGCGCTGCCGCGGTCTCGGTGCTGAAAAGCCGCTAAACGAGAGGTTTATGGGCATCCCGGCAATGGCCGGCGGTGATTAACGCTGGCCACTTGGGCATCGCTTCCCGCGAGGCCGCCTCCAGCGCGGGGAGCCATCGGCCGATAGTGCGGGGCAAACGCGGCGGAGCCCTCGCAGCTGGCGAGCGTTAACGGCGGCGCCACGCCACGCGACAAACCGATTTTCATGCGCTATACCCGCGCCCGCATGCGCATCGCCACCACCGCCCAAGACCTCTCCTCAGCCTGTCAGCGCCTTTCGACGAGCGACTTTGTCACCGTCGATACCGAGTTCATGCGCGAGCAGACCTTCTGGCCCCAGCTCTGTCTGATCCAGATCGCGTCGCCGGACAACGCCCTGATCATCGATCCGATGGCGCCTGGGATAGACCTCGGTCCCTTCTGGAAGCTCATGGCGAACGAGAACATCGTCAAGGTGTTCCACGCCGCCCGCCAGGACATCGAGATCGTCTATGCCAAGACGGGGTCGGTGCCGCACCCGGTATTCGACACCCAGATCGCCGCCATGGTGTGCGGGTTCGGCGAGAGCATCTCCTACGTCAACCTGGTGAAGAAGGTGACGGGCGTCGACCTCGACAAGTCCTCCCGCTTCACCGACTGGAGCCGGCGTCCACTGTCGGAAAAGCAGCTGAGCTACGCGCTCGCCGATGTCACGCACCTGCGCGACGTCTATCAGCATTTGAAGTCCTCGATCGAGACCTCGAGCCGTGCCGGGTGGCTCAACGAGGAGATGGGTGTGCTCACCGATCCCAAGACGTATGAGCAGCATCCCGACGATGCCTGGCAGCGCCTGAAGCTGCGCGTCAAGAACCGCAAGTCGCTCGCCGTGCTGATGGAGCTCGCCGCCTGGCGCGAGCGGATGGCGCAATCCCAGGACGTGCCGCGCGCGCGCATCCTGCGCGACGAAGCGCTGTACGACATCGCCAACCAGGCGCCGACCACCCCCGAGCAGATGAGCGAGCTGAGGACGCTGAGCGAGGGTTTCTCGCGCTCGGCACGCGCCCGCGAGATCGTCGAGGCGGTCAAGCGCGGGCTCAACCGCGACACCAAGACGGTGCCGGCCGTCGCCCGCGGCCAGCAGCCCTCAGCCGAGGCAACAGCGCTGATCGACCTGCTGCGCGTGCTACTCAAGGCCTCGGCCGCCCGCCACCGGGTCGCCCCGCGCCTCATCGCCGGCTCCGACGACCTGGAGCGCATCGCGATCGAGGCCGAGCCCGATATTCCGGCCCTCAAAGGCTGGCGCCGACGGCTCTTCGGGGAGGACGCACTGCGCCTGAAGCGGGGCGAGATCGCGCTCACGCTGGAGAACGGCGAGGTGGTTCCTATTCCGGCTCCGAAGAGGCAGTAGGCAGGCCCCCTCGAGAATCTGCCCACTCTTGCCTCTTGCCTGATGCCTACCGTCTTCCCGGATCGTAGCGGTTCTTCTGGCGCCACTCGGAGAAGAAGTAGGCAAGGCTGTCGTCGATCACATCGGGCAGCACGATGCGCACGGTGACGAGCTGGTCGCCCGGCTCCGCCTTGGCGGCGGTCTTGATGCCCTTGCCCTTCAAGCGAAAGACGCGGCCGGAGCTCGTCCCCTTCGGGATCGTCAGCTGTACCCGGCCGGTGACCGTCGGCACCTCGACCTTGGCGCCGAGCACGGCCTCGTCCACCGTGATGGGTATCTCGAACAGGATATCGTCATCCACGCGCTTGAATTGCCCGTGCGCACGCACGCGGATCTCGACCAGCGCGTCTCCCGGCTCGCCGGCGCCGAACCCGCGCGCGCCCTTGCCCTTGAGCCGCAGGACTTGGCCATCGCTGACGCCGGCCGGGACGTTGAGATCGAGCGTGCCGCCACCTGGCAGCGTCACGCGCTTGGTTGCACCGCGGACCGCCTCGAGGAAGTCGACATCGAGCGTGTAGCGCACATCGTGGCCCTTGACGGAGAAACCGGCGCGCCCGCCCGCGCGGGCGCCGCCGAAGACGTCGGAAAAGATGTCGCTGAAACCGAACTCCTCAAAACCCGCGCTGGCACCGGCCCGCGCGCCGCGCGCGTAGTGGCGGAACCCATCGCGGCGCGGCTCGCCGCGCCCATCGATCTCGCCGCGGTCGAAGGCGCGACGCTTCTCGGGATCGCCGAGGATCTCGTAGGCCGACGACACCTTCTTGAAGCGCTCATCAGTGCCGGAATGATTGATATCGGGATGCAGCTCCTTGGCCAGCTTGCGGAAGGCCCGGCGGATGTCCTCGTCCGAGGCGCTCCTGGGCACGCCAAGGATCGTGTAGGGGTCATCGGCCATGGCTCGAGGGTTCCTGGTCGTTGCGGAAGAACCAATTTAGCAGGAATTGTGGCGGACTGGTGTGGTGATCGCGAATTTCGCTTGATATGCGCGCTGCGAGCACCGACGCGTTTCTCGATCGTCACGCTAGGCCGCCATCAAGTCCTTCCTCAGCGGCCGATGCGAATCTCGGGCTCCCGCTCCAGAAGCTCGGCCAGCGCGCCAAAGCGCCGGCGCAAACGCTCGCCGTCCATGCCGGCATAGGCCTTGGGGATCGTCAGCACCAGCTTGCCGCCGTCGTAGCTCAAGGGCGTCTCGTCGATCACCCCGGCGACGCCGATGGAGAGCATGTGCGCGGTGCGGACGGCGGCGCCGACGATACGGGCGCGTTTTTGCACCCGCTTCGACACAATCGCTTTCAGGCGTGCCGAAAGGTCGTCTCCGCGGCTCTGACCGGGGCCCACGTGCCGGTAGTAGATCGACAGCGCCAGAAAGATGCGCCCGGGATGATCGATGCCGGCAAGCGCGGCGTGCGCCAGCAGGTTGAGGCCCTGGTCTCCGCGATAGTCGGGATGCGAACGCCAGCCGATGTCGGAGATGAGGCAGGCCGCATAGCGCAGGCGCCGCTCCTCCGGCGTCTCCTTGGGCCCGGGCGGCTCGAAGAGGACGTCCGTCCACTTGCACAGCTCCCAGGCGTGCTCGACCGAACGCGAGCGCAGGGCCGCGAACTCGGCGCAGAAGCTCAAAAGGGGATCTTTGCGCCGCTCATGCGCCGGCAGGAGGCTAAAGAGCAGTCCCTCGCGGATGCCGAAGGTGGAGAAAACGACCTCACGCGGCGCCACGACCTTCAGCAGGCGCTCGAGCACGAGCGCGCCGTAGGGCAGCACCTCGCGGCGGGCGCGTGCAAGGTCCTCGATCCCCGACAAGGTACCGAGTTTCTTGTTCTTGCGCACGAACTCGCAGAACGCGATCGCTTCGGCCGTAGGGATCGTATAGCCGTGCGTCACCCGCAGGGGATAGCCGATCTGCTCCATGTGCAGATGGGCGAGCGCGCGCCAGCTCCCGCCCACGGCGTAGAAGGGATGGTCCTTGCCGTCGGCGAGCCAGGTCACATTCTCCATCGCCGCATCGACGATGGGGAGCGCCTTCTCGATCTTGGCGCCACTGGCATCGATGAGGCGGAGGCCGCCGACGGGAAGCGTGGCCGCCTCCTGCAGCCGGTCTTTGGTCAGCTCGATGAGCTCCAGGCTGCCGCCGCCGAGGTCGCCGGCGATCCCGTCGGCGTCGATGAAGCCCATCATCGTGCCTTGCGCGACGAGCTTGGCCTCCTTCTCTCCCGACAGCACCTCAATCTTGGCGCCGCACGCCTTCTCGGCGCGCGCAATGAACTCGGAGCCGTCAACCGCCTCGCGCACGGCAGCGGTGGCAATGGCGCGGACGTTCTTGACATCGAGAATGCGGGCAATCGAGCGGAAGCGCTGAAGCGCAGCAAGCGCGCGCGCGACACTCTCCTCGCCCAGGTGACCGGTAGAGGCGATCGAACGGCCGAGACCGCACAAGACTTTTTCGTTAAAGAGCGGCGTCGGCGCCCGCACCGCGCCCTCGTAGACGACAAGGCGCACCGAGTTCGAGCCGATATCGATCACGCCGAGCGGCTCAAGCTCCAAAAATCGGCGTCGCTCGCCGAACAACCGCTCCAAGCTCGTCAAAAGAGGCCCCTAGTGTCCGGATTCCGAAGCTCGCCTACGTTTGATGCTAGGTCCCGAGCGAACTTCGAAATCGAGAAGGACACTAGGATCAAAACGTTGCTAGCGTGATTTAGATCGAGAAATTCGCTTGGTGAACCGCGAGCGATGGCGAATTTCCCGATCATCACACTAGCTAGTCTTTGCTGAGCAGACTGAAGCGGGGCGGAAAATTCTCCTTCAGCGCCTGCCCCCGGCCCGAGAGACTCGGGTTTGTGAGGAAATACTGGTGAGCGTTGAAGACTTCTTCCCCTTTTGCCGGTCGGATCCGCTCCGAGGAGCCGTCAGACCTTATGCGCCAGCTCTGCTGGTTATCCTTTAGGTTGGCGACCATGATCTGGTCGAGGACCTGCTCGTGCACGGTCGGATTGAGGATGGGCACCATGGCCTCCACGCGCCGATCGAGATTGCGCGGCATCATATCGGCGGAGCTGATATAGACCGCGGCCTTCGGCGACGGCAGCGTCTCTCCGCACCCGAAACAGTAGATGCGCGCGTGTTCCAAGAAGCGCCCGACGATGCTCTTGACGCGAATGTTCTCCGACAGGCCCGGAATCTCCGGGCGCAGGCAGCACACACCGCGCACCACCAGATCGATGTGCACACCCGCCCTGCTCGCCTCGTAGAGCGACGTGATGATCTGGGTGTCGACGAGCGCGTTCATCTTCATCCAAATTGCGGCCGGGCGGCCCGCGTTGGCGTGCTCTATCTCTTGGCGGATATGTGCGACGATTTGTTCGCGAATGCCATTGGGACTGGCCGCCATCATCTCCAGCTCAGCGGGCTCTCCATAGCCGGTAACAAAGTTCAAGATGCGCGTGACGTCGCGCGCTATCGCAGGATCGGTGGTGAAGAGCGACAAGTCGGTGTAAACGCGCGCCGTCTGTGGATGATAGTTGCCCGTGCCGATGTGGCAGTAGCTCGTCAGCTCCGAGCCCTCGCGCCTGACGATGATGCCGAGCTTGGCGTGCGTCTTGAGCTCGATGAAGCCGTAAACGACGTGCACGCCCGCGTTTTCGAGATCGCGCGCCCAGCGGATGTTGGCGGCCTCGTCGAAGCGAGCTTTCAGCTCGACCACGGCCGTGACCGACTTGCCGGCCTCGACCGCCTCCTTCAAGGCCTGCACGATAGGGCTGTCGCGCGAGGTGCGATAGAGCGTCCACTTGATGGCCATGACGTTGGGGTCGGCCACCGCCTGGCGCAGGTACTGCACCACGACGTCGAAGGACTCGTAGGGGTGGTGGACGATGATGTCCTTCTTGCGCACCGCGGCGAAGCAGTCGCCGTTGAACTCGCGGATGCGCTCGGGAAAGCGGCCGACGAACGGCTTGTAGAGGAGATCGGGTCGATCGGAGACGATGAGCTGCGCCGTGTCGGCGAGCGCCAAGAGCCCGTCCTTTACGAAGACGGCGTCCTCGCCCACCTCCAGCTCCTCCAGCACGAACCGTTTCAAGCGGTTCGGCATGGCGGCGTCGAGCTCGAGCCTGATCACGTGGCCGCGGCGGCGGCGCTTCAGCGCGCTTTCGAACGAGCGCACGAGGTCCTCGGCCTCCTCCTGCACCTCGATGTCGCTGTCGCGCAACACGCGGAAGGCGCCCTGGCTCTTAATCTGGAAGCCTGGGAACAGCTCGTGGAGGAACAGGCCGATCATCGTCTCAAGGCGAATGAAGCGCAACTCGGCGGCGTGCTCGGCGTCGATATTGCCGATGCGGATGAAGCGCTCGAGCTGGCCGGGAATCGGAATGAGGCCGTTCATCGACTTGCCGTCGCTGTCGCGCTGCATCTCGACGACGATGACGAGACCCCGGTTGAGGATGAAGGGGAAGGGATGCGCCGGGTCGATGGCAATCGGCGTCAGGATGGGAAAGATGTGGGTCATAAACAGGCGCTGGAGCCAGCTGCGTTCGGCCGCGTCCAAGCTCTTGGCGTCGAGGATCAGAATCCCGGCCTCAGCCATCTTGGCCTTGAGCACCTGCCAGCAGGCCTGCTTGTCGGCGACGAGGCCCGCAGCGAAGCGGTTGATCGCGCGCAGCTGTTGAACGGGCGTCAGCCCATCCTGGGTGAGCGTCTGCACGCCGGCCGTCACCTGGCCGTAGATGCCGGCGACGCGCACCATGTAGAACTCGTCGAGGTTGGAGGCCGAAATCGACAGGAACCGCAAACGCTCGAGCAGCGGGTGCCGTTCGTTCTGCGCTTCCTCCAGGACGCGCCGATTGAACTGCAGCCAGGACAGCTCACGGTTGTAAAAGCGATCCGGGCCCACGGGCGGAGGCGCTGGCGCCATTTCCGCCTTGGCCGTCTTTTCCCAAATCTTGTTTCTGGCACTCGCCATCTTATGGCTCCTCCACTCCCCCGCTACGGCAATCAGCGGTCAGAGTGCGACACCTTCATGACATACGCTGCGGACGTTAAGGTTTTCGTCACTCACGGTCGTTGTCCGGGATATCACCGACATCCGAGATTTCTTGAAGAGTTGCCAGGGCCTCCGCGGCGAGCGGACGCGTCACTTTGCGGTGCATGGCCAGCGCCAGCCGGTCGACCGCGACGACCACGCGATCTGCTGCGTCCATCGATCGCTCCATCCGCAGGCTCAGATACTCGATCACCGCCGGCTCGACGTTGAGCTGACGGTCGCAGAAGAGTTTGACCAGCACCGCCTTCAGCAGGGCCTCGTCGGGGCTTTGCAGCTCGACCACGGGCAACGCCCTGAGGCGCGAACGCAGGTCGGGCACGCGGAAGGTCATGTCTCCTGGCGCCTCGCGCGAGGTCAGCAGGACAGAGACCGCGCTCTCGCGCGCGCGGTTGAGAAGATGAAAGAGCGCCCGCTCGTCGGCGAGCCCGCGGTCCAGGTCCTCCACGACCAGCGCGCTGCGCTCGGCGAGCGCGGCAACAATGGCGTCGGTGAGCTCGGCGGCGGGGACGAGATGCGCGGCCGACCGCAGCCGCCACACATTCGCCAGGTGGCTTTTGCCGGAGCCCTTTGGCCCGACGACGACGGCGGCGGGATGCGGCCAGTGCGGCCAGGCGTCGATGAGCTCGATCGCGGTGGCGTTGGAGGTGCTGACGAGGAAGTCCTCCTCGCCCAGCGCCTGGCGGTGGGCGAGGTCCAGAACGAGCTGGCGGGGCGCTGCGATCATGGCGCAGAGTTGCTCTCGACAGCCGGCGCGGCCTCCTCGCCCTGATAGACGCCGCTTGCCAGATAGACACTGAGCGCAAAGCGCACAAGCACGCCGACCGCGGCAGCAATCGGCACAGCGACGAGGACACCCACGAAGCCGAACAGATAGCTGAACACGAATAAGGAGAATATGAGCCACACCGGGTGCAGCCCGATCTTGGAGCCGACGATGTTGGGGCTCAAGAACCCGGCGTCGAGCACCTGCGCGCCGACGAAGACGCCGATGATGACAAAGATGGGAACGACGTCAGGCCAGAACTGCACCACTGCGATGGTGGTGGCAGTGATGAGGCCCAGCGCCCAGCCGACAAAGGGAACGAAGCTCATGAGCCCGGTGCCGAGGCCGACGAGAAGACCGTACCTGAGGCCGGCGGCGGTCAGGCACAAGCTATAGTAGACGGCAAGCACGAAGCACACTGTTCCCTGGCCTCGGATGAAAGCGGAGACGGCGGCATTGATGTCGCCGGCAAGCTTCCGGATGGTTGGTGCGTGCTCGCGCGGCAGCCAGGAATTGATCTTGGCCAGCATGGGGTACCAGTCGATCAGCACGTAGAACACGACGAGCGGCGTCACCAGGATGAGTGAAAGGAAATTGAAGAGCGCGAGCCCCTGGCTCCACAGCGAGCCCGCAAGTGCGCCGGCGAGGCTCGCCCAGTTATCTGAGAGCGCCTGCGAGGCGCGGTCGAGGCCAGTCTCGAAATCCGCATAGTGGCCACCGAGCCGCTCGCGCGCCCACGCCTCGAGCAGCGTGCGAAAGCGGGTGAGCTCCTCGGGCAGGGCGACGGCGAACTCCTGCGCCTGAGTGAGCAGAAGCGGCACCAGGAACACGAGTGCGGCGACGATCGTGCACACGAAGACCGCCACGATCAGCACGGAGGTGAGCCAGCGCGGAAGGCCCCATCGCGTCAGCCAGTCGGCGGCCGGATTGAGGAAGTAGGCAATGACGATGCCGGCAACGAACGGCAACAGGATTGGCCGAAGGAGCCCGATCACCAGCACCAGCAGCACGGCGGCCGAGAGCCAGAACAGCACCTGTCGCTCGATACGCATGGCCTGAGCCCTCCCCACTCACTCTTAGGGAGACGGCCCGCTAATGACCAGCCCCCGTCGACTCATAGCCGGACATATGTAGCAGCCAACTGCGCAAATAGGCAGCAAGCGAAGCAACCGTCAGCGCACCTGTCACCCACACGAGCACCAAACGCACGGTGCCGAGGCCGAGCCCGAACCCCTCATCCGCCAGCACCGTCCCCGCAAGCACGATCTGCGCCACGGTGTTGGCCTTGCTGACGGCGAGAGGGCGGATGCGAACGGGGTTGCCGAGGAGCCAGGACAGGATGATCGCGATGACGATCAGGATGTCACGCGAGACGACGGCGATGACCAGCCAGAGGGGGAGGTCGCCGCCAACGCCGAGGGCGAGAAAAATGCAAACGATCAAGAGCTTGTCGGCAAGCGGATCGAGATAGGCGCCGAGCTCCGTGGTCCAGCCGTAGGTTTTCGCAAGGTAGCCGTCGACGCCATCGGAGATGCCGGCCACGATGAAAGCGAAGAAGGCGGCCTGCGTCTGGCCCGTCACCAGCAGCCAGAACACCAATGGCACCAGGATCACCCGGCCCAGCGTAATAAGATTGGGAAGGTTCAAGGCGCGTTCCAGGTGATCCGATCCGTCGTGTTAGGGGCCGGCGCTGTTGCCTCGGTCGGCGCCGCTATCAATGTTACCCGGGAAGGCGTCGCAGAGAAGCCGCTGCCCGCGCCAAGGCGAGAAAAAAGAGCTCATAGGGCTAATAGCCGGAGCGGAGAACCCAGATGTCACCGGCGCTCTCGAGCGACAGCCCGCGGCCACGTAGCGCGGCAGCGAGCGCTGTGCCGCCGCCGGGATAGCGCAGCTTGAGCCCGGCCCTCTGCGCCAACTCCGCCTCGATCTTCAGATCGTTGAGCTCGGAAAGCCCCAACAGCCTCCGGCGCATTTCGCTCCACTCGGCAAGGCCCGCATAGCGGGCCTCGATGGCGACCTGCTCGCCGTAGGCAGCGGCCCCGGCGCCGGTCTTGAAGGCCTTCCAGCGGCCCTCGAACACGCCCTGGCCGACGACGGCCGCCAGCTCCATGGCGTAGCCGGTGTCACCGTCGAACACGCGGTAGCTGCGCTTCAAGTTGATCGGGCCGACGGCATCGATGCCGACGAGGGTCACGTTGAGCCGCTTGGCCGCAGCGTCCGGCTCGGCGATCGCCACCACCACGTAGGGCTTGCCGTATTCGCCGGCGAGGATGCGCTCTCCTCCGCGCCCCTCCATGAGCATCTTCAAGGTGTCGGCGTGAATCTGCGGCTTCAGGCGTTGCAGATCCATGGGGGTGAGCGTGTGTTCGAGATCGAGGCTCTTCCAGATCGCGGTCCACGCGCGCGCCGCCCTCCCGTTGTCGACAGCGCCTTCGGCGTTGCGCACCACCGGCACGACGATCACCTCGCGCGCCTGCTCCTCCACAAAGGGGATGCCTTCCTCCTGCAGGACGGCACGCACCGACTCGGGCCGGAAAGAGAAGTCGAGGCTCGCAATGTAGCGCGTCGACGAGTTGCGTTCCGAGCGCACGGAGACGCCCTCGAAGAAATCGGACGAGCGCAGGGAGGAGAGCCGCTTCAAGCGGTCGTAGTCGGTAACCGGCACCACACGTTTCAGAAGCGAGTGAAAGGCAGCCTCTTGCCCATCGGCCAGCGCCTTGTCCTTGGCGGCCACGGCGTTGGCAGCCTGCGCATCAACAGGATAGTTGCCGACGGTGTAGACGTCGTCGTTGCGGGCCGCATTGGGCACGGCCAGGACCTGGCCGCTGGCCGCCAGCGCCGCCGCACCCAAGGAGCCCGCGCACAGTATTCGCTTCTTTATGGCCCGCACTCGCCTCTCCCTCCCCGTTCGGGGACTTGCCAGAAGCCAAGAATCGCCGCGAGTTGCGCTTCATCCGGCGAAACTGCTAGGACGCTCGCAATCTCCGGCGGGCAATGGGGCGAAAGTTGGGTTCCTCGGTGACATGACAGACCCTCGGCCGGAACGCAACACAGGTCTCACCTACCGCGGCGCCGGCGTCGATATCGATGCCGGCAACCGTCTCGTCGATGCCATCAAGCCGCTCGCCAAGGCGACGCGCCGGGCCGGCGCAGAGGCGGATCTCGGCGGCTTCGGCGCGCTGTTCGACCTGAAAAGCGCCGGCTACCACGACCCGATCCTGGTGGCGGCGACCGACGGCGTCGGCACCAAACTCAAGATCGCCATCGAGAGCGGACGACATGCGACCATCGGCATCGATCTTGTCGCCATGTGCGTCAACGATTTGGTCGTGCAGGGCGCCGAGCCCTTGTTCTTTCTCGACTATTTCGCCTGCGGAAAACTCGAGGTGGCGGCCGCGCGCGAGGTCATCGCCGGCATCGCCGAGGGGTGCCAGCAGGCCGGCTGCGCGCTGATCGGCGGCGAGACCGCCGAGATGCCCGGCATGTACGCCGCCAAGGACTACGATCTTGCCGGTTTTGCCGTCGGCGCGGCCGAGCGCGGGCTGGTTCTGCCGCGCAGCGACATCGTACCGGGCGACGTGCTGATCGGGCTTGCCTCCTCGGGCGTGCACTCCAACGGCTATTCGCTGGTGCGCCGTCTCGTCGCCGAGGCGGGGCTTGGCTGGGATGCGCCCGCGCCGTTTGCGCCGGACAAGACGTTGGCCGAGGCGCTGCTTACGCCGACGCGCATTTACGTCAAGCCGGTTCTGGCGACGATCGAGGCGACCGGCGGCCCCGAGGGCGCCGTCAAGGCGCTCGCCCACATTACCGGCGGCGGCCTCACCGAGAACCTGCCGCGCGTGCTGCCCGACACGGTGGCGGCGCAGATCGATCTTGCGGCATTGCGCGTGCCGCCCGTCTTCGGCTGGCTCGCCACGGCGGGCGGCCTCAACGATGCCGAGATGCTCAAGACCTTCAACTGCGGCGTCGGCATGGTCGTGGTGGTTGCCAAAGACCGCTCCGACGCGGTCCTCACCGCGCTCCGCGACGCCGGCGAATCACCGACTTTGATCGGCGAGGTCACGGTGCCGGCTGGCGCCAAGAGCGACGCCAAGGGCAAAGGCGGCGCCTGGGCCGTCGCCTTTGCGGGGACGCTTCGCTACGAGAAATGAAGCCTGCTTGCCCCGCGGGAGCCGGCGGCCAAAACAGGACATCCGCCGGTGGCTACTTGCAGGCCATCTGGCTCGAAAAGCATTCCGTCATGAAGGTGCCGGGCTTGCAGGTGGTCTTGACGCGGCCCTTGCCCTTCATGCCTCGGCCTTCGATGATGTTTTGCAGCCCGTGCGTGGACATGATGACGGCGATGCCGTGGGTCAGACCATCGCCGGCGGCAGAGATCCTGGCGCAATGGCCGGCTTGACTGGGTGTCGACGCGGCGCATGCGAGCAGAGCCGCGACGCCGGCAAAAACGCATTGGCGCATGATTGTCCCCTCCGAGTAGCGTTGAGCGCTCAACGCGTTGAGGCTAGGCGCGCTCTTTGAATGCTTCAAGAAAAAGCCGTCCGACAATCCCCAGGATGGCCGAATTCGCTGGCGGTGTTGCCGATCGCCGCCCGGCAAACCCGACTGAAGCATCCCCCGAAAGTCTGGGCCATGGAAACGCCCCACTCTTCTTGAGATTCGGGCTCGCGGTAGCCGGAAGGACGGGGATGCCAGCGGTGCCGGACAGCGACAAGAATAGCGACGCGGCGAAAGCCGACGCACGTTGGCCGTTCGTCCTTCTGTACCTCTTCATGCTGGCGGGGATATTCGGCACCGCGACCAACAGCGACCCGATCGATTTGCAGGCCTCGATCGCCGTTCTCATCGGCTTGCTTGCGGTCGTCGCCATCGTCATTTATCTGGCCGTCGGCAGAGTGCGCGGCCATAAGCCATTCGGCTTCCAAGCGCCCACGCTGCTCGGGAACATTCCGCGTCACATCTTCATCCTCACCGGCATCATCTTCATTACCTTCCTTTTCTTCGCGAGCCTTATTCAGGTCTTGGTGCTCGCATTCCACGCGCCCATTTTCGATACATCGTGCGCCAAGCCGAGCGAGCGAGACGTCGCGCTGTTCGTGTGGAGTGGCATGGCCAAGGGCGCTTTCAAATTCCTCGCAAGCTACTTGCACCTGGCGCCACCCGACTGCGCCCCGAGCAAGAGCGGCTTGGCAGAGTGGGGATCAGAGATGGGCATTAGGATTTTCACGTCGCTCGTGCTGGTGTGGTACGTGGTCGGCTTGGCGAAGGCTTGGTATGCCCGGCTTAAGCAGTGATGAGCGTCCCCAGCCGGCAAAGCCGGCACCGAGCCACCTTCAATCTCAGGCGTCGATAGCCTTTTCCCAATGCAGAGATGCTTCCGGTCGGTCGGGCGTGCTAAGGACGCCGCATGACTCGCAAGAAACGCGTCGGCATCCTGATCTCGGGCCGCGGCTCCAACATGGTGGCGCTGATCGAAGCCGCGCGGGCGCCCGACTACCCGGCCGAGATCGCCTGCGTCATCTCCAACCGCACGCACGCCGACGGCCTCAAGAAGGCACAGGCCGAAGGCGTGCCAGCGGTCGCCGTCGACAACGCGATCTTCGAGACGCGCGAGGCGTTCGAGGCGGCGCTGGACACCGAGCTCAAGACGTTCCAGGTCGACCTCATCGCCTGTGCCGGATTTCATGCGCGTCTTGAGCCCCGACTTCGTCGAGCGCTGGCACGACCGCATACTCAACATCCACCCCTCGCTGTTGCCGGCGTTCAAGGGCCTCGATACGCACACGCGCGCGCTGCAGGCGAATGTGCGCATCACCGGCTGCACCGTGCACGTGATGCGCGCCTCCGTCGACGACGGCCCCATCATCGCCCAGGCCGCCGTGCCGGTGCTCGCCGGCGACACCCCCGAGCGACTCGCCGCCCGCGTGCTCGAGGCCGAGCACCGCCTCTATCCCCACGCGCTGAGCCTCTTCCTCAAGGGGCAGGGGGGCGCCGCAGGGGGGAGCCTCGAAGACGCGCAAGTCTCGGTTAACCAAGAGAAAGCTTTGTTTTGGCCCCCGCTCGGCTCAGGCCCTGAAGGATGATCCAAATCAAACGGGAAAGCGCCAAATTGGCGCGGAAACGCGTGGTCGCATGGACACTTGCGCCCGCCGGATGCTAGTCATTCTGGGAGCTTGCGGGGGGCGAGCATAGCCGCATAGGCCACCGCTCCGCTGATCCCTAAGTGTTCCTGAATTTACGTCCCATTGGCTGGATTTGGCATACAGAAGTGCGTTTGAACGGCCTTCTCGCCGGGAGACGACGACATGACCGCGACTGCAAAGCAGACCGCCCCCGTTGAAGCGCCGGCACACACGCAGGGCCTCGGCGAGGAATCGAGCATCTGGTTCAAGCTCACACCGCTCCTCAAGGGCGGCTTGGAGAACCCGTTGCACATCCTCATGCAGATGGCGGAGCGCTACGGGCCGGTGATCCCCATTAACCTCGCCAACCAGCGCATCGTCCTCCTCAACGAGCCCGAGGACTTCAAGTACGTGCTCGTCACCAAGGCCGATTCCTACACCAAGTACTTCGACGGGCTGAAGCCGATCTTCGGCAAGTCGATGATCACCAACGACGGCGTGCTCTGGCAGAAGATCCGCATGCCCCAGCAGCCGGCGTTCCATCCCGACATGTTCGCCGAGTACATCCCCTACTTCCTCGCCGCCATCCGCACCAAGATGGACATCTGGGCGAACGTGGCGAAATCGGGCGACACCATCGAGATGGTCGAGCAGACGTGGACGCTCGCAGCCGACATGATCTGCAAGGCGCTGTTCGACCGCGACATGCCCTTCAATCCGCACTTTGTCTTCAAGTGCGTGAAGACCTACACCGACGTGATGAACCACAAGGAGATCCGCCTCAAGAAGCAGTTGGGCGAGGTCTTCGAGATGACGGAGCAGGACGCCGCCAAGGCCATGCAGGTGTGGGCGAGCGTACCGCCGGAGGTCATTGCCGCCGACCCGCGCGAGCACCGCGAGCGCACGCTCCTCAAGATGATCGAGGCGGCCGTCGCCGACCCCGAAATGCCGGAGTTCGACCAGCAGCAGGCAATCGACGAGCTAAAGCAGTACCTGTGGGCCGGCACCGAGACGACCGCGCTCACACTGGCCTGGGCGCTCTACGAGACGGCCCGCCACCCGGAAGCTGCCGAGCGCATCCGCAAGGAAGGCGAGCAAGTCTACGGCGACCGCGAGCCCACTGCTGCCGACTATTCGGCGCTGGCTTACACGCGCGCCGTGATCCAGGAGACCATGCGGATCTACCCGCCGATCTGGGGCTTGATCCGCATCGCCACCGAGGAAGACGAGATCGGGGGCAAGCCGATCCACCCCGGTGACCGCATCGTACTGTTCGCCTACGGCGCCCATCACAATCCGAAGTTCTGGGAGGACCCCGAAGAGTTCCGCCCCGAGCGTTGGATGGCGGGCGCAGCCAAGAAGCAGGTAAAGTACTCCTACCTGCCGTTCGGCGGTGGCAAGCGCTCGTGCATTGGCGGCGCCATGAGCCAGGTGGAGAACACGCTGGCCCTTTCGCTGCTCCTGCGCCGCTTCCGGCCCGAGTACGTCGGCAACGATCCGGCCGGCATCAACGCCACGGTGACGCTAACGCCCAAGGGCGGCCTCCAGTTCAAGATCCGCGAGCTGAGCTGACGGACCTTGACCGGCTCGTCGCATTTGCAGCGAGATCGTTGTCCCCTCAGGTTCAGATCACCCAGCGCCAATGGGCAGTTGCACCGTTTCGGCAGCGGGCTTGCCAGCATTCCAAGGCTTCCGAGCTGCGCCCGGATGCCACGTAATTGCGCCGATTGGGCCACGCTCGCGTCTTATGCGTACGGTCCTTGTCTCCGGCAGATCGGTCACAGAAAAGCCCAATGAGGACGCCTCATTGCCCCGCACGAGACGCCCTCGGGCCACCGATCGATACGTCGGGGGAAACGCGACCGGGGGGCCGATGATGCAACGAGAAGCGCTCGAATGCGTTCCGCACAGCGGCGCGATTTTACGTTTGCGCAAGGCAAGGCGCGCTCAGAATAACCTGATCGTGTGAGGTTTCATCATGTTGCCGATCAGCCGCAGACAATTCCTCGCCGCCGGCGCACCGTTCGCCTTGATGGCGATGAGCGGCCCGCTCGCGCGTGCGGAGCAGGTGCGCCCGCGGTTTGGACCTCCGCAGCCCTTCAGCTTCGATTGGCTCCGCCAGCAGGCAAAAGAGCTCGCGCAAAGGCCCTACGTTCCGCCTGAGCCGCCGGTTTCGGAAACCGTCGCGAAGATCGATTTCGATGCGGTGCAGAAAATCAGGTTCCGGCCCGATCGCGCGCTGTGGCCGAACGGTCCTGGCCGTCTCCCGGTGCGCCTCTTCCACCTGGACAAATTCAACGCGCTTCCCGTGCGCATCAACGAGCTCTCCGGCGGCATGGCGCGCGAGGTTGTCTATTCCAAGCAGGATTTCGACTACAAGACCCCCGCCATGCGGCGGATGCTTCCAGGTAATCTCGGCTACTCTGGCTTCCGCGTGATGGATGGCCACGGAAAGGAGACCGACTGGCTCGCCTTCCAGGGCGCCAGCTACTTTCGCAGCTCGGGCGAAGAGAACCAGTACGGGGCCTCGGCGCGGGGCGTCGCCGTCGACACGGCCATGCCGACGGCTGAGGAGTTTCCGCGCTTCGTCGAGTTCTGGCTGGCTGAGCCCCGGAGCGATAGCCCCACCATCACGATCTTCGCCTTGCTCGACGGTCCCAGTGTCACGGGCGCTTACCGGTTCAAGGCAACGAAAGAGCACGGCGCTGTAATGGATGTGACGGCTGAGCTGTTCGCGCGCGCCGATATTGCGCGACTCGGGCTCGCACCACTCACCAGCATGTTTTGGTACGGCGCCAACGACAAGAGATTTGCGACCGATTGGCGCCCCGAGATCCACGACAGCGATGGTCTGGCCATGTGGACCGGCAGCGGCGAGCACATCTGGCGCCCGCTCATCGATCCGCCGTCGGTGCGCACCAACTCGTTCCTCGACGACAATCCGAAGGGCTTCGGCTTGATGCAGCGCGACCGCGCCTTCGCCTCCTACCAGGACGATGGCGCATTCTACAACCGGCGCCCCAGCATCTGGGTGGAGCCCATCGGGAACTGGGGCAAAGGCGCGGTGCAGCTCGTTGAGATCCCGACGCAAGATGAGATCCACGACAACATCGTCGCCTATTGGCTGCCCGCCGAGCCGGTGAAAAGCGGCGATCATCTGGAGATCTCCTACCGGCTGCACTGGCGCAACGACGAGCCGCATCCGCCGGCAAATTTGGGGCGCGTGGTCGCAACGCGGACGGGGGCAGGTGGGGTGCCGGGGCGACCGTTGGCCGACGATAAGACCAAGCGAAAGTTCGTGATCGACTTCGAAGGCGGGCCGTTGGCAGGCATGGCGCCCCGCTTCGACGTGACACCGGTCGTGACCACGTCGCACGGCACCGTCGACAACGCCTACGTGATCAAGGTGGTCGGTACCGACAAGTGGCGGGCCCTGTTCGACCTCAGCACCGATAGCAATGAGCCAGTCGACCTGCGCTGCTACCTGCGGCTCGGTGAGAACACGCTGAGCGAGACGTGGATTTACCAGTATCTCCCTGCCGCGTGATAGCGGCTCTGAGGCCAAGCGCCACGGCGGCGCCGAACATTTTGCCTGTCGCCAAAGCATCAAACCGGCGCATATTGCGCTAGAGTTGCTTGGCTGGCTCAGCGGATTCGGAGTGAGGCTCCGGAATGAATCGAACGAGAACGGGGTGACATGAACTCAAAGCTATGGACGGCTCAACGCGGCGGTTTTGCACTGCTCGCAGCCCTCACGATCGCGGGCGCAAGCTTCTTTGGCAGCGTGGTCCACGCGCAGGTCCATCCCGACGCCAAGACGGGGCATAAGATCGCCAGCAAGCTGTGCGTCTCCTGTCATATCGTCGGCAGCGAGGCGGCAAACGCAACGATGCCGGCCGATGTGCCGACCTTCGAGGTGATCGCCAACCAGCCGGGGCAGACGGCCGAGAAGATAGCCGGCCGTATCGTCATCCCGCATCCGCCGATGCCGACGATCGATCTGACGCGCCAGGAGATCGGCGACGTCGCGGCCTACATCATGTCGCTGCGCAAGGCGGACGCGCCGTGATCAGGGCTTAGGGGCGCCCGCGCCTTCGGCGGGAAAGCCCGCGCGCATGTAGGCGACGACGCGCCAGATGTCGTCGCGTTTTAGCGTGTCCTTGAAGGCCGGCATCTTGCTGCCGAACTGCGCCCCGCCCTCGGAGATGGTCCACAACAAGTACTCGTCGACCGCGATGGGGCGGCGGATCATGTAGGCCAGCAGCGCCGGCGACGGCGACAGCGCATTGGCCGCCTCGCCGTCGCCGAGCCCATCGGGCCCGTGGCAGGAGGCGCAGTGCTCCGCGTAGATCTTGCGCCCCTGCGCGATCGTTTCCGGGCCGGGTGTGACTGTCGACTTCCCTCCCTCGTAGTCCTTGGGCACGCCGTATTGCATGAAGGTCGTGTGGCGAAGCAGGCGCACCATCATGCCGCGCGGCATGCGCCCAGGGCCCCACAGCTCGCGCACCATCCAGTCCGGCTGCCAGTAATCGACGCCAGGTGCCAGCGATTTTTGATCCTTACCTTGCGCCATCGCGCCGAGCGCAAGGAGCGCGAGACTTGCCCCAAGCAACAATCCCACAAGCGCATGCCGCCTGCCGCAGACCATCCTCGTCATGAGCCCCCCTTGACCAAGGTCGCCCGACACCGGCTCAGGCTTGAGACCTCGGCTTGTCGTATTTGGACACGATGTACCTCAGCTTTACCACACCGTCGGGGAAGGAACTCGATGCCATCGAAGACGAGAGACTGAGGCACGCGCAAATCGTTGAGTAGCGTAAGACCGTTGCCGAGCAGCACTGGCACCAGGAAGATCTCCATGAGATCGATGAGGCCGTCATCGAGCGCCGACTGCATCGCAACGGCACCGCCCACGATCCAGATGTCCTTGCCCGTCGCCTGGCGCGCCTGCTGCAGGGCGTCCCACATCCCGTGTTTCGACACCGAAACTCCGACCGGGACCCCCAGCGCTTGGGAGGAGAGCACAAAGACGGGCTTGCCGCGGTAGGGCCAATCCTCGTCGACGGCGTTGATCAGCTCAAACGTGCGCCGCCCCATGATGAGCGCGCCGACCTCGTCGAGGAACCTTTCGTAGCCGTAGAGACGCGCATCGTAGGGCGCCAGCCAGTCGCCGCTGCCGTCCTCGTCGGCAATGAAGCCGTCGAGGCTCGTGGCAACGTAGAAGCGAACGCGTGCCATGGCCGGTAGCGAGGTCCCGCGCAGGTATGCTCCCAGATCTCAGCCTACAATCTCATCGGGGCGGAAGGTGAGCGCAATCTCGCGCGCAGCCGACATGGGGCTGTCCGAGCCGTGAACCGAGTTCTGCGACTTGGAGCGCGCAAAGCGCTTGCGGATCGTCCCCCTCTTTGCCTCCTCGGGATCGGTCGCCCCCATGACCTTGCGGTACCTCTCGATGGCTTTCTCGCCCTCGAGCACCTGAAGCACAATCGGTCCCGAAATCATGAACTCGCACAGAGCGTCGTAGAAGGGGCGCTCCTTGTGCTCGGCGTAGAATTTCTGCGCCTGCTCCAACGTCCAGCGCGCCCGCTTCTGGGCGATGATTCGCAACCCGGTATTCTCGATGACCGTGTTGATAGCTCCGGTCAGGTTGCGCGCTGTGGCATCCGGTTTGATAATGGAAAGCGTTTGCTCGATGGTCATCCCACGGACTCTCTGATATCGGGTTTTTTGTTTGGATTGCGGCGGTTTATACCGGGGGTCGGTATCCGCAGCAAGGTATCTCTCAGCAGGAGGCGGTGGACTATAACACCTTGAATGGCACAGGTTATTGACGAAGTGGGTGCTCCGGAACCACATTGGCGCCATGCGAGCAGGTCAGCATAGGACCGGCGCCCGTTGTCTTTGCTCTGCAAGCTCCCCAACAAGAGTGTCACATGACCGTCCAGCAGTCCGACATCCAGTGGTACATCGCCCGGGACGGAAAGCAGCATGGACCATTGTCGGACGTGGAGATGCGCACCTTTGTTGCGCAGGGCCACCTGAAGCCGACCGATCTCATCTGGCGCCCGGGATTCGCGGACTGGCGCCCTGCCCCCACGGTATTTCCCTTCCAGGCGCCTGAGGCGCCCGCCCCGCAGCCTCGTGCGCCCTTGGCGCGGCCCAGCGCCGCACCCGCCCAAACGGCCTCGCCCGCCGTCGTGGAACGGTCCTTTGAGCCCAACCGCATTCGCGTCGCACGCGACACCGACTCCCAGCCGTCCTCCAGGAGAGGCCGGGTCCTAGGCGTTGCCGTGCTGCTGCTCCTCGTCGCGGCCGGGGGCGGCTGGTACGTGTGGCAGCAGAAAGGCCAAGAAGGGTCCGGTGACACGCCGGTCGTAACCGCCAAGGGCGAGGAGAAGACTGAGACCTCACAGCCGGTCGCTGCCGCTACGGAGACGGCTCCGGCCGCGACGCAGACCGCTGCCGCGCCTGAGGTCTCGCCCGAGGCCGTCGCGAAGGGCGCAGCCGAACTCGATGCGAAATTCCAGCAGATGCCCATGTGGAACGTTGTCAAGCGCGAGTTCCCCGACTGGTACAACGAGCAGCTGAAAGAGACCGCCAAGCTGACGGCTGAGAACAAGCCGCAATTGGCCATCAACAAGCATCTGGCGGAAGCGCTTGTCGCCCTGCGACGCCAGCACGCGAAGGAAGCCCTTGCCGCAAGCACCGATAAGCTCAAGTCCGTGGCCGGCGCCTTTCTCGCCAATTTGAAGAGCCTGGGCCAGCTCAGTATCGGCGCCTGTTACGGCTTCATTTCACAGGGCGAGACGGCGCCAGTGGTGCTGCAGATCATGCAGTCGCCCGACCAGGGCGCGTCGGTGCGGGCGCAGATCACAGCAATCTTCGAAGCGATCGCGGACGGCCGCAAATCACCGACGACGCACGCGCGCGCCGTCAAGCAGGACTATGAGGTCCTCGTGCAGCAGCTCACCAAGCTCGGCTGGAGCGAGAACGACTTGAAGGTCTTCTCCAACCCGTCCGCTCTTTCTCGGGAGCCGCCGGAACGCGTGTGCAAGATGGTGCAGGATTGGTTCGTGGCGCATCTGGCGGTGCAGGACAAGGCCACGCAGGAGCGGCTGCTGGTCGAGACGCTGAAGCCCGTCGTCTCTGGCTAAGCAGACATGCTGGTCGCGCTCAAGGTCGTCGTGACGGCCCTCGTGGTGGTGGCCATCTCCGAGATTGCCAAGCGGAGCACGTTCATTGCCGCCATCCTGGCTTCGCTGCCGCTGACCTCACTCCTGGCCATGATCTGGCTCTATGTTGACACCGGCGATGGGCAAAAGGTCGCCGATCTCGCCGGTGGCATCTTCTGGCTGGTGCTGCCCTCGCTGGTCCTCTTCATCGTGCTGCCACTGATGCTGCGCGCGGGCTGGCCGTTCGGCGCCAGCCTGCTGGCCTCGAGCGCCCTGACCGCGATCTCATATTTGGCGATGGTCGCCCTGTTGAAGCGGCTCGGCGTCGCGCTCTGAGCGGCGCTCGCGCGTGACACATCGGACCCGACCCGTTATGTCGTGCTGGCCATGCTGCACATCAACGACCTGACCTACCGCATCGAGGGTCGCCCCATCTTCGAGGGCGCGACGGCGGGCATCCCCACCGGCCACAAGATTGGTCTGGTGGGCCGCAACGGGGCCGGCAAGACGACGCTTCTCAAGATCATCGCCGGCGATCTGACGCCCGATGCCGGCTCCATCACCGTGCCGCGCACGGCGCGCATCGGTCACGTCGCCCAGGAGGCGCCGGGCGGCGCCGACAGCCTGATCGATTGGGTGCTCAGCGCCGATGCCGAGCGCGCGAGCCTGCTCGCAGAAGCCGAGCACGCCGAGGATGCGCACCGGATCGCCGCCATCCACGAGCGCCTCGCCGACATCGACGCGCATTCGGCGCCCGCGCGCGCTGCCCAGATCCTGTCCGGGCTCGGCTTCGACGAGGCCACGCAACGGCAACCCTGCCGCGCCCTGTCCGGCGGCTGGCGCATGCGCGTCGCGCTCGCGGCCGTCCTCTTCCTCGAGCCGGAGATCTTGCTCCTCGACGAGCCCACGAACTATCTCGATTTGGAAGGCGTCATGTGGCTGGAGAGCTACCTGCGGACCTATCCGCACACCGTGCTCATTGTCAGCCACGATCGCGATCTGTTGAACCGTGCGGTAGGGGCGATCCTGCACTTGGAACGCGGGAAGCTGACGCTCTACACCGGCGGCTACGACGACTTCGAGGAAACGCGACGCGCCAAGCAGCGGCTCGAATTGAAGCTCAAGAAGAAGCAGGACGATGAGCGCCGCCGCATTCAGGCGTTCATCGATCGCTTCAAGGCCAAGGCGACCAAGGCCGCGCAAGCCCAGAGCCGCGTCAAGGCGCTCGCCAAAATGCAGCCGATCGCCGCCCAGCTGGACGAGCGCGTGGCGCCCTTCCATCTGCCGCAGCCGGTAAAGCCGCTCGCGAGCCCGCTTCTGCGCCTGGAGGAGGTCGCCGTCGGCTACACGCCGGGTCATCCCGTACTGCAAAGCTTGAACCTGCGCATCGACCAGGACGACCGCATTGCGCTTCTTGGCCAGAACGGCAACGGCAAGTCGACCTTCGCCAAGCTCATCGCCGGCAAGCTTGGCCCGCTGTCAGGCCACGTCTATGGACACAAGCGCGTCGATGTCGGCTACTTCGCCCAGCACCAGCTCGACGAGCTCAATCCGCAAGCAACGCCCTACGACCACATGCTGCAGCTGATGCCGGAGGCAACGGGAGCGCAACGACGCACGCGGCTCGGCAGTTATGGGTTCGGTGCCGACAAGGCCGATACCAAATGCGCCAACCTCTCGGGCGGCGAGAAGGCGCGCCTGCTGCTGGCGCTCGCCGCCTTCCACGGGCCGCATCTTCTGATCCTCGATGAGCCCACCAACCACCTCGACGTCGACAGCCGCGAGGCCCTGGTGCACGCGCTCACCGAATACGAGGGCGCGGTGATCCTAATCAGCCACGATCGCCACCTGATCGAGGCCAGCGCCGACCGGCTGTGGGTGGTGCGGGGGGGCACCGTCGCGTCCTACGACGGCGACATCGACGCTTATCGCACCGAGCTCCTCGCCGAGCGCGGCGCGGGAACGCGCCGGCAAGCCAAAACAAGCGAGACGGCACGCAACGCGCGGGCCGACCAGCGCCGCGCCAACGCCGACAAACGCGCCAATCTGGCACCATTGAAGAAGGTCATGCAGGCGACGGAGCGCACGGTCGAGACGATCACCACCGAAATAGCGCGGCTCGATCAGTTGCTCGCCGATCCGCAGATTTACGTGCGCGACGCAGCGCGCGCGCAGAACGCAGGCATCGAGCGCGGACAGCTCGTGAAGCGACTTGCAGAGGCGGAAGAAGCGTGGCTCGAAGCGAGCGAAGCTTACGAGCGTGCAAGTGCAAGCGACGCAAACTCGACGACGAGTTGACGCGTCACCCGTCAGAAGCACGCCGACCACAAGAGCGCGTTGCGGTTATGCACACCAAAAGTGAATTCGCAATTTGAATTAGATGGCGACGCAGCGACGGGTGTATCACGTTGTGCAAGGGAGCTGGCCGGCCCGGTCGAAGCGGGGACCGTGCCTGAGCGGCAGAGGGTCGTTCGGGGTTCGACGGCCAGCTCTCTCCACGCACACAGCAAGACGTCACCAACGACCGCTCGCGATGGCGCGGCGGTGCGCGACATCCTTGAGAAATACGTAGGCCCAGGCGCTATGCTCGGTGCCGTCTCTGACAAGACGCACCTTGCGCTCGATCCGCGCGTAGTCGCTCGCCTCGGGCTTGTCCTGGATGACGCCCTCGTAGGCATCGAGCCAGAAGAACGAACGCGCCGGATTGGCGAGTGCCACGACCTCCCCGTGCACGATGTCGCTTGCAGCACTGCTCTCGACCAGGCCGGGATATCGGCCCAGATTATAGAGGCGTGCGCCCCTCATCGTCGCTGCGCCCACGCTGCGCGATTCGCGCTGCAACCGCGCGCGCTGCTCTCTCCCGAGCGCGCCGGTGTCGGTCGCCATCAGCGTGCCGTAGACGAAGAGATGGCGGCAGGTTTCACCCATAAGTATCCTCGCAAGGGCCCAGGCCCAACGTAACATCTGCCACGCGGGTCGCGTACTTCGAGCCAGGACCTAAAGGAGGAAAGCCCATGCTGCGCAAACACATACCCATCCTGCTCATCGCGGCCGGCGCGGCAATGCTCGCCGTGGTCACACTTACCGTTCCGCGTGCCGTCGCCGCCGAGCCGCCGGTGTTCACCGGGCTCGTTGAGGGCGTGGCCGTCGGCGGCTACGACCCCGTCGCCTATTTCACCGAGGGGAAGCCGGTCAAGGGCTCAGAGGAGTTCACACTCAAGCATGATGGCGCCACCTGGCGCTTTGCGAGTGGGGAAAACCGCGACGCCTTCGCGGCTGACCCGGCGAAGTACGCGCCTCAGTACGGCGGCTACTGCGCCTATGCGGTGGCCAAGGGATCGACCGCCAAGGCTGAGCCCGACGCCTGGACCATCCACGACGGCAAGCTCTACTTGAACTTCGACAAGAGCGTTCGCGCGATCTGGTCGAAGGACATTCCCGGTTACATCAAGAAGGCCGACGCCAACTGGCCGGGCGTGCTTGGGAAGTAAGCTACGACCCGCTTCCCGGCGCCGGGGCGCCACCACGGCGGACTCACCCGGCGATCTTGCTGAAGTCGGCGATGTTCAAGGCCAGCGCGCGAATCTGCGCGAGAAGATGAAGGCGCTTCGTGCGCAGGGCAACATCGCCGTCATCGATGGGCACCTTGCTCAAGAAGGCGTCGATCGGCGCTTGCAGACGGGCGAGCGCACACAAGACGCCGTCAAAGTCTTCAACTTCGATGGGAGCCGCCATCTCTTGCCTGGCGCACACGATGGCAGCCGCGAGCTGCCGCTCCTCCTCAGCCCCAAAGAGCGCAAGATCGCAGGGGCCAGCGTAACTCACCTTATCCCTCATCTCCGCCGTTGCGAGGATGTCGTGCAGGCGCTTGAGACCGGGCAGCAGTCGGGCGCCATCATCGGTCTCTAAGAACGATTCGAGCGCCTCGAAGCGCTTGACGTTCAGCACCACGTCGCCCTCGGAGCGCAATGAGAACACGGCCTCGATGAGATCGTGACGCGCGCCTTCCTCGCGCAGGTGTGCTTTCAGGCGATCGGCAAAGAAGCCGAGAAGATCATTTGCAGTCAGAGATTCGGTCACGATGGCCGCGCTTTCCTCGTCGCAAAATTTGAGGGCTTTTGGCCCCCATCGGAGGCCTTCGCGGCTGATATGTTCGCGGATCTATCGACCGTCTCGGCGCAAAGTGCACAGCGCTTGGCAATGAGCGCCTACTTGCAGCGGCCCCGTGTCGCAGGGCAGCAGAGACATATCCGGTACGGAAGTCAGCTGATGCAGATCAGCCGCAGCGCACGAATTCCGGCGCGCACGCGGTCCCGTCTCCGGTCACCCGGCGATCTTGGTGAAGTCGGCGACGTTCAAAGTGGCGGCGCGGATCTCTGACAGCAGGTGCAGCCGGTTCGTGCGAAGCTCGGCATCGTCGGTGTTCACTGTCACGTTCTCGAAGAACGCATCGACGGGTGCGCGTAACTCAGCGAGTGCGCGCATGGCGCCGGCAAAGTTCTCGACGTTTATGGCGGCAGCGGTGTCCTGCTTCACGCTCTCGATGGCCGCCGCCAGCGCCAGCTCCTCATTCTCTTTCAGGAGCCCAACGTCGTAGGTCCTGGCGTAGCTCGTCTTGTCCTTCTTCTCCTCGATCGACAAGATGTTCTGCGCCCGCTTTACACCAGCAAGCAAGTTGGCGCCGTCGTCGGTCTTCAAGAATTCGTCCAGAGCCTCCACGCGCTTGACGATGAGCGCAAGGTCGTCCTGCCCGCCGAGCGAGAACACGGCGTCGATCAGGTCGTGGCGCGCACCCTTTTCGCGCAAATGCACCTTGAGGCGCTCGGCGAAGAACGACATGAGATCTGAGACGATAGGTGCGAACCGCATGAAGCGCAGCGCCTCGTTCAGCCGCTCGCGCCCTTCGAAGAGGGCGAAGGCGGCATCCTTGGTCACGCCTTTCTCCTGCATGATCTGCTCGACCTCGCCGCGCATGTCGGCTGCGGCCTCAGGGTTCGCCCGACCGCAATGGAGCAGGTAGACCTCGGCGATATAGCGCGGCAGGGGCAACCTCAGGTCGTTCTCCAGAACGATGCGGATGATGCCGAGCGCGGCGCGGCGCAGCTGATAGGGGTCGCCGGACCCGGTCGGCTTCTCGCCGATGGACCAGAAGCCGACGAGGGTGTCGAGCTTGTCGGCGAGCGCCACCGCAACCGACACGGGCGCCGTCGGCACAGTGTCGGAGGCGCCCTTGGGCTTGTAGTGCTCCTCGATCGCCTCCGCGATCTTGGAGTGCATCTTCTCGGCTTCCGCGTAATAGCGGCCCATGAGGCCCTGCAGCTCGGGAAACTCGCCGACCATGCCGGAGACGAGATCGGCCTTGGCCAGCTGCGCGGCTCGGCCCGCAAGCTCGGGCTCGGCGTCGACGGCGCCAGCGATCTGGCGGGAGAGCTCGGTGACCCGCTCCATGCGGTCCCACTGCGAGCCGAGCTTCTCATGGAAGGTGATGCCCTTCAGCTCGAAGTGCATGGTCTCGAGCTTCTTCTTGAGGTCCTGCTCCCAGAAGAACTTGGCGTCCGACAGCCTCGCCGCGATCACCTTCTCGTTGCCGGCGACGATCTCCTTGCCGCCGTCCTTGGCCTTCAAGTTGGCGACGAGCAGGAACTTGCTCGCGAGCTTCTTGGAGCGCGGATCGCGCAGCGAGAAGCACTTCTGGTGCGTCCGCATGGAGGTGATGAGGCACTCCGGCGGCACCTCGAGAAAGGATTTATCGAACGACCCCATGAGCACGACGGGCCACTCTGTGAGCCCGGCGTTCTCAGCGAGCAGGCCCTCGTCCTCGACAAGCGCGAGCTTGGCCTCCTTGGCGAGCGCGTGTGCCTCCTCGGCAATGACCGACGCGCGGCGCGCAGAGTTGAGGATCACCTTGTGACCCTTCAGGCCCTTCTCGTAGTCAGCGAAGCCGTCAACCTTGAAGGGCTCGTTGGCGTGAAAGCGGTGGCCGCGCGTGGCGCTGCCCGCCTTGATGCCGGCGACCTCGAAGGGAACGACCTTGCCGTCCAAAAGACAAACGATTGCGTGCAGCGGCCGGATCCAGCGCAGCTCCGCGCTGCTACTGCCGTCGAGTGGCCGGTTAAAGCGCATGGACTTGGGCCAAGGGAAATTGAGAATCGTCTCGCGCAGCACCTCGGCGACGATCGCGGGCGCCGCCCGCCCCGGCCTCTCGATGCGCGCGACGTAATAGTTGCCCTTCTTCTCGTCCTCGATGATCTCGGCTTCGTCCACCGACTTGAGACCCGCCGCCTTGAGGAAGCCCTGGACTGCCTGCTCGGGCGCACTGACGCGCGGGCCCTTGCGCTCATCGGACACCGCCGGCGACTTCTTCGGCACATCCGCAATGACGAGCGCCAGGCGCCGCGGCGTTGCGAAGCCGCGCGCCTCGCCCACCTCCAGCCCGCGCGCTTTGAGGCCATCGACCATCAAGCGCCGCAGGTCCTCCGACGCGCGCGTTTGCAACCGCGCGGGGACCTCTTCGGAAAACAATTCGAGCAGAAGCTCAGACATTGGGTGACCGCTAGCCCAGGACGAGATTTGCGATATCGGCAGTGGCGCCGGTGGTGACGAGATAGCCGACGCCGACCATGATCAGCGCCAGCGCAAACCAGAACACGGGCCGCAAGCGCCGCCAGAACAAGAGGATGGCGATCACGACCGCCGGCAGACCGATAATGACCGCTCCGACGAGCTCCGGCGTCATTGGGCGCCTCCCCCAGCGGTCTTGAGCCAGGCACAGCAACAGGCTTTGGCCAGCTCGCGCACACGCAGAATATAGCTCTGGCGCTCCGTCACCGAGATGACGCCGCGCGCATCCAGAAGATTGAACAGGTGCGACGCCTTGATGCACTGGTCGTAGGCCGGGAGCGCCATCTCGTGCTTGGCGTCCTTGTCGCCCTGCTTGAGCAGCGCCCGGCACTCGGTCTCGGCGTCGATGAAGTGCTGGTGCAAGAGCTTGGTGTCGGCGTACTCGAAATTGAAGCGCGAGTACTCCTGCTCTGCCTGCAGAAAGACGTCGCCGTAGGTCAGCTTGCGTGCGTCCTCGCGGCCATTGAAGGAGAGATCGAACACACGATCGACGCCCTGGACGTACATGGCGAGCCGCTCGAGGCCATAGGTGATCTCGCCGGAGACGACCTCGCAGTCGAAGCCGCCCACCTGCTGGAAGTAGGTGAACTGCGTCACCTCCATGCCATCGCACCACACCTCCCAGCCGAGCCCCCAGGCGCCGAGCGTCGGGCTTTCCCAGTCGTCCTCGACAAAGCGGATGTCATGCAGCTCGGGCGACAGGCCGATGCGGCGCAGGCTTTCCAGATAGAGGTCCTGCATGTCGGCGGGCGCCGGCTTCATGATCACCTGCAGCTGGTAGTAGTGCTGCAGGCGGTTGGGATTCTCGCCGTAGCGGCCGTCCTTGGGGCGACGCGAAGGTTGCACGTACGCCGCATTCCAAGGCTTGGGCCCGAGCGCACGCAAGGTCGTCGCGGGATGGAAGGTGCCGGCGCCGACCTCCATGTCGTAAGGCTGCAGGATCACGCAGCCCTGCTCGTCCCAGAAGGTCTGCAGCGCCAGGATCAGGTCCTGGAACGCCTTGTCAGGCCGGTAACGGGCGGCGTCGGGCGCCGGCGGGCGCCGGGCTGGCTTGGCGGCGACTTTGGTTGGCATGGGGCCTTTTGGGGGCGCAGCTGGTGTTCGGGGTTTGGCGGCGCACTATACGCATTCGCGCTCCCGTGTCACGTTTGCCGAAGGGTGCAAACCTTGCACGCGCCAACTCGCGCGCCCGCCACAGCTCCGGGCTGCGGCCGCTGCGGCGCGACTATGACTATTGGTTGAAGCGGTAGTTGATGCCCGCGCGGGCAATGTGCTCGCTCAGATCCTCCGATATGCTGATCGGAGTTGCCGTGCCCGGCAGATCGGGATTGGTCACAAGCCCGGATGCGGTGACCGAGCCGAAATCCACGTAGAGGTATTCTCCCCTTACGGACCAGTTGCCGGTTAGGGCCCACTCCGCCCCGCCACCGACGACGAAACCATACTTCGTGTCCGTATTGCGAGCGAACATCGATGCACCCGGCGTAAAGCCGACCGCCGCCAGATTGTCTTTGTAGGTGCTCGTCACCTTGACGTCCGTCACGGCAAGGCCGCCGGTCGCGTAGATCAGAAGATTGGACACGCTCCAGCCCAAGCGGCCGCGCGCGGTGAAGAGCCAGTTCGTACTGAGCGCCGACCCGATCGTGAACGTGTTTCCGGCGACGCCGACCGCTGGTGTTGGGTAGTTTCCACTCGCTTGCCGCGAGGCATTGAGATCGAGGGCGCTGAGATCGACCTCGAAGCCATAGACGAAGCCTCGGCTCTGCACGTTGTAGCCGGCCTGCCCGCCACCGATCACGCCCGACGAGCTGAGCGAGCCGGTGCCCGCACCAGCAACGGCGGGACCGTTGTTGACGTTGGGAAGGTTGCTTCTGCAAAAATACCCGGTCCCGGCGGGGCAGCTGACATCGGCACTGGCGTCCGAGTTGCCCCAGAGACCGCCAAGGTTCGCGCCGAAATAGAATCCAGACCAGTCCTGCGCTCTGGCAGCCGGCGAGAGAGCCAGCATGCCGAACGAAAGCGCCGCTGCGAGTGCGTGGAATTTCCCCACCTTAACCCCTGTGCACGCGCCCCCGGCGCGGAACATGCATCCATCACCGGATTCGATGGTGCGATCAACTCTCGACACGGCCGGAGGAGCGCTGCGAAGAGCGCGCGTTACCCCTCGATCACATTATGGCGGGGCGTAGATGCCTACCAAATTTGATGGAGCGCGGACCTGTCGCCCCACACGGGTCACCACCTAAGCCTTTCATTCAAAATGTGTTTTTGCGCCGCACGCGAAACGGCCAATGACACATGCTTTTACCATTCGTTCATAAATCGGTAGCCGCGCTGCGGCCGCAGTTTACCATGCAGCATCCGTCCATCTCCTAGGGGTGCGGATGGGAGTGGGATCGGGAGACATCATGCGTAACAAGATAATGACCGTAGCGGCGGCGCTCTCCATAAGCCTCATTACGGCGGGCCAAGCATTCGCTGACGATGCCTTTTGCAATTGGCTGGGCACGTGCTCGAGCGGCGGATCGGAGCCAGTAGCGGCGCCTGAGTTCGACGGCCCCGGCGCCATCGCCGCCATTGCGCTGCTCGTGAGCATCGTCGCCATCATCTACCAGAAGGCAAGAAGGTAGCCGGCGGCACCGGTCCGTCCGAGTAAACGCACGCAGTCTCGGTTGAGAGGCACGGACTGGGCATGCACGCGTCGTCTGCGGTTGAGATCGGCAAGCCAGACCGCACGTGGCGGCTTGTGGCGTTTGCCGTGCTGTCGCTGGGCGAGATCTTTCTCATCTCCTACACTTTCAATTTCCCGACCGGTCTGCCGGAGTGGTCCAATCCGGTCGCCTATGCGAAGGGCTTCGCACAAGCCGGACTGCTCGCCGTCGTCGCCTTCCTGGCCATTGTATGGCCGCAGCGCGCCATGATCCTCAAGACCTGGAGCGAGTCAGCGCGGGCTCACAGCTGGCGCGCCAGCGTCCTGACGAACATTGGCCTGTTCGCCGTCGTTCTCGCGTCGACGATCGCTTTCTCGGGCCTCGTGGCCCATGCGGCCACGCCGCCCTGGCACTGGTTCGCGCTCTACTGCTGTCTCTTGCTCGTCACGGCGGCGTCGCTCGCCCTCGTCGCGGCACCGCTGTCTTTCTGGCATTGGCTCGTCAGAACCGCGCCCACGCAGATCGCGGCGGCGGTCTTGAGCGCCGGCCTTCTCGTCTTGGCCGGCCGGCTGTCGCTCGAGAGCTGGGACACCCTGTCGGGCGCGACGCTCGCGGCCTCACACTGGATACTGACGCTGTATGAGACCGACGTCGTTATCGACGCGTCCCGGGACCTTTTGGGCGTGGGGAACTTCCGCGTCCTCATCCTCAAGGAGTGCTCGGGCTATGAGGGCATCGGGCTCGTCGTCGCCTTCCTTGCTCTCTACTGCTGGCTGATGCGCCGCGAGCTCAAGTTTCCCAACGTCCTTGTGCTGTTTCCGATCGCCATTGCCGCCGTATGGACGCTGAACGCGCTGCGCATTGCCATGCTATTGAGCATCGGGCGGCATATCTCCCCGGCAATCGCGCTCAACGGCTTCCATTCGCAAGCGGGGTGGATCGGGTTCCTCGCCGTGGCGATCGGGCTCATGATGGCCTCGAGCAGGATGACATTCTTCAGCGTGCACGCCGCAAGCGCGCCCCGTCCGGTCGCCAACCCGAACGATCGGCTGCTGCTCGCCCTCTTGGTGCCGTTTATGGCACTGATGGCGACGAGCACCTTAGCCTCCCTCTTCGCCCCACATGACGAGTGGCTGTATGTGCTGAAGGCGGCCGCGGTGGGCACGGCGTTGTGGTGCTTCCGACGCGTCTATAGCGGCTTTGTCACCGCCGTCTCGCCGTTCTCGATCGCGGTCGGCCTCGGCGTCGGTGTCGCCTGGGCTGCAACCGATCCCAAAGGCGACAGCGGGGCCGAGATCGCAGCGTGGCTCTCAACGTTGCCCGTCTGGGTGGCTGCTGCCTGGATGGCGTGCCGCGCGCTCGGTGCGGTTCTCCTCGTGCCGATGACGGAAGAGCTCGCCTTTCGCGGGTATTTTCAGCGGGTGCTCATCGCCCGCGATTTCTGGCGCGTCTCCCCTGGACACTTCACCTGGCTCTCTTTCGTCGCAACGTCGGTGCTGTTCGGATTGATGCACCAGCGGTGGCTGGCCGCCGCGCTCGCCGGGGCGGTTTACGCGCTGATGGTCTACCGCACCAACCGGCTTTCGGACGCGATCGGCGCGCACATGGCAACGAATGCCGTGATCGTCGGCTGGGCTATCCTCGAGCAGCAGTGGTCGCTGCTCTAGCGGCAGGCGGGCGCCTCACTTCTTGATGACATCCTCGACGGGGTGCGGGGTCGTCGCCGTCTCGGGCGGCAACAGCGGATACTCGATGCGCGGCACGGAGGCCAGCATCGACTTTTCAGAAAATGTGCCTTTCATATTTCCGGCCGCGAGGCGGCGAAACGCCTTCGACCGTGCTATGATGCTCAAACGATCTGAAGGAAGCAGTCCGGGAGCGCCCAGTGCAGTTCACGGTCGGATTGAAGCAGAAGAGCATTGCCGAGCACGTGATGGTCGACGCCGAGGATGCGCTGATCGCCGCCCTCAAGGTCAAGGCCGAGCGTCCCGAGGCGCAGATAATGTACGTGCGGCGGCAGAACCGACGCGGCGACGCCCGCCATCCGCCTTCCAAGCGCGGCAACTGACATAAGCGAAGCGAAGTGCGAGGAAGCACTGCGGTCGCCCTGTCGCAATTGTCCGCTGGTGTACGCCGCAGCTGGACCGCCTACCCCGTTGGACTTTGGAGGGCCGTTGCCTATGTCCTGCGATATGCCCTCATCATGACCGTGCTGTTTGGCGACGCCTGCGGCCTGGCTGCGTAGGACTTCGATTAGCTTGGCCCGAAGCCTTCCACAGCTATCCTTCGGCTTTGGTCCGACCCGAAGAACGGATCAGGGTATGCTTTGGCAGATCGCGCGTGCCTCGCTCTAGATCGCTGACTCGACCATGACCCAAGCCACGGTTGCCACCTATCTCACCGAGCGCTTGAAGCAGGCTGGCCTCAAGCATGCGTTCGGCGTGCCGGGGGACTACGTGCTCACCTTCATGGACCGGCTGATCGCGTCGGGCATCGAGCTCGTCGGCACCTGCAACGAGCTCAACGCCGGCTATGCGGCCGACGCCTACGCACGCATCAACGGCATCGGCTGCGTGTGCGTCACCTGGGGCGTGGGCGGGTTCAGCGCGATGAACGCGGTCGCCGGCGCCTATGCCGAGCAGGTGCCGCTGATCGTCCTCGTCGGCGGTCCGCGCACGACGCAGCGGCGCTCCTCCATGCTCTTGCACCACAGCGTCGGCGACTTCGCGACCATGCAGCAGGCCTATTCCCACATCACGGCCGCCTCCGTCGTGCTCGACAACCCGGAAGAAGCCCCGCAGCGCATCGACCGCGCGCTCGCGCGCTGCATGGCCGAGAAGCGGCCGATCATGATCGAAATCCCGGCCGACATGGTGGATCGACCCTGCAGCGCGCCCGGTCCCTACGCCGCGCCGGCGCGGCCACCGTCAGACGCGGACGCGCTCGACGAGGCGCTGGACGAAGCCATGGCGCTCCTGCACGCGGCGCAGCGTCCCGTAATCCTCGGCGGTGTCGAATTGCACCGCTATGGTCTGATGACGGAGCTCCGCCGTCTCGTCGAGGCGAGCGGTGTGCCCGTCGCCACCACGCTCCTCGGCAAAACCGTCATCTCCGAGCATCATCCCCAGGCGATAGGCGTCTACGAGGGCGGCATGTCGCGCAAGGAGATCCGCGACATCGTGGAGAGGGCCGACGTGCTGCTCTGCCTCGGCGCCTGGATCAGCGACATCTGCCTCGGTGTTCACACCGGCCGGCTCGACGGCCGCCACATGATCCTCGCCAACTCCGGGCGCCTTAAGATCAGCCAGCACGTCTACGAGCAGGTCTGGATCGGCGACGTGGTGTCGGGGCTGGCCGACCGCATGCCGAAAGACGGCCTCACCCATCCTCCCTTCAAGGGCGCCGCCGAGGTATTCGACACCGCCTTTACGGCCGAGCCCGGGCGGGCCCTTACCGTCAGCCGCGTCATGAAGCGGATCAATGCCTTCATCGGCAACGACACCACCGTCATCGCCGAGACTGGCGACTCCATCGTCGCAGCCGCCGATCTCGTCATGCACCACGACGTCGGCTTCATCGGCCAGGCCTTCTACCTCTCCATCGGCTACGCGCTGCCAGCGACGCTCGGCGCCACGCTCGCCGACCCGGCCCGGCGCCCCGTCGCGCTGATCGGCGACGGCGCCTTCCAGATGACGGCGCAAGAGCTGTCCTCGCTCTGCCGCCGACAGAGCAACGCCATCCTCCTGTTGATGAACAACGACGGCTACACCACCGAGCGGGTGATCCACGAGGGCCCGTATAACGACATTCAGCCTTGGGCCTATCACCAGCTGCCGGAGGTGTTCGGCGGGGGCTGGGGCCGTCGCGTCACGACAGAGGACGAGTTCGACGAGGCCTTGGCCCACGCCCGCGCCAGCAATGAGGGCCCGGCGCTCATCGAGATCATGCTCGACCGGCTCGATACCTCGGAGGGATTGAAGCGGCTCGGGGAGGCGCTGTCGCCGGATAAGGGCAAGCAGGCGGCAGAGTGAATGCGCTTCGGCGCCGGCCTAGAGCGCCGCAATGACGTGATGGAGGTCAGGCTGCGACGGTGAGCTTGTCGCGGCAGAACGACAGCACCGTGCCGATCTCCTGCACCGGCACGGCGCGACTGAAATAGTAGCCCTGAGCCTCGTCGCAGTGTGCCGCCAAGACCTCGTCGAGATGCCTTTGCGTCTCGACCCCCTCCGCGACCGTCTTGATCCCGAGCACCCTGGCAAGCGCCGAGACGGCCCGCACGATGGCGATGCAATCGTCGCGTTGCGGCATGTCGCGGACGAAGATCTGATCGATCTTGATCTTATCGAAGGGAAAGCTGCGAAGGTAGTTGAGCGAGGCGAAGGCCGTCCCAAAGTCGTCCAATGAAATGCCGATGCCCAGGGCGCGCAGCTTGCGCAGCGTCTCTTGCGTGTTGGTCTCGTCGCGCAGCAACACGCTCTCCGTGACCTCAAGCTCGAGGCGCCTGGGGTCGAGCCCCGCATCCCTGAGCGCCGCCAAAGTGGCCATCTCCAAATTGGTCTTCGCAAACTGCATCGCCGAAAGATTTACCGCGACCTTGATGTGCTCGGGCCAAGTTGCCGCGTCATGACAGGCTTGCCGTAGAGCCCAGTCGCCCAGCGCCTTGATCAATCCGGCCTCTTCCGCAAAGGGAATGAAATCGGCCGGCGAAACCAATCCGCGCGCCGGATGGTGCCAGCGCATCAACGCCTCGAAGCAGGTCACCTCGCGCGTCTTGAGGTCTATGATCGGCTGGTAGTAGAGCTCGAACTGTCCGTCGCGGAGCGCAATCTTGAGATCGCCTTCGAGCTCGTGGCGCTCCCGAAGCTTCTTTTCATGCTCCGGCCGGAAGAACACGAAGGAGCTTCTCTCCGAGGCCTTCGCATAACAGAGCGCAATGCCGGTGTTCCGCAACAGGCAATCGACATTGACGCCATCATCGGGCGCCATCGTGATGCCGATGCTGACGCTAATGGCGATGCTGCGACCCGAGACGTTGTGCGGCCGGCTCAACTCGCTGCACAACCGCGTTGCCAGCGCCTCGGTCTGGGCTCTGTGCCGCACCCGGGTTTGAACGACCGCGAATTCATCGCCACCCAGCCGCGCCGCAAAATGTGGCGAGCGAACGATCCTGCTCAAGCGCCTGGCAACGCTCTTTAGCAGATCATCGCCAACCGAATGGCCGTAGCGATCGTTTACGCCTTT
This sequence comes from uncultured Alphaproteobacteria bacterium, assembly GCA_963782555.1. Classification (GTDB taxonomy): domain Bacteria; phylum Pseudomonadota; class Alphaproteobacteria; order Rhizobiales; family Hyphomicrobiaceae; genus Hyphomicrobium_A. Next base: position 200,860 of record CAWAKB010000001.1, on the reverse strand, counting down.
GAAGGAATTGATGTTGAGGCAGAACACAGCAAGGTTCGTGCCCGGCGCCACGTCGGTGAGCGCTTGCTTGATCCGCTCCTTCAAGAGCATGCGGTTGGGCAAACCGCTCAAACCGTCATGATGCGCCAAATACGCAATCTGGGCATCGCTCCGGCGCCGCTCCGTCAAGTCGTGAATCGCATAGACCTCGTTGCCCTGCAGGCCCGATCGAACCGGCTGGGCAACGACCTCAACGGCGATGAGATTGCCGTCGCCTGCCTTGAGCATGGCCTCGACGGGCCCGGCCTCCGCAATCTCGAAGGTCTCAGGAAGATCCTCGAGCAAACCGCCCATGACCCTATGGCCGATGAGCTGCTCGGGTGGCTTGCCGCAGCGCTCCAAGACCCAGCGATTCACGTTCACGACGACGCCATTGTTGGCAATCACCATGCCGTCGCTCGCGGCATCGAATATCTCGCGAATGTGGTCTGCTGCCTCCCGGCTCGTGTGGCTGTCGATGTAGGCCGGGACAAGACCGCCCAGCATGACGAGTGCCGTAAGTGCAGCAATGCCGATCGCAATCATGTGCGAGTCAACGACGACGGCCTGAACAACGACGGTCGGATCGGGAACGATGAGCGCGGCACCCATAGCCGTGAAGTGCATCATGCAGATCGCGAGCGTCAGCAAGCCGGCAGCCAACCAGATGCGAAGGGGCCGATCGGACCAGTGGAAGGACAAGAGCGCCAGCGAGGCGAGAATCACACCGAATGCCAGCGATGCGGTGACGAGCGAGGCGTCCCACTCGATTCTCCCAGGCATGATGAGGGCGCGCATGCCTGTGAAGTGCATCATGCCGATTCCGGCACCGATGACCGCGCCTCCCAGGGCGACCGCCAGCAGATTGCGCTTCTCGCAGATGATCAGGCCAAGCGTCGTTGCCGCGGCGGCAATAACCAAGGAGGCAGCCGTAAGAATAGGATCGTAGTCGGTTGGCAGGACCGTGTCATAGGCGAGCATGGCAACGAAGTGCGTCGCCCAAATGCCCGCGGCGGCACATACGGCCGTCAGGAAGAGCCAGCCAAGACTCTTCAAGCCGCTCGAGGCGACCGCACGGGAATAGACGCTGAAGGTTGTGACCGCTGCAACAGCACAGATCAGCACTGCAAGAAGAACGAGCCGATAGTCGTGTTGCGTGCTTAGGCACGTCAGAACGCGGTACATGATTTAACCTACTTGCTCCGCGCAAGCGGGCAGCCTCCCTCCTCCGTCAACGCGAGCGCCGATGACTTTCGGGTTCGGGATGGCTTCGGTGGAGCTGGTTTCGCAACTCGATCCGTACAAGGTGAACTGAAATTTTTGATTGCTGGAATTGATAGAATTGGAGATATCGCGGCTTTGGTCGCCTGAAATCCCTGGATCGACCGGCGAGTAGGGGGCCGTTTGGGCCTTTGGCTGCACCTTTTCTCTACCAAAGCTTGCCGGCAATCAGCGCTAGAGCGCAGCGATGACACTTTCGAGCTTGGCGCGCACGGCCTCGGCCTTCTCCTTGAGCGCAGGGTTGTCGATCGCCGTCATGGAGGCGATGGGATCGATGGCCGCGACCTCAACGGTGCCGGGCGCAACCTCCTGCACCACGACGTTGCAGGGCAGCATCGTTCCGACCTTGTCCTCAAGCTTCAACGCCTCGAGCGCAAGCGTGGGGTTGCAGGCACCCAAAATCCGGTAGGGGCGAAAATCGACGCCGAGCTTCGCTTTCATCGTCGCCGCGACATCGATATCGGTGAGCACCCCGAAACCCTCGTCCTTCAAGGCGAGGATCGCGCGCGCCACCGCCGCGTCAAAGCCGACGCTCAAGGTCTTTGCGAAGTAGTAGCTCATCAGCCGCTAGCCGGCCCTTTTTTCCACCGGCCGATAGACGCCCGTCTCGGCGTCGTACTCGAGCTCGCCGAGGTCTCTCGGCGCCGCCATCACCGGTCCGCGCCGCTTCAGGTCCTCGGAGGCAAGACGCGTTGTTCTTGTCATCTCCTTGGCGAGCCACTTGACACCGGCAGCTATGCCGGCCCCGATGAGCACCGCAGCCACGATCTGGGGCATTGGCGACACTCCCTCTCTGGCATGCCCGTTGGCACGTCTCACAACCCGAACCTGGACCACAGCGCCCGGGTCTCGATAGCGGATATCAGATCTTCGGCGAAGGCAAGACGCCCGCGGGTTAATTCCTCGTAACCAGCCATCGATGGCAAGCGGCGCAGGCGCGACAACAGCCCGCCACGGTCGAGCGGCACAACCTTGAGCCGCACCTTTTCGCCGTGCAATTCGCGCATCTTGGTGCGGATGTCAGAAATGCCATCAATGAGACCGAGCTCCATCGCTTTCGGCCCGGACCAGAATGCACCGGAGAACAGCTCCTGGTCGGAGCCTTTGAGGCGGCCGGCACGCCGCTCCTTGACCACGCCGATGAATACATCGTGCACGTCGCGCTGCAGCACCTTAAGCCGCTCGACGTCTTGAGGTCGCTCGGGCTGGAACGAGTTGAGCGCATCTTTGGACTCGCCCGCTGTGTAGACGCGGCGTGAGACGCCGAGCTTCTCGATCGCCTTGTCGAAGCCGAAGCCCGCAAAGATCACGCCGATCGAGCCGACGATGGAGGAGGCATCGGCATAGATCTCATCGCCGGCGACTGCGAGGTAGTATCCGCCCGAGGCCGCGACATCCTCGCAGAACACATACACCGTCTTGCCGTGCTCCTCGGCGAGCTGGCGGATACGGCGGAAGATGAGGCTCGACTGCACCGCCGAGCCGCCAGGCGAATTGATCACGACGGCGACCGACGGCACCTTCGACATCTCGAAGGCCTTCTCGATGGCGGCGGCGCACAGAGAGATCGAGAGGCCCGGCCTGAGCGGCGTCACCAGGCCGATAGGGCCGCTGAAGCGCAGCACGGGAACAACGGGACCGCGGCCAAAGAACCACATGGGCGCCTACCTCTCTGGTCAGTGGGAATTACGGGCGGAGCCGCAAGGCGGCAATCCGGCCTGCGCGACACGGGCGACACATGTACGTCATGAGTTCGAGCCACGGCTAGACCGGTCGCGCCATATTGAGCGCGGCGCCATCGCGCAACACCGCCTGCGCCTCAGCTGTGAAGGCGTCGCCGGCGCCGTGCAGCACGAAACCGGCAAGCAGGGTGGGCGGCGCCCGGCTCCCTTTTGCTCCCTGCACGATGACGCGATGTGCCGGCGCCCCGGCGCGCGGGTGCAGCGGCAGGACGACGAGTCCGCCGAAGCGGCCGTCGAGAGCGGCGAGCAAGCGGATCAAGGCACCGGCCTTGTGGATGACAGTGACGCCGCCGCCGGGTGCCGCCATGCGCGCCATGAAGCGGGCCCAGCGCTCCAGCTCTCCCTCCGGCATGGCGTGCGCTCCGGCTTTGAGGGCATCTGGTGCCAGCGTTCCGGCATCGAGAGCATGGTAGGGAGGGTTCGCCATGACATGGTCGAAACTCTCCTCGGCGAGATCGAGCGCACGCAGCCGCGAAGCCGAAAGGCCCACCTCGCCTTCGACCACACGGACGCGCGAGACAAGCGCGTTGCGCTCGGTGTTATCCTCCGCGAGCTGGGCGAGCCCAGGCTCGCGCTCGAGGAGCGTGACCCGTGCGACATCGACGCGCCGGGCAAGACACAACCCTGCCGTGCCGACGCCGGCGCCCAGATCGAGCACGCGCATGACTCTTCCCGTTGGGGCCGGCACGGCGGCCGCCAGCATTACGGCGTCGAGGCCGGCGCGATACCCTGACCTGGGTTGCAGGATTTGCAATGCGCCGCCGAGGAAGGCATCATCTGTCGGCTGATCAATGCCCGCTCTTGCCCTGGAACCTTCCGTCACCGTACGATCCATTGGCCGAGGCCGGCCTCATCGAGGAGAAGGCGCGCATCGGCCCAGCTTTCCTCGGGAACGGCGAGCCGTTGCTGGACGGCGCCGAGCGTTCCCTGGACGGCGCTCACGTTGCCATCGAAGACAGCGACGCCGATACCGGCGTCCTCGAGCAGCACCTGCACGTAGTTCAGGAGGACGGGATCGTTGGTCGTGAGCAGATCACGCATGGGCCCAAATGCCTGAAAGTGTGTCCGAAAGTCTTCGTGCCGTTGCGTCAAACTGTGCTTAACGTTGCGTGGCGCACAACGCTATACCATCGTCAACACAAGCGTCGGGGAAATCGCTCTTGGGCCTCGTCATACCACTCGAAGGCGCGCGCAGTCCGCCGGAAGACTTAAGACCGCTCCTCCAGCTTGTCGCCCACGACATGGAGGCGATCAACCGCATCATTCTCGATAAGGCGGTCTCCGAGGTCGAGCTGATCCCAGAGCTCGCCCATCACCTCATCGATTCCGGCGGTAAGCGGCTGCGGCCGATGCTGACCTTGGCGGCCTCCAAGCTGTGCGGGTATCCCGGAAATGGGCATATCCGGGTGGCGGCTGCGGTCGAGTTCATGCACACGGCGACGCTTCTGCACGACGACGTCGTCGACGAGAGCGGATTGCGGCGCGGCAAGGCGACGGCCCGCATGATCTGGGGCAACCAGGCGAGCGTGCTGGTCGGCGACTTCCTGCTCGGCCAGGCGTTCCGCATGCTGGTCGATGTGGGCTCGCTCCCCGTCCTCAAGATCCTCTCCAACGCCGCCGCCATCATCGCCGAAGGCGAGGTGATGCAGCTCGCCGCGGCCCAGAACACGGAGACGACCGAGGACGAGTACCTGGCGATCATCAATGCCAAGACCGCAGCTTTGTTCTCAGGCGCGGCCGAGTGCGGCGCAGCAATCGGCAATCGGCCAGCGCCGGAGCAGACTGCACTTAAGTCCTACGGGCGCAATTTGGGGCTGGCGTTCCAACTCGTGGACGACGCGCTCGACTACTCGGGCGACATCGCCCACCTCGGCAAAGCGATCGGCGACGATTTCCGCGAGGGCAAGATCACCTTACCGGTGATCCTGTCGTTCCGGCGCGGCTCCAATACAGAGCGCAAGTTCTGGAAAAAGACCCTGGTCGAGGGGCAGATCGAGCCCGGCGACCTGGAGCACGCTGTCGCCCTCATGAAGCGCCACAAGGCGATCGAGGCCACGCTGGAGCGGGCCCGATCCTACGGCGCCATCGCTCGCGATGCGCTTGCCATCTTCCCCGACTGCGAGCAAAAGGCGGCGATGGAGCAGGTCATCGCCTTCTGCGTGCACCGCACGAGCTGACTTGAGTGAGGCTTCAGCGATATTGCGCCGGGGGCGGCTGCCGGCTTAGCATTCATGTCATACTTCAGCTTCATAGGGGCCTTGCGCATGCTCGGGGGTCGGCATCTGGGACGATGTGCATTAATCGCGTTCTTCTTGTTGGCGCTCGCCGGGGCGCGGGCCGATTCCGCGCCGCCGCCGGCCGGAATCGTGCAGGTCAAGCTCGGCTTCGATGCAATGAGCAAGGAAGAGCGCACGAACCTGTGGAAGCTGGTCGACCAGTACGCCACCGTTGACGCACTGCAGGAGTTCTGCGGCAAGAAGCTCAATCTGCAGCGCCTCGCCTGGCGCGCGGTGAGCGCCTGCGTCGAGCCCGCCGCTCTGCGACGCGTATTCTCGGTCTTCCGCACCAAGAAGAAGGAGTACCTCAAGGCTTGGGAGGACCTGCACGGCGAGCCGGAGAAAAAGGAGGCGCTCTGCAAGCAGTTTCAGGTCAAACTCATCGAGTTCGCGCGCATCATGCGCGGCCAGATCTCGGAGGCCGCCACTATGTGCCGCAACTGCTTCTTCTGCTAAGCCGACCGCAAGGATACTAGGCGGCCTTGGGATCGGCCTCGAGCACGCCGAAGATCAGCCCGCCCGGCTCGGCGCACGTTGCGTACCAGCCGACACCGGGAATTGCCATCTTGGTTTCCAGGACGTAGCCGTCGTACTCCTTGATCTTGATGATAAATGTCTCGAGATCGGGAACGGGGATCGTGATCTGCGTGAGCGGGCGCCCCTCGGAGATGCGCGCCTGCCCAACCATGCCGATCCCGCCGTTAATCCCGGGCTCGTCAGCCGGCCCCGCCTCGATGCGGTAGTACTCATCCGAGCTAGGAAGCTTCTCGAACTTCCAGCCGAACACGCTCTCGAAGAACCGCCGGGCCCGATCGACATCATGGACCGTCATATCGAAGTAGCCAGGTTTCATAAGCATCGCCTCTCGTTCCGTGGCGCTTGCCGGCCAGTCTAGCTGGAAGCACCTAGCGAGAGGTTGATCGCCGGCCGGCGCCGCCTCAGCGGCCGAGACTGGCCGCCGATACCCACCATTCGGGGCGGCTTTGCTGGAGCGACGAGGCTGCTGCTGCGGCACCCGCAGCGTCAGCAAAGATCCCAAAATTAGTGGGTCCGGCCCCTGAGAGCCCGACATAAAGGCAGCCCGGCAGACCCGCCAGAGCGGCCCGTACCTCCGCGATCTCGGGTACGGTTGCAATCGCCGGCTCGAGGAGATCGTTGCCCTCGCCCCGCATGAAGTCGAGCAGGGCCGCCGGGCTCGCCAGCTGGGTTGGCGATACCATCGGCGGCGCCTCTGCCGCCACGGTTGGTGCCCCGAGCCTCGCGAACACCTGCGACGTCTTGTCGGGAGGAACCGGGGTCAACGGGTTGACCAGCACCGCGTGCAGCCGTGGCAGGCCCCGGACCGGCTCTATCCTCTCGCCCATACCCCAGACCACAGCCGGCTCGCTTTCGAGGCAGACCGGCACGTCCGCTCCCAGCGCTTTGGCAATGCTGCGCCAGTCGATGCCGCCGGCGAGCGGCGGATTGGCCCGGCGCACGGCCCGCAAGAGGGCCGCCGCATCAGCCGAGCCGCCGCCGATCCCGGCCGCAACCGGCAGGCACTTTTCGAGCGTGACGCTCCCAAGGACAAGCGGTGGCGCGGCAGCAGACAAACGCGCCAGAGCCGTCTCAATGAGATTGGGACCCGAAATCGCACCCGCGAAGCGACCGCCGACGTCCACGCTCGTCGGAGCGCCCGGCACGAAATGCAAGCGATCGCCGGCGTCGGCAAAGGTTATGAGGCTCTCAAGCTGGTGATAGCCGTCGGTGCGACGGCCACGTACGCGCAAGGTCAAGTTGACCTTGGCGCGGGCTAGCTCGGTGGTCGCCGTCATTCGGCCACGCGCGGCCTTGCGATCCCTACTCGACGCTGGGCGGCGTGAGCTTGGTCTCTTTGCGCTTCTTGAGGCGCGCGTTGTGCAGCGCCTCGCGCGTGCTTTGCGCCTCCGCGGTGGTCGGCAGGCCGTCGGAAAGCTTCTTCTTGATCTTCTCCACCTCGTCGGGCTCCGGCTCGAGCGTCAGCGCCTGATCCCACTGGAAACGCGCCTCGCGCTCGCGGCCCACGCGCCAGAGCGCATCGCCCAGATGATCATTGAGGACAGGATCCTCAGGCTTCAACTCGACCGCGCGCTCCAGGAAGCGCACTGCCTCTTTATAGTTGCCGAGCTTGAAGTGGGCCCAGCCGAGGCTGTCGACGATGTAGCCGTCGTCGGGCTTCAGCGCGACAGCCTTCTCGATCAGCGACATGCCTTCCTTGAGGTGGTGGTTCTGATCCACCCAGCTGTAGCCCAGATAGTTCAGCACCATCGGCTGATCAGGGTAAAGCTTCAGCGCCTTCTTCAGATCGGCTTCCGCGGGCGGCCAATTCTTGAGGCGCTCGTAGCAGGTACCGCGCGAGTAGAAGAGGCTCCAATGCCGCTTGGCGGGCGTTTTCACCAGTTCCAGCGCGCGCGTGTAGTAGTCGACCGCCTCGGCGTAGCGCTTGCGCACGCGCATGATGCTGCCGAGCGCATCCAGCGCCTTCAGATCCTTGGGATTTCTGGCAATAAGGTTGTCGAGGATCGTCTTCGCCTCGTCCACCCGGTCGAGCGAGTTGAGATCGAAAGCCTTGCGGATCTCGATCTCGGACTGCAGGGGCGTGTCCGCGGGGACGCGTTCGTAAGCGTTGATCGCGTCGTCGTAGCGGTGCGCCGATTCATACGCGTTGGCGAGGCTCACAAGCGCGAAAGCATGGTCTGGCTGCAGGTAGAGCGCCATCTGCAGGTAGAGAATTCCCATCCCCACGCCGCCCTCGTTGGCAAGCAGCTCGCCCAGGCCGTAGAAGACCTCGGCCATGCCCTCCTCGGGCGTCTTGATCATCAAGGGGACGCTCTTGCCCGCGTCGATCTCGTCGCCGAGCGCGCGCACGAGCGGATGCGGATCCTCCTGCGTGCGATCCGTCAGACCGTCGAGGATCGTGCGCGCGAGCTTGTCGTTGCCATCGTGTGCCGCATGACGGGCGTAAGCGAGCGCTGTCCGCAACATGCGGCTGTTCTGCCGGAAGCTGCGCTCGTAGGCCGCCCCGGACTCTTTCTTCTTGCCGGCGACGTCGGCAATCAGCGCCTCATGATAGTTGAGATAGAACTGCGCGCCCTCGGCCTGCTTCGGCTTCTTGAGCAGCGAAAGTGCCTTGGCGCTGTCTCCGGCGGCAAGCGCCGTCCAGCTGCGCGCGAGCGAGCTCGTCAACTCGCCGATCAAACCGTCGCTCGCCGCTGCGAACTCCTTGTCGGCCTCCGCATAGTCGCGGGCCTTGAAGCGATCGAGACCGAGCACGAGGTGGGCCATGCGATGGGTCGGATCCTTGGCGATGAGCTCCTTGGCCAAGGGAACCGCGCGCTGCCAGTTGGCTTCCGAGGCCTCCGTCTGGAAGGCCTGCTCCAAGAGCACCTCGCTCGACGGATCGAGGTCCAACGCGTCGCGATAGAAGGCCGCGGCCTTGGGTACGTCGTTCTCGATCTTGGCGAAGTTGGCGGCGAGGTAGCTGCCGAGCAGGGAGTGCATCATCTCCCCGTCATCGGACGCATTGCTTGCTGCAAGGGCTGGGAGGCTGGCGAGGCCGATGAGAGACGCCGTTGTCACAAGCGCAATGCGAAAGCGCATCCAAGCAATCCCTTCTGGAAGCCGGTCTGATTCCCGGGTCGTTCGTAGCCTAGCAAATAACCGGGCTATGTGGCGACATTCGCGCCATGTTAGAGTTGAAATTGCTGCGGACGAAGCTGCGAGTGCGGAGCCGGCCCAGGCGCGGCCCGTCGCGCCCTGCAAGCCCTTACATTCCCGTGTAATTGGGCCCTCCGCCCCCTTCAGGGCAGACCCATGTGATATTTTGGCTCGGGTCCTTGATATCGCAGGTTTTGCAGTGGACGCAATTCTGCGCGTTGATCTGGAAGCGTGGGGTGCCATCGGCCTCCGTCACGATCTCGTAGACGGCGGCGGGACAATATCGCTGAGCCGGCTCGGCGAATTCGGGCAGATTCACGGCAATCGGGATTGAAGGGTCGGTAAGCTTAAGATGGACCGGCTGATCCTCTTCGTGATTGGTGCCTGAGAACGACACATTCGTCAGCCGATCAAAGGTCAGGACGCCGTCCGGCTTCGGATAGGCGATGCGCTTTGCGTCGGCCGCCTTCTCCAAGGTCGCAAAGTCGGGCTTGCCGTGGCGCAGCGTGAAGCCGAGGCCGATGCCCGGCAGGATCGTGTTGAGCCACATGTCGATGCCCCCCAGCGCGACACCGAGATAGGTGCCGAAGCGGGACCACAGGGGCTTGGCGTTGCGCACGGGCTTCAGGTCGCGCGCGATGTCGCCGGTGCGCACAGCCGTCTCGTAGGCTTCGAGCTCATCCTGACCGCGGCCGGCGCCGATCGCCGCGAATGCCGCCTCGGCCGCAGCCATGCCCGACAGGATGGCGTTGTGGCTGCCCTTGATGCGCGGCACGTTCATGAACCCGGCGGCGCAGCCCAAGAGCGCCCCGCCGGGGAACACAAGCTTGGGAATCGATTGCCAGCCGCCCTCGGTGAGCGCACGCGCGCCGTAGCCGATGCGCTTACCTCCCTCGAGCGTCGCGCGGATCGCCGGGTGCGTCTTGAAGCGCTGGAACTCGTCGTAGGGCGACAGATAAGGGTTCTCGTAGTTGAGATGCACGACGAAGCCGACCGCAACCAGCCCATCACCGTAGTGATAGAGGAACGAGCCGCCGCCCGTGCGGGAATCGAGCGGCCAGCCGAACGTGTGCTGCACGAGGCCGGGCTGATGCTTCTCAGACTTGACCTGCCACAGCTCCTTGAGGCCGATGCCATACTTCTGTGGATCGCTGTTCTTTTGCAGTTGGAACCTGGGGATAAGCTGCTTGGTCAGCGAGCCGCGCGCGCCCTCGGCAAAGAACGTGTACTTGCCGCGCAGCTCCATGCCGCGCACGAAGTTGGCGGTCGGCTCGCCGTCGCGGCCAACGCCCATGTCGCCGGTGGCCACGCCGACGACGGCGCCCTTCTCGTCGTAGAGCACCTCGGCGGCGGCGAAGCCGGGATAGACCTCGACGCCGAGCTCGGCAGCCTGCTCTCCAAGCCAGATGCACAGCGCCCCGAGGCTAATGATGTAGTTGCCGTGGTTGCCCATCAGCGGGGGCATGAGCAGGTTGGGCAGGCGGAAGGTGCCGGTCTGCGTGAGCACGAGGAACTTGTCGGTCGTCACCTCCGTCTCGACCGGGGCGCCCTTCTCCTTCCAATCGGGAATCAGCCGGTTGAGCCCCTTGGGATCGATGACGGCGCCCGAGAGAATGTGGGCGCCCACCGCCGAGCCCTTCTCCAGAACGACGACAGAGATCTCGCTGCCGGCCTCGGCGGCAAGCTGCTTCAGGCGGATGGCGGCGGCAAGCCCGGCCGGCCCCGCTCCCACGATGACGACGTCGAACTCCATCGCCTCTCGGGGCGGCAGCTCGGCTTCGGTGCTGGCCATTCTTGCTTGCTTCCTCGTCCTGACGCGTCGGGCTCACATAGGGCCTACCGGGGCTCAAAGGGTCGATTAGGTCGCTATTCCCCACAGCGTCAAGCATTGAAGCACAGCGGTGGACGTTGGCGCCCGGCGCTATAATGTGCCGGCCATGAGCTCGGAGGAGACATCTGCGATACGCGCCGGCCGCATCCTCGCCTGGTACGAGGCCATGGGCGTCGACGCGGCGCTGCAAGATCCGCCGGTGGACTGGCTGGCGCGCGGCGAGCGCGCGCCAGGCGCCGAATTCGCGCTCGAGCGGGTGCAAGACGCGCCGGCGCAGCCCCGCCCGGCAGCACGCCCCCCAGCTGCTCCGGCAACGCGACCAGCGCGTCAGTTCCCCGGAAAGCCGCCCGCGCCGGCAGACGCCGACGCGCGCGGCGCGGTCGCGAGCACCAACACGCTCGGCGAGCTCGAAGCCGCGCTCAAGCGCTTTGAGGGCTGCGGGCTCAAGGCAACAGCGAAGAACTTGTGCTTCTATCGCGGCGCCGAGCGCGCGCGCCTGATGATCGTCGGTGAGGCACCGGGGCGCGACGAGGACCTGGAGGGCAAGCCCTTCGTCGGACGCGCCGGCATGCTGCTCGACAAGATGCTGGCCGCGATCGGCCTTTCCGAGACCGACGTGCACATCACCAACATCGTCTATTGGCGCCCACCGGGAAACCGAACACCGACCCCACAGGAGGCGCTCGCCTGCCGGCCGTTCCTCGAGCGCCAGGCAGCACTCGTTGCCCCCGACGTCGTATTGGCGCTCGGCGGCGCAGCGGCTAAGCAGCTGTTCGACGTGGCCGATGGGATCATGCGCCTCCGCGGCAAATGGCGCCAAATGGAGCTCGGCGGCCATAAAGCGCGCGCCATGGCGACGCTGCACCCCGCTTACCTCTTGCGCACGCCGGCCGCCAAGGGCATGGCGTGGCGCGACATGCTCGCCGTCAAGGCGGCCCTCACCACAGAGCACTGACCACAGGGCATAGAAGCAATGGCAAAGCTCGACGAGACCTATCCCTTCAAGCCGCTCAACATCGCGGTGCTCACCATTTCCGATACGCGCGATCTCCCCTCCGATACCTCCGGGGACACGCTGTCGGCGATGATCACGGAGGCAGGCCACAAGCTCGCCGATCGCGCTATCGTCTCAGACGACCTCGGGGCCATCCGCGCCAAGGTCGAAGCCTGGATCGATAGCCCGGGCATCAACGTGGTCATCACCACGGGAGGCACCGGTTTCACGGCCCGTGACGTGACGCCGGAGGCGGTCAAACCGCTGTTCGAGAAGGAGATCGAGGGCTTCGCCGTGATCTTTCACATGATCTCGTACGAGCAGGTGGCGACGTCGACGATCCAGTCGCGCGCCTGCGGCGGCTTGGCGAAGGGGACCTACATTTTCTGCCTGCCGGGCTCGCCGGGGGCGTGCAAAGACGCCTGGAACGGCATTCTGAAGTGGCAGCTCGACAGCCGCCATCGCCCGTGCAATCTCGTCGAGATCATGCCGCGTCTGCGGCACGCGGCGCCCGCCGAGGCGAGCGATTAGGCCAAGAGCCGAACACTCAGGCGCCGACGCGCCCGCGTCCCTGGGCAATCTGCTCCAGCGTGGCGTTCGTGCTCTCGAAAACGGCAGCGGCAAGCTGACCCGTGACGACGAGGACCAGCCCGATCACGGCCACCGGGACGCCGAGCAGCACGCCTACCGGGAGGCCCAAGAGCCCGCCAGCCGAGACATCGGCAACGACCCCGCCGGCCGCCAGCAAAGCGATGACGAGGCCGGCGAACACGCTCGTCCAGCCCACGCCGCTCACCAGGAGCGCAACGACCGTGGCGCCGCGGTAGCGCGCCTTGAAGGGCGGCGCGATCGCCGCGCCGGCAGCCTTGGCAGCTTCGCGCGCGAGGACTTGCGGGAGATGGTTGGGCGGCTCGGGTGCGTAATCGTGCTGGGCACTCGCGGCGTAGGAGTTGTGGCTGGGTGCCCCGTTGGCGGCCTCTTGGCGCCGCGACGTGACGCGGGCTTCGCCCCAGCGCCACTCGGCGATGCGGAACAAGCCTTCGCGCGCCTCTTGCGCTTCGGCCGTCATTCCGTGGTGCTCGACAAGGTGGCGATAGAATTGAAGGGCATAATCCATTTTGCCCTCCGCCTCGGCCCTACGCGCCGCCTGCAGCACCTGCACAGGCGTGTACTGTACGGACATCTGTCCCATTTTACGAACCCCCAAAACGCTACCCACCCGATCTTGCCGCGACTACCGATACGCCAATCGCCGCTTTAACTTTACACTCACAACCAGCGCACGTCCCTAGCTCCCCGCCGGCAGAACGATGCGTCCTACGATGCCTTTGACCAACACGAGATCGCGCGCCTCGTCGACATCGGGGAGAGAGGCGACGCGCGCGACATTAAGACCAGAAAGATTGGCAAGTGTTTGCTCGAGCGTTCCCTCGCTCGACCACTCCACATGAGCGAAGGCGCGCGGCACGCGCGGGCGCCGCTTCAAGCCGACGAGCCAGTACCCTCCGTCAGGCGAGGGCCCGACGACGGCATCGTGCGCGCCGAGCGCTTTGAGGGCGGATTGAATGTGTTGGGACTTGATGGAAGGCACGTCCGTGCCGATGACGACGATGGGGCCGGGCGAAGAGAGATCCATGACCCGCTGCATGCGCTCTCCCAGATCGCCGTTGCCCTGCGCGCGGCGCGGAAAGCCGCGTGGGAGTGCAGCACTTGTGACGGCTGAATCCGGGGTGACGCCGAGTTCGGTGCGCCAAGCGCCGCGGCGCCCGATGCGCGCAAGCACGGCCTTGGAGGTGGAGCGGTAGAAGGCTGCGGCGCGGACGGCGCCAACCTCGCGGGCGAGCCGCGTCTTGACGCGACCCACGGCCGGCTCCTTCAGCATGACGACGAGCCGCGGCGCATACGAATCCCTGGCCCGGAGCGCATGGCGGCGAACGGGTCTTGCCCGGTGAGGGGCCAACGGAAGTGACGCTAAGCGCACCATGGCGACGAGATTGCCTTTCACCCCCCCGTGAAAGCTCTGACGAGCTGTAAACCACCCAAACCTAACGGCAGAATTACGACCATCGGGCGGCGATACGGGGCAATTGCACGAATTAACGGTCAGCGCCGGCGCCCCCATAGAACTGGGAGATGCGGGCGGCAGGCACGTTGAGAGCGTAAAGGACGAGGCACATCTGGTTTTTCAGGGAACGGCGCACATAGCCCTCCCGGCGGTAGCGCTGTGCGCTGGTCACGGCGCGTCCCCGCAACATCTTCACGGTGCCGAGGCGGCGCACCAGATCGAGATCCTCCATGACGGGAAGCTCGCGGTAGCCGCCGACCTTGTCGTAGAGGCGCCGCGGGATCAGCAGGCCTTGATCGCCGTAGGGCAGCCGCAGGAGCGCGCAGCGCAACCGCACGAGCCCTTCCAGGCAGCGCGGCGCCATGCCCTCGTCGTCGAGCGCGAAGCGAAACGCGGCGGCAGCAGGCCTCACCCGCCCGGCGTCGACGCGCTCCATGAAGTGCGAGGCCTCGCGCTCCCAGCCCACGTCGAGCACGGTGTCGGCGTGCAGGAACAGCAGCCAAGGATGTTTGGCGCGGGCAGCCCCCGCCATGAGCTGGCCGCCGCGGCCCGGGCTCGTCACCAGGACCTCGGCTCCGGCCGCGTCCGCGATCTCGCAGGTGCTGTCGGCAGAGCCGGCATCGACGATCACCACCTCGCGCACGAGCCCATCGACGGTGGCGGGGATCAGCGCCGACAGGGTGTCGGGCAGGAAGGCCGCTGCATTCAGCGTTGGGATCACCACCGAGATCATGGCCCTCTCTGCCACGGCGCGGGAGCGGCCAACAACCAGCAATCGATGGATTTGGCCACTTCCGGCACAGTGTTCTTGATTTGTTCGAACCATTCACCTACCCTCCGGCGATGGATTTCGAGGAGCAACGACGGGCGCCCAAGACGGTGGCGGCGGAGCGGCGGAGAGGCCGTGGCGCGCGCTCGAACACGACGGGCCGCTTCGAGACGGAGCAGCGCGAAGCCTTCGACGACGGCTGGGAGAACTTGGGCGATCTCGACGCCTTCAAGACCGAGGTGCGCGAGGAGCCCGCGCGTACCATTATCACCCGCAACGACAGCCCCGATATCTCCTTCGACCGCTCGATCAACCCCTATCGCGGCTGCGAGCACGGCTGCGTCTACTGCTATGCCCGACCGACCCACTGCTTTCTCGGACACTCGGCCGGGCTCGACTTCGAGACCAAGCTCTATGCCAAGACCGACGCGGCCAGGCTGTTGGAGCGCGAGCTCGCGCACCCGCGCTATCAGCCCGACACGATCGCGCTCGGCACCAACACCGATCCCTATCAGCCGATCGAGCGCGAGCGGAAGATCACGCGCTCGGTTCTGGAGGTCCTGGAGCGTACGGGCCACCCGGTCGGTGTCGTAACCAAGTCGGCGCTCGTAACCCGGGACATCGACGTCCTCTCTAGCCTCGCCAAGCGCGGTCTCGCCAAAGTGGCGCTGTCGGTCACCACGCTCGATAAGCGCATCGCGCGCGCCATGGAGCCGCGGGCTGCAACGCCGGCGCGGCGCCTGGAGGCCGTGCGCCAACTGAGCGAGGCTGGAATCCCGACAGCGGTCATGGTCGCCCCCGTCGTGCCTGGCCTTACCGACCCCGAGATCGAGCGCATTCTGGAGGCCGCGCGCGAGGCCGGCGCCACGGAGGCCGGCTACGTGATGCTGCGGCTGCCCTTGGAGCTCAAGGAGCTGTTCCGCGAATGGCTGGCGACCGAGTTCCCGGACCGCGCCGACCGCGTCATTCACCTGTTGCAGTCGATGCACGGCGGGCGCGATTACGAATTCGGAGTTCGGGCTGCGCCAGCGCGGGCGCGGGCCCTATGCCGAGCAGATCGGGCTGCGCTTCCGCCTTGCCGCCAGACGCCTAGGCCTCAACCGGCACCGCCACGCCCTGCGCACCGATCTGTTCCAGCCGCCCGTGCTCGCCGGGCAACAAATGCGGCTTTTCTAACGGCATTTTCGGGAAGCGGCGGAGCCCGGCTTTGACAGCGGGCGCACTCCCGGCGAACCATGCCCGCCATGGGCACCGTCGATTCGCAACTGAAGCCGACGTTCGAGCTGGAGGCTGCCGAGCTGCAGCTCCACCGCGGCCCCGTCGCCGGCGTCGATGAGGCGGGGCGCGGCCCGCTCGCAGGTCCCGTCGTCGCCGCCGCGGTGATCCTCGATCCCGAGCGCATCCCCGACGGCATCAACGACTCCAAGGTGCTCGACGAGGAGACGCGCGAGGTGCTGTACGGACGCATCCGTGCGACCTCGATCGTCGGCGTGGGGATCGCCGACGTGAAGCGCATCGACCGCGACAACATTCTTTACGCAACCATGTGGGCGATGGCCGAGGCTATTGCGCGCCTTCCCGTCACGCCGAAGCTCGCGGTGATCGACGGCAATCGCGCGCCCGAGCTTCGCTGCCCCGCGCGCACGCTCGTCAAAGGCGACGCGCGCTGCTTGTCGGTGGCGGCGGCGTCCATCATCGCCAAGGTGACGCGCGACCGATTGATGGTCGCGCTCGCGGCCAAGCATCCGGGCTACGGCTTCGAGCGCCACAAGGGCTACGGCACGGCCGAGCACCACGCGGCGATCAAGCGCTTGGGAGTGACGCGCGCATCACCGCCGCTCGTTCCGCGCCGTGCAGCTGGCGTTGGGCCTCGTGCTCGAGGACAGCTCACCGCCACAGGTTACCACCAGCCGCGTTGCGTTGCTGGCTACCTTTAAATCGCTGGTCAAGCTTCCGAGCCTGCGTCTATGGTCGGCCTCCCCTCGAGACGCGGTGCCCGGTTGGCGTCGCACACTGCCGGCTCGCTGTCGCGTCATTCAGTTTCAGTATATTCGAAAGTTGCGTTCCATGGCTCTGCGTCGTTCCCATTCTCGCCATCGGTCATCGTCGGCGATTGCCTCAAGGCCTTGAAAGCCCTGCCCCGTGCAGAGCGTCGATCTTGTCTTCGCCGATCCCCCCTACAATCTGCAGCTCAGCACCGACTTGATGCGGCCCAACAACACGCGCGTCGACGGCGTCGACGACGAGTGGGACAAGTTCTGCCAGTTTCGCCGAGTACGACGCGTTCTCGCGCGCCTGGCTCAGCCAGTGCCGCCGCGTCCTGAAACCCGACGGCGCCATCTGGGTCATCGGCTCCTATCACAACATCTTCCGCCTCGGCGTCGCGTTGCAGGACCTAGGCTTCTGGATCCAGAACGACGTCGTCTGGCGCAAAGTCAACCCGATGCCCAACTTCCGCGGCAAGCGTTTCACCAACGCGCACGAGACGCTGATCTGGGCCGCGCGCGACCAGCGCGCGCGCGCCACCTTCAATTACGAAAGCCTGAAAGCGCTCAACGACGATCTGCAGATGCGCTCCGACTGGCTGTTTCCGATCTGCTCCGGGCCCGAGCGCTTGAAGGACGAGGGCGGCCGCAAGGCGCATCCCGACGCAGAAACCTGAAGCGCTGCTGCACCGGGTGCTGCTGGCCTCGACCAAGCCGGGCGACGTCGTGCTCGATCCCTTCTTCGGGACCGGCACCACCGGCGCGGTGGCGAAGCGGCTGGGACGGCGCTACATCGGCATCGAGCGCGATCCCGACTACGCGCAAGGCTGCGCAAGAGCGCATTGCCAAGGTGGCGCCGCTGTCACCTTCAGCGCTCGAGACGCAGCGTTCCAAGCGCGCCGAGCCGCGCGTTCCCTTCGGGACCATCGTGGAGCTGCGCCTCTTGGAGCCCGGGACGTGCTGCCGATCCACGAAGCGCATCCGCGCCGAGGTCAAGGCCGACGGAACGTTCACGCTACGGCGGCGACCAGGGCTCGATCCACCGCCTCGGGGCCATGGTGCAGGGCAAGACAGCCTGCAACGGCTGGACCTATTGGCACTTCGAGGCCGAGGGGAAGCTGAAGCCCATCGACTTGCTGCGCGAGGAGGCCAAGCGCCAGCTCGGCCTTGCGGCAGCGCCGATGGTCGTCGCGGCAGAGTAAACGGCCACCAAGTCCCCGACGGTTGCGACATTTCGGCTTGGGCATGATCAGCATTGAATTGTTGAGGCTTATCCGCGCTTTCAACCGCCGAAGGAGCGATGGCGCAGGTAGACGCCGGCAGGCCAAGCCGCTAATCCAGCGGGACTTATCGGGACAAGGAACAGCGGAAGCGGCATGCGGCACACCGCATCGAGACTGGATCGCCTTCTCATCATCGGTGCAGGCCCCGTCGGCCTCGCAATGGCCGACGCGCTCCGGCGGCGGGGCCTAGCCTTTGACCAGGTCGATGCCAACGAGGGCGTCGGCGGAAACTGGCGCCACGGCATCTACAAGGGCGTGCACATCGTCTCCTCCAAGCGCTCGACGGCATTCGCTGACTACCCGATGCCGAGCCATTACCCCGACTTCCCGTCCGCGCTGCAGATGCGCGCGTATCTGGAAAACTACGCGCGCGACCGCGACCTGCTCGACGGCATCGAGTTCCGCAAGAAGGTCGATGCGCGCCGTTCCGCTCTCCGACGAGAGCTGGCGGGTGAAGCTCGATACGGGCGAGGAGCGCATCTACAAGGGCATCGTCGTCTGCAACGGCCACCATTGGGCCAAGCGCATGCCCGAGTACCCCGGCCACTACACCGGCACGCTCATTCATTCCAAGGACTACGAGGCGCCGCGCCAGCTCAAGGACAAGCGGGTGCTGGTCATGGGCGGCGGCAACTCAGGCTGCGATCTCGCCTGTGACGCGGCACGCGTCGGCGCCTGAGTTGCGACTGGAGCCTGCGCTCAGGCTACTGGTTCCTGCCCAAGATCGCCTTCGGCAAGCCGCTCACCGATCTGCCCATCTGGGGGCTGCCCGTAGTTCCTGCAGCGGCTCATCCTCAAGCCGCTGGTGCGCCTCGTTATCGGCGACTACCGCAAGTACGGGCTGCAGCGCCCGACGCACAAGCTATTCGAGCGCCACCCCGCCTTCGGCACAGACGTGCTCAATTACCTGCGCCAGGGGCGCATCAAGCCGCGTCCCGACATCGAGCGTTTCTCGGGCAACAGGGTCCACTTCAAGGACGGCAGCTCGGGCGAGTACGACCTGATCGTCGCCGCCACAGGCTTCTACAACAGCTTTCCCTTCCTGCCGAAGGGCCTGGTGCCGGTCGAGAACGACGTGGTGCACGTCTACGGCGGCGCATTTCCAGATGCCGTCAAGAACCTCTACATCGTCGGTTGGGCGCAGGCGCGTAACGGCTTGGGCTCACTGATCACGCCGGCCGCCAAGCTGTACGCCGAGATGATCGCCATGCAGGACGAGATCGAGCTGCCGATCGGCTACGTGCTCAAGTGGCGCGGCCTCAAGGTACCGACCTCGAACCTCGTCAATCCGGCGGCAACGCGCCGCGTCATCAGGCTGACGCACTATCTGCTGCCGCTGCTGCGCCGTCGCGCCCGCATCCTTGCCGAGAAGGAGCCGCGCGCACCCTTCGATCCAGCCTTCTACGGCCTGGAGACGACCGAGAGCGCGCTCGCCGTCAACGGGTGACGGCGCACGTTCCGGCGGCGCGGCGCATTCAGCGAAAGCTAATCGGCGATCTTGTAGCGGCGCAGCCTGTCGGACGGGCGCAGCTTGCCGCGATAAAGACGATAGGTGTAGCCGGGGTTGTAGGGGTAGGCGTAGCCGCGGTAGGCGAAGAAGTACGGGCCTCTGTCGTCGAAGCGAGGACGCCGATATTCGATGGTGCCGTCGCGCAGGCGAACGAACTCCGCCTTCTCGATGAGGCTCTTGGGTCCTACCGACGTCGTCGATCCCAGGCCGGCCGCCGGGAGCGCCACCGCCGGCGCAGCGAGGCCCACACAGGTCCCCAATACGAGTGCGAACGTGATCCGCATTTAAGGCTCCTTGATCATCTGTTTTTCAAGGACCGCGGCGCAACGCATCAACCAAGCCCGGACCCATCCCCGGACAAACATTAACGGTAGCTTGTTAACTGAAGGTGTCTCTGCGGCCACGCTCATCGGGCTGCGTGCACACGGCGCGCGGGGGCGCTCGAAGGGGCGCTCACAGACCCCTGATCGGTCTCGCGATTTCCCACTAAGGGATACAAAACGTTACAAAATCCTCGACTGCCTCGAGCTCTTGCTCGCTACTCGCGCTAACTCGGACCGCCGGCTTTTGCGATCGCGTGCAGGTCGGCTGCGGCGTCCGGAAATCTCATTGCCAGCTCTTCGAGGTTGCCGGTCTCGACGTCCGCGGGAAGGACGCCCGGCCATTCGGTGCTGCCGCCGAGGAACCAGCTCCCCTCAGCCAGATGCGCGGTGTGAAAGGTGTTGCCGGGGATGAAGAGCTGCACGCGCTGGCCGGCGCCGATGTCAGGGCCGACGATGATGCGTTCCGCCGTTCCGTTCTCGGGCAGCATCAGGACCTCGAGCGGGTCGCCGAGATAGTAATGGTAGAGCTGATCGTTGCGGATGCGGTGCAGATGGACCGGCGCGCTCGGAGTCGACCATGAAAAAGAGAGCTGAGCCGGTAGGGCGCCCGTCCGCGAACGGCGGCGGCAGTCCTCTCGGCGCTATCGTGAGCGTACTGCGATAGGTCTCTCGCACGTACCCGCAGGTGGGATGCGGCTCGAGCTGGAGAAGCGTGCGAACCTCATCGGCGGTCATCTGTCGAGACAAAGCGATTACCTTTCGCGGTTCCTCGCCGTTCCCCGACGGCACCCTCGCTGGGCGCCTTTGCGTTTTGATTAACGCCCACGCGGCGCCGTGAGTGCGATGGCATTGCCCACGGCTGGTTAACTCCGCCTCACCGCGAGATGTCCTCCGCCTTACCCATTCGTATGAATGCCCGACGGCGCCTTGCGACGGCGCTCCTCGGCAAACACATGCCCTTCATAAGCGCGCCACGCTAGGTCGCGCAGCGCAAAGGAGAAATCCGATGAAACATGCCTTGCGAAACGTTGCCGCCGGCTGTGCCGCCGCGGCTCTGCTCACGGGTGCCTCGACCGTAGCGGCGAATGCCTACTATCTCGGCTACGGCAACGGAGATCCCGGCAATTGGGGCTTCTGGACCGAACAGAACGGAGGCCCCCGGCACAAGAGCCAAGGCCACGTACACCACGCAGCCGTGCATCACCACTACGCATCCAAGGAGAAGAAGCGGTCCTAACGCGCAAGTCCGCGTCAGTGATGAAGGTGATCGCGTACCTCACTGCTCCTTGAGGCCGTGCGCGATCACCTTGCGCATGACGCTCGGCAGCGCGGCAGAGAAAAGATCGCGGCGCTTGACCCAGCGGCAGCGTTCGGGCTCGGCCCAGAATGTGAGCGTAGCGTCGTTGGCGACCAGCGCGCGATAGACGATCAGCTCCAGCCTGAAGTGCGTGAAGGTGTGGGTGACGGTCCCCGGCATCTTCCACCAATCGGCCTTTAGGGGCGCGGCGCGCAGCGCGTCCTTCGCCGGCGGCAGCAAATCGTCCCACGCCGTCGACGGCACCTCCAGCATGCCGCCCAAGAGCCCTGCCTCTGGGCGGCGGCGCAGGAGCACGTGGCCATCCTCGCGCAGCGCGACGAAGGCGATGCCGAGACGCAAGGGACGCTCGGCGCGCACGCCCCGCAGGGGCAGCTCCTCCTCCATCCCGCGCGCGTTGGCAGCGCAGTCGGTCTGCACCGGGCACACGAGGCACGAGGGCCGGCGCGGCGTGCAGACGCCCGCACCCAGATCCATCATAGCTTGCGCGAAGTCGCCCGGGCGCGCGTGCGGCGTGAGCGACGCGGCAAGCCGTCTCAGCTCTCCCTTGGCGGCGGGGAGCGGCTGGCGCACGGCAAAAAGGCGCGCGACGACCCGCTCGATGTTGCCGTCGACGGGTGTCGCCGGCTCGCCGAAGGCGATGGCCGCGATCGCGGCAGCCGTGTAGGGCCCGACGCCGGGCAGCTCCTGCAGCTCGGAGGCACTGTCCGGGAAGCAGCCGCCGAATTCGTGGTCGACGACCTGCGCGCACTTGTAGAGGTTGCGGGCGCGCGAGTAGTAGCCGAGCCCGGCCCACGCCGCCAAAACGTCGTCGAGCGCGGCGGCCGCGAGCGCCTTCACGGTCGGCCAGCGTTTGAGGAACTTGAGATAGTAGGGAACGACGGCCTTGACCGTCGTCTGCTGCAGCATGATCTCGCTGAGCCAGACGCGGTAGGGATCGGCGCGCCTGCCCGGCGCCACGCGCCACGGCAAATCGCGGCGCTCCTCGTCATACCAGGCGAGGAGCGCATCGACCGTATCAGGCCCGGCCGGCCTGAGCGGCAGTTGCTTGCGCGCAACAGCGGTCAAATGATCCTCTCTGCGCTCCCGCAAATCGCTGCTCGATGGTAAGCGTCGCTTGAGCCCCTGGAAACTGCGAAGACCAACCAACCCCCATGACGAACGCGGCCCCTAAGTACCCAACGCAAGACTTTCGGGCCGCAAGCGGTCCGGCCTCGCCGAAGCGGGGGTATGCCCCGGCTCGCGCGGTCGGCGCGTTCGTGCCGAAGCTCACGCGCAAGGCCTTCGAGAAATACGGCTTCTCGGCTGCGACACTGCTCACCGACTGGGCCGCAATCGTGGGCAAAGAGATAGCCTCGTATACGGCGCCCGAGCGCCTCAAATGGCCCCGTGGCGCGGGCATCCGCGAGGATGTCGAGGCGGGAGCCGAGGGGCGCCCCGGCGCCTTGCTCGTCCTGCGCGTCGACCCGGCGCGCGCGCTCGACGTGGAGTACAAGGGCCGCCAGATTCTAGAGCGGATCAACGGCTACTTCGGCTACCGCGCGATTGTCGAGCTGCGCACTCTGCAGGCCCCGCTCGCCAAGCCCCCCACCCCAAAGGCGGCCCTCGTGGTCCCGCCGCCTTGCGAGGCTCCCGAGCTTGCAACGATCGCGGACGAGCGCTTGCGGGCGGCCCTGGAGCGCCTCAAATCGGGGCTCATGGCCCGCGCGCCGGCCGCCTGAATTGGCCGGGATTACCCTTCCTTCACTTGGCATTCAGGCGCATTTTGCCTTATTGCAACGCTCGTCGCATGCTAGGCGGGCGAGGGGAAGCGCCAGCAAATCGTAACGGACCAGGAGCCAACGCACGTGTTCGCATCAAGAAAACATTTCCGCCAAACAGGGCTGTCGCGGCGCGCGCTTCTGTTGTGTCTCGGGCTTTCAGGGCTCGCCGTGGGTCTGGGGCTCAAGGCGTTGCCGGCATCAGCGCAAAAGGGCCCCTCCGAGGTCCCGATGGAGCAGCTGATGAAGCCGGGCCCGCTCGGCGATCTGACGCTGGGGCCGGCCGATGCCAAGGTGACGGTGGTCGAGTACGCCTCCATGACTTGCAGCCATTGCGCGCACTTCGAAAACGACGTGTGGCCGGACTTCAAGAAGAAGTACATCGACACCAACAAGATCCACTTCGTTTTCCGCGAGTTCCCGCTCGACAATCTGGCCGCGGCCGCCTCCATGCTGGCGCGCTGCGTCGGAGGGGACAAGACGTTCCCGCTGATCGAGGTTCTGTTCCAGAAGCAAGGGGAGTGGGCATTCGGGGAAGGCAATCCCGTGCCCCGGCTGTTCGAGATCGCCAAGCAGGCGGGCTTCACGCAGGCATCCTTCGATAAGTGCCTTACCGATCAGAAGCTTCTCGACAACATCACGGCCGGGCGCTCACGCGCCTCCGACGAGTTTGGCGTCAGCGCCACGCCCACGTTCTTCATCAACGGCAAACGCCTGGAAGGCGCGCCGACGATGGCCACGTTCGACAAGATGATCGAGCCGCTACTGGCCAAGAGCTGACATAAGGGGGCTGGTGAGGATACGGAGCGCCCTTGCCGCGCTGCTGCTGCTGCCCGCGTCACTCGCGGGCTGTGGAGGCGAAGGTGTATTCTCGTCTGGCAGCCTGACCGCAGATCTTCCAGACGCAGCCAGCGCGTCCTCGCCGGGCGGATCCTCGGGCGCAACGAAGACGGCCGAGAACGGCGGTTTCAATCCCTTCTCAAACCAGCCGACGGCGGCGCCCGGCGGCCGCCAGGTCATTCAGAACCCGACGATCGCAGATGTCATGAAGACGGGCAGCCTGCCCGAGATGGCGTGGGGGCGCGCTGATGCCCCTGTCACCATCGTGCAATACGCCTCACTCACCTGCCCCTATTGCCGCCGCTTCCACAAGGAAACGTTTCCCAAGCTCAAGAAGGAGTACATCGACACCGGCAAGGTGCGATACATCCTGCGCGAGTTTCCCATCGGCAAGACCTCGGGCGCCGCCACCATCGCCCTGCGCTGCGCCAAGCCGGAGAAATACTTGGAGCTCTACGGCAAGTTCCTGCAGCAGCAGCCCGCCTGGGTCAGCCAAGAAGTGCGCCTCGACCCCATCTTCAAGGTGGCCTCGCAGGTGGGGATGACGCGTCAGCAGTTTGACGCCTGCCGCGAGAATCAAGCCATGATCGATGGGTTGCAATGGGTCAAGGATCGCGGGCGCACGCTCGGCGTGATCGGCACGCCCAACTTCTTCATCGGGAGCACGCTGGTAAAGAAGGCGCTCACGATCGAGGATATCCGCAGCAGGGTCGAGCCGCTTCTCGCGGCCCGCACCACAGCAGCGGCGACAGGCGGGTCGAACTGACGGGTTGGCGCCCGGCGCCGTCGCGATCCTGCCCCCGCTTGGCACCTCTGGGAACCGGATGAAGATCAGTCGTCTAAGGCTGTTGGGCTTCAAGTCCTTTGTCGAGCCAACCGAGCTTGTGATCGAGCCCGGGCTGACGGGCGTTGTCGGACCCAACGGCTGCGGCAAGTCGAACCTCTTGGAAGCGCTCCGCTGGGTCATGGGCGAGACCTCGCACAAGAGCATGCGCGCGGCCGCCATGGACGATGTGATCTTCTCGGGCACCAACAGTCGCCCGGCGCGCAATTCCGCCGAGGTCACGATCTTCCTCGACAATTCCGAGCGCAAGGCGCCGGCCGAGTTCAACGGCTCCGACGTGATCGAGATTACGCGCCGCATCGAGCGCGAAGCCGGCTCCGTCTACCGCATCAACGGGCGGGAGGCGCGCGCGCGCGACGTCAAGATCCTGTTTGAGGACGCCGCAACCGGCGCGCGTTCGCCGGCGCTGGTGCGCCAGGGCCAGATCGGTGAGATCGTCAACGCCAAGCCCGATCAGCGCCGCCGCATCCTGGAGGACGCAGCCGGCATCGCCGGATTGCATAGCCGCCGCCACGAGGCAGAGCTGCGCCTGAAGGCCACGGAGGCGAACCTTGCCCGCCTCAACGACGTGCTGGGCCAGCTAAGCTCGCAAGTCGAGAGCTTAAAGAGGCAGGCGCGCGCGGCCCGGCGCTACAAGGAGATCTCAGGTGATATCCGGCGCCAGGAGGCTCTGCTCTTCCATTTGAGCTGGACCGGCGCGCAGGCCCACGTCGAAGCCGAGGAGGCCGCCCTGCGCGACGCGCTGACGACGCTCGGTACCGCGACGCAAGCCGAGGCGCAGGCGCTCGCCGAGGAGGCGCGCCTCGCCGAAAACATGGGGCCCCTGCGCGAGGAGGAGGCCAAGCGCGCCGCCGTGGTCAGCCGGCTGCGCCTCGAGCAGGAAACCTTCGAGCAGGAGGCACAACGCGCGGCCGAGCGTCAGCGCGAGCTCGAGGCCCGTGCCGAACAGCTCAGCTCCGACATGGCTCGCGAGGAGGAGCTGATTGCCGAGGCGCGCCAGATCCTCTCCGGCCTCGAGACCGAGGTGGAGGCGCTGAAAGCCGCCGAGGCCGGCGCCGATACCAGCGAGAGCGAGGCCAAAGCCAGGCTCACCGCGGCGGAGGACGCACTGAAGTCGGCCGAGGAGCGGCTTGGCGAGCTCACGGCCAAGGTCGCCGAGCGGCGCGCAAAACGCGGCAGTCTCGAGGCCGGCCTCGCCGAGCGCCGAGACACGATTGCGAGGCTCGAGCGGCAGCTCGCCGAGCTCGACGCGCAGACGCGCGAGATCGCGGGCCGGGCGCCAGATGCCGAGAAGCTTGCGCAGATCACCGAGGCGGGCAAGCGGCTCGCCCAGGAGATTTCGCGCTTCGAGGTGCAGGCGATCGCCGCCGAGGAGAAGGCACAGACGCTGGCCGCGACGGCGGATACCGCACGCGAGGAGAGCGCGGTAGCGCGCCTTGCGCTCGCCTCCCTGCGCACCGAGCGCGAGACCTTGGTCAAGCTGCTGATCGGTGCCCGGGGCACTGACTTTCCCCCCATTCTCGACCGTCTGCGCGTTGCTACCGGCTATGAAGCGGCCCTCGGCGCCGCCCTCGGCGACGATCTCGAGGCACCGGCTGCGGAGGAAGCGCCGGTGCACTGGCGTCAGGTGCCGGTGGGACGCCACGATGGCGCGCTGCCTTCGGGCATCGACCCGCTCGCCGCCCACGTCGAGGCGCCACCCGAGCTCGACCGGCGCCTGCGACAGACCGGCATCGTCGCCTCACGCGAGGACGGCCACCGCCTGCAGCCACAGCTCAAGCCCGGGCAGCGTCTTGTCACGCGCGAAGGCGACGTGTGGCGGTGGGACGGCTTCACCGCGGCGTCCGAAGGCGCGACACCCGCTGCGCAGCGGCTCGCCGAGCGCAATCGCTTATCCTCGATTGAGCTGGAGGAAGCGCAGGCGCGCACCACCGCTACGGCCAAGGCCGAGGCCGAGACGGAGGCTACCGAGGCGCTGCAGCGGGCACACAAAGAAGAGCAGCGCCTGCGCCAGCTCTGGCGGGAAGCACAGGGAATGCTCGTCAAGACGCGTGATGCCCTGACCGCCATCGAGCGCGCGGCGCGCGAGACGGAAAGCAAGCTCGCAGCCGTGGCCGGTGCCCGCGCGCGGGCCGAGCAGGATCTTATCGTTGCCCAAGAGGCGGCGGCGGGCGCAGACGCAGCGCTGTCGGCCCTCGCGACCACCGAGGACCCCGAGCCCGCACTCGCGGAGACGCAGAGCCTCGTCGGAACGCGCCGCACCGCGCTCGCAGACGCGCGCGCGGAGATCTCGAGCCTCGAGCGGGAGCGACGCGCACGCGCCGAGCGTCTGGCCGCCATCGCCGTCGAGCGCGAGCGGTGGATGACGCGCAGTACCGGCGCCCAACAGCAGATCGACACTTTGAAGGCGCGCCTCGCCGAGGCACAGGCGGAGCTGCGCGGGCTGGCCGACATGCCGGCCCAGATCGAGCAGCGGCGCGGCAAGCTGCTGACCGCACTGAGCGCGGCGGAAAGCGAGCGCCAGACGGCGGCTGACGCCCTCGCCGAGGCCGATGGCGCGCTCAAGGAAGGCGTGCAGGCACTGCGTGCTGCGCAAGGTGCCGTGGCCGAGGCGCGCGAGGCGCGGGCACGCACGGAAGCGATGCTCGAGGGCGCGCGCACGCGCCGCCAGGATGTGGCGCGCCAGATCCGCGACGCCTTGGGTGTGGCGCCCGAAGGCTGCCTCGGCGTGGCTGAGGTCGAGGTCGGCTCCGAGCTGCCACCGCTTGCCGACGTCGAGCGCAAGCTCACCGCGCTCAAAGCCGACCGCGAGCGCCTCGGCGGCGTGAACCTTCAAGCCGACGACGAGTTGCAGACGCTCGGCGCCCAGCACACGGAGCTCGACGCGGAGCGCGCCGACGTCGAGCAGGCGATCGCCAAGCTGCGCAGCGCCATCGGCCAGCTTAACCGCGAGGCCCACAAACGCCTGCAGGACGCCTTCGAGGCGGTCGATACGCACTTCCGCAAGCTGTTCACCATGCTGTTCGGCGGCGGCGAGGCGCGCCTCGAGATGATCGAGGGCGAGGACCCGCTGGAAGGCGGCCTTGAGATCATCGCCAAGCCACCCGGCAAGAAGCCGGCGACTTTGTCGCTGCTTTCAGGTGGCGAGCAGTCGCTCACGGCGCTGTCGCTGATCTTTGCGGTGTTCCTGACCAACCCGTCGCCGATCTGCGTGCTCGACGAGGTGGATGCCCCCCTCGACGATGCCAACGTCGACCGCTTCTGCCGGCTTTTGGAGGGCATGGCGGCGGACACCGCGACCCGCTTCCTGGTCATTACCCATCACCCCATGACTATGGCGCGCATGAGCCGTCTGTTCGGCGTCACCATGGCCGAGAAGGGCATCTCGCAGCTCGTCTCCGTCGACCTGGAGACGGCCCAGCGCTTCCGCGAGGCCGGCTGAGCGACCCGACCTACTTGCCTTCGCCAATCGCGCTTGTCGTCGCCGGTGCAGCAGCTGCAGCCGGCGAGTGGGTGCAGATGCGGTCGTCGGCCCACTCCGGCGACTCCGACCTGTGGGCGAGCCGGAACTGCATGGTGCACACGCTGCAGCTGTTCTCCCCCAGCGCCTTGACGATGCGGTCGTAGGGCCCGCGCTCCTCTGGCCAAGTCATCATCAGTGTGTCGTTGCGCTCGCAGCGCCGGGCAATCCCGGCATGGAGGGCGATGATCTCGCGGCTCGCTCGCGTCAGCTGCCAGGTCAAGGGAATGTGAAAATCTCTCAGGTTGAGAAAGACCGGAATGACGGGAAGCTCGACCAGCGCGCGCTGGTACGAGGTCTCTTTTGCGGCGTCGACGATGCATGATGCAATCTCGGGGCACGCCTCCACGAAGGCCCCGAGGAAGGCAATCTCGGCCCGCGTCTGCCAGGTGCTGATCAGCGTACGCAAGGGCAGCGGCGCCTCGCCGAGGCTTTTGTCGGCAACCGGCGTGCCCTCGTAGCCCATCAAGACGACAAGGTAGAACTTGGCGTTCATGCGCTCGGGCGTTTCCTTCGTGCGCTCGACCGCAACTTTGAGCGCCTTCAAGAGCTGGTTCGCGATATCGACACCCGAGCTTTCGACATAGCCGCCGTCGACGAGCCGCATGCGTGTCCGGTCAGGACCCGTCTCGACGGAGGCGGCGGGCAGCACCCAGGGAAAGCGCGCGCTCATTCCGGCCGCCGTGCTGAGCTTGATGTCGGGCTCGGATCCGGGCTTGGCGCTCGGCGGCAGCAAGGGGTGGAGGCGGGCGATCTTCGACCACTCCTTGCCCGCGGCAACGCCGGTCGCGATCGGCGACATCACGATGCGATAGCCGTTGGCAACCTCGGTGGTGTTCAAAATCAAAGCCGGCACGGCGGCGTCGGCCCGCGCAGGTGTCCAAAGATCGAGGAACGGCCTTGCAAAGGGGTTGGCCATGGCGGCCACGGCGGGATCGTCCTTGGCCGCATCCGCCGCCATGTCGTGCCAAGCCGCCTCGATGCTGGCATCGAGCGCGCGCGAGCGGTCGAAGTGGCCGACCGGGAACGGCAGAAAGCGCTGCACGAAGTCGGGGAACAGGGCCGCGGCGATTACGGGCGAGAGGAAGTCCTCCTCAAAGAACTTCTGCGTCCGCTTCTCGAAATAATGATTCTTGGGCTCGAGGTTGCACCCCACGTACTTCTGATTGTGGGCCTTGAGCTTGGCCAATCCGGCAAAGAGCGACGCTCCGATGCTGCCTCCCGAGACACCGCTAATGGCGAACACGTGCTGGGCAAAGTTCGGGCAGCTGTCCTGCATGCGCGCCAGAAACGTTGCGGTGTAGTAGGCGGCATAGGCGCCGCCGCCGGCGGCAGCCACGATGAAGACGGGGTAGGGCTCATTGCTCTTGGAGTAGTAGTCGAGGTCTTCACGGGACTCGTACCACTGCCGGAACGAGCCACCGAGGTCTTCCGACTGGGTCCCATTGCGTGCATGCTGCATCAGCGGAACGCCGTGGTTGTCGTTGAGATCGCAGGCGTTGAGCCCGATTGCGGCGACGACGAGGAGGGAGATCACGGGGAAGCCGAGGACGTCGCCCAACAGGAACAGATTGCTGAGGACGACGACAAGCACGGCGAGAAAAAGCCCGAAAATCGCGACAATGCCGATGCTCTGCGCCAGCGCCGGCGGCGCCAGCGAGAACATGACGATGCACGCGCCGGCGGTCGCCACGGAGAAGATCGTCGTCTCAGTTCCAATCAGCCATTTGCCCGGCTCGTTGTATTTCCAATGCTTGCCGCGCGTGCGGTATATCGTCGTCATGAGAACGACGGCCACCAAACCAATCGCAATGAGGGTCGCGAACCAAAGCCGCGACGGCGACACGTCGATCAGCTGGTAAACGTCGTTGAGTTCTGGCCAGCCGCGCTTGTCGGCGACGTTCTTGACCAGAAGGGCCGTCGTCTCGGCTTCATTGATGGTCTTGTGCAGGCCCAGCGCGGCGCCCAGTGGCACGAGCGCGGCAAGCAGCCGCGGCATCCAGCGCAGCAGCGCGCCTTCGACGTTCGGCTGCTCGAGCACCCTCTGGCGCTCGATCAGCGTCGCCTGCCGGCCGCAATGCCAGATGAAGCCGCTGGCCACCAATAGCGCCATGAAGCCCAGGGCGACCTGCCAGTGGTGATCGGGGAAATCGTCCGCCAGCACGCGATAGACCTCTCGCGTCTGCGGCGGCAGACCAAGTACAATGAATGCGAACAGCGATACCAGAAGCGGCGCCCGCAAGACCCGGCACGCATCGAAGAACTGGGCAAGGTAATTGCGGGAAACATGCAAAGCGCGCATTTCGCCCCCGGTACGGCTGGACCATCCCTACCCAGCACCATCGGCGCGACGATATAGCCTGCGCCGCCCCACCTGGAAGCGCGACGTGCACTTTTCCAGGCTTTGCATACAGCCGGCACCAAAAGGCATCAAAGTGGTCCGGCCACCTGCGCGGTTTCGCCATACCCCCAATGAATTGGGCGCTTTCTTGACACCCCCAGGGGCCGTCACTATGGTGCGCGCCGTTGATAAAACCCGCCGTTTGGTAGCCTTTAAGCCGCAATCGGGCCGGTACCGCCATGTCAGCCGCAGGGAAGGGCGATAGCCCCGGACGTGGCGAAATCAGCCCGGAGCAGCGCGAGGCGTTTCACGAACGCTCCGACGCGCTTGGCAAGCGGCTCGACAAGGTCAGAGCGCGCCGCAATCCGCCGCAATCGGGTGATGCGCGTGCCCGCGGCGAGGCGTTTGCAAAGGCCTTCCGCTTCGTCGCTGAACTGGTGGTCGGCGTCGGCGTGGGGGGATTTATTGGTTGGGTGCTCGATCGCCAGCTTGGCACGAGACCCTGGCTTCTGGTCCTGTTCGTTGCCCTTGGCTTCGCCGCGGGTCTCATGAACGTGATCCGGGCCGCGCAGAAGGCGCAAGCCGACGCAGCGGCATCGCAGCTGGCAACACCGTCCGTCAAGGACGATGACGAGGACGATAGGTAGGGGATTGGACCTTGGCCGCTCATCACAGCCCCATGCATCAGTTCGAGATCAAGCGGATCGTCCCGATCGAGCTGTTCGGGTACGACGTCTCGTTCACGAATGCGTCGCTGTTCATGGTCGCCGCGGTCGCGCTGATCGCGGGCTTTCTCATCCTCGCCATGGGGCGCCGGTCGCTCGTCCCGGGCCGGGTGCAATCGATTGCCGAGCTCAGCTACGAATATATCGCCAACATGGTGCGTGAGACCCTCGGCGAGGAAGGCATGAAGTACTTCCCCTGGGTTTTCACGATCTTCATCTTCATCTTGACGCTCAATCTGCTCGGCCTGCTCCCGTATTCCTTCACGGTGACGAGCCACATCATCGTGACGTTTGCCTTCGCGGCGATGGTTTGGATCATGGTCACGCTGATCGGCTTCGCCCGTCACGGTTTCGGTTACTTGAAGCTGTTTGTGCCGGAAGGCATCCCGCTGGCGCTGCTGCCGGTCATCATCCCGATCGAGCTCATCTCCTATCTCATCCGCCCGGTCAGCCACTCGGTGCGTCTCTTCGCCAACATGATGGCCGGGCATACGATGCTCAAGGTCTTCGCCGGTTTCGTCATCAGTCTCGGCCTCATCGGCGGCTGGGCACCGCTGGCCTTTCTCGTGGCCTTCACCGGCCTTGAATTCCTGGTCGCATTCCTGCAGGCGCTGGTCTTCACGGTGTTAACCTGCATCTACCTCAACGACGCGCTTCACATGCACCACTAGTCGGCTTCGCCTGGAAGCGTATAAACGCAACATCAAACCGGACGTACTCATCCTAAAGGGAGAAGAAGACGATGGAGTTGGAAGCTGCAAAGATGATCGGCGCTGGCCTTGCCTGCAGCGCGCTCATTGGAGCTGGTGTCGGCATCGGCAACATCTTCGGCAATTATCTGTCGGGCGCTATGCGCAACCCGTCGGCCGCGCCGGGCCAATTCACCAACCTCCTCATCGGCTTCGCCCTTGCGGAGGCGACCGGCCTGTTCGGCCTTCTGATCGCGCTCATCATCCTCTTCGGCTGATGAGGCAGGCCGCGCTCGCGTGAGGAGAGAACCATGATCGCAGCGATCCCCGCGTTTATCGTGGCGGCAGCAGCCGCCGCGGTGACGCACGAGGAGAAGTCCGGGGGCCTGCCGCAGCTCAATCCGGGCGACTTCTCCCCGCAGCTCGTGTGGCTGGCACTCACCTTCGTCGTCCTCTACCTGATCCTCTCGCACGTGGCGCTGCCGCGCATCGGCGAGGTGATCGAGGAGCGGCGCGACCGCGTGCAGCGCGACCTCGACGCGGCCGAGCGCTTCAAGGCCGAGACCGATGCCGCGCTCGCCGCTTATGAGCAAGCGTTGAGCGAGGCGCGCCAGAAGGCGTCTTCCATGGCCAAGGACATGCGTGAGGCACTGGGCGCCGAGACGGAGAAGGAGCGCGTGGCGGTCGAGAGCGAACTTGCCGCCAAGCTCTCCGAGGCCGAGACGCGCATCGCTGCCACCAAGACCAAGGCGCTGTCGAGCGTCAACGAGATCGCGGCCGAGACTGCAAGCGCCGTCGTCAGCAAGCTCTTGGGCGAGGACGTCAGTCCAGCCGAGGTGCGGAAGGTTCTGCAGCCCGCTGCAGAGTGAGGACCCATGTTCTTTGATCTGGACGATCCCGTCTTCTGGGTGATGATCGCCTTCTTCGGCTTCGTCGCACTTCTCATCTATTACAAGGTTCCGGGGCTCGTCACCAACGCGCTGGACACGCGCGCCGATGCCATCCGCAACGAGCTCGACGAGGCGCGCCGCCTGCGTGACGAGGCCCAATCGCTGCTCGCCGACTATCAGCGCAAGAGCCGCGAGGCCGAGAACGAGACCAAGGCCATTATCGAGCAGGCCAAGCGCGAGGGAGAGGCTCTGGCCAACGAGACGCGCAAGAGCCTGAGCGAGTTTGTCGAACGGCGGACCAAGCTCGCCGAGGAGAAGATTGCGCGGGCCGAGGCGCAGGCGGTGAGCGAGGTGCGTGCTTCCGCGGTCGAGAACGCGATTGCCGCGGCGGAGAAGATCCTCAAGACGCGCGCCACGGGCCAGACCGCGACGACCCTCATCGAGTCGAGCATCCGCGACCTCGAGGGCAAGCTTAACTAGCGCCCTTCCGTTTGCGCCGCGCGTCGGATCACTTATCCCATCGGCCAGAACGTCATCGGAGGGCAAAGTGCGGCGGCGCTACCCTGCGCCTTTAGCGCTCTGGTCGAAGCCCACGAATAGCTCAAAGTCGCCTGGGCGTGACCCTTCGGGAATATTGAAGGTCACCGAGCGGACCGCCGAGAAATAGCCGATCGGATTGTCGACGGCGACGGCGACCGCAACGTTCATTGAATCACTTGCGATCTTATCGCGCTTGGAATCGGTGACGATGACATTGACGGGCAGAGTGATGTTACCGGCTTTGCCGCGCGGCCCTAGCAACACGCGTCCCGAGAAGCCGTACTTCACCGTGACCCGTCCGGGCTCGATCTGGCACTCGCGCGCGGTCTTGGTGATTTCGCCCCGGTGCATGATGGCGAGACCATCACCGGCGCGGCCGTCCTCGTAGATGGTGAGGTGGCCGCCACGAGGCGAGATGCTGAGGCGTGGGCAACCGTGCGCGATTTCTCCGACGATGGGGCTCACCGGCCCGTCGCCGCTGGTTTTGGCCGCGGAGAGGAGCTGCTCCTCACTGACGCCGGGAGACGCCGAGGACTGCGAAGAGGAGCCGCCGCCGAACACGGACGAGCCCAGCCCGGAGGTGAGTGAAGAAAGGCCGCAGCCGGTAACCAAGACGGTCAGGAGAGAGCACAAGCACAGGCGCGCCCCACTTCGCGCCGCGACCACCGCGGATTGCCTCATAGCGCCCCGGCCCAACCCGTCTTCGGCCTCGTCATTCCCCTTCCGGCCCAAACCCCTAGGCCGCCGGTGGAGGCTTCCTGTATTGTTGCGATTTCAAGCCTAGCACCCCAACTTAGACCGGGCCAAGCGCCTTACGACGCAGTCCGCTGGAAAAACCGCGAAAGAATAATGCCCCTATCCTCTCCCCCGGCCCCGCACGCGAAGCGTGCGTCGCTTACTGTTTACCTTGCGGCTCCGCGCGGGTTCTGCGCGGGCGTCGATCGGGCGATCCAGATCGTCGAGCTGGCGCTTGCCAGGTACGGGGCCCCCGTCTACGTGCGCCATGAAATCGTGCACAACCGATTCGTCGTAGAATCACTGATGGCTAAAGGCGCCGTTTTTGTGGAGGAACTGGAAGATATCCCCCAGACCGACCAGCCCGTGATCTTTTCGGCACATGGCGTTGCCAAGGCCATCCCGGCGGCCGCCAGGGACCGCAATCTGTTCGTCCTGGACGCCACCTGTCCGCTGGTGTCCAAAGTGCACGTAGAGGCCACCCACCGCCATGAGGAAGGCTTGGAGATCGTCCTCATCGGCCATGCAGGCCACCCGGAGGTGGTTGGGACCATGGGCCAGCTCCCCAAAGGCGCCGTCCGACTGATCGAGACCGTGGCCGAGGCGCGCGTGTTCACGCCGCGTGACCCCGAGAAGCTTGCCTTCGCCACCCAGACCACGCTGTCCGTTGACGACACCGCGGAGATCGTCGCGGTGCTCAAGGATCGTTTCCCCAACATCGTCGGTCCTCACAAGGAGGATATCTGCTATGCCACGACGAACCGGCAGGGCGCCGTCAAGGCGATCGCGCCGCACATTGCCTGTCTGCTCGTCGTGGGCAGCCCGCAAAGCTCCAACTCGCTGCGTCTGGTCGAGGTCGCGACGCGGGCTGGATGCCCGGCTGCCATGCTGATCGAGTGCGAACGCGATATCCCCTGGCACTCCATGGAGGGGCTCGCAAGCGTGGGTATCACCGCCGGAGCCTCGGCGCCCGAAGCGCTCGTCGAGGAGGTGATCGATGCCTTCAAGAAGCGCTTCGATGTCACGATCGAGGTGGTAACAACGGCAACCGAGCGCGTCGCCTTCAACGTGCCGCGTGAATTGCGCACCGCTTCCGCGACCTGAGCTCGCCTTTCCTATCCCGAGACCCTGAGCACCCATGGCCGTCTACACCGAAGTCAGCGACGAGGAGCTATCGACCTTCATCGCCAGCTATGGTTTGGGCGAGCTGTTGTCGTTCAAGGGGATCGCGGAAGGCGTCGAGAACACCAATTATATTATCCACGCCTCGCGCGGGCCCTTTATCCTCACGCTCTATGAGAAACGCGTCGTGCGTGAGGACCTGCCATTCTTCCTCGGGCTCATGGAGCATCTCGCCGCCCGCGGCGTCTCCTGCCCGACGCCCGTGCGCGACCTTGAGGGGCGCAACTTGAAGGAGCTTGCCGGCCGCCCCGCAGCGCTCGTGACGTTCCTGGAAGGCTTCTGGGTGCGCCGTCCGACGCCTGCTCACTGCGCCGCCGTGGGGCGCTCGCTCGCAAAAATGCACATGGGCGGGGAAGGCTTCACGCTCAGGCGCGCCAACGCCCTTGGTCTTGCCGGCTGGCGGCAGCTCTACGAGTTGATCGCAGACAAGGCTGCGGAGATCGCACCTGGCCTCGACAAGATGATCGAGCGCGAGCTCGAGGCTCTCGATGGGGCCTGGCCCAAGGGACTGATCGAGGGCGTCATTCATGCCGACCTCTTCCCCGACAACGTCTTTTTTCTGGGCCAGCAGCTGTCTGGCTTCATCGATTTCTACTTCGCATGCAACGACGCGCTCGCTTACGACATCGCCGTTTGCCTCAATGCGTGGTGCTTCGAGAAGGACCTCTCGTTCAACCTCACCAAGGGACGTGCGCTTTTGCGCGGCTACGAGGAGGTCCGTCTTCTCACCCGACCCGAGCGCGAGGCCATGCCGATGCTTGCACGCGGCGCCGCCCTGCGCTTCCTGCTGACGCGGGCCTACGATTGGCTCAACACCCCGAGCGAGGCCCTCGTCAGCCCCAAGAATCCGCTGGAATACGTGCGCCGGCTGCGCTTTCACCAAAGCGCACGCTCGATCACGGAGTACGGCCTAGCGTGATGATCGCGAAGTTCGCACAATGCTTGGCTGGCGAAGTCCGACGAAATCCGCGATCGTTACACAAGGCAAGCGAGGGCGCATGACCGACAAGGCCCCTATTGTGATCTTTACGGACGGCGCCTGCTCGGGCAATCCGGGCCCCGGCGGATGGGGTGCAATCCTCACGTGTGGCGACCGCTGCAAGGAGATCTCCGGCGGCGAGGCGGTGACGACCAACAACCGCATGGAGCTGACGGCCGCCATTGCGGCGTTGGAAGCGCTCACCCGCGCCAGCCGCGTCGAGCTGCACACAGACAGCTCCTACCTGAAGGACGGCATCACCAAGTGGATCCACGGCTGGAAGCGCAACGGGTGGAAGACCGCCGACAAGAAGCCGGTCAAGAATGCCGAGCTGTGGCAGCGGCTCGACGAGGCCCGCAATCGTCATCAGATCGAATGGCGTTGGGTGAAGGGGCACGCCGGCCACGCGGAGAACGAGCGGGCCGATGAGCTGGCGCGCGAGGCGATGAAACCCTTCCTCAAGCAACGCCGGACGGGCGGCTGACCTAGAGCGAGCGGTCGATCATCGAGCACAGCGTCGCCGCACTCGACTTGTCGTGCTGCGGCGGGGCGTCCTCCACGTTGAGGACCTTGACGACACCATCCTCGACCAGCATCGCATAGCGCTTGGAGCGAGTGCCGAGCCCGAAGCCGGAGCCATCGAAGTCGAGCCCGATCTTCTTGACGAACTCGGCATTGCCGTCGGCCAGCATCTGAATATTGCCCTCCGCGCCGGTGTCCTTGGCGAACTGGGTCAGGACGAAGACGTCATTGACCGCGGTGCAGGCGATGGTGTCGATGCCTTTGCTCTTGAGCTCGTCGACGCGGGCGACGAACCCCGGCACGTGCTGCTGCTGGCAGGTTGGCGTGTACGCGCCCGGGATTGCGAACAGCGCCACCTTCTTGCCGGCGAAAACCTCCGCCACCGTTTTCGGTGCGGGTCCTTCCGCGGTCATGACCATGAAGTTCGCCTCGGGCAGCTTGTCACCGACCTTGATTGCCATAAGAAACCCTCTCCGGCTCGTTGCATGGGATCGTGGTGCGAAGCTTAGGAAGCAAAGCTCGGCTCAGTCCACGGAAAACGTGGTCTCCGATTGGCCCTTGCCGGAGATGAGCGTCGCGGTCAGCGTTTTATCCTTGAGATCTTTCGCATCGATCGCGTCTGCAAGATCGACCTCGAAGGTTGCGTGCCCGGCGCCGTCATCGGCAATTTTCTTGGGCAGAGGCACGTAGAGCCCCGGCGGCCCCTCAATGAAGATGTCGGCGTGCTCCGCGCCACCCGGAAAATCAGCCTCCAGGAAGAAACGCGGTTTGGTCCCATCAAGATCGGCGCGCACGCCCTTGAGAACGGGATCGTCCGGTCGGTGCTTGCCCTCGGGCGCTGGAACGCGATTCAATGCGTCGGCGAGCGCGGCAGGGACGCCCGATCCCTGCTCGGGCGCAATGGCCAGCGAAAGATCGGCCTCACCTGGAATGCAGATCTCCTTGCACACTCCATAGTCGAGCGTGAGGCGCAGATCGATGGGCTTTTTCGGGTCCTTGGGCGTTAGCCGCACGGGGAACACAACCGTTCCCTTGTAGCCGACCGTGTCACCGGCTCGATCGGTGAAACGCTTGGGCGCGGGGTAGAGCACTTGTGCAGAGGCGAGATTGCCCGATTTCGACCAATCGAAGGTCGGGGGTACGCCGCCGGCGTCGCCCGGATTGCGCCAATAAGTCTTCCAACCCTCGGGCATCTGCAGCTCCACGCCCGCCACACCGTCTCCGGCGATCAATCGCGCGCGCGAGTTGTGCCCCTCCGCCCAAGGCGAGGCGAGGCCGGCTTCGGCTCGCGCCGACGGCAGCGCAAGCAGCAAGCCGAGGCACATGAGCAGTGGTACCGGAGATTGGAAGTGACGGGTCGTCATGGGGTTCGATCTCGCAAGATAATTCTGTTGGCCGCTGGCGAGCGTTGTAGCGCCTCGTAATCCCCCGGCAAATCACGACTTCATGAAAAAAAAGCATAGATTGTCGTTTCCCGGACAAGGCGTTGACTTCCTCTTAATTGATACCTTCACACGCGTGCACACATCGCGTTAGTCTTGAACCATGAAGATTCCTCGTACGCTCCAAGGTGCGGCCGAAGAAGGCTATCTCGACGGCCAACTGCTGATCGCGATGCCGGTGATGTCTGACCCGCGCTTTGCACGCTCCGTAATCTACGTGTGCGCGCACTCCGAAGACGGAGCGATGGGCCTCGTCATCAACCAGCGCGCCGCACACATCTCCTTCCCCGATCTTTTGCAGCGGTTGGGCATCGTGCCGTCGGGACCCGACGAGGGACTGTCGGACGATGTTCGCTCCATGTCGATCCACGTGGGCGGACCGGTCGAGACGGGGCGCGGTTTCGTGCTGCACAGCTCCGACTACTTCGCCAACGATTTGACGCTGCCGATCGAGGACGGCGTCTGCCTGACGGCGACCATCGACATCTTGAAGGCTATCGCTTCTGGCCACGGACCCAACCGCGCAATCCTGGCCCTCGGCTATGCCGGTTGGTCACCCGGCCAGCTCGAGAGCGAGATCCAGGCTAACGGCTGGCTCAACTGCCCGGCCGACCCGGACCTGATCTTCGACCCCGACCTCGACGCGAAGTATACGCGGGCGCTCGCCAAGATCGGCATCGATCCCTCGCACCTCGTCAGCGACGCGGGCCACGCCTAAGCGACGTCAACGGGATTTCTCGACATCGGCAGCAGTCAGCGGCCGTTCTTGCCGGACGGCACGCCTTCATCCTCGAGCTGGCGCTCGTCGGCGCCGGCCTCTCCGCTGCCACCTTCCGGCGGCCAAGGCACCCCTGCAAGCCGCGCTAGGCTCTGCGCCATCGCCGGGGGCAGCCCGGAGAAGTCGGGAACGGGGCGGCCCGGCAGCACGGTCTTCTTGGACGGACGTTTGGCGGCCGGTGCGCTGGTTGCACGCGACGCAGATGCAGCCGGTGGCGCTGCGGCCGGTGCTGGCTGCGGGGGAGCCTGGCGCGCGCGCTTGGTTTCACGCGCCGGCGGTGCGGGAGGCGGCGCGGTGGGATCGGCCTCCCCTCGAAGGACGGCAGCCATTGCCTCGGGGTCGATCGAAGGCCTTTCTCCGTTGCTCCCGGCTTGGTGGAGGGGAGGCGGTGCCGGCACCTCGCGATCGGGCGGCGGAAGGCTATCGGAGAGGCCAGCGGCATCAGGTGCCCCAGCCTCGTTCCCTGGCGGGAACGCAGCCGCGCTCCTGACGCCCGTCTCTGGCGGCGGCATTGAGACGGCTGCCGGCGGAGGAGGCGGTCCAGCGGCTGGCGGCGGCGGGGGCTGCGGCAGCCCTGGCACCACCGCACCGCTTGGCGGCACGCCTAGCCGTGCACCACCGATAATTGGCGGCTGAAGCCCGCCGAACTCCGAGGGCGCAAGTTGCGCGACGGCACCCGGCGGGGGCGGCGGCTGTGGCATGGCCGGAGGTGGTTGCTGGGCCATGGCCGGCGGCCGAGACGCGTTCGGGGGCGCCAGCCGCGCGCGCGGCCGCACCGTGCTGTCGGGCAGGGCCCCCATGGCTTGCTCGCGCGAAGGCGGCGCCCCTCCGTTGACCTGAGGCCTGGGCCTTCCCCGCGCGGGCCGCTTCGCGGCCTGCGGACTCGCCTTCTGCTCATTCGGCTTGCCCTTCGTCTTGGCCCGGAAGAATCCGCGCGGGCGCAGCTTATGCTCGGCGGTACGTACCATCTTCAAGAGCTGCAGGACGTCGCGATCCGACATCGGCTCGCCGTAGTAGAAGCCCTGCGCGTACTGGCAGCCGATGGAGCGCAAGAAGCCGACGTCGTCCGGCGTCTCCACCCCCTCGGCGACAATTTTCTTGCCGAGCTCGTGCCCCAACGCCACGATCGAGCGCACAATTGCAGAGCCCGGACCGCTGCTGGAGCCGCTCGACTGCACCAGCGCCCGGTCAATCTTGATGGTATCGAAGGGGAACCGCTGCAGGTAGGCGAGCGATGAATAGCCGGTACCGAAATCGTCGAGCGCCAGCTCGGCTCCGGCGCCGCGCAGCCATTCGAGGATCTCCGTGGCCTGCTCGGGGTTCTCCATCACCAGGCTCTCGGTGATCTCGAGCCGCAGCGAGCCCTTGGGCACGATGTTGCGCCCGAGGATATGACGGATCTCCTGGATAAGGTTCTGGCGGAAAATCTGCCGGCTCGAAATGTTGACGCTGACGAACAACGGGTGCTCCTCGCGCGGCAGCTCGCGTTGCCAGCGGGCGGCCTCGTGCGCAGCGCGCAGGAGCACGTGCGAGCCGAGCCGCACGATCAAATCGGACTCTTCGGCGAGCGGCACGAAGTCCACCGGATTTATCAATCCACGCTTGGGGTGCTCCCAGCGCACGAGCGCCTCGAAGCCGGCAAGCTCCTCGGTCGGCAGATAGATGATCGGCTGGTAGAGCACGCGGATCTGGTTCTTCGCCAGCGCCTTCCTGAGATCGCTTTCGAGCGCCACGCGGTCGTCGCGGTCGGCGCGCATCTCGGGCCGGAAGATCTCGATGCGGTCGGCGCCGCTGCGCTTGGCGCGGTACATGGCGATCTCGGCCTCCTTGTAGAGATCGAGATGGCCCGCCTCGCCGCCATCGTAGACGGCGATGCCGAGTGAGCCGGTCAGCACGATCTCCTGGCCGGCGATCTTGATGGGCGCACGCAAGGACCGGCGCACGCGCTCGGCGAGCGAGGCGAGATCCTGGGGCGCCTGCTCGGCGGCCAGAAGGATTGCGAACTGATCGCCGCCGACGCGGGCGAGCGTGTCTTGGGCGCCGAGATGACTTTGCAGCCGGCGTGCGACCGTCAGCAGCAAGCTGTCGCCAACGACCAAGCCGAACGAGACATTGACGCTCTTGAACTTGTCGATGTCGATGAAGAGGATGCACGGCCGCGGGCCGTCCTTGCCACGCGCACGCATCACCGCTACGCCGAGCCGGTCGAGCAAAAGCTCGCGGTTGGGAAGCCCGGTCAGGCTGTCGTGCACGGCGTCGTGCAGAAGCCTCTCGTGTGCACGCTTAGAGTCCGTCACATCGCGGATCAATCCGACACAACGCAGGGCGCGCGCGTCCGCGTTGGGCACGCTCGCGGCTTCGAGCTCGAACCAACGGTAGCTGTTGTCGGCATGGCGCATGCGGAAGTCAGTGCGGATCTTTGCCCAGCTGCGCTCCTGCATGGTCCACAAAATCAGCCGGAAGCGGTCGCGATCGGCCGGATGCAGGTGCTTGACGAAATCCTCCACCTTGGTCGATAGCTCGCCGGCGCCCAAGCCGAGCGACGCCTCGATCACGGGGCTTACCTTGATCTCGTCGCGCCGGGCATTCCATTCCCAGACCGCGGAGCCCGCCCCGTCGACGGCAAGCGCACGCAACTGCAGCTCGCTGGGGGAGGTGCCGTAGAGCGGCTCGAGCGAGCGGAACGCGTATTGCGTCACCGTGAAGCCGATGAGGACCAGGATGAGCACCAAACCGGCGACGAGCCCGGATACGACGATGTCGCCCGACATTCGTCCGGTGAGCACCATGGACGCACCGAATATCCAGACGAGGAACAGGATCCACGTCGGGATCAGCGACAGCGCGCGATCCTGGCCGCGCAGCGCAAGGAACAGCGTGAAGCCGCCGCCCACGGCGCCGATGATCAGAAACGAGGTGCGCGCAAACGTGGAGGCAAGGCGCGGATCTATTACGGCGACGGCGACCAGCGTCAGCTGCGCGATGATCCACACCGTGAACAACATGCGTATGAGGCCGTTCCAGAACGCGATGCGCAAGAAGACGGAAAGGAAGATGACGAGACTCGCGGCGACGGCGGATTTGCTCGCCGCTCGATAGACGGCATTGTCCTCTGGTCTGAGCTGGAACAGCTTGTGGAAGAAGCCGAAGTCGACGCACAGGTAGGCGAGCACGCACCAGGCGACGAGTGCGGCACTGGGAAAGATCGCCTTGTGATTGGCGGCAAAGATCGCCGTCAGGAAGATGGCGAGCAGGCCGGTGAGGCCCAGCATAATGCCGTTGAAGAGCAGCCGGTCGCGCGACTTGAGCTCGTACTCGAGTGTCTTCCAGAGAAAGATGCGGGCAAACCGGTCCGAGGACAGCTCGGCGACGTAGGTGATCGTCTGCCCCGGCTCCAGCGTGATGCGGAAGATGTCGGCGCGGTCGCTCTTGATGCGCTCGGGGATGTAGCCGATCGAGGGCGTGACCGCCTCGATGCGGCGCGAGTTGAGATCGGGCCAGAAGGCGCCGGAGCCGATCACATTGTAGCGCTCGGCCGTGAGCCAACGCTCGATCGGCTTGTCCGTCGGATTGGACAGCGCGAACACGATCCAGTTGGGATTGGTGCCGGGCGTCTTGGCCGTCACCGACATACGGCCCGTCATGCCATCGGCGGCAGGTGCCGTCTCGACCTGCAGGCTGTCGCCGCGGCCGTCGTAGAACTCGCCGAGCGTGGTGATCTCGATGCGCTCCTGATCGGGGTCGACGACGATCGGCTTCAGCGCGAAAGCAGGATTGGGGAGCGCGACGAGCGCGAGGAACGCGCTCAGGACGGCGCACAGAACGGCCAAGCTCCCGCCTGCACCGCCTCCTGGCCTTCCATGCGCGCCGGCGCGTCTCATGCGGGGCGAACCTCCGCGGTGGACGGTTGAGCGGTCCCGATGTCCTCGGCAATGAGTGCGTGCAGCACGTGGTCCTCCCACGCGCCGTTGATCTTCAACAGCCGGCGGGCGATGCCCTCGCGGCGAAAGCCGTTGCGCTCCAGCACGCGAATGGACGCGGCATTGTTCGGCATCGTCGCCGCCTCGAGCCGGTGCAGATGCAGATCCTCGAAGGCGTAGCTGACACTGGCAGCGACGGCCGCGCTCATGTAGCCCTTACGCACGAACGGCAGCCCGAGCCAATAGCCGAGGATAGCTGCTTGCGTCACACCGCGACGCACGTTCGACAGGCTCAAGCCGCCGATCAGCCGGTCGTCGCCGTCGCTGAAGATGAGGAACGCATAGCCCAGATCCTCGCGGGCCTCACGATGGTAATGGCGCACGCGGCGGCGGAAGGCGCTGCGCGTAAGCTCGTCGCGCTGCCACACGGGCTCCCACGGAGTCAGGTGGTCCCGGCTCCTGGCTCTGAGCTCGGCCCAGGCGCCATAGTCGGACATCAGCGGGGATCGCAGCCAGACACTGGCTCCGCGCACAACATGGGCGCTTTCCGGACCGATGCTCGACCTCAAGAACGCCATGCGACCGTCCCCCTTCAGAGAGCTAGATCCGCGCCATGCTCTCGGCCTGCTGCGCCTGCTTGCGCGATTTGCGGCCGCTGCCGACCAGGGCGATTGCAGGTGTGCTTTTCGCCAGCTTGCCTACGAATGTGCGCACGCGCTCGGGTGTGACGTCGTCGACCTTGTCGATGAGCTCAGCCGTCGTGAGGACCCTGCCGTGGCTCAACAGGTGGCGCGCCATCTGCTCTGCGCGCGACGATGAGCTTTCCAGACTCATCAGCAATCCGGCCTTGAGCTGCGCCTTGGCGCGATTGAGCTCCGGGCTACTCGGGCGCTCCTCGGCCGCCCGCTTCAGCTCCATGCCGATGACGTCGATGAGCGCACCCATCAATTCGGCTCCCGTGGCCGCATGAATTCCCAGCAATCCAGCGTCCTTCAGTCCCCACGCGCTCGAGTAGATCGCGTAGCAGAGGCCCCGCTTCTCGCG
The DNA here is from genome assembly GCA_963782555.1 of uncultured Alphaproteobacteria bacterium. Lineage (GTDB taxonomy): Bacteria > Pseudomonadota > Alphaproteobacteria > Rhizobiales > Hyphomicrobiaceae > Hyphomicrobium_A. The sequence continues at coordinate 157,042 of CAWAKB010000001.1, read as the reverse complement.
CACCTCCTGGAACAGACGGGACGACATGCCACCACCGAACAGCCCCGAGAAAACCTGGGCCGTGAAGAACTCTTCCTCCCGGTAGGAGGGGCTCGGAAAACCGATCAGGATATGGCTCTGCTCGAAGGGCTTTTCCGAAACGCGCGTCCCGCCCACGTATTTTGCCGGCTTGTCGCCGCCGGCCCGACCCTTGCCACTGAGCCCGCCGAATAGGGCCTCAGCGTGGCGGACGAGGCGCGCGTGGCGCACCCCGCCGGCCGCAGAAATGACCATGTTTTCAGCGCTGTAGCGACGCCTCAGGAACCCCTTGAGATCGCCGGCTGTGAAGCGGCGGACGCTGTCGGGTGTGCCGAGGATCGCGCGGCCCACGGGTTGGTGAGGGAACGCGGCGTGGTGCAGCAGGTCGTAGCCGATGTCGTCGGGGCTGTCGCGGGTGGCGGCGATCTCCTGGAGAATCACCTGTCGCTCGCCTTCGAGCTCGGGCTTAGCGAAGGCCGAGTTCTGCAGAATGTCGGCGATGAGCCCCAGCGCCACGCCTTCGTCGCCCTTCAAGACACGGGCGAAGTACGCCGTCGTCTCCAGGCTGGTGGCGGCGTTGAGCTCACCCCCCACCTCCTCGATCTCCTCGGCGATCTGTTGCGCGCTGCGCCGCCTCGTACCCTTGAACGCCATGTGCTCGAGAAAGTGCGACACACCGTGCTCGCGCTCGGTCTCGTGGCGGGCGCCGGCGCCGACCCAGAGCCCGAGCGAGACCGTCTCGAGGTGCGGCATCGCGTGGGTGATGATCCTCAATCCGTTCGCCAGGGTGGTGAGCGTGGGTGTCGTCATGCGCGGTCCTCGCAGGCAACGCGCGTCAGCCCCTCGACGTGGCGCTCGGCCTCACTCAAGTCATTGGCAATGGTGGTTACGCGCTCCGGAAGGCTCAGCAGATCAGCCAATCGCTCGGGCAGAGGCGGTCGATCCCCGGTGATCGCCTCAAGCGCGTCGGGGAACTTCGCCGGGTGGGCGGTCGACAGGATCACCTGAGGCGCCCCGCCGTGCCCGAGCGTGCGCTCGGCGGCGACAAACCCGCAGGCCGTATGGGGATCCATGAGGTATCCACATTCGGCCTTGAGACGTCGGATCGCATCGGCGACGTCGTCCTCGCTGGCGGCCGAGGCGGCGAAGTCCTCCGCAAGCTTGGCCTTGAGCAAGCCCAGCTCGAAGCGCTGCGTCTTGCGCAGGGCATCCATCCTGGCGCGGATCAGATCGGCATCGCGGCCCGAGGCCTCGAACAGATAGCGCTCGAAGTTGGAGGAGATCTGGATGTCCATGGACGGCGAGGTCGTGGCGACGACGTCGCGCATCTCGTAGGCCCCGCTCAGCAGCGTGCGCGGCAGGATGTCGTTGACGTTGGAGGCGATCACCATCCGCTCGATCGGGAGCCCCATGCGCTTTGCGGCATAGCCGGCGAAGATGTCGCCGAAGTTTCCGGTCGGCACCGCGAACGACACGGGCCGGTGCGGCCCCCCCAACGCCACGGCGGCCACAAAGTAGTAGGTGATCTGCCCAGCGATGCGCGCCCAATTGATCGAGTTGACGCCGGACAGTGCGGTGCGGTCGCGGAAGGCGTGGTCGTTGAACATGCCTTTGACCAGCGCCTGGCAATCATCGAAAGTGCCCTTGACGGCGACAGCGTGCACGTTGGCGTCGGTGGGCGTCGTCATCATGCGCCGTTGCACATCCGAGACGCGGCCTTCGGGGAACAGGATTACGACGTCGACGCGGGCCGAGCCGCGGAACGCCTCGATGGCAGCACCGCCGGTGTCGCCGGAGGTCGCGCCGATAATGGTGGCGCGACGATTGCGCTTCTGCAGCACGCGGTCCATGAGCCGCGCCAAGAGTTGCATCGCCACATCCTTGAAGGCGAGCGTCGGCCCATGGAACAGCTCGAGGATCCAACGATCGGGGCCGATCTGGACCAGCGGCGTGACCGCGGCGTGATCGAAGCGGGCGTAGGCGTCCGCGGTCATCTTCTTTAGGTCGGCGCGCGAGATCGCATCTCCCACGAAAGGCTGGAGCACCTCCACGGCCACGTCCGCAAACGGCTTGCCTGCGAGCGCGGCGATCGCCTCCGGCCCAAATGCGGGCCATGACTGCGGCACGTAGAGGCCACCGTCGCGGGCGAGCCCGGCCAGCAGCACGTCGTCGAAGCCGAGGGACGGCGCCTCACCCCTGGTCGAGATGTAGTTCAAGCCGCAACTTTCTCTTAGCGGGTAGCCAATCGAGAACCTCGCTGTAGGCCGCGAAGAACAGCGAATTTCCCAATCATCACACTAGTGCCCGGCCGCAGCCCGAACAAGCAAGCCGCCGGCCAGAAGCGCCCGTGCGCACAAGGTTATGGTCGTTAACCCCAACGTTCTCAGGCAGATGGCCGCTCCGGCCCGGGCTCGTGCCAGCGGGTCACGGCGAAGGCCAGGAAAACGATGACGAGGCCGCAAGCGAGCCCATACCAGGTCATCGCATACTCGAGATGACGGTTGGGCAGCTCAAGCCGGGTGGTGCCTCCCTTGGGGAAGCCACCTGGCGGTGCGGGATCGGCCTCTGCGTCAACGATGAGCGGTACGATCCGTCCCTTGTCGGACCCGAGCGCGGCCGCCCCCATGGCTTTGAGATCGTACCAATACCAGACGTTCTTGGCGGTATCGTTGTCGGGGGTGAAGGCGCCCGCGGCAGCGGGGACGCGCACGAGACCGACGATTGTGACGTCGCCGGCAAGCTGCCCGGCCGCGCGACTGGCAGGATCCTTCAGGTCCAGGGGAACGAAGCCGCGGTTGACGAAGACGATGCTACCGTCGGCACGCTTGAGCGGCGTCACGATGTGGTAGCCGGGCCCCAACTGCTCGTCGAAATCATAAAAGTCGAGCTCGTGATCGTTGAGGAGCTGCCCCTCAACCTTGACGCGCGTGTACTCGGGGTTGGCGCCCTTGGCGACACGTGCCTCTACCGTGGCAAGCGGGACCGGATCGCCGTGCGTGCCCTCGGCGATCGCTGCAAGGAGGCCCTCCTTCCACGCGAGGCGGCGCATCTGCCAGTTGCCGAGCCCGATGAGGAAGGCGACGCCCAGCACCGTCATCACGGCAGGCCACAGAAGCCCCTTGGCTCGGATCTGGCTCAGCATGGCGATGCGCCACGCTGCAAACCGCCGCCGCTTCGGCACGGCCTCGTCAGCTTGCGCTTATTTCTCGACAAGGCGGCCTTCCTCGGCCTGGTGTTTGAACTGCAGCGCGATCAATCCGGCTTTGAGAAGGCGCAATAGACCAAGCGCGATCAGCGGCGTGAGCGCGCCCCAGAGCACCACGTGCACCCACACCGGCGGCTCGTAGGTGAACTCGACGTAGAGCGCGAGCCCCAGCACCACGAAGCCCAGGATGAAGATCGCAAACACGGCCGGACCGTCGCCGGTGTCGATGAAGCGGTAGTCGAGGCCGCACTTTGTGCAGCGATCGCGCAGCTCCAACACGTTCTTGAACAAGGGGCCCTTGCCGCAACGCGGACAGCGCGCAAGCAGCGTAGCGACAATGGTCGAGGCGTGGGATAGCTGCGTGGACACTTTTGCGCTCCGCGGTTGGCGGGCCCGGGATCGGCCGACAGGCCGCCAATAGACGGCTGAGCCTTAGCACACCGCGGAAAGGGGAGACAGGTGCGCTTGCCCGCAAACGGCATGCGGGGCGGCGATGTGCCGCCCCGCTGAGAGTGTCTTTGCGTGCGCTGGCGCGCCGGCTCAGTGGCCGCCGCCCGGGTTGGGCCCGGCGCCCCACACGTAGATGCAGGCGAACAGGAACAGCCAGACCACGTCGACGAAGTGCCAGTACCAGGCCGCCGCCTCGAAGCCGAAGTGGGCCTTCGGCGTGAACGCCCCGGCCATCGCCCGCAACAGGCAGACGAGGAGGAAGATCGTGCCGATAATCACGTGCGCACCGTGGAAGCCCGTCGCCATGAAGAACGTCGAACCGTAGATGTGGCCGGCGTAGCTGAAGGCGGCGTGCATGTACTCGTATGCCTGGAAGAACGTGAAGGTGAGGCCCAGGATCACGGTCAGCACCAGACCGAAGACGAGGCTGCGGCGATGGTCGTTCAGCAGCGCGTGATGCGCCCAGGTTACCGTCATGCCCGAAGTCAACAGGATGAGGGTGTTGAGCAGCGGGATGTGCCAGGGATCGAACGTGTGCTCGAAGATGCCCGGTGTGGCCGCGCCGCTCGCCGGAATGGTGACACCGGTGCCGTCGACTGCGGCAGGCGGCCAGTGGCCGCCGGTGAGATGATCGCGTGCGACCATGCCGACAACGTCGGTCGAGTTCAGCAGATCATGCACGGCGCCGGGAAACAGGGACGCATCGAAGTAGGCCCAGAACCAGGCGACGAAGAACATCACCTCCGAGGCGATGAACAGGATCATGCCGTAGCGGAAGTGCAGCTGCACCACCGGCGTGTGATCGCCATGGGTGCCTTCGCGGATGACGTCGCGCCACCAGACGAAGGCGCTGGCGACGATGCCGAGCGCACCGGCGGCAAACAGCCAGGGCCCGTTGAGGCCGAACAGGCCCTCCCCGCCGTGCATGGAGCGCATCCAGATGATGAGCCCGATCGCCATGACGAGCGCCGATATTGAGGCGGTCGCCGGCCATGGGCTCGGATTGACGAGGTGGTAATCGTGGTGTTTGGCGTGCGTCGCGGCCATATCGTTCTCCCGTACTCCCCGTAGGTCTCCCAAACGCTTCTCTCAGCCAGGACGCCCTCACAAGATCGGGCGCTCCAGCCTTTTTATGCCTGCTGCCTCATCCGCCGCCTCCAGTGCCGGCCTCCGCCTGCCCCAGCTTCCTCTCCGGCTCTTGCACCGGATAGAAGGTGTAGGACAGCGTCAGCTCGGAAAGGTTTTTGGTATCGTCGTCGATAACGAACTGCGGATCGATGTAGAACGAGACGGCCAGGTCGACGCTCTGCCCCGGCTCGAGCCGCTGCTCGTTGATGCAGAAGCATTGAAGCTTGTCGAAGTAGGGGGCGACGACATCAGGCGTCACGTTGAATTCGGCCTTCCCCGTGATCGCGTGGTCGGAATTGTTGGTGGCCTTGTAGAACGCGAGCGTATTCTCGCCGATCTTGACCTTGAGCTTGCGCTGCTCCGGCTCGAAGGTCCAAGGCAGATTAGAGGCGACGTTGGAATCGAAACGCACCGTCACTGTGCGCTCGACCACCTTGTCGGGGACCTTCTCCGCCCTCTGTGTCGTGCCGGCGCTGCCGGCGACTTGGCAGCAGACCCGATAAAGCGGAACGGCCGCAAACGACAGACCGACCATCGAGGCGACGATGACGGTGCAGACGGCCGCGATCGCGAGGTGGCGGCGAGGCGCCACCTTCTCCCGTCCGTCCTTGTCGTTCTCAATCGTCACGTCACATCGTTCCGTTAAAAACGTTTCCGCCCAAGCGCACGATCGTCGCGATATAGAACAGCGCAACGAGCGCCCCGAGCGCCAGCGCGATGGCGAGCGAGCGCATTCGTTGCCGCTTCAGGCGCTGGCGTTCCTCATCCGCATTGCTGTTCATGAGAAGCGTCACCGCGGTAAGACCTCAAACCACCCATCTAGCAACGACCTGCTCGGCGAGCAGAACGGCGAAAAGCAGGAACAGATAGAGGATCGAGAACGTGAACAGCCGACGCGCTGCCGTGTCGGCCTCGCGGCCCTCCGTGATGGTGCGCACCCGCCAGGCGAGATAAAGGAACGCGGCACCGAGCCCAATCGAGGCGATCGCGTACGCGACCCCGCCAAGCCCGACCACCGAGGGCAAGACCGCGAGCGGGACCAGCACCAGCGAATAGAGCCAGATCTGCCGGCGCGTCTCGGCTGGCCCGGCAACGACCGGCAGCATCGGCACACCGACGCGCTCGTAGTCGCGACAGCGATAAAGGGAGAGCGCCCAGAAATGCGGCGGCGTCCACATGAAGATGATGAGGAACATCAGCATGCTCTCGATGCTGACCGTGCCGGTGACTGCGGCCCAGCCGATCATCGGAGGGAAGGCACCGGCAGCACCGCCGATGACGATGTTCTGCGGCGTGCGCCGCTTTAGCCACATCGTGTAGACGAAGAGATAGTAGGCGATCGTCAACGCGAGCAGGGCGCCGGCCACCCAGTTGACCAGCACACCCAGCGTCAGCACGGAAAAGACGGAGAGGACCGAGCCGTAGCTCAGCGCCTCCTCGCGCGTGACGTGCCCACGCGGGATTGGGCGGGCCGCCGTGCGCGCCATGCGCGCATCGATATCGGCGTCGTACCACATGTTGAGGGCGCCCGACGCGCCCGCGCCGATCGCAATGGCAAGAAGCGCGATAACGCCGAGTACGGGATTAATGGTGCCAGGCGCCACGACCATGCCGGTCAGCGCCGTGAAGACGACGAGGGACATCACGCGCGGCTTCATCAGCACGATAAAGTCGCCGATGCCCGACTCCGCTGCGGTGTCGATCTGGCCTACCTCGGTGTCTATGCCCGTGCGTTGCATTCCTCTCGACTTTCAGTGGTTAGCAGAGGCTCAAGAGCTCCTGCCCGTCTCGACTGCAACGGGCGGAGACTTTCGCTCCGCCCGTCGCCTGTCGAGACTTATGTCTGCCCGCTCCCCTAATGTTGCTCCGACGCCTGGATTTGCGGAAGCGTCTCGTAGGAGTGGAACGGCGGCGGGGACGACAGCGTCCACTCGAGCGTGGTCGCACCAGGCCCCCATGGATTGTCGGCGGCCTTCTTGCGGGTGACGAACGCGGCCAGCACGCCGTACAGGAACACCAGTGTCCCGAGCGCCGTGATGTAGGCGCCGGCCGAGGAGATACCGTTCCAGAAGGCGAAGGCGTCAGGATAATCCACGTAGCGGCGTGGCATGCCCGACAGGCCGAGGAAGTGCTGCGGGAAGAACAGGATGTTGGCGCCGATGAAGGTCAGCCAGAAGTGCAGCTTGCCGATCGTCTCGTTGTACATGTAGCCCGACATCTTCGGGAACCAGTAGTACCAGCCGGCGAAGATGGCGAACACGGCGCCGAGCGACAGCACGTAGTGGAAGTGCGCGACGACGTAGTAGGTGTCGTGCAGCGCCCGGTCGACGCCGGCATTGGCGAGCATGACGCCCGTGACTCCGCCGACCGTGAACAGGAAGATGAAGCCGAGCGCCCAGATCATCGGCACCTTGAACTGGATCGAGCCGCCCCACATCGTGGCGATCCACGAGAAGATCTTCACCCCCGTGGGCACCGCGATCACCATGGTCGCGAACACGAAGTAGGCCTGCGTGTTGACGCTGATGCCGGCCGCATACATGTGGTGCGCCCACACGATGAAGCCAACGAGCCCGATGGCGACCATGGCGTAGGCCATGCCGAGGTAGCCGAAGATCGGCTTGCGCGAAAAGGTCGACACGATCTGGCTGATCATGCCGAAGCCCGGCAGGATCAGGATGTAGACCTCAGGATGGCCGAAGAACCAGAAGAGGTGCTCGAACAGCAGCGGGTCGCCGCCGCCTTGAGCATTGAAGAACGAGGTGCCGAAGTTGCGGTCCGTCAACAGCATCGTAATGGCGCCCGCCAGCACCGGCAGGGACAACAGCAGCAGGAAGGCCGTCACCAGCACCGACCACACGAACAGCGGCATCTTGTGCAGCGTCATGCCGGGCGCGCGCATGTTGAAGATGGTGGTGATGAAGTTGATCGCGCCGAGAATGGAGGAGGCGCCCGCAAGGTGGAGCGAGAGGATGGCGAAATCCACGGCCGGGCCGGGATGCCCCGTGGTCGAGAGCGGCGCATAGATGGTCCAGCCGGTGCCGGCACCGAGCCCTCCGGGCGGTCCCTCCACGAACAGCGACGTCAACAGCAGCGTAAGGGCAACCGGCAAGAGCCAGAACGAGACGTTGTTCATGCGCGGGAAGGCCATGTCCGGCGCACCGATCTGCAACGGCACGAACCAGTTGCCGAAGCCGCCGATCATCGCCGGCATGACCATGAAGAACACCATGATCAGGCCGTGGCCGGTGACGAACACGTTGTACATGTGCCCGTCGCCGAAATACTGCAGCCCCGGCTCCTGCAGCTCGAGCCGCATGGCAATCGAGAGGGCGCCGCCGATGATTCCGCCGATGATCGCAAACACCAGGTACATCGTCCCGATGTCTTTATGGTTGGTGGAGAAGAGCCACCGGCCGATGCCATAGGGCGTGTGCTCGTGTGCGCCAGCCGCGTCTGTCGTGCTACCCATTGTCCGCTCGCCTTGTCAGTCAGATTGGTTGTTGTTGCCGAGACCAACCCGGTTCAAATTTAAACTTCTGAGCCGATGATCACTGCGTCTCGGCCTTGGCGTAGTGGCGGCCGCCCTGCTCGATAGCAACCTGCCGGATGATGTCCTTGGCCTTTTGCAACAGCTCTTTTCTGAGCTTGAGCTTCTCGCGCCGCTTGGTCTTGTCCTTCTCGGCCTTCGCATCGTCACCGGCTGCCGTGGCAGACTTCATGGCGGCCACCCAAGCATCGAAGGTCTGCTGGTTCACGACCCGAACTCCGATCGGCATGAACGCGTGGTCCTTGCCGCAAAGCTCCGAGCACTGGCCGTAGAACATGCCTTCGACCGTCGGCTTGAACCAAGTGGTGGTGACGCGCCCCGGAACGGCATCGACCTTGGAGCCGAACGAGGGAACGGTCCAGTCGTGGATGACGCCATCGGGCGCAGAGGTCACCAGAACGTTGACGACCTTGTTGACCGGTACGATGACCTCGTTGTCGACGGCGAGATTGCGCGGCGCGGGAATGTGCTGCGCGATCAGATCCTGGCGCGACGCATCATCGAGTATCCGCGTCTCGAAAGAGAAGCCGAGTTCGGGATAGCTGTGCACCCAGTACCACTGGTAGCCGGTGGCTTTGAGGGTCAGATCGGCCTTGGGATAGCTGTACTGCAAGTGGAGCAGGCGGAACGACGGGATGGCGATGATAACCAGGACAAGGATCGGAATCACCGTCCACGCCACCTCGAGCAGGGTGTTGTGGGTCGACCTGGAGGGAGTGGGATTTGCGCGCTCGTTGAAGCGATACATCACGTAGAGCAGCAACAGCATCACGAAGACGGCGATCGCTACGATGATGATGTTGACCATATTGTAGAATTTGTGGATCTCCACGGCCACCGGCGAAGCGGCGTCCTGCAGCCCCATCTCGCCCGGCGACGGCTGACCCATGCCGGCCCACGCCGACGTCGCCATCAAGAACAACACCGCCACTGCTGCGGCAGGCGCCGAGCAAAGCATCCGTCTCAACATTCATTCGCTCCCAGTGCTGCCCGACAGCTGCTGCCGAGACCCTCCCCAACAGACGAACGCCGCCTCTTGAGCCGTTTGCTCGACTTTAGTTCATTGGCGGCGTGCGCGTGCTCGCGTCCATGCAAAACACCCCTTGATGCCGGACGCACCTTCCCTCAGTCGCCTAAGAAGCACAATCGCCTTCCATGGCTCAAGTCAAGCATTATGCGGCATTTCCACGCGTTGAGAATCAGCCCGAACGCTGACTTCGGTCACGGGAGAGCCATGCAAACCGCCGTTCAAACTTTGGCCCGATTCCAGGACGACGACGAGCCCGACACGGGGTGCCCGGCTTGCACGTTGCTGCCTTTGCCGGGCCGATCAAATGCCTTCGCAGGCGCAAGATCTCAGGAGCACGGCGTGCACAACGATCCTTCGGCTACCGGCCGTTCCTGCTGCAGCGCGCCATCCAGAAACTTCCGCCTCGCGTGGACGCACGCCTTGCTGTTGGCCGCGGCCCTCTTCGTGGGTGCAGCGCAAAACGCAGTGGCGCAAGAAGGGACGGTTAAGGGCCAGTACGGCGATTGGCAGATCGTGTGCAAGGACCCTCCGCCCGGAGCCAAGAACGAGGTCTGCGCACTGGTGCAAAGCGTGACCGCAGAGGACAAGGACAACATCGGCCTCACGGTCTACTTTCAAAAGTTCTCCAACGGCACGCGCGTGCTCCGCGTCTTCGCGCCGCTCGGGATCCTGTTGCCGCCGGGGCTGGGACTGAAGATCGACGACAAGGACGTGGGTCACGCGCCCTTCCTACGCTGCCACACCTTCGCTTGCTACGCGCAGGTCGTCCTCGAGGATCCGCTCGTGGAGCAGCTCAAGAACGGCAAGACGGCGATCTTCATCATCTTCCAGACGGAGGAGGCCGGCATCGGCATCCCCATATCGCTCGCTGGATTCAAGGAGGCGCTCGAGCACCTCAAATAGCGGCATCGAGGCGCACCGCACTTATCGCGCCAACCGAGGTGGTCCGCTGGTCGTCTCTAATTTCTCTCAAACCCGGACCCGACGTATCGGGTCACGCGGCCTTGCGGTCACGCCCTTGCCCCGTCCTTGCCTGTTCTTTCGTCTCGGGGAAGGTGATGTAGTCGTGGGCGCTGCGCACATCTTCGCCGAACTGTCCGAAGGCGAAGGACGGCATCGCCACCGAGGCCACAGCCTCCGTCATCCGGGCGAAGCTGTCCGAATACTCTTGGTAAGCATCGCGCCAGAAGCGCATCTGCTCGTTGGCGAGATCTTGTGGCGTACGGCATTGGCTGAGCCGGCTCGGGATTTCCATGTAGGCCTGAGCCCGGCGACTTATCAGTCCCATAAACTCGAGCTGAGCGCGCGCGATACCCTTGGTGAAGGGGTCGTAGGCGTGGCCCATGGCTTCCAGGCCGCTGAAGTACATGTGGAAGAAGCTTTGAACCGGCGACTTACCGTTCGCCTGAGTGCGTGACGGTGCGGCAACCATTGCACATCTCCCTAGGTGCGGACGGCCGGTTGCGGCGGGGGAGCCGGGGCTGGGGGCCGTCTCCGTTGAGGGTATGAACCAACCCTGTGATTAAAATATTAGCACCGGAAGGCGTCCGAAGGATGACGCCATTGCTTCCTGATGCACAGTAAAAAGCAAACAAGCGCGGGTCCCGGCCCAAGGTTCCGACTTACCACATAGAATTCCACGTTCAGCTCGCAGCTTCCACGACGCTGGGTTGCTCCTGCAATCTTAGATTGCATACATGCAGTATTACTCGCGCAACGCTAGAGTAGACAAGGTATCGTCCCGCTTATTGATTTGACGCGCGGCCCGGGTTCTATTCAAGCAAACTTTGGTTAACGTCGTTGTAGTTCTTGTGTTGTTCTTTGTTTGTACATGCTGGGGGAGGCCGGTACTGTCCGAATTAGGACAGGGAACATCGGAAATTAGGACACTGTCCCACAGGCTCATCCCATCTCCCCGCTGATTCTTGTTGCGCCTCTTGACGGCGCACCTTCTAAGTGCACCGTGATTTGCAGAGCGGAGGGGCGCTCATGACGATCGCGGCCTGCTACATCTCACCGGAGGGCGTGGTGCTCGGTGCAGACAGCACCTCAACCTACAGAGATGGTAAGGGTCAGAGCCAGTACTACAACCACGCCCAGAAGATCTACGAAGTTGGCGAGAACGCTTCCCTTGGTATCGTGACCTGGGGGCTAGGTGGTCTTGCCGTGAGCAGCCACAGAACGCTTATTGCGCTCTTTGCAGATAGCTTGGCGGCAAAGCCGCCCAAGGACGCTGCTGAAGTGGCTCAGAGGTGGAGCGACGAATTCGGAAAGGCTTACCTCGCATCACCGCTTCGACCTCAAATTGACGCCTGCCAAGCGCTCGGAAAAAAGAAACCCTATGACCCCAAGGCTCAGCCTGCCCCTGCAGACGCTCGCACTCAAGCTGAAGAGACGCAACTAGCAAAGTGGGTCCAGCGTTTAACGGCTGGCTTCTGCATCGGTGGCTATGTGCTTCCTGATCGAGCACCTAGCGCATTTGAAGTGATCTTCACGCCACTAGAGCCTAATCCCAAACCGGTTCCGCTAGCTCCCTATGCAAGGCGGTTCTGGGGTGTACCCAACCTTATCGACAGATTGATTAACGGTGCTGACGCCGAATGAAAGGCCGCCATTATGAACTCTGGTAAATGGGGTGGAACCAATGCTGAGCTTGATGCTTTGGTAGGCAAGTTTGCTCTATCACATCCCACTGTCCCCATCAGGGATGCCATAGATTTCACTTATGCGTGCCTGTTCAGCACGATCAAGGCCATGAAGTTTTCATCATTACCCCACGTATGTGGGGGCCCAATCGAAATAGCTGTGATCACCTCCTATCGCCGCTTCCGTTGGGTGAGGCACAAGGCTTGGGATACAGCCATAACCAGATGGAGGTCCATGATGCCGCGGAAGCAGAGACCCGTGGCGCCTTTGAAGAAAAGGGCCTAAATTGGGTCGAGAGCATGTATGCCAAATGGGAAAACGCAGAATGCCAAACCGAGGAGGTCGAGTTGGCCCTGGGTGATCCTACAGAATCAAGTGGACGTAGAAGTCGTAACGGAAGCGATCCTCGCCAACCGGGTGAAAGATTAGAAGCGCCCACCTTCTACAACCCTGAACCTCTTGTGCCGTCCAGTCGGATACTCTGGCGCGCCATGCAGCGCCGCGTCGATCAGCTCAACAATTGACCACGGATGATCTGTAAGCCCGAGCGCCATCGCTGGCGTCTGTCGGATCGTCTCATGCACGCGGCACAGATTGTAGTGCGCGACGTAGAGCGACACTGCCGCGCGTGGTTCTCAGCCTTCTTTGAGAAGCCATTCGTCAACCGCGTGAAGCGACGCGACGCCATACGCACTACAAGGTTCTATCGCTCTGCGTGGCTGTTCCGATCATCGAACTTTGGCATGGCGCCCGAGATCACCTTGCGCTCGATCTTTACTAAAGCACCAGGCGAGTAGCGGCGCGCGGCATCGATCGGCGGTTCGCCAGCGTAGTTCTTGACGATCTGACCATAGTGGCATGTTTCACCCCACGTCTTGCGCATCATCTCCTCGTAGGCCGATGAAGCCATCGCTGGAGATCATCGGTGTGCCCAGCACACGCATGCGCAGATCAGCCAGGAACTCGCCCGTGTTCGACCAGTCACGCTTACCAGAGCGATAGGAGATGATCGCCTTGTTGATCGCGTCCATGGCGATGAACGTCCAACAGTCGCCCTTGGATGGATCGTCGTCGGGCTTCAGCCGCTTTTGCTTCTTGCCGATGTAGGCCCACATCTCGTCCATCTCGATCTGGGCGACGTTGAGATCGCGCATCATGGCGTCGTGCAGATGAGCGCACTTGCGCCCGATGCGAACGCCGAGCCGCATGATCGTGTCGCGATGGAAGCCGGTAAGCCGTTCGGTGGCGCGGATCGAACAGCCCTCCGTGAGAGCGGCGATCACCGTGGCTTGCTGGTCGAGACTGAGGCGGTTCATGGCCATTCCTGCGGTCAACTAAATTGGCTGACCTCATACGTAATGGCTGATATAGATGATGTCAACTAAAAAGGTTGACAAGAGCCAAAATAATCCCTACCCCCTCTTGGTCATGAGCCCAGAGCAGGTGCGAGCTGCACGGAATTGGCTGGCTTGGACGCAGGCAGAACTAGCCGAGCGCGCCAAGGTGGGCCTTTCGACCGTGAAGGATTACGAGGGCGGTAAGCGAATGCCTATCGCCAACAACTTGGAGGCGATCAAGAGGGCGTTGGAGGGAGCAGGCATGAGCTTCACCGCTGACGGGATTACTGGTCCCATCAAGTAGAATCGCTTCACAGAATGTGATAGAAATCACCAACGGTGAACGCCGCTTGCGCGGCGCCCACCAATTGGCGAGCTGGCCTAGACGGCTATCGCCATCCAGTTACCGGCCCTCGCGGATCTAATCTGCTCTGGACCGCTTGCGACACGGTGCACTTCCTTTCTGGCGGCCTGCCTCTAAGGGTGTTGTGCCGATGGCCCCGGAGGGTGCTACGAACACTCTCCGAGGCCGCTCTTGGGACGCCCCGCAGCGAAAGCTGCGGGGCGCCTTGCTTTCAAGAGGGCGGCACCCCTCAAGAAACTCTGGGTTCGCTTGAAGCATCATGTGACGGCCCTGAGAGGGGGCCAGACCCCATCCTTGCCGCCGCGTTCAGCAGCTCACTCCTCGCGAAGCCGCTTGAGTTCCGCCTTGGGAAACTGCTTTCGGATCATGTTCGACGTTTTGCCCCACGATGCAGCGATTTCTGCAACCGTCTCGCCGGCCTTGAAGCGTCGCACAAATTCGTGCTTCGCGCTCCTTGTCTGAACCATTTCTTGGCGCCGAGTTGCACGCCGCGCGATCGCGCAACATTCATCCCTCTCACCGTCTTCTCGCGGTGATCAGCTACGTCACGACCGCCCATGCCACCGATCGATTTTTGGATTTGCTGAAGCTCGTCTTCGCTGTACCAGCTCGTCAGCCCCCATTTGCCCTCGCCAACCTGCAGCACGTCGCGGGCGTCCGGGCCCGTCGCTTGAGGGCATTGGCCACTGCGCTGACAGGATCCGAATGGGCGCTCTGGAAGCCCGTGGATTGAAGCACTTCCCAAATTTCTCTTGGGAGTTGGGGCTTTTGAACGAGGCTGAGCTGCTTGTGGCAAGCTTCCCGAAGCCCAAGCCCGTAGAACGGTGCGTTCTTCGGCATAGGTCGGCGCGCGGTGTCCGTAATGGCTGAGGTGGCCAAAGGAAGTGCGGTCGAGTCACCGCCATCGCCACCGCCGTGGAGGCCCCTCACGATCTCCGCAATTGCCGCATTGATTGCGGCGCGCTCTCCGTCATTCGACGGACGCGCCGCTAGAAGCTTGGCAAGGGCATCTTCTAGAACTGGTGATGGCATGCCGCCATTTACCACCAATTCCAATAACTCTGCAAGGGCCCTTGCCCTATGTTGACTTTTAGTGACTGCGGGGATGACCCCGCCAAGACTAAGGCGGTCTTGATATCGTATTATCAACACACCTTTTCTGATTTTCGGCGCCAACTTAGGACACTCCACAACCCAAATTAGGACACCCTCACGTTGACTTCGGACAGCACCGGGAGGCCGGTGCTGTCCGTAGGACAGCACCGGGAGGCCAAAGCTGCGTTGCGCTTGGCCGCTGCGTGCCGATGGGCCGGCGCCGCGGGAGTGGTTCTTTTGTTCGCCATCTCCAATGCTTATGCCGGTGACGACACGGCGCCGGGGTGGCGCGAGCTTTGGGTCGGCGCCGACGCGTCAAGCCACACGTGGCTGGTTTACGGCGGCGCGACCATCCCATCGCCCCGTTCAGTGACATCTTCAGCGACGGCGTGCGCCTACGCGCGGCGTCGGGCTATGGCGGCTATCACTAGACGGGGCTGCGCCACGGCCAGACGACGACCTACGATGCCACCACGGCCTTCGCCGACGCGCTCGTCGGCTACCTCAAGCGTCTGGGGCCGCTGACGGCCAAGGCGTTCGTCGGCGCCTCGGCCATTGAGCACGACGTCAGGCCGCTCGATCCGGAAAACCCCGTGCAAGGCCGGGCATATGGGCCCAAGGCCGTGGTCGAGCTGTGGCTCAATATGGGCGCCAGCGCCTGGAGCTCGCTCGACGTCAGCTGGACCAGCGCCCACGAGACCTACGCGGGGCGCCTGCGCACCGGCTACCGCCTCTTCGACGACGTTACGCTCGGGGCAGAAGCCCGAGTCGACGGCAATGCGCTCGATAAAGACGCGCGCGGCGGGCTATTTCTTCGCTATGCCTGGCACGGTGGCGAGGTGTCGCTCGCGGGCGGAGTGGCAGGGCGCTTCTTCGAGGACGCGCACGACATGACCGACCCCTACGCCACCGCGAATTGGCTGGTGCAATACTGACATTGCCGGCCGACAGGGCGCCGTGGCCGGCGTGCAGGCGGCCCTGCGCGCCGCGCAAGACCTCCTCCCCAGCAATGTTACATCTCGTTACATTTGGTGCGGCGGTTTGCCTTGACCCAGCCATGATCCCATGCAAACAAAACGGTCGTTCGTTTTGTTTTGACTCAAATTGAGATCAAAAGCCACGGATCGGCAACCGCGAGCCCCCAATGCCCAAGCTCAAACCCGCCACGCAGCGCGCACGCCGCGAGCACATCCTCGACGCCGCCGAGGTCTGCTTCGGCCGCAACGGATTCCACCGCACGACCATGCAGGACATCTGCAAGGAGGCGCTGATCAGCCCGGGCGCGCTCTACGTCTACTTCGCCTCCAAGGAGGACCTGATCGCTGGGATCGTCGAGCGCGACCGTGCCGAGTTCGGCGAGCGCTACGCCGAGCTCTCGGTGGCGCCGAATTTCATGAAGGCGCTGTCCGAGCTCGGCACCCACTACTTCGAGGAGGAGCCCGCCCACAAGCGCACCATGGGCATAGATATCGCCCTGGAATCGACGCGCAATCCAAAGGTCGGCGAGATCTACCGCTCGGTCGACCGCTACGTCGATGAGTGCTTCGAGAAGCTGTTTGCGCGCCTCGCCGCGGAAGGGCGGATCGCGCCGGACCTCGACATTCCCACGCTTGTCCGGGTGTTCTCCGTCATCGGCGACGGCCTCTTCATGCGCAGCGCGGTCGACCCGAACTTCGACGCCAAGACGATCGTCCCGGCGGCCATGAAGCTCCTGGCCAAGCTTCTCAATCCGACCCAGGAGATGCCGGCCCCCACCGACGCCAAAGCAGCGGAGCCGCGCCGATGAAAAAGGTCCTCTACGGTTTGCTGCTGATCCTCGCGGTCGGCGCCGGGATCGTCGTCAGCCCGCACCTGCAGCCGTTTTTTGCGCCCTATATGATGGCGCTGCAGCGCGCGCGCAGCACGGGCGCGCCGTCGGCTCATGACGAAGCCGCGACGGCGAAAGCCGTCGCACCTGCGGTCTCCGTGGCCAAGGTCGTCCCCGCCGACTTCGCTGAGACGGTGGCCGTCTCCGGCTCGCTGGTGCCGCGCGAGGAGATCCTGGTCGCACCCGAGGTCGAAGGCTTTCGCGTGCTCGATCTCAAGGTCGACGAAGGCGACCGGGTGAAGAAGGGCCAGGTGCTGGCGACGTTGGTGCAGGAGTCGCTCGACGCTCAGCTCGCCCAGAACGACGCCTCGCTCGCCCGCGCAGACGCGGCGGCCTCGCAGGCCAAGAGCCAGATCGTGGAGGCCACCGCCAAGCTCAAGGAAGCCCAGGCCGCGTTCGAGCGTGCCAAGCCGCTGGTGAAATCCGGCTACCTCGCCGACAGCACCTACGACCAGCGCGAATCCGCCGCCAAGACCACCGAGGCGCAGCTCGTTGCCGCGCAGGACGGCCTCAAGCTCGCCCAAGCCGAGAAGGCACAGGTCGAGGCGCAGCGGCGCGAGCTTGTCTGGCGCCGCTCCAAGGCTAAGGTCACCGCCCCGGCCGACGGGCTCATCAGCCGCCGCACAGCGCGCATCGGCGGCCTGGCCTCCGCGGTGGCCGAGCCCATGTTCCGCATCGTCGCCGGCGGCGAGGTGGAGCTCGACGCGGAGGTGATTGAGACCGAGCTCGGCAAGATCGCCGCCGGCCAGAAAGCCCACGTCGCCATCGCCGGCGATGGCGTGGTCGATGGCACCGTGCGCCTCGTCTCGCCCGAGGTCGACAAGACGACGCGGCTGGGGCGCGTGCGCATCTTCCTCGGCGACGACCCGAAGCTGCGCATCGGCTCTTTCGCGCGCGGGACCATCGATACGCGGCAGGGCCACGGGTTAGCGGTGCCCAACTCCGCCGTCGTCTTCGACGCCGACGGCGCCTTCGTCCAGGTCGTGCACGCGGGCCGCGTCTCGCGCCGGGCGATCGAGACCGGGCTTATCTCCGGCGGCCTCATCGAGGTGCGCAAAGGCCTCGACGAGGGCGACATTGTCGTCGCCAAGGCCGGCACCTTCCTGCGCGACGGCGACGCCGTGCGCGCGGTGCTGCCCGACGCCAAGCTGAGCGAGGCCCGCTAGCGTGATGATCGAGAAATTCGCCATCATGAGCTGCACTGGATCGAGCGAATTTCTCGATCTGAATCACACGAGCAAAGCTCTAATTCTAGTGTCCCTTTTGATTCCGAAGTTCGCTCGGGACCCTAGCATCGAACTCTGGCGAACT
Source organism: uncultured Alphaproteobacteria bacterium (assembly GCA_963782555.1). Lineage (GTDB taxonomy): Bacteria > Pseudomonadota > Alphaproteobacteria > Rhizobiales > Hyphomicrobiaceae > Hyphomicrobium_A. Next base: position 139,041 of record CAWAKB010000001.1, on the reverse strand, counting down.
TCGGAATCGGGACACTAGATGCGCATCAACATTTCGGCCTGGTCGATCCGCAGGCCCGTCCCGGCAATCGTGCTGTTTGCGGTGCTGACGCTTCTGGGCGTGATGAGCTTCATTTCGCTGCCGGTCACGCGCTTCCCCAACATCGACGTGCCGATCATCTCGATCAAGGTCACGCAGTCGGGCGCCGCGCCGGCCGAGCTCGAGAGCCAAGTCACCAAGGAGGTCGAGGACGCCGTCGCCAACATCCCCGGCGTCAAGCACATCGTATCGACCGTCACCGACGGGTCCTCCTCGACGGTGATGGAGTTTCGCCTCGAGGTCGACCAGAACCGGGCGCTCAACGACGTCAAGGACGCTATCGACAAGATCCGCGCCGACCTGCCGCGCAGCATCGACGAGCCGATCATTCAGCGCATCGACGTCGAGGGCCAGTCGATCCTCACCTATGCCGCCTCCTCGCCGGGCATGACGCTGGAGCAGCTCTCCTGGCACGTCGACGACGTGATCAAGCGCCAGCTGCAGGGCTTGAAGGGCGTCGGCCGCGTGGAGCGCACCGGCGGCGTCGACCGCGAGATCAGGATCTTGCTCGATCCCGACCGACTCCTGGCGCTCGGCATCACGTCGGCCGAGGTCAACGCGCAGGTGCGCGCGACCAACGTCGACCTGGGCGGCGGCCGCGGCGAGGTCGGCGGGCAGGAGCAGGCGATCCGCACGCTCGCCGGTGCGCGCCGGGTCGAGGATCTGGCGAACACCAAGATCCTGCTTCCCGGCGGACGCGAGATGCGGCTCAAGGATCTCGGCCGCGTCATCGACGATGCGAGCGAGCAGCGCTCGTTTGCGCGCCTCGACGGCGAGCCGGTGGTGACCTTTTCCGTCTTCCGCTCCAAGGGCGAAAGCGAGCTCTCCGTTGCCGAGGCCGTCACCAAGAAGCTTGCCGAGTTGCAGGCGCAGTATCCCAACGTGCGCCTCACCAAGGTTGACGATGCGGTCGCCTACACGCGCGGCAACTACCACTCGGCATTGGAGACCCTGATTGAGGGTGCGGCGCTCGCCGTGCTCGTCGTCCTCCTGTTCCTGCGCAACTGGCGCGCGACCCTCATCTCGACCATTGCGCTGCCGCTGTCGGCCATTCCCACGTTCTGGGCGATGTCGATGCTTGGGTTCTCGCTCAACCTCGTCAGCCTGCTCGGCATCACACTCGTTACCGGCATCCTCGTCGACGACGCGATCGTCGAGATCGAGAATATCGTGCGCCACATGCGCACCGGAAAATCGCCCTACCGCGCCGCGCTCGAGGCCGCCGACGAGATCGGCCTTGCGGTCATCGCCATCTCGCTGACCATCGTCGCCATCTTCTCGCCCGTGTCGTTCATGGGCGGGATTGCCGGGCAGTACTTCAAGCAGTTCGGCATGACGGTGGCGGTGGCCGTGCTGTTCTCGCTGCTGGTTGCGCGCCTCATAACGCCGATGATGGCCGCCTATTTCATGCGGCCGATCCCGGAGAAAAAAGAGGGTGAAGGCCTCATCATGCGCTCCTACGTCGGCTTCCTGAAGGGGACGCTCAAGGTGCGCTATCTCACGCTGGTGACCGGCATGGCGCTGTTCTTCGGCTCGATCTACGCAACGACGCTGCTGCCCACCGGCTTCCTTCCCGATGAGGACACCTCGCGCATCGTGATCTCCGCCGAGCTTCCCCCCGGGGCCACGCTGGAGAACACCCGCGTCAACACCGACCGCATGGCCAGGATGCTCAAGACCATTCCCGAGGTGCAGAGTGTCTTCGTCCTGGGCGGCTCGACGCCGACCGGCTCTCTCGAGGTGCGTAAATCATCGCTCTTCGTTCACCTCGTGCCCAAGAGCGAGCGGGTGCTGACGCAAAAGCAGTTGAAGACCATTATCTCCAACAAGCTCGCCGACGTTCCCGATACGCGCGCCTGGTACGTGAACGACCGCGGCGAGCGCGAGCTCTCCTTCTCGATCCTGTCGCACGACGGCGACGAGCTCAGCCTCGCGGTCGGCAAGCTCGAAGCCGCGCTGCGCCAGGTCCCCGGCTTCAAGAACGTCGCCGCCGATGCTTCGGTCGACCGGCCGGAGCTGCGCGTCACCCCGAGATTCGATGCCGCAGCCCGCCTCGGCGTGGCCCCGAGCGACATTGCCGAGACCATCCGCGTCGCCACCATCGGCGACATCGACGCCAATCTGGCCAAGTTCAACGCCGGCGACCGCCTGGTGCCCATCCGCGTGCAGATCGAGGAGAGCGCCCGCGCCGACATGCAGCGCCTCAAGAACCTGCGGGTGACCAACCAGAAAGGCGTCGCCGTCCCGCTCTCCGCCGTGGCCGACATCACCTTCGGCCGCGGCCCGAGCTCCATCGATCGCTTCGACCGGCAGCGCCGCGCCGCGATCGGCGTGGATCTGGTCTCGCGCTACGCCCTCTCCAGCGCGCGCGAGAAGTTCCTGAAGGTGGTCGACGAGCAGCATCTGCCCAGGGGCGTGACGCTGCAGCCGTCGGGCGACGCGGAGATCCAGGACGAGGTCGCGACCGGATTCACGACCGCCATGGGGACCGGCCTCATGATCGTGTTCGGCGTGCTCATCCTCTTGTTCGGCAGCGTCGCCCAGCCGGTGACGATCCTGCTGTCGTTGCCGCTCTCGTTCGGCGGCGTGGTGCTGGCGCTGCTCGCCACCAACAACCCCATCAGCATGCCGGTCTACATCGGGCTGTTGATGCTGATGGGCATCGTGACCAAGAACGCGATCATGCTGGTCGACTTCGCGGTGGAGGAGGTGGCCAAGGGCGTCGGGCGCATCGAGGCGGTGATCAACGCCGGCCGCAAGCGGGCACGCCCCATCGTGATGACGACGCTCGCCATGGTGGCCGGCATGGTGCCGAGTGCGCTGGCGCTCGGCGACGGCGGCGAGTTCCGCTCGCCGATGGCGATCGCGGTGATCGGAGGCCTGCTGGTGTCCACCGTGCTGTCGCTCATCTTCGTGCCGTCGTTCTACACGGTAATGGACGACATGGGCTGGCTCCTGTGGCGCGTGTTCGGGCGCTTCGTGGGGCCGACGGACGAGCCGGCAGGCGCGCACGGCACCGCGCATGAGGCGCATCCTCACCCGCACGCGCACGCCGGCGGGCAGGCGCCCCCGCGGGCGATCGCGGCGGAGTAGAGCGGGGCCCTGCAAATCAGGGCAATCGCCCCTTGCTGAGGCGACTTTCTTCTACTGGGCCAGAAGCGCTTGTGGATACTGGCGTGGGATCGGCTAGCGCTTCTCGCGCGACATATCAGCGGGGCCCTCGGCGATCTCGCCCGTGGTGGGATCGAAAAGATTGCGCCACTGCGGGTTCATGCTCTCGATCAGCCGGACCTTCCACGCGCGCTTCCACTCCTTCAACCGCTTCTCGCGGCGAATGGCCTCGTCCATCGTCTCGTGAAACTCATGAAGTGTAAAACCGGGGGCGGGGCCCTGATCGTGCTCGGCCATGCGCCCTTCAAGGTCGCTCGTCACCCCGACGTAGAGCACGCCGTTGGGCTTGCTCGCGAGAATATAGACGCAGGGTGACTTCATGCCCGTGCTCCGCAAATGATCCTATCAGCTAGGAACCGAGGCTGGGGGCGTTGATCTGCCTGCTCGAACAGTTGCGGCTGCTGAAGCGGGCGTGGGTCCCGGCCTGCGCGGTGAGGACATGCGTGTCTGGAAAATGAAAAGGGCCGGACCTGAGGTCCGACCCTTTGTGCGTTGTGCGGTGTGAGCGCTACTTCGTGGAGGCGGTGGCGTCGTTCTTGAAGAACACGTCGACGCGCATGCCCGTCAGCAAGGGCGGCCGGCCATCGAGATCGATGACGGCTTCCAGCACCTCGACGTCGTTGGGCCGACGCGGCCCGCGCGTGGCGATGCGCGGCGCCGACAGCGACTGCGCGATCGAGGTCACGCGACCTTCGAAGTCCTGGTTGGGGAAGGCATCGGCGCGCACCACGACCCGCTGGCCGACGCGGATCTTGGCCGCGTCGCGCTCCTCGACCTCGGCGCGCACCTTGAGCGCGGAAAGATCGCCGAAGATGAGCAGCGTGTTTTCGGGCGTCGGCACCACCACCTCGCCGTCCTTGGCGGTCACATTGAGGATGCTGCCGTCGAAGGGCGCGCGGATACGCGTCTTCTCAACGCCGAGCTCGGCTGCGGACAGATGTGCGCGGGCAACCGCGAGCGCGGACTCGAGCGCGGTCGGCAGCGGCATGCCCGCCTTGGCGTTGACCGAGGCCAGATTGGCGCGCTCGTCTGAGAGCTTCTTCTTGGCATCCTCCAGGTTGGTCCTGGCGGTGGTGACAGCCTCGTCGGTGCCGTTGGCGGCGCGCTTCTCCTGCAAGGCGTCGTCGAAGGCCTGACGCGCACCGAACAAAGTGCGCTCGGCGGTGGCAACCGCGTCCTCGGCGTTGCGCCGCTCCTGTGCCAGGCCGCGCACGTTCTCGTCGTTGCGCTGGCGCTCGCGCATGTTGGCTTCGGCGGCAGCGGCCGCAACCTTGGTCAAGGCCACGTTGTCGTCGAGACGGATCAAGAGATCGCCGGCCTTGACGTTGTCGTTGAGCTTGACCGCGATGTCCTCGATGCGGCCGGGCACCTCGGAGTTGATCTGCGCCTCGCCGCTCTCGGGCTCGACGCGGCCGGTAGCGGAGGCGGCCCAGGTCGGATAGCTGGGCTCCTTGCTGGTGTCTCCGGTGGAGCTCGTCTCATCGGTTCCGGCGAGCTTCGTCTCCTCGCTGACCGGCTTCCAGCTGATGGAGTTGACGTAGAAACCGACGGCGATCGCCAGAATGCCAGCGATGCCGAGCGTGATGATGGTGGAATTGACCTTCTTAGGCATGGGCCTTCCGTCTCTTGGTAAGATCTGCAATTCCGGGGGCATCCAAGCCCTCCGGGCGGCGCTCCTCGCCGACGATCCGCCCGTCCTCGATCCGCACGACCCGGTCGGCATAGGAGAGCGTCCGGGGATCGTGCGTGACCGCAAGGACGCTGCGGTCCTGCTCTTTCGCAATGCGTGCCAATAGCGCCATGACGGCGTGCCCATTCTCTCCGTCAAGCGCGGCCGTGGGCTCGTCGGCGAGCACAATGGAGGGCGAGCTGACGATGGCGCGTGCCACCGCGACGCGCTGCTGCTCGCCGCCGGAGAGGTTTCCAGGGTAGCTCTTCAGGCGATAGGCGAGGCCGACGTCTCTCAGCACCTCCTCGGCGCGGTTGGCCGCGGTGAAGCCCTTCTGTCCGCGCACGTCGAGCGCGATGCGCACGTTCTCGAGCGCGGTGAGAGTGGGGAACAGATTGTAGGACTGGAAGATGAAGCCCATGTGCTTGCGCCGCAGATTGGCGAGCGCCTCGGCCGACAGGCGGTCGGTGGAGACGCCGGCGACGCGCAGCGCGCCCGAGGTGGGCGTGAGGATGCAGCCGAGGATCGACAACAGCGTCGTCTTGCCGGAGCCCGACGGTCCCATCAGCAGCGTCAGCTCGCCCGGCACGAGGGCGAGGCTCACACCCTTCACGGCGCGGACCATGGCGGCGCCATGGCCCAGCTCCTTCACGATATCGATGGCTTCCAGGACAGGCTGCGTCATCTGTTGAATACCGTTGCTGGGTCGATCTTCGTGACCTTCACGATCGCAGACAGCGCCGAGATGGCGCACATGCCGACCGTCAGAGTGAACAACCAGAACGCCAACCCGGGCGTCATCACCATCGGCAGCGCCGTGTTCTTGCTGAGCACCAGGACGCCCAGCGCGATCGAGATGCCGAGCAGGTAGCCGATTACCGCGCTGATGCCGGCCTGCGCCAGTATCACCTGATGAATATATCCCGCCGATGACCCCAATGCACGCAAGGTCGCAAACTCGCTTAAGTGGTCCTTGGTGCTGGAATATAGGGTCTGGGCGACGATCACGGTGCCGACCAGGCTGCCGAGCAGGGCGCCGCCGATGAGCGCCACGCCGGCGCCCGTGCGGAACAGCCACTGCTTGAGGCTGCGGTCGCGGAACTCCTGCTTGGTCAGCACCTCGGCGCCCTCGAGGCGGTGCTGCAGGTCTTTGCGCACCTTCTGGATGTCGGCGCCGGGCTGCAGCTGAACGAGGTAGAACGTGGTGGCCTCGCCGCCTTCACCGAGGAGGCTGCGGGCGCGGTTCAAGGTCGTGTAGGCGTAGGGCGACTGCGTGAACGAGCGGATGCCGTCGGTCAGCGCCCGCACGCGGACGCGCCCGGTCTGGATCTGCGCGGTGGCGCCGATCCCTTTGATGCCGAGCTCGTTGAGATAGGTCTTGTCGACGGCGACGGCCTCAGGCGACTTGATGTCCTGCCAGGAGCCCTTGACGAGGTCCCAGGGCTGCAGCCCGCCATCCTCCGCATCGCTGCCGACGACGACGACGCGCGAGGAGCCGCCGGCAGGCTTGCGCCACTCGGCGAATTTCACCACCAGCGGGATCACCGCCTTGACGCCCGGCGTCGCCAGAGCCTGGTGGCGCTCGCGCGGGGTCAGCAGCATGCCGCCGTCCTCGAAACTCTTGGCGCCGTAGATGGTGATGAAGAGATCGGCGTTCGCGTGATCGATGTTGGCGGTGATGATCTTGCTGGCGCCCAGATACAGGCCGAGCTGCACCGCGACCAGCACGATGGAGAACAAGATGCCCACGAGCGTCACCGCCAAGCGAACGCGGTCGTGAAACAGATTGCGAAAGGCAAGCGTCAAGATCATCGATTTGTTCCGCGGTGGTGACAGGGTCAAGCGCCGACCAAGGCGCCAAGGGTACGGCTGTCGCGCGCCGCCATTATCCCTCGATGTTGACCTCGAGAAGGCACGCCCATGTTTAAGAGAGGCCTAATTTTCTCGCGAATGCGCCCCATAAGGAAACGAGCAGAAGGGGCACCAATCACGCCGTGTTAACCGTTCGAAGTCCACAACAGGGCTCGGAACGCGGAGATTTCTCCAGGCTCCTCGCAGCTATCGCGTCGGAATGCAAGGGATGCAAGACCCGGTCCACTCGCACTAACGCCTGTTTAAAGGCTTCCGACCAGCTTTCGCCGCTTTCAAAGTTTTAATTGCGTCCCGTTCTCTGGCACAACATTGGCTGTACTACCATGCGTCATGATCTTCCCGCTCCCCGCGCCCATAGGTCCTGGCTGCTGGCCGGCATTTCAGGGCTGATCCTTGCGGCAGCCACAGGCCCGGGCGGCGCCGCTCCTGGTGAAGGAGCGCCCAGAGAGGTGGGCCTTTGGTACAATAACTCAGGCAAGGGCGCCGTCGAGATCCGCCCCTGCGCCGAGTCTGGCCGCAGCGCCAACTACCTGTGCGGCTTCATCGTTTGGCTCAAGGATCCCAACAACAAGAAGGGCGTGCCGCTCACCGACGGCTACAACGAAGACCCCCGCAAGCGCACCCGGCCGATCTGCGGTCTTCCCGTGCTGGGACAGTTGCGTCCCATGTCCGACGGCAGCTGGGACGAGGGCTGGGTCTACGACCCCGAGCAGGGCAAGGCCTTCGATGCGGCTATTCAGCTGCGGTCTTCCGACAAGCTCATTTTGACCGGCTACAAAGGCATCAAGTTCTTCAGCAAGTCCTTCGTGTGGAAGCGGGCGCCGGACGATTTGCCGCGCTGCGACACCGCATTGAACGTGCCGCTGGAGCGCGACGCACGCGCCAAGATCGTGAGTCCCACGCCACCCCTTCCCGGCAAGGCTTCGCTCGCGAGAGCCTCGCAGACGGGCCGGCTGATCGCGCCGCGTCCCGTCCCGGCGGTCAGACGGTCGGCGACCGCCACGCCCTGAAGCACAACCCCTGAAACACAACGGCGCGCCGCATTGCTGCAGCGCGCCGTCTTTAACTCGTTGGCGCCGCCAGCCTTCAGGTGGCGCTGGTGCTGCCGCTCGTGCGCCCCTGCGCGTCGGCTGCGATCTGCGCGGCCTCTTCGCCGCTATGCTTCGACATCAGACGCACCGCGAACTCCCTGGCGCGATCGACCACGATGGGACGCTGTTTGTCGAGCGTCACCATGTGGAAGCAGTCATCGAGGATGCAGACCTCGACCAAGCCCGCGAGCTTGCGCTGCAGAGCGATGCAGTTGGACATATCGCTCTGATCGTCGTGGCGCGGATGGAAGATCAGCGCATGCTGCTTGATCTGGCCGAGCAGCGGCTTCACGCTGCGCACCAGCCTGCGGAACTCGAGCACCAGACTGCCGCCGCGACCGAACATGTCCTCGATGGAGTCGTTGCTCGACTGCAGGCTCTCCAGAATGAAGGTACGCAGCCGGTCGTCCTTGATGCCGTGCGGCGCCCGCGCCTGGAAGTGGAAGAAGCGCGCAAACCAGCGATGCCTGATGAGCCGGAAGAGCGAAAAGTACCACGGGATCGCCCAGCCGTTCGGCCAGATCGTGGGTGAGAACAGCATCAGGCCCTGGATCCGCTCAGGGCGCATAGCCGCCAGCCGCAGCGCCAGCATCGTGCCAGCCGAAATGCCGCCGACGATCAGTGTATCGCAGTGCTGGGCGAGCTCGTCGTGCGCCGCCTCGAGCGCGGCATACCAGTCGCGCCAGCTCGACAGACCGGAAACGTCGGTTCCGCCAGCGAGACCCGGGAGCATCGGACAATATACGGTGTACCCGCACTGTCCGAGCGCGTTGGCTATGAACTTCAGCTCGATCGGTGAGCCCCCGAGGCTGTGAACCAGCAATACGCCGCCACGCCCCCCGGGAACGAAGATACTGCCCCACGCTGTCTTCATTCGTTCGTCGTTTTTCATTTTGGCAACTGAACCCGCTCGCTTACTGGACGAAAACGCTCTCTCTCGGTCAAAGGCGAGCCGGTGCAACCCGATCGCGCAGAGCCGAAGATGAAGCTCAAACCCTCTCTTTTTCGTTTCCTCTGATGGGCATCGTTGGCAGGACGTAAAAGCTCGAAGCCCTTATAGTTGTATGGGTGCTTGGATGGGCACACCGGCTCTTGTCCCAAGCCAGGACCGGCCCCCAAGTCACGAAAGCGTCTCACTGGCCGGAACCCGTCCGACAGGCGATAGGGCACCTTGCCGCACACTGACAAGGCGTCACGCTGCCGCAAATCCGCTGCCCCGCACATATCCGCCGCTTGCCTCAACCTGCCGCCGGCGTCACCCGGAAACCGGGCGCCAATGGCGGGCGGCCTTCTGATAGCGCTATTTGGCAAAAGCATGACGTACAACGCATAGCCACTGCGCTCCAGTTGCCGCACGGCATCATTTTGAAAGTCCTGGGAGCGACCCATGGTTCCCAAAGAAGCGACACCTCGCCAGCGAAAGCTTTGAAATCCCGCCAATTCCTTCGCCGCCTTTGCTCAGTCTACGCAAAAACATATGGGGGCGAATTGCTGCGCTGCAAACATAATGAATCTTGCGCGATTGTGTTGTGCGGCGGCCACAACCTGGTGTGGATTGCACCGCGCCCGACGGCGGAGCCAGCAGGCCCACGCTGTCGCAGGCAACCGTCGCGAGACCCGCGGCCAGCACGTAAGGCACGCTGGTGAAAGAGAAAAAGATGCCGGCGCGCCCTGGGGCACTTCCGGTCACCTAGGCGCCGGACCAGGTGAAGAGCCCAAACAGCACGCCGATCGAGGGCGTCGTCTCGACCAGCTTGTGCATGGAGGTGGAGCGCAACGCAATTGCGAAGGCGACCCGTCTCGGCACGACGACAGCCTGCCTCCCATAAGGCCCCGAGGCTCTTGAGGAGGCCTCAACCACTTGGCCGGCACTGCAGGAAGCTGTGGTGCCGGCGGCAAGCCCGTTGCACTCTGAAGTCTCGCATCTATCCGCCGCGCATCTTGAGACCGAGGGCCGACCTTGCTTTCCAAGCGATCATCGCTCCAGGCATTGACCGATCGCCTCGAGCGCCGGGCAATGAGCGACAGCGGGCTGCTGATCGAGGCCACCGTGAGCCCCGACAGCCCCATCCTGCAGGCGTTCTACGCCGGCTACGATGCCGCGTTCGTGCTCCCCAACGAGAAGGAGGAGCATGCCGGCTTCGAAAAGTGTCTCGCCCTCAATTCCGGGGACTCCTACCTACGGCTTTCTCAACTCTACGGCGCCTTCCGCGAGGTCGTGCTGATGGCCCGCGACGCCTCCGACGGCGCCGTGGTGGGGGGAGCGAACTTCATCGCCTTTCCCTTGCGCCGCGACGCCGAGGTGCTGTCGATCAACCTCAATTACGTCTTCGTCACTGCCGAACAGCGCCGCCGCGGACACTTCAAGCGGCTCGTCACCGCCATCGGCGAGGTGGCGGCTGGCTTCTTCGAGCCCGCAGTGGCGCAACTCCCGCGCTTGATCTTCATCGAGCAGAACGACCCGGTGCAGATGAGCCCCGCTGACTACGAGCGCGACACGCAACACGCCGGCATCGACCAGATGACGCGCATTCGCCTCTGGACCGCGCTCGGCGCCAAGATCATCGATTTTGCCTACGTCCAGCCGCCGCTGTCGGCCGGGCAGGCGCCCGATAGCTCCCTCATCTATGCCGTTCTCGGCGTCGAGGGGACGGCGCTCGATGCCTGCCTGCTCTACGCGCATCTGTTGCGCTTCTTCGCCATCTCGGTGCTGAAGGGCGATGATCCTCTGGCAAACCCCATTGCCGGCGCCGAGCTCGCCGAGTTGGAGGCGGTTTGCCGCCGCGGCGCGGCCATTCCACTGTTGACGGCGGCGGGACTGCCCTAACAAATGCAGGAAGCGCCCGATGCCAACGGACGAAGATCGCTGAGGGAGCTCATAAGGACGATGGCTTAGGCCCCTCCGACGGCCAAATTCCCGACATTCGGGACGTGGATCTTGGGAGCGGTCCTAAGCTGAGCGAATGGGGATTCGGTGACTGCTGTTCAAAGCGTAGGCACTCGGCCAGAGATGCCCGAGTGGGACAGGTGCGAGGACAGGACGCTCTACTGGACGCTCTCGCTGCACATTGATCGCAGTCGGTTGCCCGAGCGCTTCCATGCGCAGTTCCACCCCGGCAACAAGCAGACTGTGCAGAGCCTCTACCAGGACTCCACCGTCCTGCGCGACGCCATCGAGCCCCTCTTCAACGACATCGCCGACCGCGAGCGCCTGTCGGAGGTCGGGGACTATCTGCTCGACGTGCCCGGCGCCCGCCAGGGGGAATGGATCGAGATTGCCATTCCCGACAGGGTGGAGTGGACCACCGAGGGCACGCACTTTGTCGCCGATCTCGGCCGCCAGGAGCCGCGGCTGCTTCGCTGCCGCCAGTTCTGGTACGTGCACATGAACGGTTCGCTCTCCTACCACATGTCGTTCTGCCTCAAGTACGAGCACACGCCGGCGGATTTCTATTTCATATCGCTCCTGCAGAAGATCTTTGCGCCGAAGGAGTTCTCGGTCGCGACGCCGACGGGCGGGGCGGCAAAGCCGGTGCGCAGCGCGCCGATCAGCGTCAACGATACAGCAACCGGCATTTTCCCCCTCGACAAGGTGCTCGTGCGCCAGCTCGGTGAGGCGACCAGCGAGGCGCAAGCGTTCGCGCCCTTCTGGCATTACGTCCGCCGACGCTTCGACGCGCACGCGAGAGACCTGTTCGCGACCTTCGACATCAAGATCAAGGACGAGCGCGGGCGCGGCACCAGCGAGTTCTTTCGCACTCTCGTCGTCTCCGATCCCTTCATCGAGGTGCCGAACCTCAGGATGCCGCGGGCGCGCGTCCTGTTCCTCTTCGACGACAAGACGTTCTTTCGCTACCTGCTGCCGCTGCCGGCCGACGACGGGCGGCGCCAGTCCCGCCGCGACTTCGTGAAGGATGACTACTACGACGCCTTCAAGGAGTGGGTTCAGCACCAGCAGGAGCTGGTCAAGGGCACCGGCGACCAGACCGTGCGGCTGACGCATGACTACCTGCAGGAGGTCTACCAGGTGGCGCCGCAGCAGCTGCGTTACCTGTTCCTGTCGGGCTTCATCCAGAACATCGTCGACTTCATGAACCAGGACGCTTCGGAGGTGCTCGACAGCACCGACCCCGTCTATCCCGCGACGCTGGAGCAGGAGGAGGAAAGCTTCTTCATCCGCTACGCGAGCCAGCGCTCGATCACCCAGTTCGTGCCGAGCTCGCGCAGCTTGAAGACCGGCAACGATTTCATCGGGACCTGTCCCTACGTGTTCCTCGTGCACGTTCTGGCGATGCACAACGAGTTTCTGGTGCGCGACTACGAGCGGCAAACGGAGGCTTTGACGCTCGACATCGAGAGGTTCAACGCAAATTCACGGCTGGGGCGCGCCGCCGACCGCTTCTATGCCTTCCGCACCGGCGACTACACCAAGTACCAGAAGCACAAGTACGCCAACGTGTTCCGCTACGACACCGAGCGCGACCTGTTCGAGGCGGTGGAGGCGCGGCGCGGCACGCACCGCAAGGACGAGTACCTCAACTCAATCGTCACCAACCTGGAGGCGCAGACCCGCGACCTGGAAGGGCGCCTCAGGTCCAAGGTCGACCGTCAGTTCAGCCTGCTGCTGGCGGCGGTCGGCGTGTTCAGCGTGTTGCAGGTGCTCTATCAGGTGCTCGACATCTCGACGCGGGGCATCGACAAGGTCTCGACCCACCCCATCGAGATGGTCGACTTCTCGAACTTCACGACCTCGCACATGTTGGCGAAATATCTGTTTCTTTCGACGGGCGGCTTCCTGATCGTAACCGTCATTCTTACGCTGTGGGTGTTGCGCCAGCTGCTCCTGCGCCGTTGAGACAACCGCAGGGGCGCTCGGCGCGTTGCTTAAGGACGCCGAAAAGTTGCGCGCACACCGCGCGCGGCCACGCTTCGCGCGCATTCGACACTATATAATCGAAGTGATTAGATGGCTGCCGGCGGAGGCCGGCGAAAGAGGAAAGGCGCGTTGGCAGCTCAGGTGCGTTCCCTCATCTCCTCCCTGGCGGCGTTCGCCATCGCCGTGGGCCAAGTCGTTCCTGCCGCCGCCGCGCCCCTTTCCAAGGCCGACTACGAAGCCTGCCAGGCCCGCGACGAGACGGCCCTCAGGGCCGCCATCCAGATGATCTCGGTGCGCGCGCTCAAGCGCGGCATCGCCAACGTCGACTACCGCGCCGTGGTCGGCGACGCCTGGCGCCGGGGCGGCCTCAACGACATCGTCGACAGACAGGTCGACCTCGCCGTCGATCAGGTGGCGCAGGAGACGAGCTGGGCCAACCTGCTGCAGTCGCTCGCCTACCAGCAGAAGGCGCAGGAGCTCGCCACCGCGGTCGCCGAGCGCGTCTACCGCTCCGACGCCATGAAGGCGGCGCTGGAACAGCTGGCCACCGGCGTCGGCAAGGAGATCGGCCGCCAGATCGAGTTTGCGAGCGCTGATGCCGGCGCGCCGACGCTCGCCTGTCTCAAGGCCTTTGTCGGCGCGCGCTACGGCTCGACGGTGGCCCGCGCGGTCGCCGGCGAGACGGGCAAGGAGCTCACGGTCGACCCCGACAAGGCTACGGCCGGGATCTCGCCCGGCGCGGTCTTGCGTGAATCGAGCGGCGGCATTGCCGGTGCCGCCGTCCTCCTGCTGCGCCGCCAGCTCGCCAACATGGCCGAGCGCGTCGGAGCGCGCCTCGTCGGCAGCGTGCTCGCCAGGCTCGTTTCCGTGGTGGCAGGCGGCGTCGGCCTAGCACTCATTGCCAAGGACATCTGGGACCTGCGCCACGGCGTGCTGCCGATCATCGCCACCGAGATGAAGTCGACCGACAACAAGAACAAGGTGCAAGACGAGCTGGCAAAGACGTTCGCCGAGCAGATCTCCGGGCACCTCGATGAGATCGGCGCGGCCACGGCCGACCACGTGATCGACATCTGGCGCGACTTCCGCAGCGCACACGCGCAGGCGCTCGACCTCGCCGAGCGCAACCCGAAGTTCAAAGCCTTCCTCGACTCGATCAAGCCGCAAACGCTGCCCCGGCTCGACGAGGTGGTGTCGCTGGTGCTCGCCGCCGAGGGCGAGGCCGGCCTCGTGCGGCGCTTGGGCGACGGCACCTTGAACGAGGCCGTCAACGTGCTCCCGGCGCCCGCCATGGAGATCGCGCGCGAGACCCGCTCGGTCGACGCGGGCCTCAAATGGGCGGCAATCGCCGGCGACCAGCTGCCCCAGGTGGTCGAGCTCGGCCTGTACCGGCGAACGAGCCCCGACACGCTGACCAAGAGCTCGCTCCAGCGCCTGCTCGCGCTCAACGACCGGCTCGCCACCCTACGGCTTGCAGGCATCGAGCGCAGCGCGCGCGACACGCTGTTCGAGCTGAACGATGCCGAGCTGAAAGGCTTGGCGCACAGCTTGACAGAGCCCGAGCTGGCGACGCTGTCGCGCTATCTCACCGGCCTGCAGAAAGAGCCGCGCGAGCGGGTCCTGCGCGCGGTCGCGGCAAACCCGGGCAAGATGCAGTCGCTCGCCTCCGAGCGCGTGCGCGGGGCGATCGTCGCCAGCTCCGATCAGACGGCGGCGGTCGGCATGATGCTGCGCAGCAATGCCAGCCTCGACCCGGCGGCCATCGTCGAGGACTTCGGCCTCGTCACCGATGGACGCGTGACACCGGTGCTCATGTGGGAAAAGCACCCGCTCGTCATCGTCGCAGCGCTCATCGCAATCGGCATCGTCCTGCTGCTGCTGCGCAGGCTTCTGTTTGCGCGGCGGCGAACGCGGGCTGCCGCTTAACTCAGCAACGACAAAAGCGCTTGGGTCAAAGCCTCCGCGTGCGTGCCAGACCGAGTTGGCCCTGCTATAAGCGCTCGGGGGCTTTCCGAATCAGCAGCGCATGGGGAAAGGCCTGCAACGGTATTGCGTTTCAGGGGCATCGAGGGAGTGGGACAAATGGGACTTAAAGCGCCGGGCATTTTGACGTTCATGGTGTCGGTCGTCCTGACGGTCACCGTGTTGATCACGAAGTTCTTCGGGGCCGAGATACCCTTCCTCGTCGGCAATGAATTCTGGGTCCTGCTGGCGGCGCAAGTGATCCTCGTGCTCGGCTGCATCATGCGCGGTCTTTGACGCACCCAGGTGATGCCGCATCGCTGTGCTCTTGTGTCGCGCGGCACTGAGCACTCTGGCGGGTCGGCACCACCTGGAGGATGTCTCGCAGCATGAGATGGAGAATCGAAAAATTGGACTCATACGCCGACCGTGTCCGCCGCTCCTCGCGCGAGATCGTAATTGCATCGGCATTGACGTTGGCCGCCCTGGCCTTCCTGATCGCGGCCCTCGTGGGAGGCGCAGTGACCAGTAAGACCGACGTCGGTCACGTGGCTGCCGACGAGACCGCCGTAAAATAGAGTTACAAGATTTAGTCTGATTTGATTGATGGGGCGCGGGCCTCGAGCCTTGCCGCTCGCACTAGGCCACGCACCGAGTTGCCCAAGTAGACGGCATCGGCAGTCTGCAGATCCTCTAAACCAAGAACCTCCTCGACGGCGCGTCCCTCGGCAATGAGCTCAGCGCGCAGCGTGCCGGGCAGCAGACCGGCGGCGAGCGCCGGGGTCAGGAGACGGCCGTCCCGCTCCAGGAAGATCGTGGTGCGGCTGCCCTCGCAAAGCTCATCGCGCTCGTTGAGATAGATCACCTCGTCGGCGCCTGCGCTCTCAGCGTAATGCTGCCACTCCCGGTCATAGAGATCGCGCCGCGTTGTCTTGTGAAAAAGAAAGATGTCGGCGCTGTCGAGCCGCGTCGGCGAGACGACGAAGCGCATGACGGCGTTCGCTTCGGGCGCAGGCAGCGGGGTCGTCGTTACGGTGATGGTGCCCGGCTCCGACAGGAGCAGCCGCACCCGCAGGCGCTCTGAGCGTCCCGCCACCGCATCTCGAAGCGCCTGCCGCACCGCCGCCTCGTCGCAGGCATACGCGAAGTAGTGCGCCGACGTCTTCAGGCGCTCGATGTGCCGCTCGAGCAGTGCAAAGCCGCTACCGGGCTCGAACAGCATAGTCTCGATCAGCTCGAAGGGCTTCACGGGGTCGGTGAGGAACTTCATCTTCAAGAGGCACTCGGCGTACTCCTTGGACCCTTGCGAATCGAAGACGATGCCCGACCCGATGCCCATCTCGCCGACGGCGTCGCGGAACACGACCGCGGTGCGGATGGCGACATTGAAGAGCGCGCTGCCCTTGGGCGAGACATGGCCGATGGCGCCGCAATAGACGCCGCGCGGCTCCGTCTCTAGCGCCGCGATGAGTTCCATGGCGCGGATTTTGGGCGCGCCTATCACCGATCCCGGCGGAAAGATGCCGCGCAACAGGTCGGCCATGCCGATGCCTTCGGTCAGGGTTGCCTGCACACCCGACGTCATCTGATGCAGCGTCTGGAAGGTCTCGACCGTGAACAGATCGGTCACCGAGACGCTACCGATCTCGGCAATGCGCCCGATGTCGTTGCGCATCAGATCTACAATCATCAGGTTCTCGGCGCGCTGCTTGACGTCCTCGGCCAACTGCCGCCGCGCCAGCGCGTCCGCCTCCAAGGTCCCGGCGCGCGGCGCCGTCCCCTTCATGGGACGCGTCGCGATTTGGCGCCCCTCCTGCTCGATGAAAAGCTCCGGCGAAGCCGACAACACCGTCACCTTGCCGGTATCGACGATGCCGCCATAGGCGACGCGCTGCTTCTGGCGCAGATCGAGGAAGAAGGTCAGCGGCGACCCGGACAAGCGGAAGCGCGCCTTGAAGGTCATGTTGAGCTGATAGATGTCGCCGGCGCGGATCTTCTCCTGCACCTCGGCAAACCGCTCCTGGTAGAAGGCGTCGTCCCAGGCGAGAGTCACATCGGTAAAGCTGTAGGTGCCGCTGCGCGTGTGCGTGGCGAGCCAATGCTCGACCTCAGCAGGCGTCATCTCGACCGGCGACTTGTAGAGGCCGAGCCAGATGAGCGGCACATTGCGGTTCTGAGGCATCAGCGCGGAGAGCCGCGGCTCCAGCACGTAGCCAAGCTCGTAGGCGAAGAAGCCGGCCGCGTGCAGGCCGCTTTTGACGGCGGCGTCGAGGCGATCGAGCGCGGCCGGCACCTCCTCTGGCGTCTCCGCCGCGATGATCTCGATGGGATCGGTGAAGAGGAGCGAGGGAGCGCCGCCGCCGGAGTTGTTGTCGAGGAGCACGAACGTCTCGGACAGCGCTGCCGGCGCCTCCGGTCGACGCTGCACGGCCTGACGGGTGCGGTCAGCTGGCGTCATCGTCCCTTGTATCCCGACAGAGCATAGAACGTCACTCGTCGCCGCGCGTTCTCCCCGGCAGGCAGAAGGCGGCTTGTGATCTGTTGCGACGTCGTAAACTCCTTAGCTATGCCACCGGCTCCCGATCCCAGCCTGACGAGCAGCACCGGACCTGTCGTTGCGGGTCTAAACGGTCGCGTCAGCTCGAAGTGGTCGTGCGGGGCTCCCGGACGCCAGGCGAGAACCGGCGTCGGCTCGCCCCGCATATAATAGAGAAGCTCGGAGGTCACGGCGCGATCGTCCGTCAGCACGGCGGCGAAGGGTCGCCCCGCCGCCTTGGCCTTGGCGAGCTCGTCGCGCGTCGCCTCTGCCATGTCATGCCAGCCGAGCGTGCGCGCAAAGGGATCGGGCTTGACGGGAAGCGGCAGCCGACCGGCGGTCGTTGTCCCGACGGCGATCAGGACCAGCACGGCGATGTTCACCACGAAGGATCCAACGAGCCATCCCCAGGCGCGGTCGCGAGCTATCGTCGCCACGACCAGCACGGCGGCCGCCACGTAGGCGGTGGCAGCCCAGTTCGCATGCGCGCGCGAAAGCAGCGCCTGCACGGTGATGACGGCGATGATCGGCAGCGAGAAGGCCAGCAGCAAGCGGTCGGGCGCGGGCAGGGCCGTCCTCCACGCGCGCCAGACGATAACCAGGAAAGCGCCGAAGAGTACGGGGCCGAACACGCCGAACTGCGTGGCAAGGAACTCAAGCACCTTCACCGGGTGCAGCAGCGAGCCGCTCCAGTGCGCGTTGTCGGCCGTGTGCGAGAAGGTGGCGAAGGCGTGGGCGTAGTTCCACACCAGGTTGGGAACGATCAGCGCAACGCCGAAGATGAGCGCGAGATAGAGCCGATAGTCCTTGAGGATCGATCGCCGCCCCGGGGTCACGACGAGATAGACGGCCGCGCACAACACGAACCACGCCATCGCATACTTGGCATTGAGGCCGACCCCGAAGGCGATCCCGAGCAGCAGCGCCGGCCACAGCCGGCGCGTTGCAAACAGCTCGATAAAACCCAGCAGCGCCACCGCCCAGCACAAAAGCAGCGGCACGTCGGTGGATATGAGGCCGGCCGAAAGCGAGACGCCGGGGAGCGTGGCGAACGCCAGCCCCGATAAGGCGCCCGTGCGCACGTCGTAGAGCCTGCGCCCCAGAGCGAAGATGGCGAGCGCGGTGAAGGTATGGAGAAACGGCGAGGGCAGGCGGATGCACGACTCCCCCAGACCGCAAGCGTCGGTGGCGCCGCGGATGATCCAGGCGATCAACGGCGGCTTGGAGTAGTAGCCGAAGGCCGGCTCCTCGCTCCAGGCCCAGTATTGCGCCTCGTCGAAAAAGAGATCGGTGGAATTGAAATAGAGCGCGATCAAGCGCAGGCACAACAGTGCTGCAAGGACGCCAAGGAAAAGCCAGACCCACTGGGCATCGCGATAAGTCGGCTTGAGGCCCAGGGAGGCGGACATGGCGCTAGGTCTCGCAACACTATGTGATTTCAGGATGAACTATGGCCCATCGACGGCCGCAGGCCGGTCATTTACTAGGTTGAGAGACGCCCGTGAAGACTGGTAGTCTTGTGGGGCTTAAGGCTCTATGCAGGTGGGGTCGCGGCTTGCCTGCGCGACAGGGGCACTTGATGCGCGTCACCGTCGTCATCCCGGCGCTGAACGAGGCTGGAAATATCGGCCGCCTCGTGGAGGAGACGTATGCGAGCGTGCCTCCGCATCGCCTTTCGGAGCTGATCGTCGTCGACGATGCCAGCATGGATGCGACGCCCACGGAGATCAAGGCGCTGATCGAGAGCGGCCGCTATCCAGGCCTGCGCTATCTGCGCCACGATCGGCGCAGCGGTCAGAGCGCCGCCCTGCGCTCGGGCATCCTGGCGGCCACCAGCCCCATCATCGCCACCATGGACGGCGACGGCCAGAATGACCCGCACGACATCCCCCGCCTGCTCGAGAGGCTGGCAACGCCGGGGACCGAGGGGCCGGCCCTGGTCGGCGGCGTGCGCACCGAGCGCAAGGCCACCGGCTCCAAACGCTGGGCCTCGCGCGCGGCCAACTGGATCCGCGACAAGGTGCTGCAGGACGACTGCCCCGATACCGGATGCGGCATCAAGGTCTACTGGCGCGAGGTGTTCGTGCGGCTGCCGTTCTTCACGAGCATGCACCGCTATCTGCCGGCCCTGTTTCAGACCTATGGCCACGACGTGGCCTACGTTCCGGTT
Source organism: uncultured Alphaproteobacteria bacterium (assembly GCA_963782555.1). Taxonomy (GTDB): domain Bacteria; phylum Pseudomonadota; class Alphaproteobacteria; order Rhizobiales; family Hyphomicrobiaceae; genus Hyphomicrobium_A. Next base: position 119,616 of record CAWAKB010000001.1, on the reverse strand, counting down.
AACGACCGGCCGCGCCAAGCGGGCGTCTCGAAATACAACAACCTCAATCGCGCCCTGGTCGGGATCTACGATTTGGTCGGCGTCACCTGGCTCAGGCGCAGGACCAAGGTGCCGCAGATCGTTGAGCGGTATCCGGAGATCCAGCTGGTGACCGACATCGCCACGCGGCTGAAGCCGGTGAACGACGACGGGGCGCGACTGAGCGCGGGCGACAAGACCTAAAAAGACGGGCCGGGGATGCCCACGGGGACAGCGACAGGCACATGGACTTCTTAGCGAACGCTGCGACGCAGCTTGGCCATTGGTGGGTCTCGACGCCGGTCACCGAGAAGACGTGGCTCGCCGTGGGCTTCCTGGCGCAGCTCATGTTCTCCATGCGCTTCATCGTGCAGTGGATCGCCAGCGAGCGCGCGCGGCGCTCCATCGTGCCCGAGACCTTCTGGTACTTCAGCATGGTGGGCGGCGCCATGCTGTTTGCCTACGCCATCTACCGGCTCGATCCCGTCTTCATGCTGGGGCAGGGCATGGGCCTCGTGATCTACAGCCGCAACATCTATTTCATCCGGGCCCATCGCAAGAGCGAGGCGCAGGCTACGGCCGCGGCGCCGGCCCCGCCGGTGGCGGCGGAGTAGGCGCGCGCGCGCGCCCCGCGTTGATTTCGGGTGCATGCCACCCCCCATGCAGGGGCGGAGAATTGGCATCTTCCACAGAAACGTTGCGGCTGGACGCTCGATATCGGGCGGCGGCTTGCATAGGCGCGATAGCGGGCTTCACAGCCGCGCGAATTGTGCTATAAGCCGCGCCATCGAGAGGCCGCTCGGCGACGGGCGGCCTTTGTCATCGGCCTTCTTGGGCGTATGCCTGCGGTCGAGACCCTCCTTCCGGAAACGGCGGCAGTGTTCTTTTTCGGCTCGTCGGCCGTCCGGCATCTTTCGGTGACGCGGGGTGGAGCAGCCCGGTAGCTCGTCAGGCTCATAACCTGAAGGTCGCAGGTTCAAATCCTGCCCCCGCAACCACCGATCCAGTCACAGCGTTCGCGTCGTGTTCTGTTGCCATCAGCCCCGCGAGGTCGCCGACGATCTCAAGGGCCGCGGGGAATGACGCGGATTTCACGGAACAGGGGCCCGCAAAGAGGTCGCGACCGCCGAAAGCCACTGAGGCTAAGGGTCCACACCGGACATTTGCGTGGCCAGCGATTTTGTGTTCGTCAGGACATTCGCGATCAAGTTCCCGACGATTGCATGTCCCTCGGCATCGAAATGACAGATGTCGAAATACACCCTCGGCGTTTTTTCCAACGCGCTCTTGGCGTCGATGAGTGGGACCCCATATTGCTCCGCCACATCTCGCATCGCATGATTGTATTCGGTGTCCAGGCGTATTGGGTGGCCGCCCTCGATGGAGACCAGCGGCTTGGCCCATAGGGCCTTCTCAGCCTGCTCGCTCTGTCCTGCTTTGGCATATGCCTTTGACAAATAGAGCTGACCCAATTGAGCGATCCCGTGCGGCCGCTGCGACAAAAACTTAAAATCCTTGATGGCGGCACCATACTTGGCTTCCCGCAGATTTGTTATGCCGTCCTGCAACAGCGCGGTCTGGTTGGGAGGATCTCCCAGCAGGATAAAGAAGACCGCACTGCGATGCTCTCGTGCCCAGCGAACCATGCGGATCAGATTGGCTTTGTAGGCTTGCTCATCGACGCGAGGCCGCAATCTGTCGAGCCTGACACGGCGCGTCTTTGCGGAAGCCTCGTTCGGTAGCAGGCCAAGCTTTGCACTTATGAGCTTGGCCAGTCGAAACAGATATATCTGCTCCAAGAAGCGGTTGCCTTGCGACCGCGCCAGCTTCTTGAACCTCCTGTCGCCGTCGACATCCTCGTCGTTCAGGACGTACCGGCGGTCATTGAAATTGAACGATACGAAGATCACGTCCGGCTTGAGAGCGCTGCCATATTTGAGGAGCGTCTTGTAGCCTTGATATGACGAATACCCCGGCACGCCGAGATTGATCATGCGGTACTGGGGGAGTGCTCGGTCGGCAACCTCGACGAACGTAGAGTCGGCCGGAAGGCAATAACCGTACGTGTTGAAGTCGCCGATAAACAGTGCCGTGCGTTGCTCTGAATTCTTATTCTTCAGTTGAGCGGCATCGAACGGAAGCAGACCTCGAGCATCAAACGTGCGGGGCACACCGCAAAGGTCGGGGCCCTTGAAGTTCGGGCGGCGCTCCCATCCCAAGCCGGGGGTGTGGATCGCCCATGCCTCTTCCTGAGGAACAGTAGCGTCCAGCTCGGCATGAATCGTATGTCCGATCCGGGCGAGCCCTTCCAAGCCCAGGAGAAGCACGACGGTCATGATGACCTGATGCAGGACCACATTCTTGGTGGGTTTCATTGAGCCTCGCAAGTGTCTTCGTGCGCGACAAGGTCATGCCCAGCGATGCGATGGCGAAAAACGTCGCCGCTGAGAGGGTTTGCAGTTGAGCGCCATTGGGAGAACCATCGCATTAGTCGTCTAGTCGAGTTCGAAGTTGCTCGAATAGTCTTTGGCTAAACGCGGATCCTGGCGGTCTTTCTCGAGGATGCAGTTGCCGATCACGAGTGTGTCCATCTCGGTGCCCATGAAGCAGCGGAACGCGTCCTCGGGCGTGCAAACGATAGGCTCTCCGCGCACGTTGAAGCTGGTGTTGACGAGCACGGCGCAGCCGGTGCGCTCCTTGAAGGCCGACAGCAGCGCGTGATAGCGCGGGTTGGTCTCCGCGTGCACCGTCTGCACGCGCGCCGAGTAATCGATATGCGTCACGGCGGGGATGTCTGAGCGCACCACATTGAGCTTGTCGATGCCGAAAAGGCTTTCCTCGTCGGCCGTCATGTGCCGGCGCCGGTTGCGCTTCACGTTGGCAACCAGCAGCATGTAGGGGCTGTCGGAATCGAGCTCGAAGTAGCTGGCGACGTCCTCGCGCAGCACCGAGGGCGCGAAGGGGCGGAAGCTCTCGCGGTACTTGATCTTGAGATTGAGCCTCCTTTGCATCTCGGGGTTGCGCGGATCCCCCAGGATCGAGCGGCCGCCGAGTGCGCGAGGTCCGAACTCCATCCGCCCCTGGAACCATCCCACGGCGTGACCCAACTCCAGCGCGTCGCAGGTGCGTCGGTAGAGCTCGGCCTCGTCGGCGGCCGTGTCGAAGACCGCGCCCGCTGCCTCGAGGCGCGTCTCGATCTCGCTCTGTCCGAACTCGGGGCCGAGATAGGAGCCCTGCATGGCATCGAGCGCGCCGTTGAGTTTGCGCGGCGCGCCGAGGTGCTGATGGTAGGCGGCAAGGGCTGCGCCGACCGAGCCTCCGGCATCGCCCGCGGCCGGCTGAATCCAGACCCGCTTGAATTTGCCGTCGCGCAGGAGCTTGCCGTTCGCCACACAATTGAGCGCGACGCCGCCGGCGAGGCACAGGTTGTCGATATCGTATTGGCGCGCCAGATTGCGCGTCATGCGCAGCACGATCTCCTCGGTGACCTTCTGCACTGAGGCCGCGACGTCCATGTGGCGTTGGGTGAGCGGCGTTTCGGGACCGCGGGGTTTCGCCCCGAAGAGCTCATGAAACTTGCGCGACGTCATCGTGAGCCCGGTCGCGTAGTTGAAATAGCTCTGATCGAGCCAGAAGGAGCCGTCATCCTTGAGGTCAACGATCGTGTCGAGGATCAGATCGGCGTACTTGGGCTCGCCGTAGGGTGCCAGACCCATGACTTTATACTCGCCCGAGTTGACCTTGAAGCCGGTGTAGTAGGTGAAGGCGGAGTAGAGCAGGCCGATGCTGTGCGGCCACTCGATCTCGCGCACGGCTTGGAGCGTATTGCCTCGCCCGATGGCCACCGAGGTTGTGGTCCATTCGCCCACGCCGTCCATGGTGAGCACCACCGCCTCCTCGAATGGAGACGGAAAGAAGGCGGAGGCCGCATGGCTCTGGTGATGCTCAGCGAAAAGCAGCTTGCCATCGAGATTGCCGCTGGGCGCAAAGCTCTTGAGTGCCTTTTCCAGGTTGGGCTTCTGGAAAAGCTTCTCCTTGATCCAAAGCGGCATCGCCATGCGGAACGACGCAAAGCCCTTGGGGGCGTTGGCGAGGTAGGTCTCCATCAGGCGCTCGAACTTTACGAGCGGCTTCTCGAAGAAGACAACGTGATCGACGCCATCGAGGTCGACGTTGCCCGCCGCCAAGCAGTAATCGACCGCATGGGCGGGAAAGTCGGCATCATGTTTCTTGCGCGAGAAGCGCTCCTCCTGAGCGGCCGCAAGGATGCGGCCGTCCTCGACGAGGGCGGCGGCGCTGTCGTGATAGAACGCGGAAATTCCCAGGAGACGCATGGATTCGTCGTCGGCCTGAGCTCAGAAGACTGTGTAGATGAACGGTGCCACCGCAGATCCCTGCGCCAGGATCAGCAGCCCGCCGAAGATAAAGATCACGGCTAAGATCGGCGCCAGCCACCACTTGTTGCGGGCCGACATATAGGTGAAGAACTCACGAGCGAGAGCACCCACGGCGCATTCCTTCCCTTTTTCAGCATCGTTTTTTGCTGCCCAAACTCGGCGCTACCGGTTCGGGCTAAAATTGGTTCGTCATCGACGCTTGCGCGTCCCCACTTCCCTTTGGTTCGATCCAATAGCTTCGTGCATCCGCACTCCGCCGCAGTCGCAACGGGTCATAGCACAATTGCATAACGATGCCCGCTGGAATGAAGACTACCGTGAACAGCGCAAGCATCACGAGCGGGTTCACTATTCGATGCAACAAAAGTCCGAACTTGAACCACAGGATATTGACTGGCCTCAGGAGGTGCGACGCGACCAGGCTAACTGCCGCCAGAGCAATCGCGATGCCCAGCGCCCACCACATGCGCGGCTCGTTGCGCCACATGATGGCAACAACGAGTGCGACAGCAGCGAAGACCAATCCAGTCGCTCGTTCGGAGGGCGGCTTAACCTCGCCCGACGTGAAGCTTTCGTGAAAATTGCTGGCCATCGCAACCGATCTACAATCAACCCTGAGAAATCCTATTATGCGTTTTTACGGACTGACGAGGAACAATCAATGCCAAATTCGTTGCTGTGGACGGCTTCGGGTACCTCGTTAGCGGTAAGGGCACGCGCTCGATCCACCACACGCCGGCGTTTAATATTTTTCTAGACTTACCATCGGGCCATCGTTTCTCAACGTGGGCGTCCCACCCCGCCCCGTTGCCTCGATCCTCCATCTACCGAGGACCGCGCTTCTGTATTTCTGGACTGCCTTCAGGCCGAGCTTCGGCCCCGCTCTCACCAGCCGACGGATTCCACCGCGTGACCAAAAGAAACCACATCCACGCTTTTGTGAGGCCATGAACCTGCCCGAGAGGCCGTGGCAGACGGTTGCAGCGCATCTGAGGCGGCTTACCGGCCGGAAAGGCTCTATCGGCGGATCAACGGCCACAACGTCTGGATTTATCGGATTCCGAAACGACAGCGCAGAGGAAAGCGGGGAACTTGAACTTCCCAGGCCTGCAGCTTGAAAGGAAACGGAACCTCTCGGTGACTGCTACGGACGTTGCAGGCCCCCGCAACCAAACCAAAAGGCCCCGCCCTCGTGGCGGGGTTTTTGGTTTTTGTCGGCGCTTCTGGATTGGACCTAACGGGGGCCCACAAGGAGGGCTCAGCCCGACGCGGTGGGACATGGAGCAGATCTTGCCCCCGCAACCAACCGATGCAGCCGCAGAGTTCCCATCAAACGTTATTGAGTTGGGATTTTCGTGTTTATGATTGGCGTGATCACGTCATTCACATGATACTTGTGGCACAGTAGACAGTCTTGGCGCGCCATCTTTCTGGTGTGACAGGTCTGGCAGAGATCCTTTTTCACCGCACCGAAGTTGGACACGAAATTTTGCGGATTGCCCTGCTCGTAGCTCTTCAGATAGGGGCGGCCTTTTTCAAGCTTATGGCAGGTCAGACAACCGCGAGCCTCCAGGATGCCGAAGTGCGGCTCATGGATGAAATTTGTGAAGCGTCCCTGTTTACTCTCGACCGAACGCGGGGAGAAATTGACGACCCGCCCCTGGCCCGGAATAGCGTCAACGCTGTGGCACTTCGTGCATGACCCCTGGGCGTCCTTGCCGGTGAGATAATCAAAGACCGCCGCCGCCGGGCTCTTGTCACCGTTCCGCGCTTGGGGACCGGTCAGATAGAGCCAAGAGTAGATGAATTTGTCCTTGTGGCCTGTGGGACGGTAGAAGATCGCGTAGTCCTGCCGGTACCAGCCGCCATATTCGGCCCAGCTCTCCGGATCCACGTCGCTTTCAATGCTGACGACAGGCGCAGCCCTTGTTTGGGGCTCAGCCGCTGCGGTATCGGAGTCCGCTGAGGCGGCGGCTGACGCATCTGCGTCGCCATCGGGCTTGGCGTTCGCGGTATCGGTTTTTCCGGTCGCTCCTTCGGGCTGGACTGCTTTCTCCGCGTCTGCAGGTCCTGCTTTAATCGCGCGAAGCTCTTCCTTCGTCGGAAAGAGCAGATCGTCGGTTTGGTCCGTGTCGTTGCCCTGAGGCTGTTGGTGGGCAGAGCGCGTTTCCTTGCCGCCATCGGATTGGGCCTTCGCGCTATCTGAGCCTGCGGGAGCGGCGGCCGGCGCCTTTGCGTCCGCCTTGGGGGCGGCATCCGCAGGCCCGGCGACTTTGGCGTTTGCGGGATCGGTCGCTCCGGCCGCTCCTTCAGGCTGGGCTGCCTTCTCTACCTTCTCCTCTTTATGAGCGTTGATCTCGCGGGGCGTCCCGCTTGGCAAGGACCATCGCCCCGTGATCGGCCCGCCACCTTCATCAGCAGCGAGCATTTGCGCGCCGTCATCGGGCTGGCGGTTTTCCGTACCGGCTTCTTTGGCTGCTCGGTCAGGTTGGGTTGCTTTCTCAACGTCGTTGACGCCAGCTCTCATCGGGGGAGGCAGCTTGTTGGTCGTGTCTTTGCCGCCATCGACCTTGGCATTCGCATCGGGTGCGCTTCCAGCCGCTCTTTGTCTGCGAGCAGCGGCCTGAGCGGCGACACTGGGGACCGTCTGACGCGCCTGCGAGCCAGACGGCTCTGTACGAGACGACGATCGCTCCAATCTCGATTCCCTGGTCACCGTGTTCCAGCCGTTTGGGTCTTGATCGCGCGTGCCAGGATCATGAATCTTTGGCCGATTGGCCATCTCGGCGGCCAGATTGGGCAGCCACTGCTGTTGCGCACCGATGACCACATCACGCGGAATGCTCGCGGTCAGATCGGCGACGAGGGTCGCACTCAGCTTCGCCCCGCCGCCAATATTTAGGCCGCCCAGCACGTCCGACGCCTTTCCCTTGATCAGCGCATAGAACAATCCCTTGATCTCCCAGACCAGGTTCGTCACCGCCTTGATCTGGTCGTCGCTTGCATCGCTCAGATCCTGGAGGTTCAGGCTGTCCACGGTCTTGACAAGAGCACGGCCCCGCTCATCCCTGCTGATCATCATCTTCATGAATGGTGCCAGCTCGGCTTCGGACGCGTCCGGCCATTCGCCGATTGAGGCGTTTTTCTTCTTCAGCGTTTGCAGGTCGAGGCCAGGCAGCGTGAGGAAGGCAATGCCTTTCGGACCACTGACCCGCTCCTTGCCGATGATCTGATCGAGATGGCAGCCGCTGCACGTTTGCTCGAACGGCGCCACGGCCATGACTCGCTTGTCCGCACGGCTGTTGTGACAGGTCGAACAGGTCTCGGGAATGCGCTTGGCTGGATGTTTCTTCGCGACTTCCGGGAAGTGCTTACCGAAGTGGCCGGCATGATCGTAGATGATGCGTGTGCGCCGCTTGAACGGATAGTTCTCGAATTTCGGATGATGGCCGTCGAAGCTGTCGAACTTCACCACGTGGCAGGAGCGGCACTGCTCGTTGGAGATTTTGCTCAGATTGAAATTGACGCCTTGATGCTCCTGGTGGCAGGTCGCGCAATAGAGACCGCGTGCGACCAAGTCATGGGTCGGGAAGGCGATGCTCTGCGCGCGGGCCGATTGCGGCTGCGGCGTCCGCGCCGCGATCTTCGTCAGCCGCTCGGTGCTCTGCTTCAGCACCTCGGCCGAAGCGCCGTGCGCGTTGAAAGCCGTGTCCGGCATTTTGTGGCAGGTGAGACAGGCCTTGCTGTCGGCGAGCGGATCGCCGGCAACGAGGCCGTGGATCCAGCTCAGTTTGCCGCTGCCGCTCTTGGTGTGGCAGGCGCTGCAATTCTCGATCGCGCCATGAGCGCTCGCCAGCGGCCCCGGCATCAGGAACTGCCTGCCCTTGGAGAGAACGAAGGTCGCGCTCAGGCAGACGACCGTAACAAGCGCCAGCAGCACCGCCAGACGGTCGCGCCGGGAGCCGGCGGCCGCCTGCCTCTCGGCCTCCGGCGGCCGAGCCGATCCGGTCCCTGCCGGCCGCCACATCACCAGGCCCCCGATGAAAAGGCATAGACGACGAGGACGTGCAGCACCGTCAGCACGATCAGCGCATAGGTGACGGGCACATGCACGAACAGCCAGGCTTTGGTGAGCCCGAGATAGACACGCGCGAAATCGAGCCGGTCCTTCTCGACCACCAGGTTCCTGATGGCGGCAAGCTTCTCCCGGCTCTGTTGCCCCACGTACGGTGACAGGTTGTCGATCTCGTCGATCAGCCGCTTGAGCGGGCGCTGCGAGCCGATGAGATGGGCGGTGAAATTACGCTGCCCCTCGAAAAAGTCCCGCAGGTGGTTGGTGTAGAGGTCCATGATCCAGTCGTCATGCGGTAAGGCGGGGAGCCCCGGCAAGGCGATCTGAGCGGCGGCCGGTTCGGCCTCGGCGACGGCGGCGTGGACGTCCCGCGCTAGCTCGGCGCGAAGGGTGGGGATGCGGTCATAGCTGACGCCCTCGTCGATCCGGCCCTTGGCCTTCAGCGACCAAGTGAGATAGGTGCCGAAAATGCCGCTCAGCGTCACCAGCACGAAGCCCGCCCACAGCGCCCATTCGAAGCCGGTGTCCGGCAGAGAGTAATCCGAGTGCGAGATGAAGGCGGCGATCAGCAGATAGCCGAGAAAAATATGGATCTTCCGCCAGCGCATGGCGGATTTCGGCGACAGCCTGGCCGTTTTGATGGTGACGTGGAAGTAGAGCTGCAAGCTCATGCCACCGGCCAGCACCCAGCCGTCGAGATAGCGCGGGTCGCGCAGCCCGTTGCCATAGATCCAGACGAGCCAGAACAAGCCGCCGGAAATGGCTGCGATGAAGAGGCCCTGCACAACCTGGCCGGCGGGAAAACTCGCCCGGCGTCCCCCGATCGCGTCAGGTGTCACGGCGGCCCTCAATCGTTACGCATCGCGGTGATTCTGCCTCAGGAAGCAACTCAAGTTGTTGCCGTTGCGAGCCGGCTGAATCAACCGCCCGGCCTTCTGGCCGTGCCTTTGTATTTGTCCGGTCCGGGAATCAGGCTGTCGAGCCCGTCCATCGTTCTACCGTCGTATTTAGCGGTGATGAGATTGAGCTGTTTGGAGACACCGTCGGCAGCAGTGGTCAGGCGGCGCTCGTTGTTCAGCTTCAGCCCGGCCGAGTGGGAAAGTTTGACCATCTCTGCAATTTCCGGCACGCCGGGCGCAGCTTTCGCCGCGACGGCGAGTTGCTTTCGCGCGCGGTCGGCGCGCTTGGCCATTTCGAACGCATACGTCTTTCTCACCGTCGCTTTTGCGACTGCGCGCAATGCCGTCTCGAGCTCGACGCCGAGGCCGACGAGATAGAGCATGCGCTTGCGCGGCGCGCTGGCCGGCACGTTCTCTCTGCCCATGGAATGCCAGGTGTTGTGCCGCACCTCGCCCTGTGACCAGGATACCAGCTCGAAAGCGCTGCCGGCCTTGTGGCCGCCTTTGTTCACGAGGTCCTCTTCCGGCACGACATGGCAGCCATAACAGTTCTTTGCCAGCAGGTAGAACGAGCGCGGCCTGATCATCCCCTTGGACTCGGCAAGTTGCCAACGCGCCTTCGCCTCGGCCTTGCTCTCGAACAGCACTGTCTTGCCGCTGAACTCGCTGTGGACCTTGATCCAATCCTTGCCGGCGCCGTGGCAGGACTCGCAGGAGATGCCCGCGATGATCTTCTCCCTATTGTCCTTCTGCTGCACCGTGAAATGGCAGTTCAGGCATAAGGCCCCCGACCTGATGCGCCGCACTCCCATTTTTTTCCCGATTTTCGCCCCTTCCGGTTTGCGCGGCATCTCACGGTAGGTTTTGAAATGACGCGTGGTCTTCCATGCCTTCGCCTCCTCCTTGTGACATTCGGCACAGGCATTCGGACCGACGATCTTGGCCGGATCGGACGCAACTGCGCCATCCGCAGCAAGGCCGAAGATCATCAGCACGCCACAGAGACAAAGCAGAGAAGACCGGAGAGGGGCTCTTGGCCCAAACCCGATCGAGCGAAGGCTATGCGCTTCGACGATGATTATGACGTCTCACCCCTGAGCCATTCGATACGCCTGCATCGGTGGTTCCCGCCGGCTGTCGGGCGCATCCAAAGTGAGCCCGCCCGTCTGCCGCCTGGTGGGCACAGCGAGCCGCCCCATCGCGCGGGTCAGAAGACTTTGCTCGGCGCCATCATCGGCGGTCGGCAGGAACGGATCCGCATAGCAGGCCGCGCCGATTTGCGCCGCGATCGACTTTACTGAATCGACCATCCCCGGCGCGCCGCAGGCGTAGAGCACATCGGTCGGCAGCAGGAGCGGCAGATAGTCTGTCGGCCGGCCCAGCTTCACCGCTGTGATCACGCTCTGCGGCGTACTGCAGACAGGCACGACGAGCACATTGGGGAAGCGGGACAGCTGCACGAGAGCCGGGCCCATGTAGAGCGACTGGAGGGTGCGGCCGCCAGCGATGATCAGCATCTTGCGCTCTGGCTTCTCGCGCAGCGCAGCGACGGCGATCGACCAGATCGGCGCAAAGCCGGTGTTGGTGCCGACCAGAATCATCCGGCTGTTCAGGTTGGGCCGGAAATGAGCGGAGCCATAGGGCCCTGTCAGCTTCACTCGATGGCCCGCCTTGATGCGCTTGCCGAGCGAAGACGTAACACGCCCATCCTTCATGCGCCGGACGTGGAACCAGACCGAGCGGCTGCTCGGATTGCCGCCCAAGGGATGGGTGAAGCTGAAGGGACGGCTCGGAAATCCGCCGAAGCGCACTTGCGTATATTGCCCCGGAAGATACGGCAGCGCCCGTTCCGTCCTGATGCCGACCTCCATCACCTCGGGCGACAGGGCGCGCAATGTGCTCAGCACACCCTCTACGGTGCGAACTTCCGACGGCTTCTTCCCCTCGATCACGACATCGCCGACGATCCGGCCCTGACAAGCATGAACGATACCCGGCTTAGAGCCTTCGCCGCCCTGTACTTCACCGGATACCAGCCGCACGCAGCAGGTGCCGCAGTGGCCGGCGCGGCAGTCATGGGGCAGATCGATACCATTCCTCAGAGCTGCATCCAGCAGCAACTCGCCGCGGCACGCCAGAAAGCTATTCCCATTGATCGTAATTTGGTGACTTCTCGCCATCATCTGATCCCTCAGGGCCTCAAGCTACCCATCTACGACCGGTGCAGGTGAGCTCCCGCCGCTGCGCTTCCCCGTGCGCTCAGCAAACCATGCGTTCTCAATCTGAGCACCCACCCCTATCGTTCGAATAGAGAACGCCGTTTTGTCGGTCGTCCGTCACACTTGTGACCTCAGATGTTGAGAGGGACGCCGAATACGAACACAATGAGTAAATCTCCGTTCCGAGGCGCTGATTTTCGTTTAAACCCAATCAATACGCGCCTGGCATGACTTGCTTATCGGCCATGCTTTATCCTCCCATCGTGGTCGCACAATGACCGTTTGATGGTTAGAGCGGGCAAGAACTGAACATGTTTTGCAGTTTTTTCAAAAAACCCCTCAAATGCATTGCGCGAGCCAATTGCGCGGAACGGCGAACCGAGGCGCTGACGTGGCGACCGCTCGCAAGCGGCTTGACGCTGGCCGAAAAGCATTGTGCTCCGAGAATGCTTATTACCCGAGAAACTCAGGCATATTTCTTCGTCACGCAGGAGCAACAATTGCATTAGTCCGGACGTCGAGCCGCCCTTTCATCGTTATCTCGCTTATGTTCCGAAGGATATGGTGTTATCCGCCGAATTTCATGCTGTCTGTTTTTATCACACGTACTATTTCAAGCCTTGGATTTTTCGTGATGCTTTCTCGATATGCGCGGCCATATGAGCGCCAATTTTCGCACATTAACCTTCGTCTCGATATTCACGCATGGCGGTCGAGCATCGTTTTCGCGGGGGCGATGCAAACGGGGATGCCGCCCTAAAATCTATTGAAGGGGGGAGGCGATGAAACGATCGCCCGGCATCACGATGCTTTCCCGCGGTTTCGCGTGCGCCATGCTGATGGACGCCGCATTCCTTAGCCAGAGCGCTGTCGCCGCCTCTAGCAAGGCTGTCGGGACCCCGGTCGCACAGACACAGTCCGGATCGAGCTCAGCCCCGAGCAAAGAAGCGTCCGCAAAAACCGATAGCCCAAAGGCCAACCCACATGGCCACAGCGGCGTGGTCGATAAGGAGACCCTCTCCCTCTATCCCACCGCTTCTCAATGCGGCGAGTGCCACAAGCAAATCTACGAGGAATGGTCGTCGTCGCAGCATGCCTATGCGTCGATCTCCCCGATGTTTCACAAATTCGAGCAGAAGTTCCAGGGGCTGACCCAAGGTACGGTGGGCACCTTCTGCGTGCGCTGCCATCAGGAGGTCGGCACTCAGCTCGGGGAGAAGCGCGAAACGCCGCTTTGGGCACGCAGCCAGATTTCACGCGAGGGCGTGACTTGCATCACCTGCCACCGGGTCAAGGAGCAGTACGGCAAGGTCAACGGCGAGCGCCGGGTCGAGCCGGGCAAGATCTACGAGCCGGTCTACGGCAGCGGCGAAAAGAGCGTGATTAAAGACGTCCTCGCCAACAAGAAGACCTACTCCGTCAAAACCAGCCCTGACGGGCGCGGCAACGACATCCACAAGGGCATGATCACGAACGACCAGATCACCAAGTCAGAGTTTTGCGTCAGCTGCCACCAGGTTGCGGTCAACTTAGGGATCAAGCTGGAGATTGTCTGGGATCAGTATCGCGACAGTCCGGCACGCAAAGCCGGCGTCACCTGCCAAGACTGCCACATGGGTAAGGTTCCCGGAAAGCCCGAGGGCTATGCGACCGCACCCTCCGCCGTGGTCGGCGGCAAGGAGATCAACCCGGGTCGCAAGCATGCCAATCACAGCTTCATCGGTCCGGGCTATTCGATCGCCCACCCCGGCATCTTCCCTCACAACACGAAGGCCAAGGCCTTTAGCATCAAGGATTGGCTGCAGTTCGACTGGCGCGCCGGTTGGGGCGCCACCGAGTTCGAGGACAAGGTCGCAGACGGCAAGATCAAGGTAGACTTTCCCAAGCGCTGGTCCGATCCGCTCGATCGCGAAGATGCCCGGCAGATCATCGAGGAGAATCTCGCCAAGCTCGACAAGCGCGACGAGCTCAGGCAGCAGGTCTTGGAGGCCAGCAGCAAGGTCGACGGTCCCTACATCGAGGGCACCCCGAGGGTCGGCACGGATCTGGCGTTCTCCTACAAGATCAAGAACACCAACACCGGCCACAACCTGCCGTCCGGTTCGCTCGGTGCGCAGCCGCAGCTTTGGGTGAACGTCGCCCTCATCGATCCCGACGGCAAGAACATCTGGGAGTCGGGCTACGTCGACAGCAACGGCGACATGGCCGATCTGCACAGCCTGGATGTCGCTGCCAGCCGCATCAAGACGGACCAACAGCTGGTGAACTTCCAGACCAAGTTCCTGACGACCAACATCAAGGGCACGGATCGCGAGATGTATCTACCAGTTAACTTCGACATCGATCCGCTGCCGCAACTGCGTCCGCCCCAGATTCCGACCACCGTTCTCAACCATCCGCCGCTGGTGCGCATGGAGAACCACTCGTTGACGCCGCTGGGCGAGAAGCCGGCCAAGTACCAAGTGCCAGGCAACCTGATCACGAGGCCCGGCAAATACCGCCTCCTTTTCCGCATGCGCAGCCGCGCCGAGCCGATCTACTTCATGCGCTTCGTCGGCTCCACCAAGGCAATGGAGCAGAGCATGAACGAGCGGATCATGAACTTCCACGCCTTCGCGGTGGAGATCGAGGTGAAGGGCTAGACCCGAAAAGCCGGGGGTTTCGCATTGGGGAGTGCGAGGCGCCCAAAGAAGCGAGTGCCCAGCGTTAGGCCGCACCTCAGAGCCGCAACGCAGAGCTTGCCCGTGACTTGTAATGCGTAAGGGGCTTGCACGTGACTAGTGACGCGTACCGTGCCCGGACAACGACCGCCACCATTGCGCTGATAGCCGGTGGCTACCTTGTGATGTCCGGTGCAGAACCTGCGGCAGCCCAAAGCAGCAGCGAGGGCATCAAGGGAGGCTGGTTGACCCAGGTGTCCGGCGCCTCCCTGATCGATTCCGCTGAATTGCGAGCCGAAGCGCTGCACGTAGGCGCGGCTAAAGAAAAGAAGGCGGCCAACGCCGCCGCAGACCCGGCGCCAAGCGAAAACAGCGGCGAGCCCCAAAACAAAACCAAATTGGTCGATGACGCTTTCCGGCCGGATCCGCAGTACGAAGAAGTCAAGTACAATGGCGATGGGCAGCTCGACATCTACGGCGCGAAGACCGCGGTCGTGGCGCCGCGCCCGCTGCTCGAGATCGGTCGCCAGCAATACACCTCTGGCGAATACGACGAGAGCTCCACCCTCCTCGGCATCAAAAATCCGCTGCTCCCAGGCCTCGCCATCTACGGCGACTGGCGGACTGCGGTCGCCTACAACAACTTCAACAACAAGGATGTTGCCCAGATCGCAACCCGACTGAACCTCGACATCGACTTCAAGATCACCGCCACCGAACGAATACACGCCTTCTTCACACCGTTTCAGAGCAATAACAAATTCACCCGCTTCGAGTTTGGCGGCGGCGACGCCAACGACAAGTTCAACGACGAGTTCGACGCCAACCCGCAAACTCTTTTCTTCGAGGGCGACCTAGGCTCCCTCTATTCCGGTTTCTCCGGTAAGGAAGCCGGCTTCGACCTGCCCTTCACGGTCGGTCTCTTCCCGCTCTTTCTGCAGAACGGGATCTGGGCAAACGATGCGATCCTCGGCGGCGCGGTGAGCCTGCCTGCGAAGAACTCGGCGGCGTTGGGCCTTGCCAACTTCGACATCACCTTTTTCGGCGCGTTCGACAATGTCGACAACGCGAGCATCATCGGAGCAGACGGCAAGGTCGACAACCACAGTGCCGCCCTCTATGGCGTAACCGCATTCATCGACGCCTTCGACGGCTACATCGAAACGGGCTACGGCCTGATTCAGGGCCTCGACGAACAGGACGGCCTTCTGACGCACTTCGTGACCGTCGCCTACAGCCGGCGCTACGCCAACACCTTGTCGAATTCGACCCGCTTCTTCGCGAACTTCGGCGACGGCAAAGACAACGACGGCATTGCCATCATTTCGGAGAACAGCCTGATCTCGGGCTTGCCGAGCACGCTACTCCCTTACGCCAACTTCTTCGTCGGCTTCGGCGCTCCTCAGCCCCTCGTCGATGGCAATGGCGCGGGGATACTGAAGAACGTCGGCATCAACTTCGAGACCGACGCGCTCACCGGCTATCCCAAGCTCGACGACACCGGCTCCAACACCATCGGCGGCGCGATTGGCTTGGAGTACCTCTTCAATCTTGATCAGCAGATCGTCTTCGAGGTGGCCATGGTGCAGCCGTTCGAGGATGACGGCATCGGCGCAAAGGATACGCAATTCGGCTTCGGCGTTCGCTATCAGATTCCGATCACTCTGGCCTGGCTGTTCCGCGCCGATGCGACCTATCAGATCATCGAGGGCGCCGACGAAGACAACTTCGGCATCCGTGCCGAGCTCCGCAGGAAGTTCTGACCGATCGCGCCTGACAGCTCTGGCTTGGAACGGGGAACGAGATGAGGTGCTCTTATGAGTAGGCGGAATTTATTATTCGCATCAATTCCGATGGCTTGCTTGCTGGCGGTCGGTTTGTTCGGCATGGCGCCAGCGGCCAATGCCACATCGGCGGGGCTGTCCTTTCTGAAGCACGGCAAAAGCGCCACGCACAGTGTCATTGAGATCAAGCAGCGCGGCCATGGCCGACGGCTTTACCTGCCGATCGGTCCGAACTATCTCGCCTATGATTACCCTTATTACTACAGCCGCGGCTTTTACCCGAAGCATATCGGTCGCGGCTATGTCTACTATGGCTACCCCTACCTCTCCGCAAAGAGATACCGCGACCGATGCGCCTATTGGCGCCGGCGATGTGTCGCCCATTCGCGTCATCATCGAGGTCACCGCCGCCAGAGGGGAGCTTGCAGATGTCGTTGAGGCTTCTTCAAAGTACCTCCGGGGCGTTGATTGCGGCTGCCGCGGTCTTTCTCCTCGTCGCAGGCATTGGCACAGTAACGTCTTATGTGGGGGATCCTCCCGGGGCGACCGACTCTGGGTCGGATGGCGAAATGCTTGCGCGCCTCACCGACTACACGCGTTCTATCGGAACCGAAGAACCGGCGTCTATGGCGGCAGCTGGCAAACTGCTGCCTGATGTAACCACGATGATCGAAAGGCTCGCGGCTCGGCTCGAAACCACTCCCGATGACATCCGAGGCTGGCAGATGCTCGGTTGGTCCTACTTCCACACGGGCCACTATGAACAGGCAGTTACCGCCTATGCGAGAGCGGTAGAGCTTGATCCGAGTTCCGCCAAGCTCAAGCTGGCATACGATGAGGCCAAGGCGAAGGCCTCCGAAAGCGACAATCTCGAAAGTGCCTCGTCTTCGCAAACTGAGGCCGTTGGCAAGAGTTCTGACGGACCAAACGTCGATAAAATTGCCAAGCTCGAAGGGATGCCTCCGCGCGAGCGTGATGCTGCAATCCGATCGATGGTCGATGGCCTAGCAGCTCGCCTAGAGAGTTCTCCGCGAGACGTCGAGGGCTGGACCAGGCTCATGCGCTCCCGCGTTGTGCTTGGTGAAAGAGAGGTTGCGGCAATGGCGTTCCGCAAGGCGCTTGAAGTGTTCAAGGACGACGACGACGCATCGAGCAAGATTACGGCGGCGGCGACGGAGCTCGGCCTGAAGGCCGAATGACAGGCCTCCATTTTTACAGGAACTACATATGATCACCACCAAACGGCAATTGGAGGATCTCCCCGCTCCCAGTGCATTGCCCTGGCTGGGGAATCTGCATCAGATCGATCGCAAGCAGCTGCACGTGAAGCTCGAGGAGTGGGCTGAAACGCTGGGTCCGACCTACACGTTCAAGTTGGGCCCCAAGCGCGTGCTTGTGACCTCCGAGGTCGAGATCGCAATCTCCGCGCTCAAGGACCGGCCCGGCCATTTCCGGCGCTTGTCCACCATCGAGCCTGTTGCCAGAGAGCTGGGGATCAACGGTCTCTTCTCGATCGAGGGAGGGGCGTGGCGCCCACAGCGCAATCTCGTGACGCGCGCACTTGCGCCGCATCAACTCGAGAGCTTCTTCCCCACCTTGCAGCTTATTACCGATCGGTTGCGCCGACGCTGGCAGCAAAGCGTGGATGCCGGAACCGACACCGACGTGATTCAGGACCTTACCCACTTTACCGTCGACACCACGGCAACCCTGTTGTTCGGCAAGGACGTGAACACGCTCGAGTGTGACGACGACACCATACAGCGTCATATCGACGTCATCATGCCGATGATCAGCTGCAGGGCGAACGCGGTCCTCCCTTATTGGCGATATTTCAAGCTGCCACGAGACTACCGGCTCGATCGCTCATTGAAGGCGGTCCGTGCATTCGTCGATGAGATGATCGCCGATGCGCGCGAATCCTTGCGCCGGGAGCCTCATAGAAAACCTCGCAATCTTCTCGAGGCAATGCTTGCGCTCCTGGACGAGCCAGAACTCCGGATTCAGCGACGATGACGTGTATGCAAATGTCATTACGCTGCTTCTCGCGGGCGAGGATACGACAGCTTACAGCCTCGCCTGGGCCATTCACTTGCTTGCCGGCAATCAGGATCTTCAAGCGACGCTGCACGACGCCGCGCTCGACGCCCTGGGGCGTGCGCGCGTGCCCATGACGTTCGCAGAAACCGCCAAGCTCGGCCTTTTCGAAGGCGTGGCCTTCGAGGCGATGCGAATGAGACCGGTGGCACCGTTCCACTTTCTCGAGGCCAACGAGAGCATCGAGTTGGCCGGTATCGAGATCCCCAGGGGTACGCCGGTGCTCTTGCTGACCAGGCCCGCGACCCTTGATGACAGGAACTATGAGGACGCGAAGGATTTCAAGCCGGAGCGATGGGTGGACTCGCGCGAGAGCGCTTGTCCTGCGCACAGGACGCGGGCCTTCATGCAGTTTGGTGCCGGTCCCCGCTTTTGCCCGGGCCGCTATCTGGCAACACTGGAGATGAAGATGGTGCTGGCCACGCTTGCGCGCAATTTTTCGTTTGCGCACGCGGAAGATCCCAGCGTCACCAAAGAGGTCTTCGCCTTTACGATGAAGCCCAGTCGCCTGCGTCTGCGCCTTCGCTCAGCAGTACGCAGACGCGTGGATCCGAACTGGCCCTTCATAGCGCCGACCTTTGAGACCCCCCCAACTCATCCTTGCCAAGCCAAACAAGTAAGAAATTGGTGGGGCGATGGCGCACGAAGCGGGCTTTAGGAGCATTCCCAAGATCGTCACCAAGTAGCCAAACAAAGTCTGAAGAACTTGGAATGGACGGAAGAGGACGCTGCTGGGGAATGGAAGACGCCTGATGGATTATGCTCGTACGTGGAAAGACGCCTTGGAGGCCGTTCATCGTGAAGGGCGCTATCGCGTCTTCGCCGATCTGAAGCGCCAGCGCGGCGCGTTCCCGGCCGCGGAGCATTTCGCCGGCGCCGGGCCGCGGCCCATCACCGTCTGGTGCTCCAACGACTATCTCGGCATGGGCCAGTACCCCGCCGTGATCGCCGCCATGCACGAGGCGATCGATACCGTGGGCGCCGGCTCTGGCGGCACGCGCAACATTTCCGGCACGACGCATTACCATGTCGAGCTCGAGGCCGAGCTCGCCGATCTGCATGGCAAGGAGGCGGCGCTTCTGTTCACCTCCGCCTACGTCGCCAACGATGCGACGTTGTCGACGCTCGTCGAGCTGATGCCGGGGACGGTGATCTTCTCCGACGAGAAGAACCACGCCTCCATGATCGCCGGCATCCGCCACGGGCGCGGCGAGAAGCGCATCTGGCGCCACAATGACGTCGCCGATCTCGAGGCCAAGCTCAAGGAGTATGACCGCGACACGCCGAAGATCATCGCCTTCGAGAGCGTCTACTCGATGGATGGGCACATCGCGCCGATCGGGGCGATCTGCGATCTCGCCGAGACGTATGGCGCGCTCACCTATCTCGACGAGGTGCACGCGGTCGGCCTCTACGGGCCACGCGGCGGCGGCATCGCCGCGCGCGACGGCGTGATGGACCGCATCGACATCATCAACGGCACGCTGGCCAAGGGCTTCGGCGTCATGGGCGGCTACATCGCGGCGAGCCGCGACTGCTGCGACGCCATCCGCTCGTATGCCTCGGGCTTCATCTTCACCACCTCGCTGGCCCCGGCGCTGGCCGCCGGCGCGCTCGCCTCGATCCGCCACTTGAAATCCTGCGATCTGGAGCGTGCGCGGCTGCACAAGCGCGCGCGCGAGGTCAAGGAGCGCTTGACCGAGGCCGGCATGCCGGTGTTCGCCAACCCGAGCCACATCGTTCCGGTGCTGGTGGGCAACCCGGTGCACTGCAAGGCGGTGACGGACGCGCTGCTCGACCGCTACGGGATCTACGTGCAACCGATCAACTACCCGACGGTGCCGCGCGGGACCGAGCGGATCCGGCTGACGCCGTCTCCGGTCCACACGGACGCGCAGGTGGACTACCTCGTTAACGCCCTGACCGAGCTGTGGCAGGCCTGCCCGCTGTCGCGGGGCGAGGTCGTCAAGCTCGCGGCCGAGTGAGAGAGCGGCGCCGGCCTCGTCACAACGTCAGCGCTTATCGCATTCCAGCGAGCGTTGGCTCGCCAGGGCGGAGATCAATGGCGGCGTTCAGAACTTGAGCTGTAGCTTGCCGCTGGCACCAAATACCTCGACATCGTCCGATTTCATCCACGAGCCGTCGACCCGGAAATCGAGATTCCCGGCCATCATAATGTCGATGCCGGTGGCGACCTCGGCGAAGGTCTTGGCGAACTTGTCCTCGATGACGAATGGCGCCACGCCGGTCGGCACCACTTGTAGCGTCGCCGCGATCGACGGCGACTCGTCTCCGAGGAATTGCGTGAGGCCGCCCCGCAAGTAAGGTCTGAACAGCGTGCTACCCGAAGCGAATTCGGCGCCGATCTCCAAAGTCGGCTCAACGGTGTAGAACGTCTGGCTGTCGCCTTTGAGCGAGAGACCCCCAACCGGCGCGCCTTTCTCCTCGAAGCTGCTGACCACATAGTGGGTAATGCCAGCGTCGACGGAGGGCCGGAGGTAGACGCTTCCATATTCGAACACTTGCCCAGCCCGGATGTGTGCGGAGCCGAAGCCGATCTCCTGATCGCCGCGCGCGACTTCGCTGAAGTTCGGGAACGTGATGTTGCGGATGGTGTCGTAATCGGCATAGCCGCCCGTCAGCGCGGCCTCCAGCACCGTTCCGCCGAAGCGGCCTTTGCCCACGATGCCGCCCTGGTAGCGGTCGCCATCGCTGCCCGCCATCGTATCCGTTGCGAGCGTGCTTTTCTCGTAGGAGAAGCCCGCCCCGGCCACCCAGTGCTCGTCGAGCAGGGTCTGGCCGCCGGCGGAGAATCCCTCGGTTGTCTCCTGGAACGCGATATTGTCGCTCGTGCGCTCGCGGTCGAGCTCGCGGTGGTTGTAACGCGCCCAGACGCAGTCCTGCTCGCGCGCGAAGCGAAATTGCCCGTCGCGCGAGTGGCAGCTGTGCAGGGTGTTTTGGAAGTCGAGGTTCGAGATGATGGTTGCGAGCTCGTTCTCCACGTAGACCCCTGGGCTCAGCATGTCGTAGGCGCGCTGCAGCGACGGCACGTCCGGCAGATCGAACAGCGCCGCCACCAGAGGCGAAATCGGCGTATTCTTGTCGGCATTGGGGTCGTTGGTCGGCCGCGGGAAGGCAAGCTGGATGTCATTGATCTGGTTGCCGAAGCTCGTCTGGTTGGGGTTCAGACCGTCAGGCGAGAAATCGATGTGGTAGCCGAGCACGATATCCTTCCCGTTTGAAGGATAGAGTAGCTCGTAGGAGGCCACCGCCGATGCCGGCGCAACGAGGCTCAGATTGGTTTGCGTCTGCGTGGTGACGCCGCCATCAGCCGAGAGGATGACAACCTCGTGGTCGCCGGGAAGCGCGTTGCCCTTGCTGAGCGGCATGAGGTCGACGATGCCGGCGAGGTCGGCCGTGCCGCTGACGTTGATCCGATCGGCCTCCTTGGAGGGGATGGCCGTGTCGCCGGTCCACCAAAGATCGAGGTCGGTGCCATAGGCGCCGTTGCTGTCCTGCTGGTACTTGCCGCTGACCTCGGTGGTGAAGACGTTGCCGTCGCCCCCCGGCGACATGCGGCCATGGTTGAGCAGCAGGTTGCCGTCGCCGACATAGGCGAACTTACCCGAGTTCAGGAAGGAGCCGATCTCGTTGGTATATTTATTGGCGCCGGCGCCGAGGTCGAACGAGCCGGTGACCGTGCCGAAGTTTGAAACGGTCTCGCTGCCGCCGGTGTGCGTCGTGTCGCTGCCGGACGCGAATATGGCGTAGCTGTCGTCGACGCCGTCGAGGGTCGTAACGAGACCGTGGTTGGTGATGGTGTTGTTGTTGCCGTCCAAGACCCAGATGCCGACGCCGATTTCGGTATTGTCGACGTTGTCGAGTGTGACGACCCCTGTGCGACCGCCGCGGACCACGCCATCGGCGCTGTTGATGGCGATGGTAATGTCGCCGTTGTTCGCGTTGTCGCTGGCGGCGCTGTGGGCGAAAATGCCGATCGAGCCGATGCCGCGGTCCTCGTCTCCTGGCTGTAGCACCGAGCCGGTCAGAATTTGGGTCTGGCCGTTCAGCGTTACGTTGACGTCGCCCGCGCTTCCCTGGCCGCCGGCGCTTTGTGCGAAGATGCCGTGTGCGGCGTTGCCCGACGTCATGATGCTGCCGCTGAGCGTCACGTCGACTTGTCCCGCATCGCCGGCATCGCCCGCGCTGCCGACTTGCCAGGACAGCACGCCCACGCCGGCCACCTCGTTGCCGAGCCTGCCCAGCAAACCACCGCCGCCACCGACCGAATGAGCGAAGATGCCTGCGGCGCTGTCGCCGTGGGTGGCGATCTGACCGTCCACGTCGACGCTGACGTCACCGCCGTTGCCGCCGCCGCCTCCGCTGCGTCCGAGCGCCAGCCCGATGCCGGCATTGATGCTTGGAATTGTCCCAGCGGTCTTTGACGCCAGCGCCCGATCGACGTTGCCGGCCACGCCGCCGCCGCCGCCGACCGACTGCGCAAAGATGCCGTTAGACGCGGTGCCGAAAGTTTCGATCTTGGCGCCTCCGGTCTGGCTGACGGTCACGTCGCCGCCGTCGCCCGCTGCGCCGCCCGCGCCGCCGAGGCCGAGCGCCCCAAAGAAACCGGTCACGGCCTTGCCGCCCTCGCCGCCGCCGCCGCCGACCGACTGGGCAAAGATGCCGTCGGAATACGCGGCATGGGTGGTGATGTTCTTGCTGTTGGTGACATCGACCGTGCCGCCGTTGCCGCTTGAGCCGGCGCTACCGCCCACCTCCACTTGGAGATCCTTGTAGAAGGAAACCGCACCGACGGGGAAAAAGGCTAGCTCCACAGGCACGGGAAGGATTTCGCCCGAACCGAGGATGCCGTTGCCGCCGTTACCGCCGCCGCCGCCGACCGACTGGGCATAGATACCGGAAAACTCGTCGCCGAAGGTCTCGATGTCGCCGGAGTTGTTGACGGTCACGTCGCCGCCGTCGCTGGCGCCGCCACCGTTGCCGCCGACGGTCGCACCCAGAGAGAAATTGTTCTTCGTTGAGGGGGATCCGGTGCACACTTTGAATATCCCGCACTTGTCGGTCACCGTAATCTCGACGGTGTTGGCGCGACCGCCAATGCCGCCGCCGCCGCCCACGCTCTGGGCAAATATGCCGTAGCCGCTGCCGCCGTGCGTGGTGATGCTGCCATTGTTGGTGACGGTGACGTCGCCGCCGTCGCTGCCGTCGCCGCCGGCGCCGCCGATTGCCACAGTGAGGTTCACGTTGCGCGAGTCGGCGCTGTTCTGGGAGTCGGTGATCACACCGAGGGCGTTGAGCACGTTGCCGCCGTCGCCGCCGCCGCCACCGATCGATTGGGCAAAGATGCCGGTTGCCGCGAGGCCCATCACCTCGATGTTCGCGGAGTTGGTGATGTCCACGGTGTTGCCGAAGCTGCCGTCGCCGCCGGCACCGCCGACCGATACTTCGACGTTGAGAGACTTTGTCGCTTCTTGCTCAGAGCCGCTGAAAACACCCAGCTGCCCGACAACCGCCATTCCGCCGTTGCCGCCGCCACCGCCGATGCTCTGAGCCTCGATGCCGTGCGCATTGATACCCGTGGTCGTGATGTTGCCGCCGGCGTTGTTTGTGATCTCGACCTTCCCGGCGCTGTTGCCGTTGCCGCCACCGCCGCCCACGGCGACGCCGAAGGCCGCGTTGGTCTTGGAAGCACCCGTCATCTGCGCAGTCAGCGCCAGTCCACCGTTGCCGCCCGAGCCGCCGATCGACTGGGCGAGGATGCCAACCGACTCGAATCCGGTGGTCGTGATCGCGCCGGAGTTGGTGATCGTCACACCATCCGACGTGCTGCCATCGCCTGCGAAGCCGCCAACCGTGACGCCAACGTTGACCCCGTTTTCCGCAAACCCCATCAAGCCAGACGCGGCGAGGCCGCCATTGCCCCCACCGCCGCCGATCGATTGCGCGAAGATGCCGTTCGCGTGGTCACCTGACGTTGTGATGGCCGACACGTTGCTTATGTCGACAGTGCCACCGTCGCCGCCGTCACTGCCGAAGCCACCGATCGCCACCGCGAGGTTGATATTGGTCTCGCCCCCGAAGCCAAACGCGCCCGAGAATGCGAAGCCGCCGTCTCCGCCGCCGCCGCCGATCGACTGGGCGTGGATGCCGTCGGCCCCGTCTTCGTGCGTGACAATCGTGGTGTTGGCACCGGTGCTATTGACTTTGACGGCCTTGGCATTGCCGCCGCCGCCGCCGGTCCCGCCAACCGACTCGCTCAGGGCCACACCGGTGCCGATCGTGACGGCGACGCTGCCTGCAAAGCCACCGCTGCCGCCGCCGCCGCCAACCGACTGCGCAAAGATCGCGTGCGACCCGAGGCCCTGCGTCTCGATGCTGCCGGTGTTGTTGACCGTTACCAAGCCGCCGTCGCTGGCCCCGCCGCCCGTACCGCCGATCGCAATGGCCGCGGCGCCGCCAGGGACGTCCTCGACCGACACGCCCAATGCACCCGAGAGGGCGAAGCCGCCGTTGCCGCCGCCGCCACCAATCGATTGGGCCTGAAGGCCATAGGCGAGCTTGCCTTCCGTCGAAACGTCACCCGAGTTGCCGAGCACCACTGTGCCGCCGTTGCTTCCAGCGCCACCCTCGCCGCCAATCGCGACGCCGACGCCGATGACACCACCGGCGGCTGAAAGAGAAAATCCGCCGTTGCCGCCGCCACCGCCGACCGATTGGGCGAGGATGCCAGTGGCGTTATCGCCGCCCGTGCTGACGGCGACTGCATTGTTGACGTTGACCGTTCCGCCGACGCTGCTGGCGCCGCCAGAGCCGCCGAGTGCAACGCCGATCCCACCGCCGCCTCCGACCGCGAGCGAGCCGGCGAATCCACCGTTGCCGCCGCCGCCACCAACGCTCTGGGCGAGGATGCCAATCGAGCCGTCTCCCGACGTGCTGATCGTCCGGTCGGTGAGGCCGTCGCTGAAAGTGTTGACGGTGACCGTATTACCCGAGGCGCCGGCAGCGCCCTTGCCGCCCAATGCCAAGTTGCCCGACATCGCCCCCGCCGTCGCCGACACGGCAAATCCGCCGTTTCCGCCGCCGCCGCCCACCGATTGGGCCAAGATGCCGTGGGACAGCTTGCCTGTCGTCGCGATGCTTCCGTGGAGGTCGACCGCGACTTCACCTGCCGTGCCACCGACACCTGCTGCGCCGCCCATGGCAAAGCCGAGCGCATAGCCCGCCGTTCCGACCGACACGGCCACCGATCCGCCGCCATTGCCGCCGCCGCCGCCGATCGACTGCGCTTCGATGCCGATCGAGTTGTCGCCGCCTGTGACGATCGTGCCGGTCTGATCGACGCTGACGGTGTCTGCGTTGCCGCCGGGTCCACCCCCGCCGCCCAGGGATACCGATGCCGCAAAGCTGGCGCCGACCGTAGCGGAAATGGACAATCCGCCGTTGCCGCCGCCGCCGCCGATCGACTGCGCGACAATGCCGCTCGACCGGTCAGCGCCGCCCGTCATGTCTTGGTCGGTCGTGATGGTTGCGGTCGATGTTACGCTGACGGCTTTTCCGTCGCCCCCTTGCCCACCCTTACCGCCAATCGCGACCGAGACCCCAGCGCCTGTGCTTAACGCGCCTGCAATAGCGAGCCCGCCATTGCCGCCGCCGCCGCCGATCGATTGAGCCTGGATAGCGTTTGCATCTTCGCCGTTTGTGGTCACCGTACCTCCCACGTCGAGGGTCACGGTCCCACCATCGCCGCCTGGGCCGGCACTTCCGCCGATCGCAACGGCCGCTCCAAGGCTGACCGACACGGCATTGCCGCCGTTGCCGCCGCCGCCGCCGATCGACTGCACGAGAATTGCCGTGGCTTTGTCCTTAGTGGTCGTAACGGAGCCGGTCGCGGTTTGGGTGTAGGTGACGGCCTTTCCGTCACCGCCAGAGCCGGCCTTGCCGCCTACCGTGAAGAGACCGCCGGCATTGCCACCATCGCCGCCGCCACCGCCGACCGACTGGATATACACGCCATAGGAACCAATACCGTCGGTGTTTATGGTGCCTGAATTCGTAACATTGACAATTCCGCCGTCGGCATTGTCGCCGCCACCGTTACCGCCGGCGGCATAGATGCCTCCCGCGCTCGAGCCCGAACCGGCGCCGGCCCCATAGCTGCGCGCGAAGATGCCATGGGCACCGTTCCCGAACGTCGAGATGGAACCGGCATTGTCGACCGTAACCGTATTTCCGACGGCGCCATCCCCGCCGCTTTCGCCGAATGCGAATGCCGCGGTAACTTTTCCTCCGGCTCCGCCGACACCGCCAAGGCTCTCGGCAAAGACACCGTGACCGCCATCGCCGTGGGTCGTTATGGAGGATGTATCCTCGAGAATGACGTCGACAGTATTCGCTTTACCGCCGTTGCCGCCATCCCCGGCGCTTGAGCTGAACAACGAGAAGGCGCCGCCCCCGTCGCCGCCCTTTCCGCCCTGACTGACGGCATGAATCCCGTATTGATCGGCGGCCGTCCCTGTAACGGTGATCTGGCCGTCATTGGTAACCAGGACGGCGCCGGCATCGTTTGCTGATCCGCCATCCTTTCCCCAAGACGCCACACCGATGTTGACGACTCCGCCGTTGCCGCCATTGCCACCCTTTGAGCGGGCAATGATCCCGCTGGCGTTGGTCGTGTGGATGAGTGCAGAGTTGTTGACGGTTACGCCGGCTGCAGCGGCACCACCGCCGGCAGAGCCAGCACTCAATAGGTTGGCCAGCTCGGATTTCGTTAAAGGTGCGCTCGTGTCCTCAACGACAAGGTCACCGCCCGCTTCGACAAGAATTCGACTGCCACCGTCGGTTAATAGCGGGTCGGTCGGGGATCCGTTCGGATCTACGACATAGACGACGTCGTCGTCGGTGTTCGAGGTTCCTTTCGTGTCGACTGCGGTGGTAAAGGCGCTGCTCGACGAGCCGGCTGCGCCATCGACTCCGATCTTGCTGAAGTCGATGCCAATCGTAGTGGAATTAACGTCTGTCTGCCCTGGCGTACCATCGCCCACGTTCACGATATTGGCGTCGGAACCATACTGGATTCCTTGGACGGGAACGTCGGGGCAGTCTCGGGTCGTGGTGCCGGTGCAGCCGAAGTTGACAGCTTGTGAATGGGCAGGAGCCGTGCCGAGCACGAAGACCGCAACCAGCGCGGCGCTAAGCGCTGATAGAGTGCATGAGCTGGCCGGTGGTGCATGACCCCTGGACCGGCGAAAAGCGCAACGCGCCAACATAACAATGCGCATTGCCCGCTGGCGGGCCAGACGCCATTTGGCGTACGAAGGCTGGACCCATTCGGTTTGAGCCGCACCAATCAGCGCGAGCCCAAACAATACCCGCTTGCGGGCTAAAACGCTACGCAACACGAACTCAATCCCCCCCAGCGCCACAAGGGCGCCATACGCACTTCGCCGCTGCATCTTATTTTATGTGGATCGAAAGCGTGTGACCTTATGCGCACAACTCTGGATCAGAGTTCGTACACTTTCCGCTCTCTGAATAATTTTGTTCGTCAACTGATTATTTGCGTACTGTTTGCAATGGGCGCCCCCGCAACCAAACAATAAAAATCCCCGCCCTTGTGGCGGGGTCATTTTAGTTTTTGAGAATGGCGCCGGGTTCGAAGGCGTCAGCAACAAAAAGGAGGGCTCCGCCCGGCGCAACGGAACTGAGAGTCAAATCCCTGCGAGCATCGTCGGTGCGCTCATCGCCCGCCGCCTGTGGTTGCAAGGGCCGTCTTGCAGGCAGCCGTGACCTTGTCCTTGTTGGCCTCGAGGCAGGCGCGGACCTCGCCCTGACCGTGCTCCTTGCCCGCGCACAACTTCGCAATGTCGTCCTTGCAAGCGCTGGACACGGGGCCTTGTTGCGCCCGTAGACCGGTCGCGAGGGCGGCGAAGATGAAAAACGTGCTCGCGAGAATCTTGAAGGTCCTCATTTCATGGTCTCCCATGCTTGATGGTTTGAGCTGAGGGGGGCGGGGCCCGACGTGTCGGCGTGTCTCTCACGCAAGCTCGACGTCCCGGGCGTATTCGAGTTCGGCGGCCAATTGACGGGGAGACGCTCCGTGCTATGGCACCGGATCCGCCGCGGCATGTTGTGGCAATGGCGATAGCTTCGTGCGTCGACATTGAGCAACTGGCTGCCTTTCTGCTCGACATCGGCTGCCGTTGTCAGATCGGTGCTCGGTGCGGCAGAGACGGGCAGCGTTGCGGATGCCGTCGCAACAGCGAGCGTGATGGCCCACAGGCATTGATGAAGACGCATATCTACTCCTCCTCGGATTGACGGGTCTTTGTACTGATCGCGAGCGCGCATGGGTCGGCTGGACGCGCGTTTCGCCGTCCCGTCAGCCTCGCGACGAGAGACGACTGCTGGTCCGGCTGGCGCATCGCCCAGACGGCCAAGGCGCAAACGCCGGCGATCAGCAGCACGGAGCGGGCGATCGAGAGAACCGACCAGAGTGAGAGAGCCTCGAGCATGGGCGCCTTGCTCCCTCAGGCCGCGGTCGGCGCGTCGTCCGCCGCAGCGAGGGGCACAAGGCGCCCGAATGCCTCGACGGGCTCGACCCAATAGACGAGGTTCACAATCCCCGCTTTGGTGCGCACGTCCTCCAGGATCGAGGCCAAGCGCGCGCGCGGTGTGAGCACGGTGAGTACCCCGCGCATCACGCGGCCGCGTACGCGCTCGCGCACGCTCGCCGTCGTGAAGTCGTGGCCGTGGCCTTCCGCGAGCCAGGTGGTGAACCCCGTGAGCGCCGGCTCGGCGTTCAGCATCAGCTCAATGATGCCATCCTCCGCGCCGGGCGGATAAACGAGCGTCAGCTTGCAAGTGGATTGATCCATAACAGGGTCCTTGCTTCCGTTATTGATGTGCTGAGGGCCGTGCCGAACCGACGAAACAGGATCGGCAGCAGAACGAGCGTCAGGGCGGTCGACGTGACGAGGCCGCCGATGACGACGATGGCGAGGGGCTTTTGGATCTCGGAGCCCGGCCCGCTGGCATAGAGCAGCGGCACCAGTCCGAAGGCGGCGATGCTCGCGGTCATGAGCACGGGCCGCAGCCGTCGCAACGAGCCTTCGTAGACCACCTGCGAAAGCGGCATGCCGCCGGCCAGCAGCTGGTTAAAATAGCTGACCAGCACCAAGCCATTGAGGACGGCGATACCGAGCAGTGCAATGAAGCCTACGGAGGCCGGCACCGAGAGGTACTGGCCGGAGGCCCAGAGCGCGAGGATGCCGCCGATCAGCGCGAACGGGACGTTGGCGAGAATCAGGACGGACTGACGCACGGACCTGAGCGTGGCGAACAGCACGAGGAAGATCAGGCCGAGCGCTATGGGCACGACGACGGCGAGGCGGGCGGCGGCGCGGCGCTGGTTCTCGAACTCGCCGCCCCACACGAGGCGGTAGCCGGCGGGCAGCGTGACCTTGTCGGCTACGGCCTTCTGCGCATCCTCGACGAAGCCGACGAGATCGCGGCCGGAGACGTAGGCCTGCACCAGGGCAAAGCGGGAGGCGTTCTCGCGATCGACCTTGACCGCGCCAGCGGTACGGCGCAGCTGCGCGACATCGCCGATGCGCACCAGACCGCCGTCACCCGCCGCCAGCTGGCTCTGCATGAAGAGCTGCGGTGTCTCCCGCAGCGTCTGGGGTCCGCGGATCACGATGTTGGTGCGCCGCTGCGCCTCCACCACGATACCTGCCGGTGCTCCTTCCAGAAGCGCGCGCAGCTCGTCCTCGATGCGGGTGACCGAGAGGCCGGTGCGGCCCGCGGTCAGGCGATCCATGTCGATCTGCAGGTAGTCGACCGTGTCGTTAGAGGCCGTGAACACCTCCGCCGCGCCCTTGACGCTCTTGATCGCCGACTGGACGCGACCGGCGAGATCGGCGAGCACCTTGAGGTCCGATCCGAAGATCTTCACCGCCAAGTCGCCGCGCGCTCCGGTGAGCATCTCGGAGGTGCGCATTTCGATCGGCTGCGTAAAGGCGAACTCGATGCCGGGCATGTCGGCCATCGCCGCGCGCAGCTGGCGCAAGAGCCACTCCTTGTCCGGAACCCGCCATTGGTCCTTCGGCTTGAGGACGAGGAAGGCATCCGTCTCGTTGGGGCTCATGGGGTCGAGCCCGAGCTCGTCGGAGCCCACGCGCGCGATCACGCTCTCGACCTCGGGCACCTTCTCGCGCAGGACGCGCTCGATGCGCTGGTCGGTCGCGACGCTCTCGGCGAGATTTATGGAAGGCAGCTTGGTCGTCTGCATGATGACCGAGCCCTCGTCCATCGTCGGCATGAACGTCTTGCCGACGGCGAGATAGGCAAAGACCATCGCTACGGCACCGCCGGCTGCGAACACGTAGACAGGCATCGGGTGCGCGAGACAGAAGCGCAGCAGCGGACGATAGCCGGCCTCGAGAACGCGCATCAGCATGGGCGGCTTGTGGGCGCTGCCGCGCAACATGAGCGACGACAGCACCGGGATCAGCGTCAACGACAGCGCCAGCGAGCCCGACAGCGCGAAGACGATCGTCAGCGCCACGGGTGAAAACAACTTGCCTTCGAGGCCCTGCAGCGACAGCAGCGGCAAGAACACAAGGCAGATGATCAGGATGCCGGAGGCAACCGGCATCGCCACCTCGGCGGCGGCCTGGTAGACTTGGTGCAAGGTCGGGACGCGCTTATTTTCCGCTTGGTGATTGAGCCGCTCGACCGTGTTCTCAACCACGACCACGGCTGCATCGACGATGAGGCCGATGGCAATCGCGAGGCCACCGAGGCTCATCAGGTTCGCCGACATGCCGAACAGGCGCATCATCGAGAAGGTGATGAGCGCCGCCATCGGTAGCGTCACGGCGACCACCAGGGAGGCACGTAGGCTGCCCAGGAAGGCGAGGAGCAGGAGGACCACCAGGACGGTTGCCTCCAGCAGTGCCTTTTTGACGGTCCCGACGGCGCGCTGAATGAGATCGGAGCGGTCGTAGAACGGCTTGAGCGTCACGCCCTGCGGCAGGTTCGGCTTGAGGCTGTCGAGCCGCTCGCGAACCTTTTTGACGATCGCGCTCGCATCGGCACCGCGCAGCGACAGCACCAGACCTTCCACCGCCTCGCCGTTGCCGTCCTTGGTGACAGCGCCGTAGCGCGTGAGATTGCCGGTGCCGACAGTGGCGACATCGCGGATGCGCAGAACCTTGCCGCCCTCCGACTTGAGGACGACCTGCTCCAGGTCGGCTGGGGTGCGGATTGCGCCTTCCGAGCGCACGACGAGCGCCTTCTCGCCGTCGGAGAGGCGCCCAGCGCCATCGTTGCGATTGGTGGCTGCAATCGCGTCCTTGATGTCGGCGATGCTCAGGCCGGTAGCTGCGAGCGCCGCGCTGTCGGGGATGACCTCGAACGTCCGCACCATCCCGCCCAGCGCGTTGACGTCTGCGACGCCCGGGATTGTCCTCAGGGCGGGACGGATGGTCCAATCGAGGAGGCTACGCCGTTGCTCGAGAGACAAGTCACCGCCCTCGATCGTGAACATGAAGACGTCGGAGAGGGGCGTGGAGATGGGCGCCATGCCACCCGATACGTTCGAGGGAAGCTCGCCCACGACGCCCGCCAGCCGCTCCGCCACCTGCTGGCGCGCCCAATAGATGTCGGTCCCGTCCTCGAAGTCGATGGTAATGTCGGCGATCGCGTACTTTGCGGAGGAGCGCAGGATCGTCTGGCGCGGGATGCCGAGCAGCTCCAGCTCGACCGGTGTAATGACGCGTGTCTCAACTTCCTCCGGCGTCATCCCCGGCGCCTTCATGATGATCTTGACTTGCACCTGCGAGATATCGGGGAAGGCGTCGATGGGGATGCGCAGGAAGGCAAAGACGCCCGCCGCGGCGATCAGGACCGAGCAGAGCAGCACGAAGGCGCGCTGAGTGAGCGAGAACTCGACGATTCTACGCAGCATCGCCTACTCCGCCCCGGCCATATTCTCGAGCTCAGCGAGGCCGGAGACGGCCACCTTCTGGCCGGGAGACAGAGCGCCCTCGATGGTTGCCCCGTACAAGGTCTTGCCTTTCAGTGTCACGGGCTGCACGGCAAAGCCGGACTGGGTGCGAACGAAAACGCTCGGCTTGCCTCCGACCCAGACAACTGCGTGCGCCGGTACGGCAAGACCGCCGACGGCAGCTTCGCGGTGGATGCTCAAGGTCACCATCTGCCCGGTGATCAGGCCGGCCGAGACGGGGATGGTCCCGATCAGCGTGGCGGAGCGTGTCTTGGGATCGAGCGTGTGGCCGACAGAGAGGACCTTGCCGGTCACCCCCTCGCCCAAGTGGATGCTGTCGCCGGGACGCACCTTCCCCATCAAGGAGGCGGGAAGCTGCGCCTCGACCCAAAGCTCGTCGCTGGTGTCGATGACCACGGCAGGCGCCATGGCCTCGATGCTCGCGCCGGGAGCGACGTTTGCCTCGACGATGCGGCCCGCCATGCGGGCTACCAGCGTGTAGCTGCCGTCCGCGTTGGTCTTGATGTTGCCGAGCGTTACGAGCCGTTTGTGCTCATCCACCACGGCGCGCAGGCCCTCGCGGTGAGCTTCAGCCTCGGCCGCGCGCGTGGGCGAAGCGATGTTCTTGTCGGCAAGCAGGCGATAGCGGTCGGCGACGGCGGTGGCAGCGTCGAGATTGGCTTCGGCCTGGCGCAGCTGAGACAGGGTCTCGACCAGCTCGCGACTGGCGACCGTCATCAACGCCCGGCCTTTCTCCACCGTCTCGCCGGGCAGCACGTCGACCGTCACCACGGTGCCCGCAAAGGGGGCCGGCACCGCGATGCGGCTGTTCATCGGGGGGATGATGGTCCCGGGCAAGAGAGCGATCGCCTCGTCCGTCGCCGGCCGCACCTCCTGCAGCTTGATCTCGAGGCCATCGATTTGGGCCTGAGAAACGGCGATATCTCCGGCCAATGCCGGCTGCACCAATCCCCAAGGAATGAGCGCCAGCGTGCCTGCGAGAACCCTGCTTAAAGACATAATCCGTAACCTCCGGTCGGGTTACGGATGTTGCACGCGCAGCTGAAACCAACCTGAAAAGCCCGTGCGGCAAGACGGCATCTGCCTTGCCGCCAGCGCGTACCGCCTTTCAGGTGGCTTTCAGGTTGGCGATCTAAACGGCAC
Source organism: uncultured Alphaproteobacteria bacterium (assembly GCA_963782555.1). Taxonomy (GTDB): domain Bacteria; phylum Pseudomonadota; class Alphaproteobacteria; order Rhizobiales; family Hyphomicrobiaceae; genus Hyphomicrobium_A. Next base: position 86,277 of record CAWAKB010000001.1, on the reverse strand, counting down.
AGGCAGCGCTCTTTGGAGGCCCGCCATTCGCGTTCTGCTGGTTGAGGATGATGACGACATTGCCGGCAGGCTCATCACGGGCCTGCGCCCGGCCGGCTTTGTCGTCGACCGCGCGAAGAACGGCGAGGACGGGCATGCGATGGGGGCGGACGATCAGTTCGATGCGGTGATCCTCGACCTCGGGCTGCCCAACATGGAGGGGCTGACGGTCCTGCGCAAATGGCGCGCCGAGAACCGCGACATGCCGGTTCTCATTTTGACCGCCCGCGGCACCTGGACCGAAAAGGTGGAAGGTCTCAATGCCGGTGCCGACGACTACATCACCAAGCCGTTCCACATCCCCGAGGTCGTAGCGCGCCTGCGCGCGCTCATCCGGCGCAAGTCCGGCGTGGCGACACCGCTGTTGACGCACAAGGACATCAGCCTGGACACCGTATCCGGCAAAGCGACCGTCGGCGGCAAGGCGGTGGAGCTGACCGCCTTGGAGCTGCGCATGCTCAGCTACTTCATGCATCGCATCGGGCGCGTCATTTCGCAAAACGAGCTGACGGAGCACCTCTACGCGCTAGAGGACAGCGCAGAGTCGAACACGATCGAGGTCTACATCAGCCGCTTGAGACGCAAGTTGGGGCGCGATGTCATCACGACGGTGCGCGGCCTCGGCTACCGGATGGATTGAGAAGAATGCCGCCCGCAATGCGCAGTCTCAAAGCCAGACTGATCACGGTCGCCGCCGTCTGGGTGGTGGCCGGCGTTGCAATCGCGGGTGTGCTGCTATCGGCGGAGTTCAAGGGCTTTCTCGTGGAGCAGTTCTACGAGGAGCTACACGAGCACCTGGACGAGCTCGAAGGCCTGCTGGAGATTGGTGAAAATGGCCAGCTCAGCGTTTCGCGCGCTTTGAGCGATCCTCGCTACGCCATTCCGCTCTCGGGCTACTATTGGGAGATTCAAAACAGCGGCAAAATCATCGGCCGTTCGAACTCTCTCGAAGGACCCATGCTCAAGGTGCCGATCGACGGCGGCAACGATACGCAAGTTCACACCCACAGCATCGCTGGCCCTACGGGAGAACTGCTCATAGCGGAGCGGCTCCGCTGGCTGCAGGGCGAGAAGGAACCGCTGCGCATCATCATCGGAACGGACAAACGCTACCTCGACCACGTCCTCAACGAGTTCAACAGGGTCCTGATCTGGTCGCTAGGCATCTTCTCGCTGTCGATGATCGCCGTTGCGGTTCTTCTGCTGCTGTTTGCGATGGCGCCCTTCAAGAAGTTGCGAACCGCCTTTGCCAATTACAGCGCAGGCGTTACCTCGGACATGCGCGGGAAGTTTCCCGATGAGGTGCAACCGCTCATTGACGACCTCAACAAGCTAATCGCCGCTTCAGGCGAGCAAATTCTGAAAGCGCGGGCGCAGGCGGGCAACATCGCCCACGGCCTCAAGACTCCTTCGGCCATCCTCGTCGATGAAGCCCACCAGCTCGCGCAGAAGGGAGACCACAAAGCGGCCTCCGTCATTCACGACCAGTGCCGGCGCATGCAGAGCCAGATCGATTACCAAATTGCGCGTGCCCGCGCTGCGGCCTCGAGAGCGAAGCCCGGCACGGTGTCCTCGCTCACGGAGTCGGCCGAGGCCGTCGTGCGCGCGCTCGAGCGCCTGCACGTCGAGCGCGGCGTGCGCATCGAAAACCAGATTCCATCCGGTCTCATGGTCGCCTGCGAATCCCAGGACCTGAACGAGATGCTGGCCAATCTCATCGACAACGCCTGCAAGCACGCCAAGGGCCGCGTGTTGCTGCGCGTGGACAAAGAGCATCAGCGCGGCTGCGTCAGGGTTATCGTCGAGGACGACGGCAAGGGGCTGCCGCCCGAGGCGTGGAGCGTCGTGTTCAACATCGGCGAGCAGTGGGACAGCCGCTCCGGCGGGTCCGGCCTCGGGCTACCGATCGTGCGCGACCTCGCGCAGCTCTACGGCGGCGGGATCCGGCTCGATCAGTCCGATCTCGGCGGTCTCAAGGTGATATTGGACCTTCCTGCCTTTTCGGGCTAGAATCCGGCGACTTTCGTCATTCGAACTCGTAGCCGGCCGTCAGGCGCAGGATCGCGTCCTCGCTGTCATCGGTGAGGCCGAAGGCGCCGCCGATCCCGACGTGCAGGTGATTGTCCCATTCACCTTGGAGGTTCACGCCCAGATACTGCTGCGTCTTGCCGGGGTCGATCGTCAGCCCGAGCAGCGAGTCGCCGAGGCCGCCATAGAGCTCGACCCCCAGCGTCAGCTTCTCCAGATTCCAGCCCTCGGGCGAGGCAAAACCAGGGGTCCTTTCCCCTTCCGCCTTGTCGGCCTCATAGAAGACGTAGTTGAGACCGGTGGCGTAGCCGAACTCCCACTTGCCGCTGATGACATTGGTCTCGTTGATCCAGTTGAAAGCGACGTTGAAGCGGTCGGAAAAGTCATGGCCGAGGATGAGCCTGGTCTCGAGCGAGTGCTCGGTCTCCTCCTCGGCTTCCTCCCTGGCGTCCGTCTCGCCTTCCTCCCCCTCTTCGATGGCGTCGGTGCGCCCGGTCACCGTCAAGAGATAGCGGTGTGCCGATCTGAGATCCTCATATTCGGCGTAGAGCACCGGGTTGAGGATGGTGGCGTCCTCAAACAGCCGCAGGCGGTTCTCAAAGCGCCATCCTCCGAACTCGTACTCCTCGCCCTCGACGTGCGCTCCCTCCAAGTAAAGGGACGTCGTCCAGTAGTCCGTCACACCATGCTCGATCTCGAGAAGTTGGGCGGCGTAGTCCTCCTCCCCGCTGCCGATGTTGGAGACGTCATTGAACACGTTGATTTCCGTCTCGCCCTTCTTTGCCAGGTGATGGTCGTAGAGGACGAAGTTTGCGTCATTGCCGGCGTATGCAGTGCCAGAAAGCAGCAACACCAATGCCAAGCCCGCTGAGCCCGCACGCGGCACCTGCCACGCAACGCCACACGCCGCTGCCACTACCATTCCCCCCTACGCGAGACTCGAAATCTCAACCAGCACCGCTTTGCGCCTCAAGCGGTGTGCGGCATTCCGGTGAACATGAGACGTCTTGTCAAGGATGTGTAGCGGAATTGGTACGCCTGTCTGAGACCCGCGGTCGCACAGCCGCGTGATCCTCGCCTTGCCACGGCTGCGCTCGCGCATGCGAGGGCCAATGCGGACAAGCGCGATCGAGCCCAATGCGCTGAAATAACGAGGGTTTCTTGCAGGCACTGGGGTCGCGCAGCCTTTAGAAGCGCGTGATGAAGTCGATTTTGGGCCGGGGCAACGGCCGCGGCTTACGGCGGCGTTGCCTGGCTGCTGCCAATGTCGGGCGGCGGCAAGTCGTGGTTCTGGATGGTCGAGCAGGCGGCGAGCGCAAGCGGCGCGACCAACGCCAGAAGAAGTGCAATTCGTGTCATGTGTGCGCGCCCTTTGCATTCTCTGTGTGGCGGCCGTTGGCAGCCCGGCCACCTCGGTTGGTGGGTGACAGGCTTAGGCTCGGGTCCTCTCTCTGGTGCCGACTTTCAGTCTTGGCCGCGGCTGCCACCAGACCCCGTACGCCGAAGGGCAGCCTCACCTTTTCGATGAAGATATCGCGGCAACCGAAGCCGCCCTGGCGCAGCAGGCTTTTCAGCTCGTCAGCGTCATAGAGCCTGTGCGTGTCGGGGCCGGAGAATTTCCAGTTGCGCATCGTCGCGCGGTCGGTGACGTAGACCACCGCAAGCCCGCCCGGTCGCAATACCCGGTGCATCTCGGCGATCTCCTTGCCCTCGGGGCCGAAGAAATAGGCGACATTGACGGCCAGCACCCGGCTGATGCTGGCGTCGGCATAAGGCAGGGCGTCGAAGCGGCCGAGACGCAGCTGCACCCGGCCGTCCTCGATCGCCCGATGGTTGGCGCGCGTGGCGAGGTCGAGCATCTCCACCGACTGGTCGATGCCGAGCACCCGGCCCCGGATGGCCCGCTGCGCAAGGCCGGCGATACCGCGGCCGGGGCCAAACCCCAGCTCCAGCACTGTGTCGCCCGGCTGAACGCCGACCGCCGCGATAGCGAGCCGGTTCGGTCCGCCATTGATGAGCGCCATCAGCCAGCCGATCAGCCGGCCGCAGCGCCCGCTCGGCGAGCGTAGTTGCTCGCCGATGCCGGTCCAGATCGAGGGCATGCTGTGCATGACCATCCTTCTCCAGCGATATACCCATAGCTGTCCGCTACGAGCGTTCCTTCTGCTGTACTTTGGCGAGGAGGCCCTGCATCACCTTCGGGAAATAATTGTCCCAGATCGGCCGCTCGGGATGCGCGGGTGATGACAGCCCTTTCTTCAGCACCTGCTCGGCCTTCTTGTACTCGCCCTGCTCGTACAGAAAGTCAGCGTAGAAATAGTGAGCGTCTCGACCGTTGGGGGCGTTCTTCACCGCCGCCTCCAGGTAGGCGCGGGCCTTGTCCTTGTCGCCCCAGCCGAAGGGGAAACCGGGCACGCGGTAGTAGAGCACGCCGAGGCTGGTCAGTGCGCCGGCGTCAGAGGCCTTGGGGTCCATGCGTTCGGCTTTCAGCAGCACGTCGCGCGCCCGCGAGGCGAGGTTGAGGGCGGTGAGGCCCCAGGTGAGCGAAGCGCGCTCGCTGGTGACAATGCCGTCCCAAATCAAGGCCTCCGGCCGATCGGGGTACTTCTGCGCGAGCTCGTCGGCCTTGGCCCCGACCAACTCCATGTACTGCTTGCGCTGGTCGTCCGACTTGCTCAGGTATTTGACGCGTGCCCAGTCGTTGGCAACGGCGAGCACGTCCTTTTCAAACTGGCTCTTGGCGGCGGGAGAGGCCATGGCGAGCGATGCGACGCCGCTGGCGAGCAGCAGCGCGACGACAGCGGTTTTGACGTGATTGATAGCGATTTTCATGCACGTCCTCATTGCAAGGTCTTTCTCTTTCTGAAGCGTTGCGGTTCTGACGTTCGTGCTGTCGCCGTTGCGTGTGAAATCGATGACGTGCCGGCCGACGGCTTCAGCATCGCGAACGACAACGTACTCAAGGTGCCAAGGAGTAGGGTGCCGCAGTGGCGGGGCCGGCGCCTGCTGCGAGGGAGAGCGCGAGCGTTGCGCCAAGAAGCAATGAAAGGGTGATCCTCGTAACGAGCTCCGTGCTCCTCTTTCTCTATGGGGTCACGGAAGGGAACCTTTTCCCAGAAAATTACGCGGACCTTACAGCCTCGGAAATGTCAAAGAGTCCCGATTTCCGCTTTGTAAGCTGGATGTAAGACAACGTGTCCATATCGATCAACGTCGTGGTCCGGGTCGCCTTCATTCTCGTCTACCGCTTCGAGCACCAGGGCATCGAAACCTGGAAGGCAACCATTTGGTCGCGCACAGGACAGAGACCAACGACGACGGGACCGCTCATCATCTGCCTGTAGCAGCAGGGGGCAAACACCTGAAATAGCCGGAGATGGGAACCAAAGAACGGCCGCCGCCACAATTTTGCCCGCGAGCCCATGGAATGCAGGGATCGTCCATCAATCAACCCTGCTCAATACGCTCGATGGCACGCAAATGCGCATCTCCGTTCAGGACAAGGGCGAGGAAATGGTGCGCGCCGGTGACGATCTCCGGCGGTCTTAATCGCGATGTCTGGTTCGACAGAAACAACACACTCGTCCGCGTGGAGTTCGCGGCGAAGGACGGGTCAACGATCGTGTATCAGCTCAGATGACGCGAGGGCAGCAATGAGACTGCTCATGATCGAGGACAACAAGCGGCTTGCGGAGTACGTTTCCACCGCATGCAGCGCCAGGGGCTTTGCCGTCGACCATGTCGGAACGGCGGCCGACGGCCGCGAGGCGATCGCAGCGACCAACTACGACGCGGTCATCCTGGATTTGGGCTTGCCCGACGGCGACGGTCTGTCGTGGCTGCAGGAAATTCGTCGCGACAACGACCAGACCCCGGTGCTCATCCTCTCGGCGCGCGACGGGACCCAAACCGTCGTCGACGGCTTGAACCTGGGCGCCGACGACTATCTCTGCAAGCCGTTCGACTTCGACGTGCTCATCGCCCGCATACGCGCCCTGCTGCGGCGTCCCGGCAGAGTGCTGAGTGTCGTTCTTGCGGAGGGCAACGTCTCATTCGACACATCCACCCGCGAGGTGCGTGTCGACAATCAATTGGTCGAACTCGGGCGGCGCGAGATGGACGGGCTCGAATTGCTCATGCGCAGGACCGGGCGGGTGGTGCCCAAGGCCGCAATCGAGGATGCGATCTACGCCTTCGGTGACGAGGTGGCCTCCAATGCGATCGAAGTGCTCATTCATCGCCTGCGCAAGAGAATACGCGATGCGGGCGGAACCATTCACATTCACACGGTGCGGGGGGTCGGCTACTTGTTGTCTGACAATCCGGCGTGATGAAGGGATCGAAGTCGCTCTGGATCCAACTCGCCGCCGCGCTCGCAGCTTCCTCCTTGTTGGCAGTCGGAACGGCGACCGTAATCCTGTATGAGCGATTTCAGGCCACCAACTCCACGTTTCGCGAGCACACGCTGCGCAACGAGGCGCGCCTCATCAGCAAATTCCTGAAACATGCGCCCGGCAAGCAAGCGATCGACTTGCCCCCGGAGATTTTGGATTCGTTTCATGAAGGCAAAGGCAAGTACGCGATCGTCGATAGTTCCGGCAAGCTCCTGACCGGCTCTCCCGGACTGTCGACACCCTTAAATCCGCCCAACGAGGCGGTGCCGCTCGACTACTTCATCTTGGAGCCCGACCAGGGACCTCCCTTCTACGGCGTGTCGGTTGCTTCCAAATTCAACGGAAAACCGGCATGGGTGCAGGTCGCTTTTGTCCCGAGCAACATCGTCTTCGATTCGGTGCTGCAAGAGTTCCTGCTGGACATCGCCTGGATCTGGATCCCCTTCGTCCTGGCCTTGCTCGTCGTCAATCTCGTGGTGGCCCGAATTGGCTTGCGGCCGCTGCGCTCGGCAGCGCGTCAGGCCGCCGCCATCGGGCCCGACAACTTCTCCGTGCGCCTCCCGGCAGAGCGCATGCCCTCCGAGGTGCTGGCGCTGGTCACAGCCGTCAACAGGGCGCTCGACCGGCTGGAAGCTGAATTCGGCGTGCAGCGGGCCTTCATTGCGGACGCGGCACACGAGCTGCGCACGCCTGTCGCGGTGCTCAAGGCGCACGTGGGTATCTTGCCGCAGTTCGTCGGGCTCGACGCGCTCAAGGAGGAGGTCGGCGCGCTCGAGCGTCTGGTCAACCAGCTGCTCGACAGCGCGCGTCTCGACAGTTTGAAGGTGGGCCCACACGACACTGCCGATCTCAACACGGTCGCCGCCGACGTGGCCTCCTATCTGGCGCCCCTGGCTATCCAGCAAAACCGCTCCATCGAGGTCGTGTCGAACGGACATCCCGTGTTGATTCGCGGTGCGGCAGATTTCCTGTTCCGCGCTCTGCGCAACCTCGTCGAGAACGCCATCAACCACACGCCTGAAGGCACGACGGTCAAGATCATCGTCGACGATCCGCCTGCTGTTCGAGTTGTAGATCAAGGGCCGGGCGTTCCCAAATGCGAGCGGGAAGCGATCTTTAAGCGGTTCTGGCAGGGTCGGCGGGATCGCGGAGGGGGCGCCGGCCTCGGCATGGACATCGCTGCCCGCACGGTGGTGGCGCACGGGGGCAGCATCTCGGTCGAGGACGCTGCCGAGGGCGGAGCCGTCTTCTTCATGCGCTTTCCGCCGCAGAAAGCTCTTCGCAATGCTCCCTGAGCCGGCCGCTTGCGATTATGACCTCTTGGAGGCCGTAAGCCTCCTGTAAGCGCAGCACCGGAACTTCCCCGTCAGCAACATCGGGGGAGCCAGCGACCGTGCAAATCATTGTCGTTCCTAGAGAACACGCGCTCAGGGCGCATATCGAGCTCTTCATCGCCGGCGTCTACCGCGAGCACTACCAAGCCTCGGTGACGGCCTTCCCGCCCGACCTAATCGCGATGATCGACGAGGGCGGACAATGCATCTGCGCTTCGGGCCTGCGCTACGCCGATACTGGTTTCTTCTCCGAATGCTATCTGAACGCACCGGTCGAGCGGGCCCTGTCGCAGGCAGCCGGCCAGGCGGTGCCCCGCGAGAAAATCTTCGAGGTCACCGGGCTTGCGAGCCAAGCCCCCCGCGTGGCCACGCGCTTCCTGCGCCACGTCGTCGCCTACGGGGAGCGCGCGGGATTCGACTGGGCTTTCTTCACGGCGACGCAGCGGCTGCGCGAGCTGCTCGAGCGCATCAACCTGTCCGCTCTCCCGCTGGCCATCGCCGATCCGGCGCGCGTGGCCAAGCCCGAGGCCTGGGGCTCCTACTACGCGGCGGGGCCCCTCGTCTGCGCCATCAATCGCAACGTCGCCTCGGCATTTCTCTCGCCGCAGGCGCCAAGAATGGCTCCGGGGAACGCCCATGTCTGACATCATGCAGACGCTGAGGCGCTGCTCGGCCGAATGTGATGGTGCGACCGCGGTCAGCGACGACGACAACACCCTGACGCGTGCCGGTCTTGCAGCCCGCGTCTCGGGTTTCGCCGAGGAGCTGCGGCCGCTGCCGCAGACGATTGGGCTTCTCGGCGAGAACGGCGTCGAGTGGACCATTGCCCAGCTTGCCGGGTGGCTCGCAGGCAAGACGGTCGTGCCGCTCCCGACCTTTTTCAGCGGCGCGCAGCTCGGTCATATTGTGAGCGATACCGGGCTCACGCACGTGATCACGAGCGCGGGCGCACAGGAGATCGCAGCCAAGCTCGGCGTCGCGACGCTTGGCGTATCGCCCGCGCGGCGCGAGACGTTTCCGGAGGTCGCGTCCGGCGGAGGCCAGATCATCTACACCTCGGGGAGCACCGGGCGGCCGAAAGGCGTGCGCTTAACGCTGTCTCAGATCAACGACTCGGCCTTGCGGCTGGCGGAGGCGACGAGCGCATCAAAGTCGGACAAGTATCTTTCGGTCTTGCCGCTGCCTTTGTTGCTCGAGACCATCTGCGCGATCTGTGTGCCGATCCTCGCAGGGGCGCGCAGCCATTTCGACGGCGCCGCCGCGGCCTCGATAGCGCGAGGGCGGACCGATGGCATTGCTGCCGCTTTCGCCCGGCATCGTCCGACGACGACCGTGCTTGTTCCGCAAGTTCTCGCGGCCTGGGTCGAGCAGCTCGTTGCCGACGCCAAGCGAGCGCCACACGGCTTGCGTTTCGTGGCAGTCGGAGGCGCACCCGTCGGTGCCCAGCTGGCGGGAGGTGCCTGGTCGCTCGGCATACCGGTGCACGAGGGCTATGGGCTCTCCGAGTGTTGCTCGGTCGTTGCCGTCAATCGCCCCGGGGAGCGCAAGTCCGGCACGGTCGGCCGGCCGCTTCCGGGCCTCAAGGTTCAAATAGAGGACGGAGAGATCCTCGTCGACGGCCCGACGGTGATGGAGGGCTATTTGCACGGCCCCGCCGCCGCGCGGCCTTGGCGCACGGGCGACCTCGGCGCACTCGACAGCGCGGGTTTTCTCACCGTCTACGGCCGCAAGGACAACCTGATTGTGACCTCCTACGGCCGCAACGTCAGCCCGGAGTGGATCGAGGCGATGCTGCTCACCGACCACCGGTTTGCCGCCTGCGCTGTGATTGGACACGGAGAGCCGCACCTTTCCGCGCTCCTCATTCCTGCCCCGCACGGCGCCGCATGGCTGGCTGACGCCCCCAGAGCGCACGTGTTGATGGCGATGGCGCACGCCTGCCGCGACGCGCCGTCCTATGCGGTGCCGCGCGATTTCGCCGTGCTAAGCCCGGATGAGGCCGTGCGGTGCGAGCTGCTGACGCCCAATGGACGGTTCCGGCGGGCAGGGTTGGCTGCGGCCTACGCCGAGATCAGATCAACGGCCGCAGCTAACAGCCGCGACTGCCTGCAGAGAAAGGAGAGGATTGCATGAGCTTCTACGAACAGCTTCAGACCGCGACCGCCGGCGACCGCAACGGGTTTCTGTCGATCCCCCTCATCCAGACCACGGTGCAGAAGGGCGCCTCGCGCGAGCTCTACATCGACTTTCTCACGCAAGCCTATCACCACGTGAAGCATACCTACCCGCTACTGGCGCTTGCCTCAGTTCATACTCGTAACGAGGCCTACCAGGACGCCCTCGTCGAGTACATGGAGGAGGAGCGTGGCCACGAGAAGTGGATTCTCGACGACATCCGCACCATGGGCGGCGACGCGGAGGCCGTACGCACGGGCGACCCTGGGCAGGCCTGCCGCATCATGGTCGGCTATACCTACTATGCGATCGAATGGATCAGCCCTTACGCGATGCTCGGCAGCGTGCACGTCCTGGAAGGGATGTCGACACAGCTCGCCGATAGCGCTGCCGACGCCATTCAATGCTCGCTGTCTTTCCCCGGCAAAGATGGATTTTCGTATCTGCGCTCGCACGGCGCTCTCGATATCGAGCACGTGGCCTTCTTCAAGGAGCTCGTCAACAAGATCCCGAGCGAGGCTCACGCGGTCATCATCGAGACCTCCAAGATCATCTATCGCCTCTACGGCGACATCTTCCGCGAGCTTGGCGTTCGCCATCCCGGACGGCGCGATGCAGCTTAAGGGCAAAATAGCCCTCATAACCGGCGCCGGCTCCGGGATCGGCCGTCAGCTCGCCATCGAGGCCGCACGCCGCGGCATGACGGTCGCGCTGACGGGCCGGCGCGCAAACGCCTTGCATGCGACCCTAGAGATGCTGGGGCCGCGCCGGAGCCACGTCGCCCTTCCCGGTGACATCACGGATCCCCAGATCCGCGTTGCGCTCAGGCAATACATCGCCCACTGGTGGGGGCGGCTCGATGTGCTCGTGAACAATGCCGGCGTAGTCTCGGTCGGCCCCCTTTCGCGCACGAGCGACGCCGAGCTCGAACGGCTGATGGCGACGAATGTGATTGCGCCGGCGGCGCTCATTCGCGAGCTCTTACAGCTCTTACATCACTCCGCACCTTCGCGCGTCGTCAACGTCGGCTCCATGTTCGGCGACATCGCCTATCCTCTGTTTGGCGCCTACTCGGCCTCCAAGTTCGGCTTGCGCGGGCTATCAATCGCGCTGCGGCGCGAGCTCAAGGAATTCGGCATAGGCATTACCTATGCGGCGCCGCGCGCGACCAACACCGACGCCGCCAGCGCCTTCGCGCGCCTCGTTGACCCTATGCAGATGCGTGTCGACGATCCTGCAAAGGTCGCCCGCGATATCTGGACCGCCGTCGCGCGCGACGCCGACAGCGTCTACGCCAAGGGGCCCGAGCGCCTCTTCGTGCTGGTGCAGAGGCTGTTTCCGCAGCTCGTCGACCGATCGGTGGAAAGCCAAATGGCCGATACGCGTGTTCGCGCCTATCTGGTCAGCCAAGGCGTTTGGCCGACCGCACCGGGAACCGGGCTCAGGCGCGGCCGGGCCTGACAAGCCGCTATCGCCCGACGTGTCAGTTGAGGGGGGGGGGCAATGCTCGGGCCCAGGCGATTGTGCGGCGCAACAATAGCGGCGACCCGGGGGCCTCGGCTCCGCAAGTGGCACCTCATCTGTTGGAAGCTGCTGCGCTATGGGACCAGAAACACAGTGTGACTGCACCGGCTGTTGCGGGACCCGGCAACCGGCCTACAAGCTAAAGGAGCTTGAAGCCGAGGCGATCGATGCTCTTGATGCCTGGGGAGGGCTAAGCCGAGGACCTGCGCGAGGTCGCCCGGCTCGTTAGCATACGCCGCAGCTAAAGCTGGCCTATTGGGGGGCCGCACAAGAAAGGGGCTTCGTGTCCAACAGGGGCTTGGCGTTGGTCACCGGTGCGTCCGGCTTCGTCGGCTCGGCCGTGACGAGGGCGCTGATTGGCTCAGGCTACGGCGTGCGCGCGCTCGTGCGCCGGGACAGTCCGCGCGTGAACCTCGACGGCCTGGCGCTCGAGATCGTCGAAGGAGACATGGGCGACGCCGAGACCGTTGCCGCTGCGGTGAAGGAGGTGCGCTACGTGTTTCATGTCGCGGCCGACTACCGCCTGTGGGCGCCCGACGCGGGCGAGATCATGCGCACCAACGTCGATGGCACGCGGGTGGTGATGGCGGCTGCGCGCAGTGCCGGCGTCGAGCGGATTGTCTACACCTCGAGTGTTGCAACGCTCAAGCTGGAGGCCGATGGGCGCCCGGCGGATGAGACAAATCCACTGACAGAGCAAGAAGCGATCGGAGCCTACAAGCGCAGCAAGGTCGCCGCCGAGCGCCTGGTCGAAGGCATGGTCGATAGCTGCGGGCTGCCGGCCGTTATCGTCAACCCTTCGACTCCCATCGGTCCGCGCGACGTGCGCCCCACGCCGACCGGCCGCATCATCGTCGAGGCGGCGTCGGGCCGGATGCCGGCCTTCGTCGATACGGGCCTCAATCTCGTGCACGTTGACGACGTGGCGGCAGGACACGTGGCAGCGCTCGAGCGCGGCCGCATCGGCGAGCGCTACATCTTGGGAGGCGAGAATCTGACGCTTGCCGAACTGCTGGCGCGCATTGCTGTCCTGACAAACCGGCCGCCGCCGCGCATACGCTTGCCGCGCGCGCTTGTCTTTCCTCTGGCGCTCGCCGCCGAAGCGGTCGCGCGCATCACGCGGCGCGAGCCGTTCGTCACGCGCGATGGTCTGAGGATGGCCAAATACAAGATGTTTTTTACCTCCGCCAAGGCACAGCGCGAGCTGGGGTACACATGGAGGCCCGTTGAGGAGGCGCTAACCGATGCGCTCGCGTGGTTCCGGGCACGGGGCACCGTGCCATGACGATCGCCGTCCTCGCTTTGGCGGTCTGGCTCTACCTGTTGCTGTTTCGCGGCGGGTTCTGGCTCGGACGCGAGACCGATATGCGCGATCCGCCGCTGACGGCACGTACAGACGAGCCCTGGCCGCGCGTGGTTGTCGTCGTTCCGGCGCGCAATGAGGCGGCGATGCTGCCGCAAAGCCTGCGGTCGCTGCTCGCCCAAGATTATCCGCATCCTCTCACGCTCATCGTCGTCGACGATCAAAGCGAGGACGGCACCTCCGAGGTCGCGCGAAGCGTCGGCGCCGCTGCAGGCCACGAGGTCGTGGTGTTGCGAGGGCAAGCGCGGCCGCCAGGCTGGACGGGAAAGGTCTGGGCGCAGCAGCAGGGCATCGCGCATGCCGCGGCCCTGAGTGATCCGCCTGACTATCTCCTCTTGACGGACGCCGACATCGCCTACACGCCGGATGCCTTGAGGCACCTCGTCACGCGCGCCCGCGCGGGAGACCTCGTGCTGACCTCGCTCATGGCGAAGCTCAATTGCGAGAGCCTGGCGGAGCGAGCGCTGATCCCGGCCTTCATCTTCTTCTTCCAGATGCTCTATCCCTTCGCTTGGGTCGGTCGCAGAACGATGGGCACGGCGGCCGCAGCCGGAGGGTGCATGCTGGTAAAGACCCGCTCGCTAAACAACGCGGGCGGCATCGGCGCCATTCGAAACGCGCTCATCGATGATTGCGCGCTCGCCGCGGTCATGAAGGCTCAAGGCCCCATCTGGCTGGGGCTGACCGAGCGCGCCATGAGCCTCAGGCCTTACCCGCACCTTGAGGATATCCGGCACATGGTGTCCCGCTCGGCTTATGCGCAGCTGCGCTACTCGCCGTTGCTGCTCGCCGGCACCCTTATGGGCATGGCCCTGACCTACCTTGCCCCGCCCGGGCTCGCCATTTTCGCGAGTTATCCCTCCTCGGCATTTGGCGTTGCAGCCTGGCTCCTGATGGCGATAGCCTTTCAGCCTACGCTGCGCTTCTATCGCTGCTCGCCGCTTTGGGGGCTGGCCTTGCCGCTGATCGCGGCGATCTACTTGGTCTTCACTTTTGATTCCGCTTACCAGCATTGGCGGGGGCGCGGCGGCATGTGGAAGGGGCGCCCGCAAGCCCTTCCGGAGGGGCGATGACGATCAGTGCCGAGTTCAAGTCCGGGAAGACCGAGCGCGACGAGAACTTTCCCGTCGCCTCCAGGCTCATTGCCCCGCGCCTTCGCGGCCCGATCCTGGCCTTCTACCGCTTCGCCCGCGCCGCCGATGATGCCGCCGATCACCCGAGGCTCAGCGAGCCCGACAAGCTGGCGCTTCTCGATGCGCTCGAGCAGACCCTCGTCGGCAAGTCGGATGCGGCGCCCGATGCGCTTCCCCTGCGGCGCGCACTCGCTGAGAGAGGTCTTGCCCCGCGCCATGCTTTGGAGCTGCTGGTCGCATTTCGTCAGGACGTCACCAAGCGCCGCTATCGCGACTGGGACGAGCTGATGGGGTACTGCCGCTATTCGGCGATGCCGGTCGGCCGCTTCGTTTTGGACGTGCACGGCGAAAGTCAGGATACCTGGGCCTCATCGGACGCCCTCTGCTCCGCACTGCAGGTGATCAATCATCTGCAGGATTGCGGCAAGGATTACCACGCACTCGATCGCGTCTACCTGCCGCTCGACGCGCTTGCCGCCCATGGCGCCCGTGTGGAGGATCTGGCCACGTTCAGGGCCTCGCCCAAGCTGCGCGCCTGCCTGATCGCTCTCGCAGACCGCACCGCGCAACTGATGCCGCAGGCCGCGGAGCTGCCCAAGCGCGTCAGAAGCGGGCGCCTCGGTCTGGAGACGGCCGTGATCGTCCGCCTGGGAAACGAGCTGCTCGCGCTGCTGCGGTCGCGCGATCCTTTGAGCGAGCGCGTGCATCTTTCCACCGCTTCCTCCGCTCTCGTTGCGGCACGAGCCGCGGTTGGCGCTCTCTCCGGCCGCTTTACGCGGCACATGTTCCCCTATCTCCCATCGCGAAGCGATGCGCAATGAGCCAGCCCCAGCAATCCGACGCCAACGAAGCTCCTGCCGCCTCGAGGAGCTCGTTCTACGCTGCAATGCGCATTCTCCCGCCGCGACAGCGCGAGGCGATGTATGCGGTCTATGCATTCTGCCGCGCGGTCGACGACATCGCCGACGAGGGCGGCCCTCAGGCGGACCAGCTGGCGGCGATCGACCGATGGAAGCGGGATATCGACCGCCTCTATACTGGCCGCGGCGAGACGAAGCTTACAGAAGGGCTTCTGTCGCCCATCGAAAGGTTTGGCCTCAAGCAGGAGGATTTCCTGGCCGTGATCAACGGCATAGAGATGGACGTGCGGCGCGACATCAGGGCACCGGACTGGGAGGAGCTGGACCTTTATTGCGATCGCGTGGCCTCCGCCGTCGGCCGGCTTTCGGTAAGGATCTTCGGATTGGACGAGACGAATGGGCTCGCGCTTTCCCACCACCTCGGACGCGCACTTCAGATGACCAACATCCTCAGAGACGTCGACGAGGATGCCGCCATCGGACGTCTTTACCTGCCGCGCGAGGCTCTCTCCGAAGCCGGCATCGGCGATGCCGGCATCACCGAGGTGCTCGCCAGTCCCGCGCTTGATTCCGCCTGTCGCATCGTCGCCGCACGCGCGCGGGCGCATTTCGAGGAGGCCGAAAACATCATGGCGCGCTGCCAGCGCAACAGCGTTCGCTCGCCGCGCCTGATGGCCGCCGTCTATCGCCCCATGCTCGACAAGCTCGTCTTGCGGGGCTGGCAGGCGCCGCGCAAGAAGCTGCACCACTCAAGACCGCAGGTCCTATGGGCGATCCTGCGTCACGGCCTGCTTTGATGGCGAACGGTACCGTCCACATCATAGGGGCCGGTCTTGCCGGCCTGTCGGCTGCGATCGCGCTCGCAGGCGCTGGTCGCAAGGTCGTCGTGCACGAGCTTGCGCGCCACGCCGGCGGCCGCTGCCGATCCTATTTCGAGCCGGCCCTAGGGCTTACCATCGACAACGGCAACCACCTTCTCCTCTCGGGCAATCATGCGGCCTTAGCGCTGCTCAAAACGATCGGCTCCGAGGATGCCCTTGTCGGGCCTGATGCGGCCGAGTTTCCCTTCGCCGATCTAACCACCGGCGACCGCTGGCTGGTGCGCCCCAACATGGGGCCAGTGCCCTGGTGGATCTTTTCGAGCAAGCGGCGCGTCCCGGGAACCGGCGCCACCGACTACCTGGCGCTTGCGCGATTGCTGACCGCCAGAGGCAATCAGAGCCTGGGGCAGGTCATTTCCTGCAGCGGCACGCTCTATGAGCGCCTGCTGCGGCCTGTGTTTCTTGCCGCGCTCAATACCGAGCCGCCCGCGGCCTCGGCTGCGCTCGCCGGCGCCGTCGTGCGCGAGACGTTGGCGAAGGGCGGTCGAGCGTGCCGGCCTCTCGTTGCCGGAGGCGGGCTCGGAGCCGCGTTCGTCGATCCGGCGCTTGCCTACCTTGAGCGGCACGGCACGCAAGTGCGCTTCGATCATCAGCTGCGCGCGCTCGACCTCGCCGACGACCGCGCGCGCGCGCTCGATTTCGGCGAGGACAGGGTCGACCTTGGCGCCCACGACGCCGTCATCCTAGCGGTGCCGGGTTGGGTTGCCCCTCTGCTCGTCAAGGATCTTCCGGCGCCAAGAACGTTCAGCGCCATCCTCAACGCACACTTCAAGATCGCACCACCAAACGGTTTCCCGCGCATCCTCGGCGTGCTCAACGCGACGACCGAATGGTTGTTTGCCTTCTCAGACCGGATGTCGGTTACCGTCAGCGGGGCGGACCGCTTCGTCGAGGCGGAGCGCGAGCCGTTGGCTCGTCAAATCTGGAGCGAGGTGGCGGCGCTCACGGGGCTCGACGGCGCGCTGCCGCCGTGGAACATCGTGAAGGAGCGAAAGGCCACGTTTGCCGCGCTGCCGCAGGAGAATGCACGGCGCCCAGCGCCGCGGACGGCCTGGCGTAACCTGGTTCTTGCCGGCGACTGGACAGCGACCGGGCTGCCTGCAACCATTGAAGGCGCCGTCCGCTCGGGCACTCGAGCCGCCGATCTTGTGATGGGCAGAGCTTTCGGATGAGGTTGCAGCGCTGCGACGGAGTGGAAAGGATCGAGGGATGATGGGGGCTCGCGCAACGCCAGCCGACGACGCCGCGCCACAGCACATTTCCGCCGAGCAGCTCGACGCCTCGATCCGCTCGGCGTCGCGTGCGCTCATCGAGCTGCAGCGCGAAGATGGGCACTTCGTGTTCGAGCTCGAGGCCGATGCGACGATCCCGGCCGAGTACGTGCTGATGCGCCACTATCTGGGCGAGCCCGTCGATGGCGAGCTCGAAGCGAAGATTGCGGCCTACTTGCGCCGCATCCAGTCGCCCGACGGAGGCTGGCCGCTGTTTCATGAGGGGGCTTCCCACGTCAGCGCCAGCGTCAAAGGCTACTTCGCTCTGAAGATGATCGGCACTCCGGTCGACGCCGAGCACATGGTGCGGGCGCGCGAGTGGATCCTCTCCCAGGGCGGTGCCGCCAACAGCAACGTCTTCACCCGCAACCTGCTTGCACTTTATGGGGCCATTCCCTGGCGCGGCGTCCCCGTCATGCCGGTCGAGATCATGCTGCTGCCGCGGTGGTTTCCCTTCCACCTCGACAAGATCTCCTACTGGGCACGTACGGTGCTGGTGCCGCTCACCGTCCTCAACGCGCTGAAACCGCGAGCCAGCAATCCCAAGGGCGTGGGCATCGATGAATTGTTCGTCACGCCGCCCGAGGACGTGCAGCATTGGCCCAAAGGCCCGCACCAGACCTGGCCTTGGTCCGGGATATTCGGCGCCATCGATCGCATCTTGCGCGCACTCGAGCCGTACTTCCCCCAGATGACGCGCAAGCTCGCCATCGGAAAAGCGCGACGCTTCGTCACGGAGCGGCTCAACGGGGAGGATGGGCTCGGCGCCATTTTCCCGGCCATGGCCAACTCGGTCTTGATGTTCGACGCGCTCGGCTACCCTGCCGACCACCCGGACCTCATCATTGCGCGCTCCTCGCTCGAGAAGCTCCTCGTCGTCAAGGACGACGAAGCCTACTGCCAGCCGTGCCTGTCTCCGGTATGGGATACGGCTCTGGCGACACATGCGCTGCTCGAGGTCGGTGGCGTGGATGCCGAGACGTGTGCCCAGCGCGGCCTCGAGTGGCTGAAGCCGCTGCAGGTCCTCGACACGGTCGGTGATTGGTCAGCGACACGGCCAAACTTGCGGCCGGGCGGCTGGGCCTTTCAATATGCCAATCCGCACTATCCCGATGTCGACGATACCGCGGTCGTCGTCATGGCCATGGACCGCGCCGCCAAGCACATCCCCGAGGAACGCCATTCCGAATATCGGGAGGCCATGGAGCGCGGCCGCGAATGGGTCGAGGGGATGCAGAGCAAAAACGGCGGTTGGGGGGCGTTCGACGCCGACAACACCTATCATTATCTCAACCAGATCCCCTTCTCCGACCACGGGGCGCTGCTCGATCCGCCAACGGCGGACGTGACGGCACGCTGCGCCTCCATGCTCGCGCAGCTTTGCGACGGATCAGGCAAGAGCGAGCCGCTGGACAAGGCCATCGCCTACCTGAAGCGCACGCAGGAGAAGGACGGAAGCTGGTACGGCCGCTGGGGCATGAATTACATCTACGGGACCTGGTCGGTGCTGTGCGCCTTCAACGCGGCCGGCATCGATTGCGCCGCCGAGGAGGTGCAAAAGGCCGTGCGATGGCTGCTGGCAATCCAGAATGCCGATGGCGGCTGGGGCGAGGACGGCGACAGCTACCGGCTCGACTACAAGGGCTACCAGCCTGCGCCAAGCACCGCCTCGCAGACGTCATGGGCCCTGCTCGGGCTGATGGCGGCGGGCGAGATCGACAATCCGGCGGTCGAGCGCGGCATCGATTATCTGATGGCACATCAGGCCGGGGACGGCTTCTGGAACGAGCAGCGGTTCACCGCAACCGGCTTCCCGCGCGTCTTTTATCTGCGCTACCACGGGTACGCGAAATTCTTCCCGCTATGGGCGCTCGCCCGTTTCGCCAACTTGAAGGCGGCCAACGTCAGGTCCGTTGCGGTCGGAATGTGAGCCTCGAGGCGACGACGAGCGGGTATGTGCTCGCCGCAACGGGCCTGCGGGCGGAAGCACGCATCGCTGAGCGATCGCCCCGAACGAGAGCCGTTGCCGGGGGCGGCGACACCGCAGGACTTGAGAGACTGATCGAGCGCGCGATCGCTGGCGATTGCTGCGGCGTCATCAGCTTCGGCATGGCCGGAGCGCTCAGACACGATCTGAGGCCAGGCGCCTGCCTCATTGGCCGCGAGGTGGTGCATGAGAGCGCGTCCTATCGCGCCGATGCGGCATGGGCTGCGCGTTTGCAGGCGAAGCTCGGCGGATCCGAGATCGTCGCTATCGCCGGCGTCGACCGGCCGCTCGTCACCCAATCGCAGAAGCAGGCGCTGTTTGAGGCAACGGGTGCCGCAGCTGCCGACATGGAAAGCCACGTTGCAGCGCGTGTTGCCGCAAAGCATGGGCTTCCGTTCGCCGATTCTTCGCGTCGTCGCCGACCCGCAGGAGCGCGGTTTGCCTCCGGCCGCGCTCGCCGGCATGCGGACCGACGGGACCACAGATGTTGGAGCGGTGCTGGGCTCGCTCGGCAAAGATCCCGCTCAGATTGCGCAGCTCGTCCGCGTCGCTGCCGATGCGGGCCGCGCGTATTCTGCGCGCTACTCCGCTGCCACCGGCGATTGGGGCCGGGCCTCGGCCTCTTCGATCTCCGCTAGCTTGCGCTCGACGTGGCGCGAGAAGACGTATTCGGCCGGTCGCTGGCTATCGAGCGGGATCTCGGGCGCCATCGGACCCTCGGTCTTGACGCCCCTGAGCGCCAAGGCCGCAAGCTTCCATGGCCTCTTGACCGCGTCGACCACGGCAGAGGCCTCAAAGCCGCTGTGCACCATGCAATCGGCGCACTTCTCGTAGTTGCCGGTGCCGTAGGCGTCCCAGTCGGTCTCCTCCATCAACTCCTTGAAGGTCTTGGCGTAGCCCTCGCCGAGCAGGTAGCAGGGCCGCTGCCAGCCGAACACGGTGCGCGTCGGGTTTCCCCACGGCGTGCAATGATAGGTCTGGTTTCCGGCCAGGAAGTCGAGGAACAGCGCCGACTGGAAGAACGGCCACGCCCTGCCTCCGCGTCCTTGGCGGAAGATATCGCGGAACAGCTGCTTGGTCCGTGCGCGATTGAGGAAGTGCTGCTGGTCGGGCGCCCGCTCATAGGCATAGCCGGGCGAGATCGTGATCCCGCCCACGCCGAGCGCCTTGACGTTGTCGAAGAAGCGGGCGACGCGCTCGGGCTTGCGCATCGCTGAAGAGGGTGCAGTTGATGTTGACGCGAAAGCCCTTCGCCTTCGCGTTCCTTGATCGCCGCGACGGCGCGGGGGTAGACGCCCTTCTGGCACACGGACTTGTCGTGCATCTCCTCGTCGCCATCGAGATGCACCGACCAGTTGAAGCGGCTGTGCGGCTGATACTGGTCGAGCTTCTTGTCCATGCAGCAGCGCATTGGTGCACACCGTCACGAACTTGCCCTTGGCAAGCGCGCCCTCGACGATTTGCGGCAGCTCCTTGTGCGAGCAGCGGCTCGCCTCCGGCGAGCACGACGACTGGCGCGCCGCACTCGTCGATCGCGCCCATGCAGTCGTCGACCGACAGCCGCTGGTTCAAAATCTTTTCCGGATAGTCGATCTTGCCGCAGCCGGCACATGCGAGATTGCAGCGAAACAGCGGCTCCAGCATCAACACGAGAGGGTAACGTTTGCGCCCCTTCAAGTGTTGGGCGACAATGTAGCCTCCGATCGAGAGAACCTGATTTAGCGGAATACCCACCGGTGCCCCTTATCCCAGTGTTGCGCGCGCGCCGGCGCAGTGCCGGTCAAGCATTGGCGAGTTCGCGCGGCAGCTGAAACTCAACACTTTCCCTGACACCCGCCAGTGTCTCGACCTCCACCGGACCAATGGCGCGAAGCGCATTGATCACGTCCTTAACCAGAACCTCCGGCGCCGATGCGCCTGCCGTGATGCCGATCGTCGACTTGCCGACAAACCAACTCGGATCGACTTCGCTGCCGTCCGCCACAAGGTAGCTCGGAACTCCCGCCTCGGCCCCGATCTCGCGCAGACGATTGGAGTTGGAGCTGTTGCTGGCACCGACGACGAGGATGAGGTCGACCATCGTGCTCAGCTCCCGCACGGCAGTCTGGCGGTTCTGCGTGGCGTAGCAGATGTCGCGCGTATCCGGTCCGGTGACGTCGCTGAAGCGCTCCTTGATAGCGCTTCGATCATCGAGCGTGTGTCGTCGACGCTGAGCGTCGTCTGCGTGATGTAGGCGACGGGGGTATCGAGTCGGGATGTCGAGTGCTGCCACGTCTGTCTGATCTTGCACCAGGTGCACCGGGCCCGCTGAGTTGGCCGATGGTGCCCTCGACCTCGGGATGGCCGGCGTGGCCGATGAGGACCACGGTGCGGCCGTTGTCGATATAACGCTGGCCCTCCTTGTGGACTTTCGCCACGAGAGGGCAGGTGGCGTCGAGCACCGAAAGGCCGCGCACCCCGGCGTCGTTCTCGACGGCGCGCGACACGCCGTGCGCGCTGAAGATGGTGACGGCGCCGGGGGGACCTCGGAAAGCTCCTCGACGAAGCGCGCACCCTTGGCCTTCAGACCTTCGACGACGTGCCGATTATGAACGATCTCGTGGCGCACGTAGACCGGCGCAGCCGTACTATCTCGAGCGCGCGCTCCACGATATCGATGGCTCGTACCACGCCCGCGCAGTAGCCGCGGGGTTGCGCCAATATGACCTTCATGGGTTTTGTCCCATCTCGACCCCTGGCCCGCCACCGGCAGGCCGCGGCCCCCGCGTTGCCCCGCAGAACGAGCATGAATGGTGCAGCATTATGACCGATCTGTCACCCGGCGGCAGGTACTATAGCTGACAATGCTCAGATTTAACTCTTCTGCCCAGCCATGATCGCGATCTGCCGCGAACCAGCTTACAGGCTCGTTACCGGAAAATCCGGCGGCGCCGCAACGCGCCCGCTCTCAACCGGGGCATCTACTCACGCCCGCCCTATAGCCCATAAAGACGGCTCGCAGATGCTGAATGCGGTCATCGTTAGCGTGGTAAAGGCGTCCTGCCGCTTCTCCTGGCTTGTCGTCGTCATTGCCATGATCGTCACGGCGGGGCGCGCCCACTACGTCGCACGAGAATTTCGCAATCAGCACCGACACGAGCCAACTCATCTCGCCGCGCCTGCCCTGGCGCCAGCGAGAAATCCAGTTCGATGCGGCATTTCCGCAACAGTCAGACACGATCGTCGTCGTCGTGGACGCGGCCACCCCGGAGCGCGCTAGCAGTGCCGCGCGCACCCTGGCGCAGGCCGCTCGCGAAGCAGCGGGAGCACATCCAATCGGTGCGCCAGCCCGATGCCGGCCCCTTCTTCGAGCACAACGGCCTGCTGTTCCTCCCGACCAAAGAGGTCGCCCAGACCACGGAGCAGCTCATCAGGGCGCAGCCGTTCCTTGCCACGCTGGCGGCCGATCCGACCTTGCGCGGCTTCGCGCACGCGTTGTCCTTCATTCCGGCGGGGATGAAAGCCGGCCGCATCGAGTTCGACCAGTTCACCAAGCCGCTGGCGCGGATCGCCGCTACGCTCGAGGCTCTCCTTGCCGACCGAAAGGCCGCTTTCTCGTGGAGCGAGCTGATGACGGGCGACGCGCCGGCTGCGCAGCGGCTGCGTCGCTTCATCGTCGTCAAACCGATCCTCGACTACAGCGCACTCGAGCCCGGCGCCGCTGCCACCGACGTCATCCGCGCCACGGCGCAAAGCCTCGCTCTCGTTCCCGACCGCGGCGTCTCAGTGCGCCTCACCGGCCCGGTACCGATGGCGGATGAGGAATTCGCCACCGTCGCCGACGGTGCCGTGCTCAACGGCGCAATTACGATCGCTGTGGTGATCCTGATCCTGTGGCTCGCGTTGCGCTCGCGGCCGGATCATTCTCGCCGTGCTCTTGAGCCTCTTGGTCGGGCTCACCATAACGGCGGCGGCCGGGCTGGCGATGGTCGGCGCGCTGAACCTCATATCTGTCGCCTTCGCGGTGCTCTTCGTGGGCATCGGCGTCGACTTCGGCATTCAGTTCTCGGTGCGCTATCGTCAGGAGCGGTACAACAGGATCGATCTCGGCGCGGCGCTGACGACCGCCGCCGCCGGGGTCGGCACGCCGCTCGCTCTCGCTGCGGCCGCCACCACGGCCGGCTTCTACGCCTTCGTCCCGACCGACTACCGCGGCGTTTCCGAGCTCGGCCTCATCGCCGGCACCGGCATGCTGATCGCGTTCGTGACCAGCATCACGCTGCTTCCCGCCCTGTTGATGATCTTGAAGCCGCCGGGGGAGGCGCGCGAGGTCGGATATCGCAGGCTCGAGCCCGTCGACGATTTTCTCGCACGCCACCGCCGTGCGGTTCTCGTCGTGACCGGACTTGCGGTCGTCGCGGGCCTTCCGCTGCTGCAGCACCTGCGGTTCGATTTCAATCCACTCAACTTGCGCAGCGCCAAGGTCGAGTTGGTCGCAACCATGCTGGACCTGATGAAGGACCCGGCGACGTCGCCCAATACCATCGACGTGCTTACGCCATCGCTGGCGGACGCCAGCGCGCTGGCGCATCGCCTCGACCAGCTGCCGGAGGTCGCCCGCACGGTTACACTGAAGAGCTTCGTTCCGGAGGCTCAGGACGAAAAGCTCGCCACCATCGCCGATGCCGCGAGCCTGCTCGACCCCACGCTCGATCCTCCCGAGACCAAACCCCACCCGAGCGACGACGACACCGTTCAGGCGCTCATCGAGGCAAGCGATGCGTTCGTCGAGGCGCGCGGAAGCGGTAAGCCAGCCGCGCTTGCCTTGCGCGTGGCGGCGGCGCTCTCGCAGCTCGCCGTCGTAGCGCCCAGCCGCCGGCTCGCGATCGGGCAAGAGCTGATGGCAGGTCTCGATACCAATCTCAATGAGATCCGCAGCGCGCTCAAGCCCGAGCCCGTCTCCATCGCGACGCTGCCGCAGGATCTCAAGCGCGACTGGCTAACGGCGGATGGCCGGGCGCGCGTCGAGGTGGCGCCCAAGGGCGATGCCAACGACAATAAGACGTTGAAGCGCTTCGTTACCGCCGTATTGGCGGTGGCTCCGGAGGCCACCGGCGATCCCATTCTCATCCAGGAATTGGCCGACGCCGTCGTCCGCGCTTTTCTCGAGGCGGGCGGCCTTGCCCTCGCTTCCATCACGCTGATCCTCTTCGTCGCGCTTCGGCGCGTGAGCGACGTGCTGGTGACGCTGGTGCCGCTGCTGTTGGCCGGTCTGGTGACAATGGAGCTGACGGTGTTGGTGGGGCTGCCCTTGAATTTCGCCAACATCATTGCCCTGCCGCTGCTCTTGGGCGTGGGGGTGGCCTTCAAGATTTACTACGTGCTTGCCTGGCGCAACGGCGTGACACACCTGCTCGCCTCCTCGCTGACGCGCGCGGTGATGTTCAGCGCCATGACGACGGCGACGGCCTTCGGCAGCCTGTGGTTCTCCAACCACCCGGGGACATCGAGCATGGGAGAGCTTCTGAGCCTCTCCCTCCTCACCACGCTCGCAGCAGCCGTGCTGTTCCAGCCGATCCTGATGGGACCGCCGCGCGCGCCGAGGCCGAAGGACTAGGCGTCGGATCGCTGCAGCTGGATTGTGTTTTGCCGGAACCAGCCCGAGTATTGTGAGCGCGGCTTGGTTTGTGGTGAGCAAACGTGTTTCGAAAATCAGCGTTCCCACTCGACGGGGCCGAATTCGGCTGAGGTCGGCTCACCGGTCTGATCGTTGTCGTTGAACACGGCGACATATTTGAGCTCTGGAGGAGCGCGCCCAAAAGCCGATTTGTAGTCCGCAACCAGATCGCGCCGCTCGCGCTCCCATGTTCCGACCTCAGCGCGACCGCGAAGCTGAATGAAGCGCAGACTTTGGTAGCGCTGCGAGCGAAGCATCGTGCTGTCGGCGACCGGTGTCGCGGTCCACGTATATGCCAAGGTTGGAACGTCCCTGTTAAAGAAGGACGGCTCACCGAAAATGAAGAAGACTACAGCGCCGAAGTCCTCCTTTTTGAGGCTGCGAACGTCGGCGCTCGGCTGCAACCGATCAACGCGCCAGCGCCAGGTGACGGGTGCCAGCGAGCTGGGCTCGACCGCAACAGGCAAGTAGAGCCCCGATGCCGAACGATGCGGCGTACTTCTCAGCACCGGTCCATACGCGCTGCTTTCGGCTGAAAACGAGCTCTGGCCGACGAAGTCAACCCGCTTGGCTGTCTCTATCATCGCAACGGGATCGGCAAGCAGGTGCCTTGAGCTGGCCAAGAGAGGGTGTGCCCCAACCAGCGGAAGCACCAAGGTTGCAATCGCGCTGCTCGAAATCAGGAGTTGCAAGAGCCGTCTCCGCGAATTGGGCCATATATCCCCCAGTCCGTCGAAGCTCGGCTGGCGGTGTGCGAGCAGCGTGACCTCTGCCGAGCGTCGCGGCTCCCCACCGGAAGACGCCTGGCTCAGAGCGGCGCCTCGCGGCGCTCGCGCAGGAAGTGGAAGAACTCCACGCCTTCGCGTAAGCGCCGCTTCATCATCTCAGGGCTTCTCACCATCTCGCCGACGATCGATGCGATCTTGCCCGAGCGGAAATAGAAGCGCCGGTAGAAGCTCTCCACCGAGTGGAAGATCTCCGAATGCGACAAGTGCGGATAGTGCAGTGGTGCCACCTGCACGCCATGCTCGTCGACGAGCTCGGCGTGCTCCGCATCGAGCCAGCCTTCCTTTACCGCCTGATCATAGAGGAACGTGCCGGGGTAAGGGGCCGCCAGCGAGACCTGGATCGTGTGCGGGTTGATCTCGGTCGCAAACCTTATGGTCTCCTCGATGGTCTCCTTCGTCTCGCCCGGCAGGCCGAGGATGAAGGTGCCATGGATCGTGACGCCGAGCTCATGACAATCCTTGGTGAACCGGCGCGCCACGTCGACCAGCATGCCCTTCTTGATGTTGTGCAGGATCTTCTGGTTGCCGGAACTCGTAGCCGACCAGCAAGAGCCGCAGGCCGTTGTCGGCGAGCACCTTCAAGGTCGCGCGCGGCACATTGGCCTTGGCGTTGCACGACCAGGTAATGCCGAGCTTGCCGAGCTCTCTGGCGATCGCCTCGGCACGGGGAAGATCGTCGGTGAAGGTGTCGTCGTCGAAGAAGAACTCCTTAACCTGCGGGAAGGCGGCCTTGGCCCAGCGGATCTCGTCGATGACATGACCGACGCTGCGCGTGCGATAGCGGTGTCCGCCAACCGTCTGCGGCCACAGACAGAACGTGCAGCGCGATTTGCAGCCGCGACCGGTGTAGAGCGAGATGTAGGGGTGCTTCAGGTAGCCGATGAAGTAGTTCTCGATGTCGAGGTCGCGCTTGTAGATCGGCGTCACGAACGGCAGGGTGTCCATGTTTTCCAAGACCGCCCGGTCCGGGTTGTGGACGATCACGCCCTCTTGGTTGCGATAGCTGAGACCCTTGACGTCCTTCAGCGCGCGACCGTCGGCGATTTCCTTGATCGTAAAGTCGAACTCGTTGCGCGCCACAAAATCGACCGATGGCGCCGCCTTGAGGCTCTTGTCGGCCTCGACGGCGACCTTGGCGCCGATCAGGCCCGCTACGAGCTGCGGATTTGCGGCTTTCAGCGCTTCGACGGCGGCAATGTCAGCAGCGAACGAGGGAGTTGATGTGTGGAGCACGACGAGATCATAATCACGCGCGCTATCGGCGACGTCGGCCAGTCGAAGCCCATGCGGCGGAGCATCGACGAGCTTGCTCTTCTCGACAAGTGCTGCGGGTTGCGCGAGCCAGGTCGGGAACCAGAACGAGCGAATCTCGCGCCGGGCTTGGTAGCGAGACCCGGCCCCGCCATCGAACCCGTCGAAGGACGGAGCCTGCAAGAATAGCGTGCGCATCAGCGTCCCGTTTCTCTCTCACGCTGGCGTGAGCGTCCCATCCGGCCCCACCTTGTAGCGACGGCCCCGCCAGCTCACCGGACGCGGCAGGAAGCTTGCTAGGAATATCGCAAAGCTCAACAAATCGCGCACTGGAGCGAACCAGACCGGCACTCTTCCTCCGCCAAGAGTGCGCGCGAATTGTAGCGGGACCAAGAGGCCGCAAGCAAGCACCAGCGCCAGGATAGCAAGGGAGGCCGCTCCGAAGCCATCAAATGCCGCCGCTGCGAGCGCGAACGGCAACGGATGGGTCACGATCGACCCGACATAGCCAAGGGGATCGACCGATCGGATGGTGCGGGCCCAGCGCAACTCGCGACGGGCAAGCTCGGCAAAGGTCGCTTCGGAGCAGACATGGTCAATCACCAAAGGGGGAATAGCGACCTTTAGACCCAGCCGCCGCACGGCCGCGCCCATCGCGTAGTCGTCGGCCAGCTGATCGGCGAATGCCTCAAATCCCCCAATTTGGCGCAGGGTCTCGGCGCGCAGCGCAATCGTCGAGCCAAAGCAGGGCTTGGCGAGGCCGAGCCGCAAGCCGACCAGAATGCTGGGAAGGAAGCGATGGTCGATTTCGGCGGCAGCCAGCCGCGACCAGAATCCGGCGGTCGGCAGCCCTCGATAAAGGCATGTGACGAGGCCGACGCCCGGGGCCCGTAAGGCAGCTGTAATCTGCTGCAGGTAGGTGGGCCCGACACGAATGTCGCTGTCGGAGAGTACGACGATCTCTCCGTGGCGAAGCGAAATGCTGTTGATAACGTTCGAAATCTTGCGATTCGCGCCATGCGAGCGCGGGTCGACGGTAAGATCGATGTCGAGATGCGGGAATGCATCAATGAGTCTCTTGGCCACGGTCGCGGCTGGATCTGCGGGATCCTGTACGCCAAGAACGATCTGCATGGGCCCCGGATAGATTTGGTTGCAGAACGATGCGAGGTTCGCCTCAAGCTCGGATTCCGCACCGCAAAGGGGCTTCAACACGGTCAATGACGTGGGGGCAGCGACCACAGCCGGCGATTTAGAGAAAAAAGACCCAAGCTGCGCTGCAGCGAAGACCGCATAGACAGAGCCAATGATCGCCAAACATGTGCAAATAAGCCACAGACAAGTCATGATCCTGCTCGTAGATTTGCACGACAATCAGTGCGGGCAGCCGCGCCGACTATGAGCGCACGGGAATGCCCTTGACCACCATGGCAAGGGACGGGGAGTGATCTTGAGGGACTGTAGCATCCTGATCCGTATCATCGCCGCCTTTGCGATCGCGGCGGGGCTTTCGGCGTGCGCGTCGACGGGCGGAGGTATGCCGCGCCCTGAATTCCTCGCGAGCCCCGATCAGCCTGCCGAGCCGCCCGAGATCTCCGACCCATTGGAAAAGCAAAACCGCGCGGTGTTCGAGGACAATCAGGAGCTCAACCACGAGATCATTTACCCTCTTGCGCGAGCGTATAACGATAACGTTCCCGAGGACGTGCGCGACAGCATCGACGCTTTCACCACCAATCTGGGCGAGCCGGTCGTCTTCGCCAACAACGTCCTGCAGCTGCGCTTGGAAGCTGCGGCCACGACGCTGGGCCGCTTCATCGTCAATTCCACGGTGGGAATCGGCGGCCTCTTCGACGTCGCCGCAACACAACAGATGCCGCACCAGTCAGGTGATTTCGGGCAGACGCTCTATGTGTGGGGCTTCCGCGACAGCCCATATCTGGTTCTGCCGGTCTTGGGGCCGACCAACCTGCGCGATGCCCTCGGCAGTGGCATCGAATTCGCGGCGCAAATTCCCGCCGCTGGTCTCTACCCGGCAGGGCTTGCCGCAACAGTGGCCGGCCATGTCTCCACAGCAGGCACGGTCTTAGGTCCCATGTCAGACCTCAGGAAGGTCGGGGACATGGAAGCCTTGGAGCAGGGCTCTCTCGACTTCTATTCGATGCTGCGCAGCGTGGCGGACCAGAAGCGCCAGGCGGAGTTGCAGGAGGCACTCGATACAAGCGCGCTAACGGCGCCGCCCTCCCCGCCTGATCCCAATGCCATAGAGCCGGTGACGGTATTGACGGCGTCGCCCGCCTTCTCTGAGAAACCGGCACCGGTGGCGATTGCCAAGCCCCAAGTTGCGAAGCAGCCGCAAACGAGGGTCATCATCGGCGCGCCCGCAATCGTCACCGAATAGTCTGCCTCGAACAGCCCTGAAGAGCCGTTACGCCCCGGCCAGCAACTTGTCGCCCTGCCGACGCAGCGAGCTGATCAAGGCATCGGGTCCACCCGACCTCAGGATGCTGCTGAACTCCGCCCTGCGGCTTGCCAGCTCGCTGATCGTACCGTCGAGATAGACGTCGACGATCTTCCATTGTCCACCGCTGTTGCGCATGAGGTAATCGAGCGCAACGCTCTTGCCGCTGGCCTGTATGAGGTGCGTCTTCACCAGCTTTTCGGCGGGCGCCCTGTCGATGGTCCGCAAGATCTCGAACCGCTCTCCGGAAAATCCGTCGAACTGATTTGCGTAGTTGGCGATCATCATCCGCCTGAAGGCGTCGATGATGCCCGCCTGCTGCGCGGCATTGAGTGCACCCCAGCTCCGGCCCACCGCCATTCGCGACATGAAAGGAATGTCATAGGTATCCGACAGGACCGACGTCAGCCGTTGGTAGCGTCCTTTGACGCCGAGCTGCTGCGCCTGCTGCATGGTCCCGATCAGGGTGGTGTAAAGCGCTGCTATTCTATCGGCGGGGGTTGCAGCCTGGGCGGCAGCCCCGAACGACGTCAGTCCGACCGCCGTCACCAGCGCTAGCGATGCTTTGACAAACCTGCGTCTTGAGAATTCCGGGCGCATCATGTTCTTCTGAGCTCCTTGCGCAGTGCGCTCATGTTTCTTGATTTTAGCCAGAGCCAGGCCCTCTCGGGCCTTTTGCCCTGCTATGCGGTAAGGGAGCAACACCTCCAGGGCAAATCTGGGGCCTGTCGCCAAAATTCACTCAACTCCCCCCCGCTGGGCAGCCACAATAGATCCATAGTGCGGGGCGAGCCAAATATGTGGACGACTGTGGCGGAAGGCTAGGCTGGTCCATGGACGCTAAGACCTCGACGGCTTCTCAGACCCCTTTACTTGATTGCGTAGAGACGCCGGAAGATCTACGGCGATTGGCCGAACAGGATCTGCCGCAGCTCGCCGCCGAGCTGCGCCAGGAGACGATTAACGCCGTCTCGGTGACCGGCGGCCACCTCGGCGCCGGTCTCGGCGTGGTGGAGCTCACCGTCGCGCTGCACTATCTGTTCGACACCCCGCGCGACCGGTTGATTTGGGATGTGAGCCACCAGACTTATCCCCACAAGATCCTCACCGGGCGCCGCGACCGCATCCGCACCCTGCGCCAGCCGGGCGGCTTGTCCGGGTTCACCAAGCGCGCCGAGAGCGAGTACGACCCGTTCGGCGCAGCGCACTCCTCCACCTCCATCTCCGCCGGCCTCGGCATGGCGGTCGCACGCGATCTCGAGGGCCGCTCCAACAACGTCGTGTGCGTGATCGGCGACGGCGCCATGTCGGCCGGCATGGCCTACGAGGCCATGAACAACGCCGGTGCGCGCGATGAGCGCCTGATCGTCGTCCTCAACGACAACGACATGTCGATTGCGCCGCCGACCGGGGCGATGAGCGCCTACCTCGCCCGCATCACCTCCAGCGGCACCTATTTCTATCTGCGCGACATCGCCAAGCAGCTCGCTAGGCAACTCCCCAAGAGCTGGGAACGGCGCGCGGCGCGCATGGAGGAATTTACCCGCCATCTGTGGCAGGGCGGGGCGTGGTTCGAGGAGCTGGGCTTCTACTACGTCGGTCCCGTCGACGGGCACAGCTTCGAGCATCTGTTGCCGGTTCTGAAGAACGCACGCGACGCCAAGCAGGGGCCGATCCTCGTGCACGTCGTCACCAAGAAGGGCAAGGGCTACGCACCGGCCGAGGCTTCCGACGACAAGTACCACGGCGTCGCCAAGTTCAACGTCGTCACCGGCGCCCAGGTGAAGCCAAAGCCCAACGCGCCGAGCTACACGCGCGTGTTTGCCGAGAGCCTCATCGCCGAGGCGAAGAAGGACGACAAGATCGTCGCCATCACCGCTGCGATGCCGGACGGCACCGGGCTCGATCTCTTCGGCAAGGAATTTCCCGAGCGCACCTTCGACGTCGGCATCGCCGAGCAGCACGCGGTCACCTTCGCCGGCGGCCTCGCCTCGGAGGGTCTGAAGCCGTTCGCGGCGATCTACTCCACGTTCCTGCAGCGCGCCTACGACCAGGTCGTGCACGACATTGCCATCCAGCGCCTGCCGGTGCGCTTCGCGCTCGACCGGGCCGGCTTCGTCGGCGCCGACGGCCCGACCCATGCCGGCGCCTTCGATCTCGCCTACCTCGGTTGCCTGCCGGGCTTCGTCATCATGGCGCCGGCCGACGAGGCCGAATTGAAGCACATGGTGGCAACGGCGGCACTAATCGACGACCGCCCCTCGGCGGTGCGCTATCCGCGCGGCGAGGGCGTCGGCGTGGAGCTGCCAGAGGAAGGCATTGCGCTCGAGATCGGCAAGGGGCGCATCTTGCGCGAAGGCACGGCGGTGGCGCTTTTGTCGCTCGGCACGCGCCTGCAGGAATCTCTCAAAGCCGCCGAGCAGCTGGCCGGCTTCGGTCTTTCGGCGACGGTGGCGGACGCGCGCTTCGCCAAGCCCTTGGACGAGGACCTGATCCGCCGCCTGGCGCAAAACCACGAGGTTCTGGTGACGGTGGAGGAGGGCTCGGTGGGCGGCTTCGGCAGCCACGTCTTGCAGTTCCTGGCCCAGAGCGGCCTCTTGGACCGCGGCCTCAAGGTGCGCACCCTGGTGCTGCCCGATCGCTTCATCGATCAGGATAAGCCCGAGCACATGTACGAGATTGCGGGGCTCAATGCGCCGGGCATCGTTGCCACTGTGCTCGCCGCGCTCAGCAACAACCGTGCGCCAGTGCGCGTGGTCGGTGAGATGGGGCTCCGCTGAAGCCGCACGGGCGTCTTCGTCAAAGCGTTGGGGACGAGCGGCCGCGATTTCTCCACAGCCGCCACGGTTCCAGCCCCTGCCAAATGATGAGACTTGGCACGCCGGTGATGATTTCTCTGGCGCGCCTCAATAGCGACAGGCCGAGGGCAAGCTGCGGAGACAATCCGAAAAGCGCGCCGGCAACAATGAAACCGCCCTCCTGCACGCCGGCCCCCCAAGGCACGATGAACGCCGCGGTGCGTAGGGCATAGACCATGCTCTCGATGACCAGGGCATCGGCGACGCTCACAGGATGGCCCATGAACCATAGGCCGACCCAGGTCTCGCCCGCGCCGGTAAGCCAGCCGGCGAGATGAAGGGCGAAGTTGGCCGAGACGCGCCGACCATGGCGGTAAATCTCCTTGATTCCGGCATGTATGCCCACGGTCTCAGATGCGCTGCCCCAGGCGCTCATCCAACCCAGCCGATCGGGCAATGTCTCGAGGACGCGAAAAAGGCCCCTGTGCTGCGCGACGAAGAAGCCCGCGATGCCGGCAGCGCAAATTGCTAATCCGGCGGCGAGTTGCCAGCCGGTAGCATCGCCCGGCCGTTCGGCAATCAGGATCGTCACGCCGAGCAAGGTGAACAGCAGCTGACTTGCCAGCTCCATGGTCAGATCGACGACTGTCGTTGCCGCGGCCGTTCCCAGTGGCACGCCGTGCAGCATGAGCTCGCGTACGGCGACGACCTCACCCGCCGCCGGCACCACGGCGAGCAGATTGGCGGTGCTGTCGCGCAGCCAGCGCGCCCACAAAAAGAAGAGCGAGGCATTGGGAGGCGCCTTCACGAGTAGCGCCCGCCACGCAAAGGCGCACAGGGCGAGCGAAGCGAAATAGACGGCCGAGATCGCCAGCATGCCCTGCCAGCCAGCGCTGAGGAACGCCGCGCCGACCTGATCGAGCCCGAAGTGGAGAATGAGCCATATGCCGAGCCCGATGCCGACCAAGGCTGCGAAAGTCAGTCCTAGCTTCACCGTGCCTCATCCAATGATCTGATCTCAGCGCTCGTTCGTCCCGCAGCATTTGCTTCGGCAGCCATCAGCTTGCGATAGGCCTTGATGCTGAAAGCCTCCTTGCCCCAGTACACGTTGTTGCCCAAGAGGCCGCCCGCCCATGCAAAAAAACACACGCAATCGCGTAGCGGGACAAGCCACGGCTCGGCAGGCCCAGTGATGCGAAAGCTGCGGCGCACCTGAAAATGCAAAAGGATGCGCAGGGCAATCTCTGATCCGATGATGCCGAGCCCGAGGATGCTCGGCTGCGGCAGCAGCAGCAGGGCCAGCAGCGGCAAAGGCCAGGTGACAACCGACATGAACTGGTCGAGCGGGCGGCAGGCGCGCTCCGAGCGCTGCCAGCGCACCTCGTGGCGGAACATGTCCCAAAAGCTGCGCTCGGCGACGACGGTATCGCACGCGTACGGGGAGAG
Source organism: uncultured Alphaproteobacteria bacterium (assembly GCA_963782555.1). Lineage (GTDB taxonomy): Bacteria > Pseudomonadota > Alphaproteobacteria > Rhizobiales > Hyphomicrobiaceae > Hyphomicrobium_A. The sequence goes on along the minus strand of CAWAKB010000001.1, from coordinate 52,888 downwards.
AACGACCTGCCACCCGTTGCGGCTGACGAGGCGTCCCATCGAGAAATCCTCGGCCAGGCACTGGGCCAAATGCTCAAAGCCACCGATGGCCTCGAGCGGCTGGCGTCGTACGGCGCTCAACGCTCCAAACACGAAGTCGATGCCGCGTAGATCGACGTCCACGACCGCGGAAGGCACGAACCAATCGTTGATATAAAGCGCGCCGAACCTGGCAGCCGCCCCGCCGACGGCCCAACCTTTGTAGATCGATGCCACGGCGCCGACCGAAGGCTCGGCGAAGGGGGCAGCCATGCTGGCGAGGCAATCGGGATCGACGCGCACGTCGGCGTCGGACAGAACGATAATGTCGTGGCGCGTGCTTCGATAGATGTTGGCGAGGTTGGCGGCCTTACGATTAGGGCCAGCGAGCGCGCCATCGATGACAAGGCGCAGATCGCGGTCGGGAAATTCCGCAATCAGAGCCCGCACGACCGCCACCGCCGGGTCATCCTCACTGTGCGCACCGAAGATGACCTCGTAGCCGGGCCAGTCCTGCACACAGAACGAGCGAAGACACTCATAGAGATATGGCGCATTCCCGTGCACCGGCTTCAGGACGGAAACCGGAGGCTGCCACCCGCCAACCCTCGCCGGCCGCTCTTTGAACCGCCCGACGGAGCGCAACGCCAATGCAAGGTAGGCCAGGGCCCCGGCTCCGGCGAGGACCCCGACGATCTGAATGGTGGAGAGGACTAGGATCGGCATAGACGGACAATAAGGCTCAGCGAATGCCGCAGGAACAAGACCGTGCCGCTATAGGGTAAAGACTGCGCGTTCCGAGGACCATTAGGGCGGGGCCGTCCTGCTTTCGACGGCGGAGCGGAACGGCATGGGGCGCAGCTTCAGGCCCTCGACCTTTGCCCTCACCGCAGGGCTAACGAGCGCGTCGAACTCCTCAATCGCCTGGTAGTCGGCTGGAAGGTTATCGATGCCCTGCCACCGTCGGGTGGCTGGATGGCAATAGAGCTCCGTCACGCCATCAGGAACATGGTCGAGACACCGGAGCACCCGGGCTTCGATCATGGCGCCGCTATCGTTCACGCCGAAGACCTGGTCGTTCCGAGGCAGGCGGGCTGCCGCCAGCTTTCGGCGCATCGCCCTTGTCAGGGCAAAATAGAAGAGCCAGGAGCCGAGGCGCCCGAGCGGGCGATCGCCCATCGCGGCATAGGACTGGCGGAACGGCTCGACGGGGACGCGGACCGGAGGAAACCCAAAGGAAGGGGCAATCTGCGCAATGGCGTCCACCACAACCGGGTGCATGTGGAAATGCTGGTGACCGTTGACGTGGTCGAGCGGCAAGCCCGTCTCCCGAAAACGAGCGAATTGCGCCTTTATTTCATCGACGGCCTGGCGGCGCAGCGCAGACGAGAAGAAGAGCGCAATGCCGAAACGCACAGGATCATTGGGGAAGCGTCCGTCGGGACCGACAAGGCCCGGGATTCGATCCGGAGGAAGGACTGGATGACTCTCAACCAGGGTCAGATGCAGCCCGACGCCAAGAGACGGCAAGGCGCGGGCACGCCTCACCGCATCCTCCCAAGCTGGCGCCCCTACCATGAGGCTGGCCGCCGTGAGAATTCCGCGCCGGGATCCCTCCTCGACGGCCTCATTTACGGGCACCGACAGTCCGAAGTCGTCGGCCGTCACGACGAGCGTCTTCACTCCGATCCCCTCTCTCAGCGGCACCACCACGCTTTGATGGATGCTCGAACCACCAAGAGCTTTGCGGCCTTCTTAGCATGCCCCGTGATATTTGAGCACCGCGAAGAGTTGGAGTTGGCTTTCGCCACGCGCCCCAATTTGATGCATGACGGTTGCGACGAGACGACGCCGAAGTGTCGCGGACGCGCCAAGCAACTGCGGGTATGGTCCATCCAAAGTCGCTCTTCCAAGAGCGCGTACAATCGCACATAGGCCGATTTGTAATCGGAACAGGAGGCCCCGTGTCTGATCTTGCGCGTGTCGTGAGCGAAATCGCCGACGAGATGCACCGAAGGCCTGACCGGGGAATAGTCGCGAGCTACATTCCCCAGCTGGCCCGCGTCGACCCCGGCGCATTCGGCATGGTCGTCGTCGACACGGAGGGCAATGTCGCCGCCGGAGGCGACAGCGACGCGCCCTTCTCGATCCAAAGCATCTCCAAGGTGTTCACGCTCACGGCCGCGCTCGGCAAGGTCGGCGACAGGTTGTGGTCGCGGGTCGGCCGCGAGCCCTCGGGCAGCCGCTTCAACTCCATCGTCCAGCTCGAGTACGAGCAAGGCATCCCGCGCAACCCCTTCATCAATGCAGGCGCCATAGCGGTCACCGACCTCATCCTGTCAGGGCATCAGCCACGCGAGGCGTTGGGAGAGATCTTGCGGTTCATGCAGTTTCTCGCCGGCGATCATTCGATCATGATCGATGAGGCGGTCGCGGCGTCGGAGAAAGCGACAGGCTTTCGCAACATCGCGCTCGCCAATTACATGAAGTCTTTCGGCGTCCTTGAAAATCCGGTGGACTTCACGCTCGGCGTCTACTTCCACCACTGCGCCATCGCCATGTCGTGCCGCCAGCTCGCCATGGCCGGCCGCTTTCTGGCGCAGTACGGGCGCAATCCCTCGACCGGCCTGGCTGTGGTTCCGCCCGAGCGTGCGCGGCGCATCAATGCGGTGATGCTGACCTGCGGCCACTACGACGGCTCGGGCGAGTTCGCCTACCGCGTCGGGCTACCGGGCAAGAGCGGAGTCGGCGGCGGCATTCTGGCGATTGCGCCCGGCAAAGCCTCAATTGCCGTCTGGTCACCGGGCCTTGACGCCTCGGGCAACTCGCATCTGGGCAGGATTGCGCTCGAGCAGCTGACCAAAAGACTGGGCTGGTCGATTTTCGGAGCTTGAAGATGGCGCGCAAGCGTCGGCGCGCTTACGACCGGAGCGAGTGCCCCCGGCGGCGCGCGAACTCGTCGGCAATACCAGGCCGGACGATCTCCGCGCGATCATTCAATCGAAACGCGATACTGAAATCGGATCTACGCATTCTTGTAATCAGTGCTTCCGATAGGGAAGTCGGCTGACGGCGTCCTCGACCTCTTCCTCGATGGCCGCCTGGTGATACCAGCTGCCGCCGCACACGACGGGAGGAAGCTGCGCGGCCTGCTGTTGTGCGTGCGCTTGGCGATGGTTACCCGAAGCCATGTGTGGCCTCGTCGGAAACACGTAGATCTTAGCCGTCGGACGTTGCTCTTGCTGCTTGGTCATTGCGCATCTCGCTTTCTCTTCTCTCCATTTGAATCACCCCGAAAGTATAAAACGGGGCCGTGTTTATTGCATGTTTCGCACGTGTCACCCATGCCTAAATCGAAATCAAAAACTGCTTATAATATAGGCATGCTGAGAATTGCATAATTCGCTAGCATTGCCACCGATGGCGAGCTCGTTCAGCCGACACCGGTCCAGTCACAACGCCCCCATCCCCGCATTGGTTCTGTGCCGATCTATGGGGAGGAGGGCGCCGCGTGCGGTGTCTCCGATCGAGCTTCATCGCATGCGCGCCGAGCCCGGAAATCACACCCTTTCAACGCCATCATCCGGCGCCGCCCAGCACTTCGGGCGGCCGCGCGTCCCTTGTTGAAGTCTACAGAATTCACACCGTCATCAACGTAGGAGAGACGCGCCAATGACGAAGTACAAGCTCGAGTATATCTGGCTTGATGGATATACGCCGGTCCCGAACCTGCGCGGTAAGACGCAAATCAAGGAGTTCAGCGCGTTTCCGGATCTGGAGCAGCTGCCTCTTTGGGGATTTGACGGAAGCTCGACCATGCAGGCGGAGGGCTCGAACTCCGATTGCATCCTGAAGCCCGTCGCCTGCTATCCGGATCCTTCACGCACCAACGGCGTGCTGGTGATGTGCGAGGTCATAAATCCTGACGGCACCCCGCATCCCTCCAACAAGCGCGCAACCATTCTCGATGATGAAGGCGCTTGGTTCGGCTTCGAGCAGGAGTACTTCTTCTATAAGGACGGGCGCCCGCTCGGCTTCCCCGCGGCCGGCTATCCCGAGCCGCAGGGCAAGTACTACACCGGCGTCGGCTACAATCAGGTCGGCGACGTCGCGCGCCAGATGGTCGACGAGCACCTCGATCAGTGCCTTGCCGCAGGCATCAACCACGAAGGCATCAACGCCGAGGTGGCGAAGGGCCAGTGGGAATTCCAGATCTTCGGCAAGGGCTCGAAGAAGGCCGCCGACGAGATGTGGATGGCCCGCTACCTGCTGCTCCGCCTCACCGAGAAGTACGGCGTGGACATCGAGTTCCACTGCAAGCCGCTCGGTGACACCGACTGGAACGGATCAGGGATGCACGCCAACTTCTCCACCGCCTATATGCGTGAAGTCGGCGGCAAGGCCTATTTCGAGGCCCTGATGGCTGCCTTCGAGAAGAACCTGATGGACCACATCAACGTCTACGGCCCGGACAACGATAAGCGTCTGACCGGCAAGCACGAGACGGCGCCGTGGAACAAGTTCAGCTACGGCTTGGCCGATCGCGGGGCCTCGGTCCGCGTGCCGCACTCGTTCGTCAAGAACGACTACAAGGGCTACCTGGAGGATCGCCGTCCCAACTCGCAGGGCGACCCATACCAGATCGCCTCGCAGATCCTGAAGACGATCGCATCGGTCCCGGCGGGCGCTGCCAAGGCAGCCGCCTAGGCCTAAGGTCTTGCGGCGTCAATCCCGTCTTCGGCGCCGCGGTCATCGTCGCGGACCTGGGCTCCCCTGCCTGGTCCGCGGCGTTTTACCATCTGTGGCGGTCTCACCCGCCACAGATGGTTGCCGCAGATGTCCGCCTGGATTTCGCTCCCCACTACCTTTCAGATCTCAGTGGGCGCCGATGTCCATTGCAAACGCGCCAGCGACGGCCCTTGATGACCACGCTGACAACACCGCTGCGCGCGCAAGCCTATGCTCAGCCAGCGCAACATTATCCATGCAGAATTAGGATTGGGCATTCTCGCGATCGGCTTTCTTGCCATCGCTCTATTTCGATATTCTCGGCGGGGCCACAACCATAGGCCAGACACATTGTAGGTCGGACTTGGATCAATACGTCTTTCGTATTTCTGCCTACATGATTTGCGATTAACTTCGGTTCCGGCACCGACCGTCAGACATAAAACGATACAAAAGGCGTGATGGGGGAGGTCATGATCGGCGGCAATGCGATTTCCCAGCGCCGCACCGAGTCAACCAGCCTTCTTGCCGTGTGGGACACGCATTGCGTGCCTCCCCGCGAAGCCTTCGCCCTCTATGGTGAAACCATATCCAAGGTCTACATGCCTTGGTCAGCGGAGCGCAATTGCGACGGCGCCTTCCAGGCGCGGATCGAGACGGCGCGGATTGGAAACGGTTCCGTTTCTAGTCATCGTTGCACCCCCCACGCCTCGGTAAGAACCGCGCACGACGTCGCCAATTCTCCGATCGAATGCTGCTACCTAGTGCGGGTCTTGTCGGGTCAGCTCAAATGCGAGCAAGGTGAGAGCAGCACGGTTGCGCAGGCCGGAGATACCCTCCTCTTCGACAGCGCCCAGCCCGCCAAGACGTGGATGGGACGGAGCGCGTTCCATGCGCTCGTCATCACCGTTCCGAAGTCGGAGCTCACCGGCGCCACCAAGATGGACTGCCGTCTTAGCAATACCCTTTTGAAGCAAGACCGGACCCCACTCTCGAAGTGCTTGATCCTGATGGCGAACCTGATGCCGTCGGCGTCGAAAGACGAGATCTCCGCGCTTTACCAGGCGGTGCGGTCACTGCTGCCTATCGAAGCCGGATGCTTCGATGGCGACGCAGACGTGAGTCACGGAAATATCAATCTCGTGCTGCGGGGCATTTTGGGCCACATCGATCAGAACATTGCAAATACCGATCTGACGCCGCATCACGTCGCCCGGCAATTCGGGATCTCCGTCCGTTATGTGCATAAGCTATTTATCGGTTGCGGCATGACCTTTCGGTCGTACACGACGGCCAGGCGCTTGGATTATGTCTGCAAGGATTTGACCTCGCCAGCGTCGCGCCAACAGCCGATCTCGCTTGTGGCATTCCGCTGGGGCTTCAACGACCTTTCAAGCTTCAATCGCGCTTTCAAGAGCCGCTATGGCTGCACGCCGACCCAATACCGCAACTGGGGCGGCGAAACCGCGCCGCCGAACTATGTGCGCCGTTTCAAAAGCGGAAACGACTAGCGCCCAGCGGCTTGGCCGCCTTCGCATGACGTATCCGTCTGCTTCAGGTGCGCATTGAAGGGTACGCAGATGCGCGGCCGCTCGCCCCGGTACATGCGCACGCTATGCAGAAGATAGCTGGGAAACAGGATCATCAGGCTTGCCTGCGGCCGCACCAGGCGCGCCGACGGCAGCACGTTGGGAAAGAAGGTCATCGTTGCCGCCGCGACGGGATGGGCAAACTCCAAATTGCCTTCGGCGGGCTCGGCGCCCTCATCGCCTGGATCGACGTAGTAGACGCCCGACCATGTCGCCATGGGATGCACGTGCACGGTGTTGTAGTGCCCACGGCGATTGACCACGGCCCAGCCGAAGAGATCGAATTTCGCCCGGAAGAAGTTGGGCGCCGTCGCACGGACGGTTGCCACGTCGAGCGCGCATCGCACGTAGCGTTCCAAAGCCGCCACCGCCGGTGCCTGCCACTCAAAGAAATCGGGCGCCGACTGCCAGCCGCCCATATTGCTCTTCCTCGACGAGGCGGCGTTGCACTCCTTCTCCAGGATCAGTTGGCGCAGATCCGCGTTCAAGCCATCGCAATCCTTGAGCACGTGCCAGAAGATCGGCGTCGGAAAGACGTTCTCGACCTGGCCGTTTCTGGCCATGTCGGCCATCGGGTTCATGCTTTCGTCCGACATTGCTCAGCTCCCGTTGGAGGCGCGTGCGCTCTCGCCGCCTAGGACGAACCCGCAGACGTATTTCCCGCGGATGATCACCGACATGCGAAACTTATCGTCGGTCGGCGCCAAAGCCTGGTGCGGGATAGATCCGTCGAAGGCAATGACACGGTTGGGGCGGTACGCGATGCTGTGCAGCAGACGCGTGCGGTCGGCCTTGTCGTAGAGGAGCAGATCCCCGCTCGTGTCCTCGCCGAGGTAGACGAGGATCGACAGGTCGTCGGGCGAATCGAGCTCGCAGTCGGCGTGCATGGATGCGTCCTGCCCATGCGACTGGCCGTTGAGGCCGATGTACTCCGGTGTCGTGATCGTCACGTCGAGCTTGCGAAAGAGCGTGGCGACTGCCGAATAGAGCACAGGCGGCAGACCGGTCCAGCCGTTGCGCCGCCACGCTTCGATATAGGAAGCGCCCCAGATGCGATGCATCGCCTCGCCTTTCTCGTTGTAGGTCGAGTTGGTGAGCATCCAGTGCGGCGTCTGCAGCGCCCACTGCTCCAAGATTTGCAGCTGAGTGCCGGAGAAGACGTTGTCGAAGATGAGCGCCCGGTCGACGATGTTGGCGAAGTCCGCCGTCTCCGCCGTCGCCGTCTCGATGCGCACGGGAGCATCGTCTGCGTCTGCCGCAACGGACGGGGGGGCCGCGGCTTGCACGGCAGGCGCCGCCTTGACGGGCTTGCCCGGAACCGGACCGCCTGGATGCGCGCCGTTGAGGAAGTGCTTGGGCGGCGGCGCCATCGGCAAGGTGTTGGCGTAGTCTTTGAGGCTCTTCAGGTCCGCCTCGGGTGTGTCCTCGATCTGGACCGCAAGCCCGTGGAAGGCGTTCCAGACGGCATCGACGTACGCGAGCACGCGCCGTGCTTCCTCGGCATAGAGATCCGTCGAGTTGGCGCGGCCGGTGATCTGGACGTCGAGGAGATTGTCGTACTTGAGCTGGGTCACGACCGAGTTGATGAGCCCATAGGAGAAGAGCTTGAGATCAGCCACGAGCTGTGCCTGCGGCGTTGCCGAGGGCGGCGGCACTTGCTGTCCAACAAAGGCTGCAACCTCCTCGATCTCGCTCTCGGTGAGCGCATGCACGCTAGCTCCAACGCGGCGCAAGGCGCGCTCCTGGGTGACGGACAAGGCGTCGTACACGAAGTTGAGGCGCGGCTTCTCGACGTTATTGAGCTGCCAGCGGAGCCCTTGCGCATTCTCGACGCGCAAGATCCCGTTCTCGTACTCCATCCTCATGCCTGATCTCTGGCTCTGCTCCTCTGTGTGTGAGGCGCCTCAGCGCCCCCTGCGTGTCCGACGAGCACGGAGAGCAGAAACTGCTCCTCGGCCTCCTCCAGTCCGAGCGCGCGGTTCATGAGCCGATCGAAGACGCCGCCGAAGGGGCGCGCGGCAAGACCGAGAGCCGTGGCCGCCAAGACGAGGTTCTGGGAGATGTGGCCGGCCTCCGCCACCATCATCCGATAGCCGCCCTCGCCATACTTGCGCTCGTGACGCCGGAACTCGCCGACGAGGCAGATCATTACCGCCGCCCCCGATACCATCTGCCGTTCCACGGGGAGCGCCGCGGCAACGATGGCGTCTTGCCCCGCGTCCGGCCTCACCGCTTCGAGCGTGCTCTCGCCCGGTACGTAGTGGTAGACCCCGGGATCCAGGCCATCGACACACAGCACCACCGGATAGATCTCAACGGCATAAAGGGCGCCGCTGGAGGGATAGGCGCGCAGCTTCAGCTCGCGGCCCTCCCACGGCATCGTGTCGGTCACGCCGCAGGCGGTGTGGAGCAGCGCCGCGAAGTCCTCCCGCTTGATGGGCACACCGGCGTAGTCACGGCGAGACCGGCGTGCGCGCGTCAGCCCGTGGAATTGGCGAAGCTTTTCCGGTACGGCGTCCCCCAAGGCGACATGCGCGGCCTCGGCGTAGGTCCGGTAGTTACCATCGGTCGCTAGCCTCAGCACGTCGTCGCCGGCGAGGCCGCCGCCCAGCACCACCCCCTTCTTGGTGGCCGCATGGACAAAGCGTCCAATGGGTCGTCCCGACGCGTCGATGACGCCGACCGCCGCCAGGTCGGCCAGCAGCTGCGCCGAGGTATGGCGCTCCTCGGCCGCAAGCTCAGCCAAAACCTCCTTGACCGTGCGCGCCCCATCCACCGCGCGCATCAGCCGCCAGACGGCGGCCGCGTTGCCCGAGACGGCCACCTCGCGATTGGTCTTGCGCATGACCACGCAATCGGCGTGGCGCTCGAGCTCGGGCTCCTCCAGCGCCAGGCAGAACCGCACCGCGCCGTCCTCATCGAGGTACGTGCGGGTGCAGGGCCGCAGCATCGGGCGCAGATCGTCGGCGAGAAGCTCCGACGTCTCGCTCCAGCGCGAGATGTTGAAGGCGCGGCCGATGTCGACGAGCAGGTCGGTATCGAAGGCGCAGTCGGTGATGCGCTCGTCGTAGAGCCTGACGTCGAATTCCGCGTCAGAGGCCGGCTTGCGCGTTGCGTCTTTCGATTGGTTGAAACGCTGAAGCGCCGCCAGATAGCGCTCCTGCGCGCCATCCGGTGCTCCCTCGGCCTGCGTCAAGGCATCGAGGTGATCCAGATTAACGCCTTGGGCGCGCAGATCGCCTGCCTCCTCGGCAATCTGCAGCGCCGCCTCATACGCTTTGCGGGCCTCGTCGGGATGGCCGGCCCCGCGCATTGCATCGCCGAGCTCGGACTGCACCAGCCCCCGCAAAGTTCGCGCATCGCCGCTCGGCGCGAGCTGTTCGGCCAATCCCAGCGCGCTTCCCAGAAAGGCTGCTGCCAGCGCCGGCCGGCCTCCCATGAGGAAGCATCGCCCCAGCCGCTCGAGGATCACGGCACGGGCATAGCCGGGCTCGCCTCCGAGCTTGATCAGGGTCGCATGGAGGCGCGGACCATACTGTTGGATCTTGCGAAAGTTAGCCGCCTGCACCTGCAGGGGGGCCCGTACCGTCTCGTCGGCGGTGGCTGCCGCTTGCTTCTCGGCGATGTTGGCGGCGATGGCATAGAGCGTCCAGACGTCCGGGGCATAGGTCTCGAGCGTCAAGGAGGCCAAAGCCGCGTCGACGACCTGCCTCGCTTCCGCAAGACGGCCCGGTCGGTCTTGTAGAAAGCGCGCCAGCTCAACCAGATGCCGACGGATCAGAAGCGGGTTGCGGGTCTGACCGCTCACCTCGATGGCCTTTCGATACCAAGCGTCCGCTGCCTCGAGCTTGCCGGCCTTCTCGCTTGCAGCGGCCACGCGAGACCACGATTGCGCCGCGCCACCCCAGTCCTCGCAGCTCTCTCGAATGCGTGCTGCTTCCAGGAAGTGCGCCTCGGCCGACGTCCATTTCTCGTCTGCTGCGGAAACATCGCCCAGATGATGCCTGGCGACGGCTTGAGCCATGCGCTCGCCAAGCTGCTGAAAGAGCCGAAGAGCCGCTTCGTAATGCGCCCGTGCCTCGTCGATCCGGCCTTGCCGCAAGGCCAAACCCCCGAGGTGGTCGCGGTCGACGCCTTCGGCCCGCCGGTCCTTCAGCTCCACGGCCACGGCCACGGCGGCTTCGTAAGCCTTTTGCGCTTCATCCAAGTGTCCGATCGCGTCCAGCGCATCGCCCAGCGCCGACTGCAGCACGCTTTGCAGCGCCTTCACGCCGACGGTGAGGGGAATGCTCTCGGTGACCTCCATTGCCTGCTGAAACATGCCGGCGGCGTGCATTGCAGAGCCGCCCGCCAGCAGGCATCGCCCGAGACGCTCCATGATCACGGCGCGCTCATAGCTGGGCTCGTCCCCGAGCCCCGCCAGTGTCGCCCGAAAAACCCCTTCGGCGCGGCTCACCTCACCGCGCTCCAAGAGCGCCTGACCTCGCTTGGCCTGGTCGAGGTAGGAGTTGCGCGCCTGCTCGGGGCCAACGCCAGCTTGCACCGGCGGAGACTTGGCGTCCGGCTCGCTTGCAGGGCTATCGGCGATGCGATCGGAATGGATCATTACGCACCCGTGGCTCACCAACGATATGGAACGCAGACGGCAACGATCCGACGGAGCTACCCCCGGATCGCTGCCAGTCTTGCTACTGTTTCGTCACGCCCCGGCGAGCCGGGACGAACAGACGCCGCCGGCTATGGCCGCAGGGTGTAGTTCGGCGCCAGTGTGTTCTGTCCCACATAGCAGCACGACGTCAGGAATGCCGGCGTGTAGGGATTGATCGGCGTGTTGTTGCCCGGCATGGGCATCGGAACCGCGCGGATCCTCTCAAGCATCTTGTCGCGCGCTTTCGTGATGTCCCTGACGAGCTTGTCGACGTTCCAGCCGACGAGCTCGTAGTTCCAGTATTTGAACTCGCCCGCGATCATCACGTGGCGAACGTGGCTGGTATCCATCAACGTCACGACGGCGCCCGGCGCGTTGTTCATCGGCGCGATATCGATGCTCCTCGTCTCGAGGAAGATGATGTCGGCCTCCTTGCCCGGCGTCAGCGTGCCGACCTTGTCGAGCAGACCGCTTCCTGCCGCGCCGGCAATCGTGGCCATCTCGAGCACCTGCCGGGTCGTGAGCGTCTGCGGCGCAACGAGGCGGCCGGGATCGCTGAGATCGAAAGCCAAGTCGTTGGCCAGTCCGCGTTGCGTATTGAACGCACCCCGCATCAGGGTGAACGGGTCTGAGGACTGGTTGGTGTCCACGTCTGGGCTCAAGCTCGGCATGATGCCGTAGTTGAGCGCCATCTGCAGCGGCGACATACCGTGCCGCATCTGCAGCTCGAGCGGACAAGCGATCGAGACGTGAACGCCCTTGTCATGAGCAATCTCCCAAGCTGCCGATGTTGCAGGATGGGGATAGCCCGTTTTATTGGCGCCGATTTGAGATATCTCGTTGTCCTGCCAGCGGACGCAGTGAACCAGCGTAAGCTTCGGACCGATCTGAGGATTGCTGAGCTGGTCTGCGTTGGGCCGGCCTTGGTCATTGTTCCCGGTAATCGTCGAAGGAGTGCCGACGTTGTGGTTATTGATCCAGCAACCGAAGCTCGCGGCGAGCTCCCACCCTGAGTAGCTCTCCGTCGCGCCCGTCTTGGCGTTCACGACCGCGTTCTGATTTCCAGCGCAACCCAATGTGACCAGCTGATCGTCGGAGCTGAAGAACTCTTTTCTCAAGCGGCCGACACCGAACGTCTCGTCACCAATGGCACCTGGGAATTCGTACTTCGACGTGTCCGGTGTTGTGGTTCGGCTTGCGCCGCCGCTGTAGTCGTAAAGCGCGCGCGCGCCCGAATCCATCAGGCCCTTGATCATGGCGTCTGTGTGCTCGGGCGTGTGCGACGCTTGCGAGGTGTCCGTCGCACAGGTTATGCCCTGCGTGATTTCCGCCAGAGAGGCGACCAGCTCGGAGATATAGCAATCCTCCGGATGCTGGGGCGGGCCTCCCAAATCCCATCCGGCAAAACTGCCCGTGGTCCAGATGGCCTGCACCACCGATCTGTAATCCTCGTAGGGCCATACGGCAGGCGGCATTTCCGGCTGGCCGGGATCCTGCCCAAAGGTGATGTAACCATCCGCGATGATGGCGCGCTGCACGGTCTCGTACTGGTGATGGTGGGTCGTGATGAAGCCGGGCATGACGATCAGGCCCGTGCAATCCACCACCCGAGCATTGGCATGGATATTCGGTTGGACTGCGACGATTTTCTTGCCCTCGACCAGCACGTCCGCCTTCTCGAAATCGCCGACGTTCGGATCGAGCGAGAGCACGATGCCGCCTTTGAGCAGCACGCGGTCGTGCGAGCCATGACCCCGCTTGGGAGGGGTATGTCCATGAGGATCGTCATGACCATTGCCATGCGCCTGCGCTTCAACACCACCCATCATGTTAAAGCCGAGCCCGGCAGCCGTGATCGATCCAACCGCGGCACCACTGAGGAAGCTGCGGCGTGACACATCGAGGATGCCGAACGTGCTGGGCTTGTCGCTCTGCTTGACGGTCTTATCGCTCGATTGCGCTTGGTCCGTTTTCTTTTTTGTCATCGCCTACTCTCCCTGGTTTTTTCGATGAGCGGGCAATGCACGCGCTATTGCCGAAGTGCACAGCCACCCTCCCGCGCAAAACGAATTGCGCGGTCCGATGGACCTAAGGCCCCTCATCCTTCCTGCTAATTCAAAACGGGCGTCGGTACGCGCACACGCGCTTGCAGGCCGACCCGCCGTTCATGGGCTGATTGTTTGCCGATGCTGCCTCCCCGCGTTCTCGGATTGGGGAACTTCACAATAGAAGACCCCTCGCCTTCCGGACCGCTTGTTGGTCGTTCGTTGGGAGGCATTCTCAGCCGCCTGCGACATCTTGGCTAGGCACCGAGTGCACCCCTTGAGCAGGGCGTGAACAAAAACGCAGAACTGCAGGACATGCTGTTTGCGTCCCTGCAGTCCGCTCATGACCGCGCGCGCACGCGCGCAATGGTATTTGACAGCACAACACTAGGCGCAGTGAATTTCTCTGCCACCGTGCCCGTGACCGCATGACCCGCAGCTCGGGAAACGGCGAGGGTCTTCCCCCAGATGCGGCAGGCTCTCGGGCGCTCCGGGCCTGGTGCCGCGACATCTCGAAAAAACCACCATCATGCCGGGTTCGGGCCCATGGATTCGGCACCGCCGTCCGTTTTCCTGCCAAACTCCTGCCGCACCTATAGGTGTCATAGACACCCTAACCAATAGGGGCGTGAGGGGACGTTCGCATGCTGCTCCGGCTACTTACCACGACATGTTGCCTGGCCGCCGCGACTGCGGCCACCGCCGAGCCGGCGCGGTTATCGAATGAAGCCATTAAGGCGATGCTCACGGGCGCCTTGGTCGAGATGGACACGCCTGCCGGCACTGTCATTCCCGTCCGCTTCTCCAAGGATGGTCTCGTCTCGGGCAAGGCGGGGGTGCTCGCCTCCGTCCTCGGCGCGGACCACGATCGCGGCCGCTGGTGGGTTGCGAACGACCAGCTTTGCGTCAAGTGGTTCCGATGGTTCGAGGCAAAGACCCGCTGCGTCAGCCTGCGCCAGGACGGCGCTCGCATCTATTGGCGCGGAGCGGATGACCGTAGCGGAACAGGAACCATCGTCGAGCCGGCGCCGTCTGTGGTAGCGGAGGCTCCGCCGCGTCCCCCCGAAGCCAAAACGCTAGAACTTGCGGACATCGCACCGGCGGCGCCCACAAAGCGGGACGCCGAGCCCGCGAGTACGCCCAGCGAGGGCCGCTACATACGCTTCGCTGAGGCGGCCTTCGATGCCATGATCGCCACGCGGCCGGCCGACGAGCCAAGACATGTGCTCGACGCCTTCGAGCGTCGGGCGATCAGTGCCGAGCGCTCGGCCGAATCCGCGGAGAAAATACCGTCGGCTCCGCGAACGACGCCTGCCCCTCCGCAGAAGGCGGCCGGCCCCCGTAACCCCAGTCCTCGTCATCCGACCGAGATCGCCACTGCGTATGCGTCGTCCCCGGTGATCCTGGCGTCTTTCCGGGTCGCGGGCGTGGAAGACGACGACATGCTCAATGTGCGAAGCGGACCTTCGGAGCTCTACCCTCCAGTCGGCGAGCTGCCACCGGAAGGCCGCGGCGTGAAAATTGTCGGACCATGCCGCGCGGACTGGTGCCCCATCAGGTACGGGAGCGTGAGCGGGTGGGTGAACCGCTCCTTCCTCGCCGAGGACACGTCCGCGCCAGCCGCGAGCGCCGTGTCGCGATAATTTGGGTCCGCGGCTTTAGCGCCTGGGCTTCGACGATCTCACGTGAAAGGCGCAAGCCCCGGCGCCACCCCTGGCGCTTCTCGTTCAATCATCATTGAGCCCAAAGCGAGCGCGCCGCGGCAATCCCGCGGCGCGCTCTGCTCTCCGGAACGCTCGGCAGCGCCCAAAGTTCGAGCCGGCCGGCCGCCGCTCAATGCCCAAACTGGGCGCGGAAGCGGCTCGGACTGCAGCCGAAACGGCTCTTAAAGGCACGATTGAAGCTTGAGAGATCGTTGAAGCCCCAGCGGTAGGCCAGGTTGGAGATCGGCTGATTGCGGCAGGCGGGCGACAGCAGATCGCTGCGAATGTGCTGCAGGCGCTTGGCAACGACATAGGCGCTGAACGTCGTGCTGCTCACGGCAAACAACTTGTGCACGTAGCGCGCCGAAATGCCGAAGTGCTCGGCCGCACGCCCGGGCGTGAGATCCACGCTGGAAATGTTGCGATTTACGAATTCCATGATCTCACGCAGCAGATAGCTTGCGGGTGCACTGAAGGAGGCGTCATTTTCCGGGAGCTCATAGCACCCGGCCGCTACCGGCAACAACGAGACGCAGGCGTCAAAAACCGCATTCAACCCCTCTTTTGACTCGGTGGCCATGTTCTCTGCCAAAAATGCCAGACAGCTCGAGAGAGGATTGAGCATCCGGTTTTGCGTTAGAACAATATTACGCAACAACCCCGCTTCCTTATCGCTGAGGGAGAAACAGCTCCTGGGGAACAGGAACGCCACGTCCTCGTAGAAAAGGTCACCCCTCTCCGTCAGCTTGCACGGAATATCCGTGTGGTAGACGATCAGATCGCCCCGTCTGGCCACGCTGGTACGTCCTGCCTGCTCGACCCAGCACTCGCCGGACACAACAAAGTTGGCGTAGATGCCATCGAGCGGCGACGCGGCGACATTTTGCTTAGTTCGATGCGCAACGACCGGCGTCATAACCACGCGCGCCGCCGAGCCTTTTTCGAAGGCTCGACCCTCGATTCGTGCGTCAAACGCCTTCTCGGACTTGTGCTCCGGCGACCAGGGCATGAAGTTGCTGCACACACCCTCACGAAAGAAGGTAAAGGCCTTGCTCGGGGCGCAGTACTGCGTGTCCCAAACCCTCAGCTCCAGATTTTCATCGACATCGGCGGTGGTGGACGTTCCCTCTTTGGGCATATGTCTCCCCCTTGGCGCGGTTCTCTTGCCGCACATTTGAGTTCATCAATTGCCAAGAATAATTGTTATCCATATTGGAAGATGTGTCATCAAAAAAAGCGGCGACCGCATGAAAAACGTTTCGCGACTTACAGTTGTAATCCTTGCGAGCACGCCATCGTTTCTTTGAGAAACGATGTCAAAACGGCATGCAAAATAGTTCATCACGCTGAACTATTTCGAGCGGGCGCGCACGGGCGTCGAATTGAAGAATTATTTTGATGTCAGCCGTAGGGCAGATAGAAATGCGGGATGGGTCCCAGGGTTCAGGTTGTCTGTCCGACAGGGCGCATTTCGCAACCGATCACGCTGCAGTGCAGCGCGCCGGAGCCCTTTATCCATGCCTAAGGCCGGCCGTTGCCCGGCTGCCGCATCCGCGCCTACACATTCCTATGATATTGGACTTCCTATGGCATTGGCCACCGCCGGGCGGCATTATGCAGTCCGTGCGGCCTTTGGTACGGGGGGAGTGTGTTGCGTAGAGTAGTAACTCGTCTTGTCGCGGCCTTCGCGGTCGCGATGTGTCTCGCCGGCCCGCTCGCAGAGCGCAGTCTGGCCGTCTCACTGGCCGGAGCGCAGAGCATCGGCAGCAGTGCCGAAGGCGCATCCATCGTCAACAAGGTGCATGGCTTCCACTGCCGCAAGCTGTTCGGCTGGGATCCCGTCGCCGGCGTCTACCGGTATCACCGGCATGAAGGGATTTGCCGCGACTACGAGGGGTGCCTGCGCAAGCAGAAACGTTGCGTCTTCCTTCTGGGCCAAGGCTTCCAGCGCTGGAGCTATGAGGCTTTCGGCGAGGACAATTGGAGGTACACCCGCTGCATGATCCGCAGCGGCTGCTACTAGCCGCAGGCCGCGCACTCCACACGGCAACGTCGCTCGTCTTGTTTCAACGAGCGGCGAGGCCCGTGCCGCGCTTGTCAAGTCGGGGGAAAATCTGCAAGATCAAAGTGACTTAGCTAGTCAACAAAATGACGCTCATATCGCCGACAGTGAGCGCATCTAACGGGAGCCCGAGGCCATGACACGATTGGGCTGCACAGCATTCGTCATCGGCTGCTTGATGCTGCCCATGCCGCTTCAGGCCGCCGCCATAACCGTTAGCGGTGACAGCCCGGCGCAAAGCATCACCGTCACGATCAAGGATGCGACGGTCGACGCCGTCCTCGAGGACCTGCGCAAGCGCTACGGGTTCGAGGTTCTCGGACTGAAGAATGCCAAGCGCGGCGAGGCCTTGTCTGCGACCATGACCGGCAGCCTGCAAAGCGTAATCGAGCGGCTCTTGCGCAATTGGAACCACATGATCGTGCGGTCTACCGATAACCCTAGCGGCATCGCCAAGGTTATGATCCTCGACGCAAAATATGGTGCCGCGCCATCCCACTCAAGTCGCGGGCACGCAAGCGGAGTCTCCAACGACAGGCTGATGCAGGCCCTGACCGGCGGCAATATCGAATAGCCCCGAGGCAGCGCTACTCGCGCGAGAGCGCCACGGTCTGCGAGGTCCCGTCCTCGCGCTCGAGCACAACCGACTCAGGCTCCATGCGCGCAACCCGCCATCCGCCGATCATGTCGCCAACCTCGACGCGGAAGCTCGTCCCTTCGCCCTTCTTGCGCAGAAGCGCAATCGCGTGGGAGCCGTCGCGCAAGATGCCGAGCAGGTCGTAGCTCGGCGGTGGCCGCTTGGGCTTGAACGGCCCCGCGGTCTGGGGGGCAGCTGACGCAACGACCGCGGGACGCTTCCGGGTCGGAGCAAACAACGGCCGTTCGACCCAGTCTTTGAGAGTTGCTTTGTCGAAGCTGGACAGCGGATTGGTGAGTTGCAGGTGGACCAATCGCGAGGCGGGGCTGTCTGCGTCGGACGTCGGCGCTGCAGCATCGGCGGCGGCGCGTGCGGGCTCGCGGGTTTGCGCCGACGGCTCGTCATTGTCCGGCTTGGCACCGCGACGATTGTCGATGTAGACCAGGACCCCGAGGGCTAGGCAAACCAGGACCAGCAGCAATGGGCGATTCTTAAGCACGGCTCAGGAAGCCTCTTTCTTGTAAGCGAATCCACTCACCTGCAACGTCACATCGAGGGGGCCCAGGTAATGCGGATCGATCGCCCGGAAATCATCCTGCTGCGCGCGCACCGATATGTCGTCGATGAAGATCAGGGGAGTGCCCGTCTCCAGTCCGTGAACAATGTCGCGCAACCCGTCGATGCCGACGCTGATCGACAAGCTCATGGGGATGCGCATCAGATTGCCGTCCTCCTTTGGCGGCAGGATCTGGAAGCTGGTCGCCTCCCCGCCATGCGCCAGCACCAGACCGCTCACCAGCTTTTGTAGGTTGGCTCCGGCAATTCCCGTCGTCTCGCCTTCGAGCAGCAGCAGCTTGGCGTCCTTGCCAGAGGCCGCGAGCTCGTTGTTCTCCTTTCTGAGCTCTCCCTCTCTGGCAATCTCCTTGCGCAGATTGAGAAGCTCCGCCTGGCTGTCGGCGATCGTCTGCTCCAACGCGTTCAAGCGTACGAACGGCAGGGCGGTCAGGAGCCCCAACAGCGCCAACCCCGCCACCAGGGCACCGGCGGCGAGCAGCGCCGACAAAGATTGCGAACGCACCGTCATGGCTTTTTCTTCTCTAAGGTGGGGCCGCCTTGGGCACGGCTGATGATGGAGAATGTCCCTGCCGTCTCACCCTCCTCGCGCGTGGTGGCAGCGGAGAAATGCACGTCCTCGAACTGGGGCGTGTCCTCGAGCATGGTGATGAGCGCGGTGGGATCGTCCGATTTGCCGACGATCCGGGTATCGCGGCCGTGGATCTCCAATTCGCTGAGATAGGCCGTGTCGGGGAGCGCGCGGCTCAGGGCCTCGATCAGCACCATCACCGCCGGCTCTTCCCTTTTGCGCCGGACCAAGCGCTCGCGCTGCTGGCGCAGCTCGGTGTTCTCGTCGTTCAGCCGCTTCACCTCCTCGACGCGGGAGCTGGCAGTCGTGATCCGCGCCTCCAGGTCGTCGCTTTCGACCTGCCAATTCCACATGAGATAAAGCCCGAACGCGCCGATCGCGACGCAGAGGACAAGGATAACGGCGAGACCGGCCTGTAGCGCTTTGGCCGTTCTTTTCAGCGGATCGGGTGTCAGCGAGGCGAGCTCGATCGATGCCGCGTCCGAAGACGCGTCGGGTGCAAAGTCGATGGCGTACGGATTGAGCCCAACGCTCTCGGCACGCCGTAGCGCGCCGTCCAGCACGCTTTTTGTGGTGGCGACAATTTGGATGTCAAGCTGCTCGGCCGAGGCCTCGTTGGTCCCGACAATCCGGTAGCCGTAGCGCGTATCGTCCGGCGACCAGGGAACGATCCGCTCCATCTGGTTCTGGAGAACCGGCTCGATCACGTCGCTAGCGGCCTTGGGGATCTGGATCGTGCGCTCGACGATGTCGCTGGGCGACACCCGAAGCAGCACCTGCTCGGCGCCGGTCGCGGCTTTTTGCGACACGAGCTTCTTTATGGCCGCGACCTGATTGGGCGCCGCGTCGGATGGCAGCGTGCCGAGTGGCTTGATCGAGGTGCCCGATCGGGTGGAAATCTCCAGCCCTTCCGTCGTATGCCGCACGAGCGTGCGCCACGCATTGGTGCCGGCGCGACGCGGGGTCACGGCTCTGGCAAGCTCTTTGAGCCACCAAGCGTAAAAACGTCCAATGGGGCTCGTGCTCGCGTTCTCCGTCACTTCACGATCCACACCTAGCTCGCCCCGCTCGGTTGCACCGAAGCGTCGGGCCGTTTGGCGATGAGCCGGTAGGGCGCATCGCCGTCGATGCCCGGGGCCACAACGTAGACGGCGCTCGCGGCACGCTCGGCGCCGGGCCTCAGGACTTGCACCGTAATGAGGTAGCCAGGGCCCGGCTTGTTGGTGAGATAAGCACCGACGCGCTGCATGATATCCAATAGCGTCGGGTCGTTCTCGTCGGGCGGCGCCTTCGCCGATGCGCGCAGCTTCTCGATGTCGCCCCGCGTCAACCCCGGTATGGACGCGAGCACCTCGTCGGGTGCAGCGCGCGGATTGATGCGGCCGTCGCCAGAGTAAACCGTGATAAAGGGGGCGATCGCCCTGTAGAGCTGTGCCGTCATGCCCGGCAAGTCGCGGAGCTGGGCGATATCCATGAATGCGGGCACCTCGCTCTTGGCGCTTTTGGCCGAAATCGTCATCGGCATTGGCGCCCCCTTGCGATTCTGATTTTTCCTTCGCGCCGGGGGCCTTTCCGCGCGCCAGCAAGATCAGGTCGCGCACCCGCCCAGCCTTCGCCTCGGAACCTGCGAACTGGCGCAGAAGGCCCATTAGAAGCTTTTTGTCGGCTTTGTTGATGTCGATGCGCCCGCTTGTGTCGCTGATGCCGATGGCGAGATTAGCGCCCGCGAACGAGACCCTGTGCAGGCTGCCATCGGGCGGCCAGCGCCGGGCCTCCTCATCGTCGATCAGGCGTCCGGCAGCGATCTCGGCGCCGGCATCGAGCAGCGCCTGCGTTTGCGTCAGCTGCACCTCCGAACCAACGAACGATACGCCGCTGCGCACCGTTGCGTTGAAGGCGGAAACGAGGAGCGCCGCCGCCACGATGATCCACAAGACGATGAGCAGCGCCAAGCCGCGCTCCCGCGTGTCCGCCGGTGCGTGCGCCACATCCGATCCTTTGCCGGTTCCCATCATTTCTTGTACTTGCTCTTGAGGTTGTCGACATCCGACTCGCCTTGCCGCCCCTTGAGCTCGCCTCCGGACTTGGCGCTGCACACCTTGGCTTTCTCGGCGAGGCAGCTCAGCTCCGCGTCCGCCCGCACCGCGACGACCAGCGGCGGAGCGACCGGGGTCTTGCCCTTCGCGTTGACGATTTGCAACCGGATCAGATCGGGCAAGCGGGTCGAGTAGGGCCATGAATTGCGCCACACGCCTGTGCCCGACGACTTGTCGGCATAATCGAAAACATAGCGATAGGGGCCTTGCAGCAGCGGCACCCGGTTGGCAGGCGTCGCTCCCGGAAATGCCATAAGCCCCCGCTGATAACGGGCGCGGGCGCGGATCAGATCAACATTCGGCCCGTTCGGGATCACAGAGTAGCTGACGTAATAGGGCCCCGCGGCGCTCGGGTAGGGTGGCTCCAGCGTGACGAACGAGAGGTTGTCCTGCGTGCCCTTGAACAGATAGCGCGGGCTTTCCCTCCTCACGGCGACGACGCGCTGCAAACCTGAGACGTCGCGGCGCAGGATGTCGGCGGCGCGCGACACCATGTCGAGCGTCTCAATGCGCTCCGCGTGGGCCTCCCAGCTGTGCGAAAGCACGCTGAGACCGCCCGCGAGCAGCCCCAAGGTCACGCCCAGTATGGTCAGGCTCACCAACAGCTCGATGATCGTGAAGCCGTCCTCACGAGTAGGAGGGCGTGACTCGGACGTGACGCTATTCATGGGTTCGGCCAAGCTTGAGCGTATCGAGCACGACGGTGCGGTTCTGGTCCCAGGCGACGGTCACGCGGACGTGGTTGAGACGCCAGTTCGCCTTGGACTTGATCTCGGCCCAGGGCGCGGTCACCGGGCCCACCGAGATCGACCAGTTGAAGCGGCCCTCGCGGCCGCTGCGCGAGGTCAGCGCGCTCTTCCAGCCGCTCACGGTGTCGCTGAGCAGCGTCTGGCCGAGAAGGCGCGCCTCGGCATAGGAGTCGGCAGCGCCTGCCGCGCGCAGCGCCCGCATGTGGGCGTCAAACAAGCTCACGAACGAGATGGCGAGAATGGTCAGCGCGGTCAGCGTCTCCAAGAGCGTGAACCCCGCCGCACCCGTGTCGCGCCGGCCGTCAGTTGAGCGCGGACGACGAGACCCTGCCCGTAAGCCAATTGATGCGAATCTCATAAGCTTGCCTTTCGGAGCGAAGCTGGATGGTGGCGCCGGTGGAGCTGCCATTGGGAAAGAAGCGGACGCCGGCCATGCCCTTTGCGCGCCTTTCGCTCTCCGCCCCCGTCACCGCAAGAGAGATCGAGCGGGCGAGTTGCAGTGGCGGGTGACCGTCGCCGAAGCGGATCACACGCGCATTGACGTCGATGGTGGCGCTGCGCTCGCCCCCCGTTGTCAGCGCGGCCGCGCGCAGATCGCGCAGACGGGAGGCTGTAAGTTGCGTCGCAGCCTTCAACTGCACGCCGGCCGAAGGCGACCGGTAGAGGGAGGACACGGCGACGATCGCCATGCCCATGATGACCATGACAACAAGCAGCTCGAACAGCGTGAACCCTGCGTTGCATGGGGCCCTCCCGGAGCTACAGCCAGCTTGCCACGTCCTGATTCTCGCCATCGCCTCCCTCCTGGTTGTCGGCGCCGAGCGAAAAGATGTCGAAGGCGCCGCGCTGGCCGGGGTAGCGGTAGTGGTAGGGATTCCCCCACGGATCGGGCGGAACGCGGTCCTTCTTGAGGTAGGGGCCGTTCCAGTTCTTGACGTCGGACGGACGCGAGACGAGCGCGGCCAAGCCTTCGCGCTCGTCGGGATAGCTGCCGGTGTCGAGCTTGTAGAGCTCGAGCGAGGTCGAGAGGCTCTCGATCTGCACCTTGGCCGTCTTCGTGCGCGAGCTGCCCAGATATCCGATGACGCGCGGCGCCACGAGGCTCGCGAGCAGCACCAGGATCACCATCACGACGAGCAGCTCGACCAGCGTGAAGCCCGCCTCACCGCGACGGTCCTGCGCGCCCTTGCCGGCACCGGCGGTGCGGCGTAAAGCGCGGAAAATAGAAGCCATCATCTCACCACCCTCCATCATGTGCGTTTCCCCATGGCTCAGACTGCCAGGTCATTGATGCTGATTACGGCGCCCAAGATCGAAATGATTATTCCCGCGATGAACACGCTCACGAGGAGAATGATGACGGGCTCGAGGATCGTGAACGTCCTCTGCACGGCCGTCTCAAGCTTTTCCTCAAACATGTCGGCCATATGAAAGAAGGATGCCGTCAGGCTGCCGGTCTCCTCGCCGACGCGCAGCATGTTGATGACGACGCCCGGGAACAGACCTGACTGGGACAACGGCTCCAGAAAGCTGCGCCCCTTGCGCAGCGCGTCGTAGGCCTGGTCGAGCACACCGGCGGCATACTTGTTGCCGATGACGTCGCGGACGAGCTTCATGGCCGCGGGAAGCTCCACGCCGTTCTCCAGCAGCATGCCCAGCGTGCGGCAGAAGCGGATCGTGAGATTGAGGCGGATCATGGTGCCGATGAGCGGCAGACGCAGCATGAGCCACTCGATCTGCTGACGCCCCAGTCCCTGCTGCCAGCCGGCGACGATGGCAACGACCGCGAGCAGCAGAGAAATGGCCAGAAGCTGGCCGTTGGCGAGCAGCCAGTCGGAGGCAGCGATCACCATGCGTGCCTGCTCTGGCGCGTGCGTGCCGGCGTTTACGATCATCTCCTTGAAACGCGGCACGACGAACGTGAGCATGATGGTCACGGCGGCGATCGCCATCACGATCAGCATGCATGGGTAAATGATCTCGGAGATCGCCTTGCTCTGGAGCTTCTGGGCCTTCTCGCGCCCCGTGGCGATGCGCTCCAGCACGGTGTCGAGCGATCCGCTCGCCTCTGCGACGCGCACCATGTTGGCATAGACAGGCGGAAAGACCTGGCCCTGCGCCTCGAGCGCTTCATGGAAGCTCTTGCCGTTGCTGACCTGATCGGCGATCTGACCGATCACGCGGGAAACGCGCTTGGAACGGGCGTCCTTTGCGAGAAAGCCCAGCGATTGATCGAGCGGCAGGCCGGCCTTCAGCAGCATGGCCAGCTCGCGCGTGAACAGCGTGATCTGCCGGGCGCTCGGCCTGCCGGACAAGAAGGAAGAGCTTTGCGCGCTCCGCCCGCCCGCGGTGCCGTTGCTTTCGGTCACCTCCACGGGCAGGTGCCCGAGCTTGTGGAGATCCTCAAGCACCATTGCGCGGCTGAGCGCTTCCATTTCGCCGGTCAGCTTGCTCCCCGAGCGGCTGATGGCGCTATAGCGATAGAGCATTGCAGCGGCGTCCCCAATGCCGGCCCGAGGCGCCTCTTGCGCAGCCGCAATCGAAGCGAAGATGCCCCACGTGCCGTTCTCCCGTATTCCATGCTTTGCCGCGTGACGCTCGCGTAGCCCTTGGAGGACCCGTTTAAACGTCGAGCACCACCCGGCGCACTTCTTCTGTCGTGGTCAGGCCGTCCTGACATTTCTTGAGACCGTCGGCGACCATGGTCACCATGCCCTTGCCGCGCGCCGCCTCCTCGATCGTGGCCGTGCGAGCTTTGGGCTGTATCAGGTTTCTGATGTCGTCATCGACGTCGAGAACCTCGGAGATGACGATGCGGTCGTTGTAGCCGGTGCCCGAGCAGCGTTCGCACCCAACCGCGTGCCACAGTTGCGTCGGCGCATCGCCGTTGAGTGCCAGCTTGCGCCTGGTGAAGATTTCGAGCTCGTCGCCCGGAGGGCCCGATTTCTTGCAATGCGGACACAGGACGCGCACGAGACGCTGACCCACGACGCACCTCAGCGAGGAGGCCAGCAGAAAGGCGTCGATACCCATGTCGAGCAGGCGGGGAATGGCGCCGGACGCGGTGTTGGTATGCAGCGTCGACAGCACGAGGTGGCCCGTGAGCGCGGCGTGAATGCCGATGCTAGCCGTCTCCGTGTCGCGCATCTCGCCCACCATCAGCACATCCGGGTCGTGGCGCAGAAACGAGCGCAGGGCGTTGGCGAAAGTGAGGCCGATCGCCGGCTTGGCCTGAGTCTGGTTGACGCCGTCGATCTCGTACTCGATCGGATCCTCGATAGAGAGGATCTTGCGGTGCGACTGGTTGAGCAGAGAAAGCGCTGTGGCGAGCGTCGTCGTCTTGCCGCTTCCCGTCGGCCCCGTCACCAGGATGAGCCCGTAAGGTGCAGACAGGTGACGACGCAGGACCTCCTCGTCGCGCGGACCGAACCCCAGCGCGGAGAAATCGAGCACGCGGCGCACGTTGTCCAACAGACGGATCGCCACCGCCTCCCCGTAGATCGTCGGCATGGTGGCGACGCGCAGATCGAGGCGGCGGTCGTTGACACGGATGCGTGCGCGGCCGTCCTGCGGCAGGCGGCGCTCGGCAATGTTGAGGCCGGACAGGATCTTGACGCGCGAGACGATGGCCTTCGCCATCTGCGCCGGCGGCGGCGCGATCTCGCGCAGCATCCCGTCGACCCGCATGCGCACCGCCATGCGCCCGTCGAAGGGCTCGATGTGGATGTCTGTCGCCCGCGCATGCGTCGCGTCCTGGATCATCTGGTTGACGTAGCGGACGACGGGCGCGCCGAGCGCCATGTCGCGCAAGTGCTCCAGATCGTCTCCCGTGGCTTCCGAGCGCGTCGGCTCCTGCCACATGTCGGGCTCGTCGCGATTGCGCGCCGACCGCTCGATCGCGGTTTGAATGTCGTCGGCGGCTGCAACGCGCGGAATGATGGGCCGCTCCAGCGCCAGTCGCACCGCGTTTATGGCGTAGGTATCGGACGGATCCTCCATCGCCAGCAGGATTCCGTCCTCGGCCTCGCCGACGGGAAAGACTTTGTTCTCACGCAAGAACGCGTGCGACAGGTTGTTGATGGGAACAGGATGCGCGAGCCACTGCTCGTCCTCGACGAGGGGAACGCCATGATAATCGGCGATGGCGCGCACGAGGGCGCGCGACTGCATCGCCGATGACTTTCGCAAAGCCGTATAGATGGTCGCGCCGGTTTCCTTGCGAAACCTATCGACCTTATCAAGCTCGGCCTCAGATATGAGAGCCTGACTTACGAGGAACTCCTCGAAGCTCATGACCATGGGCTCGACCGACATACTTACCGTTCATGCGACGAGTAGATCCACGGTCGTACCAACCAGATGCCCCGTAGATGATTGAATTCAACCTACTCTGCAGAGGTTCTCTTTTCAAGCAAGCGACCAGCTCTTTACCATCTTGTATTTTTTTGCGGCAGTATTGTAAGCAGCCAAAACTCGGGCTTTGTCATAAGCGTTAGTTCACTCTCGTCCAAGTCAGTTCACTTATTGCATAGTTGGCAATTTGAGTTTTTGGGCCACGTTACGCTGCGGCCACAATGCCAATTCAATCATTGCTGGGGGGAAGGAATCCTGTGCATCGTTTCCTGGCGGCGAGCTATAGAGGCCTGAGGGGCCTGGGAGATATCGCCCCTACTCGCGCAGTGGGGGCGGGACGCGAGATCGTCCGAATACGGACCACAAGCGGTCGTGCCGACCGCAGCGATGGGAGAGGGAGCCGTCGGACAGGCTAGTCCGCAGCGAAGCCAAACATCGCACGACAAGCAGTAATGCAGTTCCTGATGTGTAAACGCGTTAAGGGGAACGTATCCATGAGTCGGTGGAGCGCTAGGCTCGCAGCGGGGCTATTTTGCGCGATCCTCACCGCATGCTCGGTTCCAAACGATTCAGGCAGTCTGACACCGCCTGACCTGTTGGACCAGCTGTCGAACGCAGATCTCTCCGCACCACGGCCTTCCGGAGAGCCTGGCTCCAGGGTGGAATTCGCGAGCGGCCCGGCGCCGGGAGAGCCCAACCAGCTCTACCCAGGTGATGACGGGGTGGGAGCGAAGAAGGGGAAGGCGCCCACCAGCCGGGGTGTCACACACAACTCAGCCGGCTATGAGCTCAATTTCAACGATGCAGAGCTGTCCGAGCTCGCCAAGGTCATCTTGCGGGACACTCTGGGTGTGCCCTACGTCTTCGATCCGCGTGTGCAGGGACGCGTGACCGTCTCCACCGGCGGCCCGGTATCGCGCAGCGAGCTCCTGTCCATCCTTGAAAGCGTGTTGGCGATGAACCGCGGCGCCCTGGTCGTCGACGGCAACCTGCACCGCATCGTGCCGGAGAGTGAGGCCCGCCAGAATGCCATCCTGTCGGTCAACTATCAGGCGGAACGCCAGGAGGTCGGCACCGGCTATGGGATCTCGATCGTCCCCTTGCGGTACGTGTCGGCCGAGACCATGACGCGCATGCTCACCTCGCTCGCATCAGCCCAAGACCCGCCCCGCGCCAACGTCTACAACAACCTCCTCATCATTCGCGGAACGGCGCGGCATCGCGAATCTCTGCTCGAGATCGCCTCCATGTTCGACGTCGACTGGATGAAGGGACAGTCCGCCGGTCTCTATATCCTCAAGAACTCCACGCCCGATGACGTCATCAAGGAGCTTCAGCAGGTCTTCGAGGCAGAAGGCCCCGGCAAGGGGTTGGTTCGCTTTCAGTCAATCACGCGCCTCAATGCCATCCTCGCCCTATCGACGAAATCGAAGTTCCTGGAGCAGATCGAGACCTGGGTGGAGCGTCTCGATCGCGGAAGCTCGGAAGCAGAGAACTACTACGTCTATCGCGTCGAGAACGGGCGCGCCAAGGATCTCGCTGAGATCCTGATGGCGGCATTCACCGGGCAAGGCGGTGCCGTGCGCGGCGCCGAGGAGTCCGAGGTGGCGCCAACCGAAATCCGCCACCCGAGACACCTCGAGCTCTGGATTTTCATTATCATCATCGTCGTCGTCGTCGCCATCATCATCATCATCGATGGGCGAAGGCGGCGGTGCATCGGCGCCGACAACGTCGGCCAAGCACACGACGTCGAGCTCCTCGCCTCTGTCGCTCACCTCGACGCTGTCGGGTGCCGGTGGCGGCGGCGCCGGCGGATCTCAGGACTCCTCGAGCCAGATCCGCATCGTTCCCGACGAGCGCAACAACAAGCTGCTCATCAAGGCGTCGGGCAGAGACCTGCGCAAGATCTTGAGCATCCTGCGTCGCATCGACCAGCCGCCGATGCAGGTGCTCATCAACGCGACGCTCGCCGAAGTCACGCTCAACGACAATCTGAAGTACGGCGTGCAGTTCTTCCTCGAGAAGAACAACGGCAATGCGGGTCTGCTCGGCTTCAGCAACGGCAACGAGATCGAGCTTTCGCCGAACGTGCCGGGCCTGAACTTCATCGTGGGCTCGGTCATGAAGAGCCCCCGCATCATTCTCGATGCGCTGGCCTCCAAAACTTCGGTCCGCGTGGTGTCCTCGCCCTCCGTCGTCGTCCTCCACAACCAGCCTGCGACCCTTCAGGTCGGCGACGAGGTGCCGATCACAACGCGCTCGGCCGTGAGTGTCGTGAACTCAAATTCGCCCGTGGTCAACGAGATCGAGTACAAGAACACGGGCGTCATCCTGAAGGTCACTCCGCGCATCAATACCAACGGCCTGGTGACGATGGACATCGAGCAGGAGATCAGCGCCGTCACCAGTACGACCTCCAGCGAGACCCTGACGCCCACCATCTCGCAGCGCCGCATCAGCAGCACGATCGCGGTCGAGAGCGGGCAAATGGTCGTGCTCGGCGGCCTCATCAGCGAGCAGCACAACCGCGACAAGAGCTCCATCCCGGTCTTGGGCAAGATCCCCTATATCGGTGACGTCCTCGGCGGATCCAACACCAACAACAAGACCAGGACCGAGCTCGTCGTGTTCCTGCAGCCGGTCGTCATTCGCGATCCTCAGGACGCAAGCCGGGTCGCCGAAGAGGTTCGCGCGCGCATGCAGTCGATGGCGCCGCGGCCGACGCCGTGGGACGTCGACGTGCACGACGCTGGCAAGAAGACCGTAGAGGCCGTGAAATAAGCCACGGACTGCAAGCGGCGCCTCAATAGGGCACAGCCAGCGACGCCAAAGCGGCAGGATCGACGCCCAGCGCGCCAAGGCACCAGACGAGCCATATCGACGGCGCCAGGAACACGCCGAAGGCGACCGCGGTCGCGCCGCGGACCGCGCGCCGCTCCCTCACGTGGGTCACGAGCACGGTCGCGATCGCGAGCACGCAGGCCAACAGGAGCACGTGGCCGAGGCCGGCAAGCCCGGTCCACGCACCCGCCACGGCTGCAAGCTTGACGTCACCCAAACCAAGTCCGTCGCGTTGGCGCAGCACGTAGTAGAGGTGGCGGATCGCATAGAGGGCCGCTCCACCCAGGACGGCGGCGGCGACATGCTCCAGCACCAGGGCCGAGGGCGCGCGCGCGGTGTCCAGGAGCGGAGCGACGAGCAGACCCGCGGGGATAGCCGGAAGCGAAAGCACGTCGGGAACGATGAACCGCTCGGCATCGGAGACAGCGATCGCCAGCATCGCCCAACCCAGAAGGCACGATATGAGGGCGAGAAGCGGCGCAAAAACGAGGAACGAGACCGCCCCGATCACGACAGCCAAGCCTGCAAGCAACGCAATCGAAATCCGCGATGTCATCACCAGGCAGCGCCTGCCGTCGCAAACCCGCAAAGGCTCATGCCCTGCCTCGCCTCTGCCCAGGATCAATCGTTCTCGTGGCAGCCCTCTTGCGGGCTCCAGGCAAGCCCCGGCTTGCACCCCTTCTTGATGGCCTCGATCTGCCAGCTCGGGCGCTGCGCTTGCGGCTTGGGCGGCTGATAGCCCTGCACGCATTTGTTGGCCTGCAGCCGGTAGCCGGGGCCGCAATAGGTGGCTGCGTCGCGCTTTCTGATGCACTTACCGTCGATCAAGATATGGCCCCTCCGGCACCTCTCCGCCGACTGCTTCTCGGGTGCCGGATTCGACGCCTCACCAATGGCGACGAGGCTCGGAACCGAGCGCGGCAATGCAATCTGCAGGCAGTTGCCGGGACCGTCGGTAACCATCCAGGGATGGCTCTGGAAGGTATCGAAGGTGATCCGCTGGCCCGCCTGGAGGTTCGCATAGTCCTTGGGCTGGCCCTTGAAATCGATCCAGAGGATGCCGCGGTACGCGCCCGAATTGTTCACGAAGGTGATCCTGGTCGGCCTGTCGGAGTACTTGGACCGTATCGAGCCGAGCTTCTTGCAGGAGACGTGCGCCGCCGATCGCGTGGGCGTGTCGGTAGCTGCCGCAATCTTCGGCGTCGCAGGCGGCGGTGGTGAGGCGGGGCTATCGGCGCCGCGGGTGGCGACGATATCGTAGAGCTTCTCCAGAGGAGAGCCGTCGGGCGCGTACCAGATCGTCTTGCCCGCAATGTTCAGTGAAATGTGCACTTTGCGGGATTTGTCGAACAGCTTGACCTCGTCCTTCGAGCGGAAGATCTCGTTGAAGCGCAGCGCGTCGCCACCCGCCTTCTTCTGCTCGACCCAGGTTTTCGGCCCGTTCTTGATGAACGCACCCTCGCGGTATTCGACGAAGGTCACGTTGAACCCCGTTACGCCATTGTCCGGCGCGGCCGAGCTCTCGCCGAGCTTCTTGAGGTAGCCGCGGGCGAGGTCGGCGTGGAATCCGGACGGATAGCTCGCAAGGAAGGCGTTCCAGGCCTCGGGGGTCCCAAGCTCCTTGGCGCTCTCGAAGGCTTCCTTCTCGGGCGTAGCCCCGCCCTGGGGCGCAGCCTCGGCGCTGGAAGCGCCCTGGTCGTCACCGAGGATCGCCTTGGCGTACGCGCGGCACGCCTCGATGAACGACTGTATCTTGTCCCTGCCGTGCGTGAGGTCGAGCGTGCTCGCCCGGTAGCCGGGGACGAGATAGTCGAGCGTGTCCTTCTCCAGCAGCGCCTGCCACAGCGGATCGTCGTGCTTGATGTCCAGATGAACGCCGGAGATGCCCTCCTCCGAGCGCGGCCGGTGGATCGTTCCTTTCAGGACATGATCGAAACCGCCACCGCTGAAGCGCAGCTCCGTCTCGGAACCATCCTTCAGCTTGCCGTTGGCGGCGCCGAAGGTCACGCTCGAGAACGCTGCACCCGTGCTCGGCCTGCCGTCGCAGACGCCGCTCACCTGGATGTTGTCGGTCTCGGGAACGCCGTAGCTGAGGCGGGCCGTCAGAGCCCCCTTGTTTTCAGGATCGTTGAACTCGGAGAAGCTCCACTTCATCCCCTCGGCAGCGAAGGCACCCTGCGAAACAAGAGCTAGAGCCAATGACCCGCCGAGCGCGAGCGAGGTAAACGCAATACGGAACAAATTCATGCGCAGTCTGCCTTTTTAACTATAGCTGGCAGACGGCTGCCAACGTGCAGATGGCGGGTGCTAACCCAGCGAGGCGGCAACGGCATCGCTGCTGGTGCAGATTTCCTCCATTGCCCGTCGCCAGCTTAGGCAGCCGGGCGCGGCGGCGCAACGCCAAGCCGCTCGCCGTCTCAGTGCGCCGGGTGATAGAGGCCCTTTCGGCCCTCGACACGAAGCACGGTTACGAAGGCCGAAAGGCTCAAGCACGAAAAGCCCAACGCCAGCGGCAGAACGGTGCCATCGAAGAAATGGCCGACGATGCCGCCCAGCACCGCGCCGGCGCCCGTCGTGGTGAAGCCGACGAACGAGGAGGCCATGCCAGCGTTGTGTCCTTGCGGCTCCATCGCCAGCGCATTGAAGTTCGGAGCGATGAGACCGAACTGGAAGAAGAGCGCCCCCATCGCCACGGCGAAGACCGGCAGTGTGGCCAGACCCAAAGCGGAGGCCCCCGCCAGCATCAGCGCAACGGCCGCGAAGCCGGTCAATGCGGTGTGCGAAACGCGGCGCATGCCGAGACGCTCGACCAGATGCGCGTTGGTCCCGGCAGCCAGCGCCATGAGCGAAGCAATCGCACCGAAGGCGATAGGAAAATCTGCGCCCAGCCGGAACACGTCCACGAATATCTGCTCGGCGCTGCTGACGTAGGCCATCAGGCAGCCGAATATGAAACCGCCGCCGATGGCATAGCCGACCGTCTGCGGCGTCTCGAGGGCGAGCTTGAGCGAGGCCCTAAGGCTCAGCGGCTTGGCGGCGTCCCCCGCGTTCCGTGTTTCCGGCAGGCGGATGCCGGCCCACGCCGCGATGATGAGGCCGCCGAGCAGCAGCGCGTCGAATATCCACCGCCAGGTTCCGACCTCCAGCAGGCCTTGGCCCAGCGAA
This sequence comes from uncultured Alphaproteobacteria bacterium, assembly GCA_963782555.1. Classification (GTDB taxonomy): domain Bacteria; phylum Pseudomonadota; class Alphaproteobacteria; order Rhizobiales; family Hyphomicrobiaceae; genus Hyphomicrobium_A. Next base: position 21,107 of record CAWAKB010000001.1, on the reverse strand, counting down.
GGCGCAACCACCGGAATGATGATGAACACCATCATGGCGAACGACATCACGCGCGCCATTTGCCGTCCGGCATAGAGGTCGCGCACGATGGCGATGGCAATGACGCGCGGCGCGGCCGCCCCCAGACCCTGGATCGTGCGCGCACCGAGCAGGAGTAGGAAGCTCGAGGAGAGGGAGGCAACCAGCGACCCTACGATGAACACAGCGAGCCCGAGCATCAGCACCGGCTTGCGGCCATAGCGGTCCGAGACCCGCCCGTAGGCCAGCTGACCGACGGAAAACCCCAGCACATAGCTGATGATGACGATCTGCCGGTCATTGGGATCGGAGACGCCCATGGCAGCGCCGATCCTCGGCAGCGCCGGCAGCATGATGTCGATGGACAGCGCCGTCAACGCCATCAAGGCGGCAATGAGAGCGATGAACTCCACGTACGACAGCTGATGGGGCGGTAGATCCGCAGCGGCGGCACGCGTCGCAGAAACGGGCCGCCCGGGCTCAGTGAGGTTCATGAGGCTGTTCTTGTTGCTTATTCATCGCCGGGGAAGGGGGATGGCCGGTGGATCGGCCGAGGACCCTCACGCGCGAGGGCAAGCGAAACCCTTGACCTCAGATGGGCCTCGACGCCACCGCCCGCAATGGGCGCATGGCCGCAGCGAAGCTCGTCCTTTATTGTTGCCGGAGAAACCCGGTGGGGGTTTTCCCTTCCCGGTCATTTGAGCGGAGACGCGGAGGCAACACGGGGCCCGCATCTGCAGCGGGATCGCCAGATCGTCCGCGCACGATGTTAACTCTTGCGCTATAGAATATGGCGTTGCGGGAACAGCAAGATTCGGGAGCGAGAGGGATCGTGCGCGGATTTCTTCAGCGCGTAGCATTTGCGCGCCAGATGGCGGAATGCGCCGCCGTTGTAGTCATGGCCGGCATCGCCACGGCAGGCCTTTTTGGGGCTGCCCAGCCGGCTGCCGCCCAACAGGGCTTCGGCAACTATTTCGGCTACCAAAACCATAAGCGTCCAAAGCGGCGCGCCGTTCGGCGCAGCAAGCCGTCCTCAGAGCAGGAGACGGCTGCGAAGAAGAGCGAGACCAAGAAAGAGGCCGCGCCGTCCGGCCCCGTCTACCTCGTCATTTCAATCGGCGATCAGCACGTCTCCGTCTACGATCGCACCGGCCGCATCGCGCGCTCGCGCGTCTCCACCGGCATGAGCGGCCACCGCACGCCGATGGGCGTCTTCAGCATCATCGGCAAGGAAAGGTGGCACCGCTCCAATATCTATAGTGGCGCCCCGATGCCCTGGATGCAGCGCATCACTTGGTCGGGCGTCGCCATGCACGCTGGCGTCGTGCCCGGATATCCCGCGTCCCACGGGTGCATCCGGCTGCCCTATTCCTTCGCGCCGCAGCTTTGGAAGATGACGAAGATGGGCGCGCGGGTGGTCGTGGCGCGCAAAGACACAATCCCGTTTGAGATCTCGCACCCCTCTCTTCCGTTGCCGACCATGCAGCCCCCGCCAGGGACACAGCAGGCCTCGCGCGAGCCGGAAATCCGGCTCGAGCTTGCAAGCATGGGTACGCCGTCAAGCGTCGGCGTAGCTACGTCGGCCATTTCCGACGGGACGGGCAGCGAGCTCCTCAACCCGATCGCCTACGCTGCTGCACTGAAAGAGCGTGCCAAGGCGGAGAAAGCGGCCGCCGAGCAGGCCGAAAAAGAGGCGCTCGCAGCCGCCCAGGCGGCCGGAGCCGAAGCGCGCCAGGCGGTCGATGATGTAAGCAAGGCAAAAGCCGCCTTAGAAGCCGCGCAAGCCAAAATCGCCGAGCTCAATGCTCCGGCGCCCGAGCCGCAGAAGAGCGAGGCGCCCAAAGATGCCGGCGCCGAAGCGGCGGCTGAGGCTGCATTGGCGACAGCAAAGATCGCCGCCCGCTCAAAGCTCGTCGGCGCCCGCGCCGCGCTCGAGGAGGCACAGGCCCGCGAAGCCGTCAAAACCCCCGCCGCTTTCAGCGCCGTGCAGGTCTGGAAGAGCGCGGTCGCCGCCAGAAAAGACGCCGTAAAGACCCTGAAGGAGGCGGATCGCAGGCGGGAACCCGTCTCGATTTTCGTGAGCAAGAAGGAAGGACGCATCTTCATCCGGCAGGACTGGAAAGAGGTCTATGAGGCGCCGGTGACCATCCGTGATCCCGATCGCCCGCTCGGCACCCACGTCTTCATTGCCGTCGCGGCTGAGCCCGACGGCTCCGCGATGAGCTGGTCGGCCATCTCGATTCCACCGGAGTCCTCCCAGTCCAAACCCAGCCACTCGCAAAAGCGCGCAAAGAACGCACCCGAGCTGCCGGTCGCCAAGACCGATACATCCGGTCGGGAGACGGCCGCGGGGGCGCTCGACCGGATCGAGATTCCCCCCGAGGCGCGCAAGCGCATGTCGGAGCTGGTTTGGACCGGCGCATCCTTAATCGTTTCTGACCACGCGCGCAGCGATGAGATGGATAACGACACGGACTTCATCGTTTTGACGCGCTAGGGGCTGGGCCGTGCGGTTCCGGCCCGCGGAAAACGGCGGAAACTCTGCAACCGGCTCCTATCGAGACGACCCGATACCCTTAATCTCGGGCGCGACGGATAACTCGCCATTAGCCCTTGTCTTGCTACGCTTCTGCATTGGTAAACAATGATCAGAGCCACCTGTGCATTCGTTTCGCAGATCCTACCGCTCCAGGTTTCATGGGGAGAGCGCGGTGCCGGTGGTGCACGAGGAGCCGCCTCACCTCGAGCTCCCCGATTCCAGCATGCCCATCCTCGAGGCGTTCGTGTGCGAGACGCACTCGGCAGCGTTGCTGACGGCCACAATCACGAGCGCCATTAACGCCTTCAAGCGTGAGAATGCGGACAAGAGCGAGGCTACGCTCAAACCCTTCGTGCCGCGCGAGCCCGCTCTGATCTCCGTCTTGCGGAACGGTATGCTCGAAACGGACCTCGATGAGGACACGCTCGGCGTCATTAGTGACTTCTTCGACGACTTGGCGCCCGCACGCATCGCGCTCGACCAGTACTTCGCAGACGCGAACCATATCGGCACGGAACGCGCCTCGGCACTGCACTTGCTTCCATTGAGCAATTCCTGGCGGCGGGCGTGCGAGGACGCGCTCGTCGCGGTGCGGCAGCTGCATGGTTATCTCGGGCATCTGCCTTCGCAATACACCAGCAACTCCGAGGTTCTGATCGACCTGCTGCAGCAGGCTGCCCGCGGTAGCTCACCTTGCCTCGACGAACAGGGCAATATCTCCATCCCGGATCTTCCCCAGCGCCGGCGAACCGCGCGTCGCACGATCTGTCAGCCCTGCACGCTCACCTACAATCGCACGCAAGCGCAGGCCTTCGTCAGGGATGTATCGCAGGGCGGCTTCGGCCTCGAGCGCGTACCCCAGCTGCTGCCCAAGAGCCTCGTCCTGATCGAGCTCCCGAGCGGTCGCCGCTTCACCGGCGTGGTGGTCTGGTGCAACGGCACGTCAGCGGGTGTTCGCTTCTCCAGGACGCTCCTGCCCAATGACCCCCTGCTTTCAGGCTGACAGCTCGCCTTCACGACGGCTCGCCCGGGCGGTGACAGCAGTCCGGCGCCCTTTCGCATTGCGTCAAAGACGCATGAATGGGCACAACTTGACCCAGCTCGTGGTTTGGATCTGATAGAAGAAGACAAACGGCCTTGGAGGTAACAGCCTCGTGTCCCAGGCACTTGCGTCGAGCAGCTCTTGCGGCATTGAAGTCGCGGCAAGTGCGCTTGCGTCTACGCGCGATGCCGTCGGCGAGCTGAGGGCCAGGCTGGGCAGCGCCGATTTCCAGCATATCATTGCCTTTTTCGCCATGGAGCACGACCCGCAAGCGCTCGCGGACGCGCTCAGCGAAGCCTTCCCCGGGGTGCCGGTTTCGGGCTGCTCGACGGCGGGAGAGATCGGGCCGGCCGGCATGATGGAGGGCGGCGTCATGCTCATCGCCTTCCCCCACGACGGCTTCCGCGTTCACAGCGACCTCATCTGCGATATCGATCGTTTCGGCGTGGAGAGGGCGACCGACACCGTGCGCCGCTTGAAGTCGCAGATCGCCAAGCAGCCGCAGCGATTGGACAAGGGCAATGTGTTCGCGCTCCTGCTGGTCGACGGGCTTTCCAACGTCGAGGAATCCATCGTCGCGGCGATCCATTGGGCGATCGACGACATCCAACTCATCGGCGGCTCGGCCGGTGATGGCCTCGCATTCGAGCGCACGGCGATGATCCACAATGGCCGCGTGGCGCAGCGTGCGGCGATCCTGATGATGATCGAAAGCGACTATCCGTTCTGCGTTTTCAAAACGCAGAACTTCGAGCCGACACCGATCAAGCTCGTCGTAACGGCCGCGGATGCGAAGAACCGTATCGTGCACGAGCTCAACGGCGAGTTGGCCTCAAGGGAGTATGCGGCTGCGATCGGCCTGCTGCCCAACGATCTCGGGCCCTTCAGCTTCGCCTCCTATCCGCTCGTGGTGAAGGTCGGAGGCGACTACTACTGCCGTTCCATTCGCAACATGAACCCTGACGGCAGCCTCTCCTTCTTCTGCGCCATTGACGAGGGTCTCGTGCTCACGGTTGCTCGTCCCCAGGACATGCTGCGCTCGACCGCGAGAGTGCTCGAGGACATCGACGCGAAGATGGGGGGGATCGATCTCGTCGTCGGATTCGACTGCATCCTTCGCCGCCTGGATGCCGAGACGCGCCAGATCCGCCATCAGATGGACGACCTTTATCGAAAGTACTCGGTCGCAGGGTTTCATACCTATGGGGAGCAGTTCAATGCAATGCACCTCAACCAAACCTTGACCGGCATTGCTTTCGGCCAGCGCACGACGGGGACCTGATGATTGAGCAACTGCTCGCACAACTGCATGCAGGCGCGCGGCCGGAAGATTTGGAGCGCCAGCTCACCAAGCTGAAGAAGATCAACGCCGCGCTCATGCAGCGCGTTGAAAAGTCGATGGACCAGCAGGCCAACGCCTACTCGCTGTTCCAGACCGCCATCATGCTCGAAGGCCAGGTGCGCGTCAGGACGGAGGAGCTCAAGACCGCGCTGTCGCGGCTCGAGCGGACCAATGACGAGCTGACGAAGGCGCGGGACGCTTCCGAACGTGCCAATCGCTTCAAGACGCGTTTCTTCACCGCCGTCGGCCACGACCTTCTGCAGCCGCTGCACGCCGCCCGGCTCTCGGCCGGCGCCCTCGCTGACCACAACGGCTCCGAGCAGCACCGGCGCCTCGCCGGCAGAATCGAGCACGCGCTCACCACCATCGAGGAGCTCCTAAGATCCATCCTCGACATTTCCAAGCTCGAGGCCGGCGTCATCACGCCGTCCGTGCGGCTCGTTCCGCTGGGCGAGCTTTTCGCCTCGCTCGTCGTTGATATCGAGCCGCTCGCCCGGGCCAAGAGCCTCACCTTCAAATGGCGCCACAGCGATCTGGCCGTGATGTCGGATCCGCCGATGCTGCGCCGCATCTTACAGAATCTGATCGCCAACGCTGTGCAATACACCCAAATCGGCGGCATCATGCTCGCCGCACGCCGCTGCGGTCCCGACGTTCGCATAGAGGTCTGGGACACGGGCCCCGGCATACCACCTGCGGAGCGCAAATCGATCTTCGAGGAGTTCCAGCGCGGGCCAGATGCAGACCGCGCCACGGTCGGTGGCTTCGGTCTCGGCCTTTCCATCGTGCAGCGCATGTCCGAGGCGCTCGGCCATTCGGTCGGTCTTTGCTCGCGCATCGGTCACGGAACTCGTTTTTCCATCACCGCGCCCTTTGCCGGGACGGTCTACTATGCCGCCGCTCAGCCCGTGCCGACGACCCATAGCCGTCCCTACGGGCTGTCAGGCGCCAAGGCCATCGTGATCGACAACGACGGCTCCGTGCTCGAGGCCATGCAGTCTCTGCTTGAGCATTGGGAGTGCAACGCCACTCTTTTGCGCGGCCTCAACGATCTTGATGGTTTGATCGAAAGCGGCATTCGACCCGACATCCTGCTTGTCGACTATCACCTCGACGGCGGCACATGCGGCCTTACTGCGGTCACGAAGCTGCGCGCGGCCGTCGCCGATCGCACGCTTCCCGCCATCATCATCACCGCCGACCACTCCGGCGCCGTCGCCGATCAGGTGCGCGCGGCGGACTGCGAGCTGCTCATGAAGCCGGTCAAGCCCGCCGAATTGCGCGCCTTGATGGCCCACCTCATCGCAAGAAACGGGATGTGAACGTCCAGGCCGCAACAGAAGGCTTCAGTGAGGCTCGTGCTCGTCGCTGGGGGACTGGGCGAGGATCGTATCGAAATCAATTTTCGCGGCCTCGATGACCGCTTGCGTACGCGAGGAAACCTTGAGCTTCCTCAGAATCTCCGACACGTGCGCCTTGACGGTAGTCTCTCCCACGCCGAGATCGAAGGCGATCTGCTTGTTGAGCAAGCCCTGGCGCAGCATATGCAGCACGCGCACCTGCTGCGGCGTGAGAGTGGCAAGTCGGGCCGTCAGATCGGTGGTGCCGGATGCCGGCCCGTTCGCTTGCGGGGGCTGATACCCTTTGGGCAGGACGACGGAGCCGGCCATGACCTCCCGCACGGCGTGTCCGAGCTCAGAGCCGCGCGTCGATTTCGAAATGAAGCCTGCCGCTCCGCAACTCATGACCTCGTGAATGATACGATGATCCTCCAATGCCGAGACGACCACGATCGGCAGCCTCGGATGCCGGGTTCGGAGCTCAATCAGACCGTCGAGGCCGCGCGTCCCCGGCATCGACAGGTCGAGCAGAACCATATCAAAGGGGCCGCTCTTCTCGAGCGTTGTGCGCGCCGAATCGATGGAGGTTGCCTCGGAAACGAGAGCATCGGGGAAGGCATTCTGAATGACGAGCTTCAGCGCTTCGACGAAGAGCGGATGATCATCAACAATCAAAATGCTAGCTGGCACAGCCAACTCTCCGCCTATGCCGAAAACGCCACATCGGCACGGTCCTGACCGGCCGACCGTACGAGTCTGCCCCCACAGTGAAGCTCAAGCCAACAAATGTTCCATCGAAATACGCTAAGAAAATGCTTCTCTTTTTTCCGTGCGCGTTTCCGCGAACAAACAACATCACATACATAACCCTTTTTCGCAGTTTATGTTGAACGCAGTTCGGCCCGGCTTCTATCCTGCTGCGCACGACCGGCGCGAATGAGCCTGCGCGGAAAGGCCCGCCGCAGGAGACACTTGACCCATTCCTCCAACCGCGCAATCTGCCGCGCAGCCGGATTTGCCGGGCCCAACCACGAGACCTCTCCTCAATTCATGGCCGCAGCGCTCACCAACACACTGCGCCTCGCGAGAGCCGGCCTCGTCCTTGCCCAGCACGGCGTTCGGTTTGTACCGCAAGGAACGAGCATCCCCCTTGCCCTGCGTTTGGCACGCGTCCTCACCGCGCCGATTCGCATGGTTGCAGCTCCCTTTCAAGCCAAAGGGGCGCCCGAAACGCGCCTCGCCGCCGCCCTGACCAGCTTGGGCCCGAGCTACATCAAGCTCGGCCAATTTCTGGCCACGCGTCCCGACGTGATCGGGCCCGAGCTCGCCCAGGATCTGGCCCAGCTGCAAGACAACCTGCCGCCGTTCTCCATGGCCAAATCGCGCCAGTCGGTGGAGCAGGCGCTCGGAGGACGGCTCGCAGACCATTTCGCCGAGTTCGGGCCGGCCGTCGCCGCAGCCTCCATCGCCCAGGTGCATAAGGCCGTTGTCATCGACGAGCGCGGGCGACGTGAGGTCGCCGTCAAGATCCTGCGTCCCGGCGTCGAGCGCCGCTTCCGCCGCGACCTCGACAGCTACTACTTTGCCGCGCGCCAGATCGAGCGCTTCTATTCCCCCTCACAGCGCCTCAAGCCGGTTGCCGTGGTCGACACCCTGCGGCGCACGACTGAGATCGAAATGGACCTGCGGTTGGAAGCCGCGGCGATCTCGGAGATCGCGGAGAACATCGAAGGCGATCCCGACTTCCGCGTCCCCACCGTCGACTGGCGGCGCACTGCGCGGCGCGTCCTGACCGTGGAATGGATCGACGGCATCCCCATATCGGACCACGCCCGGCTGGAAGCAGCCGGGTTCAACCGCAAGGCCCTGGGGCTGACGCTGATGCGCGCCTTCCTCAAGCACGCCATGCGCGACGGCTTCTTTCACGCCGACATGCACCAGGGCAATCTGTTCGTCGATTATGAGGGCCGCGTCGTCGCGGTCGACTTCGGAATCATGGGCCGCCTCGGCGCCAAGGAGCGCCGGTTCCTTGCCGAGATTCTCTACGGTCTCATCACCCGCGACTACAAGCGGGCGGCACAAGTGCATTTCTGGGCCGGCTACGTGCCGCCGCACCACCCCGTGGAGGTTTTCGCGCAGGCGCTGCGTGCCATCGGCGAGCCGATCCATGGGCGTACGGCAGAGGAGATCTCCATGGCAGATCTCCTCGGTCAGCTCTTCGCTTACACCGAGGTCTTCGACATGCAGACCCGGCCCGAGCTGATCTTGCTGCAGAAGACCATGGTGGTGGTCGAGGGCGTCGCCCGCGGGCTCGACCCCGGGCTCAACATGTGGAGCGCGGCCGAGCCAATCGCGCGCCAGTGGATTGAGGAGAACCTGGGCCCCATCGGGCGACTGCGCGAGGCTGGCGAGGGGGCGTCGGCAGTGGGTCAGGTGCTAGCCGATCTGCCGGCCCTCCTGACCCAAGGCCAGACGACAGCGGTAGCGCTCGCTGAGATGGCCCGCTCCGGCTTCCGGCTCGACGAGGAGACGGTGCGCTCGCTTGCCCTCGAGGAGGCCCGGAGGACGCGGTGGGGCCGCATCGCGCTCTGGATCATCGCGCTGAGCCTGGCGGCCCTCGCCCTCGGCCAGCTCGGCTAGGCCGGCCGCCTGGATTTGACAGCTGGAAGTCAACCAACTTATCAATCTCCACGCGCTAATGATTGCACCGGGTTCTCGAGCCAGCGTGCAAGCCTCAGGTTACCACGGTTCAGAGTTCCCACCTTGATGCGCATTCTATCCTACCTCCCCCCCTGGATTGACCCGGTCCTGCCCCCCGATCTCGACGGCCGGCCGAAGATATTTGGCATCGGATTTCACAAGACGGGGACGACGTCCCTCGGACGCGCGTTGAGAGCCCTGGGCTATCGCGTTCACAAGGGATTTTCCTTCAACATGCAAGGCAAGCACGTCGTCATTCCTGAGCCCATTACATTGGAGAAGCTTCGCGCCGTAGCGCTTCCCATGGTCCGTTACTATTCGGCGTTCGAGGACAACCCTTGGCCGCTGCTGTTCAAGGATCTCGACGCGGCATACCCCGGCTCCCGCTTCATACTCACCGACCGAGATCCGGAGCGGTGGTACCGGTCTGCGTCGCGGTTCCACGACGGACCGCACAGCCCCATGCTGGATTTCATCTACGGCCAGAAGAATTTCGAGATTTCGGAGAACAGAGCGGCTGCCCTCAGCCGTTTCAATGCCCACAATGAGGGGGTCAGGACCTACTTCAAGGATCGGCCGGACGACCTGCTCTGCTGGGATTTGGAATCCGAGCCAAGCTGGGAGCGGCTATGTAGCTTTCTTGACCTGCCCGTCCCGAGACGCGCGTTTCCTCATGGCAAGCGCCAAACATGGTCCTGACAGATCAACCGCAAGATAACTTCGACATCACCGACGTGGCCGGCATTTAAGGCATATTATGGTTCAGTGCGGAGGAGGGAGCAGCCTTGCGCTTTTATCGTCTGACGGGAAGCGGTCCGCGGCATTGAAGGGTATCCCTTTGCTTGTTTGGGTAATCGATCCTGGGCTGCCCGGCGAAACCAATCAATGTTTGGGCGTGGCTGCGGCTCTTGCTCGCGCGACCCCGGTCCGAGTCGAGGTTGTCAGGCTGCGCTTGCGCAACAAGTGGCTTGCGCCATTGTTCAGGCTCGCCCTTCAAACACCCATCTTTACCTGGAGCCGCGTGCGCTGGCCGGTCACAGCGCTCTATCGATTGTTCTTTTCCGGACCGCAATTGGGCCGCGAGGCACCCCAAGTCACCGTGTCAACGTTGGGCAGAGGGGAAATACCGGCGCTGTTTCTGCGCCAGCTTTACGGCTCGTACGCGCTCCACATCGGGATCCCCCGTCGCATTCCGTCGGGCGATTTTGACCTGGTCATGCATTTGCCATCGCAGGATACGTCCAAGCTTCACTGTCCCACAGTTGCATTGGATATCGTACCAACGCCCGTGTTGTTAGGGGATGTGCGCGCCTATACGGGCCCACTCGTCGAGCAGTGGCGCAAGCTTGGCCGCCGACTATGCGCGGTTCTGGTCGGAGGTGATGGAGCCGGCTACAAATATCGGCCTGATGAATGGCGACGATTTGCGCAGGGCCTGCAACAGCTATCCAAAAAACAGAGCCTTGGTCTTCTGCTCACGACGTCGCGCCGAACCGGCGCAATTGCAGAGACAGAGATCAAAGACGTAACTGGTCTCGCCCATGCGGTTTGGTTTTGCGATGGGTCGCCCGGCATCCTGAAGGACTATCTCGCAGCATCCGAGATCGTACTATGCACCGAGGAGAGCCGCTCGATGATTTCCGATGCGATCGCGGCGGGCAAATGCGTCTACACGGCGAGACCGGAACACGCCGTCGGCAAGGATTCGCGTCTATCGCAGATGCTGAAGGCGCATGAGGCAAGGCGAAGGGTCAAGCGCGTCACGCTGGACGAGATCGGCGACATCGATATCGACAGCGATATCGCGAGCTACTTCCAGCCGCGGGCGGAATGTTGGTCGAGCGAGCTGCTCAGGGCGATTGAGCGCTCGGTACCGGATCTATGGAAACGGATGCTGGCGACACCAAGTGATGACGATCCAGCTCAGCTTCCGCCGCAAGGCCCCATACGATCAAAGGCGTGAACTAGCGCCGCTAGCGCCAATGCTCGCCGATCCATGGCGTCGGGCGGACATGCTTGTAGAGCTTCTCGCGCAGGCTTTGAACCGGCCAACGCCCCGCGAGCGCCTCGTCGGGATCCGGCTTGCCGGTAAACGCGACGAGCTTCGTCTTCGGCGGCAGCTTCGGCGCGGTGAAGAAGTTCATCGGCCACATTGGTAGCAGCGAGTGCTTGAAGCTCATGCACCACTCCTCCGGCCAGAACGCCATATCCCTCACATTCTTCGAAATGTACTGCTGCTCGATGCGATAGCGTGTGAGGATTGCATCCGGATCGCGATCAAAGTCATCGAATAGGTAGCTCATCTTGCCGACCGGAAACCGATAAACGGACGTGTTACCGACGCGCATGTTGGGCTGCGTCCAGTTCTGCGCCACACAGAACCGACCAGGCTCGTAGTCAAAGAACTCGTCGATTGATCCTGTCAGCACGACGTCGAGGTCAAAAAACAGCACGTCCCCCTTCAGGTCGAGCAGCGGGGTCTGCCACAGCGAAAGCTTTCGCCACGGCGTCCAGGCGACGACCTCGGGAATGTTGATGATCGGGAGAGGATAGGTCTCGACATCGGGATCAGCGCCCGCAGGATCGTCGGTGAAGCAGATCAGGCGCGTTGTCCGGGACGTGTTGCGCCGAACCATGGATGCCAGCCGGTTCAGATAGTCGACCCCATAGCGCCGGCCCCATTTCATGCAGACGATCGTTTGACTCACACCTGGTCCCGCACTGCGACTACGCGATAGTTGTAAGTCCGTTTCATCCCAGAAAGGAAATATGCCGTCAACAAAAATGTCTTTTAGAACTTATGCTTAGCTGCAATTGGAGCCGCCTGGCAGCGGCAGCTGCCTTCTCCCCCGGGGCCCGGCGCACATTGAGTTGAAGGCGCAAGTCAACCGGACGGACACGACATTCGTTCGCGATGGCGGCGCAAGAAGGGCGGATCGGCTGGAGCTATTGCCGGAAACCGCCCCCCGAAAGGAAAAACCGGCGCTCGTCGTGTCTGCGTTGCGCTGTGGATAGCTGCTTGCGGGCTGTGGAATTTGCCTCGGCGCAACTGGCTCAGCCGCCCCGACTTCCCTAGGCCTCAGATTGAGACTCACTCAATCGGCAGGTCGTCCAGTGTCACCACAAGTTGTCGACCCAACCAAGCTGAGGACCGTACTGACAAGTTGCGGGCGTTTCGATCTGCTCAAGGAGACGGTCGCCTCGTTTCTCACCTGCTTCGAGCCGGGCAAGATCATCGTCGCGGAGGATTCCGAAAGCGCAGATGGCGCCAGTGCCTTTGCGCAAGCGTTTCCCAACGTCGACATGCGCTTCAATGTGCCGAGGCTCGGCCAGCTGCGCTCCATCGACAAGCTCTACGCCACGCTTGCCACGCCCTATGCGGTGCACCTCGAGGACGACTGGCACTTCACGCGCAGCCTCGATCTCGACAGCGTGATCGCGTTCCTGGAGACGCGGCCAGACATTTCCGTCGTCTGCATCGCCCACCGCATCTATGACCCGCGCTACGCCAAGAGCGCCCACAAGACGCGCCATGGCGGCATCGACTATCTCGTTTGGGATCTCGATGCGCATCCCAAGTGGTTTTCCTACTCCTTCAATCCGTCCATCGCCCGGCTCGCATTCTGGCGGCAATTCGGTCCCTTCGAGCGGTTCGTCACCGAGGAGGACTTGAGCCTCTTCTGCAAGAACCGGGGCCTGCGCATCGCCATGGTCGCTCCCGGCATCGCCGATCACATCGGCGACGGTCGCCATGCACCCGACCCGTTCCAGCCGCCGCGTCCAAAAACGCTGGTTTCCCGTCTCAGGAGATCGGTTGCAAAGCGTTGGCCCACCTCGGCCTTAGGAGAGCGATTCTGATGGCTTTGAGCTGCTGCATCATCACCCACGATGAAGGCGACCGCATCGAACGCTGCATCAGGGCAGCGCTTCAGATCGCCGACGAGGTCGTCATCGTAAACTCAGGCTCGACAGACGATACCGTCACCAAGGCCAAATCATTGGGCGCGAAGGTCTTTCATCATCCCTGGGACGGCTTTGGACCGCAGAAGCGTTATGCCGAGGAGTGCGCCAGCCATGATTGGATCCTCAATCTCGACGCCGACGAGGTCATCACCGATGAGCTCGCGCGCGAGATTGAGACGTTGATGCGCTCGGCCGAAACGCTGTTTCCGGCCTATCAATTCCGCCAGGTCACGGTTTATCCGGGTCATGAGAAGCCCCGGCTTTGGGCCGATTTCCATAACTACGTCCGCCTTTACAATCGTCGCCAAGTCCGCTTCCGGACCAGCCGCGTGCACGACACGGTCGACACCGGCGATCATCCCGTCGGCCAGCTGAAAGGCATCGCGCTGCACTATTCTTGGCGCACGCTCGAGCATTTGCGCGCCAAGCTCGAGAAGTACACCGATCTGCAGGCCAAGGAGCTGAAGAAGCCGCGCTGGCTGATCTTGATGCGCCTGCCCATCGAGTATCCCTTCCTGTTCTTCCGCTACTATTTCCTGAGGCGGAACTTCACCGGTGGGCGCTTCGGCCTTCGCGTCACGCACCGAATTGCGGTGGCGCGCTTCAAAAGGCTGATCAAGATCCTGAACCATCGGCGCCAGCCGGGCCATTTCCTCCCATCGA